>CBDASJ010000017.1:0-447183 GCA_965199555.1 Acetobacteraceae bacterium | reverse complement strand
CACGGTCGCGGCCAGCCCGAGTGCGGAGGCCGCCTGCATGATGTCGGCCAGCGCCGCCGCCACTGCGGTGCGCGGCGCATTGGTGTTCGGCCCGCGCAAATGGTGGCGCGACCAGCGGCCCCGGCGCAGTCGCCGCTCGTTGGCCTGCAAGCGCGCGGCCTGGCGCCGGCTGGCCTGGCCGGCCACGGCCTCCAGCGGAGCCACCGCCAGGCGCGCGGCGGCAAGCTCCAGATCCATCAGCCGCAGCCGCAGCGGGGTGCTGCCGGCCGGGTCCAGCACGGCCAACTGGTCGTCCGCCGCCAGCGCCGCCTCGTTCAACCGGGCCAGGCTGCGCCGCAGCCGCCGGACCGTGGCCGGCTGCCCCGCCGCCAACCCGCCCGCATCCCGCAACACCAGGGACGCCCGGCCCTGCACTGCCTGCACCGTCCGGCGCAGCGTGGCCGCCGGGCGCAACGGCAGCAGCACGAAGCAGGCGAACCAGGTCACCGGGATGGCCAGCAGGACGGACAGCATCTGCAACGGCAGCGTGGCCGGCGGCAGTTCCAGGTAGAGCCCGACATAGCTCACCACGACCGCCACCAGGCCGAGCCCGATGCCCAGCGGGCTGCGCGCCTGCAGCAGGAAGCACAGGAACACGAGCACCAGGAAGAAGCTGTCGCCCATCACGCCGCGCCCGTGCAGCACGGTGGTCGCGACCTCCGCCGCCGCGGCGGGCAAGGCCAGCAGCACCAGCGTGCGCTCCCGCTGGCGGCGTGTCGGCTCCCGCATCAGGAACGGCGCCATCATGCTGAGCGTGACGCCCGCGGCGAACTCCACCGGCGACGCGCCGACCACCCGGCCGAGCAGGATGGCGACGACCGTCATCAGGAACACCGCGGCCGTGCCGCGCCACGCCATGCCCAGGCGGAGCAACCCGGGGTCGGACGACACCATACGGTCCCACACGCCGGCCACGGCCTGGACCGGCACGGCCATCGTCCGGGCAAGCCGGTCACTTCGCATGTGCAGCATGGCGGCACCATAGGGCCATCCGGGCGCGCCGGTCATCACACGATCAGCCGAGTGCGGCGCCCAGGCGGTCCCAATCCGCCGCCGCGCCCGGGAGCCCGAAGCGCAGCCGGGTCGGCGCCTCGGCAAACCGGCGGACCAGGATGCCGGCCCGTCCCAGCCGATCCGCCAGGGCGGCCGCGTTGGCGTGCTCCACCAGGCGGAACAGCCGCGTGCCGCCGACGACCCGGCCGCCGGCGCGCGACAGCAGGTCGTCCAGCCGGGCGGCATCCTGTGCCAGCCGCGCACCGGCCGCCGCGGGCCATTCGCCATCCGCCAGCGCTTGCGACCCGGCCCATATCGCCGGGCCGCTCACCGCCCAAGGGCCAAGCCCTGCACGCAGCGCCCCGGCCAGCTCCGGGCTGGTCAGGGCGAAGCCGAGCCGCAGTCCGGCAAGCCCATACGTCTTGCCGAAGGAGCGGAGGATCAACAGCCCCGGCCTCGGCAGAAACTGGGCGAGGCTGCACCCTTCCAGGTCGGCGAACGCTTCATCCAACACCAACAGCCCGCCCTTCGAGGCGACTTGGTCCGTCAGGCGCAGCACCGCTTCCGCCGGCAGGATGCGCCCGTCCGGGTTGTTCGGGCGCACGGCCACGACCACGGCGGCCTCCTCGGGGGTTGCTACCTCCGACACGGCGTGGCCCGCCAGCGCCCAGGCGGCGGCGTGCTCCGCATAGGTGGGCGACAGCACCGACACCGTCCCGCGCGGGCGCAGCCGGGGCAGCAGGTGGATCAGCGCCTGCGTGCCCGGCCCGGCCACCACCGCCGCCGGGTCCGCGACGCCGTAGGCACGCGCGGCCACAGCCTCCAACGCGGCCACCTGCTCGGGCTCCGGCAAGCGGGCCAGCGTGTCGGCCGGCATCGGCGTCAAGGGATAGGCGACCGGGTTGATCCCGGTGGACAGGTCCAGCCAGGGCCGCGGCGCGTCCGGGAACCGCTGCGCCGCCGCGATCAGCCCGCCGCCATGCGCGATCGCCGCCGCCATGCTACCCCCCTGCCGTGCTGACATCCACGCCCCTGCTAGTCGCCCTCGGCGCGCTGACGGTCGAGGCAGCGTTCGGCTACCCGGCCTGGCTGCTGCGCCGCGCCGGCCACCCGGTGATGTGGGCCGGCGCCGCCATTGCGTGGCTCGATGGCACGCTTAACCCGCTCTGCAAACCCTCCGCCACCGACATCGGCCCGGATGCCGCCCGCCCTCTCCCGCTGGCGGGAGAGGGCCGGGGTGAGGGTGGCGCCGCCCGATTGGCACACCACGGGCACCGCCTGCTTCAGCCGGCCGGCCACTCTCACCCTGCCCTCTCCCGCCAGCGGGCAAGGAAAACATCCCGGCGGCTCATCGGCGTATTGGCGTTACTGGCGCTGCTCGCGCTGGTTGGGCTGCCAAACTGGGCCGTGCAGACAGAAATCTTGGCCTGGCTGCCGCGCCCGACCGCGCTCGCCCTGCTTGCCATCGCCGCCTCCACCCTCCTAGCCCAGCGCAGTCTATGGCAGCACGTGGCCGCCGTGGCGGACGGGTTGGACCACGGGCTCGCCGAGGGGCGGCAGGCCGTCTCGCACATCGTGGGCCGCGATCCGGACAGCCTGGACGCCGCCGGCGTGGCCCGCGCCGCGATCGAGAGCCTGGCGGAAAACTTCGCCGACGGCGTCGTGGCACCCGCCCTGTGGTGCGCCCTGCTCGGCCTGCCCGGCATTGCCCTCTACAAAGCGATCAACACCGCCGACAGCATGATCGGCCACCGCACCCCCCGTCACGCAGCATTCGGTTGGGCGGCCGCCCGCCTCGACGACCTCGTCAACCTTCCCGCGTCGCGCCTCGCCGCCCTGCTGCTGGCGGTGGCCGGCGGCCCGCGCTGCCGGCCAGCCCTCCGCGCCGTGTGGCGGGATGCGACGCGCCACCGCTCCCCCAATGCCGGCTGGCCGGAGGCGGCGATGGCCGGCGCGCTGGGCCTGCGCCTTGCGGGGCCGCGGGTCTACGGCACAGTGCGGGTGGCGGACGGTTGGATGGGGGATGGCCGGCCCGATGCGGGCACGGCGGACATCCGACGCGGCCTGGTCCTGTACCGGCGGGCCTGCATCCTGCAATGGGCGGTGTTGGCCGCCGCCGCGGCGCTCCTGCGCTAACCGGGCGCCAGCAGGCTGCGCAACCCGACCGCAAGCGGGACGGACGCGCCCAGCCCCAGCGCAGCGCGAGCCCGCGCCGGGTCGCCGACGGAATGGCGGATTTCCCCCGCGCGCGGCGGGCCATGCCCGACGCTCGGCCGCATGCCATGTAGCCCGCCGATGATCCCCGCCAGCTCCAGCACGGAGGTGGCCTGCCCCGTGCAGACGTTGAACACGGAAGCACCGGGCAGCCGCCGCGCCATCGCCTGCATCAAGGCCGCCACCACGTCCGACACCTGCACCAGGTCGCGCGTTTGCCCGCCATCGCCGAACACCGTGACGCCCAGCCCGCGGGCGATCCGGTCCGCGAAGATCGAGACGACGCCGGAATACGGGGAATCCGGACGCTGGCGCGGACCATACACGTTGAAGAACCGCAGCCCGGTGGTCGGGATGCCGCGCGTATGCGTGGCAACCGCCGCATGCAGCTCGCTTCCGTACTTGTCGGCGCCATAAGCGGATTGCGGTTGCTTCGGCGCGTCCTCACCGATCGGCGACACCGGACAATCGCCGTACACCGCGGCGGAGGAGGCATAAACGAACGGCACCCGGCGCCCGGCCGCGGCGATCGCATCCAGCAGCGTCAGCGTCCCTCCCAGATTGACCCGGTGGGTGCCAAGCAAATCCTCTTCCGAGCGCTGCACGGAGGCGATCGCCGCCAGGTGGAAGCAACCATCGATCCCCTGCACCGCCTCCCGGACCAGCGCCGCATCCGCGACCGAGCCGGACAGCAGGGTCGCACCAGCCGCCAGGTTGTCCGCCGTGCCGGTGGACAGATCGTCCAGCACCCGCACCCCGTGCCCGGCCGCGACCAATGCATCCGACAGATGCGATCCGATGAAGCCGCATCCGCCCGTGACAAGGTACATCGCCATCCTAGCCGCCGTGATACTGCCGGAACCAGGCGACGAAGCGCGGGATCCCGATGTCGAGCGGCGTGGTCGGCGCGTAGCCGGTCAGTTCGGCGATGCGGTCCACCGACGCCCAGGTTTCCACCACGTCGGCGGCCGGTCGCGGCATCGTTCGCACCTCCGCCCGGCGGCCAAGCGCCTGTTCCAGCAGCGCCACCAGCCGCGTGACCGGCTCCGCCTGGTTGTTGCCGATGTTGAGGATGCGCGGCGGTCCGGGCGGGGGCGGACGGTCCAGCACGCCCAGCACGCCGTCGACGATGTCGTCGATATAGGTGAAGTCGCGCTTCAACCGGCCGCCCTCGTACAAGGTGATCGGCTGCCCGGCGGCAATCGCCTGCGCGAACCCGTAATACGCCATGTCCGGGCGCCCCCACGGTCCATACACGGTGAAGAACCGCAGCCCGGTTTGCGGCAGGTTATACAGATGCGTGTAGGCATGGCTGAGCAACTCGTCCGCCCGCTTGGTCGCGGCGTAGAGCGAGGTGGGGCGGTCCACCTCCCCCGTCTCCTCCAACGGGAACGCCGTCCCCAGCCCGTACACCGACGACGAGCTGGCATACACCAGGTGCCGGAGCTGCGTCAGCGTACGCGCTGCTTCCAGCACGACGAGGTGGCCCATGACGTTGGAATGCACGTAGGCATAAGGGTTGGCCATCGAATAACGCACACCCGCCTGCGCTGCCAGGTGCACCACATGGGTGATGCCGGGCGCCCCGGCCACGATCGCCGCCATCGCCGCCCGGTCGGCCACGTCCGCGCGATGCAGGGTGAAGCCGGGGCCGGCGAGCCGGACAACCCGTGCTTCCTTCAGCGCCACGTCGTAATAATCGTTGAACACGTCGACGCCGATCACCGGAACGCCCTGGGCAAGCAGCCGGGCAGCCACATGGTAGCCGACGAACCCCGCCGCGCCGGTGAGGAGAATGGTCACGCGGCCTTCATGGTGTGCGATCGGGCGGAGCGCAAGAATCTTCTAGCCTGCCCGCCGTCCAGAATTACGCGCCAAACATTAAGCGCTTCGCAACCCGCCTGCCGCATCCTGGCGCCCGAACAGGGGGAGCCAGCCATGTCCACCAGCACCGAAGCCAGTTTCCCCGAACTGTGGCAGACGAGTGCCGACCGCCCGACTGTTTGGGACGAACTGCCGACCGATGGCTCGCATGCCTGGCTGGGATTGCTGCTGGTGCTCGCCAGCTCGATCGTCGCCATCCGCGGCCTGTGCTGGATCACGGCGCAAACCATCCGGTTGCTCCATTAGCAACGCTTCCGATGGGACGCTGGGCCTAGGCCATGCAGGCCGCGAACACACGGGCGTAGTTGCCGCCCAGCAGCTTGCGGGTGTCATCCGCGCTGAAGCCGGCCGCCAGCAGGGCGGCGGTCAGACCGGGCAGCGCGGCATAGCTGTCGAACGTCGCCGGGCCGACCAGCCCCATCGTGTCGGTCCCCAGCCCCACATGGTCGATCCCCGCCACCGCGACCATGTGCGCCATGCCGCGCGCCAGCGCCGCCATGTCCGGAAACAGTGACGCTACCGGCCAGATTCCGATCACCCCGCCCGTGCCGGCCACCAGTTGCGCGTGCTCCGGCGTGATCAATCGGGTGAACGGAAGCGGCCGCCGGGTCAGCGAGGTGTGCGACAGCACCAGCGGCTTCGTCGTCACCGCCGCCGCGTGCCGCACGAGGTCCAGCGTGCCGTGCGCCACGTCCACCACCACCCCGCGGGCGTTGCAGCGCCGGATCACGGCCGCGCCCGCCTCGGTCAGGCCGCCATGCACCGGCTCCTCCGTTTGGATGTCGCCCAACTCGTTGACCCGGTAATGCGTCAGTTGCAGGTGGCGCAGTTGCCAGCGGTCGTACGCCTCGTCCACCCGGTCCGGCTGGCCTTCCAGGAAATCCCCGCCCTCCGCCGCCACCACCACGCCCGGCCGCTCCGCCCGCGCGGCATGCAGCCCGGCGGCGTCGGTGATGACGGCAAGCGACTGCTCCCGCGCCAGCGCGTGCAGGCGCGCGAAGGCGCGCTGGGCATAGTCGTACAGCTCACCCGGCGCCGGCTCGCGATACGGGTGGATGCGGTGGTCCGCCGCCAGCCGGTGCGTCGGCGAGTCGGACACGACCGCGAGGCAGGCCACCGCCAGCCCACCTTCCCGCATCGGCCCCGCCACCGGCGTGAACGGCCCGCCGGACCGCACGCGCAGCAGCCGCCCGGCATGCGAGTGCAGATCCACCGTCGCCGCGCCGTCCGTCACCGCACGCGGATCGTCCGCGGGTGCCGCCGCGGCCAGGCACAGCAACGGCCCTGCCGCTAACAGCCGGCGACGCCCGAACCCGGCACCGACGGTGCGGGCATTCATCAGCACCCAACCGCCGGTCCCATGGACGAGCGTGCCTTCCAGCATGGCGGCACCACTGCGCAGCGTGTCTGCTGCCGCCACCTGCACGCGCGCTGCCTGGCTCCCCGGGACGCAGCCAGCGCAACAGGGCGGCTCCGCCACCAACAACCGCCGCCCCGCCAGGTCGGGTTGCGACAGCCAGCCTTGCAAGCGGACCGCTTGTCCGACGCGAGCCGCCGCGCGTCCGCTGACGAAATCGTCCCAATCAATCTCCATGGTGGCGCCCCTGATTTTGCAGCGATGTATTTCGCTTCGGGTAGAACCGAGCGGGCGCCATGACACGTCTTCATCCGCTTGTAGTGGGTGAGTGGACTATCCGCATCCGGGCAGGATACCGGCGTACCTGACAACCACAGTTTTTTGAATCAGACGTAGATCGCGCGGGTTCCAGGCACAGCCTGACGAGCCCGCTCAGCGAAGCCGTCGTAGAAGAAGAGGAGATTGTCCGCCCGGTCACCGCCCAGTCGCCTTCGAACCTTGTCCCAGGTCATGAGTGCGACGTGGAAGGCCGGTTCACCCACCACGGGGACAGGTTGATGACGCGGCTCGTGCCACAGGTACTGCCCATCGAACTCCCGCCGTCCAACTTCCAGCAGGTAGCAACCGACATCCTGGACTAGGTTCGTGAGCTGATCGGGAGAAAGCGTCGACCTCCACGCAGCAGCCTCCTCGGCCATTTCCTCGACGATGGTCAGGCTGTCGCGCGAGAAGTACAGGACGGCGCCAGTGCCGCGTTGCTCGCAGAGCTCAAGGAGCTTGGCCGCGGAGCGGGAGATGGAGGTGAGGAGCGGTTCGGACATCCGACCATGTTCACCGTGGCCGGCGCGTGCGGCAAGCAGGCTGCCGCCCTTGTCCATCCTTCCTAACGTAGCCCCGACCGGGGCCGCTGCGGCGGCAGGTGATCGGAAGCGGAAGCCGCGCAGCACGGCCAATGCTTCCGCCCCCGCTCGCGTCCGTCATGGACCGGCTCTTCCGTTAGCGGCCGAAGGCTGACGGTCTCGCCTCCTGCCATCGACAGGCAGTAGCACCCGTATAATCTCCTGGCTGCAGCGCAACTCGCGGAGGAACCCCCATGGACGGCATCAACGGCAAGGTCGTGGCGATCACGGGGGCCAGCAGCGGCATCGGCGAAGCGACCGCGTTGCTGCTGGCGGAACGCGGCGCGCGCCTGGTGCTCGGTGCCCGGCGGGAAGACCGCTTGCAGGACTTGGCGGCCCGCATCACGGCGGCCGGCGGCACTGCCGCCTTTCTCCGCACGGACGTGACGCGCCGGGAGCAGTTGGCCGGGCTGGTGGCGTTGGCGGGCGAGCGGTTCGGCCGGCTCGACGTCCTGGTCAGCAATGCCGGGATTGCGCCCATCTCCCCCCTGGACGAGCTTCGGGTCGAGGACTGGGACGCGATGATCGACGTCAACATCAAGGGCGTGCTGTACGGCATCGCCGCCGCGCTGCCGGTGTTCCGGCGGCAACGCGCCGGCCATTTCGTCAACATGCTGTCCACCGCCGGCCTCAAGATCGTGCCCACCATGGGGGTGTATGCCGGCACGAAGAACGCCGTGCGCGCCATCTCCGAAGCCCTGCGGCAGGAGGCAGGGGACAAGCTGCGCGTGACCACCGTCTCGCCGGGCTTCGTCAGCACGGAGCTCGCATCCTCCATGACCCACCCGGACCTCCGCGCGCAGACCCTCGCGGGCATGGAGCGCATCGCCATCCCGCCCGCCGCCATCGCCCGGGCCGTGGCCTTCGCCATCGAGCAACCGGCCGAGGTGGATGTCGGCGAGATCGTCGTGCGCCCCACCGCGCAGGGCTAGCACCGCCTCGCCCGGTCGGCCGCGCTTTGCTTTGCCGGCGCGCCGGTTCATCCTGCGCCCACTCGCGCCCAGGGAGCCGCCCGCATGAAAGCCAACAGCATCCTCGACACGGTCGGCGGCACGCCGCACATCCGCATGGCGCGGCTGTTCCCGGACGCCGAGGTGTGGATCAAGTCGGAGCGCGGCAATCCCGGCGGCTCCATCAAGGACCGCATCGCCGTGTCCATGGTGGAAGCGGCGGAACGCAGCGGCCAGCTCCGACCCGGCGGCACCATCATCGAGCCGACCTCCGGCAACACCGGCATCGGCCTCGCCATGGTCGCCGCGGTGAAGGGCTACAAGCTGATCCTGGTGATGCCCGATTCCATGTCGGTGGAACGCCGCCGGCTGATGCAGGCCTACGGCGCCAGCTTCGACCTGACCCCGCGCGAAAAGGGCATGAACGGCGCCATTGACCGCGCAAAGGCGCTGGCGGCCGAACACCCCGGCGCCTGGATCCCCCAGCAATTCGACAACCCGGCCAACCCCGACATCCATGTCCGCACCACCGCGGAGGAGATCGCCGCCGACTTCCCGGACGGCGTCGACGTCCTGATCACCGGCGTCGGCACCGGCGGCCACATCACCGGCTGCGCCCGGGTGCTGAAGCAGCATTGGCCGCGACTGAAGGTGTTCGCGGTGGAGCCGGCGCAGTCCGCCGTGATCTCCGGCGGCGCCCCTGCCCCGCACCCGATCCAGGGCATCGGCGCCGGCTTCATTCCCACCAACCTGGACACCGGCCTGCTGGACGGCACGATCCCGGTGGAGGCGGAGGAAGCGCGCGAGTTCGGCCGCCGTTCCGCCGCGGTGGAGGGCGTGCTGGTCGGCATTTCCTCCGGCGCCACCCTGGCCGCCATCGCCAAGAAGCTGCCGGAACTGCCGGGCGGCGCCGTGGTGCTCGGCTTCAACTACGACACGGGCGAGCGCTACCTGTCCGTGCCCGACTACCTGCCCGCCTGAACAAGCCTCCCTCTCCCGCTGGCGGGAGAGGGCCGGGGTGAGGGTGGCGCGACCCGCGTAACGCAGACGGGACGCATCGCTCGCCGCCGGACCACCCTCACCCTGCCCTCTCCCGCCAGCGGGAGAGGGTGCCGACGAGGCCCCAAATGCCGCAACCGACCCATGTCATGGATCTGCGCGAACCCTCCGAAGACTCGCTGCCGGAGGATTTGCAGCCGTATTTCGCCAAATGCCGCGACAAGTTGGGCTTCGTGCCCAACGTGCTGCGCGCCTGGCTGCTGCGCCCGGCCAAGCTGCGCAACTTCATCCGCGCCTATGACGAGCTGATGCTCGCGCCCTCCGGCCTGTCGAAGCTGGAGCGGGAGATGATCGCCGTCGCCGTGTCCGCCGTGAACCGCTGCTATTATTGCCTGGTGGCGCACGGTGCCGCGGTGCGCAAGCTGTCCGGCGACCCGCAATTGGGGGAGATGCTGGCCTTCAACTACCGCGTGGCCGAGCTGTCGGACCGGCAGCGCACCATGCTGGATTTCGCCGTGCTGCTGACGGAGGCCGCGCACGAGGTCACGGCGGAGGATCGCCAGGCCCTGCGCGACGAGGGTTTCAGCGACGAGGACATCTTCGACATCGCGGAGGTCGCCGCGTTCTTCAACTACACCAACCGGGTGGCGCACGCCGTCGACATGATGCCGAACGCCGAATACCACGACATGGCGCGGGGGCGCGGCTGATGGCGTCGCGGGAGGGCGCCGTTGCCCGCGCCCTGGCCGGCTTCGATGACGGCACGTTCAAGCGGCGGCTCACCGAGCTGGTCGCCATCCCCTCCACCTCGCAGGACCCGGGGCACGAGGCGGATCTGCACCGCTATCTGGAGCAGGCGATCCTGCCCTGGCTGCAACGGCTGGGCTTCACCGCCGCCATCCACCCCAACCCGCGCGAAGGCTTCGGCCCCATCCTGATGGCGGAGCGGATCGAAGGTGGTGGCCCCACCGTGTTCACCTACGGCCACGGCGACACCGTGCGCGGCCTGGCGGACCAATGGCGCGCCGGGCTGGACCCCTGGGTGCTGACGGAGGAGGACGGGCGCTGGTACGGCCGCGGCTCCGCCGACAACAAGGGGCAGCACGCGATCAACCTGCACGCGCTGGAAGCCGTGCTGCAGGAGCGCGGCGGCCGACTGGGCTTCAACGTCAAGCTGGTGCTGGAAACGGCGGAGGAACGCGGCTCGGTCGGGTTGCGGGAGTTCGTGGCGGCCCATGCCGCGGCGCTGAAGGCGGACGTGCTGGTCGCCTCGGACGGCCCGCGCGTCGCTTCCGACGTCCCGACCATCTCCACCGGCACCCGCGGCACGTTCCATTTCGACCTGGTGGTGGATACCCGCCCCGGCGGCGTGCATTCCGGCAATTGGGGCGGCATGACCACCGACCCGGCGATCGTGCTGGCCCACGCCATCGCGGCGGTGGCCGACCGTCACGGCCGCATCCTCGTGCCGGGCTTCCTGCCGCCCGGCGGCATGCCGGCCAGCGTGCGCGACGCCTTGGCCGGGCTGGAGCTGCGGGCCGAGGGTGCTGCGGCGACCATCGATTCGGACTGGGGCGAGCCCGGCTTCACCGCGGCGGAGAAGGTGTACGGCTGGACCAGCTTCATCGTGCTGTCCATGCTGTCCGGCCGGCCGGAAAACCCGGTGAACGCCGTCGCCCCCAACGCCCGCGCCCATTGCCAACTGCGCTACACCGTGGATTGCGACATCGCCGCGTTCGAGCCGGCCTTGCGCGCCCATCTGGACGCGGCGGGCTTCCCGGAGGTCGCGGTCCAGAACGCCGGCAGCCGCATGCCCGCCAGCCGCACCGACCCGGCCAACCCCTGGGTGCAGCGCGCCGCCGCCAGCCTGGAACGCACGCTGGGCCGCAAGCCGCAACTGATCCCCAACAGCGGCGGCGGCCTGCCCGGCGACGTGTTCATCGACCATTTGGGCGTCCCCCTGGTCTGGATCCCGCACAGCTACAACGGCTGCAAGCAGCACGGCCCCGACGAACACCTGCTGATCACCCCCGCCCGCGAAGGCGTCGCGGCGTTCACCGGCCTGTGGTGGGATTTAGGCGAGGCTTGAAGGCCCCGCTCTTCCCTCCGGAGAACTCCCTCTCCCTCTCCCTCTCCCTCTCCCTCTCCCTCTCCCTCTCCCTCTGGGAGAGGGCCGGGGTGAGGGTCCCACCCAAGGCATCCGCAGTTGGCCTACTCTGCTGAGTATCCCTCTCCCGCTGGCAGAGCAGAGAGTAGGATGAGGGTGGCCGGCCAGGCTGCAATCGGTGGCGAAATCTGGAGTCCAAACGGGCGACGCCACCCTCACCCCGCCCTTCTCCCGCCAGCGGGAGAGGGAGATTCGGTAATGCTATGGCCCTCCCCGGCCACCTTCTCCGCAAAGTGGCAGGCGACCAGGCGGTTCTCCACCAGCCGTAGCGCCGGCCGTTCGGCCAAGCACCGTTCGGCCGCATACGGGCAGCGGCTGGCAAAGGCGCAGCCATTCGGCGGGTCGATCGGGGACGGCAACTCGCCGCGCACCGGCACGGTGGCCCGGCGCCGCGCCGGGTCCACGAAAGGCGTGGAAGACAGCAGCATCCGCGTATAGGGATGCAGTGGCCGGTCCAGCACGTCCGCGCGGCTGCCCTGTTCGGCCGGGCGGCCGCAATACATCACCAGCACGTCGCGAGCCATGTGGCGCACCACGGAAATGTCGTGGCTGATGAACAAATAGGCGATGCCCAACTCGTCCTGCAGGTCCCGCATCAGGTTCAGCACCTGGGCCTGCACCGATACGTCCAGCGCGCTCACCGGCTCGTCCGCCGTCACCACCGCCGGCTGCAACATCAGCGCACGGGCAATGGCGACGCGCTGGCGCTGGCCGCCGCTGAACATGTGCGGGTAACGGTCGAACGCTTCCGGCCGCAGCCCCACCCGGTCCAGCATGCGCCGCGCCGCCGCCACGCGCTCGGGCCGGCTGCCGCGGCGGTTGATGGTCAGCGGCTCGACCAGGATCGCGCCGATGGTGCGGCGGGGGTTCAGCGACCCGAAGGGGTTCTGGAACACCATTTGGTTCTGCAATTGCAGCGTTTGGTCCGCGGCGGCGGGCCGGCCGGCGATGGCGATGGCACCCGAGGTGGGCGGCTCCATCAGCGCACACAAGCGCGCCAGCGTGGACTTGCCGCAGCCGGATTCACCCACCACCGCCAGCGTGTGCCCGGCTTCCAGGCGGAACGACACGCCGTCCACCGCCTTCAACAGGTGGCCGCGGCCGATGCCGTAGTGCCGCGTGACGTTGTCCGCCGCCAGCACCGTCATGCCGGCCATCCGGTCGGCTGGCCGGCATCGTCCAGCGGGTAGTGGCACCGCACCTTTGCCCCCATCACCGGCAGCAGGTGCGGGCGCTGCGCCGTGCACTGCGCGGTGCGGAACCGACAGCGCGGCGCGAACAGGCAGCCGGACGGCCGGTCGTCGATGCCGGGCACCACGCCCGGAATGGTCGGCAGGCGCGGCTTGCCCTCCGCCCGCTCGGGCAGCGCGTCCAGCAGCGCGGCGGTGTAGGGATGGCGCGGGTGGGCGAAAAGCGCGTCGGCCGGCTGCTCCTCCATCACCTGCCCGGCATACATGACCTGCACGCGCTGCGCCGTCTGCGCCACCACTCCCATGTCGTGCGTGATCAGCACCAGGCCCATGCCGCGCTCCCGCTGCAAGCCAACCAGCAGGTCGAGCACGCCTTTCTGCACCGTGACGTCCAGCGCCGTGGTGGGCTCGTCGGCGATCAGCAGCGCCGGGTTGCAGGCGATCGCCATGGCGATCATCACCCGCTGGTTCAGTCCCCCGGACAGTTGGTGCGGAAAGGCGCGCATACGCTGTTCCGGCGCCGGCACACCCACCTGCCCCAGCAGCGCCAGCACGCGGGCGCGGACATCCTTGCGCGGCACGGCGCCATGCACCCGCAGTGCTTCGCCGATCTGCCAGCCGATCGGGTAGCAGGGGTTCAGCGAGGAAGTCGGCTCCTGGAACACCATCGCCACGTCGCGCCCGATCAGGCGCCGGCGGGCGCGGGGCGACACCGTGCGCAGATCGTTGCCGCGGAAGGCGATGGCCGTGGAGGACACCCGCCCGGTCGGCGGCAACAGCCCCATCACCGCCAGCATCGACACGCTCTTGCCCGAGCCGGATTCGCCAACCACGCACAGCACCTCGCCGGCGGCCACGGTCAGGCTCAACGACTCCACGGCGTTGAAGCGCCCGGAAGCGGTGTCGAACGCGACGGATAGGTCCTGCACGTCCAGCAGCGCGCTCATCGGCGCAGCTTCGGGTCCAGCGCATCGCGCAGGCCGTCCCCCAGCAGGTTGAACGCCATGACCGTCACCAGGATGGCGATGCCTGGGAAAGTCAGCAGCCACCAGGCCCGCTGGTAGAACTGCAACGCGTCCGCCAGCATCGTGCCCCATTCCGGCGTCGGCGGCTGCGCCCCCAACCCGAGGAAGCCGAGCGCCGCCGCATCCAGGATGGCGGACGAGAAACCGAGCGTCGCCTGCACGATCAGCGGCGCCAGGCAATTCGGCAGCACGACCAGCAGCATCAGCCGCACCACCCCTGCCCCGGCCGACCGGGTGGCAATGACGTATTCGCGCGCAAGCTCGCCCAGCGCGGCGGCGCGCGACAGGCGGACATAGGCGGGCAGCAGCACCACCGCCACGGCCAGCATGGCGTTGGTCAGCCCCGGCCCCAGGATCGCCACCACGACGATGGCCAGCAGCAAGGACGGGAACACCAGCAGCACGTCCATCAGCCGCATGATGACCACGTCGACCACGCCACCGGCGAAGGCCGCGATCAGCCCCAGCAAGGTCCCGACGGTTAAGGACAGCGCCACCACCACGGCGCCGATCAGCAGGGACAACCGGGCGCCGTAGATCAGCCGCGAAAGGATGTCGCGGCCCAGGCTGTCCGTGCCGAGGGGGAACTCCCATTGCTGGAAAGGCGGCGCGAGGAAGGATTGACGGAACTGCTCCGCCGGGCCGTGCGGCGCCACCAGCGGTGCGGCGGCGGCTAGCGCGACCAGCACCAGCATCACCAGCAATCCGGCGACCGCGCCCGGGTTCTCCAACAGGCGCCGGGCCAGGGCGAACCGTGGCGGATGGCGGGCGACGGTCGCGCCGCTCAAGCCGCGGTGCCGGGACGCGTGCGGTGGGGGGCAATCATGGCATGGATAACTGCCCGCATCGTACCGGAAGAGCAACCGGACGCGAGGGGCGCCGCGCCTTCAATCGGCGAACACGGCGAAGTCACCCAGCGCCACCCGCTCCGACACCAGCGTGTTGGCGACCGCGTCCGCGTTGGCCCAGCCGAGCGCCATGCCGCACAGCACCATATCCTCCGCCGGCAATGCCAGTTCGCGGCGGATGGTCGCGTGGTATCCGGCAAACGCCGCCTGCGGGCAGGTATCCAGGCCGAAGCCCCGGGCGGCGACCATGATGTTCTGCATGAACATGCCGAGGTCGATAAAGGCGCCAAGGCCGAGCCGGCGGTCCACGGTGAAGATCATTCCGACCGGGGCGCCAAAGAAGCTGAAATTCTGGTCGTGCCAACCGCGGGCGCCGGCCCGGTCGCCCTTGGCGATGCCCAGCAGCCCGTAAAGCTGCCAACCGACTGCCCGGCGGCGTGCCAGGTATGGCTCCGGCATTTCCGCGCTGTAATAGGGGTATTCCGGTGCCGGCTCCGCGGCGCCCGTGGCGCGTTCTGCCATGATCGCGGCAACCAGCGCCGCGCGCGCCGTCCCGGTCAACACATGCACCCGCCAGGGTTGCGTGTTGGTGGCGCTCGGCGCTCGGGCCGCCGCCGTCAGGATCGTCTCGACCGTGGCGCGCGGCACCGGTGTGTCCTTGAACCCGCGGACGCTGCGGCGGCTGGAAATCGCCGCCAGCACGGCGTCCCTTCCATGGTCGGCCATCCCGCTCTCCCTTGCGACCCGATCGCTTCGCCTACACAGCCACCATCACGTCCGACGCCTTGATGACGGCGACCGCCTCATCGCCGACCTTCAACGACAGATCGTCGATGGCCTCGTTGGTGATCGAGGAATGGATCGTCACGCCGTTGCCGATGTCGATGTGGACGTGCCCCGTGGTTTGTCCCTTCACGACGGCGGTGATCTTGCCCTTGATCTGGTTGCGCGCACTCAGTTTCATGCCGACCATCCCGTGATTCTGCCGCTCCCGGATAGCGCAAAACCGGCCCGGCGCACAGCTACGGCCGCAGCGCGCGCCCGTACCGCACCAGCCGGCCGAGTTGGCCTCCCGCCGCAGCCGCCGCATCCTGCAACGCGAGGCGAACGCCGCCGGCAAGGCGCAGCCGGTAGCGGTCGCACACCTGGGACAACACGTCCTCCACACCAGGATGCCCGGTGCCGGTGATCTCGTTGGTGGGCGTGGCAGGGTGCGGCGCGACGCGGGCCGACCAGGGCTCCCCCCACACCTGCCGGGCGAACCGGTCGTTCGGTTGCGTCCAGCGTGCCGCGGCCTCGGTCCGCAGGCCTGGCTCAAGCCCGTGGAACGGTGCCGCGTCGACGCCCCGCGCGCGCGCGACCTGCTCCACGAACCGCGTGGCGTCCCGCGCCGCCGCACCCAGCGCCAGATGGGCGCCGCCTTGCCGCAACCGCCGCGCCACCGCCACCGCGACCGGCCCCGGGCTGCGGTTCTCCACCAGGGCGAAATCGTCCGGGCGCACCAGGTCCGCCACGCGGCCCAGCAGCCCGAGTTCGCTGAACACGCGCTCGAGCAGCGGGCGGGTGGAGCGTGGGTCCCGCGTCGGCACCACCAGCAGCCGGCCATCCGAGGCGGCGTACCAGCCTTGCAGCAGCCGGGCGAAATCAAGCTGCGGCTGCCCGATTTCCGCCTTGAAGAACCGGCGGAACGACCGCGCGTCCCGCAGGAACTGCATCCGCCAGGTGTAGCTGGAGTTCACCCATTCATCCTGCGGCTTCACCGTAGCCAGCACGTCCATGGCGAAGCCGTGCCGCGCGAACAACCCGGCAAGGCGCTGCGGCACTCCCAGGCGGCGGGGCGCAAGGCAAAGCCCCTCATACGATATCAGCACCGTGTCGGCCTCCGTGGCCGCAAGCTGCGCCGAAAGTGCCTGGAGCAACTCCACCCGTTCACCAGGCGGCCGGCGGCCATCAAGCGCTTCGCCCAGATGCTGGTGGCTGAGGTGCGGTTGGGACGCCGATCTCGGCGTGAGGTCGGGGTACAGCAGCCCCTCTGCAAGCAGAAGCGGCCGTATCCCGGACAGCACCCGTTGCAACGTCGTCGTGCCGGTACGCGGGAGGCCGACATGGACGATGGCGCGGCGCTGGCCGCTCCGCCCCGGCACGTGGACGACCCTAGTCGGCCGCCAAACGCAGCGCCAACGCCGCCAGGTTGACGTTGCGCGACGACACCTCTGCCAGGACCTCCGCCGTTTGCGCCACCACGCGGGAAAGCTGCTCGCGGCTGTGCAGGGAGGAGATGAAGAACCGCAACCGGGCCGAACGCTCCGGCACCGCCGGCTGCATGATCGGCTGCACGTTGACGCCCATCTCGCGCAGCCGGTGCGCCGCCGTCGCGGCTCGGATCGAGCCGCCGGTCATGATCGGCACGATGGCGGCGCCGATCGACGGGCCGGTATCCAGCCCAGCGGCCTTTGCTTCCGCCAGGAAGTAAGCTGCATTGTCGGCCAGTTGCGCGACGCGCTCCGGCTCCGCCCGCATCACGGTCAACGCGGCCAGAGCCGCCGCCGCGACCGGCGGCGCCAGCCCGACGGAATACACGAACCCCGGCGCGGAGCAGCGCAGGTAGTCGATCAGTGCGCGCGACCCGGCAACGTAGCCGCCGCACGCCGAAAGCGTCTTGCTGAGCGTGCCCATCCAAAGGTCGATTTCGCCGGGATCCACCCCGGCGCGCTCCGCGATCCCCAGGCCCGTTACGCCGAGCACGCCGAGCGAATGCGCCTCGTCCACCATCAGGCTGGCGCGATGCCGACGCACGATTTGCACCAGCCCGGCAAGGTCCGGCACGTCGCCATCCATGCTGTAATGGCCTTCCACGACCACCAGCACCCGCTTCACCGTCGGCCGAACCCGAGTCAGCAAGCGGTCCAGCTCCGCCAGGTCGTTGTGCGGGAACGGCACGCGGTGCGCCCCGGACAGCAGCGCACCTTGCAAGATGCTGTTGTGGCTCAGCGAGTCATGCACGATCGCATCTTCCGGGCCGACCAAATGGCCGATTACCGTGACGTTGGTGGCATGGCCGCTCACCATGGTCAGGGCGTCCTCGGCGCCGTACACCTCCGCCAGTGCCGCTTCCAATTCGCGGTGGACCGGCCGTTCGCCGGACACCAGCCGGCTGGCCGACACGGAGGTGCCGTAGCGGTCGATGGCGTACTTCGCGGCGTCGCTGACGCGCTTGTCCCCGTTGAGGCCCAGGTAGTTGTAGGAAACGAAGTTGTCGTAGCTGCGGTTCTCGATCGTGGTCTGCGCACCCGCGATGCCGGCATGCACGCGGAAATACGGGTTCTCGATATCCAAGGCCACGCCGGCGCGCCTGACCAGGTCAAGATTGGCCAGCACCTCGGGATCGCCGAGCGCGGGCGTCGCGTCCCGCGGGGGCAGCGGCGCCGCGGCGGCCGGGCCGGCACTGCCGCGGGAGGCCAGCCGGGTCATCAGCTTGGACTTGGCATCGGCCGACAGGCCGAACAGGCCGCTCATGGCATCACCGCGGCCGCGGCGGCGAAGGAGTGCTCCACCGGCTGGGCATCTGCACCCGGTTCGAACCGGTTGATCCGCTCGGCCAACTCCGCAGCCTTGTTCGGCTCCTCCGGCGTGTCCTTGACCCCGATCGACCGCGCCATCCGCCCGGCCAACGCCCACAACGACGCCCCGTCCGACAAGGCCAGCACCGGGATCGACAAGCCGAAGCGCTGCTCCACCGCCAGCCGCAACTCCACCGCCATAAGGCTGTCCATGCCGAGTTCGGCCAGCGGACGATGCACCTCGATGGAAGCCTGCGACGTCTTCATGATGCGGGCGACCTCCTCGGAGAGTAGCGCGCTTAGCTTCTCCTGCGCCACCTCCGGCGTGCTGTTTTCCAGCAGTTCTCGCACATCCACCTCGGCCGCCGGCTCGGCGATGCCGCCATGCAGTTCCTCAAACAGGCTGGAGCGCAGCAGCGGCAGGCTCGCGGCCAGGGTCCCCCAGCGCACGTCCGCCATGCCCACCACCGGCGCGCCCGCCGCCAGCAACACCGGCAGCATGTCCAAGGCCTCGGTGGCGGTGGCGAACTGGCCGCCCAGCCGGCGGGACAGCAGCTTGGCCACGCCGGCCTCCCGCGCCAGGTAGCCCACGTCGCCGATCGGGCCCCATTGGACCGCCAAGCCGGGCAGGCCTTCGCGATGCCGCCGTTCCACCACTGCTTCCGCCGCAGCATTGGCGGCGACGTAGTTTGCTTGCCCCGGATTGCCCAGCACCGTCGTGACGGAAGAGAACACGACGAACAGCCCGATCGGGTCGGTACGGGTCAGCCGGTCCAGCGCTTCCACGCCGTCGAGCTTCGGCCGCAACGCCTTGGCAAACCGGCTTTCATCCAGCTCGGAAAGGATGGCGTCGTCCATGGCTACGGCCGCGTGGATGACGCCGCCCAACGACGGCATGGTCGCGCGGATAGCCTCCAAGGCGCCAGCTAGCGCAACCTCATCGGCCACGTCGCACTGGAACGCCTCCGCCTGCACGCCGGTCGCACGCAGCGCCTCCAGTGCCGCCTGCAGCCCATCCGTCTCCGCACCGCGCCGGCTGAGCAGCGCGAGGTGGCGCACCCCTTGATCCGCCAGCCAGCCTGCCGCCGCCAGCCCGAAGCCATTGGCGCCGCCGGTGACGGCATAGGTCCGATCCGCCTGTACTGGCAGTTTGGGTGCCGCGACCGGCGCCTTGCGTGACACCGGGGCGGCCGCGCCCTGCCCGAGTTGGAGCACGATCTTGCCGATGTGGCCGGACGCCTGCATGAGCCGGAACGCCTCCGACGCATCCGAGGCGTCGAACACGCGATGCGGCAGCGGACGCAGCGCACCGTCCTGCATGAGGCCGGCGACCTCGGCGAACAGGCTGGCCGCCAGCACCGGCCGCCGCAACGGGAGCTGGTCGGCATCGACGCCGAAATAGGAGATATTCTGCCGGAACGGCCGCAGCCCGACGGCGGTGTTGCCGTAGAAATCCCGCTTGCCAAGCTCCAGGAAGCGACCGAACGGCCGCATCAGCCCCAGGCTCAACTCCATCGCCTCGCCGCTGACCGAGTTCAGCACGACGTCGACGCCGGTCCCACCGGTCAAGCGCATGACCTCGTCGGCGAACCCCAGGCTGCGGCTGTCCAGCACGGCATCCACGCCCAACCGGCGCAGCATGGCCCGCTTGGCCTGCGAGCCGGCGGTGGCGAACACCGTGGCACCCTTCAACCGGGCATACTGGATCGCGGCCAGGCCCACGCCGCCGGCGCCGCCA
This sequence comes from Acetobacteraceae bacterium, assembly GCA_965199555.1. Classification (GTDB taxonomy): domain Bacteria; phylum Pseudomonadota; class Alphaproteobacteria; order Acetobacterales; family Acetobacteraceae; genus LMUY01. The sequence continues at coordinate 427,320 of CBDASJ010000017.1, read as the reverse complement.
TGCACCAGCACGCGCTCGCCGGGCTGCAACTGCGCCAAATGGCCGAGCGAATAGGCAACCGTCAGGAACGCCACCGGCACGGTTGCGGCCTCGGCGAACGCCATGTGGTCGGGCATGCGCATGACGGCATGGGCGGCGGTGACCGTCTGGCTGCCCATGGAGGCCGGCGCGAACGCCATTACCCGGTCGCCCGGAGCAAACGCGGTCACGTCCGCGCCCACGGCCGACACGATACCCGCGCATTCCAACCCGATGGTCGGCCCGGCAAACCCGTCCAGCAGGGCCTCGTCCGGCAGCAGCCCCATTGCCCACATTACGTCGCGGAAGTTCAACCCGGCGGCGTGCACTTGGATCGCAACCTGGCCGGGGCCGGGCGCCGGCGACTCCGCCACCGCGTCCCACCCCAACGTGTCCAGCAGACCGGGTCGGCCAACCACCAGGCGCACCATGGTCGCGGCGCCTGCGTCCACGGCCGGAGCCGGCAGGCCCAGTCGAACGCGCGGCACGCACCGTCCGCGCGCTGACCAAGTGATTTCGGCCTCGGTGTCCGGGTGACGCAGTTCGCCCACGGCCCGCGCGGCCGCCTCGGCCAGCGGCATGGCCCGGTCGAGCTGCACCAGGCGGCACGCCGCATCGGGGCTTTCGTTCGCCATAACCCGGCGCAACCCGGCGAGCGCCGCCGCCAGCGGCTCGGCGGCGTCCGCATGCGCCAACAGCGTCAACCGCGTGCCGGCCGGCATTGCCTCGGCACACCGGGCCACGTGGTTCAGCCACGCCGCGACACTCGCCGTTCGTTCGTCGAGGATGAAGGCGATGTCGCCCGCCGCGAAGCCATCGCCCGCTTGCAGCGCCGCCAATCCGGTTGGCGAACAGCGAACGATTTCGGCGGACGGCTCTCCCCAGGCATCCGCGATCGCCTGCGCCAACGCATCATGCTCGGCCGCGACCAACACCACGGAGGAATGGGCCTGGCTGCCACCGGGCATTGCAGATAACTCGGCAGCCTGCAACGCGATCAGGCTGGCCGGCCATGATCCGTCCACGGGCAGGCGCTCCGCATCCGGCCCCAGGGCGGCGCCCCAAGCGGCGCCATCCCGCAACCGGTCGACGGCGGATGGCCAAAGCAGGGACCAGGTCCGGGTCGGCGCCGGCTCCAGCAACAGGATCGACCCGCCCGGTGCTTGTTGCGGCAGGGCAGCCAAATCTTCCACCAGCAGGCCGCCCAAGGAAAGTGGGCAGAAGCCTACCACCACGTCATACTGGCCCGGCTCGGCGGGCACGCGACCGGCTGGCCAGGCAACCGCCTTGGCGTTGGCGAACCCGGTCAACGCCCGTGCCAACGCCGGTTGGTCGGCCGGGTCGGTCACGGCATCCAGATGCAGCGCCGTCAGCCCCTCGCCCGCCAGCCGACGCAGCAACGCGCGCGAAAAGGTGCCGCGCCACGCGCCGACCTGCAGCACGCGAAGCGGCTGCCCGGCCGGCCAGGCGCGCGCAATGGACGCCACCGCGTCGATCAAGGCGCGGTTGGCGGCTTCGCCCGCCGGCGAACTGTGCAGGAACTGCTCGGCCAGCGAGGCGGGCGGCGCGACCCACGGAACGTTCCCGTCCTGCAACTGGCCGGGCAGCGCTTCGGCAGCGGCGGCCAGCAAAGCGGCGTCCGCCACCGCGCCCGGCGTGTCGAACACCAGCGTGCGCAGGATGTCGTCGGCCGCTGGAGCCTCCGCATCTAGCAGGCGCCAGCCGTCGCCGACCGCTTCGGCGAACCCGTCCGCCACCAGCCACTGCATCAGCCGGTGCAGCAGCGGCCGGGCGGCAGCAACCACGGCACCGCTTGCCACCAGGCTGCTGGCGGTGAAGGACGCGTCCAGATCGGCAAGCACCGACCGCACCGCCTCGTTGGCAGCCGCCGCGGCGAATGCGTCGGCGAGCAGCACGGATTCATGCGGCGCATCGCCCCCGGACGCCGATCCAGCCGCCAGTGCCGCCGGCAGCATCGGACCGGCGATGCCTGCCAGGCGCGGGTCTGGACTCGCCACCTGCACGGTGTGGAACAAATGCGCGTCGCGCGATGCATCGGCACCCAACGCCACGCGGACGAACCAGCAATCCAGCGCCTCGGCCACGATCTCGCCCGTGTCGGACAGCAGCACCAGGTCGGCGTTGACGGAGCGGGGACCCATCCGGGTGATATGCAACCGCGCCGACACCGGGACGGCGCCCCCTGCACGCAGCAACCGCACGCGCCCGAAGCGCCACGGCAGCACGCCGTCCCCGCCGGGCAGGAGCTTGACGGCCAGTGCCACCAAGCCCTGGAAAGCCCCGTCCAGCAAGGTCGGCGGCAACAGCATGCCCGGGGCGCCATCCGGCTGCGCAACCAGCCGCACGTCCGCGTGGGCCTCGTTCTCCGCCGTGTCGATCGCGGCGACGGTTTGGAACAACGGCCCATATTGCAGGCCCAGCCGGGCCGCGCGGGCATAGAGTTCGTCCGCCTCCATGCGGCCGCCGGCGACAACCGCCGGCGCGTCTGCGCGGACCGGATGGGCTGACGATGCGCTCCCCAACCGGCCGGACGCGTGCAGGATCCACGCCTCGTCGGACAGCCGCGGGCGCGACGAAATCTCGAACCGGCTGGCGCTGCCGACCGTGGACACTTTGAGCCGCACCTCGCGCAGGATGTCGGCCTCGAAGGTGAGCGGCCGGGAAATCTCTAAATCCAGCAACTCGACGGCGTCTGCCTTCGGGTGGCGCGCACGCGCTGCCGCCAAGGCCATCTCGATCAGCGCGGCGGCCGGCGCCACGGTGGCACCGCCGACGACGTGGTCGGCCAGCCAGACCTGCAATGACGGACCCAGATGGCTGGACCATTCCGCCGGTTCAGTTCCGGTGTCCTGACGCGCGCCCAGCAACGGATGCTCGGTGGGCAGGGTGGCGGTATCCGTGGACTCCGCGGTGCGCCCCAGCCAATGCAATTCGCGCTGCCACGGATAAGCCGGCAGGCCGTGATGCCGGTGCGGCCCGGCGAACATCTCCGCCGAGCGGATGTCGCAGCCCGCCACATGGCAGCGCGCCGCCGCTACCGCGATCACGTCCCGCCCCTTCGGCGCCCGCCGGGTGAGCGTGGGCAGCACGCGGCCGGTGGCGTCCACCTGTCGCAAAGCGTCATGCAAATAGGCTTGCAGCACCGGCTGTGGGCCGATTTCCACGAAGATGCGGGCGCCCTGCGCCACGGCCGCCGCGGCCGCCTGGGCGAATTGCACCGGCTCGCGCACGTTGCGCCACCAGTACTCGCCGTCCAGCCGGGCGCCTTTCGGCAGGGTCCCGCCGCTGACGGTCGAAAGGAAGCCGCGCTCGCAGGGTGGCGGCGCCAAGTCGGCCAACTGGGTCAGCAAAGGCTGCTCGATCGGGTCCATCGCGGCGCTGTGGAACGCGTGGTCGAGGTCCAGTTCACTGAATGCAAAGCGCTCCCGCTCCGCCCGCTCAGCCAACGCCGCCACGGCCTGCGGCGACCCGGCCACGGTGATCGCGTTGCTGGCGTTGAAGGCCGCCAACTCCAGCCCGGTCCCGGCCAGTATCTGCTTGGCGCGGGCGAGCGGCATGCCCAGCACGCCCATGCGCCCGTTGCCCGCCGTGCGCGACTGCAACTGGCTGCGCGCCGCAATGACCCGGCACGCCTGCTCTAGGCTGAGCGAGCCGGCCGCCCACGCGGCCGCGACCTCGCCCACGCTGTGCCCCATGAAGAAGTCCGCAAAGACCCCGATCTCCCGCAAGGCGCCGACGGTCGCCACCTGGGTCGCAAACAGCAGCGGCTGCGCTACCCCGGTGTCATGCGTCGCCGCATCGTCGGCCGCCGCGAGCCTGTCCTGCACAGACCAGCCCAGCATCGGCTGCAGCGTCCGATCCACCTCGGCCAGTGCCGCCCGGAAGCGGGCGTTGTGCTCCAACGCGGCCACACCCATCCCGGCCCATTGGCTGCCATTGCCGGAAAAGACGAACGCGACTTTCCCCGCCACCGCCGTTCCAGCCGCCAGATCGTGGCTGCCGCGGCCGTGCAGCCAGTCGGTCAACGCCGCCGCCATCGCCTCGTTGGAGCGGCCGGCCACGACCAGCCGGTGCGTGTGCTGCTCCCGCGACACGGCGGCGCCGCGGACCAGGGCGGCGTCGACCTCACCCGCGTCCAGCTTCTCGCGCCAAGCGGTGGCCAGCGCGCGCAACGCCGGCTCCGACCGGGCGGAGATCAGCAGCGGCGGTTCGCCCTCCGCCATGCCCGGCACCGGGAACAGGTGCCGCGGACGGGACGACCAGGCGGATTCCAGCACGGCATGCGCGTTGGTGCCGCCGAAGCCAAACGAATTCACCCCGGCCAGCAACCGCCCCTTCTTCAAGGACAGCGGATCGGCCACCAGAGACAGGTTCAAATCCTCGAACGGGATCGCCGGGTTCGGCGTTTCGCAATGCAGCGAGCGCGGCACCACGCCGTGCTTCAACGCCACCACGACCTTCAGCAACCCCGCCAGCCCGCTCGCGGCTTCCAAGTGGCCGATATTGGTTTTCACCGAGCCGATCGGCAGCGGTGCCGAGCGGTGCCGTCCCAGCACCTCACCCAGCGCGCCCGCCTCGATCGGGTCGCCCGCCGGGGTCCCGGTGCCGTGCGCTTCCACGTAGTTCAAGTCGCCCGGGTCGATCTCGAAGCGAGAGTACACCGCCCGCAGCAGGTCGGCCTGCGCCGCCTTGTTCGGCAGGGAGAATCCGGTGGTGCGGCCATCCGAGTTCACGCCCGTGCCACGCACCACGGCCCGAATGGTGTCGCCGGCGGCCAGCGCCTCGCGCAGCGGCCGCAGCACGATCATCGCCCCGCCTTCCGACCGCACATAACCATCCGCCCGCGCATCGAAAGCATGGCACCGCCCCAGCGGCGACAACATGGAGGCCGCAGAGAATCCCACAAAGCTGTGCGGCGCCAGCAGCAGGCTCACCCCGCCAACCAGCGCCATCGGCACCTGCCCCGCCCGGATCGCCTCGCACGCCTGGTGCAGCGCCACGAGGGAGGAGGAGCAGGCGGTGTCCATGGTCAGGCTCGGCCCGCGCAGGTCGAACGCGTAGGACACGCGGTTCGCCAGGGAGCAAAGCGTCGCCCCTGTCATGGCGTAAGCGTCCATGATCGATGGATCGCCGGTATGCAGCGTCAGGTAATCCCAGGACGACCCGCCCACGTAAACGCCCACCGGCGCACCGGCGAGGCGGGCGCCGTCCAATCCGGCATCCTCCACCGCCTCGTGCGCGAGTTCCAGCAACAAGCGCTGCTGCGGGTCCATCTGCGCGGCCTCGCGCGGCGAGATGCCGAAGAAACCGGCGTCGAACTCTCCCACGGAGTCCAGCGTCCCGGCGGCAAAGGTGTAGGTCTTGCCCCGATGCCCGCGAGCGGGGTGCAGGTAACGCTCCTTCGCCCAGCGCCCGTCCGGGATCTCGGTCACGGCGTCCCGGCCGTCCAGCAGCAATGCCTCGAACGCAGCCAGGTCCGCGGCGCCCGGGAACCGGCAGGATACGCCGATGATCGCGATCGGCTCGTCGTGTCCGCCGCCCGGGTTCTGCTCTACGGGTCCTGATCCGTCCAAATCTTAACTCCGTCCCACCAACGTCTTCGGTAGTATTACGCGGCCTCATGCCCAAACTGTGGCCGCCGGGCGCAACGCGGAATCGCTCTCTCGGCGCCGCCTTTGACACTATTGCACCGCGGTATCCAGATGGGGCATATCACTAAATGTGTCGATCTGGCCAAGCAGTTTGCGCCTCCCTGGCGTTCGTCACACTTGCGCAACTTACGGCAAAACGACGCCTCTGTTTGTGCATCTGCCACCTGCAAGTGAAGGGCCCACCCCACATGCCAGGCGCATGCCCGATCTCATGACCGTAGAGCGGCAGCAGTGAGCACACGGCGGGGTGCGGCGCCGCCTAAGGCCATCCTGATCACCGGGGCATCGAGCGGGCTTGGCGCTGGGGTTGCCCGGTCGTACGCGGCACCTGGGATGACGCTGTGGTTGACCGGCCGCAATGCGGCACGGCTGGACGCCACTGCCGCAGCCTGTCGCCAGGCCGGCGCCACCGTGCAAACCTCTCTGATCGAGGTCAGCGATGCCGAGGCGCTGGGGCAATGGATCCTGGCAGCCGACGACGCGACGCCGCTGGACCTGCTGGCAGCCTGCGCCGGGGTGTCGGCCGGCCCGGCGCCGGACGGTACGCCGGAGGGCCTGGCGCTGGCATCCATGCAGGTGCGGACGAACTTGCTGGGCGTGATGCACACGGTGGAGCCGATCCTGCCGCGGTTCCTGGCCCGCGGCGCCGGTCACATCGCCGTGGTGTCTTCGGTGGCCGGCCTGCGCGGCTTGCCGTTCAGCCCAGGCTACAGCGCCAGCAAGGCGGGGGTGCGGGCCTATGGCGAGGGCTTGCGGGCCTTTCTTGGTCCCCGCGGCATCGCGGTCAGCGTCATCGTGCCGGGCTTCTTCGACACGCCGATGACCGACCGCTTCATCGGCGATAAGCCCTTCCTGCTGTCCCTGGACCAGACGGTGGCGATCGTCCGCCGCGGGCTCGACCGGCGCAGGCCGCGCATCGTGTTCCCGCGGCTGCTCGCGCTGGGGCTGGTCGCGTCGGACCTCCTGCCCTCCTGGGCCGGGGACCGCATCCTGCGCGGCGTTCGGTTCCACATACTGCCCGGGCAGTAACGATGCTTCGCCTGGCTGCCGGCTTGGCGCTGTGCCTGGCCACCTGGTCGCTCGTGCTGCGGCAGGGTGTGAAAGCCCGGCCGTTGTGGCGCGCGCCCCCGCTCGCCGCAGCGCTGGACATCGCACCGGTCCTGCTCGGCTTTGCCGCGTTGCTCGGTGCCACGGCCCGGCCGCTGCTCGCCGGCCTGGTGATCGCGGCGCTGGCCGGCGGGCTGTCACTGGCGGATCGGGTGAAGCGAGTGGTTCTGGACGAGCCGGTCGTGTTTGCCGACCGCGCCGAGTTGCTGGAGGTGTTCCGGCACCCGAGTCTCTATCTGCCGTTCGCCGGCTCCGCCTGGGTGCTTGGCGCGGTTGCGGCCGGCTTGGCCGCACTGGGCCTGTTGCTCGCCTGGGCAGAACCGGCGCTCTGGCCCCGCTCATACGCCTTTGCCGTGGCGGAAGCGGCTGTCTGCGCCGGGCTGGCCTATGGCTGCTTCGCCGGTCCCGCTGCGACGCCGGGACTGCTGCGATGGCTGGCCAGGCTTTACACCACCCGCCTGTCACCGTCTCGCGACCCGGCGCGGGATGCGGCAGCGCTTGGCCCCCTCGCCTGCCTTGCCGTCCATGCCACGCTGGCCGCGGCGGAGCGGCCCGCCCGTCGCCTGGCCGCCATCGCAGAGGCGGAGACCCTGCCGGCCTTTCCATCCTCCACCGGCCCCATCGTGCTGGTGCAAGCCGAGTCGTTCTTCGACCCGGCGCGGCTGCACCCCGCCCTTGCCGGGTTGCTGCCGCATTACGAGGCGCTGGCCGCCGCCGCCGTGCAATGCGGCCGACTCGCGGTGCCGGCCTGGGGTGCCAACACCGTCCGCACGGAATTCGCCGTGCTGACCGGCGTGGGCGACGACGCCCTCGGACTGGACCGGTTCAACCCGTACGAGGCGTTTGCCCAGGCGAAGACGCCGCCCTTGCCATCGCTGGTCCGCGCGGCCCGGGCGTCCGGCTTCCGCACCGTGTTCGTGCATCCCTTCGACCTTCGGTTCTACGCCCGCAACCGCGTGCTCCCCCTGCTCGGCTTCGACGAGTTCGTCGGCCCGGAGGCGTTTGCCGACGCGCCGCGCCGCGGCTGGTGGGTGGCGGACGAGGCGCTCGCCGACCAGGTTGCCGCCGTCTTGCAGCGGCTCGGGCCGCGGGTGTTCGTGTTCGTCGCCACCATGGAAGGCCACGGCCCCTGGGCGGCGGCGAAACCCGGCGAGGCGGTTACCCTACCCGACGCCCTGCGCGGCATCCCGGAGGCCGGCCAGGTGGCGCAATGGCTTTGGCACCTCCAGGGCACAGACCGCATGATGCATCGGCTGTCCGAGGCCTTGGCGGCGCAAAGCAAGGCGAACGCCACCGGGTGGCTGGCCATTTACGGCGACCACCAGCCCAGCCTGCCTGGTGCCTTTGCCGCGCTCGGTTGCACGGACCAGCGCAGCGACTACTTCATTTGGCGCACGTCGCCGCCTGCCGCGGCCGCCAACCAGGACTTGACGGCGGAACGGCTCGGCGCCGCACTGGCATCCAGCTTGGCCGCAGCCTGACCCACATCAAGGACACCCGACCATGACGATCGAACTCACCATGCTGGCCTGGTCCGTCGTGTTGGGCCTGGTCCACGTAATCGCCACCGGCCAAGCCGCCTCCATACAGCTCGGGTTCAAATACGGGGTCGGCCCGCGAGACGAGCAGAAGCCGCTGACCGGCATCCCCGGCCGCATTTCCCGCGCCTACGCCAACTTCATGCAAACCTTCCCGTTCTTCGCCGCCGCCGTGTTGATGGCGCACGCGGCCGGACGGCATAGCTGGCTGACGGTGTGGGGCGTGCAGTTGTACTTCTGGGCCCGGCTGGTCTACGTGCCGCTTTACGTCGCCGGCGTGCCAGTGGTTCGGTCCGTGGCGTTCCTGGTCGCGACGGTGGGGATCGTCATGCTGCTGGTCGCACTAACCTGACGACGGCGGGACGCCTCGGCGTGCCGCCGTGATCCGCACGCTCCGCCATCTACGACACCGCCCGTCCCTGCTCGTCGGGCTGGCGGTGGCCATCCTGTCCGGGGTTGCGGCATCCTTCCGGACCGGGCGGATCACGGCATTCCTGGTCGGTTGGGACATCGGCGTGGTGGGCTACGTCCTGGCCTTCGCGACCCTGACCTCCAGGGCCACGCCGCACCGCATCCGGCAGGTCGCGTCGCAACTGGACGAGGGCCGCTACGGCGTGCTGGGCGCCACGATCGTGGCCGCCTTGGCATCGCTCGGCGCCATCGTTGCGGAATTGGCCCGGGTGCACGGCGCGCCGCATGCCGGTTGGACGGAGGCACTGGCCGGCACCACCGTGGTGCTGAGTTGGCTGTTCATCCACACGATCTTCGCCACGCATTATGCGCATGAGTTCTGGCGCCACGGCAGCGGGCTCAGCTTTCCCGGCAACGACGAGCCGGCCTATGGGGAGTTCCTGTACTTCTCCTTCTGCCTGGCAGTTGCCAGCCAGGTGAGCGACGTTTCCACCCAGTCCGCTTCCATGCGGCAATTGGTGCTGGCCCACTCCCTGGTGGCCTATCTGTTCAACACGGCGATCATCGCCCTGGGCGTGAACATCGCTGCCTCGCTCGCCAGCTGATCAGCCGGGCGAAGCGCTCATTCGTTGGTATCGGGACGGTCCAGCAGACTTGCCATCGCGGTGGGCACGTCGGCCTTGCCGTCCAGCACCGCCACTAGCGCCGTGATGATCGGGCATGACGCAGTGCCCGCACGCGCCAGCAGCGCCGGGGCGGCATCCATGCCTTCCACGGCGGCCCCGATGGCGGCGCGGGCCTGCTTGGCGGGGCTGCCGCGCCCGATCGCCAATCCCAGCCGAAAATTCCTGCTGGCAGACCCGGCGCAGGTGAGCATCAGGTCGCCCAGCCCGGACAAGCCGCTCACGGTGTCCGCCCGGCCACCCAGCGCCACCGCCAGCCGCGCGATCTCCGCCACGCCGCGGGTGACAAGGGCCGCGCGCGCGTTCTCGCCGAGCCCGGCGCCGATGGCGATACCGGCCGCGATGGCGATCACGTTCTTGGCCGCACCACCGACCTGCGCGCCCACCGGGTCGGAGCCGCCATACAGCCGGTAGCGCTGCGTGCCGAGCAGCCCGACCAGCTGCCGGCGCAAGGCCGCGTCCGTGCAGGCGAGAATGGCGGCGGCCGGCAAGCCCTGCGCCAGTTCGTGCGCGAAGTTCGGCCCGCTCAGCACCGCCACCGCGGCGTTCGGCCGCACGGACGCCACGATCTCGGACGGAAACCGGGCGCTGCCGATCTCCAGCCCCTTCATGCACAGCACCAGCGGCGCGTCCGGCAACGGCTGGGCCAGAACGCCGCGCAGATGCTGCACCGGCGTGGCCAGCAGCACCGCGTCGGCGCCGGCCGGTATGGCGCCGGTCACCTCCAGCCCCGGCGGCAGCGCCACGCCCGGCAAACGCGGGCTTTCCCGGGCCGCGGCGATCGGCGCCGGGTTGCGCGCCCACAGCGTGACGTGGTGCCCGGCCCGCGCGCAATGCACTGCCAGTGCCGTGCCCCAGGCGCCCGCGCCGACCACCAGGATGCGGCCGCTACTCATCGGCGATGCGCTCCACGGCAAAGCCCTCGCCCGGCTCGCGATCGCCCAGCCGCTCCAGCAGGGCGGCCAGCATCGGCGGCCATTCCGTGTCCCACAGATAGGGCGGATGCCGGACCAGGAGCCCGTTGCCGTTCAAGCGCGATGGGTCGGTGGGGTCGCGCAGCCACAGCTCGGCCGCCACCACGTCCCGCACGCCGCCCAGCCGCACCGCCTCGTGCAGGGCACGGACCGGGGCCCGGTGCTTGATCGGATACCAGGCGGCAGCGATGCCGTTGGGGAACCGGCGGGCCACCACCGACAACGCGTCCGCCACCCGCGCATGCTCGTCCGGCACCTCGTAGGGCGGATCGATCAGCACCAGGCCCCGCTTCGCCGCACCCGGTGGCAGCAGCGCCCCCAGCGCCGCCCAGCCATCCCTGGCATGCACCGCCACCTGCGCGTCGCCCGCGAAGCACCGGCGTAGCGCCACGGCATCCTCGGGGTGCCACTCGCAACACACCAGCCGGTCGTCCGGGCGCAGCAGGGCACGGCTGATCACCGGCGAGCCGGGATACAGCCCCGCTGCCTCCACCACGCCGACATAATCGGCCAGCGCGGCCGGCGGTGCGTGCAGCAGCCGGGCGATGCCGCGGCGCCATTCGCCCGTGCGCTCCGCCGGGCCGGCCAGGTCGTAGCGCCCTGCCCCGGCATGGCTGTCCAGCACGGCGAACGGCGCCGGCTTGCGGCGCAGCGCCCGCAGCAGCCACACGAGCAAGGCGTGCTTGAAGCAATCCGCGAAATTGCCGGCATGGAAGGCGTGGCGGTAGTTCACGCGCCCCGCATCCCGTCCAGCGGCCAGCGCGGCCGCGGCGGGGCGTCCAGCCCGTCGACCAGGCCCAGCCGCAGGCGCTCCACCCCCACCCAGGCCACCATCACCGCGTTGTCGCCGCACAACCGCAGCGGCGGCGCCACCATGGGCAGGCCCGCCGCCGCCGCCACCGCGGCCAGCGCCCGGCGCACCGCGCCATTGGCCGCCACGCCGCCGGCGACCACCAACGCCGTTGCGTCCGGCATCGCCGCCACCGCATGCTGGGCGCGGTCCGCCATGATGTCGGCCACCGCCGCCTGGAACCCCGCCGCCACGTCCGCCGCGTCCTGCCGGGCCAAGGCGCCGGGCGGAAACTTCGCCACCACCTGCGCGACGGCCGTCTTCAGCCCGGAAAACGAGAAGTCGCAGCCCGGGCGGCCGCGCAACGGCCGCGGAAACGCCCAGCGCGCCCGATCACCCTCGGCCGCCAGCGTTTCCACGTGCGGACCGCCGGGCCATGGCAGGCCGAGCAGTTTGCCCACCTTGTCGAACGCCTCCCCCACCGCGTCGTCGATCGTGCCGCCGAGCCGGCGATAACGCCCCACCGCCTCCACCGCCACGCATTGGCAATGCCCGCCGCTCACCAGCAGCAGCAGATACGGAAAGGCGACGCCGTCCGTCAGCCGCGCCGTCAGCGCGTGCGCTTCCAGGTGGTTCGCCGCCACGAAGGGCAGCCTGGCCGCCACCGCGATCCCCTTGCCCAGTCCACTGCCGACGATCAGCCCGCCGATCAACCCAGGGCCGGTGGTGGCCGCGACCCCGCCCAGTCCGCCGACCGCCAGCCCGGCCTGGTCAAGCACCTGCGTCACCAGGCCGGGCAAATGGCGCAGATGTGCCCGCGCCGCGATCTCCGGCACCACGCCGCCGAACCGGGCGTGGTCCCGCTGGCTCAGCACCGCCTCCGCCAGCACGGTGCCGTCGCTGGCCAGCACCGCCGCCGCCGTCTCGTCACACGAACTCTCGATCCCCAGCACGGGACGCATGGGTGGGCTTTCCAACTGTTGCCGGCGGTAATAGGACACGGCCATGCCAGACGCGAACCCTCCCGCCGGGGTGCTAGCCCCGCGGGTACGACCGCATGAGCGAACGCTGCCGTTGCGGGTGGGGACGCGTGGCTCGCCGCTCGCGCTGATCCAGACCCGCACCTTCCTCCAAGCGCCTGCAGGGCTTCTGCCCAGTGCTGCGCGGGCTGGACGTGTTCGACGAGCACGTCATCCGCACCACCGGCGACCAGGTGCAGGACCGTTCCCTGGCCGACATCGGCGGCAAAGGGCTGTTCGCGAAGGAAATCCACGAGGCCCTGATCGACCGCCGGGTGGATTTCGCGGTGCACAGCCTGAAGGACCTGGAAACCACGATGCCGCCCGGCATCGTGCTGGCCTGCACCCTACGGCGCGAGGATGCGCGCGATGCGCTGATCCTCGGCCCCACCTGCGACGCGGCCGACCCGGCGGACCCGTTCGCCGCCTTGCAAGCGGGCGTGGTGATCGGCACCAATTCCGTGCGGCGCCAAGCGCAGTTGCTGCACGCCCGGCCTGACCTGCGCACCACGCTGCTGCGCGGCAACGTGCAAAGCCGCATCGACAAGATATTGCGCGGCGACGCCACCGCGTCGTTTCTAGCGCTGGCCGGATTGCGCCGGCTGGGCATCATGGATGCCGTGCCTGCCGGGCTGGGCATTCTCCCGCTCGACCCCGATGCGATGGTGCCGTCCGCGGGCCAGGGCATCGTGGGCGTGACCGTGCGGGAAGACGACCAGGAGCTGCGGGAGCTGCTGTCCGGCATCGAGGACCCGCAGGCCCGCGCCGTGTCGACCGCCGAGCGCGCCCTGCTGTCGCTGCTGGACGGTTCGTGCCGCACCCCGATCGGCGGTTATGCCCGCTTCCTGCCGGACAGCCAGTTGCACCTGATCGGCCTGGTGGCGCGGGCCGACGGCTCCTTCCTGCTGAAGCGCAGCCTGCACGGCGCCCCTGCCGACGCCGAGCGGATGGGCGCCGAACTGGGCCGCAGCCTGCGCGCCGACTCGCCCCGCGACCTCTTTGACTAGCCAAACCGTCCTGGTCACGCGTCCGGAGCCCGGGTGTGGCGCCACTGCCGCCCGCTTGGCGCAGGCGGGCCACGTGGCCATTCCGGCACCGTTCCTGTCGATCCGGCCGTGCCGCGCCAGCCTGCCGCCGGCCGCCGATCTGCAGGCGATCGTGGCAGCCAGCGGCAACGCCGCCGCCCTGCCGGAATGCTACCACGCGCTGCCGCTGCTGGCGGTGGGCGACGCCACCGCGGCCCGGGCGCGCGGCCTGGGCTTCACAGCGGTGCACAGCGCACGCGGCGACGCGACGGCGCTGGCGAACCTGGCGGCCCGGCTGCTGCACCCGGCGGGCGGGCCGATCCTGCTGGCCACCGGGCGCGGCCAGGGCACGCAACTGGCCGCGCGGCTGCGCCAGGACGGCTTCACCGTGCATCGCCGCGCCGTCTACGTCGCGTCCGCCATCGTCCGCTTTCCGCCCTTGGTGGCGGACGCCATCCGCGACGGGCTGGACGCCGCCCTGTTCTTTTCCGCCGAAACCGCGCGGGCGTTTGCCCGGCTGATCCCGCACGCCTTGCGCGCCCAGCTTTGCCGCACCTGCGCGGTGGCGATCGGCGCCTCGGCCGCCGACGAGCTGCGCCACTTGCCGTGGCGCGCGCTCCGTGTCGCACTGCACCCAACCCAGGACGAGGTTTTGGCCCTCCTATGACCGACGAAGCCCCCCACGCCGTGTTGGACACGCACGCGGAGCCCACGCGCGACCCGGTGGTTGAAGCGGCCGCCCGGCCGGCGTCGCGCGATGCCGGCCCCATGCTCCTGGCCGCAGTAGGCGTCCTGGCGCTGATCGTGCTGATCGGCGGCTTTGTGCTGTGGCGCAACGGCGCCGGCGCGGCCGACCAGGTCGCGCAACTACAGAACCAGTTGGCGGCCTCCCAATCTCAGTTGGCCAGCCTGCAAGGCCGCCTGGAGAAGGTGGAAGCGCGCCCGTTGCCTGCCCCGCCGCCCGATCTGCGGCCGCTGGAACAACGGCTGACGAGCCTGGAACAGAAGCCGCCGCCGGTCGCGCAGTTGGACAAGGCCGGCCAGGACCAGATCGCCGCCGTGTCGAGCCGCATCGACGGCGTCGCCGCCCGGCAGAACCAACTCGGCACCACGGAACAGGCCGACATCCTGAAGCTCGGCGCCGCCGAGCATGACGACGTCGCCAAGCTGAACGACCAGGTCGCCGGGCTGACCACGCAGATGGTCGCGGTGACCAAGGCCGGCAGCGCCATCGCCACCCTGGCGGATCGTCAGGCGCGCACCGCCCGGTTGCAAATGGCGAACGTGGCGCTGCAATCCGGCAGGCCGTTGGGTGAGATCCCCGCGGCGCCACCCGCCTTGGCGCAATTCGCCACCAAGCCGCCGCCCACAGAGGCGTCGCTCCGGCTGTCGTTCGATGCCGCGGCAAGCGCCGCGCACGAGGCCGGCCAGCCCGCCAAGGAGGACACGCCGTTCTTCACCCGGATGTGGGACCGGGCGCAGTCCGGCGTCACCGTCCGCCAAGGCGACCGGATCATCGTCGGCGACGCCGTCGCAGGCGTGCTGGAACGGTCCAGGCACCTGCTGGATGCCGGCGACTTACCGGGTGCGGTCTCGGCCCTGGACGGGCTGAGCGGCCCGGCGGCCGCGGCGATGGCACCATGGCGCGCGCAAGCTCAGTCGCTGCTGGACGCCCGCGCCGCGCTGATCACCGCGGCGAACGGCTGATGCGCCGCGTCGTCGTCTTCCTGCTAGCCACGGCGGTCCTGATCGCGTTCGCGTGGTGGCTCGCGCATCTGCCCGGCACCGTCGGTGCCTCCATCGGCAGCTTCGCGATCAACTTGCCGACTTCCTGGGCGGCGCTTGGCCTGCTGGTGCTCCTGGCGGTCGTTTACGTGGTCGTGCGGTTGCTGGTGATGGTGGTCCGCCTGCCCGCGCGCACCCGGCGGCTGCGGGCGGAACGGGCCCGCACCGCGGGCGGCGAGGCCGTCACCCGCACGCTGCTCGCCCTGGCCGGCGGCGATGCCGAAGCTGCCCGGCGCCAGTCCCAGCGCAGCCGCACCCTGCTCGGCGACACGCCGCAAACCTTGTTGCTGGCAGCCTATGCCGGGCGACAGGCCGGGCAAGCGGAGGAGGCGGACGCCGCCTTCAACCTGCTGGCCAGTCGCAAGGACGCCGCCTTTCTCGGCCTGCGCGGCCTGATGCAAGGCGCCATTGCACGCGGCGATTGGGTGAATGCCGCCGCACTCGCCCGGCAGGCGGAGGAGGTGAACCCCGGCGCTCCCTGGCTGCGTACGGAGCGGGCGCGGCTGGCGATCCATGCGGGCAATTGGCGCGAAGCCTTGGCGCTGGCAGGTCCGAGCGACCCGATCGTCGCGCTCGGCGTGGCGGCAGCGGAGACGGACGGTGATCCCAGCCAGGCACTGCGCCTGGCCAAGCAGGCGTGGCAAACCGATCCGGCCTTCGCACCGGCCGCGCTGGCCTACGCGCACCGGCTGCGCGACAGCGGCCGGGAAAAGAAGGCGCTGGAGGTACTGCGGACCACCTGGGGCCGTGCGCCCCACCCGGCGGTGGCGGAGGCTTATCTGTCGACTGGCCAGGCGTCCGCCACGCGCGACTCCGGTATCGAGGCGCTGGCCTCCGCCGCCCCCACCCATGCGGAAACCGACCTGCTGCGCGCCCGCACCGCGCTGGATGCCGGCCAACTCCCGGATGCACGCCGGCACGCCGAAGCGGCGCTGTCACGCGGGCTGACGCAACGCCGTGTGTGGCTGTTGCTGGCGGATATCGGCGAGCGGGAAGGCAACACGGTGGCCGCATCGGAAGCGCTGCATCAAGCCGCCTCCGCTACGCCGGACCCACGTTGGCGGTGTGACGCCTGCGGCACCGTGCACGACGAATGGTCCATCATGTGCAGCCATTGCGGCGCGACCGGCCAGATCAAGTGGAGCACGGCGGCCGACGGCGGCACGCCCCAACTGCAACTGGCCACCTCAGGCGACCCGATCCTGCCCTGACCCACGCTTATCGAAGTCAGACAAGACCCTCTCCCTCTGGGAGAGGGCAGGGTGAGGGCGGCCGGCAAGCAGAAATTATCTCAAAGTGAGTTGGACCTAAAGCCAGCCGACCTCACTGTCCGTCCCCACTTGCAATGGGAAACCGGGATCGGGTGGGATAAGGCGGGATTTGGTGGGACAACACATTGATCCGGCGGGGTTCCTGGCTGGGCCGAGTGCATGCGGCGGATCAGCGATTGAAATGGGAAGTGGCATCGATATCCGTCGCACCGGCATTTGAAATGGGAAACGGCACGGGGGCAATTGGTGACCTTCAAATGCCGTTTAGGAGCCGATTAGCGGGACGCTTCATTCTTGAGCGGCTCACACTCTAAGTCGGGTTAGTGTTTGATGTTGCTATTGTCGACGGTACCGCGGCATCCGGTGCTTTGGCCGCTGGTGACTAGAACATCAGAGCTAAAGAAACCCCCGTCTGTGACGATAGCCGTGGTGCCGGCCGGCACTCTGCAGGCAAGAAGCACGAGCAGCAACTCGGGATGGGTTTTCTGCACACCCGCATTAAGCAATTTCACGGCCTCGTCCATCTTACCGGGCACCCAAACGAGAATGTTGGCGCCACCGTCGGCGACTAGGGTCACGCCACCAACTCCAGAGCTGGGCTCGGTTGCGGGTGTAGGCGCCTGAACCGGTGGAGCGTCAGGTTCAAGCCGATGAGCCTCGCCGTCGAGCTTAAGATTTGGGTTGGCTCGCTGGAAGGCGATGTCGGACGGCCATTGTGTCATGAAGTGCAAATCTGGAACGGAAAGAAAGTCACCTTGATACTGCGAAATACATAGTTTCAGTCCGTCAGATGCCATCGAGAGAACGCCCGGTTCACGGCCGCTACCGACCATGAACATATAGTCCGACATGAGAGGAATACCCAACGTGAACGCAGTATGATTGGCTGACTGGCGAAACTTCACGTCGATGGAAATGGCGATAGTCCAGCCGGGCGACTGGGCGCCCTCGTTGAGCACGAAAGCCTGATCATTAACGGTAATTTGTTCGATCAAAGGGGAGAGTTTCCCTAGACCGGGGCAACGCTGTCTGAACTGGGCGTAGGCCCGTTGCGTCAGAGCCAGATCCGCCGGTTCGATGTCCGTCATCACCGGCTTCGGCTGAGCGCAGCCATCACGGGTATTGTGAAAAGGAAGCAGGCCAGAGTGCGGATCATGAACGCACCGGACCAGCCTGGTAGACGACGCGGCCAATCACCCGCAGTGGATCACGCTCAGACGGTGAAATAACCTGAGGCGGGTAGCGGTCATTGTCGCTGATCAAAGCAATATCTCCGGTAGACTGGACTTGTAGTCTTTTGACAATGAGAAATCCGCCCAAGCTGAGAACATAAATCCGTCCATCTTGTATTCCATTGTTGGCGGTGTCCACCAACAAGAGATCGCCATCGCGGATGGTGGGCTGCATACTATCTCCGGTCGCCTCCAACGTCACCAATGTTTCCGGGCATAAGCCGAGTTGGCGGCGCAGGAACATTTCCTCGAACGAGACCAACCCCAGCATGTCTTCCTGGTCTACCGGGGTGCCGCTGCCTGCTGAAGCGCGCACGTCGTAACGCGGTATCATCACGTGGCCGTCTCCAGATGGCGCAGGTAGGCTCGACGTCGACGGCAATGCGTCGTTGTTCGGTGACCCGTTGCCACTTGCCAGCCAGTCCAGGCTCACCCCGCAGGCGGCAGCAAGCGCCACGGCGGCTCCGATCCGCCACTCCCGTTTCCCCTGCATGTAGGCCCCAAGGCTGCTCAGCGGCACACCGGATCGTTCGGCGACCACGCGGTTGCCGCCAGCCTGCCGCACTGCTTTTCGAAGCCGCTCCAGGCGGGAAACTGCTTCCGGGTTTGCCGGCTCAACCTGGAAGCCCTCGCTTTCGATAGTATTCATCTCGATAGCGGCTTCTTTGCGCGCATTTTCAGAGACTTGCGCCATTTCGGCTGATGATCTTCGTCGCAATGAACTCGGAAGTGACATTTTCAGGTTGCCGCGAAAACTCGAATCGTGTTGTAGTTACAAAAGGAACACTCCAAAGCGGGTGCTTGGAGCCGTAACCGGGTGGAAAGAGGCCGCATGCCAGCAGACATGCACTACGAGGACATCAAGGCGGCGATCCGGAAATCCGGGATCACCATGGACGCATTGGCGCGACGCCATGGCTATAGCGGCGCGGTTGTCCGGATCACGCTTCGGCGCCCCTGGCCAGCGGTCGAGGCGATCATCGCCCAGCGCCTGGAACGCAAGCCCCAGGACATTTGGCCCAGCCGCTACGACGCCGACGGGGTGCCGCTGCGCGGTGTCCGATCGAACAAGCGAGACACTAGCCGGCCTGCCCGAGCCCCGTACCTGTTGATTTTCGCTGAGATCTGACCCGTGGTTTTCGTCGAGATTTGACCCGTCTTGCGGTATCTCCCGCGTGCTGCGGGCGTGGGTCAAGCGGGTGTTTTGGTTCTCCTGCTTTTTCCGTCTGCCGAGCTGTTCCTGAACCGGAAGCTGTCGTTGCCGGTTTCCAGGATGTGGCAGTGGTGTGTGAGCCGATCGAGCAGCGCCGTCGTCATCTTGGTGTCGCCGAAGACGTCGCCCCATTCGCTGAAGCTTAGGTTGGTGGTGATCACCACGCTGGTCCGCTCGTAGAGCTTGCTGAGCAGGTGGAATAGCAGCGCGCTGCCCGATGAGCTGAACGGCAGGTAGCCGAGTTCGTCCAGGACCACGAGATCCAGGCGGAGCAAGCGATCGGCGAGTTGCCCGGCTCTGTTGGCGGTCTTCTCCTGCTCGAAGGCGTTGACCAGGTCGACCGTGGAAAAGAACCGCACCTTTTTGCGGCCGTGCTCGATGCCCTGCACGCCGAGCGCCGTGGCGAGATGCGTCTTGCCGGTGCCGGGACCGCCGATCAACACGACGTTGTCGGACCGATCAGTGAACTCGCCCCGGTGCAGCTGCCGGACCGTGGCCTCGTTGACCTCACTGGCAGCAAAATCAAAGCTGGCCAGGTCCTTGTAGGCGGGGAACCGGGCCGACTTGATGTAATAGGCGATGGAGCGCACCTCGCGCTCGGCCATCTCGGCCTTGAGCAGCTGGGACAGGGTAGGGATAGCGGCCTCGAACGCCGGTGCACCCTGTTCCACCAGGTCGCCGACGGCCTGGGCCATGCCATACATCTTCAACCCGCGCAGCATGACCACGAGCGCGGCACTGGCGGGATCATGACGCATGGCGCACCTCCCGGACCCGCAGCGCGTCGTAGCGCCCGATGTCGGCCCGCGGCTCCTGCGCCAGCACCAAGGCCTGCGGCGCGTCGATGGCCGCGGCCGGGTTCTTGCCGTCCACCAGGCGGTGCAGGAGGTTGAGCACGTGGGTCTTGGTGGCGACACCCTGCTCGAGCGCCAACTCCACGGCGCATAGCACGGCCTGCTCGTCGTGCTGCAGCACCAGGGCGAGGACGTCCACCATCTCCCGGTCGCCCCCTGGTCGTCGCAGCAGTTGGGCCTGGAGCATGCGGAACGCCTCCGGCATCTCGGCAAAGGGCGCACCGTTGCGCAGCGCCCCAGGCTTGCGCTGGATCACCGCCAGGTAGTGCCGCCAGTCGTAGATCGTGCGGCCCGGGACGTCGTGGGAGCGCTCGACGACCCGGGCGTGCTCGCACACGACCTGGCCCTCGGCCACCACTACGAGCCGGTCGGGGTAGATCCGCAGGCTGACCGGCCGATTGGCAAACGAGGCGGGCACGCTGTAGCGGTTGGTCTCGAAGTGCACGAGACAAGTCGGCGATACCCGCTTGGTGTGCTCGACGAAGCCATCGAACACCCGACCCACTGGCATCAGGCTAGCCTGTTCCTCGGCGTGCACGGCGGCGACGCTGCCCGGCAGGACCCCATGTGTGAGCTCGCTCCAGCGCTCGACGCAGCGGGCCTCGAGCCAGGCGTTGAGCGTGGATAGGTCGGCAAAGGGCGGCATGGCCTGCCAGATCTGCCCACGCGCATCCTGCACGTTTTTTTCGACCTGACCTTTCTCCCAGCCCGAAGCGGGGGAGCAGAACGTGGGTTCAAACAGGTAGTGGCTCGCCATGGCGGCAAAGCGCGCGTTGACCTGCCGCGCCTTGCCCGAGCCGATGCGATCGACCGCCGTCCGCATGTTGTCGAAGATGCCGCGGCGCGGCACGCCACCAAGTACGCGGAACGCCTCGGTCAGGGCATCGAACAGCATCTCGTGGGTTTGCAGCCGGTAGGCCCTGATCACGAAAGCGCGGCTGTGCGCCAGCTTGGTGTGGGCCGCCTGCAGCTTGACCCGCTTGCCCGCCACCACAGCCCAGTCCTCGCTCCAATCGAACTGAAACGCCTCGCCGGGCTGGAAGGCCAGAGGCACGAACACGCCTCGCCCAGTGGTCCGTTGGGAGATCTCCCGCCCCACCCGCCACTGGCGGATAAAGGCGGCGACCCGGGCATAGGATCCGTCGTAGCCCAGGACGACCAGGTCAGCATGAAGCCGCCGCGCCGTTCGACGCGCCTTGCGGCCTTGCCCGCCTCGACCCGCAGCCACTCCGCCAGCTTGTCAGCATACGGGCCAGGCGGCTTGGGCGCTCCGGCACCTTGAACCGCACTTCAACGGTATTGGACCGTAGGTATTTACGGATGGTGTTCCGCGATAACCCCGTCTGCCGCTCGATCTCGCGGATGGGCATATGCTCCCGGTGGTGCCACCGGCGAATGACGCTCAACAACTCCATGTCGATCACTCCGATAACCCCG
This sequence comes from Acetobacteraceae bacterium, assembly GCA_965199555.1. Taxonomy (GTDB): domain Bacteria; phylum Pseudomonadota; class Alphaproteobacteria; order Acetobacterales; family Acetobacteraceae; genus LMUY01. The sequence continues at coordinate 406,291 of CBDASJ010000017.1, read as the reverse complement.
ACGGTTCCGTCGGGGACGTGGGTCAGACACGGGTCATTTCTCAGCGAAAACTCAGACCCTCTCCGGGTCAGATCTCAGTGCAACTCAACAGCCGAGGTGCTTCCGGAGGACGTCTGGGCGGCACTCTTCGTCCTGGGAGGCCTGCTCTGTCTGGCCCGGCCTTGGCTGCGGTGGCGGCGCGTGCGGCTGCTGCCGTGGATGGGGATCGCCTTCCTGGAAGGCGTGGTGGCGCTGAGCATGTCCATCGCGGCACTCCGCGGCGAGGTGGCCGGCCTCAACATCGGCGCCCACCTGGTGCTGGTGGCACTGAGCTACGTTTGCCTGATGCGGGAAGCGGCCCTGATCCGGGACGTGGCGCCGGCGCCGTGACCCCTTCGCGCGCCCTGCTGCGGGCTGGCCTGATCTGGCGCGCCCGGCCGCCCTTTTGGGGCGAGGGCATTTCCGGCCTGGTGACGACGTGCTGGGCACTGCATGTGGGTTGGATGCGCGGCGACCTGGCCGATCGCCTCGCCTACGCGCCGCTCGCCCGCATCGCCAGCGACGAGACCTGGATGGCGCTCGGCTTGCTGACGGGGCTGTTGCAGCTCGCCGCCTGGTGGCTCGACAACCCGGCCCGATGGCCGTTGAGCGTCGCCGCGTGCGGGCTGTGGCTCATCCTGGCAGACGGCGTGGGCCTGGGTTCGCCCGGCACGCCCACCTTGGAGCCGTATCTGGGGTTTGCGCTGCTCAACGCGCTGCCGGCCATCTGGCTGCGGCCGAACTGGATGCGCCGACGGTCACGCCGCTGATGGGCGACCTCGCAGGACTTGCCGACCACGTGCCGGCCTGGATGCTGCCGGCGGCGTCCATGATCGGGGCGGGGATCGCCTGGCTGGGCGGCCACCGCATCGCCGTCCGCCAGCTCCGCATGCAGGAGCGCTCCCAGGACGTGACCGGCGAAGCCGCGATCGCGGCCGCCACCACTCAGGTGATGGTGCAGATACGCGCCCAGCTGGACTGGTCGCAGCAGCAGCTGGACCGCTACCGCGCCGAGATCGACCAGCTCCGCCAGCTCCGCTACGCCCTGGACGAGCGCATGGCCGCCCTGTTCGAGGCGGCGATCGCCGCCCGCACCATGGTGCACGAGCTGCAGCGCCGGCTGGGCGAGCCGGACACCGTCTTCGCACCGCTGACCCCACCCGGGATGGCGGCACCGATGGCCCCCAAAGCGTGAGGCGGGGGTCGGGCTGCTTCAACAGCCCAAGCCGCGGGGCAGCAACCCCGCACCGGATAACCGGCCCCGCACGTCCGCGCGGACGCGGGGGAAGTAGAGTGTCACAAAGCAATGGAGTCCACCCTGATACCGGCGGCACCCGTCGTGCCGCCGGCGCCTTACCTGGGCGGCAAGCGCCGCCTGGCAGCCCGCATCATCGAACGCATCGCCGCCATTCCCCACACGACCTATGCCGAGCCGTTCCTCGGCATGGGCGGGGTGTTCCTGCGCCGCCCATTCCGGGCCAAGTCCGAGGTCATCAACGACATCAGCCAGGACGTGATCACCCTGTTTCGGGTGTTGCAGCGCCACTACGTCGCCCTGATGGACATGCTGCGATGGCAGCTGACCAGCCGGGCCGAGTTCGAGCGGTTGAACGCCGCGGCGGCCGACACGCTGACCGACCTGGAGCGGGCGGCCCGGTTCCTCTACCTCCAGCGCACGGCCTTCGGCGGCAAGGTTGCCGGCCGGGCATTCGGGGTGTCGCCGCGGGACGCCGGCCGGTTCGACGTGACCAGGCTCGGCGTCATCCTGGAGCACGTGCACGCTCGCCTCGCCGGGGTTGTCATCGAGCGACTGCCCTATGCGGAGCTGCTGCGCCGGTACGACCGGCCGGAAACGCTGTTCTACCTTGACCCGCCCTACTGGGGTAACGAGACGGATTATGGACGGGGCCTGTTCGACCAGGCGGACTTCCCGGCCTTGGCAAGCCAGCTCGGGGGCTTGCAGGGGCGGTTCATCCTATCCCTGAATGACCGGCCGGAGGTTCGACAAGCCTTCGACCGCTTCGAGATGGCCGCGGTGGAAACCGATTACAGCGTCAATCGAACGGTGAAGGGGCACGCCCATGAAGTCATCATCACCGGCCCAGGAAGGGTTTGAGCACCCCTTTAAGGGGGGTGCTAAACCGGCATTATGCCCGTTTTGAGAGTTCCCAAATCAAGTGGCGCTGTTTCCCAAATCAAGTGCGCGGCTACACTCACCCGGCCCTCTCCCGGGGAGAGGGAGAGCGGATATGCCTTTAAAACGGGATGTCGTCGTCTAGATCCCCGCCGCGGTTGGGCTCCCATGACGGAGCACCACCGCCGCCGCCACTGCGCGCTGGCTGCCGAGCTGGTTGGCGTGGGGCATAACCGCCCTCCCCGCCCATGCCGGCACCGCCCTCATCGCCGCCGCGGTTGCTGTCCAGCAGGGTGATGTCACCCCGGAAGCGGTCCACCACCACCTCGGTGGTATACTTCTCCTGGCCCGACTGATCCGTCCATTTCCGGGTTTGCAGCGACCCTTCGACGTACAGCTTGCGGCCCTTCTTCACGAAGCGCTCCACCACGTCCACCAGCCGGTCGTTGAACACGACCACGCGGTGCCATTCCGTCTTCTCCTTGCGCTCGCCGGACGCCTTGTCGTTCCAGTTCTCGCTGGTCGCCAGGGTCAGGTTGGCAATCTTGCCGCCGCTTTGCGTGCTGCGGATCTCCGGGTCCTTGCCGATGTTGCCGACCAGGATCACCTTGTTGACGCTTCCGGCCATGCCCGAACCCTCCGTTGCTCCGACCTCATAACCCGCCCTCCCCCGCCGGTCCATGCCGGCGCTTTGGACGCGGCAAGCGCTTCGTGCCAAACACCGCCAACGGGCAGGCGAGGCTTTCCGCGTCGCGGCAGACACCCTTATACTCGGAACAAGGCATGAACGCACACGGCGTCGCCTCGGAGGCTTGATGGACGGATCGATTCCCCCAAGCGTGGGCACGCGCGGCTTCATCACCGTGCGGGGCGCGCGCGAACACAACCTCAAGGACATCGACGTCCGCATCCCGCGCGACCAGCTCACCGTCATCACCGGGCTGTCGGGCAGCGGCAAGTCCTCGCTGGCCTTCGACACGATCTACGCCGAAGGCCAGCGCCGCTACGTCGAGTCGCTGTCCGCCTACGCCCGCCAGTTCCTGGAGCTGATGGGCAAGCCGGACGTGGACAGCATCGAAGGCCTGTCCCCCGCCATCTCCATCGAGCAGAAGACCACCAGCCGCAACCCGCGCTCCACTGTCGGCACGGTGACGGAGATCCACGACTACATGCGCCTGCTGTGGGCGCGCGCCGGCATCCCGTACTCCCCGGCCACCGGCCTGCCGATCGAGGCGCAAACCGTCAGCCAGATGGTGGACCGCGTGCTGGCCATGCCGGAAGGCACGCGGCTACTGTTGCTGGCGCCCGTGGTGCGGGACCGCAAAGGCGAGTACCGCAAGGAACTGGCGGAGCTGCAACGCCGTGGCTTCACCCGCGCCAAGGTGGACGGTACGCTCTACGAAATCCCCGACGTGCCGGCGCTGAACCGCAAAACCAAGCACGACATCGAGGCGGTGGTGGACCGCATCGTCGTGCGTCCCGGCATCGAAAGCCGGCTGGCCGACAGCTTCGAAACCGCGCTCGCCATGGCGGACGGCATCGTCTACGCCGAAACCGCCGACGAGGCGGCGCAGCGCACCGTGTTTTCCTCCCGCTTCGCCTGCCCGGTCAGCGGCTTTACCATCGAGGAGATCGAGCCGCGGCTGTTCTCCTTCAACTCCCCGCACGGCGCCTGCCCGGCCTGCGACGGGCTGGGAATGGAAACCTTCTTCGACCCCTCCTTGGTGGTGCCGGACGAGCGCGCCTCCATCGCGGAGGGCGCGGTGGCCCCTTGGTCCGGCGCCAAGAGCGAGTATTACGACCAAACGCTCGCCTCCATCTGCCGCCACTTCAAGGTGACCACCCGCAAGCCCTGGGACGAGCTGCCCGAGGGCGTGCGCGACGTGATCCTGCACGGCGGCAAGCAGCCGATCGAGTTCACCTACAAGGACGGCCTGCGCAGCTACAGCGTCACCAAACCGTTCGAGGGCGTGCTGCACAATTTGCAGCGTCGCTGGGGCGAAACCGACAGCGCCTGGGTGCGGGAGGAGATGACGCGCTACCAGGCGGAGAAGCCCTGCAAGGTGTGCAACGGCGCCCGCCTGAAACCCGAGGCGCTGGCCGTGCGCGTCGGCGGCGAAACCATCGCCGCGGCGTCCGACTTGTCCATCCGCCGGGCGCTGCAATGGTTCGGCGGTGTGGAAGCCACGCTGACCCCGCAGCGCGCCGAGATCGCCAGCCGCATCCTGAAGGAGATCGTGGAGCGGCTGCGTTTCCTGGACGATGTCGGGCTGGAGTACCTGACCCTGTCACGTGGCAGCACCACCCTATCGGGGGGCGAAAGCCAGCGCATCCGCCTGGCCAGCCAGATCGGCAGCGGCCTCACCGGCGTGCTGTACGTATTGGACGAGCCCAGCATCGGCCTGCACCAGCGCGACAACGAACGCCTGCTGGGCACGCTGCGGCGGCTCAAGGCGCTGGGCAACACCGTGCTGGTGGTGGAGCATGACGAGGACGCGATCCGCGCGGCCGACCACCTGATCGACATGGGCCCGGCCGCCGGCACGCTCGGTGGCCACGTGATCGCCGCCGGCACCCCGGCGGAGGTCGCCGCCAACCCGGCCTCCCTGACCGGCGACTACCTATCCGGACGCCGCCGCATCGAGGTGCCGGGCAAGCGCCGCCCGGTGGACCCGAAGCGGACCATCCGCGTGGTGGGCGCCCGCGGCAACAACCTGAAGGCGGATTTGGCGGAGTTCCCGCTCGGCACGTTCTGCTGCATCAGCGGCGTGTCCGGCGGCGGCAAGTCCACCCTGGTGATCGACACGCTGTGGAAGGCGGCCAGCCGGCGCCTGATGGGCAGCGGCCAGGTGCCGGCGCCGCACGACCGCATCGACGGGCTGGACCAGCTGGACAAGATCATCGACATCGACCAGTCGCCGATCGGCCGCACCCCGCGCAGCAACCCGGCCACCTACACCGACCTGTTCGCCCCGATCCGCGACTGGTTCGCCGAGCTGCCGGAAAGCCGGGCGCGCGGCTACAAATCCGGCCGCTTCAGCTTCAACGTGAAGGGCGGCCGGTGCGAGGCATGCCAGGGCGACGGCGTGCTGAAGATCGAGATGCACTTCCTGCCCGACGTGTTCGTCACCTGCGACACCTGCAAGGGCGCCCGCTACAACCGCGAAACGCTGGACATCAAGTTCCGCGGCAAGTCGATCGCCGAAGTGCTGGACATGACCATCGACGAGGCGGTGGCGTATTTCAGCGCTCAACCGCGCATCCGCGACCGGCTGAGCATCCTGCAACGCGTGGGCCTCGGCTACGTGAAGCTGGGCCAGCAGGCGACCACCCTGTCCGGCGGCGAGGCGCAGCGCATCAAGCTCAGCAAGGAGCTCGCCCGGCGCGCCACCGGCCGCACGCTGTATATCCTGGACGAGCCCACCACCGGCCTGCATTTCGAGGACGTGCGCAAGCTGCTGGAAGTGCTGCACGCGCTGGTGGACCAGGGCAACTCGGTGATCGTGATCGAGCACAACCTGGAGGTGATCAAGACCGCCGACTGGGTGCTGGATTTGGGTCCGGAAGGCGGCGAAGGCGGCGGCCACATCGTCGCGGCCGGCACGCCGGAAACCATCGCCGCCACACCGGCCAGCCATACCGGCCGCTTCCTGGCGCCGCTGCTGGCCCCGCCGAAGAAGCCGCGCAAGCGAGCCTAGCCAGGGTCGGCGACGGCAACCTGGCAGGGGTGCCGGTTGTTAGGGATAGTTACCACCCAAGGACCGTGCCATGCGCCCCACCCTCGCCGCCGCGATGCTGTTGATTGCCCTGCCGACCGGGGCGTTCGCCCAGGCCTCGCCGTCCGTCGCCAAGCCGACGCAGGCGCCGACCGCCACCCCTGGGCCCACGCAGAACCTACGCAACATCACCATCCGCAACCGCACCGACAAGGACGTGGTGGAGGCGCATGCCACCGTCAGCAACAAGGGCGACGTGCTGGCGACGGAGAAGGGCAAGATCGCGCCCAACGAGGTCGCCACCTTCCGGCTGGACCGAAACCAGTGCGTGCAGAACCTAGCGGTGCGGTTCGCCGACAACACCACCCAGGCGACGCAAACAGTGGCCAACTGCCAGGTTCAGCAATTCACCGTATTCCCAGATCATATCGCCGCCGACTGAACCGGGTGCGGGCGCTCGGGCCTTTCCTCCCGCGCCCGCAAGCGACAGGATCGGGCTTTCGCCTCGGAGAGCCCCCATGGCCAGCATCGACACCGCCCGCTTCCTGCGCGACCTGAACGAGCTGCGGCAGATCGGTGCTTACAAGACCGGCGTGCACCGGCCGACCTACTCGCCGGACGACATGGAGTCTCGCCGCTGGCTCATGGCGCGCATGGCGGAAGTCGGGCTGGAGCCGACCATCGACGGCATCGGCAACGTGCTGGGCCGCCACCCCGGCGCTGGGCCGCACATGCTGGTCGGCAGCCACATCGAGAGCCAGAACCAGGCCGGCTGGCTGGACGGCGCGCTCGGCGTGATGGCGGCGCTGGCCCTGGCGCGCGCCGGACTGCCGGTCGACGTCATAGCCTTCGCGGACGAGGAAGGGCATTTCGAAGGTGGCTTCCTGGGCAGCCGTTCCTTCATCGGCGACCTGTCCGAAGACGAGATGGACCGCGCCCGCAGCCGCAACGACGGCTCCCCGTTGCGGGACGCGCTGGCCGCCGCCGGGCTGGCCGGCCTACCGCGCCTGTTCTACGAGCCCGGTCGGCACAAGGGCTTCGTCGAGCTGCATATCGAGCAAGGCACGAGGCTGGAAAGCGCCGGCCACCACGCCGCCGTGGTCACCGGCATCGTCGCCATCTGGCAGTTCCGCCTCGTCGTCACCGGCCAGCAGGACCACGCCGGCGGCACCACCATGGCGCAGCGCAAGGACGCCGGACTGACGGCGGTGCGCCTGCTGGCGGCGATCGACCACGCCTTCCCACTTGTTTGCGGCGAGCGCACCACCTGGACCACCGGTCAGATCGTGCTGACGCCCGGCGCCCCCTCCATCATCCCCGGCCGCGCCGACATCCTGTTCCAGTTCCGCGACGTCGAATGGGCCACGCTGGAGCGCCTGGAAGCCTGCCTGCGCACCCAGGTGCAAGAAAGCAACCGCCGCGAGCGCTGCACCACGGAAGTCCAGGTGATCCGCCGCTCCATCCCCGCCCTGTGCGACCCGGCGATCATGAAGGCGCTGGAAACCGCCGCCGAACACCACGCCCCCGGCGCCTGGCAACCCCTGCCCAGCGGCGCCGGGCACGACGCGCAGGTAATGGCACAGGTGATGCCCTCCGCCATGCTGTTCTCCCCCAGCATCGGTGGCATCAGCCACCATTGGGCGGAGGACACCAAGGAGGAAGACCTGGCGCTGTGCTGCGCCGTCTTGGGGGATGCGGTGGAGGCTTACCTGAAGTCGAACGACTATACGGCATCTGCCTGAGTCAATGCTTGAGGCCGGAGGGCATATGTCCAGCTCGGATCTATCCTTCATCGCGTTCGCCCTCATCCAATCCGGTTGGCCTCTCCTCCTGGTCGCGGCGCTCAGCTTCGGCATTCTTGCCATTTTCGTCCACGGAAGGAACCGCGCCGCCATCGCCGTTTTCGCGGCGCTCCTCTCCCTTCCTGGCCTGGGGGTCGGCATCGACACCCTTGTCGAGGTGCTGGGCAAATGGCGCGAGCGCGTGGAGTACGCCCGCACGCACACGCGGCTGGCGGAGGCGACGGTGGTGGACGGCATAGCTCTCCCGGCGGGCGCGGTCGTGCAGTGGGCGGACGCGTCGCACACCCGGATAGAAGGGGTGGAGATGACGCCGGCGGCGGAGGTGTTCGGCGTTCGGGCGCGCTATCTCCTCCGCTTCGGGGAGAACCGGTGGTCCGCGCTGTTGGAGGACGCGGCAACGCTGGACGGCTGGGCCTGTGCGGCATCGCACGCCTCCTTCACAACCGCCGGGCGCCTTCTGTCCTGCACGCTCGCCCGCACGACTGACTGGAAGGGGTGGGTGCTGCCCGAGGGCACGGAGATCGACCCGGAACCGGACGGGCGGCGGCTATCCGCCACGGTTTGGGAGGCTGGGCTGGACGCGCCCGGAGTCGGACGTCTGCCATACAACGTCGTCTTCCATGACGATGGCTCGGTCGCGGAGGCCCGCTATCACCGGGAGGCACCGCTGCGGGTCGGGGGCAGCCTCCTTTGGGATGACGTTCGCTGGAATTATGGCGCGGAGGCGCGCGGGCAAGGCCGGGCGCGGGTTCCGGTCTCGGTCAGTGGCCTACCGGTGGAGTTCGCGGACGCGTTCCGGGAAGAGGGGCGACGCGTGGTGGTTCCGCTGCCGACGCGCTGACGCACGGCCGATTCCACGAACGTGACATATCCCGTTCGCGGCCGAGAACGGCCAGCGTAATTTCTATTCCACGGTGACCGACTTCGCCAAGTTGCGCGGCTGGTCGATATCGGTGCCCTTCAGCACGGCAACCTTGTACGCCAGCATCTGCACCGGAATGGCATACAAGATCGGCGCAACGAAGGGGTGCACCGCCGGCAGGACCACCGTCGCCGCGGCGATGCCGCGCAGCTTCGCCGCGCCTTCCGCATCGCTGAACACGATCAGCTTGCCGCCGCGCGCCGCGGCTTCCTGCAGGTTGGAGGCGGTCTTCTCGAACAGCGGCCCGCTCGGGGCGGCGGCGACGATCGGCACGTCGCGGTCGATCAAGGCGATCGGACCGTGCTTCATTTCCCCGGCCGCATAGCCCTCGGCGTGGATGTAGCTGATCTCCTTCAGCTTCAACGCGCCTTCCATGGCGATCGGGAAACAGGCGCCGCGGCCGAGGAACAGCACGTCCCGCGCCTGCGCCACGATCTCCGCCACCTCCGTCAGCTCCAGCGCCAGCGCGTCCACGGCTCGGCTCGGCAACTCCAGCAGCGCCTCTACCAAGGCGGCTTCCCGGGCCACGTCGATCGTCCCGCGCGCGCGGCCTGTCGCGATCACCAGGCAGGCCAGGGTGGCGAGCTGCGCGGTGATTACCTTGGTGCTGGCCACCGCGACCTCCGGCCCGGCCAGCGTTTCCAGCACGGCGTCGCTTTCCCGTGCCATGGTGCTTTCCGGCACGTTCAGCACGCTGAGCACGTGCTGCCCGGCCCGGCGCAGCCCGCGCAACGCTGCCAGCGTGTCCGCGGTCTCGCCCGACTGGCTGAGCAGCAGCGCCAGGCCGCCGGGCGGCAACGGCGGGTCGCGATACCGCAGCTCACTGGCGACGTCCGCGTCGGTGGGCAGCCGCGCCTCCGCTTCCAGCCAGTGGCGGCCGACCAGCCCGGCGTAATACGCGCTGCCGCAGGCCGTCACCGTCACCCGCGGCACCGCCGCCAGGTCGAACGGCAGCGCGGGGAGCACCACCGTGCGGGACGCCGGATCGATCATGCGGTGCAGCACCTGGCCGATCACGCTCGGGTGCTCGTGCAGCTCCTTTTCCATGAAGTGGCGGAAGCCGTCCTTGCCGATCGCCGCCCCCGTGTGCACGGTGCGGCGGATATCCCGCTCCACCGCCTGGCCAGTGCCGTCGAAGAACTGCGCGCCGCCATGGTTCAGCACCGCCCAGTCGCCGTCGCGCAAGAACGCGATGCGCTGGGTGAGCGGCGCCAGCGCCAGGCTGTCCGAGCCGAGGAACATCTCCTCATCGCCATAGCCCACCGCTAGCGGCGCGCCGGATTGCGCACCCACCATCAGGCCGTGATGCCCGGCGAACACCATGGCCAACGCGTAGGCGCCGTGCAGCCGGGCGAAGGTGGCCCGGGCCGCATCCACCGGCGCCATGCCGGATTTCAGGTACAGGTCGACCAACTGCACGACGGTCTCGGTGTCCGTCTCGGTTTCGAACACCTGGCCGGCCTGCTCCAGCTCCTCCCGCAGGCTGGCATGGTTCTCGATGATGCCGTTATGCACCACGGACACGCGGGGCGTGCCGTGCGGGTGGGCGTTGGTTTCCGTGGGCGCGCCGTGGGTGGCCCAGCGCGTGTGGCCGATGCCGGTAGTGCCGGGCAGCGGCGTGCGGTCGAGCACGGCGGCCAGGTTGGCGAGCTTGCCCGGGGCGCGACGCCGCTCGATATGACCGTTCGCCAGCGTGGCGATGCCGGCGCTATCGTAGCCGCGATATTCCAGCCGCCGCAACGCGTCCAGCAGCAAGGGCGCCGCTGGCCGCGCACCCAACACGCCCACGATCCCACACATCAACGCTGCTCCTTGCTGGCCCGGAACGCGGCGGCGCGCCCGGGCTTGGTCACTTGCCGCGCGCGGCCGAACGCCATGGCATCGGCCGGCACGTCCGCCGTGACCGTGCTGCCGGCCACCACCAGCGCACGGTCCCCAATGCTGACCGGCGCCACCAGTGAGGTGTTGGAGCCGATGAACGCCGCCTCGCCGATCTGCGTGCGGTGCTTGCCGAAGCCGTCATAGTTCACCGTGATGGTGCCGGCGCCGATGTTGGCGCGCGCGCCCACTGCCGCATCGCCGATATAGGACAGGTGGTTGGCCTTGGCACCCTCCCCCAGCACGGCGGCCTTCAGCTCCACGAAATTACCCACATGGGCGCGGGCGCCCACCACCGTGCCGGGCCGCAACCGGGCGAACGGGCCGATCACCGCCCCCGCTTCGACCCGGCAGCCTTCCAGATGGCAGAAAGCGCGGATGTCGACGCCGGACGCCACGGACACGCCGGGGCCGAACACGACGTTGGGCGCAACCGTCACGTCCGGTCCCAGCACCGTGTCGGCGGACAGGAACACCGTGTCCGGCGCGACCAGCGTGGCGCCGCCGGCCATGGCCGCCTGCCGCAGCCAGCCTTGCACGGTGGCCTCCGCCACGGCCAGTTCGGCGCGGGAGTTCACGCCCCGCAACTCCGCTTCCGGCGCTTCCACCGCGACCACGCGGGCGCCCTCGGCCCGGGCGTGGGCGACCACGTCGGTCAGGTAGTATTCGCCCTTGCTGTTGTCGTTGCGCACGGCGCGCAGCCAGCGTTCCAGGTCGGGTGCGGCGGCGCAGATCACGCCGGCATTGCACAGGCCGACCGCCCGCTCAGCTTCCGTCGCGTCGGCCCATTCGACGATGCGCTCGACCGTGTCGCCGGCGGTGAGCACCCGGCCATACTGGCCCGGCTCGGCCGGCCGCATCGCCAGCAGCACCAGCCCGGCCTCGGCCCGTGCCGCCCGCAGCCGCCGCAGCGTGTCCGGACGGATCAGCGGGTTGTCGGCATACAGCACGGCCACGTCGCCGGCGCCGAACCAGGGCGCCGCCTGCAACGCGGCGTGGGCGGTGCCGAGCCTGTCCGCCTGCACCACGGTGCGATGCGGCGCGGCGGCGGCAGCCAGCGCCGCCATGTCCGGCCCGGCGACGACCACGGCATGCTCGAACGCCGCGCGGCAGGACTCCAGCAGGTGCCGCAGCATCGGGCGCCCGGCGATCGGGTGCAGCGCCTTCGGCAGGGCCGATCGCATGCGGGTGCCCAGGCCCGCGGCCAGCAGGATGGCAGTGGCTTCCATGTCTCCGGGTAGCGTCCCGCGGGTCGCCGTGTCAAAGCGCGCGCCGACACATGTTTTTACGGATCGTGACATGGCACGCACCCTGATCCTCGACCTGGACGGCACGCTGGTCGACTCGGCGGCGGATTTGGCCGCCGCGCTCAACCGCCTGATGCACGGACGCGGCCTGGCGCCGTTCGCCCGGGCCGAGGTGGTGGCGATGATCGGCGACGGGGTGGAGGCGCTGGTGACGCGCGGCCTGGCCGCCCGCGACTTGGGGCCGGACCCGGCGGCAGTGGCAGCGTTTCGCGCGGATTACAGCCGGCATGCCACGGATGAAACGGAGCCGTTCCCCGGCGTGCCCGGCATGTTGCAGACGCTGTCGCGGCAAGGCTGGCGATTGGGCGTGTGCACCAACAAGCCGGAAGCCGATGCTCGCGCCATCCTGGGAGTGGTCGGCCTAGCCGAAATGATCCACAGCGTGACGGGCGGCGACGGGCCGCGCAAACCGGACCCGGCGCACATGCGCGTCGCCGTCACGGCGGCAGGCGGAACACCCGGCAACGCATTGGCGCTGGGCGACCACCGCAATGACGTGCTGGCGGCGCAGGGCGCGGGAATGCAGGCGATCTTCGCCGAATGGGGCTACGGCCCCCTGGCAATGGCAGAGGGTGCCGCGGCAATCGCGGCCACCGCCAGCGAGGTCCCGGCGATGGCGGACCGGCTGCTCCGGTCCTAGCAATCTTCAGCCAGGCGTCAGGCGACGGCCTTCTTGGCCTGGGCGCGCTGGATGCGCCGCTTTAACACCTGCGCCTCCTCCGGCAGGTTCCGGTTCGGCGTGCCGAGCAGGAACGCGTCCAGGCCGCCATTATGCTCGACCGTGCGCAGCCCGTTGGCGGTCAGCCGCACCCGGATCGACGTTCCCAGCACGTCCGACAGCAGCGACTGCTCCTGCAGGTTCGGCAGGAAGCGGCGGCGGCTCTTGTTGTTGGCGTGGCTGACGTTGTTGCCGGTCAGCACACCCTTGCCGGAAATCAGGCAACGGCGGGACATCGTTGGGTATCCTCAGGGCTCGGGCGAAAGAAGGCGGCTTATGGCGAAGGCCGCACCGGGCGTCAACCCGACCGCACCGGTTTGCCGCGGCGCGCCGCCCTGCGCTAGACGGTTCGCCGTAGCCGGAGAGCCCGCCCGATGCCCGTCATGGCCGACCGATGGATACGCCGCATGGCGTTGGAACACGCCATGATCGAGCCGTTCACCGAGGCGCAGAAGCGGGACGGCGTCATCAGCTACGGCCTGTCCTCCTACGGCTACGACGCCCGCGTGGCCGACGACTTCAAGATCTTCACCAACGTCGACAGCGCCGTGGTCGACCCGAAGAACTTCAACCCCGACAGCTTCGTGGACCGCCGCGGCCCGGTGGCGATCATCCCGCCCAACAGCTTCGCCCTGACGCACACCGTGGAATACTTTCGCATCCCGCGCGACATCCTGGTGGTGTGCCTGGGCAAGTCCACCTACGCCCGCTGCGGCATCATCGTGAACGTCACGCCACTGGAACCGGAATGGGAGGGCCAGGTGACGATCGAGATCAGCAACACCACGCCCCTGCCCGCCCGCATCTATGCCGGTGAGGGCATCTGCCAGTTCCTGTTCCTCCAGGGCTCCGAGCCTTGCGAAACCAGCTACGCCGACCGTGCCGGCAAGTACATGCGCCAGCGCGGCACCTCCCTGCCCCGAATGTAAGGACGCCGAACCATGGACAAGATCCGCATCCGCGGCGGCCGCCCGCTGCATGGGGAGATCGTGATCGGCGGGGCGAAGAACGCCAGCCTGCCGCTGATGGCCGCCGGGCTGCTGACGGAGGAGCGGCTGGTGCTGGGCAACGTGCCGCGCCTGGCCGACATCGACACGATGAGCAGCCTGCTGTCCCAGCACGGCATCGCGGTGGAGCCGGTGGGCAATGACGGCCGCACCCTGTCGCTGGGCGGCGCCATCACCTCCACCGAGGCGCCGTACGACATCGTGCGCAAGATGCGGGCCTCCGTGCTGGTGCTCGGCCCCCTGCTGGCGCGCTGCCGGGAAGCCCGCGTGTCCCTGCCCGGCGGCTGCGCCATCGGCACGCGCCCGGTGGACCTGCACCTCAAGGGGCTGGAGCAGATGGGCGCCCGCATCGATCTGGCCGCGGGCTACATCAACGCCACCGCGCCGGGCGGCCTGCGCGGCGCCACGATCGTGCTGCCCTTCGCGTCCGTCGGCGCGACGGAGAACCTGATGATGGCGGCCTCCTTGGCCGACGGGCAGACCACCATCGCCAACGCCGCCCGCGAGCCGGAGATCGACGACCTGGCGCATTGCCTGATCGCCATGGGCGCGCGGATCGAGGGGATCGGCACGGGCACGCTGGCCATCGAGGGCGTTGGCGCACTGCACGGCGCCCACCACACCGTCATCCCCGACCGCATCGAAACCGGGACCTATGCCTGCGCCGCCGCGATCACCGGCGGCACGGTGATGCTGCGCGGCGCGGACCTGGCGCATCTGGCATCCGTCCGCGCCGTGATGGCCAGCGCCGGCGTCGACCTGACGGCCGAGCCCGAGGGCGTGCGGGTTACCCGGCGCAACGGGCTGCACGGCACGGACGCCATGACGGAGCCCTATCCCGGCTTCCCCACCGACATGCAGGCGCAGTTCCTGGTGCTGATGAGCGTGGCGGAAGGGGCGGCCATGGTCACGGAAACGATCTTCGAAAACCGCTTCATGCATGTCAGCGAGCTGACGCGGATGGGCGCCAACATCAACGTCCACGGCGCTTCCGCCATCGTGCGCGGCGTCCCGTCGCTGTCGGGCGCGCCGGTCATGGCGACCGACCTGCGCGCCAGCGCCTCCCTGGTAATCGCCGGCCTGGCCGCGGCGGGCGACACGGTGGTCAACCGCGTCTACCATTTGGACCGCGGCTACGAGGCGCTGGAGCAGAAGCTTGCGGCCTGCGGGGCCGACGTGGAGCGCATCGGCGGCTGAGCGCCTCCACCACCCGGCCGGGCACGCGAAAGGGTTCGCATCCGTGGCCAGGCTGTCTAGTGTTGCCCGGCAATCAAGGGAGGCGGAACCATGGCGCGCACGGCACTCGTCACCGGGGCGGGCGGCGGGATCGGCCGCGCCACCGCGCTGGCCTTGGCTGCGGATGGCTTCGCCGTCGCCCTGGCCGGCCGCCGCCGGCCGCAGTTGGAGGAGACCGCGGCCCTGGCTGGGACCGCCACGACGCTGGTGATCCCCACCGACGTGACCGACCCGGCCTCGGTGGACGCCCTGTTCGAGGCGATCGGGCGGGAATGGGGCCGGTTGGACGTGCTGTTCAACAATGCCGGCGGCGGCGCACCCTCCACCAGCTTCGGCGACCTGACGGACGCGCAATGGGAGGGCGTCGTCGCCGTCAACTTCACCGGCGTGTTCCGCGTGGCGCGCGGGGCGTTCCGTATGATGCGGGACCAGGCACCGCAAGGCGGCCGCATCATCAACAACGGCTCCATCTCCGCCCACGCGCCGCGGCCCGGTTCCGCCCCGTACACGGCGACCAAGCACGGCGTGAGCGGCCTGACCAAGACGATCGCGCTGGACGGCCGGCGGTTCAACATCGCCTGCGGGCAGGTCGACGTGGGCAACGCCGCGACGGACATGACCGAACGCATGGCGCGCGGCGTGCCGCAGGCGAACGGGACGGTCGAGCCCGAACCCACCATGGACGTGGCCAACGTCGCGCGCTCGGTGGCGCTGATGGCGTCGCTGCCGCTCGACGCCAATATCCTAACCCTGACGGTGATGGCGACAGCCATGCCGTATGTCGGGCGTGGCTGACCGCGCCGCATGACCGCGGACGTGCTGGTGATCGGCGGCGGCATCGCCGGGATGAGCGTGGCCTGGCGGCTGGCCACGGCCGGAGCCAAGGTCACGCTGCTGGAAGCCGAGTCGCACTGCGGCACCCACAGCACCGCCCGTTCGGCGGCGACGCTGACGGAGAATTACGGCACCGCCGCCGTGCGCCGGCTGAGCCTGGCCAGCCGCGCGTTCCTGGCCTCGCCGCCGCCCGGCTTTGCCGACACGCCGCTGCTGCGCCCGCGCGGCGCCTTGACCGTGGCCGGGCCCGGCGAGGAAGGCCTGCTGGCGGCGGCGTTGGCGGAAGGGCGGGAACACCTCCCCGCCATGGCACCGCTCGACCCGGCGGAAGCACTGCGCATGGTGCCGGTCCTGCGGCCGGAAGCAGTGGTCGCCGCCTTTATCGAGCCGGACGTTGCCGACATCGACGTGGACGCGCTGTTCAACGGCTTTCGGCGCGGCCTGCTCGCCGCCGGCGGCAGCGTGCTTTCGGATGCGCGCGCCGAGCGGATCACCAGGGACGGCACCGCCTGGCGCGTTGAGACACCCGCCGGCCGCCATGCTGCCGCGATGCTGGTCAACGCGGCCGGCGCCTGGGCCGACCAGGTGGCGCGGCTGGCCGGCGCGCAGCCCGCCGGGCTCACCCCGATGCGGCGGACGGCACTGATCGTCGACGCACCCGGCAGCGCTGACTGGCCGATGGTGAACGACGCGACGGAAACGCTCTACTTCAAGCCGGATGCCGGGCGCCTGATGGTGTCCCCGGCGGATGCCACCCCGACCGAACCCTGCAACGCCTATCCGGAAGAGTTGGACGTCGCGGTCGCCATGGACCGGCTGCAAACGGTGACAACGCTGGCGCCGCGCCACGTGTCCCACCGCTGGGCCGGGCTGCGGACCTTTTCGCCGGACCACTCCCCGGTGGTCGGCGAGGATACCCGCCTCCCCGGCTTTTTCTGGCTGGCCGGGCAAGGCGGCTTCGGGGTGATGACCTCACCAGCCTTGTCGGCCTCTGCCGCGGCGGCGGTGCTGGGCGAGCCGGTCACCGCCGACATCAACATCGCCCGCTACGCGGCAGGGCTGTAACTCAGCCTAGGTTCAGGTCCCGTTGGCGACCTGCCGGCGCATTGCGGCGAGCAGGGCGTCCAAGTTGTTGCCGTTGCGCCCCAGGAAGGAAGCGTAGTCGCTGCGTTGCGTCAGCCGCAGGCTGGTGCCTTCCGCAACCACGTCCACGATCTTCGGCGACCCCGTAGTCGTGCTGACCACCCAGCGGACGTTGGTCGGCGCGTTGCCCGGGCGTTGCACCGTGGTGCCGACATACGCCTCGCTGCCGCGCATGGTCGTGTCGCCCATGGTGAAAGTCACGCCGCGGTATTCGCCGATCTTGCTGGTGATGTTGTTGACCAGCACGCCATGGAACAGCTGCGTGAACTCGGACAGTTGCTGCGGCGTCGCGGTGCCGACGAAGCGGCCCAGGCAGAATCGGGCGATCGCATCCACGTCCACCGCCCGATCAATCAACGGGCGGATGCGCTGCTCCTTGTCGGCCAGCCCGCCCTCGCCGTTCACCACCGCGACCAGTTGGCTGCCAAAGCTCTGCACGAAGCCGGCGGCGTTGCCGTCCTGCGCCCGCGCCCCTGGCGGGAGAAACCCAAGCGCCACCGCCGCGGCGGTGGAGGCCAGCAAGACTCGGCGGCTTAGCATCATCGATCGTGGTCCTTGGAACGCAGCGGTCACTTGGAATACCAGTTCGGCACCGTCGCACGGTCTTCCGTGCGGACGCGGTCAATCGTGCTGGTCCGGTTCTGCCGATACAAGCTGCGGAACGTCGCGTACGGGTCAAGTGCCGTCTTCTTGATGGAGTCCACCTCGTCCAGCACCTGCGACCGCGCGTCCACCGCGGACACGCCGATCCGCGCATACTCGAACGTGCGGAAGCCGTGCCCGTTCGGCACGTAGGTGAACGGGTCGAACAGCACATCTACGCCATAGCCGGTCGCGTCGCGTGGGTTGGACGGGCCCAGCACGGGCAGGAACAGGAACGGCCCTTCCGGCACGCCCCACAGCGCCAGCGTCGTGCCGAAATCGTTGTCGTGGTACGGGTATCCGACCTTGGCCGCCACGTCGAACAGGCCGCCCACGCCGGCCGTGGTGTTGATCACGAAACGCATGAAGGTGTCGCCGGCGCGCCGCGGCTTGGTTTGCACCACGTCGTTGATGAACAGCACCGGCGTGGTGATGTTCTGCAACACATTATGGACCGGCTGGCGGATCACACCGGGCACCGCGTAGCGATAGGCACGGGCCACCGGCGCTAGGAAGTAGGTGTCCAACCCGTCGTTGATCGCGTAGCCGACCCGGTTGGCCGGCTCGAACGGGTCGTTGTTTTCCCGATATTCCTGCGTCGCCGCCGCGTCGGACGCGGGCGGCTTGGTGGCGCAGCCGGCGATGCTCCACACGGTTGCAGCGGCAAGCAGGGAGCGCAGGAGGTGCACTGGCATGGAAAGTCCTCGGATCGGGAGCCACAGCTCTCCGCGATTGGAGCAAGCGCGGGCCGGATTTGTTTAGCATGGGCCGCAGCCGGCACAAATCCATCAGGCAGCCCGCGGTTTCCCCCCGTCGGCACACGGTAGAACTTGCGTAGCCGGCCAGGTACACCCATCACAGGATGCATGAACCAGGTGACGCCTCCGACGCACACGCAACCGCCTTTGGAGCGGTGGCTGACTGGTCCCCGGTTCGGGGGGCTGCCTGCCCCGGCCATGGGCTCGCCACCGCTGCTGTCGTTCGAGTTCTCGCCGCCACGGACGGAAGCGCTGGAAGTACAGCTATGGAACTGCATCCGGCGGCTGGAGCAGCTTGCCCCGCGATTCGTGTCCGTCACCTATGGCGCGGGCGGCAGCACCCAGGCGCGCACCCATGCGACGGTCAGCCGGATCGTGTCGGAAACGGCGCTGACGCCCGCCGCGCATCTGACCTGCGTCGGCGCCAGCCAGGGCGAGGTGGACGACGTTGCCCGGCAGTACTGGGATTGCGGCGTGCGCCACATCGTCGCCTTGCGCGGCGACCCACCGGCCGGCGAGCGCTACGCGGCGCATCCGCAAGGCTACGCCTACGCCAGCGACCTGGTGGCCGGGTTGAAGCGAATCGCGGATTTCGAGATCTCGGTCGCCGCCTATCCTGAGACCCACCCGGCGGCGGCCAGCGCGCAGCACGACCTGGACGCCTTGAAGCGCAAGCTGGATGCCGGAGCGACGCGGGCGATCACGCAGTACTTCTTCGACGCCGGGCTGTTCCTGGATTTTATCGACCGGGCTGCGGCGTCGGGCATCACCGCGTCGATCGTGCCGGGCATCATGCCCGTCGCCAACTACGCGCAGGCCGCGCGGTTCAGCGCCGTGTGCGGCACCACCGTCCCGGACTGGCTGGGCTGGATGTTCGAGGGTACGGAAGACGAGCCGGAGATCCGCAGGACGGTAGCGGCGGTTGTCGCGGCCGAACAGGTTCGGCTGTTGCAGGCCAACGGCGTGGACGAGTTCCACTTCTACACGCTGAACCGGCCGGACCTGACCTACGCCGTCGCCCACATCCTCGGCGTGCGGCCCAAGCCGCTAGACGACAAAGCCGGGTAGCAACGACCCCAGGGCGACCGCGCGCGGGCTTGGCCCTGGGGCATCCGCAACGCCACCTTCCATGGCGTCCAACAAGGCCGGCAGGTCGGACGCGCTGGCCAGGGTCTCGCCAAGCTCGTTCTCCAGGCGGATCTCGCCTTCCGCAAGCACCAGGATCATCCGCTGCCACGGCCGGCCGGCATCGCGCGGCTTGAGCAGCATCATGGGGCGCCCGCGCTCGCATTCCGCCGGCGTCCAGCTCAGATCCTGGCGGCCGCACCACGTGCTCAAGGCCCTCAGCTCGGTTCCGCCCAACATCATGCCACGAACTCCACAGGCGTCCTTGTCGCATGAACTGATAAAAAATGCGTTAACGCCGCACCTAGTCTGTCAGCATCTGCCGCCAATCGCTTGATCTGCCTACGGAACGGCACCGATCGGTGCGCAGGACGCTGCCAGCCAGCCCTCCAGGTCACTACCGCCCGCTGCCGCGACCTCACGTGCCACCCGCGCGTGATACGCGTTCAGCCAAACCAGTTCCACCGCCGTCAGCAGCGCTGGCTCGATCAGGCGGCGGTCGAATGGCGCCAGGGTAAGCACCTCGAAGCACAGGAACGGCCGGGTTGCCGCCGGCAGCGTCGCCGGCTGCACCAACAACAGCGTTTCCAGCCGAATGCCATACTCACCCGGCGCGTAGAAGCCCGGTTCATCCGACAGGATCATTCCGGCTTCGATCGGCACCACGCGGGCCGCCCGCGAAATGCTCACCGGTCCCTCATGCACCGAAAGAAAGCTGCCCACGCCGTGGCCGGTGCCGTGGTCGTAGTCGAGGCCGATCTCCCACAAGGCACGCCGGGCCAGCGCGTCGAGGTGCGGCCCGGCCACGCCTGCGGGGAAGCACGCCGTGGCCAGGGCGATGTTGCCCTTCAGCACCCGGGTGAACCGCTCCTTCAAGGCGTCCGGCGGCGTGTCCGGGCCGGTCCAGACGGTGCGGGTGATGTCCGTCGTGCCATCCTCGAACTGGCCGCCGCTGTCGATCAGGTACACCTCGTTGTGCCCGATCGCCCGGTCGCTTTCCGCCGTCACGCGGTAATGGATGACGGCGCCATGCTCGCCCGCGCCGGAAATGGCGGGGAAGCTTTCGCCCTTGAACCCGGCGACCTCTGCCCGGAACGCCAACAACCGCACCGCCGCCGATTGTTCCGTTTCGCCCTCCGCCCTGTCGAGCCATTGGAGAAAGCGGCAAACGGCCACCGCGTCGCGGCGATGCGCAGCGCGGGCGCCATCCTGTTCCACGGCGTTCTTGCGGGCCTTCGGCAGCAGGCAAGGGTCGCTGCCGGCCACCACGGTGGCGCCGGCCGCACGCAGCGCCTGCGCCACGGCCGCGGGCGCACCCGCCGCGTCCACCCGGACCGTCCGCCCGCCCAACGCGGCAAGCCCGACCGCCAGCGCGCCCGGTTGGTGGCATTCGACGCCCTGTCCCAGCCACTCCCGGGTCGAGTTCGACAGCTTGGCGCCGTCGATAAACAGATCGACCCGGGCGTCGGCATGCGCGATGGCAAAGGCGAGCGACACTGGCGTGAACGGCACGTCGCCGCCGCGCAGGTTAAGCAGCCAGTTGATGCTCGCCGGGTCGGTTAGGACGCAGGCATCTTGCCCCGCCGCCCGCAGCGTCTGGGCAAGGTCCGCGCGCTTGTCCGCCGCCGACCGGCCGGCCACCGATAGGGGCTGCGGCACGGCCGGCGCGGCGGGCGGCGGCGGCCGGTCCTGCCACAGTGCGTCGATCGGGTTCGGCGACAGCGGCACCATTTCCAGCCCCGCGGCGGTGTAGCGGGCCAGCCCCTCCTCGCTGAGCAGCCACGGATCGTAGCCGAGCCGGTGGGCGCGGGATACCGCCCAGTCCTGCGGCGGCTGTTCGGTGATGTGCAGACGCTGGAACGCCGCGGCATCCGTCTGCACCGCCAGTTGGAGGACGTAGCGCCCATCGGTGAACACCGCCGCCTCGTCCATCAGCACGATCGCCAGCCCGGCGCTGCCGGTGAAGCCGGTCAGCCAGGCCAGGCGTTCGGCACCGGGCGCGACATATTCGCCGAGATGCTCATCCGCGCGAGGCACCACGAAGCCCTCGACGCCGAGCTTGGCAAGCGCCGAGCGCAGAGGAGCGAGATGTTCTGTCATCGTTTCTTAACATACCTCTAAGTCAAGCGCTGCGTTTAACGCATGTCTGGCGGCAAGGCTTGGCGCGCCTGTTTTCTGCTCCCGCGAGGCATATTGCACCGCAGCAGACGGGAGCAAGCCATCGCCGATGGCCTCCGAAGCCCGCTGCTGATGTTTGGGACTTAGACCACTATGAACGCCTTCGTGTCCAAGGAGGAACTGGCCCTCCTCCCGATCACCCAGATCAACTATCCGGAGCATTTCGCCGACGCGCAGAGCCGGCGCAACGCCCCGGGCCTCGTCGCCCGCGTCCGCGCCTGGCTGGAACGCCGCTCCGTGGCGGCCGAGCTGAACGCCCTGACCGAGCGTGAGCTGGCCGATATCGGCCTGACGCGCGCCGAGCTGAACCGGGTGTTCGACCCCGCCTTCGTCCGCCGCCGCTGACGCCCCGCGTGCGCCGGGGTCAGTGACGGACCCGGCGCACCGCAGGCTTGCGTAGCACCAGCGTGGTCCAGGCGCCTTCCTGGGCCGCCTCCTCCAGCACCAAACCCACCCGCCGGTGCGCCGCCAGCACCAGGCGGGCCTGCCAATTCAGCAGCCCGGCCAGGATGGCGATGCCGCCGGGTGCCAGATTGGCCGACAGCGACCCGGCCATGGCGCAAAGCGGCCGCGCCAGGATGTTGGCGAAGACCAGGTCATAGGGCGCCCGGCTGCGGGCAGCGGGCTGCCAGCCATGTGCCAGCGAGCACCGTACGCGTTGGCCCAGCCCATTGGCTACGGCATTCTCCCGCGCCACCCGGACCGACCATCGGTCGTTATCCGTGGCCACCACATCCCGCCGCAGCAGTTTCGCCGCTGCCATCGCCAGGATGCCGGAGCCGCAACCGAGATCCAGGATGCGCCGCGGGCGGCGATAAGCCGTGCGCTCCAGCGCGCGGAGGCAGCCGCGCGTCGACCCGTGTTCACCCGAGCCAAATGCCACACCAGCATCAAGCACGAGGGTGATGCGTCCGGCTGCGCTTCCCGGGCCCAAATGACTGCCGCGAATGGCGAAGCGGCGGCCCACACGCTGTTCCGGAAACGACGATTGCGTGCGGGCCAGCCAGCCGCCCCCCGGCGTCGGCACGCGCTGCAACGCGGCCTCCTCCCCGGTCAGCAGCCGCGCCAGCAACAGGGCAGCCGTCAGTTCGGCCTCCTTTTCGCCGCGGCGTTTGACGCCTTCGACGGTCCAGATCCGCCGATCCTCGTCGGCCAGAAAGAAGCCGACGGTGCGGCACACCGTGCCGAGCGCCTGCTCGAACGCGTCCACGGCGGCTTCCGCAACCGTGACGGACAGCGTTTCGAGCGCTTCGCTCATGCGACCCGGCCACGCGACGCCGGTGTCCGGCGAAGGTGCGGCGCGAACGCGAGCCGCTCAGGCAAGAGGAGGTCCGACCGGCATCAGGATAGCGACCCGTGTCCAGCGCGCCGGTGCCCTTCTTCCGTGCTGGCGGCGCGGAAATACTGGAAAGCGAAGATGCGCACCGCGCTGGTGCGGCCACCATCCGAGCCTTCGCCTTCGACCCGCTGCACGAGGTCGCCAAGCCCGACCCGCTCCCGCCGGCAGATTTCCTGCAAGGCGTCCCAGATCTCAGGTTCCAAACGCATCGAGGATCTGCCTCGGGCGGCAATGATATTTCGGTTCACAAGGCGGCTCTGCATCGTTCGCATCCATCGCTGGCCACGGGATCAATTCGACCGTTAAACAAGCGTTAACACTTTTTTGGACACGTTACAACCGTATTAAATGACATTTCTAACTTTTTGAGACGAAGTCGCTCGAGGTCTACTCTCCCGGTGCCCGCAATGACAACGACAAAGCGTGCAGCCCGCTGGCGAACTCGGCACCAAGCCGTGCATGCACCACGCGGGACCGCGCCACCCGGTTCTGCCCGGTGAACGTCGCCGACACCATCCGGACCGTGTAATGCGTCTCGCCAGCCGCGCTTGCCCCGGCATGGCCGGCATGCTGCGCGCTGTCGTCCACCACATCGAGTTCCAGCGGTGCGAAGGCGGCGGTCAACGCGGCGCGAAGCCGCTCCTGTCGGGTGAGCATGCCAGACCGTATGGGAAGTATCAGCCCCTCTGCAACCGGGCGACGCGGCGCGTCTGCGACCTTGCGTCGGTGCGGGGCTTGCTCCCCCAACGCCCGGACGCACATAAGGGTGGATGACCCGACGCACGCCGCGAGCCCGGGCCTACGCGCCCGATCCGGATGCGCCAGGTCGCCCTTGTGATTGTCCAGGCTGTGAGTGCCCGGGGGATTACCGCGCGCCGAAATCCCGCACGTCGCTCAACGCCTATTGGTGGTTCTGCCTGGAACACGTGCGCGAATACAACGCGTCCTGGGATTTCTATAAGGGCATGACGCCCGGCCAGATCGAGGCGCAGACCCGGCTGGACACGCAATGGCAGCGCCCCACCTGGCCGCTCGGCCGTCTGGGCGCCCGCTTTCTCAATGAGGATGCTTTGCGAGACCCGCTGGAAAACCTGGCCGCGTCCCGACGCCGCAGCGCGCAGCGGGCGGCGGAGCTGGCGCCGGCGGAACTGCGTGAGCCGTTGACCATCCTGGGCCTGGCATGGCCGGTGACGCTGGACGTCGTGAAGACCCGCTACAAGGAACTCGCCAAGCGCAACCACCCCGACGCCAATGGCGGCGACCGCGCGGCGGAAGAACGGCTGAAGACCATCAACATCGCATACGCCGCCGTGCGAACCCACCTTACCGCCGAACCGTCGCATGCCGCGCGGGGTGCGTCGTCGGGCGCTGCCGCAGGGTAGCCGCCACGTCCCGCCCCGGCTAACCTCCCCATCCGTCCGCTCTTGCTTGAGGATACCCAACGCTGATGACCACCGTCGCTGCCCTCGCGGACACCCGCCCCGTTCCGACCTCCTCGATCGATGGGCCGGACACCCATGTCAGCGCGCGCGAGGTGTTCGGCATCGACCTGGACATGGACGTCCCCGCCTTCAGCGTCCGCACCGAACACGTACCGGAAATCGACTCCACCTACCGCTTTGACCGCGAAACTACCATCGCGATCCTGGCAGGCTTCGCGCACAACCGCCGGGTGATGATCCAGGGCTATCACGGCACGGGCAAGTCGACGCATATCGAGCAGGTGGCGGCGCGGCTCAACTGGCCCTGCATCCGCGTCAACCTGGACAGCCATATCAGCCGCATCGACCTGATCGGCAAAGACGCCATCGTGGTGCGCGACGGCAAGCAGATTACGGAGTTCCGTGAAGGCATTCTGCCCTGGGCGCTGCAACATCCCTGCGCCCTGGTGTTCGACGAGTATGACGCCGGCCGGCCGGACGTGATGTTCGTGATCCAGCGCGTGTTGGAAGTCGAAGGGCGGCTGACGCTGCTGGACCAGAACAAGGTGATCCGGCCGCATCCTTCCTTCCGCCTGTTCTCCACCGCCAACACGGTCGGCCTCGGCGACACGACCGGGCTGTACCACGGCACGCAGCAGATCAACCAAGGCCAGATGGACCGTTGGAACATCGTGGCGACGCTGAACTACCTGCCGCACGCGCAGGAAACGCAGATCGTCATGGCCAAGATGGGCACCGACGGCAAGGACGGCGCCGCCCGCAAGAAGATCGAGTCCATGGTCGCATTGGCCGACCTGACGCGCGCCGGCTTCATCAACGGCGATATCTCCACCGTCATGTCGCCGCGCACGGTGATCACCTGGGCGGAAAACGCCCGCATTTTCGGCGACACCGGCTTCGCCTTCCGTGTCACCTTTCTTAACAAGTGCGACGAGGCGGAACGGTCTACCGTCGCTGAATACTACCAGCGCTGCTTCAACGAGGACATCCCGACGGGGGTGCCGATACGCAAGGTGCTCTGAGGTGAGCGGGAGCAAGGACACCGGCCGGGCGGAGGATTTCAAGCGCGCGACGGCCGGCGCGCTGCGGGCCATGGCGCGCACGGCGGATGTGCAGGTGGCGTTTCAGCCCGGCCCGTCCGGCGTGGTCGGCCGCCGCGCCCGCTTGCCGCTGCCAACCCGCGCGCTGCCCCCCGGCGAGATGGCCAAGCTGCGTGGCGCCGCCGACAGCGTCGCGCTGCGCCTGCGTCACCACGACGAAGCGGTGCACGCCGCCCGTTCGCCCGGCCAGCGCGACGCCAAGGACGTGTACGACGCGCTGGAACAGGCACGGGTCGAAACCGTCGGGTCCCAGCACATGGCCGGCGCCGCCGCCAATCTGCGCGCGCGTTTGGCCGAGGAGTGCGAGTCCGAAGGCTACGATCGGATGACCCGGCGCGATCAGTTGCCGCTGCCCGCCGCGCTGTCCCTGCTGGTGCGGGAGCGCATGAGCGGCCAGCCAGTGCCGGAGGCTGCCAGCCGCATCCTGGCGACGTGGCGCGATTCGCTAGGCGCCGAAGCCGAGGCCGCCATGGCGGCGATGGCGGCCGCCAGCCAGGACCAGGCTGAGTTCACCCGCGCCGCGCGCAAGCTGCTGGCCGCGATGAACCTCGCCGAAGCCGAGGTGGAAGCCGAGCCGGACAACGAGGAAGACGAAGGCGAAGAAGGCGGCGAGCAGGCCGGCAGCCAGGACAACAGCCAGGATAGCCAGGGCGAAAGCCAGTCCGAGCAGGACACCACGCTGGGCCAGCAGCCGGAACAGATCGACGGCCAGGCCAGCGAGGACGAGGGCGATCAGGCGGAGGACGAGGAAGCCGCGGCCGCCGAAGGCGACGAGAAGCCTGGCGGCCCGCAACAGCGCCGCGAACGCCCGGACGGCGACGACGGCGCCGCCTACCGCGCCTTCAGCCGCGCCAACGACGAGGAAGTGCACGCCGACGATCTGTGCGACCCCGACGAGCTGACCCGGCTGCGCCAGCAGCTCGACCAGCAGTTGCAGCATCTGCAAGGCGTGGTGAGCAAGCTCGCCAACCGCCTGCAACGCCGCCTGATGGCGCAACAAACCCGGGCCTGGGAGTTCGACCTCGAGGAAGGCATGCTGGACGCCGGGCGCCTGGCGCGGATTGTCGTCAACCCGCTGCTGTCGCTGTCGTACAAGCGCGAGCGCGAAACCGAATTCCGCGACACGGTGGTGACGCTGCTGATCGACAACAGCGGCTCCATGCGCGGCCGGCCGATCACCGTGGCGGCGATGTGCGGCGACATCCTGGCCCGCACGTTGGAACGCTGCTCCGTGAAGGTGGAAATCCTCGGCTTCACCACCCGCGCCTGGAAGGGCGGCCAGTCGCGCGAACGCTGGGTGACGGAAGGCAAGCCGCGCAATCCTGGCCGTTTGAACGACCTGCGCCACATCATCTACAAGCCCGCCGACGCGCCCTGGCGCCGGGCGCGCAAGAACCTCGGCCTGATGCTGCGCGAAGGGCTGCTGAAGGAGAACATCGACGGCGAAGCCCTGCTGTGGGCGTATCGCCGCCTGGTGGGCCGGCCGGAGCGGCGGCGCATCCTGATGGTGATCAGCGATGGTGCGCCGGTGGATGACAGCACATTGTCGGTCAACCCCGGCAACTACCTGGAACGGCATCTGCGCGAAGTGATCCGCGAGATCGAGGGCCGCGACCTGGTGGAGCTGATCGCCATCGGCATCGGCCACGACGTCACCCGATACTACCGCCGCGCCGTCACCATCGTCGACGCCGAGGAACTCGGCGGCACCGTGATGAAGAAGCTGGCGGAACTGTTCGACGAGGACATGGCCGCCGCCTGGGCGCGCGCCAGCATGGAGCGGGCGCCGCTCGTCGCCTGACCGTGGCGCCGCCACCCCGCTTCTTCCTACGGCGCTGAGGCCCCTCGGTGCACGTCACGCCGCCGCCGGACATGCGGCCCATTGAACCACTCGCCTCGCGCCCGGTGCGCCGGCGGCGGTTGCTGCGGCCGATGCTGGTCGGGTCGCTGGTGCTGCACGTGCTGCTGCTGGCGGCGCTCTACCTTCGCTGGCCGCCGGATGAAGCGGCGGAGCCGCCGCCTGCCGACTCCGATGCGGTCGCGATTACCTTTGAGTCGCCAACCGGCGCCCAGCAAGCGTCCACCGCCACGGCCAATCCTGCCGAGAAACCCGCCACCGCGTCCGGCAATGCCGCCGCGACGGATACCCAGCCATCACCGAACACCGCCGCCGCGCCGCCGCCCGAGGCCGCACCGCCCCCGCCGGAACCACAACCGCCCGCCCCTGCCCCGCCCGAGACGACACAGCCCCAGCCAGCGCCGCCCCAGCCATCCCCGCCGGTGACGCCCGAAACTCCGCCGCCGCTGCCCACGCCGCCGCCGCCCGCCCCCACTCCTCCGGCACCGCAGCCGCCGGCCGCGGTGTGGTTGAAGCCAGATGAGGAAGGCGCCCTGCCGACGCCGCCGGCCTTCCAGATGCCGCAGCCGCCACCGCCCTTGCCACCCCTGCCGCGACCGGCGCCGCCCCGCACCGTGTCACGCCCGACGCCGCGCAACCCGTTCGCGGCGCCGCAGAACTGGTCCTTCAATGCCAGCCCGTCGCAGAACGCGCCGGGGCGGCCATCGCGCGGCTTCGACCTGTCTCCCTCGCTCCAGGGTGGCCCGGACACGGCGTCACTCGGCTATGTGAGCGGCGCCAAGCCGAGCGGCGACTGGATGTCCGCGCTGCGCAAATGGGTGGATGCGCGGAAGTACTATCCGGAGCAGGCAATCGCGCAAATGGAACAGGGCAGCGTCACCTTGATGATCGACATTGACCGGACGGGCAAGGTCCTTCAGGTCCGCTTGGCCGGCACGTCGCAGTCACAGTTCCTGGACGGGGCGTTCGAGGATCTGTTCCGCCGCGCCACGGTGCCGCCGTTCACGCCGGATATGACCGATCAAACAACGACGCTGCGTGCGACCATGCACTTCAGGCTCGTGACGCATTAGCCCGGTATCGTCATCGGTCCTTCCCAAGGACCGGGCATCCCACTCGGCAGACCTCCCTCTCCCGCCAGCGGGAGAGGGTTCCCAGGGGGGGGGGGGGGGGAGCGCTCGATGCACTTGCCGAAGCTCTCTGGCTGAGCGCACCGCAGAATCCACCCGGCGCCTTGAACCCGCTATCGCGTTTTGCGACAAACCGGCCATGGCCAACACCCCTCGCCCGCCTGCCCGCACCATGACCGACGCGCAGCGCGAGTATGAGCGCAAGCGCGCGCAGAAGGCGGGCCTGACGCTCGATAAATGGCTCGACCAAAAGCAGAAGCAGTCCCAGGCTGCCGCACCGCCAGTCGCCAAGCCGGCCCGCAAGCCGGGGTTGCTGTCCCGCCTGCTGGACCGGGCACACCAGCCGCTCAAGAAGAAGCCCTGATCGCCGTCCACGCCGATTGGAGCACGGACGCCCGCAAACGCTGGATGACGGTCGCGACCGGGTCGCCCGAGGGATGGTCGGTGGACGCACCGCAACCGGTCGGCGACCTGGCCACCCTGCTGGACCGCTTGGCTGCCTCCGGGCAGGCCGTCGCCTTGGGGGTGGATTTCCCGTTGGGGCTGCCGCGCCGCTACGCCGCCCGCCATGCCAGCGCGCACGACTTCCCCGCCTTCCTGCGCGGGCTTGCCGCGCGGCCCCGGTTCTTCGAGGTGTGCGACACGCTGGCGGAGGTAACGGCGGACCGCCCGTTCTTTCCACGCCGGGGCGTGGCCGGCATGACCCGGCTGTCCCATGCCGCCGCACTCGAGCTGGGGGACGCGACCGGCTTGTCCCGGCTATGCGACCGCGCCACGGCGGAGCGGCCGGCGGGGGCACCGCTGTTCTGGACGCTCGGCGCCAACCAGTCCGGCAAGGCGGCAATCTCCGCCTGGCGGGACCTGCTGCTGCCGGCCATGGCCACACCCGTGCCGCCTGCGCTGTGGCCGTTCGACGGGCCGTTGCTGGCGCTGTTGCGGCCGGGCCGGGTCGCGGTGGCGGAAACCTACCCGGCGGAAGCCTTGCGGCAACTCGGCCTGCGCATGAACGGCAGCAAGCGGCGCCAGGCGGACCGCGTGGCGCTGGCCGCCCCGGTCGCCGCCGCCATGGCTAACTTGTCGGCCGTGCCGTCACCGCGGTTCCGCGCCGCCTCGCAGGCCGGTTTCGGCGCCGACGCCGCGGGCGAGGACCGGTTCGACAGCGTCCTGGGCCTGCTCTGCCTGCTGGGCGTGCTGGCCGGCCGTCGCCCGGACACCGCGCCGCCCGACCCGTGGACCCAGCGCTGGGAAGGCTGGGTGCTGGGACAGACGGCACTCGCCTCCCCTGGCGCCCCTCTGGTAGAATGATCGAAAGCGGGAACAACCGCCTTCGGGGGACGCGATGATCTTTCGTCAGCTATTCGACGCGACGTCAGGCACCTACAGCTACCTGCTGGCCAGCCGGATTGGGGGCGAGGCGCTGATCATCGACCCGGTGCTGGAAAAGGTGGACCGCTACCTGCAACTCATGGAGCAGTTGAACCTGCGGCTGGTCAAGGCGGTGGACACGCATCTGCACGCAGACCACGTCACCGGCCTCGGCGCGCTGCGCGATCGAACAGACTGCATCACCGTCATGGGCGAACAATCCGGCGTGGACGTAGTGGCCATGCGGCTGGCGGATGGCGACCGCCTCACGGTCGAGGGGCTGAGCCTGGACGTGATCTACACGCCGGGCCACACGGACGATTCCTACAGCTTCTACATGCGGGACCGTGTGTTCAGCGGCGACACGCTGCTGATCCGCGGCACCGGGCGCACGGACTTCCAGAACGGTGACCCGCGCGTCCAGTATAATTCCATCTTCAACCGCCTGCTGCGCTTGCCGGACGACACGCTGCTGTTCCCGGCGCACGACTACAAGGGCGACACGGTCAGCACCATCGGTGAGGAGCGGGCCTTCAACCCGCGGCTGCAAGTCCGCTCGGCGGAGGAGTACGCCGAGATCATGGACAACCTGAACCTGCCCACGCCCAAGCTGATGGACGTGGTGGTGCCGGCGAACCGGTGCGTCGGGCTGAAGCTGCCCGCCGTGGAAGGCGACTGCACCATCCCGGCCGCCCACGCGCGGGATTGGCTGGGCCGGCCGGACGTGGCGTTCGTCGATTTGCGCGAGCGGGAGGAGCGGGTGAAGCACGGCCACATCCCCGGCTCGCTGCACGCCCCGTATCCCAGCCTAGCCGACACCATCCAACCGGGCGGAACGCTGCGGGAGCTGTCGCACGCGACCGGCCGACGGCTGCTGTTCTACTGCGCATTCGGTGAACGCTCGGCCATGGCCGTGAAGGCGGCGCGTGCCGCCGGTCTGACATCGGCTTGCCACATCCAGGGGGGCATGAAGGCGTGGCGGGCCGAAGCAGGGCCAGCCACGCACTAAAGGAGCCCGGTGATGCGTCGATACGCGGTTTGGCTGATGACGCTGGCGCTGCCGGGTTGTGCCAGCCCTGAGGTGGTCGGGCAGCGGGTCGGCCAGTCGCTGTATGATGCCAGCGTGAACACGGGCCGTGCCCTGACGATCGCGGGAGATCGCACCGGCTACGCCCTGCAAAGGGCCGGCACCAGCGTGCGCAACGCCGTCAGCCCGCCGCCGTATGAACAGGCCCCATCGGACGGCTTCGATGACCGGCCGCCCGTGACGGCGACGCCGCTTTCCCCGGCCTATTGAGCCGACGAGTATAAGCCGGCCATCTTGGCCCGCAATTGGGCCAGGGTCAGCAGCAGGTCCAGCGTCGGCGTAGCGACGCCCGTCAGCCGGGCGAAATCCAGCAATTGGGTGTACATCGCGTCGATCTCCATCGGCCGCCCGAGGTGCAAATCCTGCACGATGCTCGGGGTGTGCGCCAACTTCACCGAGTTGGCGATCTGCGCTTCGGGATCGGTTGTGACCGGGCACCCCATCGCCGCCGCCACCGCGGCGGTTTCCGCAACGACGCGGCGCAGCGCGTCCCGGCATGGTGCCTCCGTCAGGATCACCCGACCGGGCAGCCCGGTCAGCACGCCCATGGGGCCGGAGCCGATGTTCTGCACCAGCTTGCCCCAGATGCGCGTGCGGATATCGGCCACCGCCTCGCTGCCCATGCCGCCGGCGCGCAAGGCGGCGGCGATCGCCTCGGCGCGGGGCGACACGGTGCCGTCCGGCTTCCCCAGCGTGATGCGGTTGTTGCTGCTGGCGACCTGGATCACGCCGGGTTCGACCACGGTGCAGGAGGAGTTGATGACGCCGCCGATCACCCGCTGCGGGCCGATCGCGTCCCACACGGCCCCGCCGGGGTCCAGCCGGTCCAGCCGCCGGCCATCATGCGCGCTGCCTTCCTTGTAGAAATACCACCAGGGGATGCCGTTCAGGGCGAACACCACCGCCGTGTCCGGCCCCAGCAGCGGCCGCAGCGACGCGGCGGCACCGGGCAGGCTGGGCGCCTTCAACGTGACGATCACGGCGTCCTGCGGACCCAGCTCCGCCGGGTTGTCCGTCGCAGTCACGGCCGCGCGGAACTGCGCGTCCGGCGCCCGGATCTCCAGCCCGTGCGCTTGCACCGCCGCCAGATGCGGGCCGCGCGCCACCACCGAAACCTCGGCGCCGCCCTGCGCCAGCCGTCCGGCGACGTGGCCGCCCACCGCCCCGGCACCGAACACGCAGATCTTCACGACAGCAGGTCCAGCGCGATCCGCGACAGCGCCTGCACGCCCTGCACCAGGCAGCCCTCGTCCGGCTGGTAATCCGAGTTGTGCAGCTTGTCGTGGCGCCCGGGGGCGCCGGCGCCGATCCGCACCTGCAGGCCGGGCACCGCCTCCGTCATCAACGCGAAATCCTCGCCGCCGAGGCTCGGCTCCCCGACGGACACCACCTCCCCCAGTTGCGCGCGGATCGAGGCCATGCCGCGATCGACCATGCCGTTGTCGTTAACCAAAGGCGGGCACAGCCGGCGGTACTGCAGATCGACCCGCACGCGCATGCCTTCGGCCACCCCGGCGCACAGCCGGCGGATCGCCGCCTCCGCCTGGTCACGCACGGCGGGGTGCAGCGTGCGCACCGTGCCCTTCAACAGCACGCTGTCCGGGATGATGTTGTGCGCCATGCCGCCCTGGATGGTTCCCACCGTCACCACCGCCGGCTGGATCGGCTCCACTTCGCGGCTGACCACGGTTTGTAGCTGCATCACCAGGCTGGCCGCCGCCATCACGGGGTCGACCGCGTCGTGCGGATGGGCCGCGTGGCCGGACTTGCCGTGCACGGTGATGTCGAAGGTGTCGACGCTGGCCAGGGACGCGCCGCGCACGTAGCCGAATTGGCCGAGCGCCATGTCCGGGTGGTTATGGAAGCCCACGGCCATGTCGACGCCGTCCAGCACGCCTTCCGCCATCATGGCGGCCGCACCGCCGGCGACCTCCTCCGCCGGCTGGAAGATCAGCTTCACCGTGCCGCGGAGTTGTGGCGCCAAGCGGGCCAGCACCTCGGCCACGCCGATCAGCGTGGTGGTATGGATGTCGTGCCCGCAGGCATGCATCACCCCCGGCACCGTGCTGGCGAAGGCGAGCCCGGTCTGCTCGGCGATCGGCAAGGCGTCCATGTCGGCGCGGATCGCCACGGTCGGGCCCGGCGCACCACCCTGGATCGTGCCGACCACGCCGGTGACGCCGATCCCGGTCTGGTGCGGGATGCCCAGCCGCGTCAGCTCTGCCGCGACGACACCGGCGGTGCGGGTTTCCTTGAACGCAAGCTCCGGATGGGCATGCAGGTCGCGACGAATCGCGACCAGGGCGGGGCCGAGCGCGTCGGCCATCGCCGAAATGGCCGCTTGCGGGTCGTTGAGCCGGTCCATGCGCCATCTCCATCCATGCTGCACCTGCGAGAATGACGGCCGCCCGGCGAGCGGGCAAGCGCGGCCCTCCGCGATGAAGCATTGGACAACGCCCCTGTCCGCAAGCTAGGGGGGCGCCACCATCCACGAGCACTGTGTGCGGAGCTGCCATGGACATCCATCCGGCTGGGGTCATTCCCGGCACCATTGCCAACGGTTCCGGCGACGTGGTGCCCGTCATCCTGTCCGGCGGGTCCGGCACGCGGCTGTGGCCGGTGTCGCGCGAAAGCTTTCCCAAGCAGTTCTGGGGCTTGCTGGACCACGACCGCTCCTTGATCGTGGAAACGGCCCTGCGCGGCCGCCGGCCCGGCTTCACCGCCCCCGTCGTGGTGTGCAACCAGGATCACCGCTTCCTGGTCGCCGAGCAGTTGCGGGACGCGGGCATCGAAAACGCCCGCATCGTCCTGGAGCCGGTCGGCCGCAACTCCGCCCCGGCCATCGCGGCGGCGGCGCTGCTGGTGGCGCAGACCGACCCGCGCGCCGTGATCTGGATGATGCCGGCGGACGCGGCGATCGGCGACGTCGACCAGTTGCATGAAATCTTGGCCCACGCCGTGGCCGGCGCGCGCGCCGGCCGCATCGTGACGCTGGGCATGAAGCCGAACTCGCCGGAAACCGGGTACGGCTACATGGAAGTCGGCGCCGCGATCGACGACGTGCCCGGCGTGTTCGCGGTGGCGCGCTTCATCGAGAAGCCGGACCTCGCAGCCGCCACCAAGCTGATGGCGGACGGGGCCCTGTGGAACGCCGGCATGTTCGTATTCATGGCGGAAACCATGATCGAAGAGCTGCAACTGAACGCGCCGGAGGTGCTGTCCGCGGCTCGCCGGGCGCTGGAAGGTGCGGCACAAGATCTGGACTTCATCCGGCTACAGGCGGAGGCATTCCGCGCCAGCCCGAACATCAGCCTCGACTACGCCGTGGCGGAGCGGACGCACCGCATCGCGGTGGTGCCGGCGGACATGCGCTGGTCCGATGTCGGTTCGTGGAGCGCGCTGTGGGATCTGGGCGAAAAGGACGCGAGCGGCAACGTGGCCATCGGCGACGTGCTGCTGGAAGGCTCCAGCCACTGCTACGCCCGCAGCGACGGCATCATGACAGCCGTGGTCGGGCTGAAGGACGCGGTCGTGGTGGTGACGGAGGACGCCGTGCTGGCCATGCATCGCGACCGGGCGCAGGACGTCAAGAAGGTGGTGGACCGGCTGAAGGCCGCCAATCGGCACGAGGCGGTGGCGCATAACCGCATCTACCGGCCCTGGGGGTTCTACGAACGCCTCATCATGGGCGACCGCTTCCAGGTGAAGCGCATCGTGGTCACGCCGGGCCACCAGTTGAGCCTACAAAAGCATTTCCACCGGGCGGAGCACTGGGTGGTGGTGAACGGCACCGCCATCGTCACCCGCGACGGTGAGGAGGTGATGGTGCGGGAAAACGAAAGCATCTACCTGCCGCTCGGCACCGTCCACCGCATGGCCAATCCGGGCCGCATCCCGCTCACCTTGATCGAGGTGCAATCCGGTTCGTATCTCGGCGAGGACGACATCGTGCGCTTCGAGGATAATTACGGTCGCAGCTAGGGCGGTGAACTTCGGCGGCGCTGGCGCTTTGAAGCCCGTTGAAGGAGATCACGCCATGCGCCACCTCGCCCGTGCGATTATGCGACCGACCGTCGTCGCCACCCTGTTCGGCCTTGCCGGCTGCGTCGGGGCGCCTGCCCCGGGGCCAGCGGCCTACGCCCCGGTGACCAACCCGGCCTACGTCACGCCCGGCTACAGCCAGGGCACGGGCTATGCGCCGCCTGGCGCTGTGCCGGTGCAGGCTGTGGCCTACGGTGTCACCTGCTACGCCGGCGTCTACACCTGCCAACTGCCCAGCCAGTTGCCGGTTGGGACACAGTGTTCCTGCCCAGGCCTGGGTGCGCCGTCCTTCGGCAACGTTCGCTAACTCCACTCGGCGGCAGGCGGGCATTCCAGCCCCGCCTGCCGCACCCTGGCCTTGGCCATTGCGCGGTGCTACGCCGCAGCCCCCTGCTCCCCCGAGGCTTCGATGACTGCGATCTTTCCGGCCGCCGCCCTGGTGCCAGAGCAGACGGACTGCCTTGTGCTGGCTTTGCCGAAAGGTCGCATCCTCCGTGAATGCGCAGCCTTGCTCGACCGCGCCGGCATTCATCCGGCCGCCGACTACGAGGACGAAAACTCCCGCCGGCTGCGCTTCCCCACCGACGAGCCGTTGCTGGACGTGGTTCGGGTCCGCCCGTTCGACGTAGCGACGTTCGTGGCCTTTGGCGGGGCGCAGATCGGCATTTGTGGCTCCGACGTGCTGATGGAGTTCGACTACCCAGAGCTGTATGCCCCGTTGGACCTCGACATCGGCCATTGCCGCGTCAGCGTCGCCGGCCCGGCGGACTGGATCCACACGGCGGAAACCCGCTCGTGGTCGCGCGTGCGAGTCGCCACCAAATACCCCAACATCGCCCGCCGACACTTCGCTGCACGCGGCGTCCACGCGGACGTCGTGCACTTGAACGGCGCCATGGAACTGGCCCCTGGCCTGGGATTGTCGCGGCTGATCGTAGACCTGGTGCAGACCGGCTCCACCCTCGCAGCCAACGGGCTACGGGAAAGCGAGGTAATCGCCGACATCTCCAGCCGCCTGGTGGTCAACCGTACGGCGCTGAAAACGCAGCCGGAACGGATCGGCGCCTGGATCGCGCGGTTTCGCGCCGCCCTCGCCCGATGAAGCGCCTGGACAGTCGCGCGCCGGATTTCGCGGCGGCATTCGAGGCTCTGCTGCAACAGTCGCGCGACACCACGGCGCGCGTGGATCAGCCGGTGGCGGCGATTCTCGCCGCGGTTCGCGCGGACGGCGACGCCGCGCTATGCGCGTTGACGGCGCAGCACGACCACCACGCGCTCACGGTCGACCGCCTGCGCATCGACCCGGACGAGATCGACGCGGCCTCCAACGCGGTCAGCGCGGAGCTTATGGCCGCCCTCGACCTCGCGGCCACACGGATCGAGGCCTTCCACCGGCTGCAAATGCCGCACGACATCGAGACGACCGACGCGGCCGGGCTGCGTATGGGCATGCGCTGGACGGCGCTGGACGCGGTCGGGCTTTACGTGCCCGGTGGCAAGGCGGCGTATCCGTCGTCCGTGCTGATGAACGCAATCCCGGCCCGCGTCGCCGGCGTCGCGCGCCTCGCCATGTGCGTGCCGACCCCGGGAGGCGCGCTGAACCCGCTGGTGCTCGCCGCCGCACGTCGGGCGGGCGTGACGGAAATTTATCGCGTGGGCGGCGCCCAGGCCGTCGGAGCCTTGGCGTATGGCACGGCGACGATCGCACCGGTGGATCGCATCGTCGGCCCCGGCAACGCCTATGTGGCCGAGGCCAAGCGGCAGGTGTTCGGTCGCGTCGGCATCGACGGCATCGCCGGCCCGTCGGAGGTCGTGGTGCTGGCCGACCGCAACGCCGACCCGCGCCGTGTGGCCGTCGACCTGCTGGCCCAGGCCGAGCATGACGAGAGCGCCCAGGCGATCCTGATCACGGACCATCCCGCCCTTGCCGACGCCGTTGCCCGCGCTGTCGAGGTCGAACTCCACACGCTTACCCGCCCCGAAGCCGCCCGATCCTGGCGGGATCATGGCTGCATCATCCTCGTGCGCGATTGGACCGAAGGCGCCGCACTGACCGACCGGCTGGCGCCCGAACACCTGCAGATCATGGTCGCTGACCCGGCTGCACTGTTCGCGCAAATTCGCCATTGCGGCGCCGCCTTCCTGGGGGCGGACTGCCCAGAAGCCCTGGGCGACTACGTGGCCGGCCCCAACCACGTGCTGCCGACCGGCCGCACCGCCCGGTTCGCGTCCGGCCTGTCGGTTTACGACTTCCTCAAGCGCACCACGTGGGTGGAAGCCACCGCCGCCGCCATGGGCGAGATCGGCCCGGCGGCCGTTGCCCTGGCAGAGGCGGAGGGTCTGCAAGCGCACGCCCGCAGCGTGGCCATGCGCCTGGGGCAACCTCCGCACGCTTGACCCGGCGGGCCTGCAACATCATGTTCCGCCCCGTCAATAGTTGAGGCGCGTCCAGGACCATGCATGTCTAAAGAGGATATGATCGAATTCAGCGGCACCGTATTGGAGCTGCTGCCGAACGCGATGTTCCGCGTGAAGTTGGATAACGAGCACAGCATCTTGGCGCATACCTCCGGCAAGATGCGCAAGAACCGTATCCGCGTGCTCGCCGGGGATCGCGTCAACGTCGAGATGACGCCCTACGATCTCTCCAAGGGCAGGATCACCTTCCGTTTCAAGTGAGTTCGGCGGCACGCCTCGTGCGCCACTGACGCTCGCCTCCGCAAGCCCGCGCCGGCTGGCGTTGCTTGCGCAAATCGGTGTTGTTCCGGACCGTGTCCGGCCGGCCGAGTTGGATGAAACGCCTCGTGGGGACGAGCTTCCACGCCTGTATGCGCAGCGTTTGGCGCGCGAAAAGGCGGCGGCCGTGCACGCGGCTGGGCAAATGACGCTCGCGGCCGACACGGTGGTGGCGCTGGGCCGCCGCATCCTGCCCAAGGCGGCCGACTCGCAAGACGTGGCCGCTTGCATGGACCTCCTGTCGGGGCGCCGCCACCACGTGCTGACGGCGGTGGTGCTGGTCGGACCCGAAGGCCGCATCACCGAACGGGTCGTCGACAGCGTCGTCGGGTTTGCCCGGCTGACCTCGGCGCAGATCGCCGCCTATGCCGCCAGCGGCGAGGGCGAAGGCAAGGCGGGCGGTTACGCCATCCAGGGGCATGCCGGCGGGTTCGTCCGGTTTCTCGGCGGCAGCTATAGCGGCGTTGTCGGCTTGCCGCTGTTCGAGACCTCGCAGTTGCTGCGCGGCCAGGGTTGGCTGGTACCTTGACCCTCCATGCCACGTGCAGCCCCGGGGAAATCCGGGTCGCGGCAGTGGCAAACGGCGCGTTGCTGGACTACGCGATCTGGCGCCCGGGCCGGCCCGACGGCGTGGGCGACCTCCATCGCGGCCGGGTGGCGGCAGTGGTGCCCGGCATGGCCGGCGCCTTTGTCACCCTGGCCGACACGGACGGCTTCCTGCCGGACGGTGCCGGCGCCCGCGGCCGTGGGGTTGGCGACGTCCTGACGGTCCAGATCGTCCGCGCATCGCAAGGGGGCAAGGGTCCCCGCCTGACCGCCCTGCCCGACGACCCAGGCGCCGGACCGCCAACCCTGCTGCGGCGCGGCGCCAACCCGCTGCAACGGCTCGCCGCCCTTTACCCCGGGCCAGTGCAGGTTGACGACGCCGGCATCGCCGCCACCCTGCGCCCGACGCTGGGCAGCCGCATCGTCCTCGGACCAGGCTGGGACGAGGAGGTCGCGGGCGCAGTCGCCGCGCTTGCCAACCCGGTGGCGATGCTGGCGGGCGGGCTGCGCGCCATGATCGAGCCGACCGCCGCGCTGGTGGCGATCGACATGGACATGGCCGCCGCCACCGCCGGCCGCGAGCTAAAGGCGTCCAAGCAGGATGCGGCGAACCGGGCTGCCTTGCCAGACCTGGCCCGGCAGATCCGCCTGCGCAACCTGGCCGGCACCATCCTGATCGACCTGGCCGGACTGTCGGTGCGCCGACGAGTCGCGTTGGCCGAACCCATCCGCACCGCCCTCGCCACCGACCCGCTGCATCCCCGCCTGCTTGGCTTCACAGCGGGCGGGCTGGCGGAACTGCAGCGGCCGCGAATCCACCCGCCGCTGCACGAGATGCTGGCGGGCCCGCATGCCGCCGGGCTGTCGGCACTGCGCCGGATTGCCGCGGAAGCCGACCTTGCCAACCCGCCCTGGCTGCGTGCCGCGCCGGAAATCGTGTCCGCCCTGGAAGCCGATCCGGTCGCCTTGCAGGCCCTTGCACATCGGCTTGGCCGCCCCCTTGTGCTGCGCTCCGACCCGGGCCTGCCGCCCGGGCGATGGGCGATCGAGGAGACTGCGCGTGCCTGAAGCCTGCCCAATCTGCGGCGCCAAGCCCGACGCCCGGATGCGTCCGTTCTGCTGCCAACGCTGCGCCGACATCGATTTGGGCCGCTGGTTCACCGGGCAATATCGCGTGCCCGCGCCGCCCGACGAGGAAGACGGCGGCGAAGACCACGCATCCTGACTTGATTGCCCGGGCGCGTTCAGCTACACGCGCCTCCTCCAACGATGCCCAGGTAGCTCAGTTGGTAGAGCATGCGACTGAAAATCGCAGTGTCGGTGGTTCGATTCCGCCCCTGGGCACCATTCCCCAAGCCGCCGAGACAATCGCCGCTCCAACCATGACGGGTTGGCTGGAGCGGGGTGGTGACCTATCGCGCCGCCGTTCGGGCCGCCTTGTCGGCCTTTTCCGACCGGGCCTTCCACAGGGCCATGTCGGCGTCCTTGCTGAACATCACGCGGACGCCCTTGCCGCCGAGGCTGACCCGGATCTTGCCGCCATTGCGGGCCTTGTGCTCCTCCATCCAGGCCAGGAATTCCGGGTCCTCGCTGGTCCGCCCTTCGAACTCGAGCACCCCGGCGATCTCCTCCTGCTTGTGACGCTTGACCATGAAACCTTGCCTCCAAACCGCGCGATGCGACAGAGCCGCGTTAAGAGGGAAGAATGCCAGCTTGGCCCGAAGTGCAAGGGGCCAGATGCGCGCCGTCGGCAATGCCCACCCGATTGTCCAACCGGGCGGCTGCCGAAGCCGAGGGAACCATCCCGATGGTTCGGGAGATAAGCTGCCGCACTCTCCGGACACATGCCGCATGACCGCCGCCCCCGCCCACCCGCGCCTCGTCACCCACGGCGGCAAGTTCCACTGCGACGAAGTCTTCGCCCATGCGGTGCTGCGGTTGGCGCTGGGCCTGCAGGTGCCGGGCGACGACTACACGCTGCTGCGCACCCGCAAGCCGGCACTGATCGAGGGCGGGGACATCGTGTGGGACGTCGGCACCGTGTTCGACCCGGCGACCAACCGCTTCGACCACCATCAGCGCGGCGCTCCGCAGCGGGCGGACGGCACGCCGTTTTCGTCCGCCGGGCTGGTTTGGCGGGCATACGGCGAACGGGCCGTCGCCGCGCTGCTCCCGCCGGAGGCAGCGGGCTTCGGGCCGGCAATCGCGCAAAGCATCGACGCGGCCGTGGTGCGACGCATCGACGAGATCGACAACGGCGTGTCCGTCCGTGGCCCACTGACCGACGATGCGCTCGGCCTGTCTTCGCTGATCGCCGACTGCAACCCGAGTTGGGACGACCCGGCTTCAGCCGGCGACACCGCGGGGGACGCCGCCTTTCTGGAAGCGACCGCGCTGGCGGAGGCGGTGTTGCGGCGCCGGGTGAACCAGGTGCGCGCCCGGTTGGCGGCGGAGGCGGTCGTGCTGCAAGCCCACGCCGCCGGCAGCGACGCGCGCATCCTGGTGCTGGACACCGGCATGCCGTGGAAGAACGCCGTGTTCGCGCACGACCTGCCGGTGCTGTTCGCCGTGTCTCCAGCGTCCAACGGCAACTGGATGGTGGACGCGATGCCGCCGGAACCCGGCTCCTTCGCGCAACGCCTGCCGCTGCCGGAGGGTTGGGCCGGGCTGCAAGCGGATGACCTGGCCGCCGCATCCGGCGTGGCGGACGCGGTGTTCGTGCATCTGCGGCGCTTCGTGGGCGCGGCACGGTCCCGCAACGGGGCGGTGGCCATGGCGCGGCGAGCGGTCGAACTCGGCTAGAACAAGGAGGCCAGGTTGGTTCGTATGCGGTCCAGCACCGGCCCCTCATCGGCGGGCAGAACGAAGGCCTGGCCGGTGATGGTTTCGAAGGCCTGGATGTAGACGGCGGCGGTGCCGAGCACGAGATCGTCCGGGATGTCCGGGATCGGGTCGACATAGGGGTCGCAGCGCTCGGCGACCCAGTTGCGGACGAAATCCTTGTCGAAGCTGTCCGGCCGCTCCCCGGCGGCATAGCGGGCCGGGTAGCTGTCGGCGCGCCAGTACCGGCTGCTGTCGGGTGTGTGGATCTCGTCGGCCAGCAGGATGCGCCCGTTAGGGTCGGTGCCGAACTCGTATTTCGTATCCGCCAGGATCAGGCCGCGCTGCGCCGCCATCGCCTGGCCGCGGGCGAACAGGGCCAGCGCGGTGTCGCACATCTGTTCCCATTGCGCCGCGGTCAGCAGGCCGCCGGACACGATTTCGGCCGGGGTCAGCGGCGCATCGTGGCTGCCGTCGAACGCCTTGCTGGTGGGGGTGATGATCGGCTGCGGCAGGCGCTGGTTGTCGCGCAGCCCGTCCGGCAGCGTCACGCCATACATCGACCGCTGCCCGGCGCGATACAGCGTCAAGACGGAGGTGCCGGTGGTGCCGGCGAGGTAGTCCCGCACCACCATCTCGACCGGCAGCACGTCCAGCCGCTGCCCGATGACGACGTTGGGGTCGGGGTAGCCCAGCACGTGGTTGGGGCAGATGTCGGCGGTGGCGTCGAACCAGAACCGCGCCGTTTGGGTCAGCACCTGGCCCTTGAATGGCACCGCGCACAGGATGCGGTCGAACGCGCTGAGCCGGTCCGTGGCAACCATGACCCGGCGGCCATCCGGCAGGTCGTAATTGTCCCGCACTTTGCCGCTGTAATGGTTCGGCAGCTCGGGGATGGTTGCGTCACGCAGAACTTGGTGGGCGTGGGCGCGGAGAGCGGCTGGATCGGTCATGTTACTCATGCCGTTTGGAGGCCGAGGTGTTGCCGCATGGGTTCGAAATCCCGGTCGTGATGCAGCAGAGCATAGCGGTGCTCGATACAGAATGTGCCGATGATCAGGTCCACGGTCTTGCGGATGGTAACTCCGATCTCACGCAACTTCCGGTAATTCGAGGCGGCACGAACAGCCAAGTCCGCGTTGAGCATCGTCACAACCGGAAAGCACCGGAGCTCAGATTCGATGCTTTCCGCGTGTCTCGCACTCCGCGCACCGCGGAGAACCTCAAGCAAGACGATGTCGCCGACGAGAACGGCATCGACCCGGCCTTGGGTGAGGCTTTTGAACTTACGGGTTTCAAGCGTATCGAACTCCCGCAAGTTCGAAATTAAGACGGAGCTGTCGACGACGATCATAGCGGATGGGGAAGATCGAGATCATTCCTCATGGTGTCCAGATCACCTTCCCAGCCCATGCCCCGCATGTTTTCGACGGCTTGGATTTGCCGGTGCTGGCGCACGATACGCCGCAATGCCTCCTCGACAACGGCCTTCTGTGTCGCAATCCCCGTTGCGGCCATCGCCTCGCTGAGAAGTTCGATGTCAATATCGATGTTGGTGCGCATCAGCACGTCCGATGTTTAACTCTGCTTGGATATACACACGCAGAATCGCTCAAGCCACCGACTCCTGCCCGCCATACTCCCGCGCCGCCGCGTCCGGCGTGACGTAGCCGCCAGCTACGTCGCGGTCCACGTCGCGGCGGGCGCGCTGGTGCGGGTCGCCGTAGCCGGAGCCGCCGGCAAGCTGCACCTCCACCACCTGGTCCACCGTGCTGAGCGTGACCAGTTCGCCGGTGCCGCAATCCTGCACGACCGCGCCTGACAGGTCACGCACCACGCCACGCACCTCGCCGCCGGGCTGGCCGCCGAACAGGCCGTCGGTGCGGATGCCGACGCCTTCGGGATACACGGAGAACAGCGTCGGCAGCCCGTCATCGTGCAGCTTGCGCAGCCGGGTGCGCACGCCCAGCCCGCCGCGATGCCGCCCGGCGCCGCCGGAATCCGCCACCAGCGCCTTCTCGATCACCAGCACCGGCGCGCGGGTTTCCATCAGCTCGACGGAGGTGTTGGACGCAGAAGTCGGATACAGCAGCGCCGACTTTCCGTCCGACCGCGAACAGCCGCCCTGCCCGCCCCCCATGAAGAAATGGTCGGCATACAGCACGCCCTCCGCGTCCCGGCCGTAGATGTTGACTGCGTGCGGCAGGCCCGTCGCGGCCTGCACCTGGTCGGGCGCCGCCTCCGCCAGGGCGCGGAAGATGTTGGGGGCGAGGTACCAGCCGGTGCGCGTGCGCAGGTTCACGCTGGCCGGCTTGTCGCAGTTCAGGATGGAGCCCGGCGGCAGCTTCAGCGTGAACGGGCGATAGCAGCCGGCATTGCTGCGCACCCCGGGGCTCAGGATGCACTTCATCGGGTACGTGGCATGCGCCGCGGCGTAGGAATAGGTGCAGTTCAAACCCCCTTGCGGCTGCTGCGGCGGTGCCCCGGTGAAATCCAGCTCGATCGCCTCCCCCTGCACCGTGACCGTCAGGGGATAGCGCAGCTTGGTGCCGAGCGGGTTGTTCCAGATTTCCGAGCTGTAGACGCCGTCCGCCAGCTTGCCGATCGCGTCGCGCACCGCGGCTTCGGAGCGGTTCTGCACCACCGCCGCCAGCGCCCGCAGGTCGTGCATGCCGTAATCGTCCATGAACGCCAGCAGCCGGTCGGCGCCCAACTGGTTGGCGGCGACGAAGGAGTGCACGTCGCCCAGCACCTCCTCCGCCTTGCGCACGTTCTCGGCCAGCAGGGTGAACAGGTCTTCGTTCGGCTGCCCGGCGCGGTACAGGAACATCGGCGGGATCTGAAATCCCTCGTCGTAGATTTCCCGCGCCCGCAGGGAGTCCTTGGTGCCGCCGATGTCGCCGACATGGCCCACCGTCGCGGTCAGCGCCACCAGCACGCCGCTGCGGAACACCGGCGTCACCACGGCGATGTCGAACAGATGGCCGGCGCACAGCCACGGGTCGTTGGTGATCAGCACGTCGCCCGGC
Organism: Acetobacteraceae bacterium; assembly: GCA_965199555.1. Taxonomy (GTDB): domain Bacteria; phylum Pseudomonadota; class Alphaproteobacteria; order Acetobacterales; family Acetobacteraceae; genus LMUY01. Next base: position 362,380 of record CBDASJ010000017.1, on the reverse strand, counting down.
CGCAGCATGGCGGCCGGATACTTCTTCAGGATCGCCTTCACCGTGATCGGCACGGTAAGGTTAAACACCGGCATGGCACGGGGCGAGTGCGCCAAGCTTTCTCCGTCCGGGTCCAGCAGGTCGGTTGCGAAGTCCTGCGCCTCCGACACGATCAGGGAGAAGGCCGTGCGCACGATGGTGTGCCACATCTCCTCCACCACCGTGACCAGCCGCGCCCACATGATCTCCAGCGACACGGGGTCGGACTCGATCAGCGCCATGGCCTCGGCCACCGGCGTGTCGGGGGTGATGCGGGCGATGGCAGGCGCCGCGACGGCGATGCGGATGCGGAGCGTGCCGGTGGCGTCCACCGTCACGACATCGCCGGGCGCCACGATGGTGGTGGCTTCCCGCTCCTCGATGATGGCGGGGCCGGTGACGGTGTTGCCGGGAGTGAGCCCGTAGCGGTCGAACACCGGCGTGTCGACGAAGCCATCGCCGAACCAGGCACGGCGCGTGCCCTTCTGCGCCGCGCCGCTCGCCGGCCGACCAGCCTGCGCCAGCGTCAACTGCGGCACGGGACCGCGGCAGCGCACCCGCAGCGAGACGAGCTGCACGCCCACGCCGGCGTATACGGAGGTGTAGCGCGCGGTGTAGGCGGTGGCGAAGGCGCTGCGGATGCCGGGCATGGCGGCGTCGGAGATCACGCCATCCGGCAACGCCACGCTGATCTCGTGCAACTGCCCGAACAGCCGCATGTCGGCCACCCGCTCCGTCACGATGTCAGCGACGGCCACGCCGGCCGCCAGCAGCGGCGCGCGGGTTTCGCTTTCCAGCGCGTGCAGCACGCCGTCGATCGCCGCGGCGGCGCCGGGCGCGTCGAGCCGGATCGGGTGGCTGCGCACCTGCTCGAACGACAACGGCGCGGCCAAGAAGCCGAGTGCGGAGGCCGCGCCGGAGGCCGGCGGGATCAGCAGTTCCGACACCCCGAGCACCCGCGCCACGCCCGCCGCGTGCGCAGGCCCGGCGCCGCCGAAGCCGACCATGGCGTAGCGGCGCGGGTCTCGCCCCTTCTCGACGATGTGGATGCGGGCGGCGGCGGCCATGCTTTCCGTGACCACGCGATGGATGCCCCACGCCGTTTGCACCGCGGACAGCCCGAGCGGCGCGCCGATCGACTCCAACGCTCGCGTCGCGGCAGCCAGGTCCAGCGTCATGCGGCCGCCCAGGAAGAAGCCCGGATCGTAATAGCCCAGCACCAGGTTGGCGTCGGTGACGGTCGGCTCCGTGCCGCCGCGGCCGTAACAGGCCGGCCCAGGGTCCGCCCCGGCAGAAAGCGGCCCCACCCGCAGCAATCCCACCTCGTCGATGCTGGCGATCGAGCCGCCGCCGGCGCCGATCTCGATCATGTCGATCACCGGCGCCTTGATGGGCAGGCCGGAGCCCTTTTTGAAGCGGTGGACGCGCGCCGCCTCCATCTCCGCGGCGGTGGCGGCGCGGCCATCCTCGATCAGGCACGCCTTGGCGGTGGTGCCCCCCATGTCGAAGCTGATCACGTCGGACTTGCCCGCCGCCTGGCCGAAGAAGGCGGTCGCCAGCCCGCCGCCCGCCGGACCCGACTCCAGCAGCCGGATCGGAAAGGCCCGCGCCGTCTCCGGCGACACCAGGCCACCGGCCGAGTGCATGAGGTACAACGCGCCGCGGAACCCGCGCTGCCACAGTTCCCGCTCCAAGCGGAGGACGTAGCGGTCCATCAGCGGCTGCACGAAGGCGTTGGCGCAGGTGGTGACCAGGCGCTGGTATTCCCACAGCTCGGACACAACGTCCGACGACAGCGACACCGCCAGGTCGGGAAAGGCGGCGCGGATCGCGGCACCCGCCGCCTGCTCGTGCGCCGGGTTGCGGTAGGCGTGCAGGAAGCACACCGCCACCGCCTCCACCCCGTCTGCCGCCAGGCGGCGTGCGGCCTCGACAACGGCCGCCGTATCGACGGCGGTCACGGTATTGCCGTCGCGATCCATGCGCTCCGGCACTTCCAGGCGGCGGGCGCGCGGCACCAGCGGCTCCGGGTATTGCAGGAACAGGTCGTAGATGTCGTAGCGCTGCTCCGTCCCCATCTCCAGGATGTCGCGGAACCCGGCAGTGGTGATCAGCCCCAGCCGGGCGCCGCGCCGCTCGATCAGCGCGTTGGTGACCAGGGTGGTGCCGTGCACGATGTCGCCGATGTCGTCCAGCGTGATGCCGGCATCCGTCACGATCTGCGCCAGCCCTTCCAGCGCGCCCACCGAAGGGTCGGCCGGGGTGGTCAGGCATTTGTGCAGGCGGATGTCGTTGCGCTCGGTGTCCAGCAGGATGAAGTCGGTGAAGGTGCCACCGATGTCGAAGCCGATGCGCCAGCGGGCCTGGTCGGTCATGAACGGATCTCCTGCGTGAACCGGGGCGGTAGAACGGCGGACAGCAGCGCCTTGGTGTAGTCGTGCGACGGCTGGCTCAGCACCTGGGCCGCCGCGCCCTGCTCGATCAGGCGGCCGTCCCGCATCACGGCGACCCGCTCGCACAGCAGGCGGACGACGGCAAGGTTGTGCGACACGAACAGGTAGGCGAGGCGGTGCCGAGCGCGCAGCCGCGCCAGCAGCTCGATGATCTGCGCCTGCACCGACACGTCCAGCGCCGAGGTGGGCTCGTCCAGCAGCAGCGCTTGCGGCTCGGGGGCGAGCGCGCGGGCGATGCACACGCGCTGCTTCTGCCCGCCCGACAGCTCGTGCGGGTAGCGCCACAGGAACTCCCCGCCCAGCCCCACATCGTCCAGCAAGGACGCAACGCGATCCCGCAAGGCCCGGCGCGACAGGCCGCCCTTCAGGCGCAGCGGCTCGGCGACGGAGGCGGCGACAGTGCAACGCGGGTCAAGCGCCGCGTGGGGGTTCTGGAACACGACCTGCACCCGGCGGCACAAATCCCGCGAGCGGCCGCGCGTGATGTCGCGGCCATCCAGCAGCACCTGCCCGGCGGTGGCGGGCACCAATTGCAGCAGCATGCGCAGCACCGTGGTCTTGCCCGAACCCGACTCCCCGACCAGCCCGAGCGCCTCGCCAGGGTGCAATGCCAGGCTGACATCGTCCACCGCGCGCTTGGCGCCGAACAGGCAGGTGGCTTGGCGAAGCTCCAACAACGGGGTCATACCGCGGCGGCGGCCTGCGATCCGGCTCCCCTGCCCCATTGGCGGGAGAGCGCCGGGGGTCGGAGGCCACTTGATGGGGGAAACAGCGCCACTCGATATGCCAACCCGCAAGGTAGCTGTGAGCCATCTAGCACCCTTTCACGGCCGTGTGGACGCGTCTCGTCGGGGAGACGTCGAACGGCCGGCCGAGCACGGGTCCAGGGATGTGTGCTAGGCAAAAGCATGACGGACAGCCCCACCATCGCCAACGACCGTGCCACGCTCGACGCGATGGTCGCCTTCATCAAGCAACGCCTGGTGAAGGCGGTATCCTTGGCAGAAGGTGACCAGTTCCTCGCCCTGGCGGAAACGGCGGAACGGTTCAACGACACCAGTTGGTTCTGGACGGACGACAACGCCAAGGCGGCCGAGCTGCTTTGCGAGCCGACGCTGTTCGACGCAGACCCGAGCTACGCCAACGCTGCAATCGACTTCGTGCTGCGGATGTCGAAGGGGGCCGTGATTCAACGCCGCTGTGCGCGCCCGGAACTGCGGGTGCTCAGCACCGACCCGCGCGCCTTCCGGGTGGAAACCGCGTTCTTCATCGTGGAAGGCGATTTGTCGAAGGGCATCGTGCGGCACGCGCTGCGCTTCAACGACGGCCGCACGGTCACGGCGGCACAGCACACCGGCAACATCGTCGCCTTCCGCCACCGCCGCCGGCGTTTTTCGTTGGACGTGGAAAAGGCGATCACCGGGTTCGAGGTCGTGGTCGACGACCGGGCCGTCACGCTGTCCCACACCAGCACCGTCGTCATGCCGCCCTCCCGCTGGCGGCGCTTCACGCGCACGGCTGGAACGTTGCGCTACACCTACACCGTCAGTGCCGACCGGCCATCGGTCGCGGTGCAGGTCAGCCTGGACGCGGCGCCCGGCATCGTGCTGCAGGACGTCGTGCTCACGACCGCGTTCGACCAGCTGACGATCGTGCCCGGCGTGGATTATCGCGGCGTGGCCGTGCGCAGCGGCGGCGTCAACCGCACCGTCCGCCAACTGCCCGACGAGCGGACCTCGCTGCATGAAGGCGCCGCGGAGTACAGCGCCATCGTGCAGGAAGGCGCGTCGCCGGGCTTCTCCTACGGCATCCACGTGCTGCTGCGGGACGGCGCGCGCTTGAAGAACATCCTGGCCCGCGGGCAAACCCAGGGCCGGCTGCACTGGATCCTGTATCGCTACGCCCTGGGTGACATGCCGGCCTCCGGCAGCGTGACCGTTAGCGAGGAGCGGATGCTGACCGGCGGCGGCTATTACGACGCGCTCGACCATTATGCCGCGGTGATGCGGGAGGGGCTTGGCGCCGGGTCCGATGATCCGAGCATGACCTACGACATTGGCGCCGAGCTGAACGCGGTCGCGGTCCACATCCTGTTTGCCCACACCGGCTGCTACGCCCACCCGCCGTCGGAAGCGCGCTTGAACGAGCTGGAGGCGTGGTATGATCGCCATTTGCAGCGCTACTTCGACTTCGTCCGTCCAGGATCGGAGGACGACCTCAGCCGCCTGTTCACGCGTGGCATCGCGTTCGTCGCGTTGTCGCTGGACTGCATGGTGCGGGCGACGGGGAAGACCGGGTATCGGGCGCAGCTTGACCTGGCAGTGACGCTCATGTTGCGGATGCGACGGCGGCTGCCCTGCGGACGGGACCAGCACGACGCCACGTTCGGCGACGTTTGGGCCGGCCAGACGCCGTTCCTCGACAACGACACGGCGTGCATCCTGGCCTTGGCCCGTGCCTCCTGGCACGGCGATCCGGACGGCACGATCTCGAGCGCCATCCGGGAAGCAATCCTCGGGATCAAGCTTTATTCCGGCGTGGTGGATTTGGGAGGCGGCCACTTGGAGGCATGCGACAGCCTGGCGGTTATCAACCCGCCCAGCGCCGGAGGGCACGCGGACCCGGCCTTTTGGAACTTCAAGCTCGGCATGACGCTGCGCGCCCTGCGGGCCGTGGAGCGGGCAGGTGCCGCCGGCGCACTCCGGCTGACGGCGCAGGACCAGCAACGGATTGCCTTACGGCGGGAGCTTTGCGTGACGCTATTGAATGCCTCCATGCGCCGGCATGGCGATAGTTTGGAGATACTGACGTCGCGGATTGCTGGAGAAACCAACTCGGAAACGCAGCCCTGGGTGGCTTTGGGGCTTGTTCCAGTGGTTGATGAGCGCATCGAAATGCTGCGGACTGGCATCTGAGCCCAGGTGCCTCGATGGTCCCGAGGCTGTCGCTTACCGCGGCTTGGCCATGATCTGTTGATACATGCTCGTCAGTCGTTGCGCATACGCAGTGTTATCGAACTGGGTCGCTTGTATCGGTCCTGCCGCCCGGAGTTCCTCACGCCGGCCTGGATCGGCATCCAGCAACTGGATCGCGGCGGTGATGTCCTGCGTGTCATACGGGTCGACCAGGATCGCGGCGTTCCCTGCCACTTCAGGCAAGCTGCTTTCCGTCGACGTCACCACCGGGGTGCCCTGTTGCATCGCTTCCAGGACGGGAAGGCCGAACCCTTCATAAAGCGAGGGAAACATCACACAGCGGGCCCCGCGCACCAGGGCGCTCAGCCAAGGCCCCGGAACGTATTCCAGAAGGCGGACCTGACCCTTGCGCCCCACACCCCCGCCGTCATCCTTCCCCTGGATAAGCCGCAACTCATTCTCAGACCGCCAAGCCCGGCCACCCACGATCACGAGTGGTGTGGTGACGCCGCTGCTGAGATACGCTTCGATGAGGCGACCGACGTTCTTTTTCGGCTCGATCGCGCCGTAGAACAGGAAGTAGCCATCCCGTCGCAGGCCGAACAGCCCGGCCAGCCAGCCATCCAACTCCGCATCCGGAACCGGAGGTCGAGACAGTCCAGCCGTTTGATACGTGTTGGTGATCTTGTCCGCGGGGGCGTCAAGCAGGGTCATGATGTCCCGACGGGACGCCTCTGACACGGTGCACAGATGGTCGCCCCAACGCAGGCATCCCCGGACCAGACGCATGTAGGCGCGCTTGTTGTCCAGCGTGGTGTAAGGCAGCCGCAGCGGCACTAGATCGTGCAGGGTGTACACGTTGCGCGCGCCTTCCAGGGTGATCGGCAGCGGGTACGTCCAATGCATGATGTCCGGTGGGTTGGGGATTTTCACCCGCAGGAAGCGGTTGGTTCGCCGGAAATGCCGGGTGGCCACGTCGAACAAATCCATGACGTTCAGCAGCCGATCGTATTCCGGCAAGCGGCTGGCGAACCGTGTGGTGACGACATTGCCGTCCACCGGGATGGCAGGAACGCCTTGCAGCCCCAACTGATGCCCTGGCCATCTCACTAAGCCACCGCAGCCGAAAACGACTCGCGGAGCCGCTTCCGCCCACTTTCCCGATCGAGGTTGTCGAAGAAGATAACCTGCCGCATGGGCGGCGGTGTGCGTTGCCCTAATGTCAAGCCAAACAGCAGGTCGACTTGCCAACCCAGACCCTTCAACGTTTGTGCAAGAACCCGCCCATACGTTGCAACGCCGGTTCCACGCGGCATGGCCATGTTGAACCCGTCAACACCAATTCGAAGCCTAGGCAACTTGCTTGACGGCACAGCATTTACTCTCAGTGGCAGCGTTCTTCGTGAAATTTGCTCAGACCATCATTGTATGACAAGATATTTCCGAACACGTGTTGTAAGAACTATTCCAAATAAGAGTAATACACCTATTGAATAGTTACAGTAACTATAACTATAAAAGGTTTTGAAGTTTGGACCAAGCTGACCGGCTCGTATCATCTCTACAGCGTTAACGCTTGGCGAATACAAGACAATATTCTGAAATTTTTGCGGAAGCCAAGACACCATCGTAAACGCGCCCGAAAACGGGATGGCAAGATACATCACAAGGCCGACAACCTTTTCAACCACTTCAGACATCTCACTGAGTGCGGAAACGATAAGTGCGCTCGCCAGCGAGAGCATTATTTGATATGCAAGACCAGTGTAGATCAACGTCAGGCTGTAAGGCCTCTCCATGTAGCCAATCATCATTGCAAAACAGCTGATGAAAAGACCAGCAATGATAGTCCCTATGATCTCCAAGTACACCCGGGATAAGATGATATCCATTGGAGTAACTTGTCTGTGGAATAACAAGCTACCATTCGCATCAAATGCCTTGACCGCTCGGCCAACGCAATGACGCCAAAGCGTCAACGGTACATATCCGGTAATCACAAATTCTGTCATCGGGATCCCGTTCTCATATGGAGCACGTATCGCTGTCCACATGATTGAAACGCCACCACAGAACAGTATCGGCTCACCGATAATCCAAAGAAATCCGATATTTTCACGACCATAGCGGGTGTGCAACTCACGCACCATCAAAGCACTAATTACTTTGATCTGTAATCAGAAGGCTTTTTAAGACAGCAGGCATAGCAAACTCCAACTTGTCGCTATCATGATCCACCGGATCGCGATCTCTCTAGCCACCGCGCCGCAATGGCGTAGTCGGGCTGAACCATCGAGTGCCTTGGCTTGCACGCCGCGCGTATGTAGGCGGCGGCTACTCGCCTCGTCAGTATGTTTCTGACAGCCGGTTACAGCAGTGTGTGTTCGCAAGCTAGCGCAGCACGTCAATCCTGAAGACCCTCACACGCCCACCGCATGGCAAGCTGTGCGGTGGGCGTCGCCCAGCAACGCTGGCGCCTCCGTGCGGCATACCGGCATGGCCAGCCCGCAACGTGGGTGGAATCGACAGCCGCCGGGCGGTGCGCGCAGGGACGGGATACTGCCGGGAATACCCGCCGGCAGCGTGTCCGGCCGCTCCAGGTTGGGCACTGCCGCCAGCAACCCGCGCGTGTAGGGGTGACGGGGGTTGCGAAACAGCGCCTCGGCAGGTGCATCCTCCACGATGGTGCCGGAATACATCACCACGACGCGGCGGCAGGTCGCGCCGATCACGCCCAGATCGTGGCTGATCAGCAGCAGGGTCAGGCCCAGTCGCGCCACCAGGTCGGAGATCAGCGCCAACACTTGCCCCTGCACCGTCACGTCCAAGGCGGTGGTCGGCTCGTCCGCCAGCAACAGCCGCGGGTTGGCGGCCAAAGCCTGCGCGATCAGCACGCGTTGGCGCATGCCGCCCGACAATTCGTGCGGGTACCGGGCCAGCAAGGCGGCCGCGTCCGGCAGCCGCACCGCGTCGAGCAGTGCCACGCTGCGGGCGCGGATGGCGGCGCGGCCGCGCACCCCATGGGCGCGCAGCACGTCCGCCATCTGGCTGCCCACGGTGAACACGGGGTTCAGGAACGTCGCCGGATCCTGGAACACCATGCCGATACCGGCGCCGCGTAGCGCCCGCAACGCCGCGGGCTTCATCGCGAACACGTCCTGCCCGGCGAAATGGATGCTGCCGCCGTCTACCCGGGCCGGCGGCGTCGGGTTCAGCCGCAGGATGCTGCGCGCGAGCACGGATTTGCCGCAGCCGGTTTCCCCGACGATCCCCACCGCCTCACCCGGCTGCACCGACAGGTCGATGCCGTCCAGCACCCGGGCCATGCCCTCGTAACCGCTGAACGACAGGCGGAACCCCTTGATGTCCAGCAACGCGGCCAACCCGCTACCCCCGCGCGCTGCGAGGGTCGAGCATGTCGCGCAACCCGTCGCCGAACAGGTTGAAGCCCAGCACGGTCAGGAAGATGAACAACCCGGGGAACACGCTATACCACCACCAATCCGGCATGTAGCTGCGGGCCACCGACACCATGGCGCCCCATTCCGGCGCCGGGGGCTTGGCCCCCAGGCCGATGAAGCCGAGCGAGGCAACCGCCAAGATCGCCAGCCCCATGTCCATGCTTGCCTTGACGATCAGCGGGGACACGCAGTTGGGCAGGATGTGGCGCAGCAGAATCCAGCCATGCCCGGCGCCCATGGTGCGCGCCGCCTCCACATACGGCTCGCTGCGCAGCGTCAGCGCCTTGGCCTCGATCAGCCGGACATAGCCGGGCCACCACACCACGGACAGCGCCAGCACCGCGTGCAGCACGCCGGGGCCGAGCGCCGACACGATCGCCAAGGCCAGCACGAGGCCGGGCACCGCGAGAAACACGTCCGTCACCCGCATGACGACGCTGCGGACTGTCCCGCCGAGATACCCGGCCGCGATACCCAGCGGCACTCCAACCAGGCTGGCAAGCCCAGTGATCACCAGGCCGACCCAGAGGCTGGTGCGGGTGCCGATCACCACGCGGGACAGGATGTCGTCGCCCATCTCGTCCGTGCCGAACCAATGCAGCGCGGAAGGCGGCTGCAAGCGCTGCGCCAGGTGCATCGCCCCGGTCGCATCCGCCGGGAACGGCGCGATGGCCGGGCCGCACAGCGCCAGCAGCAGGAACGCCGCCACGATGCCCAGGCCGAGCAGGGCCGAAAAGCTGCCGGAAAACGTCCACACCACGAAGCGCAGCCGTCGCAGCCGGGCCGCCCGCCGCAGCGGCACCCTCGTGCCGGCCGCCAGTTCGCTCATGCCGTACGGGTCCGCGGGTCCAGCCAGCCATAGGCGAGGTCGATCAGCAGATTGGCCAGCATGAAGGTGACGCCGATCGCCAGCGTGACGCCCATCACCGGCTTGAAGTCCGACGCGAGGGCGGAGGACACGGCATACAGCCCGATACCCGGCCAGTCGAACACCGTCTCCACCAGGAAGGAGCTTCCCAGCGTCCAGCCGAGCCGCAGCCCGACCATGGCCAGCGTCGGCAGCATCGCGTTCTTCAGCGCCAGCCAGCCGATCACCCGCCACGGCGACACGCCGTGCGCCCGGGCGGCGGTGACGTAATCGGCACCCAGCACCTCGATCATCTCGGCCCGGTTCACCCGCACGATGGCGGCCAGCGAGGGCAAAGCCAGCACGAAGGCGGGCAGCAGGGCGTAGCGCAGCGCCTCCCAGAACACCCGCCAGTTCCAGGCAAGCAGCGCGTCCAGCAGGATCATCCCGGTGCGTGGGTCCGGCGGCGCGGTGGCGACCGAAAGCTGGCCGCTGGTCGGCAGCCAGCCGAGATGCACGGCGAACACCAGTTGCAGCAGCAGCGCCGCCCAAAAGGCTGGCAACGCCACGCCCGACACCGCCAGCACCCGGACAAGGTGGTCAAACGGACGATCGCGCCGCACCGCCGCCAACACACCGAGCGGCACCCCAACCAGCACGGAAAACGCCATCGACAGCAGCACCAGCTCCATCGTGGCCGGGAAGTAGCGCCGTAAATCCTCCCCGACCGAGTCCCCCGTCTGCACGGAGCGGCCGAGATTGCCGGCCACCACGTCCCGCACGTAGCGGACGAACTGCGCGGGCAAGGGTTGGTCCAGCCCGTACTCGTGCCGAACCGTTTCCACCATGTCCCGCGTGGCATCCGGCCCGGCCGCCAGCGCCGCCGGGTCGGACGGCACCACGTTGGCAACCACGAAGGTGATCACCACCAGCCCGGCCAGCATCAACACCAGCAGCGCCAGCCGGGCCGCGAGGAAGCGCAGCATCGCCCGGCTGCTACGCCTTGGCGGCGTAAAGCGTGTAAAGGTCCACTTCACCCGTCAGCCGCACCGGGCAGTATTCAAACCCGTGGACATATTGCCGCATCGCCCATTTGCGATCCTCCTGCATGCCGAAGATGCAGGGCTGCAGGTCCACGATGCGATGCTGGATCGCGGCATACATCGTCATGCGCTTGGCCTGGTCGATCTCCGCCCGCGCGTCGGCGATCATCTTATCCAGTTGCGGGTCGGACAATTGGTGCATCGCCCAGAACTGCCCGGCGGCAGTGGAGGAGTACTGCGCGGCGATCACGTCGGCGTCCGGGCTGACTGGCGTCACGTAGACCGCGACCAGGTTGGACGCCGTTTCCGGCTTGGCACCGCGGCCGACCAGCGTCGGCCAGGGCTGCGCCACGACGTTGACCTTGATGTCCAGCGGCTGCAGCGACTCCAGCAAAGCCAGGCCGATCCGGCGCTCCACCTCCAACCCGGCGACGTAGGTGTAATCCAGCTCCATGCCGCCCTTGGGCCATTTCGTCTTCGCCAGGTATTCCCGGGCGCGGTCCAGGTTCTTCCGCGGCATGTCGGCCACGGCGACATGCCCGGTCATGGCGTTCGGGAACGGGCTGTCCAGCAGCTTCGCGGCCCCGTTTTCGATCTGCAGCAGCGCGTCGTAGTCGAAGGCGTAGGCCAGCGCCTTGCGGAAGTTGACGTCGGCGGTCGGTCCCTTCTGGGTGTTCATCTGGATGGTGAACGGCGTCATCCCGGTGTCGTCGGTGACCACGATGTTGGGCATCTTGGCCATCTGGTCGTAGTCGTCCGGCGTCATCTCGGTGACCATGTCCACTTCGCCGCGCTGGAGCGCCGCCTTGCGCGGCGCCGGCTCGCGGATCACGCGGTAGATCACACCCGCCGGGCGATCCCCGGCGGGCATCGGCCAACCCTTCCAGTAATCCGCCACGGCATCCAGCGCCATCACCGCCTGCCCGTCCCATCGCTTGATGCGGAACGGGCCGGAGCCGGCGTCGCCGTCGGTGAGGAATTTCTGGCCGTAATCCTCGCCAATCTGCGCCGCCATAACCTGCTTCGGGTTGACGATGAACCACAGCGGAATGAAAGACAGGAAGGCGCCGTATGGCTGGGTGAGCGTCATGCGCACGGTCTGCGGATCGACCGCCACGATGCCAGTCGGCTCCAGATGGCCCTTCAGCATCCAAGCCACGCCCTTGTTGAGTTTCAACGCCCGCTCGAACGAGAAGCGAACCGCCTCCGCGTCGACCGGGTCGCCGTTGTGGAACTTGGCGTTGGCGGCCAGGTGGAACGTCCAGGTCAGCCCGTCCGCGCTGGTGTCCCAGCGCTCGGCGAGCCAGGGGACGATCTTCGCCGGGTTGCCAACATACTTGGCCAGACCGTCATACACGGCCTGCTGCATCATGCGGGTCGACCAGTCGTAGCGCACGTGCGGGTCCAGCACCGGAACGGGCTGGCCGCCGGAGAACACCAGCATCTGCCCGTCGCCCACCCGCTCCAACGCCGCGGCATGCCGCCCCGCGATGGCCGTCCCCAGCACGCCCGCACCGCCCACCGCGAGGAAATCGCGACGCTTCATGCCTTTGCTCCCGATCCAGCCCGTCGCGCTGCACTGCAGCGCGAGGCGATATTGGGGGCAGAGCGGCGAACGAGTCTACGGCCGCGTCGGGGTCCCGCAAGCGGAATGCCGGCTAAAGGTGCCGGCCGCCATCCACCAGCAGAGTGGTGCCGGTCGACAGCCGCAGATGCGTGATGGCGCCCATGATCGCCAGCGCCACGTCATCCGCCTGCGTCACCGTCTTCAGCGGCGTGCCGGCGGCCTGCTTCTCCACCGCCTCCATGCTGCGGCCCTTTACGAAGTCCGTGGCGACCGCCGCCGGGGCCACGCCCAGCACGCGGATTTCCGGCCCCAGCACGCGCCCGAGCGACAATCCCATCGTGTCCAGCGCCGCCTTCGACGCGCAATAGGCGATACTACTGCCCTGCCCGGTCGATCCGGCCAGCGAGGACACGTTGACCACCACCCCGTCCCCGGACGCGCGAAGCAGCGGCACGAAGGCGCGAATGGTGGCGAACGGCCCGCGCACGTTGGCCACCATGATGCGGTCGAACGTGTCGTCGTCCATCGCGTCCAGGTCGGCGTGCGGCACGGCCTTGGTGAAGCCGGCGGAGTTGACCAGCACGTCGGCCTTGCCGAAGGAAGCCTTCACCGCCTCCGCCGCAGCGCGGATAGCCGCGCTGTCCTCCATCGGCAGGTGCGCGACGGTGTGCCGGTCGCCCGGAAGCTCGGCCACCAGCGCCCGGGCGCGGTCCAGGCCGGCGTTGTAGCCCACCACGACCGCCGCGCCGGCAGCGGCCAGGCGGCGCACCGTGGCCGCGCCGATCCCGCTGCTGCCCCCCGTTACCACCGCGACCCGGTTGGCCAGCGGATACTCTCCCAAATCGCCGCGCCGGATGTCGGGCATGCAGTTCCTCCCTATGAGCCGCCGCGGCCGATGGCCGAGTAGCGCAACCCGGCCTGCCGCATTGCCACGGGGTCGAACACGTTGCGCAAATCCACCACGACCTTGTCGAGCAGCCCGTCCGCCAGGGTGGAAGGGCTGATCGCCCGAAACTCGTTCCACTCGGTGATGACCACCGCCGCGTGCGCGCCTTGCACCGCCGCGCCGGCCGACGCGCAGAACTCCACGCCGCCGGGCAGTAACGGCCGGGCCGCCTCCATGCCTTCCGGGTCGTAGGCGCGGATGGTGGCGCCTTCCTCGATCAGGCGGTCGATGATCGGCAGGCTGGGTGCGTCGCGCATGTCGTCCGTTTCTGGCTTGAAGGTCAGCCCCAGCACCGCGACCGTCTTGCCACGCACGCTGCCGCCGCAGGCCGCGATCACCCGCGCCGCCATCCCGGCCTTGCGCGCGTCGTTCACCGCGACGGTGGTTTCCACCAGGCGGGACGGCGCCCCCCAGTCCTGCGCGATACGCGCCAGGGCCAGCGTGTCCTTCGGGAAGCAGGAGCCGCCATAGCCCGGCCCCGGATGGAGGAACTTGCGGCCGATGCGCCCGTCCAGCCCGATCCCGCGCGCCACGTCATGCACGTCGGCGCCGACCTTCTCGCACAGATCGGCCATCTCGTTGATGAACGTGACCTTCATCGCCAGGAACGAGTTGGCGGCGTATTTGGTCAACTCGGCCGTCTCGATGGCGGTGAACAGGATCGGCGTCTCGATCAGGTTCAGCGGACGGTACAACCGCCGCATCACCTCCTGCGCCCGGGCGCTTTGCGTGCCGATCACCACCCGATCGGGGCGCATGAAATCGCCGATGGCGCTGCCTTCCCGGAGGAATTCCGGGTTGCTGGCGACGTCGAACTCCAAATCCGGCCGGACCTGCCGCACGATCTCGGCAATGCGGCGGCCGGTGCCGACCGGGACCGTGCTCTTGGTGACGATCACCGCATAATCGGTCAGCGCCTGCGCCACCTGTTCCGCCGCGGCGTTGACGTAGCTGACATCCGCATGGCCGTCGCCGCGCCGGGTCGGCGTGCCCACCGCGATGAACACGGCCTCCACGTCTGCCACGGCCGACGCCAGGTCGCCGGTGAAGCGCAGCCGCCCGGCATCCACGTTGTCATGCACCAGCTTGTCCAGGCCGGGCTCGTAGATCGGCATCTTGCCGTCGTGCAGCAAGGCGAGCTTGGCCGCGTCGCGCTCCACCACGCACACTTCGACGCCCAAATCGGCGAAGCAGGCGCCGGACACCAGCCCGACATAGCCGCCGCCGATCATCGCGATCTTCATGCCGGTTGCGCCACTGGACCGGGGAGCGCCGGGTCGTCGTTGCCGCGTTCAGCCAGCAAGCGGGCGAAAAAGCCGATCGTGCGTTGCAGCCCGGCGTCCAACTCCACAGTGGGCTGCCAATCCAGCAGCCGGCGCGCCAGGGAGATGTCCGGGCAGCGCTGCGTGGGGTCGTCCGCCGGCAGCGGCCGATACTCGACCACCGAAGCGGACCCGGTCAGCCGGATGATCCGCTCCGCGAGTTCCCGCACGGGGATCTCGTGCGGGTTGCCCATGTTGACCGGCCCGGTCACCGTGTCCGGCGTGTCCATCAGCCGCAAGAAACCCTCCACCAGATCATCCACGAAGCAGAACGCCCGGGTTTGGCTGCCGTCGCCATACAGCGTGATCGGCTCGCCCCGCAGCGCCTGCACGATGAAGTTGGACACCACCCGGCCGTCATTCGGGTGCATGCGCGGACCGTAGGTGTTGAAGATGCGAACCACCTTGATCCGCACCTTGTGCTGCCGGTGGTAGTCGAAGAACAGCGTTTCCGCCGCCCGCTTGCCCTCGTCGTAGCACGCACGCGGGCCGAGCGGGTTGACGTTGCCGCGGTAATCCTCCGTTTGCGGATGCACGGTCGGGTCGCCATACACCTCCGACGTGCTGGCCTGCAGCACGCGGGCCTTCACCCGCTTGGCCAGGCCCAGCATGTTGATGGCCCCCATGATCGAGGTCTTGGTCGTTTGCACCGGATCGAACTGGTAGTGGATCGGCGAGGCCGGGCAGGCCAGGTTGTAGATCTCGTCCACCTCCGCATACAGCGGGAACGTCACGTCGTGCCGCATGGTCTCGAAATGCGGGTGGCCCAGCAGGTGGGCGATGTTGTCCTTGCGCCCGGTGAAGTAGTTGTCGACGCACAGGACGTCGTCGCCCCGCGCGATCAACCGCTCGCACAGGTGCGAGCCGACGAAGCCGGCGCCGCCGGTTACCAGAACGCGCTTGCGGGTCAGGCTCATTAAGGGACGACATCCTTTGCTGCGGCCGCACAGTTCTACGGGGGCTTGTCCGACTTGTCACACACCGCGACAACGCGGCGCATGACCAGCGACCTGCCCGTCCGCGAGGCCCTCCCCGCCTTGGAAGCGGTTCTCGCGGCAGGCAACGCCGTGCTGGTGGCGCCGCCGGGCGCCGGCAAGACCACGCTGGTGCCGCTGCACCTGCTCCACCAGGTGCCCGGCCGCATCGTGATGCTGGAACCGCGCCGCCTCGCTGCCCGCGCCGCCGCCACCCGGATGGCGGCCACCTTGGGGGAGCCGGTGGGTGGGACCGTCGGCTATCGCACCCGGCTCGATTCCGCCGTGTCCGCCGCCACCCGGATCGAGGTGGTGACGGAAGGCCTGCTGGTCCGCCGCCTGCAATCCGATCCGGGGCTGGACGGGATCGGCCTGGTGATCCTGGACGAAATCCACGAGCGCGCCCTGGCTGCCGACCTGGCGCTGGCGTTGTGCCTGGACCTGCAACGGCAGTTGCGGCCGGAGCTGCGGCTGCTGGCGATGTCCGCCACGGCGGACGGCGCCCGGCTGTCCGCCCTGATGGGGGCGGAGGTCGTGGAAAGCGCCGGCCGCATGTTCCCCGTCGCCGTGCAGCACGCCCGCCGCGACATCGCCTCGCCCCGCGACCTGCCGGGCGCGGTCGCCGCGGCGGTGCGCGACGCCCTGGCCGCGCATGACGGTGACGTGCTCGCCTTTCTGCCCGGCATGGGAGAAATCCGGCGGGCGCAGGCGGCGCTGGACGGATGCGGCGCCCTGGTGCTGCCGCTGCACGGGGACCTGCCACCCGCCGAACAGGACCGCGCCCTGCGCCCGGCCGACCAGCGCCGCGTCGTGCTGGCGACCAGCATCGCCGAAACCTCGCTGACAGTGCCGGGGGTGCGGGTGGTGGTGGATGGCGGCTGGCGGCGGACCCCGCGGCTGGACCCGGCCACCGGGCTGACCCGGCTGGCCACGCTGCGCATCAGCCGCGCCGCAGCCGACCAGCGCGCCGGACGGGCCGGGCGGGAAGCGCCCGGCGTTGCGATCCGGCTGTGGACCCCGGCGCTGCATCGCGGCCTGCCGCCATTCGACCGGCCGGAGATCACCGAAGCCGAGCTGAGCGGCCTGGTGCTGGACTGCCTGGCCTGGGGCACGGCGCCGGAGGCCCTGCCCTTCCCGGACCCGCCCGCCGCCGGGCCGCTGGCCGCCGCCCGTGCCCTGCTGGCCGATCTTGGCGCCACCGAGGAAGCGGCGATCACGCCGGCCGGCCGCCGCATGGCCGAACTGGGGGCACATCCCCGGTTGGCCGCCATGATGCTGGCCGCCGCGTCCGCACCCGAACAGGCGCTCGCCGCCGACCTGGCGGCCCTGCTGGAGGAACGCGATCCGATGCGGGAGCGGGACGCCCCCGCCGACATCGCGCTGCGGCTGGAAGCCTTGGCCGGGCGGCGGGACGCGGATCGGGGCGCCTTGTCCCGTATCCGCCAGGCCGCCAACCAGTACCGCCGCCGCCTGCGCACGGCCGCGCCCGCCGCCGGCGATCCGGCGCCGCTGCTGGCCGCCGCCTTCCCCGACCGCATCGCCCAGCGCCGGAGTGAAGTGGGGTCGTTCCGCCTGTCCGGCGGCGGGGGCGCCAAGCTGCCGGCGACCGACCCGCTGGCCAAGGCGCCCCTTCTGGTGGCCGCCGCGCTGGAGCTCGGCGCCTCCGCCCGCATCCGCCTGGCCGCCCCGCTCGACCCGGCGGACCTGCCGGCCGGGCGCATCACAGAAACGGTGGAAAGCGGCTTTGACCCGGTATCCGGCGCCGTGCTGTCACGCCGCCGCCGCAGGTTCGGCGCCCTCGTGCTCGATGACCGCACGGTGCCCGCCGATCCGGCGGAAACCGCCCGCATCCTCGCCGACGCGGCCGGGCGCAAGCTGGAAGTGCTGGACTGGACGGAAGCCAGCCGCCAACTCCAGGCCCGCGCCGCCCTGCTCCGCGGCCTCGACCCGGCGGTGCCGGACCTTTCGGATGCCGCCCTGTCCGCCGGCGTGCGCGACTGGCTGGCGCCCCATCTGCTCGGCACGTCCCGGCTGGCGGACGCGGCCAAGCTGGACCTGCACGCACTGCTCCGCGGCCTGCTGGGATGGGAGCACGCCAGCCGCCTGGACCGCGACCTGCCCACCCACCTGGCGCTTCCCGGCGGCCGCGCCGCAATCGACTACACCCAACCGGTGCCACTCGCCTCCGCCCGGGCGCAGGCGTTCTACGGCCAGCGCACCACACCCACGCTGGCAGGCGGGCGGGTGCCGTTGCAGTTCGCGCTGATTTCCCCCGCGCAGCGGCCGGTCGCGATCACGGCCGATTTGGCGGGGTTCTGGGCCGGGGCATGGGCAGACGTGCGGCGCGACATGCGCGGCCGTTACCCGCGGCACGATTGGCCGGAACAGCCTTAGCATATTAGCAGGTCACGGCCATAAATAAGGCCGACCAAGCATTGAAACTTCAGCCACCCTATGCGAACATAACATGAACATGAACGACAAAGATGTCGGGCAACGAGACTTGGATTTATCAAGGGCGGCAGTCTCATGGATGGTTTGGCACGGGCACCGCGCCAACCTCTGGCAGCGGCGAAGCGGAGGCTCAAAGCGACGAGCTTTTCCAACCTGCTGACTCAAGCCGGCGGATCGCCTACGCAGCGTCGAGCATCATCATACACGTCCCTCGGGAGAAGCGTGGTCGCTGGTTGTCTGCCGTAAATGACGCCGCGCTGGAGAAGTTGCAAAAGATCGTGCCGGTTTGGCATGACGCATGGGCGCTGAGCAGGGACGCGTTCAGGACGCATTTCCTAGATCAATATACAAGCGATGAAGCTGTGGATAGGTTGCGGTCGGTAGCCAAAGCCATCATAGATGCCGGCACTCACGAAGAGCTCGCCGGAGCGGGCAAGGGTCTTGCTGCTGTTGCGATGCACGTGGGCATCGATGCATGGCCAAGGTTTCTCTCAAACGCTTTACAGCGGGCTATGGAGGCGTCCGAACGAAGCGACGCAGCCAGGGCGGCGGACGCTTTTACAATAATGCGACCGCCGCAATCTTCCCGATTGCAGCCGGCGACCCCGTCAGCGGTGCCCGAAGGAGCGCAGTCGAAGATGCCAGAATCGCGTTTGTTCTACGCCGACGCTAGGAACCGGGCATATTGCATTGAAAGGTGTGCCGACTTGGCTTTGCCTACCAGGAACTACGGAGTTGCGTTTCAGCGATGTGTGGCGACTTGCACTGGGCAAAACTTATTCCCAGAGTGGGTCCCGCACTTTCCTTAATCAGCAGGAGACTTCAATGGACAGAGACGTGGCATTGCGCATTGACGGCATGCTTATGGGCGCGAGAGGCTACCTGGACGGATTAGCTCACTACATCAAGGAGAACGTCTCTGCTGATGAGTATAGATCCCTTATACTGCTTGTCGCATCCGCAATGGCTGATACGGTAGACTTCTCGTCGCGTCTGCATAACGAATTTCCAGACATAGTTCCGAAGGAGCTGATCGACGGGAGACGTCCCGTCTGAGGCCACTCGCGTCCAAAGAGACGGCGATGGGCGATCACACGTTGCGAAACCGGCTGTGATTGGTGGGCAGCAGCAATCGCCGGAAGCCTTCCAGAAAGCGCCGCTGCCATGCCGCCTCATTCGGTATCCGCCTCTCCCTCCGCACTGCCCACGCTCACCATGCCAGCGATTTCGGACAGCCGGGCGATCAGGTGGACCACTGGCCGCTTGCCTCGCACTGTAATGGTCAGGACCACCATCCCGCAGGGCGGCGGCTCGACCTCAAGCCTTTCGAAGTCAGCCAAATCCGCGCTGCCTTCCCGGTCGGGCGCGGGGGTCTCGCGCTCTACGTCCACGTGGTCGATCGCGAAGCGCAGTTCCGTGCAGGCGATCAGGATCGCGTGCAGCAGCTCCCGCCCGTCCTGGTACACGATCCGGAGCCGCGATGCGGTGCGGCGTTCCTTCGGCAGGGCGCGAACCAGGCGGGGGAACAGCAGCATGATCACGAAATGCCCCAGCGTCGTCGCCAAAGCGAGCAGCGGCAGCCCGGCGCCGCAGGCCATGCCCAGCGCCGCCGTCAGCCAGACGGAGGCCGCGGTCGTGAGGCCCCGCACCACGTCGCGACGCATGAAGATCACGCCCCCGCCGATGAAGCCGATGCCGGACACGATCTGCGCCGCCACGCGGGACGGGTCCACCACGACGCGCCCATTGGATAGCACGTCGTTGAACCCGTATTTCGAAATCAGCATGAACAGCGCGGCCGACACGCCGATCAGCGTATGGGTGCGCAGCCCGGCGCTCTTCTGCCGCACCTCCCGCTCCAGCCCCACCAGGGCGGAGAGCACGAAGGCGAGCCCGAGTTCCTCGAGCTGAAGCAGGCCTTGTCCGGCCGGCTCGAACTGGCTCCACCCCATCGTTGTCAACCCCATCTTACCGCGTTCTCATCCCCGCATCCTTGTCGCCGGGCGGGGGACACGCCACCATGACCCAATGTTCCATTGCCGTCCTGGTCTTTGCCGATGATCCGTCCGCTGGCCATTGCCGTCGCGCTCATGCTGTCCGGGTGCACCGCGTCCAACGCGCAAACCGGCGGCGTCGGGTCGCTGCGGGCGGCGCTGCCGTCCTTGGCGCCGCTGGTCAAGCGGGTGGTGCCGTCCGTGGTCAACATCGCCGTGACGGAGAATGTCGGCGGCGACGCGCAACTGCCGCCCGCCCTGCGCGGCACCCCATTGGAAAAGCAGTTCCGCGACCGCCTGCGGTCCCGCCGCGAACAGGTGCAGGGCGCCGGCTCCGGCTTCGTGATTGACCCGTCCGGCGTGATCGTCACCAACAACCACGTCGTGGGCCATGCCGACCGCATCATCGTTTCGCTGTCCGACGGCACGGAACTGCCGGCCAAGGTCCTGGGCACGGACGAGCTGACCGACATCGCCGTGATCAAGGTGGACGGCGCGCCCTCCCTCGCCGCCGTCACCTGGGGTGATTCCCGCACCGTCGAGGTAGGCGACTGGATCATCGCCGCCGGCAATCCGTTCGGGCTCGGCTCCTCCGTCAGCGCGGGCATCGTGTCCGCCCGGGGGCGCGACATCGGCGCCGGGCCGTTCGACGACTTCCTGCAGATCGACGCACCGATCAATCCGGGAAATTCCGGCGGCCCGACCTTCAACCTGGACGGCCAGGTCATCGCGGTGAACACCGCCATCGTGTCGCCCACCGGCGGCTCGGTCGGCATCGGCTTCGCCATCCCGAGCGAGATCGCCCGCAAGATCGTGGCCGAGCTGCGGGAAAAGGGTCACATCGACCGCGGCTGGCTGGGGGTGGCGGTGCAGGACCCGCCGGCCACGCCCGGCGTCGCGCGCTCCCGCAGCACGGGCGTCATCATCGCCAGCGTGGACCGCAACGGCCCGGCGGCCCGCTCCGGCCTTGCCGCCGGCGACACGGTGACTGCGGTGAACGGCGTCACCGTGGACAGCGCGCATGAGCTGATCAAGGCGGTGAGCGCCACCTCGCCGGGCGCCACGGTGCGGCTCACCGTCAAGCGGCACAGCCAGACCTCGGACCTGACGGTCACCGTGGGAAAGCGGCCGAGCGAGGGCAATGGCTGATGCGCATCCTGGTGGTCGAAGATGACAAGGAAGTCGCCGGCTTCGTCACCAAGGGGTTGCGGGAAGCCGGCCATCTGGCGGAGCACTCCGACAATGGGCGCGACGGGCTGTTCATGGCGGCGAGCGAAAGCTTCGACGCGATCATCCTGGACCGCATGCTGCCGGGCGGCGTGGACGGGCTGCGGCTGTTGGAAACGCTGCGGGCGCAGGACAATCTCACGCCGGTGCTGTTCCTGTCGGCCTTGGGCGCCGTGGACGAAAAGGTCCGCGGGCTGAAGGCCGGCGGCGACGACTACCTCACCAAGCCGTTCGCCTTCGCCGAATTGCTGGCTCGCGTGGAAGCGCTGGCCCGGCGCGGCAAGGGTGATGGCCCGCAAACCAAGCTGGTGGTCGGCGACATGGAGATGGAGCTGCTGTCGCGCACCGTGCGCCGCGCCGGCCAGCGCATCGACCTGCAACCGCGCGAATTTCGCCTGCTGGAGTTCATGATGCGCCATGCCGGGCAGGTGGTGACGCGGACCATGCTGCTGGAAGGCGTCTGGGACTACCATTTCGACCCGCAAACCAACGTCATCGACGTGCATGTCAGCCGGCTGCGGCAGAAGATCGACAAGCCATTCCCCACGGCGCTGCTGCAAACCGTGCGCAACTCGGGCTACATGATCCGCGCCGAGTGAGCATTGCCGCGCGCCGGGCGCGCCCGCGCCTGTGGCGATCCGCCGGGCTGCGGCTGGCCATGGTCTACGCCCTGCTGTTCGCGGTCAGCGCCCTGGCCCTCGTGCTGTTCCTGTGGTGGGCCACCGCCGGGCTGCTGGACCGCCAGGTGGAGGCGGCGATCCGCGCGGACGAGCAGGGCCTGGTCGAGCAATGGCAGGGCGGCGGGCTGGAAGCCTTGCAGACCACCATCGAGGACCGGCTGGCCGAGAACGTGGACGACGACGCGATCTACCTGCTGATCGACCGTCAGATGCATCCCTTGGCCGGCAACCTCACCGGCTGGCCGGCCGGCGTGACCACCGCCGACACCCCGTACGACCTGATGGTGTCGCGGGCTGGCGCCACCAGCATGGCCCGCGTGCGCCGTATCGACCTGCCGGACGGCAACCGGCTGCTGGTGGGGCGGGATGTGGAAACCCGCACCTCCTTGCGCGCGCTGCTGACCTCGGCGCTGCTGTGGTCGCTGGTGCTGCTGGCCCTGTTGGGCTCGGTGGGCGGCCTGGTCATGCAACGCCTGTTCCGCCGCATGATCGCCAGCGTTTCAGTGACCGCGACCGCCATTGCGCAAGGCGATTTCAGCCGGCGTGTGCGCGTGACCGGGCGCGGCGACGAGTTCGACCGGTTGGCCGAAACCATCAACGACATGCTGGATCGCATCGGCCGCCTGATGGACGGCGTGCGGGAAGTGTCGAACAGCATCGCGCACGACCTGCGCACACCGATCACCCGCGCCCGCACCCGGCTGGAGGACGCGGTGGAGCATGCCGCCAAGCCGGATGACCTCCGCGCCGCGCTGTGCCGCGCCGTGGCCGACCTGGATGGCGTCACCGCCGTGTTCAACGCCCTGCTGCGGATCGCCGAGATCGAGGCCGGCACCCGCCGCTCCGCCTTTGCCGACAGTGACTTGGCGCCCGTGCTTGCCGAACTCGCCGAGCTCTACACCGCCCCGGCGGAGGAGCGCGGGCTGACGCTGAGCTTCGGGGCGCCGGACCACCTGCCCGTCCACGGCGATCGCGACCTGATCGGCCAGGCCGTGGTGAACCTGCTGGACAACGCGTTGAAATTCTCGCCGCCCGGCGGCGCCGTTCGCTTGCACGCGGCCCGCCTGCCGTTCTCCGTCGCATTGACGGTGGAGGATGGCGGACCGGGCATCTCGCCCGCCGACCGCGCGCGGGCGACGCAACGCTTCTTTCGCGGCGAGCAGGCGCGGCAAACGCCCGGCTCCGGGCTCGGCCTGGCCTTGGTGGAGGCGGTGGCGCAGCTCCACGGCGGCAACCTGGCGCTGGAGGATGCCGCGCCGGGACTGCGGGCGGTGCTGAGCCTGCCCGCCGTGACGATCACGTCACATGATGCCCATGCCCGGCACACCCGCGGCAGTGTAGCGTTGCCGCAATGATCAAGGCGATCGCCCTCAGTGCTGCGCTGGCTGGCCACTTGAACGGGGCCTTGCTGGCCGAGGACCCGATGACCGTGACCACGGACACGCCGGAATACTGCTTCAGCCTGGCGGACCGCATGCTGGCGCACGGACAGATGTCGCCGAACGCCGAAACCCTTTGGCAAAGCGGCCGCTCCCTGTGCGAGCACGGCCATGTGCGGCGCGGGCTGGCCCGGTTGCGGCGGGCGATGATGGTGATCCGCGGCGCCGCGGAGTAGCCGCCTAGGCGGCCCCGGCGCGGCGGAACGTCACCACCAGCACGTCGCGGAACGCCGGCAGCGCCGGGTCGCGCGGCTCCACCGGGGTCACGCCATGGAACACGCGGCGGTCATCCACCCAGGCCGCATCCATCGGCCGTGCCAGCGTGAACGACCCGAGCAGGTGGCGGTCCAGGTCGTGGATGGTGGTCTCGCCACTGGCGATGTTTTCCCGCCGCACCAGCAGCACCAACACCCAATCCACCCCGTCGCGGTGCATGCCTTCCGGAGTGGGCTGCCCGGCCTTGCCCGGCTGCGCCTCGATGCGGAACTGATGCACCTCCACTTCCCATTCCGGGACGTCGGCGGACAGCGTGTCGAACACGCGCTGGCAGGTGCCGAGGATGGCGGTAAAGGCGGGCAGCGCCGCCACCGACTCGCTTACCGGCTCAAACCAGCGAGCCACGCCGCCGTTCAACGCGTTGTAATCACGGCTTTGGTAATGCGGCTGGTGCGGCCGGCGGGTGATGCCGGCGGGCGTAGCAGCGAACACGGCGTGGCGGCGGCGGCGATACCGGCCGCCATCGGCCATGAAGGTGTCCAGCCCCAGATCGTCCCAGCTCGCGGCGAAGCGCTCCCACTCCGACAAGCCGCCCGCTTCCAGCACGCCGCGCATTTCCGCATCGTGGACGAAGGCGAAGCCGTCGCGGCCGACCAGCGTCGCGATGGAGGGGCGGGCCGTGGCGGGGTTGGACATCATCCGGGTTCCTTGACAGGCTCGGCAGCGGGTTCCGGCTTCGGCATCGGCCGCTCGGCGCCGGGTGGCAGCCAGCCCTGCACCTTATAAGAGGTGATCGGGCTCTGCACTGCGTTCTCATCAAAGCAGTATTTCACCCGCCGGTTGAACTCCCGGTCCACCGCCCAGCGCTGCGACGGCGTCGTGCGGATCCGCACCCGCATGGTCCAACTGGTGTCCTTGAAGGCGTAGACGCCCAGCACCTCCAGGTCCGAGGTCATGGCGTCCGTCCAGCGCGGCTCGCCCCGCATCTGCCCGGCCACACCCTGCAGCAGGGCAGCCACCCGATCCGGCTCCTCATCCAGGCCGATCGGCAGGTCGGACACCACGTAGGAGAAGTCCCGCGTCTGGTTGGTCACCGTGGTGACGGAGGAGAACGGGATGATGTGCACCGACCCGTCCAATGCCCGCAGCCGGATGGTGCGGATGGACAGGTATTCGACCGTCCCGCTCAGCCCGCCCAGCGACACCACGTCGCCGACCTGCATGGCGTTTTCCAGCAGCAGGAACAGGCCGGTGATCAGATCCTGCACCAGCTTCTGCGAGCCGAAGCCGAGCGCCACGCCCAGTACGCCCGCCCCGGCCAGCAGCGGTGCGATGTTCAGGCCGATCTGGCTCAGCACGATCAGCCCGGTGATGATGAAGATCGTGGCCAGCAGCCCGGTGCGCAGCATCGGCAGCAACGTGCGCAGCCGCGCCGCCCGCGCGGTCTGCGCCGCCCGGGTCAGGGCGGCGACCTTGTTCTCCACCCCGGCATTCG
Source organism: Acetobacteraceae bacterium (assembly GCA_965199555.1). Taxonomy (GTDB): domain Bacteria; phylum Pseudomonadota; class Alphaproteobacteria; order Acetobacterales; family Acetobacteraceae; genus LMUY01. Next base: position 337,329 of record CBDASJ010000017.1, on the reverse strand, counting down.
CCGCTTCCCACACCACGATGGCCGCCAGCACCGCGACCGCCGAGGTGCCGAGCGCCGCCAGCACGCGGGACCCCAGTTCCCCGGTGGAGAACCAACTGAGCGGGGAGAACCCCCACACCTCCAGCAAGGCCAGGCCGGTGGCGGCGAAGATCACCGCCGTCAGCACCAGCCGGACCGCGGGGTAGTAGGCGATCAGCCGCTGTTCCAGCCCGGGGAAGCGGCTGGATGTGTCGGCGTTGATGCGGGTTGCCCGGTCCAGCCCGCCCAGCACGACGATGCCGGCCAGGCGCGCCAGGATGATGGTGCCGGTGGTGACGATGAAGAAGTGGAGCAGCCGCTGGTAGCCGTCGTGGATCTCCGCCGCCGCCACCAGCCACAGCGCGACGATGTAGAAGATCGCGACCAGGTGCCACTGCGCCGCGAAATGGTTCTGCAGGCTGGCCACCAGGCCGGTCCGCGTCTTGCGGGCGCGCAGCCGGTGGGCGACCGCTTCGCGCGATTGCAGCACCACCACCACCAGCAGCACGTGCACCACCAGCCCCACCAGCTTGAGCAGCACGTCATGGGCGGCGGCGTACAGCCCGAACAGCAGCCCGACCTCCGATGCGGCGAAGCCGAACACGCCGACCGCGCTGATGCGGCGGACCCACACCTCGATGAACTCCGCCGAATGGTCGTCGCATTGAATCAAGCGCAGCCGGTGGTCCGCTGGGGACACGAAGCAGCGGGTGACGCACATCACGATGCGGCAGATCACGTAGGCGTCCACCACTGCCAGCACGACCAGCCGGGTGTTGGTGGTGGCGCCCAGCGGCGTGGTGAGCAGGGCGTGGCCGATCGCCGCGAACACGGCGACGGGAACCAGGTCCAGCAGCAGGGCGACGACCACGAACGGCAGCCGCCGCAGCATGCGCCAGGCGACGCTGAACCCGGGATGGCGCCTTGCATGCGGGGCATCGGCCTCGGCATCGGCCGCCAGCGGTTCATCGGCCGGCGCACGCGCCGCCAGCATGCGCCGCGCCCGTGCCAGCAGGCGGCGGACGCCCCATTCCACCGCCCGCGCGATGGCCAGGATCACCAGGAGCTTCCAGCCGGTTTCCAGCACGCGCTCCCGGGCGGCCGGGTCGGCCGCGGTGCCTTCGAGCCATCGCCACAGCAAGGGCACGTCACCGATGGCCTGCGCGGTGGCCGCGAACTGCGCCGCCAATTGGCCCGCCCAACGCGACCCGGCGACCAGCAACTGCGCGCCCACGCTGTCGGCGGCGAGCGGCACGGCGGACGGCTTTGCCGCCTCCGCATCCGGGATCGCGTGCAGCATGTTTTCCAGCACGGTCGTGAACTGGGCGCGGGCCTTGTCGTCCTGCAGCACGTTCAGCACCGCCTGGGCTTGCGCCGGGGTCAGCGTGGCGGCGGGCGGTGGCGGCTTGCCGGCAGGGGCGGGCTGCGCCCGCACGGCCCCGGGAAGGGCAAGGCCAAGCAACAGGCAAGCGACGGCAAGACAACGCATCGCCGCCTTCCCCCATATCGCGGGGGGCCGTGTCAACCGTGACGCCGCCGTTGGGGTGCACAAACCGGCGGGGGTTCCCATCTCTCCGTCATGAAGATCGTGTTGGTCATGCTTGTCGTGCTGATGATGCTAGCGACGCTGGGCGTGCTGTTCGCCGGGCTGATCGGCCTGGCCCGCGGCGGCGGCGATCCGGTGCGATCGAACCGGCTGATGCGCTGGCGCGTGCTGCTCCAGGCGGGGACGCTGGTCATGTTCATGTTGTTGCTGCACCTGCTGCGGTCATGAGCCGCACGCCCGTGGTTTGACAGTGCGCGGCGGCGACTTCTAAGGTCGAACAACCAACAGCCAGTGCTTGCGTGGAGGCGGCCGGGTCGGCGGCGCTTCCCCACACCGGCTCCCCCGAGATACAGGAAACGATGGCGCTTCCATGAAAATCCTCGTCGCAGTCAAACGAGTGGTCGATTACAACGTGAAGGTGCGCGTCAAATCCGATGGCACGGGCGTGGAAACGTCCGGCGTCAAGATGTCGATGAACCCGTTCGACGAGATCGCCATCGAGGAAGCCGTCCGCTTGAAGGAAAAGGGCGTTGCCACCGAGGTGGTCGCCGTGTCCATGGGCGTGCCGGCCTGCGCCGAAACCATCCGCACCGCGCTGGCCATGGGCGCCGACCGTGGCATCCTGGTGGAAACGACTGCCGAGTTGCAGCCGTTGGCCGTGGCCAAGATGCTGAAGGCCTTGGCCGACAAGGAACAGCCGCGCCTGGTGATCCTGGGCAAGCAGGCCATCGACGACGACATGAATGCCACCGGGCAGATGCTGGCCGCGCTGCTCGGCTGGCCACAGGGCACCTTCGCGTCCAAGCTGGAGCCGACGGCCGATGCGATCACGGTGACGCGGGAGATCGATGGCGGGCTGGAAACGCTGGCGCTGACCCTGCCCGCGATCATCACCACCGATCTGCGCCTGAACGAGCCGCGCTACGCCTCGCTGCCCAACATCATGAAAGCGCGCAAGAAGCCGATCGAGACGGTGAAGCCGGAAGATCTTGGCGTAGATCCTGCCCCTCGCCTGACCGTGGTGAGCGTGGCGGAACCGCCGAAGCGGCAGGCCGGCAAGAAGGTCGGCTCCGTGGCGGAGCTGGTGGCGAAGCTGAAGACCGAAGCGAAGGTGATCTAGATGGCCGCACTCGTCCTGCTCGACTTCGAAGGCGCCGAGATCAAGCAGCCATCCCGCAGCGCCGTCGCCGCCGCCCGCAAGCTGGGCGAGGTCCACGTGCTGGTGGCCGGCAGCGGCATCGACGCCGCAGCCCAGGCCGCCGCGCAATTGGACGGCGTCACCAAGGTGCACAAGGCCGACAGCCCGGTGTACCAGCATTCGCTGGCCGAACCATTGGCCGACCTGCTGGTGTCCATGGCCGGGCACCACGACCATATCTTCGCCGCGTCGACCGCCACCGGGAAGAACGTCATGCCGCGCGTCGCGGCAATGCTGGACGTGCAGCCGGTCAGCGACATCGCCGAAGTGATCGACGCCGACACCTTCGTCCGTCCGATCTACGCCGGCAACGCCATGGCCACGGTCAAATCGTCCGACGCCAAAAAGGTGCTGACGGTCCGCGCCGCCTCCTTCGACCCGGTGGCGACCACGGGGGGCAGCGCCGTGATCGAGGACGTGGCCGCTACGGCCGCGGGTGAGGCCTCCAAATTCGTGTCTGCCGAGTTGTCGAAGTCCGAGCGGCCGGAGCTGACGGCAGCGCGCGTCGTGGTATCCGGCGGACGCGGCATGCAGAACGGCGACAACTTCAAGCTGCTCGACCCGATTGCCGACAAGCTGGGTGCCGCGGTGGGCGCGTCGCGGGCGGCGGTGGATGCCGGTTTCGTGCCCAACGACTATCAGGTCGGGCAGACCGGCAAGATCGTGGCACCGGACCTCTATATGGCGATCGGCATATCCGGCGCGATCCAGCATCTGGCCGGGATGAAGGACAGCAAGGTCATCGTCGCCATCAACAAGGATGAGGACGCACCGATCTTCCAGGTCGCCGATTACGGCCTGGTGGCGGATTTGTTCACCGCGTTGCCTGAACTCAAGGCGGAGCTCGAGCAGGGCTGATGCCGGCCGAGGTCAACCGGCTCGGCGTGATCGGCGCCGGGCAGATGGGCAACGGCATCAGCCACGTTTGCGCTTTGGCCGGGCTGAGCGTGGTGCTGCTGGACGCCAAGCCGGAGGCGTTGGACAAGACCATGGCGGCCATGGCGAAGAATATGGACCGCCAGGTCGGCAAGGGCACGATCACCGCCGAAGCCAAGGATGCGGCGCTGGCCCGCATCACGCCCGCGACCGACTACGCGGCGTTCGGCCCCTGCGACATGGTGATCGAGGCGGCGACCGAGAAGGAGGACACCAAGCGCGCGATCTTCCGCACGCTGATCCCGCATCTCGGGCCTGATTGCATCCTGGCGAGCAACACCTCCTCTATCTCCATCACCCGACTGGGCGCCGCGACGGACCGGCCCGGCAAGTTCATCGGCATGCACTTCATGAACCCGGTGCCGGTGATGAAGCTGGTGGAGGTGATTCGCGGCATCGCGACCGACGAGGCGACCTTCCAAACCGTGCAGGCCTTGGCGACCCGGCTGCACAAGACCACAGCGGCGGCGGAAGACTTCCCGGGGTTCATCGTCAACCGAATACTGGTGCCGATGATCAACGAGGCGGTCTATGCCCTGTATGAAGGCGTGGGCACGATCGCCAGCATCGATGCCGCCATGAAGCTTGGCGCCAACCACCCGATGGGGCCGCTGGAACTCGGCGATTTCATCGGGCTGGATACCTGCCTGTCGATCATGCAGGTGCTGTATGAGGGGCTGTCGGACAGCAAATACCGCCCCTGCCCGCTGCTGGTAAAGTATGTCGAGGCCGGGTGGGTCGGGCGCAAGGCCGGTCGCGGCTTCTACGACTACAACACGACGCCGCCCACACCGACGCGGTAGCGCGCGTCGCCGCTTACCGGCGGCTCAGGATAGCATCTCGTAGCTGCGGGAACGTGTTGAAGCCAATCTCACTGTTGAGGTGCCCACCGCCCGGCACAATCTCGATCGGCGCGTCGAAGGCGTCGGCCAGGTCTCGGGATCGGGACAGCGGAACATACGGATCGTTGTCACTTGCCCAACAACGGCACGCGCTTCCTGCTCGCCGCCGGATGCCGGCCCAGTCGAACGGCTCCGCGAAGAACGATTGGTTGATGCCGTCGTAGTCCGGCAAGCCAAGCGCGCCGATGAACCCGGCGGCCAGATACAGGCCTTCAAACGGTTCGATCGCGCGCTCGGCCAGGCGCAGCGCGAACGCCGCCCCGAGACTGTGCCCGACCAGGATGGTCGGCGCCGGCGGCAACGGCTGGACTGCGCGGTCATAGGCATGCAGCCACGATGCCAAGGATTGACCCTCTGGGGTCGGCAGCCGCGGCCGCACCACCGCCAGCCCGGCGGCGTCCAAGGTGGCATGGAGCCACGGAAACCAATTCGTATCGGGTCCGCCATGCGCGCCATGCAGCACGATCACCCGCGGCCTCGCCTGCCCGTTCTGCATCGGCTACGGTTTATACGGCAACGTGGTGTCCCGTGTGATGAAGGTGACGGGATGGCCGCCCGGCAGCATCAGCCACACGCTGTAGCTGCCGCCAGTCTCCATATCCTGCAGCATCACGTCTTCGGCCGCCTGCCCGGTGCAGCCCGCCCGCACCAGGGCCTTCACCGGGTTGACGCTGCGGGTCCGCACCGCACCCGGCGCCACGTCGCTGAACACCGCCGTTCCCGCGGGAGCCAGTGCCAGGCTGGCGGCCGGGCAGGACGGCGTGGCGTTGTAGAATGACAGCCGGGCCCGCGCCTGGTTGAACTCCGCCCCATCCGGCACGACGCTCGCGGACAAGCCTCCCGACGCATCATCGCGCACCAGCACGGTGTTGAAGCTGTCGGGTGCCACCGTCAGCGTGGCGTGGGCTGACTTCCCGGCGGATTGCACCTCCAGCGGCAGGGCTTTCCCGGCCACTTTCTCTACCACCGCGTAGGCGCTGACGCGGGTCGGACCGCCGGTGCCCAGCGTGTTGGCGGCAAGGAAAGCGGGGCGAACCTCCACCGTGCTGGCCGTGGCGTTGGCGAAGCGCACGAACGCCGAACCGGGCGGCGGCTGGGCACCATACAACGCCTCCTGCCCCAGCGCCGGCAGCGCGGTCACCAGCGCCGGCAGGACCAGCCAGCCTGGCCGCATCAGACGCCGAGCGCCTTGTGCAGGTTGGTCATAAAGGTGGCGGGCGGCATCACCGTGTCACCCCAGGCACCTGGGTTGTTCGACGGCGTTTCCATGTCGACCTCGGCGAAGTTCCACACGATCAGCTTCGGCCGCTGCTTCTTGAAGGCGTCGCTGCCCAGATAGGTGAGCATGTTGTAGTACGGGCTGAACTGATGGACCTTCCACAGCAGCGACACCGGGCGGTCCAACTGCTCCGACACGAGGTTGGCGAAGCCGTACGCCGGCTGCATGAAGCTGTTGCCCATGACGATCACGTCGGCCGCGTCGTCCGCCAGCAGGCCGCCGCCGTTCGTCTCCGCCGGCTTGCGCACCATGTAGCTTTGGAACGGGTATTTCGACTGATCCGGCGTCGGCAGCAACGCCGCCAGGTCGTTGCGCTCCTGTAGCACGGAGGTTGCGGCGGCAAGCTTGATCCCCGGCCCACTGGCGGGCGGCAGATGCATCTTCTCCTTGATCGCGCCGGCCAGCAGCGTGGCGGACTTGGCGGCACCGGGCGCGGTCCAATGCGTGTCGGCCTTGAAGAACAGCAGCTCGGCGGGCGCCTGCTTGCGTGCCTCGGCGAACATCGTCGCCTGGTCCGGCACCAGCGTGTTGGAGCGGCGGAGTTCCTCCAAGGCGACGCCGTAGCGCTTCTCCGCGTCCGGGGACCACTTGAAATCCGACGGCAGGAACTCGCGATACACCCGCGACTTCGCCGGGGTGAACGACACCACGGTTTCGATCTTCGCCATGCGCAGCACGCCCACCGCCTCGTTCACGAACTGGGCGGTGCGGCGCACCAGTGCCAGGTCGCTGCGGCGCACCTCGTCGAAGGCGGGGAAAAGCCACCCATCCGTGCCGATGACGCACATATTGACGATGGCAGCCCGCGCCGCCGCCGGTAGCAGGCATGCGGCAACGCCACCAGCCAGCAAACCCCGCCGTCCGAGCCGGCCGATGTCACTGCGTGCGTCAGGCGTCATGAGTCCGCTCCGCGTCGGAAGTCTGTGGAAGCTGAGCTACACCACGATTGCTAATGGCGTGACAATACGCCCGTGTGCGCTAACGCCGGGCGTAGCTCAACACCACCGTGGAGCCGAAGCTGCCGTCCAGCCGCCGGGTGGACAGCGAGGCCTTGCTGCCCGGCTGCTGTGCGAACCAGCCATCATACAGCCCTTCAAGCAGTGCGCTCAGCCACTGCCCGGTCGGCGTGCCCAGGGAGCCTACCCGCGGGAAGCCGCTATGGACGATCTGCAAGACCCGCTCCGTCCCGCTGAGCGACAATGTCGCCGTGCCCCAGCCGACACCCTCCAAGGCGTCGTTGACCTCCATCTCCAGTGCCTGCAGCGACTGCACGGGCGGCAGCGGCATCAGGCGGGACATGCGACGCCCCACGCCACGCAGCATGTCGTCGCGGTCGCCGATCCCGGCCAGGCTGTCCACCTCCTCCGCAAGGGAGCGGAGGAACAAACGCCATTGCACCGCCGGTTGCTGCAACCCTGCCGGCAGGGTGGCGGACTCATCCATGCTCACCGCCTTCTACAACGGGTTGTTGAAAACGTAGCGCGCATAGACCAACCCGGTGCCTTCGGTGAAATTGCCCGATTTGTCGAACCCGGCACGCGCGCCGATGTGCAGGTTGTTTGTCACGCGGTAGTCGACATCCGCATGGGCCCCGCCCGCCACGCCGGTGTCCTTGAACCCGGCGATCCGGGTTACCGTGTTGCTGTTGCTGCTGGCCAGCGCGTTCAACGCCGATTGGCGATCCGGGTCGTTCGGGAACACCAGCGCGCTTTTGGCCCGGAAGGTCTGCACGCCGATCGACCCACCCACCGAGTAGCTCAGGTCAGGCGTAACCTGTTCCTTGTAATTGACCGGGAACAGCGCCGCGAAGAATTGCTGCGGACTGAAATAGCCGCCGCTGCCGAAGGTGAAGTTGTTCAGGTTCCTGTCGAACCCAAAATACACCAGGTCCAGGCCCGTGCGGACTTCCTGCGTCGGCGTCGTCCACACCGGGAAGCTAAGCCCTGCCCCGGCCTCAACCTCGGTGTTGGACTTCACGTGGTCACCCACCAGCACACCAGCACCGGCGCCGGCGTAGTAGCTGACGTTGCCGACGGTGCCCTCGAACTGGAGGTGGCCGCGGTTGCGCGTGACGCCACCCCAGCTTTGCCCAGTCAGCGGGTCGCGCTGGCCGGCATAGGACAGGAGGCTGTCGGTGACGGAGCGACGCTCGCCCAACACGCGAACGGTCAGCTCGTTGCTGATGCGCGGCGCGAAGGTGATGCCGCCGATGACCTGGCTGTCCCGGAAGCCGATCGGCGACGTGCCGATATCCGCGGACACGAAATCATAGGCATAGCCCACGTCCAGCCCGGTGCCATAGGCGTTCTGATCGCGGCTTTTACGGAAGGTCGTACCGGCCGGTGCCAACGGGTTGTTGCCGAACAGCGCTTCGTTCGCCTGGGAGATCTGCCCGGCAAACAACGCCGTCGGCGTCACCTGAACTTTCAGCCTGCCATAGCCGGCCGGCGAGAAGCTGGCCTCCAACGGCGCTTCCAGGCTGAACAACTCGCCCAGGCCGGCATCCCCGGACCTGCCACGGAACACCAGCGAGCCATCCAGACGCGGCGCCACATCGGCCGAAACCTGCTCGATGCTGCGGTCGATGTCCGCCGTCAGCGGATCGGCCGGCCGCTGTGGCACGGCGTTGCCGCGCAGCCCCAGGATGCCGCCCGGCGTGGCGTTCGGCTCGTCCAAGGTTGGCGACGGGGTGGAGCGGAACGGGTTGCCGTAGCTGACTGCGCCGCCATCCGCGGCCAGGCCCTGGGAAAGCTGGATCGGTGCCGTCGGGCTCGCCGGCGGCGCAAGCAATGGTGCGGCCGTGTCGCTTTGCGCGATCCGCGTCGACGGGGCGGGGCGCGGATCGTCGAGCGACGTTGCGGGCAGGTATTGGGCGTAGCGCTCGTATTCGCGCGTCACCGGTTCGGCACGGCCCACTGCCGAAATCGGCGTCGGCGATGCGTCGTTGGCCACGTCGCCCACGATGTTGAGCGCGTATTGCCGGCCGCTCAGCCACCCCTCCGGCATGACGCTGGACGCATCGGAGCTGTCGGTGGTGTCGAGCTGCTTCGTGCGCAGGCTCCGCGCGGTGCGTAGGTCCGACAGCGCCTCACCGTTAAGGCCCCGGGCGCGCGCCACGTTGGCGGAGGCCAACCAGGCCTGCGGGTCGTCGGAGAACTCTTCCTTCGTTTGGCCCGCCAGCTCGGCCGCGCGGCCGGTGTCGCCGGCTGCCAATGCCGCGTTGATCGTGGCGACCCTGACGCTCAGGCTGCTCGGATTCCGCTTCAACAGCTCTTCGGTGATCGCGACCGCCTTGCTGGGCTGGCGGTGCGCTTCGTACAACCGCGCCAGGGCCATGTTGAGGTCCGGGTTCTCCGGATTCTGCGCCAGGCGCGGCGCCAGCTCGTCATATGCATCCGCGGTGTTGCCGCGGCCGGCCAAACGGTCGGACGAGAACACCGCGGCGTTGTCGCGCACCTCGGCGAGGTTGCTGCGCTCCAGCGGGTTCAGCCGGTCACCCTGCAACCCGCCGGTCACGACCTGGGCATCGCGCGGATACCCCGCGGCGATCAGCATGCCGCCATACGCGATGCGCTGCTGGGGCAAGGGCGGGCGGCTGGCGTTCAGCGCGACACGGATCACTTCGCGGGCGTCGCGCTTGTCGCCGAGCTTGATCAGCTCCTGCGCGAAGACGGTGCCGCGCACCCCGGTGGGGTCGGGCTTGGCAGCGAGCGCCACCAGCCGCTGTGCTTCCGCGGCCGGGCCGCCTTGTGACTGGGCCTCGCGCAGGTCATTCGACGCGTCCGCACGCACGGCAAGCGTGCGCATGTCGCCCGTCCGTGCGGCCGGCGGCAACTTCTCGACGAGGGAGCCGACCAGCGGCCAATCATGGGAGTTGTCGGCGAAGTAGATGCCCGCCCGCAATTGTTCGACCGTCGGCTTTGCCGCCCCCGTGACGGGCGCCATCACTTGGCGCGCATCGGCGGCTTGGTTCTGCGCCAGAAGGTTGCGTGCCAGTTCCAGGCGCAGCCACGGGTCCGCCGGGGCGTCGGCCACTGCCGAACGCAGCAATGCGATGCGAGCGGCCGAGTCGGTCGCCGCCTTGGCCTGGTTGGCCAACTGGGCGGCCCGGGATTGCCCGCCGCCCTGCACGCCGGCGCGGGCGAATATCTGCTGGGCCTCGTCCTCCTTGCCTTCGCGCGTCAGCACGTTGCCGAGGCCGCTCAGCGCAGCCACGTTCCTGGGTTGGCTGCGCAGCACGGTGCGGAAGGATGCTTCCGCGTCCGCGAGCTTGCCGGCGCGAGCCTGGAGGTCGCCGAGTTGCAGGTAGTTGCCGAGGTTGGGCCGGTTGCCCATCAGGCGGCGCAGCTTGGTTTCTGCCTCCGCGTATTCGCCGCGCCGGGTCAATGCCGCCACCTGCGCGTAGTCGCGGCGGATCGCCAAACCGCCGTCGCCGCCACCGCTAGCCCCCGGGTTGCCGCTTCGGTTCCCGCTGGCCAGCGCAGCGGCGTCCAATCCTACCGCGCTGAGCAGCTCTTCCCGCCGGTCCGGCGCCAAGGAGACGGCCTTGTCGATCAACCGCCGGGCATCGGGCATCCGCCCCTGCTGCTTGCGAATCAGCGCCAGCATGGCCAGCGAATCGACGTCGTTGGGATTGTAGGCCAGTGCCGCGTTGAAGTTCCGTTCGGCGTCGGCGGTCTGCTTGCCTTCCAGCGCATTGTAGCCGGATAGCCGCGACCGGATGCCCGGGTCCGGGATCGTCCGGGTCAGCTCGGTCTTCTTGGCGTCCAAGTCCGCGTCGGTTGGGTTGCGGCTCAGATAGGCATTGAGCTGCCCCTGGGTGCGGTCATCGTCCGACGACCACAGCAGGGCCTGGCGCCACGCAACGGTCGCCTGCTGGCCGATCGACGGCAGCTTCGACAAGGCCGCCAAACGATCGACGCCGTCCGCCCGCGTGCCCTCGTGGTAGGTGAGAGCCTGGGCGTAGGCGAGTTGCGTGCGCAAATCCTGCGGGTTGGTCCGCACCTGGGACGCCAAACCATCCCGGGCAGCGTCCCAATTGCCATCCGTCGAGGCGAGCGTCTGGTAGTATTCGGCCGCCAGGCTCGGCGGCGGGCTGCTGCCCTTGAATGCACGGCGATACGCGGCAACCGCGTCGGCTGGCTTGCCGGCCTGGGCCAGCCGCCGTGCCTCGGACAAGGCGGCGTTGTCCAACGGGCCGGCACGCAGCACCTGCTGGATGCTGTCGATCCGCGGGTCGCCCGGCCGTGCCGCTTGCAGCTTCGCCAGCGCGGCCATGGCGACCTGCTGGTTTCCTCGCTCCGCCGCCGCCTGTGCCTGCGCCGCCAATGCATCGGGGTTGCGCGGGTCCAGCGCCAGCACACGACCCAACGCCTCGTCCGCACGCTGCGGCTCGTCCTTGCTGCGCCAATAATTGGCCTGGTCGAGCAGCACGCGGATCGCATCTGCCGTGCTGGACTGCGTGGTTGGCGAGGGTGCGGTCTGCGCTTCCGCCGCCGCCAGCGGGGTCACCGTGGCGGAAGCAAGGAGCAGGGCGCGGAAAGCCGGGGAATACGGTCCCATGTCAGACTTTTTCCTCACAGGCGCCGGGCTGGGATGGTGCGGGTCCGCAACGCCGCCCGGCGGCGCAGCGCGAAGAAGTAGAAGATCGCGACCAGCAGGCAGCCGATGATCATCACGCCGACGATGCCCAGCGGCGAGTCGCGCAGGTACCAGGACGGATACAACCAGAACGGCAGCACACCCGATGTGTACTCGGCGCCCACTCGGTATGACGTGAAACGCCCAGCCGACAGCAGCGACAGGTCACCCTGAATCAACGGCGCCTGGTCCGCGTCACGCAGCGTGGTGACGATCGCCTCGACCGCCGGGGCCGACCCGCCCAGCAAGGCCACGACGCTGCGGCCGCCGTTCAGCGGGCTTTGCGCACCGACCATGGCCGCTGTGTCCGTCCCCGCGCTGGCGTTCAGCACCGTGGCGGCGCGCGTGCGGTCCTCCCGGGCAGAGTCGCCGAACAGGCGGCGCACGCTGTCCAGGCCGCCGGTCAGCCCAACGGTCAGGCGGTTGCCGTTCACCTGATAAGGCGAGTTCTTCAGCAGGTCCGCCGCCGGCCCCAGCCGGGCGATCGTCCCCATCACCAGCAGGTTGCGGTCGGACACGCTGTTCAGCGCATCGGGCCGGACCACGACGTGGCGGATCACCGGGTAGCCCGTCAGGGAGCCGATCCGGCCCATCATGTCCAGATAGGCGCCGATCTCCACCGCATTGGGCTGCTGCGGCAGCACCACCGCGGTTTCCGACAGATCGGCCATGCGGGTGAACGGGAAACCGGAACTGACGAAATACGCCAGGTTCGGCAGTTGGGCGAAGCGGTAGGCCCCACTGATGTCGAACGTGCTGTCCGGATCCACGGCCATGCGCACGTCCTGCGGGATGGCCACGCAGTCGCCGCGATGCAGCGGCCTGGTGTCGAAGAAGAACTGCAGGTCGTTCTGCCCGAACACGTTGTAGACCGGCACGTCCACGCGCGAGGTCGACTGCGTCACGCCGAAGTTGAATAGGCGCGAAAACCACGACGCCGTGCGCGACGGCTCCGACGCGAGCGGCAGGCTGGCGAGGTAAAGGTCGTTGATGCCGATATCCAGGCGGGAAACGGCCAAGTCCTCGATCGGGCCGGGAGGCGCGCGGTAGCGCAACTCCATCGGAAAGGCGCGGTTGTGCCAGGTGTAGAGGTCAGGCGCCGTGCGGAACGGCACGCGCATCGTGCCGGGGACGTAGCCCGTGCCCTGCAACTCGGACGCGTCCACCAGTTCGCCGAACTTCACCGCCCGGTCGGACGGTATCCAGGCGGGCGCGTCGTAGGCGACGCGCTTCGGCACCTCTGGGTTGACGACCGTGGAGGCGTCCCCGGACAGCGTGCGGCTGCCGAGCGTCAGCGACGTGGCGGCGGAAATCGCCTCCTGCCCCGTGCGTCCGGCCACGACCAGCAGGGAAGATGTCGGGTCGTTCGGGTTCGGCACCACGGCAAGCGTCGGGCCGTTCAGCGGCGGCAGCGTGACGTTGGCCGGGCGGTCGGTGCCAGTCACGATGATGACGGCGTTGCCCTCGCTGGGCGCGTCGTTGACGACGGGGAAGGTCGCGCCACGGAAATCCGCCAACTGGCCGAACCAGGACGACACGATGCCGGCGCTTTGCAGCGACTCGTTGGACGGGTTCGCCGGCAACACGACTGGCAGCGACAGCATGGTCTTTTCGTGCGGGTCGAAGAACGGCAGCGGCAGGCGGGACAGGTCGCGTTGCGGCGGCAGCCGTTCCAAGGTCAGGGTCAGCGTCGACGTATCCGAAATCGTCGACCACAGCAGGCCGCTGAGCGGATCGTTGCATTCGGGCGTGTAACGGCCGGTGAAGCGGAAGTTCAGCCGGTTGTTGTCCTGGAAGAACACGGGGCTGACTGGCAGTTCGAAGTTCTCGAACCGCGGCTGGTCACGGTTGACCGGGATGGTGCCGACGTACTGCTCGTTCATCGTGACGGTGACGTTGCTGAACTCCGGGATCAGCGCCGGGGACATCGCACCCGACAGGTTCAGCGTGGCCGCCGTGACGACCTCGTCGGCACGGATGCCGAACTGCACGCCTTGCAACTCGCTGGTGCCGCGCAGGGTCAACGGGCCGAGCGCGCCAAGCTGGTGCAAGGTCAGCACCAACTGGCGGGTCTGCGCCGCCGGCGCGCCGGGCGTCGGCGTGAAGGAGGTTGGGTTGGGTTGCACCGCCGGCGTCGCCGCGGTGGCATTGCCCGCTGCCGGCAACGGCGGGGCGCTTGGGTCGGTGGTCACCGGCGTCGCGGTCGGCGTTGCAGCTGGCGGCGTTGCTGGCACGGTGGCCGCGGGGGCACTTGGCGGGGGCGACCCACGCTGTGCCGACGTGCCGAGGCTGGGGGTGGCGCCGGGCAGCGGGCGGATTACGAAGCCACCGGGCTGCGCGCCCTGCGCCACCGTTCCCTGCGAGTGGGCGGCAGCGGGCACCAGCATCAGGACGATGGCAGCCGCGGTGCCGACCAGTTGGCGGCGGCCGGGTGCGGCCGGGCCGCTGCCGGTGGGGCGGCGGGGTGCCCGATCCGGCGCCCGGAACAGGCCGCGGATGCTGACCAGGACGCGATACAGGCTGGCAAGGGGACGATCCACCGGATAGGCGCTCCAATCGGTCCAAGCATCCGCCCGGCCAAATACGACTTGAACGATAGCTGCCTCGTCGGCGACGCTTGCCGGCTGGAAGCTGACTTGCAGGAAGCGCTGTTCCCAGCGCAGCAGGCGCGCGGGAACGAGCACCGGCTCGCCACCGATGATGAACTCGAACTGCACCAGCGCCCCGTCGGTGACGCCCAGCGGGCGCTCCGACACGACGGAACTGCCGCCCTGGGACAGGTCCTGCGTGATCCCGCTGACCGCACGGCCGTCCGGCAGCAGGATGGACACGGGCACCGTCGCACGAACACGGGCGCGGCTGCGCATCTGACGCGTTTCACGCCCGACGGCGAGCGCCGCCATCACGGTCAGCAGGGAAAAGAAGCCCCAGATCGTGTTGAGCAACAGCGCCTGGAAGGTGAGCTGCTCCGTATGGGAAAACAGCATCCCGACCAGGCCGCGGATCACTCCCGCCACCAGGAAGAAGGCAAGGATCAGGTTCGGATAAACCGCGCCCAGGTCGAAATAGCCGTTTTCCAGCAGCCCGCCCTTATTGGTGACGTTGAACTTGCCGCGGCGCGGCGCGAACAGCGTCACCATGGTCACCCGCACCAGGAACAAGGCCAGCACCGTCTCGTAGATCTCGGACCAGAAGGAGTGCCGGTTGTTGCGCTGCAGGCGGGAGTTGGTCGCGACCGAGTGGAAGATGTGCGGCAGCGCGTATGACACGATCGCCAGCGGCGACGCGGCGATGATGTTCAGCCCGAACAGCAGAAAGGCGAGCGGTGCGGTCAGGAACACCACGCGCGGCAGGGCGAAAAAGAAGTGCCCCATGGCCTGGAGGTAGCAAACGCGCTGTCCCAGGGTCAGCCCCGGCCCGAACATCGGGTTGTCCAGGCGGAAGATCTGGATCATGCCGCGTGCCCAGCGGATGCGCTGGCCGATATGCAGGATCAGCCGTTCGGTCGCCAACCCGGCGGCCAATGGCAAACGGAGGTAGGCGCTGTCCCAGCCGCGACGATGCATCTTCAGCATCGTGTGCGCGTCCTCGGTCACCGTCTCCACCGCGAAGCCGCCGATCTCCTCCAGCGCGGCGCGGCGCAGCACGGCGCACGACCCGCAGAAGAAGGTCGCGTTCCAGTAATCGTTGGCGTCCTGCACCAGACCGTAGAACATGTTGCCTTCGGCGGGCACGCGGGTGCCGGCGGCAAGATTGCGCTGGAACGGGTCGGGCGAGTAGAAATGGTGCGGCGTTTGCACCAGCGCGTTGCGCGGCTCGGCGATCATCCAGCCCATCGTCATCTGCAAAAAGGCGCGGGTGGGAATGTGGTCGCTGTCGAACACCGCGACGAACTCGCCATCGGTCTGCGCCAAGGCGTTGTTCAGGTTGCCGGCCTTGGCATGCAGGTTGTCCGAACGGGTGATGTAGCCGATGCCGCATTCGGCCGCGAACTCCCGGAACTCTTCCCGGCGGCCGTCATCCAGCAGGTAGACGCGGATCTTTTCCGGTGGCCAATCGATCGCCATGCAGCCCAGCACCGTCGCCCGCACGATCGACATCGGCTCGTTGTAGGTCGGCACATACACGTCGACGGTGGGCCACAACGCGAAGTCTTCCGGCATCGGGATCGGCCGGCGTTCCAGCGGCCACAGCGTTTGCACGTAGCCGAGCACCAGAACGATGATGGCGTAGCATTCCGCCACGGCGAGGCCGATGCCCAGCAGCAGCTCGATCGCGCTGGCGAAATCCAGCGTTTCCGTCACCCGCCAGAAGATGTAGCGCAGCGAGACGGCGAGGCTGAGGATGACCAGGAAGACGGACACGTAGCGGCTTTTAAAGCGGTTCGCGATCAGGAACACGATGGCCGAGATGACCGCCAGGATCGCCTGCTGTCGCGGCTCCAACTGAACGGTCGCCACGGCGACGATAAGGGACACGCCGAGGATGCCGCAGACGACGTCGATGATCCGGCTGGCGAGGCTGCTATGCGGCACGCCTTGCCAGCGCAGCCGCCGAACCCGAGCCGTCTCACTCATCGCGAAATATTCCTAAATCTGTAATCAAGCATTAATTAACCCTGGGCGACGGGTTTGTGCGACGGTTTTTATCACGGTGAAAAGTCCAGCGGGAGGGCGTGAGAGGAAAACTTAGTTGCAACAATACACACGGTTGCCAAAAGGCAACAGTGTGCAAATTACCGAGCTTTGTTGATCAGCAGCCCTCGACGTATCCTCGCCAGCCCGTCGCACGCGATGGTGCGGGTCGGAACTTACGACGCTGCTAGGTAGTCGAACACGTCAACCAAACTGCTGGACGACTTTGGGACGCCGCCATGTGCCAGCGTCATGGCCGCAATTGTGGATGGGGTTGCGGCTGCCGATGGCGCATGGGGCATCGGCATGACGGAGGCCGACGGCGCCGCGGGCACATGAACAGGTTGTTGCGGCGGCACGGCCGGCGCCACCAAGGGACGAACGGGCACGCTGTTGACTGGCGCGGCCCACTCCGCCAGCGGGCGCGGCGGCGGGGCAACGGTGGCGCCGGGCGCGACGGAGAGTGGCGCGCGGAGTGGAACAGGCTCAGCAGGAAGCGGTGCCGGCCGCGGCGCGACCATCGGCGGCGCCTGCGAGGTCACCGGCGGGCCCGGCAACGGCTCGGGCGCCGCGACCGGCTCCGTCTGCTGCACGATCACGGGGCTGGCCACGGGCGGCTCGGTGGGCAGGACGGGGCGTCGAATGGCGGCGAGACCCGGTGGCCTCGCCTGCGCCTGACCGAAACTGTGGTAGCGGATGGATGGCGCCCCGAACGCAGCCAGCGCCTTGGTCACGTCGTTTGACTCTTCGCTCATCGTCATCCCCATCAAGCCGCCGAGTGCGCGACCTCCTCCGCCGCGATGCGCGACAAAAGCACGAGGCCAGCACCGTAATAATCATTGGCAGCCATAACAGATGGCAAGCTGCTTGTCGCGACCGGCCCAGTCGAACGGGTGGCGAGGCTGGCAACCGCACGGATGCCGGCGGGCGCCGAATACGGCGCCATCTCATCGCTGCGGAGGTCCACCCAGGCCGGCTGCGTGGTTTTCGACGCCGTCCAGTAGCGGTTGAAGGACGCGAACAGCGGTTCCGCCGCGATGCCGCCCCAGGCAAGGTGCATGGGCACGCGGATCGCATCCCAGGAAAACCGCGGCGGCCAGCCGGGTGCAATGCTCAGCGAGCCGTCCGCGCGGTCCACCCGCAGCCAGTCGGGCGGCAGCATCCATTTGCCGTAGCGGCCCTGCAGGATCAGGGCGGCGCCGTCCTGACGCAGCGCGTCCCACTTCGTGGACGGCACCAGCGCCGCCAGGTCGGCGAACAAGCCGAACGCATAATAGGACGGGTTGAGCACCAGGCAGTCCGGCTTCTCGAAGCCCGCGGCGCCGGGCAGCAGAACCGTCCGGGCGCCTGCGGTGCGGACCAGGCCCAATATGTCGCGCCCGATCCGGGCTGCCTGCGCCGCGTAGTCCGGACGCTGCCAGCGGATGGCGGCGCGGGCGAGCGCGGCGGCGATGAACAAGTCGCCATCGGTCGCATTGTTCAGGTCGGACACCGGGTTGGCGTCGGACGGCTTGTAGCGCCACGCATGCAGTGTGTCGTTGGGCCGGCGCCGCAGGTTGTGCGTGGTCCAGTCCAGCAGCCGGGCGAAGGTTTCCTGGTCGTCCGCGGCCTGGGCGCCCATCAGGCCCCAGCCCTGCCCTTCGCTGTGCGACGCATTGCCGTTGCCGGTGTCGATCACCCGGCCTTCCGGCGTGATATACTGGTGACGGAATGCCAACCAATCCTGCCGCATGGCGGCGGAGTGCATGTGGATGGGCGGGGATGGCGGTGCCACGATCACGGGGGCCACGCTGGCCGAAACGATGTTATTCGTCACGGGGGTGCGGTCCAGGCGAGGCGGCGCGCCGTCGCCCCAATCGGGGGCCAGGGACGCCATCGCCCCCAGGCCGGCGGTCAGTGCGGCCATGCCGGGCAGGAAGTGACGGCGGCCAAGTCCGCCAGGGGCGGCGACGGTTTCGGACAAGCGCACACGCGGTCTCCTGCGTGTCCATGGCACTGGGTGGCGACCGCCCACATGCGAGACAATGATCAATGCGCTTCGTTCTGTCGCGCAACCTGCGATCAGTCTCACAGAAAGAGATTAACGTGAACTTTCCTCACGAAGTAATCTTCCGCAGCCGGTTCGGTGTAGAAGCGAGCGACGTGACATCCGCAGGAGACCGACCGTGAAAGCCGCCCATTCCTTCGTCTTCCCGCTGGCAGGTTTGCTGGTCGCCACGGCCCTGTCAGGCAGCGCGCAGGCGCAGAAAAGCTTCGACCAGCCGCCGCAGATGAGCACCCCACGCTCGCCAGGCGTCGACCCGGACCGGAATCCGCGCTTCACGTTGATCAACGACAGCACTCAGATCATCGACAACCTGAACATTTCGCCCGTGAACGACGACTCATGGGGGGACGATCTGCTGGGCACACTCGCCTTGCCGCCGCACAACCGCGTGATTGCGGGGCCGACCCAGGACACCGGGTGCACGTTCGACGTCCGCGTGGTCTACCACGACAAGCGCGAGGAGGTGCTGCGTCGGCAGAACCTGTGCAAAGTCAACGAGCTGTCCTTCACGGGACGCACCGCCCGGCTGCCGAAGGGGCGTTCGCAGTCGGATGACTGAGGCGCTCAGCGCTCCAGTTCGTACAGCGCCATGTCGGTTTCGCGCCCGCGGGAGTAGTTGAAGCTATCCACCGTGGCCAGGCGGCGCAGATGCAGGCCCAGCCGCACCGCCTCGGCCTGGAAGGATGCCTCGTCCCGGGCGGCGACGGCCGCCGAGCCCGCCACACCGGATGCCAGGGCATCCGCGCCATCGGCGCCGGTGGGGGACAGCACCGTCCGGGTGCCCGCCAGGAACATGAGGCTGGGCTCGTGGAAGCCCACCGTGGCCAGCGGGCGCCCGGCCAGCCCGGCGTCCACCAGCGCCTGCTCGATGCGTGGTGCCAACCATAAGGGCGAGGCTTGCGGCAACTCCCATCCCAGCAAGGCGGCCGTGAACAGCGGCATGGCGGCAAGCGCGAGCGTCGGGCGCACCGGGCGGCTGGCCAGGGCGGCGACCAGGCCGGCAGCCAGCGCCGCCGGCACGCCCAACAGCCAGGACGCGTGGATCACCACTGGCAACGCCAAAGCTGCGCCGCCCAGAACTGCCGCAGCGGCGACGGTGAGGCACGGCGCGATGCGACGGGACCAGATGCCGCCGGGCGAGTCCAGCGCCGCCCAACCCCACGCGGCAAGCAGGAACACGGCCGGGTAGAGCGGCAGGGTGTAATGCGGCAGCTTGGTCGGGGTGGCCTCGAACACCAGCCAGGCCGGCACGATCCACGCGGTGAGGAAGCGCACCGTCGGCTCCCGCCGCTGCCGCCACAGCAATGGCAGCCCACGGAGCACGGGCAGGCTGGCCGGAAAGGCCAGCAGCGGCAGCAGCAGCAGGTGCACGCCGGGCGGTGCGCCATGCGCGTCGTCGCCGCTGGCCAGCTTGCGGCCGAGGTCGCCGCCCACGGAGTCGCTGAAGAACGCGCCATGCGTCGCCAGCCCGATCGCCACGAACCACGGCAACACCACCAACAGCATCAGCGCCGCCCCGGCGAGCGGCCGCAAGGCCAGCAGCCAGCGTGCCCGGCGGTCCGCCACGGCCAGGCTTGCCGCGGCGAGTCCGGCCACCATGGGGGTGATTGGCCCCTTCAACAGGATGCCCACGCCCATCGCGGCCCAGAACAGTGCCGCCCTGCCCCGGCCCACCGGCAGCCCGGCATAGGCACGGGCGAGCACTGCCATTGCCACGGTCGTCACGCCGACCAGGGCCGCATCCGTCTTGGCCAAATGCGCTTCCACCACCAGCACGACGCTGGCGCCGAGCATGCCGGCCGCCAGCAACGCGACCCGACGGTCTGCGAGGACGCAGCCGAGCTCGAACGTCGCCAGCACCGCCAGCAGCGCTCCCGCCAATGAAGGCAGCCGATACGGCCAGACCGGGTTGGCGGTCGCCACGTGCAGCGCCCTGGCCGCGGCGGCGAACGGCACTTGCAGCCAGTAGATGCCGACGGGCTTGAGGTTGCGCGGCTCCGTGCCGTTCATGATGCGGACGTAGTCGCCCGTTTCGATCATCTGCTTGCTGGCTTGCGCGAAGCGGCTTTCGTCCCGGTCGGTGGGTGGCAGGGTCAACAACCCAGGCAGCCAGACCAGCAGGCAGAAGACGGTCAGCAACAGGCGCGGCCGCCTGGCGTCGAGCAGGTCCATGGCCCGGCGCTCTAGCATGCGCCCCCGATCCGCGCCATGAAGCCGCCCCGATGCCACAAGCCCGGCCTTCTCCCCCGAACGCACGCCTTGATCCGACGCGCGAAGGTGCGTTCGACCTGCTCGATGCCGTGCTGGTCCGGCGTCGCGGGCTGGAGGAGGCGCTGGACGGCCTGCCGCCTACCGAAGCGCGCGACCGTGCGGCGGCGCACAGGCTGGCCGCCGCGGTGCTGCGGCGGTCCGGCTCGTTGGATGCGGTGCTGCAGCCCTTCCTGCGCCGCGCGCCGCCTGCGCCGGTGCGGCAGGTGCTTCGCATCGGCGCCGCCCAGCTCCTGTTGCTGGACACGCCGGCCCATGCAGCCGTCGGCACTGCGGTGGCGTTGGCCCGCAGCCGCGGGCTTGCCCCCTTCACCGGCCTAGTCAATGCCGTGCTGCGCCAGGTGGCGAAATCGGGGGCGGCGGCGTTGCAGACGCTGGACGGACCCCGGCTCGACACGCCGGACTGGCTGTGGCGGAGCTGGGGGGAGGATGCGCGGGCGATCGCCATCGGCCACGCGGCGGAGGCTCCGCTGGACCTGACGGTCGTCGGCAACGTGCCGCCAGGCGGGATGGCCCTGCCCACCGACTCGGTGCGCTTTCCCGCAGGCACGCGCGTGACGGATCTGCCCGGATTCTCTGAAGGCGCCTTCTGGGTACAGGATGCGGCGGCTGCCCTGCCCGCGCGGCTGCTATGCGCGCGACCCGGCGAAACGGTGGCCGATCTGTGTGCGGCGCCCGGCGGCAAAACGGCGCAGCTCGCCGCAACGGGGGCCACCGTCATCGCCGTGGACCGCGACGCAGGACGCATCGCCCGGCTGCGCGACAACCTCGCCCGCCTCCGGCTCGACGCCGCGATCGTGCAGGCCGATGCGACGGTCTGGCGTCCTTCGGCCTTGCTGGACGCCATCCTGCTTGACGCACCGTGCAGCGCGACGGGAACCATCCGCCGGCATCCGGACGTGCCGTTCCTGAAATCCGCGGAGGACGTGGCCGTGGCGGCGGGGCAACAACACGCCCTGATCCGCGCTGCAGCCTCCATGCTGCGCCCCGGTGGGCGCATGGTCTACGCCGTATGCTCCTTGCAACCGGAGGAAGGGCGCGCCGCCTTGCCGGCCGCCGCCGCGGCGGGCTTGCGGCACGACCCATTCGCCCCAGAGGAACTAGCCGCGATGCCGGAGTCGCGAACGCAAGACGGCTGCCTGCGCACGCATCCTGGCTTGTTGGCGGAGCGCGGCGGCATCGACGGTTTCTTCGCGGCGCGGTTCATTAAGGCATGACCCGTTCGCTTGTGCTGAAATCGTCCGGCGCACTAGAAGCAGGTCAATGTCACCCAGGCCCATAATTGCACCGAGCCTGCTTGCCGCCGATTTCGGCCGCTTGCGGGAAGAGGCCGCCGCGGTCGAGCAAGCGGGCGCCGAGTGGCTGCACCTCGACATCATGGATGGGCATTTCGTTCCGAACCTCAGCTTCGGGCCGGCCGTGTTGCAGGCGTTGCGCCCGCATTGCCGCATGAAGTTCGACGTTCACCTGATGATCGCGCCGGCGGACCCATACATCGCCGCCTTCGCCGAGGCCGGCGCGGACCACATCGCCGTGCACGTGGAGGCCGGCCCGCATCTGCACCGCTCGCTGCAACTGATCCGCTCAATGGGCAAGACGGCGGCCGTCGCGATCAACCCGGCCACCCCGGCCGCTGCCGTGGCGGAGGTGCTGGACCTGGTCGACATCATCCTGGTGATGACGGTGAACCCTGGGTTCGGCGGCCAAGCCTTCATCGAGTCGACCCTGGGCAAGATCCGCCAGTTGCGCGCGATGGCGGATGCCTCCGGCCGGACGATCCGGATCACCGCCGATGGCGGCGTCACGCCGGACACGGCGCCGCGCATCCTAGCCGCCGGGTGCGACACGCTGGTCGCCGGCACTTCCGTGTTCGGCGCCCCCCAATACGGCCACGCCATCGCCGCCTTGCGCCCGGCCGCCTGATGGCCGTCCGGTGGTGGCGCGACGCGCGCCGGGCGCTGGCAAAGCTGCCGAAGCTGCGGATGGGCCGCATCCCCGATGCCCCGATGCTGCCGGTGCGGGATCTTTGGCCTGGTGATCCGGAGCGTGGCGCGCAATTGCTGAAGGGCGAGCTGGAGGTGGGGGGCGCCTTGCTGGCCCTCCGCCCTGGTGCCTGGGGTGAGACGGGGGCGTCGCCGCTTCTGATGGCCGCCGCGCATGGCTTTACCTGGCTGCGCGACCTGCGCGCGCTGGGCACGGATGCGGCCCGCGGACGCGCCCGGGCCTTGGTCGCCGACTGGATCGGCGCCCCGGCCGACCCGCTCATGCGGCGGCCGGACGTGGCGGGGGCGCGGCTGGCGGCCTGGCTCGGGCATTACGATTTCTTCGCCGCCTCGGCCGACGACGCGTTCCGCCAGCGCATGATGACCCGCCTGGTGACGGACGCGCGCGCCTTGGCCGCGGACCTGCCGGCGGAGCAGTTGGATGCCCGCGCGCTGACCGCCTTGAAGGGGCTGATTGCCGCCGCCGTCGCCCTGCCCGACCAGGCGGCGTTCCTGACCCGGGCGTTGCGCTTCCTGCCGCAGGAGATCGCGCGCCAGGTGCTGCCGGACGGCTGCCATGCGGAGCGTAGCCCGGTCGCCCAGTTGGCGGCCTTGCAGGATTTGGTGGAAATCCGCGCCCTGTTGCAGGCCGCCCAGGCGCAGCCTCCGGCGTCCCTTGCCTCGGCGATCGAGCGCATGGCGGCAGCGTTGCGCGCCATGCGGCATGGCGATGGTGGCCTGGCCCTGTTCAACGGCAGCAAAGAGGAGTCCGCCAGCTTAGTCGAACTCGTGCTGGCGCAGGCCGGGCGAATGGGCCGCTCCTCCGTCAGCCTGACGGAAGGCGGGTTCCAGCGGCTGCAAGCCGGGCGCACCGTGCTGCTGGTAGATTGCGGCCGCCCGCCGCCGCCCGGCGTGGATCGCTTGTCGCATGCGGGCACGCTGTCGCTGGAGCTGTCGGTGGGACGCGAACGGCTGGTGGTGAATTGCGGCGCCGCCCCGGCCGCCGGGGCGCAATGGCGGGATGCCACCCGCGCCACGGCCGCCCATTCCACCCTGGTGATCGCCGATACCAACTCCAGCGAGTTGAAGGGCGCGGGAATCGGCCGGCAGCCGGAGCGCGTGGAAGCGCAACGGCAAGAAGCCAACGGCGCCCACTGGCTGGAAGCCAGCCATGACGGCTACCGCAAGCCGTTCGGCGCGCTGCACCGGCGGCGGCTCTATTTGGCGGAAAGCGGCGACGACATCCGCGGCGAGGACGCGATCGAGGCGCCGGAGCCGCAGCCCTACACGCTGCGCTTCCACCTCCATCCCAGCGTCAACGCCAGCCTGCAACAGGACGGCGAGGCGGTGCTGCTGCGGCTGCCTTCCGGCTCGGGCTGGCGGCTGCGCGCGGAAGGTGCGCGGATCACCTTGGAAGAAAGCATCTACCTCGGCGGCGCGGCGCCCAAGCGGGGCGAGCAAGTGGTGCTGACCGGCTACGCGGATGGCCCGCAGCAGGTGAAGTGGGCCATTTCCAAGGTGGGTTGAGGCGGGGCTTCGATCGTGTGGAGGGCCTGCCGAGTTTGTGCTATCCACGCCCCATGAGCGATGCCTTGCCCAACCCGGAAATCCTGTCCGCCCTGCGGCTGATCGCGGCCAACACGGACCACCTCCTCGACGGTCAGCACAGGATCGAGGGGCGGTTGACCGGCGTCGAGAAGGACGTCGCTACCCTCAAGACGGGCGTAGCTACCCTCAAGACGGACGTGGCCAGCTTCAAGGCCTACGTTGTGACCCTTGCAGCCGACCTGGCTACGCTCACGGCGGAGGTGGCCAGCCTCAAGGCGGGGGGAGATCAAACCAAGCTGGAGATTCGCAGGCTTCGCGTTGACGTTATGGATCGGCTGGATCGGTTCCAGACCATGCTGGAGAACGTCCGTGACTCGACGGCGGTGACGCTGATGATGGACCAGCGCGTCGCCAAGAAGCTGAAGGAAACGGACCAGGACCGCGACGACCTGTTCGAGCAGATGATGGCGATGGAACGGCAGCTAATGACGCTGGCACTGCGCATCGACGCGATCGAGGATCGCAGCCACCCGTAAAGCGCCGCGGCCATGAAGGTCGTCGAGATCGTCAACGTCGATTTCTCGCTCCGCCACTTCGTCCTGCCGCTGATGCGTGGCATCCGCAGCCGGGGCCACGACGTGTGTGCCGTCGTGGCGGAAGGCCCGCTGAACGCCGACGTCAGGGCCGAAGGGTTCCGCGTGCTCCCCGCCCCTTTCGTCCGCCGCGCGTCGCCCGCAGCACAACTGCGCGCCGTCGTCGCACTGGTGGCGCTGTTGCGGCGGGAGCGGCCGGATCTGGTGCACGGCCATATGCCGATCAGCGGCTTCCTGGCGCGGGTCGCCGCCCGCGTCGCCGGCGTGCCGAAGGTGGCTTATACCTGCCACGGCTTCCTGTTCAACCAACCAGCCCCTTGGCCGCGCCGGCTGGCTTCCTTTCTGATGGAGTGGGCCGCCGGTCGGCTCACCCACGTGTTCCTCACCGTGTCGGAGGAAGAGGCCGGCGATGCCCGGCGGCTCGGCATCTGCCGCCGGGCCACCGCAATCGGCAACGGCCGCGACCCGGCCCTGTTCCGCCCTGACGCCGCCGCGCGCACGCGCATCCGCGCCAGCCTCGGCGTGCCGCCCGACCGTCCGGTGATCGTCACCGTATCGCGGCTGGTGCGGCACAAGGGCTATCCCGAGTTGCTCCGTGCCATGCGCGACGTGCCCGAGGCCGAGCTGTGGATCGTCGGCGCCCGCCTGGACACGGACCGGGGCGAGGACCTCGAGCAAGCCCTGGCCGAGGCGGAGAGTCGTGGCAATGTCAGGCGCCTCGGCTACCGCACCGACATTCCGGCCATCCTGGCGGCGGCGGACATCTTCGCCCTGCCCAGCCATTTCGAGGGCCTGCCGATGTCGGTGATCGAAGCCATGCTGGCCGGCTTGCCCGTCGTTGCCACCGCCATACGCGGCCCGCGCGAACAGGTGGTGGACGGCATCACCGGGTTGCTGGTGCCCCCCGCCACGGTGGCGCCGCTGGCCGCCGCGCTCAACCGGCTGGTGGCCGACCCGGCGCTGCGGCGCGCGATGGGCGAGGCCGGTCGCGCCCGGGCGGTCGACCGCTACGACGAGGCCCGGGTGATCGGCCGTACCCTGGACCTGCTCGGCTTGTAGGGCTATGCGCCCGCCATGAGTCAGTCCGACATCGTCCCGATCACCCGCGCCTTGTTGTCCGTGTCCGACAAGACGGGGCTGGTGTCCTTGGCGCAGGCGCTGGCCGCGCATGGCACGCACATCCTGTCGACCGGCGGCTCGGCCGCGGCCCTTCGCGCCGCCGGCGTTGCGGTGACGGAGGTGTCCGACCACACGGGCTTCCCGGAAATCCTGGACGGCCGGGTGAAGACGCTGGTGCCGCAAATCCATGGCGGCCTGCTCGGCCGGCGAGACCTGCCGGAGCATCGCGAGCAGATGGCGGCGCACGGCATCGCGCCGATCGACCTGCTGGTGTGCAACCTTTATCCGTTCGAGGCCACGGTGGCGTCCGGGGCTGCGGATGCCGATTGCGTGGAAAACATTGATATCGGCGGGCCGGCCCTGATCCGCGCGGCCGCCAAGAACCACGACCACGTCGCGGTCGTGACCGACGTTTCGCAGTACGACGCCCTTCTGGCCGCGCTCGCCGCCGGGGGCACCACGCTTGCCCTGCGCCGCCAGTTTGCCGCCGCCGCCTATGCGCGCACCGCCGCATACGACGCCGCGATCGCCGCCTGGTTCGCCGCGCGCCAGGGCGAGGCATTTCCCCAGCGCATCACCGTGGGCGGCACGTTGCGGCAAACCCTGCGCTATGGCGAAAACCCGCACCAGCAGGCGGCGCTGTACGCCCAGGGCACCCGCCCAGGCGTTGCCAGCGCGCGCCAGGTGCAGGGCAAGGAACTGTCGTTCAATAACCTCAACGACACCGACGCCGCCTTCGAATGCGTGGCCGAGTTCGCCGACCCCACGATCGTCATCGTCAAGCACGCCAACCCATGCGGCGTGGCAACCGCCGCGACCCTGGCCGACGCGTGGGACGCGGCGCTGCGGTGCGACCCGGTGTCGGCATTCGGCGGCATCGTCGCGGCGAATCGCACGCTGGACGCGGCCGCCGCAACCCGAATCGCCGCCATCTTCAGCGAGGTGATCGTGGCGCCGGACGCCGACCCGGAGGCCTGCGCCATCCTGTCGCGCAAAAAGAACCTGCGCTTGCTGCTGACCGGCGCCCTGCCCGACCCGACTGCTCCGGGAATGCAGGTCCGCAGCCTGGCGGGCGGTCTGCTGGTGCAAACACGCGACGCCGGGCGCGTGGCGGCGGACACGCTGCGCGTCGTGACCAAGCGCCCTCCCACGGAGCAGGAGCAGGCTGACCTGTTGTTCGCGTTCCGCGTGTGCAAGCACGTGAAATCCAACGCGATCGTTTACGCGCGCGACTGCGCCACCGTAGGGGTCGGCGCCGGGCAGATGAGCCGGGTCGACTCCGCCCGCATCGCCGCCTGGAAGGGCGAAGCGGCTGCGGCGGCCGCCGGTGTGGCCGGCAACCTCACGCAAGGCAGCGTCGCCGCGTCCGACGCGTTCTTCCCGTTCGCCGACGGGTTGGAAGCCATTATCGCCGCCGGCGCCACCGCCGTCATCCAGCCCGGCGGCTCCATCCGCGACGACGAGGTCATTGCAGCGGCAGATAAGGCCGGCATTGCCATGGTCTTTACTGGCATGCGGCACTTCCGACACTGAGAAGCATTCGCAGGCCTCACATCCAGACTTGCCCATTACAGAGCGCCGCCGCATGTTGTCTGGCATGCGAGACTTCAATACCTTGTCCGAGCGTGAAATCCTCGCCCTCGCCATCGGCAACGAGGAGGAGGACAGCCGCATCTACAGCGACTTCGCCGAAGGCCTGCGGGACGACTACCCCGACACGGCGCACGTCTTCGCCGACATGGCGCGGGAAGAGGATGAGCACCGCCGCATCCTGATCGACACCTACACCGAACGGTTCGGCAGCCACATTCCGCTGATCCGCCGCCAGGACGTGCGCGGCTTCGTGCCGCGCCGGGCCGTTTGGCAGTTCCGCCCGCTCGGCCTGGAAGCGGTGCGCAACCACGCCCGGCAGATGGAGAACGACGCCGAACGGTTCTACCGCGAGGCAGCCAGCCGGGCGACCGACACGGCGGTGCGCCGCCTGCTGGGCGACCTGGCCGCCGCCGAAGCGCAGCACGAGAACACCGCCGGCACGATCGAGGCTCGGCGGCTGCCCGGCGACGTGCGCGCCCGCGAGGACGCGGATGCCCGGCGCCGCTTCGTGCTGCAAATCGTGCAACCCGGCCTGGTCGGGCTGATGGACGGATCGGTGTCCACCCTGGCACCGGTGTTTGCCGCCGCCTTCGCGACGCATTCGACGTGGAACACCTTTTTGGTCGGGCTTGCCGCCTCCATCGGTGCCGGCATCTCCATGGGGTTTGCGGAAGCGCTCTCGGATGACGGCAAGCTGTCCGGCCGCGGCACGCCGTATCTGCGCGGGCTGATTTGCGGGCTGATGACCATGGCGGGCGGCATCGGCCACACCCTGCCCTATCTGGTGCCGGCATTTTGGACTGCCACAAGCCTGGCCTTCGCAGTGGTCGCGGTGGAGCTGGCGATCATCGCCTGGATCCAATGGCGCTTCATGGAAACGTCGCCGCTTTCCGCGATGGCGAAGGTCATGCTCGGTGGTGCGCTCGTGCTGGCGGCCGGCATCCTCATCGGCAGCGGCTGACGATGCCCGGCCAGCCCGCGCAGGTGAGGCGCGGATCATGAATGATTTGCGCTTGCGCGTGGGGGTGGTGGGCGCCGGGCATTTCGGCCGCTTCCACGCCCTGAAGGTCGCGGCGGCGCCACGTGCCCGGCTGGTCGGGCTGCACGACCCGGACAGCGCCCGCGCCGCGACGGTGGGGCGGGAAGTGGGCGCGCCGCCCATGGCATTGGACGCGTTGCTGGGCGCCTGCCAGGCCGTGGTAATCGCCGCCCCGGCGGAAGCCCATCACGCCCTGGCCAGCCGTGCCCTGGAGGCCGGCTGCCACGTGCTGGTGGAAAAGCCGATCGCCGCCACCCTGGCGGAGGCGGATGCGCTGGCTGCACTGGCGACCGAGCGCCTGTTGGTCTTGCAGGTGGGGCACCTGCTGCGCTTTTCCGCCGAGCACCGGGCGATCAGCAGCCGTATCACCCGGCCGCTCTACATCGAGGCGACCCGCATCGCCCCCTACAAGCCGCGCGGCACGGACGTGTCCGTCATCCTCGACCTGATGATCCACGATCTGGACCTGGTGCTGGCGCTGGTGGACAGCGAGATCGCCAGTGTCGATGCCATGGGGGCCGCGGTGTCGTCGCCTACGGAGGACATTGCCAATGCCCGCGTCCGCTTCGCCAATGGCTGCGTAGCGACCATCACCGCCAGCCGCATCTCCATCAAGACGGAGCGGCGGATGCGGCTGTTTTCACAGGAAGGCTACCTGTCCGCCGATTTCGGCGCACGGGAGTTGGTGATGATCGGGCGTGAGCGCGGCCTACCGCTGCCCGGCACCGGCGGCTTCCGCCGCGAAGCCATCACCTGGCGAGACCACGACGCCATGGAAGCGGAACACGCCAGTTTCGTTTCGGCCTGCCTGGACGGCACGCCGGTGCTGGTGGACGCGGCGGCCGGCCGCCGGGCACTGGCCGCCGCGCTTGCGGTGACAGAGTCGATGGCTGCCTCCGCTGCGCTGGTGCGGGCCAGCGGCTTGGTGGTGTAGCGGCGTCAGCGCTTCGCGCGGCTTGGCGTGGTGGCCCGCTCGCCCTGGTCGACCTGCGGACTGGGGAACTCGCCCAGGTTTTCCTGGATCGACGCTTCTTCCACCGCCTGGCCCACGAGCACGCTCGGGTCGTCCGGGCTGGGCACCGGGAGCTGGCCGGCGCCGGCACTTTGCGACATGCCGACCAGTTCACGGGCGCGTTCCCAGTATTCCAGGTCGTTGCCATGCGGCTTGCCGTCGGCCTCCCACAGGGCATAGGCACGCTCGCGGATCAGTTGCTCGCGGGTGCTGTCTTCTTCAAGCGGGTTGTCGGACATGGGCAGTCTCCTTCCTGAGGGAGGTAAGCGCACCGTGGCGTCGGCGGTTCGATCCGCCGGCGGTTCAGTGCGCGATTCTGAAGATGGTGCCGTTGGCGTCCTCGCTGACCAGGAGCGAGCCGTCCTGCAGCACCGTGACGCCGACCGGGCGACCCCAGACGGCATTGTCGTTGGCCACCAGCCCGGTGAGGAAGTCCTCGTACTCGCCGGTGGGACGGCCGTCTCGCATGCGCAGCCGCACGACCTTGTAGCCGGTCCGCTGCGCGCGATTCCAACTGCCGTGCAACGTCACGAAGGCGTCGCCGCGGTATTCCGCCGGAAAGCTGGCGCCGTTGTAGAAGGTGATGCCGAGCGGCGCCGAATGCGGCTGGATCAACACGTCCGGCGTGGTCACGGCGCCCGCCAGGTCCGGCCGCTCGCCGTGGTGCCGCGGGTCCACATGGTTGCCGATATAGTACCAGGGCCAGCCAAAAAACGCGCCGTCGCTGATGCGGGTCGCGTAATCCGGCGGCAGGTCGTCGCCCATGCCGTCCCGCTCGTTGGTGGCGCACCACAGCACGCCGTCCTGCGGTTGCACGGTCAGGCCGACGCAGTTGCGCAACCCCGAGGCGACCAGTTGCAGCGGCCCACCCGCCGGGCGGAAGCGAAACACGGCGGCGCGCCCGGCCTCGTCCCCCGTGCCGGCCCCGCGCTCCGCCGGGCTCGCGCCGGCCTCGCCCGGCGACCCGTGCATTCCCATCGCAACGTTGGATGCAGAGCCAACCGAAACGTACAGCGCACTGCCATCCGGCGCCGCGGCCAGGTCGCGCGTCCAATGCCCGCCTTCCGGCAAGCGGGGCACGACGACCTCCATGGGGCCGGTGGGCGCCAGGCCGCCGGCATAGGGGAAGCGCACGATGCGGCTGGTTTCCGCCACGTAGACGTAGCGTGGCCGGTCTGGCGGCCAGAACGCGATGCCGAACGGCTGGTCCAGGTGGGCGGCGAAGGTGGCCGGGCTGCCGGGATGGTCGGCACCCGCCACCGGCCGCCAAACGCGAATCTGGCCGGCGCCGCTTTCCGCCAGGAACACGTCGCCGTTCGGCGCCGTGCGCAGCACGCGGGGCGTGTCCAGCCCGGTGGCCCAAATCTGCACGGTGAACCCGGCGGGAACGGTGGGCATGGCGCCGGACGGCCGCGGCACGGTGCGCGGCCCGCGGCTGGCGGACGCCGTGGCGGACGGCGCGGGCAGGTCCGCCGGCGTGATGTGACGCACCACGCCCGGCGCATCGCCGTGCCAGTCCCCATACGCGGCAGCCCCTTGCCGAACCGGCTGTGCCAGGGCGGGGAGCGCGAGAAGCATCGCAACGACGAACGTCTTCATGTCCCAGAGCTTTAGCACAGTCTCGGACGCGGGCGACCGCGCCCTTCGCGATCCCGCCGGGGTGTTTCAAACAATCCCGTGCACGGATGGATGGCAGGCCCGGCGAAGACGCCGTATGGAGTGGCGGTATCGAGGAGCGATAATGGTCGACACCGCGGTCTTCAGCATCTTCCATCGCGCGCCGCCGCCACCGCAGCCACCCGCGCCGGTCGAGGCCGTCGTCGCTCCCCCCGTGCCGCAAGCCGAGCCGGTCGCCGCCACGCCTTCGCCGCACGTCGAACCCGTGCCAGACGCCGCTATTTCGGCAGCGCCAGCCTTTGTTGTCGAGGCGCCGTCATCACCGCACCCCGTCCCGGTGGAAACGGCATTTCCCCTTCCGGACGACCTGGTGGAGCCCGAAACCGTCGAACAACCGGTGCACGCCGCACCGGAGATGGTTGGTTCGGTTCAACCGGAACCGACCCCGATCGAAAGGGTGGCCGACACAGCTCCGCCGGCAAGCCCGCACCTTGCCGAACCTTTGCACGACCCGATCGAGCCCGAGCCGGAAGCCGTTGCAGTGGCGGAGATGCCGCCCCCTGCCCCGGTCGTCGAACCTCCCCCCGACATTCATCACGAACCGGTGCATGCCGCGCTGGACATTATCGTTCGCGATCAGGCGGAAGCCGAAGACGCCGGGGGCGATGCGGAGCTTGAGCTGGACGACGCAACCGACGCGATGCCGTCCGATAGCGAGCCGGCGTGGCCCGGAACTGCCGAGCTCGTAGGTATCCCAGTCGAGGGCGATCAGCTCGGCCTCGCCAATCCGGTGGTGATCACCGTGCTCGCCCGCTTGGCGGCGTATCCGGAGGTCGAGCTGGATGCCAGCCACAGCGGCATCTACCGCCCGCAGGGGTTCCGCCCCGCACCGTGGAGCGGTTTCGCTTACGACCAGGCCGACGATAGCCGGACCGGGTTTGCCGCCGGCACCCGCATCCTGACCTCGCGCGGCGAGTTGGAGGTGGAAAGGCTGATCCCCGGCGATGCGGCACTGACGCTGCGTGCCCCTGCCCTGCTGCCCATCTCCTGGATCGGCAGAAGCAGCGCCACCTCGGCACCGATCCTGATCGAGGCCGGGGCGCTTGGCCCGAACCTGCCGCGCCGGCCGCTGTGCTTGGCGCCGGACCAGGCGGTGTATGTCGAGCCCGTTCCCACCCGGGCGGGCCACCTGGTCAACGGTACGACGATCCGCGCGCTGGATGGCGCGGAGGTCGACCTGTTCCATGTCGACGTGGGCACCGCCGAAATCCTGTTCGCGGAAGGCCTGCCCTTGTCGAGCAGCAACCGCAGCCGGGTGCAGGCCGCCCGATGAGCCGCGTGCTCCGTCTAACCGCGGCGGCCGGGCTGGCGCTTGCCGTCCTGCCGACGATCCCCGCGCTGGCACAGAAGGGCGTGCCGCCAAGCACCGTCGTGGTGGGGGGCCAGCCAATGGTGTCGGACCACGACATCATGGACAATCTGTCGCGATCCGCGGACCACACCGTCTTCTACGGGCTGCTGCAACTCGCAGGCATGGCGGACGCGTTGCGCGGACGCGGACCGTTCACCGTGTTTGCGCCGACAAACGCGGCGTTTGCGGCGCTGCCAGCGGGCATGCTTGATTCACTGCGGGCGCCGAACAACAAGAACACCCTGGCGGCGTTGCTGTCGCTGCAGATCGTCAGCGGCAACTACTCCGCCGCGCGGTTGCACTTCCTGCTGCGGTCGAGCAAGGGGCAAACCGAGTTGGATACGGTAGGCGAAGGCAAGCTCATCGTAACCACGAACGGCCCGACCAACCTGGTGGTATGCGACCCGAAGGGCGGCACGGCGTCGATCATCCTATACGACGCCAAGCAAGCCAACGGCGTCCTGTTCGTCACCGACCGGGTGTTGCTGCCGGGCTGAGCGCCACAAGCCTGCCGCCGAACAAAACGGCGCCGGTGGGGGCGCTGGTCGGCGAGCCGCCAGCCGGTTCGTCCGACACCAGCAACTGCTCCCCAGCGGAGGCCCGCCCTGGCGGCGTCACCAACTGCGTGCCGGGTGACAACAGGCCCAGCGAAACCGGCGCGGTTGCACCCTGCGGCAGCGACCATAGCTGGAACGACCGCCCGGACGGCGCCGCGCTGCCATCCAGGCTGGTGACGGTGATCGACCCATCCGCCCGCGTTTCCGCAACGAACCTCGCGGGCGTGGCCAGCGGCGCCAACGCTGCCGCAAAGCGTCCGGTCGGTTCGGGCACCGGGCCGGGGTGCGGCAGGAAGGCGAACAGCGCCAGGCTTGCCGCGATGGCCAAGGACACTGCAGTGGCGCCCTGCCACACCCCTGCCCCGCCGCGGCGGCGGTAAGGCGTGGCACCCGTGGCAAGCGCCAACCGCTGCCACAACGCCGGCGGCGGCCGAACCGGGGCCACAAGCGCGGAAAGCGGGCTCAGCCGCCGCTGCCAGTCAGCCAAATCCGCCGCGAACACCGGATCACGCGCCGCCTGGGCTTCGGCCACCCGCATGTCGGCCAGGTCCAGGCAGCCCAGCGCATATTCCGCCGCCAGCAGGCCGGGATCGTCCTCGCTCCCGCTCATTGCCGTGCCTCCTTGCCGGTCGTGGCGGGGCCATCGAGGCAGGCTCGCAAGCCGATCAGCACCCGGCGGATGGTCGATTTCACCGTGCCGAGCGGCTGGCTCACCCGGGCGGCCACTTCGCTTTGCGTCAAACCTTCGATGAAGGCGAGCAGGATCAGGCGCCGCCGCGCCGGGTCCACCATGTCCAGGCAGGCCCGCAAGGCCGCACCGTCCGATTGCGACACCATCCGGCTCAGCGCGTCCGGATCCTCGTCCACCTGTTCTGGCACGTCCACGCCGGTGCTTTCCCGGCCGTGCTTGCGGATGAGGTCGAGGGCGCGGTAGCGCACTAGGCTGACCAGCCAGCCATCCGCGTTGCCGCGCTCCGGGCTGTAGCGGTCGGCGTTGCGCCACACCTGTAGCATGGCGTCATGCACCGCATCGGACGCGAGCGCCGGGTTGCGGGTGATCCGCAGTGCCACGCCATAGAGTCGGGCCGACATCGCCTCGTATAGGCTGCGAAACGCCTTCGCATCCCCTTGGGCGCATTGCCCGAGAAGTTGCGCAGTCCTGGAGCCGCCTTCGTTGCTGGCCACGGCCAGGCGCGGGGCTTCGGTGACAGGTTGCATTGCCGAATAGCATCTATCCGCTACAAATCCCATCAGCAAGCCATTGATTACGATAGTCCCGGTCATCGCAAGGTCCTTTCATGACCGGCGCTTCACGATGTTTACGGAGCAAGCCGCCAAATGGATGCAGCAGGGGCGCCCGTGGCGGCATGGAGGCGCAGTCAAACCTCGACAACGGATGAGCCTATTACCAGATAAATATTGGCTTAACTTTTGGAGCACGACGATGGCGACAGAAACGGCAACTTTGGGCGGCGGGTGCTTCTGGTGCCTGGAAGCCGTGTATCGGGATTTGCGCGGCGTCACCTCGGTGCAGTCCGGCTACATGGGCGGCACGCTGGCGAACCCGAGCTACGAAGCGGTGTGCACCGGGCGGACCGGCCATGCCGAGGTCGTGCAGGTTCAGTTCGACCCGGCGGAACTGGACTATGCCGACCTGCTCCGCGTGTTCTTCACCATCCACGACCCGACGACGCTGAACCGCCAGGGCGCCGACAGCGGAACGCAGTACCGCTCGGTGATCTTCACCCATTCGGACGCGCAGCAGGCCACCGCAGCGTCGATCATGGGGGAAATCACCGGCGCCAACCTATACAGCGGCAAGCTGGTGACCGAAGTGGTGCCGGCACCCGCCTTCTTTCCCGCCGAGCCGGAGCACGACCAGTATTTCGAGCGCAACCCGTACGCCGGCTATTGCCGCGCCGTGGTGGCGCCGAAGGTCGCGAAGTTCCGCAAGGTGTTTGCCGACCGGGTCCGGTCCGCCGCCGCCTGAGCGGACAGGATCGCCCGCCCGATCGCCTCGGCGACCGCTGGCACTACCGCGTTCCCGAGCGCGGTGAGTCGCGGTCGGCGCAGGCGGTCCAGCCGGGCGGGAAGCCCATCATCCACTCGACCCAGGCCGGGTTCAGGCGGCCACCCACGGCATCGCTCAACGGGCAGGCGCGGCGGCGGCCACGCTGGGTGGCGCAGCCGGTGCGCCAATCCCGCGCCAACGGCGTTGGCCAGAATGAACACGCGCTGCCGCCGATGGGGTGCACCGGCATGGGCAGCACCCACCACGAGCGGCCAGCAGGCGTAGCCCGCCGCTTCCAGGCCGGCGAGCACGTCGTCGGCCCCGCGAAGGCGAAGCGCAGGGACGTTCTCAGCCAGCACCCAAGCGGGTCGGCATTCCCCGACGATGCGCAGCATGTCGTGCCACAACCCGCTGCGTGGCCCCGATAGCCCGGCGCCACTGCTGCCGGCGGCGCTGATGTCCTGGCACGGGAAGCCGCCGCACACCAGGCCTGGCGCCGGCACGCCGTCCGCGCGGAGCCTGCGGGCGGACAAGATGCGGATGTCGGGGTAGCAGGGCACGTCCGGCCAGTGGGTCCGCAGCACGCGGCGGGCGAACGGGTCCGCCTCGCAGAACGCGGCCACGGTGAACCCGGCCCGCCCGAGGCCAAGTGCCAGGCCGCCGATGCCGCTGAACAGGTCAAGGACGATCACAAGCGGGTCTTAGGACTAAAAGCATAGGGCACACCTAGCCGGCGAACCCGCGGAGTTGCAATAGGCAAGCCCTAAGGCTAGACCGCCCGCAACGGTTTCCATCATAGGAGCAGACTTATGGCCCGCGCGACGCCCGCGACCCGGCTGAAGAAGATGCTGAAGGAGCGCGGCATGACCGCCGCGGACTTGGCCCGCAAGCTGGACGTATCGCAGCCGACGGTGCATGCCTGGGTGACCGGGTTGCACGGCATGCGGCTCAACAACGCCCGCCGCGTGGCCAAGGTGGTGGGCGTGCAGGCATCCTGGCTGATGTTTGGCTCGGATGCGTCGGCCGAGGGCACGGCCCAGGGCGCGGAGGAACTGGCCCTGCTGCGGCTATGGCGGGAGCTGGGCGAGGACGAGCAGGGCGCGGCCATGCGCCGCCTCACCACCATCCGGCGCAAGCAGGGATAGCCTGCGCGGCTAACCTACCTGCGTATCTCCCTCTGAGAGAGGGTCCTGTCGCCTGGTCAAACCCAGTTTCCGCCGTCGATTGCGGCGGAGGAGGGCGCCGGTGTGATGCCGCGAGTGGTTACCGGTGGCGTTCCGGACCGGGTGGTCCAGGCCGCGGCGCCGCGGGGTGCGGCGCCGCGGGGTGCAGCGGTGCAGCAGGACGTGGTGGAGGCGCCGCGGGGCGCGGCGGCGGCGCGGCCGGACGCGGCGGTGGGGCAGCCGGTCGCGGCGGTGGCGGTGCGTGGAAAACAGGCGCCGGTGGGCGTGTGACGGGTGCGACGCGGGGCGGCGGCGCCGGGCGCGGGGCGGCAACTGCCGGCGGTGCCGCCTGCCGAACTGGCGGTGCGGCGGGGGCGCGCGCTTCCGGGTGTGGTGCGGCGGCTGGCGCGGCCGGACGCGGAGGTTCGGCGGCAGGCGGATGGGAAGGTTCAGTCGCAGGTGGGCGACCAGGCTCTGACCTCGCCGGACGGCCGGGTTCAGCGCCAACCGGATGGCCAGGTTCAGCCCCAGCAGGCCGGCCCAATTCGGCCCCAGCAAGGCGGCCGGGTTCAGCACCAACCGCACGGCCCGGTTCCGTCCCAGCGGGACGGCCAGGTTCGGCAGCAGGCGGCGTGCCGGGTGGACTAGCCGCCAAATGGGCCGGGCCGAGCGATGGCGTTCCATGCGGGCCTGGGCGGATGGCAGGGCCCGGCACCGGCTGGGCCGGGCGGCCCGGCGCTGCGAAGTTGAACTGCCGCGCCACGGCCGGCGTGACCCCCGCCGTCGCTGGCCCCGGTGAAAACGGCGGTCGTGCCTGCGCCCGGGCCTGGACAAACTGGTCCGGCGCCAGTGGCCGGGCCGATCCCGCAACCGGGCTGGACCGGATCATCGCCGCCGCCGGCACGACGGTCGCGGCCCCGCGATTGACGAAGTTGTTCACCACCGACCGGTTGGTCACCGTCGTGATGCTTTGGTTCACGTTCTGGATGTTGGGCGCGTTCAGGCTGCGCACGTAGCCGATATTGGCGCGATACGGCGGGTAGTACGCCTCCCGCGGCCCCAGCGGCACCCAGCCCACCGCACGCCCGGCGGCAAACCCCACCGCGGCGCCGGCAATGGCCGCCCCGCCTAGATCAACGAAACTGACCAGCGCCGGGGCGTAAACCGGCATCGGGCCGATGGGAACGGCACCCGGCGTGACCGGGATCCAACCCCACCGATTGTCCACCTCCACCCAGCGGCCGTAATGGAACGGTGCGAAGCCCCAGGATGCATCGTCCACCCAGGTCCATCCCCATGGGGCCACATAGGACCAATGGCCGTGGCGATACGGCACCCAGCCGGGATCGACCGGCGGATACCACACCGTGCCGTATTGCGGCGTCTCCTGCCACGTGCCTTCCGTGTCCAAATCCTCGGCGCCGGTCATCTGCTGCACGATCGGGGGGATGGCCACGGTGGCGCGCCGCGCCGGCTGCTCCTCCGCCAGGACAGCGGTCAGGAAGGCATCCTGTGCCAACGGCCCGACGCTCCCCTGCGGCGCATCGCCGCCGGTGATGGTCGCGGTTTGCCGCGGCCCGACCTGGAGCGACAGGTTCGGCCCGGTGATCTGCGCGGCACCGTCCACCACCGTCACCAGCGTCGGGTGGTCCGCATCCCCGGCCACCACGTCATACCGCCCGGAGGCCGTGATCTGCACCGTCACCCGCGGCGTTTGGATCGCGTAGCCGTCGCCGGCCGGCACCTGCCGCAGCGCCAGGTAGAGTTCCCCCTGCGGCTCCGTAACGGCCAGGGCGTGGTCGTCCAGGTTGGACACGTCCAGCTCCGTGGCGGGCGCGAGCACCAGCCGGTTCACCGCAAGCTGGATGTCCGCGCGGGCGCCGGGCTCCGTCCAAAAGGCATCGCCGGTGCTGACCGGGTAGTTGAGCGAGGCCGGACTCCAACTATCCGCGTCGGCGGTATGGAACGACACCGTGCCATTCAGCCGGGACAGCCGCGCCACCCGGCTGGGCGGGTCCACGCGGGGCGGGATCGGCGGCGGGGCGGACCAGGCGGGCGACCCGCTGGCCAGCGCCAAGGTGGATGCGGTGGCAAGCGCCGTCAGGCGGCGAAACAAGGGACGGGACGGCATCGTCATGGCTCCGGCTGGGCGGCTGCGTTTGTTTCGCACAACCATGGCAGGAACGAGATGCGCGCGTAACGCTTCGTGACAGCCGCCGCAGGCGGTGACAGGCAACCCGCGCCGTTTAGTCCAGCGGCGCGAGCGGGAACGCCCCGGCTTGCTCGATCGCCCAGGCGCCGCGCAATACCAGGTCGTCGCGATACAGCGGGCCAGCCAACTGCACCGATCGCGGCATCCCGTCAGCGCTGGGCGGCATGGGCACGGTGATCGCCGGCTGGCGGGACAGGTTGTACAGGAAGGTCCACGGCGCCCACTCCGTCCACAGCGCACGCACTGGGTCGCGCGTGGGGGCATCCGCGAGCGGTGGTCCGTTGGTCACGGTCGGGGTCAACACCAGGTCGTAATCGGCGTGCAGCCGCGCCATGGCGTGCGCGGCCTGGATGCGCATGGCTTCCGCACCGACGAAATCGGTGGCGAGCATGCCGCCCTCGGCCGCCGCCACCTCCAGCAAGCCCGCATCCAGCTTGTGGCGCTCCTCCTCCGGCACGGTTGCGACCAGCCGCGACAGGGCGACGCCCCACACCCGGCCGAACACGGCCCGGATGTCCGGCAGAACGGGCGCGGCCTCCTCCACCGAGGCGCCGGCGT
Organism: Acetobacteraceae bacterium; assembly: GCA_965199555.1. Taxonomy (GTDB): domain Bacteria; phylum Pseudomonadota; class Alphaproteobacteria; order Acetobacterales; family Acetobacteraceae; genus LMUY01. The sequence goes on along the minus strand of CBDASJ010000017.1, from coordinate 298,446 downwards.
CGTTCAGCCATTGCGCCGCCTGCTCCACCGCCGCGATGCCGTCCGCGTCCACCGGCGCGTCGAAGCCCGGTTGCCGCAGCACGCACACCCGCAGCCCGGCCACGCCCTGCGCCAGGCCGTCCCGCCAATCGCGCGCGTCGTCCGGCAGGCAGAACGGGTCGCGGCGGTCGAACTGCGCCAGCACGCTGAACATCAGCGCGCAATCGCCCACCGTTCGCGTCATCGGACCGGCGCAGGCCACGTTGGCAAAGGCGCCCAGCGGCCATTGCGGGATGCGGCCGAAGCTCGGCTTCAACCCGACCAGCCCGCACCATGCGGCGGGCAGCCGAACCGACCCGCCGGCATCCGTGCCGATATGCAGCGGCCCAAAGCACGCCGCCCCGGCCGCGCCGGCCCCGGCGGAGGAGCCGCCGGTGGTGCGGCTCGGGTCCCACGGGTTGCGGGTGATGCCGTGCAGCGGGCAATCCCCGGGGGTTTTCCAGCCATACTCGGTGGTTGTGGTCTTGCCGACGATCACCGCCCCGGCGCTACGCAACGAGATCACCGCGGGGGCGTCATCCGGCACCGGCTCCGGCGAGGTCAGCCGGCTGCCGCGGCGCGTGGGCAGGCCCGCCACGTCCAGCAGGTCCTTCACCGTGCACGGCACGCCGTCCAACAGGCCGAGCGGCCGCCCGGCCCGCCACCGCGTGGCGCTTTGCCCGGCCGCTTCCAGCGCCGTCGGGTTCATCACCGCGAACGCGTTGATCCGGGGGTTGAGCCGCGCGATCCGCTCCATCACCGATTGCAGCGCCTCGACCGGGCTCAGCGTGCCGCGGCCGTAATGGTGCAACAGCGCCTCCGCCGACATCAGGGCGGGTTCGGTCAGTTCAAACATGCCGTCGGGATCTCCGTGCTGGAGCCGGGGGCCTGCATGTTCGGCACCGGCCGGAAGCCGTGGGCCTGGCACGCGGACAGGCAGGCGCGCGACACCAGGAAGTCGGCGGAACTGGCGCTGGCAAGCGGCACGTCGCAATCCACCACGGCGCCGCTGCGCGGGTTGACCATGACGAGCTTGGGTTGCGTGGCACAGCCGGCCAGCAACAACACGACGAGGAGCGCCGCCCTCATGCCTGCGCGAGCGCCGCCGACCAGGGCGACATGACGTCGCTGATCCCGGTGCGCTGGCCGTCCTGCACCCGGATCAGGTTGGGGCAAGCGAAGTTCACCGGCATGACGCAGTGGTCGACGACCTCCACCGCCCCATCGGCCCGCAACGCGTCCAGCACGTCGGCCGGCAGGCGGGCGTCGGCGTTGACGCTGCCGGGATCCGACACGTCGATGCGGGGATGGTGGGCGGCGGCCTGCGGATCCATGCCGAAATCCAGCGTGAACGCGAGCATCTGCGCCACCGCCGCCATGATGCGCCGGCCGCCGGACGCCCCGGCGGCGATCATCGGCCGCCCGCCTTCGCTGACGACGACCGGGCACATGTTGGTCAGCGGACGCTTGCCGGGCGCGGCGGAGTTGGGCTGTTCCGGCCGCGGATCGAACCACATCACGCCGTTGTTCATCAGCACGCCAGATTGCGGCAGCACCACGCGGCTGCCCATGGAGGACAGCAGCGTCGTGGTCATGGCCACCATCGTGCCCTCGGCATCGCACACGGTCAGGTGGGTGGTGCAACTTTCCGCCGCCTTGGGCTCGGTTTCCCCCAGCCCGGACAAGCGCTCCGCATACGCGGCCTTCATGGCCCGGGCGAGCGCCACGAACCAGGCGGCGTCGGGGGCGCTGCCATGCGGCACGTCGCGCATGGCCTCCAGGACGCGGGCGAAGGTGGGACCCGCCGTCAACCCGGTGGCGAGCTGGATCGTGCGGCCCTGCCACTCCACTGCGGTCGCCGGCAGAATGCGGGCTTCGCAGCGGCGCAAATCTTCCGCCGTCAACACGCTGCCGACGCTGGCGAAGTCGGCCGCCAGCGTGGCCGCCACGTCGCCCTGGTAGAAGTCGCGCAGCCCGGCGTGGCTCAGCCGCTCCAGCGTGTCGGCCAGCTTGCCCTGCGGGAAGAAGCCCGGCGTGCCCTGGTACGGCCCGACCGGCGGCAAGCCGCCCGGCAGGTAGATCGCGGCGCTTTCCGGGTAGCGTTGCAGCACGGAGGCCGAATTAGCGACCTTCAACGTGGTGAACCAATCCCGCGACAGGCCGCGCTTGGCCAACGCCACCGCCGGGGCAATGACGTCCGACAACGGCATCACGCCCCAACGCCCATGCATGTGCGCGTAGCCGGCCACCGCGGACGGGATCGCAAAGGAAAGCGGGCCATGGATGTTGGCGTCGCCCTCCACCTCCGGCCAGGCGAACAAATCCTGCGTCATGCGCCCGGTCAGGCGGAAGGTGTCCGGCTTCAGCCCGGCCGGGGCGACCGGCCCGAAATCCACCGTGTCCGCCGCGGCTTGCCCGGCGCGGTGCACCACGGCGAAGCCGATGCCACCCAGGCCGGAGTTCCACGGCTCCACCGTGGCCAGCGCCAGCGCGGTCGCCACCGCGGCGTCGATGGCGTTGCCGCCGGCGTCCAGGATGGCAACCCCCGCCAATGCCGCGTCGCGCGATTGCGACGCCACCATGCCTTTACGGCCGGTCGCCGCCGGCTTGGAAACGGACCAGTGCTGGGTGATGTGCGGCGGCGGATCATACGTCATGACGGCGATGCTAGGCCGGGGAACGCGGGCTTTCTAGCGCCGATCGAGCAGCAGCGACGCCAGCGCCGTGGACGCGGTGCGGCAGATCGCAACCACGGCGATCAGCCACAGCCCGTCGCTGATCAGCGTGCCGGCGGAGTAATAATCGCCGTTGAGGTAGATGTCGTGCGGGACGCGGCTGCGCACCATCTGCAGCAGGTCGGCGGGCTGCCCTTCCAGGGTGATGGCGGCCAGCGCCCGGGGCACCGCCCACCAGATGATGCCGCCCAGCAGCAGCAGCGGCGCCAGCAGCTCGGCCAGGATCTCCCCAAACAACAGCGCGGCGTTGAGCACGGACCACAGCGCCAGCCGGGCATAGCGGCCGAGTTGCGGCAGGAAGGTGCGGCGCGCCTCCGTGTCCTCGATCTCGAATTGGCTGTAGCTCATCGGCGGCTCCGTGGGGCGGGAGGGTCAGAGCCATAGCGGGATCGGCCCGGCAAAGCCATCCCGCGGCCGCCCGCCCCGCCGGCGCCGCCTTGCCAGGGCGGGGAGTGGCGGCTGATATGACGGCCCTGCCGAAGGATACCCGCCATGGCCGACCTGCCGACCACGACCGTCCCCGTTGCTACCTTGCAGCCGTTCATCGCCGCCATCTTCGCCAAGGCCGGCACCACGCGCGAGGAAGGCGACCGGATCGCCCACCACCTGATCGGCGCCAACCTGGCCGGACATGACAGCCACGGCGTGATCCGGGTGCCGCGCTACGTGCTGTGGCTGGAGGACGGCTCCGTCGTGGCCGGGCGCACGTTGGAGGTGGTGAAGGAAAGCGCGACCCACGCCGTGCTCGACGGTGGCTATGGCTTCGGCCAGACGATCGGGCCGTTGGCGGTGGACATGGGCATCGCCAAGGCGAAAGCGGCTGGTATGGCGGTGATCGCGCTGCGCAACTCCGGCCACATCGGCCGCATCGGCGACTGGGCGGAGCGCGCTGCCGCGGCGGGGCTGGTGTCCATCCACTTCGTGAACGTCGCCGGCGGGGAGCTGGTGGCGCCGTTCGGCGGGGTGAACCGGCGGTTTTCCACCAACCCGGTCTGCGTGGGCGCGCCGCAGCCGGGCACGGACCCGCTGATCCTCGACTTCGCCACCTCCACCGTCGCGGAAGGCAAGGTGCTGGTCGCTTCGAACGGCGGCAAGCCGCTGCCGGCCGGGGCGCTGATCGATCCGGACGGCACGCTGTCCACCAACCCCGAAGCGCTGTACGGCCCCATCACCGGCACCTCCGTGCGCGATTCTGCACAGGGCGCCGGCGCGTTGCGGGCGTTCGGCGACCACAAGGGCTCCGGCCTGGCCTTCATGTGCGAGATCCTGGCGGGCTGCCTCACCGGCGGTGCCACGTCGGGACCGATCCCGGGCGGTCGGCGCGGCCGCATCGCCAACGGCATGTTATCGATCTACCTCGATCCCGGGCATTTCGGCGCCGCGCATTTCGCCGAAACAGCCCGCGAGTACGCACTCTACGTGAAGTCGTCGCGGCCGGCCGAAGCGGACGGCGACGTGCTGCTGCCGGGCGAGCCGGAATCACGCACACGGGCGGCGCGCCAGCGCGACGGCATCCCGTTGCAGCTCGGCACGTGGCACGCGATCCTGGAAACGGCGGCGCGGCTCGGGGTGCCTGACCCTAAATTGTAACATCGTTCGGAAAACAACACGCTTCGGTCGTTGCGCCCTTGTCAAAGACTTCCGTACCATCGTACCTTCTAAAAAAACAGATGTCGGGAGATTTGGGATGTCCGGCGGAAACGTTCAGCCAATCAATCACAGCCGGCTCAACGGCGAAAAACGCGACCGTGTGTCAATGTTGCACCGGCCGAAAGGGGATGCATTGGCGGCGGCCCGGGGCACAGCGGTTGGCCTGATGCTGTCCGTGCCGCTGTGGGGTGTCGTGGTGCTCGTGGCGGTTCTGCTGCGCCAGTGACGCAAACTTCAGGCATGCCGCCATTTTGACGTTGGATCGCTTTTTGCCGTAAGCGCATTTCGCAGTTCAGGCGACGAACGGGAGCAAATGCGATGGCACGCAAGACTGGCCGGCAATTCTTCGCAAATCCCGGCCCGACCAACATCCCGGACAGCGTGCTGCGGTCGATGGACCGGCCGACCTCCGACTTCATGGACGCCGAATTCGGTGCGGTGTTCGCCGCGGCGGTCGGTGGCCTGAAACGCGTGCTGCGGACGGAAGCTGCCAAGCTGTTCCTTTACACCGCGTCCGGCCATGGCTCCTGGGAAGCCACGCTCGTCAACCTATTCTCCCCCGGTGACCTCCTGCTGATCGTGGAAACCGGTTGGTTCAGCGAGGGCTGGGCCGCTACGGCGGAGAAGTTCGGCCTGCGCACGAAGGTAATCGCCGCGCCGGATTGGCGCCGCGGCATCGAATACGCCGCGATCACCGCGGCCTTGACTGCGGCGCCGGACGCCAAGGCCGTGCTGTGCGTCCACAACGAAACTGCCACCGGCATGATGCTGGACCTGCCATCCGTACGCGCGGCGATCGACGCTTCGGGCTCGGACGCGCTGCTGCTGGTGGACACGATCTCCTCGCTTGGCTCGATGGACCTCCGCTTCGACGCCTGGGGCATCGACGCCGCGGTGGGCGGCAGCCAGAAGGGCCTGATGCTGCCCACTGGCTTTTCCTTCACCGCCGTGTCGGCCAAGGCGATGGCGGCGCATGCGGCGGCGGAGCTGCCGCGGCATTATTTCGACTGGACGGAGATGGGCAAGCGTTCGTTCAACGCGTTCATGGGCACGGTTCCGACCGGCATGTTCTACGGCCTCGGCGAGTCCATCCGGCTGATCGAGTTGGAAGGGCTGGACGGCGTGATCGCCCGGCACCATCGCCTGGGTGAGGCCGTGCGCCGGGCGGTGCGGACTTGGTCCGGCAACGGGGGCGGGCCGGAGCTGTTCTGCCTGACGCCGGACCGGCTGTCCGACTCGGTGACGGCCATCAAGTTCCCGGACGGCTTCAACGCGGACGCGGTGCGCAAAACCGCGCTGGACCGGTTCAACGTGTCCACCGGCGGCGGGCTGGGTCGGCTCGGCGGCCAGGTGATGCGAATCGGCCATCTGGGCGACCTGAACGAGCCGATGGTGCTCGGCACGCTGGGCGCGGTCGAGATGAGCTTGAAGATCAACGGCGTGCCGCACGGTCGCGGTGGCGTGGACGCGGCGATGGAGTGGCTATCCGAGGCGGCATGATGGCGGACCAAGGCCTGGCGGACATCTTCCAGGCGGCGGTGGACCGCGGGGACGTGCCCGGCGTGGTCGCCATGGCCACGGATGGCAGCCGCACCCTGTACCAGGGCGCATTCGGCACGCGGCAACACGGCGGCGCGGCGCCGATGACGCCGGACAGCATCTTCTGGGTCGCCTCGCTGACCAAGGCGGTGACGTCGGTGGCCGCCATGCAGATGGTGGAACAGGGCCACATCGGCCTGCGCGATCCGCTAGGCCCGGTGGTGCCGAAGCTCGCCGACCTCCAGGTGTTGGAAGGCTTCGGCGCGGATGGCCAGCCGCGCTTGCGGCCCGCCCGGCGGGCGGTGACGCTGCACGATTTGCTGACCCATACCTCCGGCTTCGTTTACGAGATCTGGAACCCGGCCCTGCGACGCTACGTGCAGGTCACCGGCCGGCCGGGCTCCGGCAGCGGGCTGAACGCCGGGCTGGAAATGCCGCTGGCCTTCGACCCGGGCGAGCGGTGGGAATATGGCATCGGCATCGACTGGGCCGGCAAGGTGGTGGAAGCGCTGACCGGGCAGAGCCTGGGCGCCTACTTCGCCGAGCATATCTGCGCGCCGCTCGGCATGGTGGACACGCAGTTCGGCCGGCCGGACAGCGACCGCGTCGTCACCCTGCACCATCGCCTGCCGGAGGGCGGGGTGAAGCCCGGCGATAGCGGCCGCCCCGCCAAGCCGGAGCTGGAGTCGGGTGGTGGCGGCCTGTTCTCCACGGCACCCGACTACCTCTCCTTCCTGGCCATGCTGCTCCGTGGCGGCGCACCGCTGCTGCGACGCGAAACGGTGGCCTTGATGGGCCAGAACCAGATCGGCACGCTGGACGTGAGCCAGCTCGTCAGCGTCATACCGCCGATGTCGAATGACGCCGAGTTCTTCCCCGGCATGGTGAAGGGCTGGGGCTACGGCTTCGTGATCAACAGCCAGCCGGGCCATGCCGGCCGCGCCACAAACAGCCTGGCCTGGGCCGGATTGGCGAATTGCTACTACTGGATCGACGTGGCGCGCGGCGTTGCCGGCGTGCTGATGGCGCAGGTGTTGCCCTTCGCCGACCCGGCGGTGCTCCGCCTGCTCGACGCGTTCGAGGCCGGTATCTACCGTAGCCTGCCGGACGCCGCGTAGCCGATACCGAAGCGCCACATTGCCCGCGCGAACTGCCGCAACACTGCCTGTTGTGGTTGGCAGGCAAACGCCCGCTAGATAAGGTGGCGTTCTGCAAGACCGTGGGTTGGAGTCGAGTACGATGAACGAGATGACGAAGCCCATGCCGTTGCTGAGCAGCGACGACGTGCAGATGCCCGGCTGCTTTCCCGTCCATGTCGACCGCAGCCGGGATGCGCTGCTAACCGATTTTGGTCGCGCCACGCTGGACGACCGCTATCTGATGCCCGGCGAAAGCTACCAGGATCTGTTCGCGCGGGTCGCCAGCTATTACGGCGACGACGAGGACCATGCCCAGCGCATCTACGACTACATCAGCAAGCTGTGGTTCATGCCCGCCACCCCGGTGCTGTCCAATGGCGGCACGCGGCGCGGCCTGCCGATCTCCTGCTTCCTGAACGAGGCGTCCGACAGCCTGGACGGCATCGTCGGGCTTTGGAACGAGAACGTGTGGCTCGCCTCCAAGGGCGGCGGCATCGGCTCCTATTGGGGCAATCTGCGGTCCATCGGCGAGAAGGTGGGCCAGAACGGCAAGACCTCCGGCGTGATCCCGTTCATCCGCGTGATGGACAGCCTCACCCTGGCGATCAGCCAAGGGTCGCTGCGGCGCGGGTCGGCCGCCGTCTACCTGCCGATCAGCCATCCAGAGATCGAGGAGTTCATTGAACTGCGCCGCCCGACCGGCGGCGACCCGAACCGCAAGGCGCCGAACCTGCACCACGGCATCCAGGTGTCGGACGCGTTCATGCGCGCGGTGGAAGCGGACGAGGCGTGGTCGTTCCTGTCACCGAAGGACAATGCGCCGGTGCGGCAGGTCAGCGCCCGCAGCCTGTGGATCCGCATCCTCACCGCCCGCATCGAGACCGGTGAGCCGTACCTGGTGTTTTCCGACCACGTGAACAACGGCCGACCGGAGCACCACAAGCTGGCCGGGTTGGAAGTGCGCACCTCCAACCTGTGCAGCGAGATCACCCTGCCCACCGGCCTCGACCATCATGGCCAGCAGCGCACGGCGGTGTGCTGCCTGTCCTCGCTGAACCTGGAAACCTGGTTCGAGTGGAAGGATGATCCCCGCTTCATCGAGGACGTGATGCGCTTCCTCGACAACGTGCTGCAGGACTTCATCGACCGCGCGCCGGACGAGATGGAGCGCGCCCGCTACGCCGCGTCGCGGGAACGCTCGGTCGGCCTCGGCGTGCTCGGCTTCCATTCCTTCCTGCAAGGCCTGGGCGTGCCGTTCGAAAGCGTCATGGCGAAGGTGTGGAACACCCGCATGTTCAAGCACATCCGGGCCGGCGCCGATGCGGCGTCGGAGCATCTCGCGGCCGAGCGCGGAGCCTGCCCGGATGCCGCGGAGTACGGCGTGGCCGAACGCTTCTCCCACAAGATCGCCATCGCGCCGACGGCGTCCATCTCCATCATCGCCGGCAATGCCAGCCCGGGGATCGAGCCGATCGCCGCCAACGTGTTCCTGCAGAAGACGCTGTCCGGCTCCTTCACCGTGCGCAACCGCCATTTGCAGCAACTGCTCGCCCGCAAGGGGATGGACCGGGACGACATCTGGTCCTCCATCACGCTGACCAAGGGCAGCGTCCAGCACCTGGATTTCCTGTCCGACGACGAAAAGGCGGTGTTCAAGACCGCGTTCGAGTTGGACCAGCGCTGGGTGGTGGAGCACGCGGCCGACCGCACGCCGTTCGTGTGCCAAAGCCAGTCGGTCAACCTGTTCCTGCCCGCGGACATCCACAAGCGCGACCTGCACCAGATCCACATGCTGGCGTGGAAGCGCGGGGTGAAATCGCTGTATTACTGCCGCAGCCTGTCCATCCAACGGGCCGACAACGTCAGCGAAAAGGCCGTCGCGCCCATGGCCATCCTGCGCGCCGCCGCCACCCCGCTGCCGGTTGGCGAGGCCACCAATTACGAGGAATGCCTGGCCTGCCAGTAGGCTCGCCGGTCGCACACCCCCCAAGGCCGGTCAGGTAGGCTGCCGCGAAATGCGGCGGCCGGCTGGCGCGGCGTTCACCCATGTCGGAGTTTTCACCATGGACGGCAGCATCCTTCCCGAACCCGCCCGGCAGATGAACCTGTTGACCGAGAACCCGGTCTACAAGCCGTTCCGCTATCCCTGGGCCTACGAGGCCTGGCTGACGCAACAGCGCGTGCATTGGCTGCCGGAAGAAGTGCCGCTGGCCGACGACGTGAAGGATTGGCACCGCAACCTGACTGCGGCAGAGCAAAACCTGCTCACCCAGATTTTCCGCTTCTTCACCCAGGCGGATGTCGAGGTGAACAATTGCTACATGAAGCACTACAGCCAGGTGTTCAAGCCGACCGAAGTACTGATGATGCTGTCCGCGTTCAGCAACATCGAGACAATCCACATAGCCGCCTACAGCCATTTGCTCGACACCATCGGCATGCCCGAGCTCGAATACACCGCCTTCATGAAATACAAGCAGATGAAGGATAAGTTCGACTACATGCAGGGCTTCCGGGTGGACAGCAAGCATGAGATCGCCAAGACGCTGGCGGCGTTCGGCGCCTTCACCGAAGGGCTGCAACTGTTCGCCTCCTTCGCCATCCTGCTGAACTTCCCGCGCTTCAACAAGATGAAGGGCATGGGCCAGATCGTGTCCTGGTCGGTGCGCGACGAGACGCTGCACTGCCTGTCGGTGATCCGCCTGTTCCGCACCTTCGTGGGGGAAAATCCGGAGATCTGGACCGAGGATCTGCGCACCGAGTTGGTGGAGATGTGCGCCACCATCGTCGACCACGAGGACGCGTTCATCGACCTGGCGTTCGAACTCGGCTCCGTGGAAGGCCTCAGCGCGGAACAGGTGAAGCGCTACATCCGCTACATCGCCGACCGTCGCCTGGTGCAGCTTGGGCTGGACCCGCTCTACCTGGTCGAGGCCAATCCCCTGCCCTGGCTCGACGACATGCTGAACGCGGTGGAACATGCCAACTTCTTCGAGAACCGGTCCACCGAATACAGCCGCGCCTCAACCCAGGGCACCTGGGAGGAAGCGTTCTCTTCCGCGGTGTTCGTGGACCGGCAACCGAGCGGCAGCATCGCACTCGGCGTGGGGTGAACGGCCGCCCCTGCCCTTTCTCACCGACGGTGCCAGTTGGTTGCTGTCATCGGCTGATCCCTGGCGTATACCAGGTCAGCTTCAATGAACCGCAGCCCGCCATGAGCATCAAAACGCCTTCAGACGGTTCCGTTTCGCCACGCTGCCGCGGCAGGGGTTAGGGCGTGGCGTTGGACGATGCAGCCGTGCTGGAACGGCCGCCTGCCGCGCCGCGGCAGCAGGGGCGGCGATTGTCGGACAAGATCCTGGTCGCGTTCCACCATGCGTGCGACCTCGAGGACTTCGAGGTGGCCGTCGAGCTGCTGCACATCGTAGAGGTCATGCTGACGCGCAAGGCGCCCGCGCAGAACAACGGGCGACGGCGCAACATGGAGAGCCTGATCGCCGCCCACGAACGGTTATGGCAGCTCCGCCACCCTGACGCCGGGATGTAGTCATTGCCAGGGCAGCGCCGCGCCGTCCCACAGGATGGCGCGGGCCGCCGCGGTAAAGCCGTCATCCTGGTGCAGCACCAGGCCCGGCAGGATGCGCCCGGCCCCGCGCCCGCCCCGCACCGCCCGCACCAGCAACAGCTTCGCTTCCTGCCCGGCGCGCGGCCACAGCGGCAGCAAGTGCGGCCCGCCGCATCCCGCCTGCGACAACGCGTCCAGCGCCGGGCCGACCGACGCCGCCGGCACCAGCAGGGTCAGGCTGCCACCGGGCCGCATGGCGCTTGCCAACGCCGCGCACCAGCGCAGCAGCAAACCCGGCGTGGCGCGTTTCGCCGCGTCCCGCCCCGGCGAGGCCGAAGCGGTTCCAGCCGGGTCGTGCCAAGGGGGATTGGCCATGGCGTGGTCGAAGGCCGGCTGCGGCGGCAAGGCCAGGATGTCGGCGGCATCGACCCGGGCAAGGCTGAACCCGTTGGCCGCGATGTTATCTGCGGCGAGCCTGGCAAGGAAGCCATCCCGCTCCACGCCCACGGCCTGCACCCCGGGCAGCCGCGCGGACAGGCACAGCACGCCGGCGCCGGCCCCCGTTCCACCTTCCAGCACCCGGTCGCCCGGCTTGGCGGCCACGCTCGCCGCCAGCAACACAGGCTCGATCCCCGTGCGATAGCCCTCGCTCGGCTGGTGGTAGATCACGCGTCCGCCCAGCAAGGTGCCTTCGGTAATCTGCGCATCAGGGCCGGGCGCCGTCACGGCAATTCGCCGGCATCCCGCAGCACCCGGTGGGCCGCCGTGAAGTCATCGGCGGCCACCGCCAGGCGGCGCGGGATCGCGCCGATACTGCCCTCCACCGCACTGACATGCGCGTCCAGCACCACCGTTTCGATGCCCGCATCCGCCAGCAACGCCACCAGGAAGCTCAGGCGCACGGCGTTGTTGGTGGCCACGATGACACGCATGTCCTCACCCTTGACCCGACCTCGCTTGACCGGTTTTCCGCAGCGCCGATATGGTGCCTGACCGCATCACTTAACAATCTGTCAAACCATACCGGAGTTTTCCGTTTGGGCGCTCTCGCCAGCCCTCCGCTTCCCGAGTCCGTGCGCGGCCCGGCCGCTCCTGGTGGCGGTGACGTCCTGACGCGGCTGTCCACCTTGCTTGCGCAGGACCTCAGCGCCTGCAACCAGACCGTCGTGCGACAGATGGACAGCCCGGTCCCGCTGATCCCGCAACTGGCCGCGCACATCGTGGCGGCCGGCGGCAAGCGGCTGCGGCCGTTGCTGACCATGGCGAGCGCCCGCATGTGCGGCTACACCGGGCAGCGCCACATCCACTTGGCCGCCTGCGTGGAGTTCATCCACACCGCGACGCTGCTGCACGATGACGTGGTGGACGAAAGCGTGCTGCGCCGCGGGCTGGCCAGCGCCAACGCGATCTTCGGCAACAAGTCCTCGGTGCTGGTCGGCGACTTCCTGTTCGCCCGCGCCTTCCAGCTGATGGTGGGGGATGGCTCGCTGGAAGTGCTGGCGGTGCTGTCCCGTGCCGCCGCCACCATCGCGGAAGGCGAGGTGCTGCAACTCACCACGCAGAACGACCTGTCGACTTCGGTCGACCGGTACCTGGACGTGATCGGCGGCAAGACGGCGGCCTTGTTCGCCGCCGCGTGCCAGGTGGGCGCGATCGTCGCGGAGCGCCCGCGGGAGGAAGTCGACGCCCTGGTGTCCTACGGCAACAATATCGGCATGGCGTTCCAGTTGGTGGACGACGCGCTCGACTACGCGGCGGACCAAGTCGCGCTGGGCAAGACGGTTGGCGACGACTTCCGTGAAGGCAAGATCACCCTGCCGGTGCTGGCCGCCTATGAGGCCGGCACGGAAGTGGAGCGGGCGTTCTGGTTCCGCACCATCGAGCAGTCGGAGCAGTCCGACGCCGATCTGGACCACGCGCTGACCCTGATGGAGCAGCGGGGCGCGCTCACCACCACGCTGGACCGGGCGCGGTCCTTCGCCGACTCCGCACAACACGCGTTGGCAGTGTTCCCCGAGGGCGAATTCCGCCGCTGCCTGCACGACGTGGCGGACTTTACGGTCAGCCGCGGGGCGTAACCGACGCGTCAGCTAGGCGGCGTCCCGCACGACGTCGAGGAAGCGGCCGATCTCCGAACGCAGCGCCCCGGTGGCGGCCGCGATGCCGTCTGCCAGGGTGGGCAAGGCCGCCGCGACTTGCCGGGCGTCCTGCGTCCGGTTCGCTGCTTCGGCAACCTTGGATTGGGCCTGTTCGGCACCCAGCGACGCGGTTTGTGCGGCAAGCGCGATCTCCTCGGTCGCGACACGCTGAAGCTCGACCGCGGCTGCCACGTCCCCGGCCGCTCGCGACACGGTCCCCACCTGCGCCGACAACGTGCCGATGCCGTCCGTGGCGTGGGAGGTGGCAAGCTGGATGGCGGTGATATGTGCCGTCACCTCCTCCGTGGCACGGGCCGTTTGCCCCGCCAGGCTCTTCACCTCGGCCGCGACCACAGCGAAGCCCCGGCCGGCTGCCCCGGCCCGCGCTGCTTCGATGGTGGCGTTGAGCGCCAGGAGGTTGGTCCGGCTGGCGATGCCCGTGATCACGTCCACCACGGCGCTGATCCGGTTGGCCACGGCGTTGAGCTCACCGATATGGCCGAGCGCGGTGCTGGCCTCCGACGCTGCGCCGCCGACGGCGACCACCGCGTCCGCCATGCGGGACGAAACGTCCTGCACTGTTCCGGCCACCTTCTTCACGGCGACGGCCAGCGCTTCCACGTTGGTGACCGCATCCGACACCCCGGCCGCCGCATCCTGGGTCTGCAAGGCGGTGAGCCGGCTGGCGTCATCCAGCGACGTGGCCGTCCGCTTCAGGGTGGCCTCGCCGTCCTGCACCTGGACGAGCTGGACCGCACTGGCCTGCTCGAACGCGACGGCCGCGTCCGACAGCGTTTGGGCCGCTTGCAGCTTTGCCACCTGGTTGGCCGCCGCCAGTTCGCGCAAGCGGCCTCCTTCCACCGCGCGGTCCCGCAGCACCAGCAGCGCTTCGGCCATGTTCCCCAACTCGTCCTTGCGATGAACGCCATGTATTTCGACGGCAAGGTCACCTTTGGCCATCTCGCTCACGGACTGAGTCAGCCGAGACAAGGGTTGTGCCACGCGATGCACCACGTGCCAGGCCGCGCCCAGCGACGCCGCGGTGGCCAGCACGGCACACGCTGCCGCGAACAACAGATGCGCCAGCTCGGCGTGGCTTGCAGCGGCAAACTGCCCTTTCAGCTCCTGGAACACCGCTTCGCGCAGCAACAGCGCATTGGCCAGCATCGGCAATGTCCATTGGCGGTATTCCGCGGCCGTCATCCCCACCGGCTCGCCCGTGCCGAGCGCGGTGATCAGGGCGCGGAACCGCGCATCGCCCTCCCCCATGGTGGTACGCGCGGTGGTATCCCGCGCGTCCGCCATGCTGGCCGGCGGATTGCGCACCTGCAGCATGGCCAGTTCGATGCGCTGCCAAAGCAACGTCACCCGCCCGCTCAACTCATCCATGTCACGCAGCCGCAAGGGCGGCCCATCGTGGTCGAGCGAGAGCGACAACAAGGCCGCTCGCAGGCCGACCGAGTCGCGAAGCTGCTGCGACAGGTGCGCCACCTGAACCATCCGCCCGAAGGCCGGCGCGTGTTCCGCAACCTCCAACTCCTGGCCATCGGCGATTTGCGAAACGACCGCATGCACCGCATCGACCGCCATGACGAGGGCACGCTGGGCATCGGCCGCCGTGCTGGGGGTCGCCGGCTCCACGGCATGGCTCGCCGCGGCAAGGCTGGCGTGGAACCGGGCGACGGCCTCGACCAGGCTTGGCCAAGCGGCGTCGGCAAAGGGATGCACCGCTTCAAGCGCCTGCTCGACGTCGGCGCTGGCTTGTTGCAGCGGCAGCAGCGTCGCGGACATCGGGTCCTTCGCATCGCCGTAAACCGCGCGAGCCTTGCTGCGCGCGGTCGAAACACGGTCATTAAGCACCAAGACGGCCCGCAAGCCTTTCGCGGCCCTGATGGCGATGTGGAGGTCGGATCGATCTTGAGCGGCGTCAATCGCCCCCCAACTCGCACTCATCGTTGCAAGCAGGCCGACAAGACCGATGCAACTCAGTAGCACGTTGCGGATACGCATTATTCAACCTGTTAAGTTGCGGTGAGTTTATGAGCGTGGAATTGCCGACACCTTAACGATCACGTCAGAGTTGAGTCGGCTGGATCAAGCACAAGGGAGATGGCCATGCAGATCAATGGCAGCACGTTCATTGTCACCGGGGGCGCTTCTGGCCTAGGTGCGGCCACTACCCGGATGCTGGTGGCAACCGGCGGCCGCGTGGTGATCGCCGACGTGAACCGGGCGGCTGGCGAGGCATTGACGCTTGAACTCGGCGACGCCGTGCGCTTCGTCGCCACGGACGTGACGGAGGAGGCGGCGGGCCAGGCCGCGGTCGCGGCGGCGGTTGAAGGGTTCGGTGCGTTGCACGGGTTGGCCAACTGCGCCGGGATCGTGCATGGCGAGAAGACCACCGGACGGGAAGGCCCCCATGCGCTGGCCAGCTTCACGCGGGTGATCACCGTCAACTTGGTGGGGTCGTTCAACATGACGCGGCTCGCGGCCACCGCCATGGCGCGCAACCCGCCCAATGACGGTGGGGAGCGCGGCGTGATCGTGTGCACCGCCTCCGTCGCGGCCTTCGACGGGCAGGTCGGCCAGGCGGCCTATGCCGCGTCCAAGGCCGGCATCGTGGGCATGACGCTGCCGATCGCGCGTGACCTGGCCCGCAACGGCATCCGCATCGCGACGATCGCGCCGGGCCTGTTCCGCACGCCGATGATGGAGGGCATGACCGCGGAGGTGCAGCAATCCCTGGGCGCGTCCGTGCCGTTCCCGTCGCGGCTGGGTGAACCGGCGGAATATGCCAGCACGGTCCGCTTCATTGTGGAGACGCCGATGCTGAACGGCGAGGTGATCCGGCTGGACGGCGCCCTGCGCATGGCGCCGCGGTGAGCTAGCGCAGCGCCTCGATCGCCGCGCGCACCAGCAACCCGTCCGGCCGCCGCAGCTCCTCCACGATGGTGAAGTGGTCGGCGCCCGGCGCTGGGACCAGGGCGCCAGGCAGGTGGGCGGCGGCGCGCTTGGCATGCAGGGCGCGGCTGTCCGCCACCAGGGGCGGCAACTCGGCCGTGCCGTAGGTGATCGCCAGCGGCTTGGCCACGGACGGCAAGCGCAGCGGGGACAGGGTGACGATCTCCTCGTCGGTCAGCCGCAGCGCGTCGTTCAAGGCGGTGTCGCGCATCGGCCCCAGCTCGAACAGGCCGGAAATCGCCAGCCCGGCGGTGACGCGGGCGTGGCCGAGCGCCATCGCGGTCAGGTGGCCGCCGGCGGACCAGCCGGACAGCAGCACCGGGCCAGCGATGCCGTGCGCAGGGCCGTTGGCAGCCAGCCAGTCCAGCGCGGCGTGGATTTCGGCGTTGATCGCCGTCATCGTCGCGCCGGGCGCCAGGGTGTAGCCGGGCAACGCCACCGACCAGCCATGCGCGCGCAGCCCGGCCCCCAGGCATGCGAACTCCTCCCGCGTGTTGCGCTGCCAATAGCCGCCGTGAATGAACACGAAGCACGGAGCGGCCGGGTCGGCGGCGGGAAAGATGTCCCAGCGCTGCCGCTCGGCCGGGCCATAGGGCACGTCCAGCGATCCGGGCCATGCCGCACGGCAGGCGGCCGAATCGGCGATGCGGGCGGCGTTCAGGGCCGGGCTGTTGGGAACGGCGGCCGAATTGTTATACGCCGCGTCGCGTTCCGCGCGGCTCATCTCGCCCCAGTTGATCAAGCTGCCTGCTCCGGTGGTGATTGAGGTGCAGCGCCGCGCACATCGTCGAACTGCCCAGGCGCGCACCATGCCGCCCGATCGGGTGGCATGGTGCGCGCCTGGTCCGGGTCAGGTCTCGGTGGTGGTGCCGGGCTCCTGCGCGGGATCGGCGGGCGTGCCGACCTCCTTTGCCGACTGGTCGCGTTCGGTTTCCCGGCGCTTGGCTTCCTTCTTTGCCAGCTTGGCGCGCTCCCGCTCCGCCTTCTGAAACTGGTAGTTCACCTTTGCAGCCATGTATGCCTCCTCGTGCCGGATCGGGCGGAACACCCGCGCCCGGACAACCCTGATGCGCTAACCATCGCACGCGATGGGCCGGCTCGCCAGCGTTGTGCTCACCTACCCCGAGGAACCGCAGGGCCCGTGCGGAATGGCAAGCCGCTTAAGAGCGGTTTCATCCCTTGTCCGCCTTGTCCACCTTGTCTTCCGAGTAGGAAAACGGAAGCGTCACTGTGGCCGTCTCGCCGCTCACATGGTCGCGGAGGACGAGCTTCAGCGTGTAGTCGCCCGGGGTGAAGGACAGAAGCGCGAGCTGCCCGTTCAGCATCACCTCGGCCACGCCGTAATGGCCCGGGAAGTCGGCACGGATGAAATTGTCCCGGCCATACCGGATCACGTCGCCCTGCCGGACCTCCACGTCGAGGCTGATGCCGCAGGTGATCAACCCGCCATCCTCCTTGTGCTTCATGCCGACCGGCTCGAGGTAGAAGTGGAGCGGCTCGCCGGGCCTGAACACCGTCGTCGCCCGCTTGTCGAAGGCACCCCACATGGGAGCCTTGCTCGTCACGAACATGGCGTTGTTGGAGGTGAGCGGCGTCTTGTCGTTGGCCGCCACCACTGCCCGTTGGGCCGCCATCACCGCGTCGACGGTTTGCGCGCGGGCGGGTAGGCCCGCAGCCAATCCCGATGCGAGTGCAACCATGCCGATCAAGCGCATCGGTCTCTCCCGTCGTCAGTTCGGCCAGCAGTGTCCGAGTGGTCGACCTGGTTTGGCAAGCCGGTCGATCCGGGTTGGAACTTTCACCTGGTCGGCGGTCAGGCGCTACCTTGTTCCTGCCATTGTCGTCGCCGTCATCGCCTTCTTCATGGGGCATAGCCGGCGGCCGGATGGAGCCGGCGCTTACGCCATGCGGCCGTGGCAGTGCTTGAACTTCTTGCCGGATCCGCACGGGCAGAGCGCGTTGCGGGGCGTGTTGCGCCAGGTGGCCGGGTCGTCCGACACGGCGACGACATCCGGGCGCGGCAACGTCAGCACTTCCGCGGGCTCCGATGTCGCCATGCTGAAGGCGGGGGCCTCCAGCACGGCTTCGGGATGGTTTTCCCACATCATGGCCGGCAAGGGCGGCGGCTGCGGCGGCTCGGCCTGGAGTTGCAGCCCGGCGACGGTGGAGGTCACGCGCTGCTTCAAATCGTCCAGCATCGCGTTGAACAAGGCAAAGGCCTCGCTCTTGTACTCGTTCAGCGGATCGCGCTGGCCGTAGGAGCGCAAATGGATGCCTTGGCGCAGTTGGTCGAGGACGAGCAGATGCTCCTTCCACACCGCGTCCAGGCTTTGCAGCAGCACGGATTTCTCAACGAACCGCATCAGGTCCGGCCCGAACGTCGCTGTCTTTGCTGCCACATGCGCGTCCGCCGCAGTCACGATGCGGTCGCGGATGGCTTCCTCGTCAATGCCTTCCTCGGCAGCCCAGGCGGCGACCGGCAGGTCCAGGCCCAGCAGGCGGCGGCAATCTTCGGCCAGGGCGTCGGCTTCCCATTGCTCGCTGAACGCCTTGGCGGGGATGCGCAGGCTCACCGCCGCGTCGATCACCTCCGCCCGCATGTCGTTGACGGTCTCGGACACGTCCGTCGCCATCATGAACTCGCGCCGCTGGCCGTAGACCTCCTTGCGCTGGCTGTTCATCACGTCATCGTATTTCAGCACGTTCTTGCGCGTATCGAAGTTACGCGCCTCGACCTTCTTCTGCGCCTTTTCCAACGCCCGGTTGATCCAGGGGTGGATGATCGCCTCGCCGGGCTTCAGCCCCAGCTTCTGCAGCATGCCGCCCATCCGCTCGGACCCGAAGATCCGCATCAGATCGTCTTCCAGGGACAGGAAGAAGCGGCTGGCCCCGGCATCGCCCTGCCGGCCGGAGCGGCCGCGCAACTGGTTGTCGATGCGGCGGCTTTCATGCCGCTCGGTGCCGATCACCATCAGCCCGCCGGCCGCCTTCACCACCTCATGCGCCGCCGCGACCTCCGCCGCGATGTCCGCCGCCCGGGCGTCGCGCGCCGGCCCTTCCTCGTCGCCGAGTTCGAGCTTCAGCCGCATGTCCAGGTTGCCGCCCAGCTTGATGTCGGTGCCGCGGCCGGCCATGTTGGTGGCGATGGTGATGGCGCCGGGCGCGCCGGCCTGCGACACGATCCGCGCTTCCTGCTCGTGGAAGCGGGCGTTCAGCACCGCGTGCGGCACGTTCTTGCCCTTCAGCAACTCACTGATGATCTCGCTCTTCTCGATCGAGGTCGTGCCGACCAGCACCGGCTGGTTGCGGCCCCTCGCCTCGGCGATCAGGTTGGCCACCGCCTCGTATTTCTCGGCGGCGGAGCGGTACACCTCGTCATCCCCGTCCGTCCGCTTCACGCCGACGTTGGTGGGGATCTCCACCACTTCCAGCTTGTAGATCTCCGCGAACTCGTCCGCTTCCGTCATCGCCGTGCCGGTCATGCCGGACAGCTTGGGGTAGATGCGGAAGTAGTTCTGGAAGGTGATGGAGGCGAGCGTCTGGTTCTCCGCCTGGACGGTGACGCCTTCCTTGGCTTCCAGCGCCTGGTGCAGCCCGTCCGAGTAGCGGCGGCCTTCCATCTTGCGGCCGGTGAACTCGTCGATGATGACGATCTTGTCGGCCTGCACGATGTAGTCGACATCCCGCGCGAACAGCGTGTGGGCGCGTACGCTCTGCTGCACGTGGTGCACCACGGTGACGTTGAAGATATCGTAGAGGTTGCCTTCCTTCAGGATGCCGGCCTCGCGCAACTGCTCCTCGACGCGTTCGGACCCGGCTTCCGTCAGGGTGACGGTCTTGAACTTCTCTTCCTTCTCGTAGGTCTCCGGGTCCCGCACCAGCTCGCGCACCACGGCATCGACCTGGCGATACAAATCCGAGCTGTCTTCCGCCGGGCCGGAGATGATCAACGGGGTGCGGGCCTCGTCGATCAGGATGCTGTCGACCTCGTCCACGATGGCGTAGGCGAAATCCCGCTGGGCCATGTCCTCCAGCCGGTACTTCATGTTGTCGCGTAGGTAGTCGAAACCGAACTCGTTGTTGGTGCCGTAGGTGATGTCGGCGTGGTAGGCCGCCCGGCGCTGCTCGTCGTCCAGGCCGTGCACGATGATCCCCGTGGTCAGCCCCAGGAAGCCGTAGAGCTGGCCCATCCACTCCGCGTCGCGCCGGGCCAGGTAGTCGTTCACGGTGACGACGTGGACGCCCTTGGCCGGCAGGGCGTTGAGGTAGACGGGCAGCGTCGCCACCAGCGTCTTGCCTTCGCCGGTCTTCATCTCGGCGATCTTGCCGTCGTTGAGGACCATGCCGCCGATCATCTGCACGTCGAAATGGCGCATGCCCAGCACGCGCACCGCCGCTTCGCGCACCGTGGCGAATGCCTCGGGCAGGATGTCGTCCAGCGTGGCGCCGTCCGCCAGGCGCTGCCGGAACTCCGCCGTCTTGCCTTGCAGCGCCGCATCGTCCAGCGCCTGCATGGCCGGTTCCAGCGCATTGATTTCCGGCACGCGACGCTGGTAGCCTTTCAGCGAGCGGTCGTTGGCGTTGCCGAAGAGGGAGCGGGCGAGGCTGGCGAACATGCTGATTCCGGTGCTGGGCTGGCGCGCTTGAGATAGGAGCAGCACCCGCCCCGGTCAACGCAAGGCGCCGGGCCGCCCGCTCGGGCTGCTTTCTTGCCCGGACTTCATCACGCTGCAACTTGGCGGACGCCCCTGCTTCGGCCATAAGCGCGCAAACCCACGACTGAGGTCATTCACCCATGCGCTTGTCGCTCGCCATCGCGGCTGCTTTGCTTTGCGCACCCGCCCTGCCCGCCGCCGTGCTGGCGCAGACGCCGGCGCCGGCCCCTGCCGCGCCATCCGCGACACGGCCCGCCGCACCGCCGGCGGCAACTCCTGCCACGGCAGCCGCCACCCCGGAGGCCCCGCGCCCGGACGTGGTGGTGGCCAAGGTCGGCGACCGCGAAATCCACCTCAGCGACCTGTCGGAAGCCGCGCAAACGCTGCCGGACGAGGTGCGGTCCATGCCGCCGCAGGTGCTGTATCCCATGCTGCTGGACCAGATGGTCGACCGCGAAGCGCTGGTGATCCAGGCCAAGAAGGACGGCCTGGCGAAGGACCCGCAGGTGCAGCGCGCCGTGGACCGCGCCACCGACCAGGTGCTGCAGAACGCGTTGCTGACCCGCGCCATCGGCCCCTCCGTCACGGACGCCGCGCTGCACGCCAAATACGATGCCGAGATCGCCAACAAGCCCGGTGAGGAAGAGGTGCACGCGCGCCACATCCTCGTGGAAACCGAGGACCAGGCGAAGAAGATCATCGACCAGTTGAACAAGGGCGCCGACTTCGCCGCGCTGGCGAAGGCCAACAGCAAGGACCCGGCGGCACAGAACGGCGGCGACCTCGGCTTCTTCAAGAAGGCCGACATGGTGCCGGAATTCGCCGAGGCCGCCTTCGCGCTGAAGCCCGGCCAGGTCACGCAAACACCGGTCAAGACGCAGTTCGGCTGGCACGTGATCAAGGTGGACGAAACGCGCACCGCGCCGCCGCCAAGCTTCGACCAGGCCAAGGACGAGTTGCGCCAGCAGATCATCCAGGCCGGGGTGCGCAAGGCGCTGGACCAGGCGCGGGTTGGCCTGGTGGTGCAGAAGTTCAACATGGACGGCACGCCGATGACCGCCGCTGCGACGCCGGTGCCGAACCCCACGGTGACGCCGACCACCGACCTGCCGCCCACGCCCGGCACCACCCCGGCCGTCCCGAAGTAGCCGGCGTGGCGCTGCCCCCCTCCCCCCTCGCCGTTTCGCTGCCCGCGCTGGCGCCGCTGGCCGGGGTGCGGCTGGCGGCGGCGGCGGCGGGCATCCGTTACAAGGGCCGCACCGACCTGGTGATGGTGGAGCTGGCCGCGGGCACCACCGTGGCCGGCGTGTTCACCCGCAACAAATGCCCGGGCGCGCCGATCGACTGGTGCCGCGCCGCCTTAGCCGGCGGCCGGGCGCGAGGCCTGGTGGTGAATGCCGGCAACGCTAACGTGTTCACCGGCGCCCGCGGGCGCGCAACGGTGAAGGCCACGGCCGACGCCGCCGCCGACCTGCTCGGCTGCCCGGCTAGCGAGGTGTTCCTCGCCAGCACCGGCGTCATTGGCGAGGTGCTGCCGCACGAGCGCATCACCGCCGCCCTGCCGGCGTTGCACGCCGCTTTGGACCCGGACGGGTGGGAGGCGGCGGCGCGCGGCATCATGACCACCGACACCTTCCCCAAGGCGTCCACCCGCACGGCCAGCATCGGCGGGACGCCGGTGCGGATCACCGGGGTGGCGAAGGGCAGCGGCATGATCGCGCCCGACATGGCGACCATGCTGTGCTTCGTCTTCACCGACGCGGCGATCCCCGCCGCCGCGCTGCAAACCATGCTCGCGGCCGGAACGGAGACCAGCTTCAACCGCACCACGGTCGACAGCGACACCTCCACCAGCGACACCGTGCTGCTGTTCGCCACCGGCGCCGCCGGCAACGAGGCAGGCGCGCTGGACGGCTTCGCGGCGGCGCTGAACGCGGTGCTGCTGGACCTGGCGATCCAGGTCGTACGCGACGGCGAAGGCGCGCAGAAGCTGGTCCGCATCGACGTGACCGGCGCGGTGGATGACGGTTCCGCCAAGCGCATCGGCATGGCGGTGGCGAACTCCCCGCTGGTGAAAACCGCCATCGCCGGCGAGGATGCGAATTGGGGCCGCATCGTCATGGCCGTGGGCAAGGCCGGGGAGCCGGCGGACCGCGACCGCCTCTCGGTCGGCGTCGGCGGCACCTGGATGGCCCGCGACGGCACGGTCGTGCCGGGCTACGACGAGGCGCCGGTGGTAGCGCACATGAAGGGCCGCGCGATCGACATCGTGGTCGATATCGGCCTCGGCACCGGCCACAGCACCGTGTGGACCTGCGACCTGACGCACGGCTACATCGACATCAACGGCTCGTATCGCAGCTAGGCCGATCCCCTCCAAGACGTCTCCCTCTCCTTTTGGGAAAGGGCCGGGGTGAGGGTCCCACGCGCGAGACCGTGCACTTTGGCCTTCACCCAACCCTCTCCCAGGGGGAGAGGGTTTTATAAGCCAGACACCTCGCGTGCTTCGCCGTGCTCGATCATCAGAAACCGCGTGCCAATGGCACCGATGAAGCTGCGGTCGTGCGACACCAGCACACAGGTGGCGCCTTGCGCCAGCAACTCCGCTTCAAGCCGCTCCTGGCCGGGAATGTCGACGTGGTTAGTGGGCTCGTCGAGCAGGTAGAAGTTCGGCTCCGCCACGCGCAGCGCCAGCAAGCCGAGCCTCGCCTTCTGGCCGGGTGACAAGCGGCCGATCGGGCGGGATTGCGCGTCCACGCCCAGCCCGGCCGAAGCCAGCAGGCCGGTGGCCTGGCCGTCACCGATGCCCGGTCGCGCGGCGATGAAGCGATGCGGGGTCTGCCCGTCCGGGAGGTGCGCCATACCCTGGTCGGCATAGCCAAGCACGGCGCTGGGGCTGATCTGCACGCCCGGCACCGGCTCGACCGCGGCATGGTGCAGCAGACGGATCAACTGCGACTTGCCGACGCCGTTGCGGCCCAGCAGCACGAGCCGGTCTCCTTGGCGGACGTCCAGCTTGGCGATGTGGAACAGGGTCTGGCCGTCCGGCGCAGTGACGGCCAGGTTGCGGATCGCCACCAGCACCTTGGCATGCGTGACGCTGCTCGCCAGGCGGATGTCGCCGTGGCGGTCGGCATGGGCCGGGCGCAGCGTGGCTTCCAACTGCTGGGCACGGTCCCGAAGCTGCATGGACTTCCTCTGCAACAGATCGCTGCCGCTGTTGACGCCGATGTTGCGCAGCGCCCCGGCGTTGCGGCGCAGGCGCGCCACCTCCTTGGCGTCCTTCGCGTGCTTGCGGTCCTGTGCCGCGTCGTGCTCGGCGAGCAGGGCGCGCGCCTGGCTGTAGCGGTGGGCGTAAAGCTGGCTCAGCCCCGGACGCAGAAACAGCGTGTGGGTGGTGCATGCGTCCAGGAAGCTGCGGTCGTGGCTGGCCACCAGCGTTGGTGTCTGGGCCGCCGGGCCGCCGATCCAGCGCTCCAGCAGCGCGATCTTTTCCACGTCCAGGTGGTTGGTCGGTTCGTCCAGCAGCAAGGCGTCGGGCCGGGTGATCCAAACGCGCGCGAGCAACGCCAACCGTTGCCAGCCGCCGCTGAGCGCCGCCAGCGGGCGGTCATGCAGCGCCTCGGGGGCATCGAACTCGTCCAGCACGGCGCCGACGCGCCAAGCCGCCTGTGCGCGGTCGGCGGCCGGCAGGGCGCGGCGCAAAACCTCCTGCAAGGACAGGCCGAGCAGATGGAGCGGCACATCCTGTTCGACGAAGCCCAGGCTGGCCCCGCGGGACAGTACGACGCTGCCCGCGTCCGGCTCGGTCAAGCCAGCTATGCAGCGCAACAGGGTGGACTTGCCCGCGCCATTCGCCGCGACCACGCCGACGCGGTCACCCGGGCCGAAGTTGAAGGAAAGATGCTGGAACAAGGGACCCGGCGTGACCATGCCGAGGTCACGCAAGCTGATAAGAGCCATGTCGACAGGTATCCGTTCGGGCGCTGGCCGACGCGCGTGGCCAGGCAGCTGGGACAAGGACAGTCCGGAACGAAAGCGACGTGGCTTCGGGCGGGCTGCCCTGCGAAAAGCTATCGCAGGGCGGAAACAGGACCTCTGGGGTGGCGCTGGTTATACGCGTGCATCCAGCCCTCCCGTGGTCTGGCGTTGAACGGCGCCGCCGAGCCTACAAGGCTGCGCATCCCCGAGGCAAGCAGGACGTAGCCGCCAGTCAGCCCGCGAACAGCGTCGCAGACAGCGCGTCGAAGCTCGCCCGGTCGGCCGCGCAGATCAGCCCGCCGGTGAGGTCGCTCGCGGCCAATGGCGAGCCGTCGAAATGCGCCGAGAAGCCGCCGGCCTCCTGGTGCAGCAGCCAGCCCGGCAGGTGATCCCACGGCAGCAGGCGGTTGAACACCATGTAGTCGGCGTGCCCGGCGGCCAGCATGCGGTACTGGTGCGCCGCACAGCGGTAATCGCAGGACACCCCCAGCCGCACCATGTTGCGCATTACGGTGCCGCGCATCGGCTCCGGCATGTAGCGCCAAGACACGCACCCCGTCATCGACCCAGGCTTGGCCGGAGACGCCACGTGGAGCCGGGTGCGGCCGCCCTCCGCGTCCGCCATCCAGGCACCGCCGCCCAGCAGCGCGGTGGCGGTGGTGTCGCCCACCGGCTCCAGGATCGCGCTGGCCACGACCTGGCCGGCGGCCACGCAGGCGGCCATGACGCCGAACAAGGGCAGTCCGGCGACGTAGTTCGCGGTGCCGTCGATCGGGTCCACCACGAACGCCAGCTCGGCGCCCGCCAGCCGCCCCAGCAGGTCCGGGTCGGCGGCACAGGCTTCCTCCCCCACCACCAGGCAGCCGGGAAACAGGCGGTGCAGGCCGCGCGTGATCACGTCCTCCGCCGCCACGTCGGCCTCGGTCACCAGGTCGGACGGGCTGGATTTCTCGTGCACCATGTCCGGCCGCAGCTTGCGGAACCGGGGCATGATCTCCGTCCGCGCCGCCAGCCGCAGCAGGGTGACGACCTCCTCCCAGGTGGCGGCGTCGATCACGCGAGATGCTCGAACCGGGCGCGGTCGGCCGGCAACAGGCGCACGCGCAGCCGGATCGCGTCGTCGGCGTCGGCGCGCGCCACCACTTCGCCGTGCTGATACAGCCAGGCGAGCCGGGCGCCGTCATCCGGCGGGATCGTGTACTCCGCCTGCTCCATCCCCGCGGCGATGCGCGCGTCCACGGTGGCGAGCAGTGCCGGCACCCCCTCCCCCGTGACCGCCGATACGGGCACGGCGCCGTCGCGCAATGGCACCTGGGCGATGCCACCCAGCAGATCGGCCTTGTTGAGCACCTCGACGGTGCGGCTGCGCCAATCGGCGTCCAGCGTGCCGTCCGCCTCCATGCCTTCCAGCACCGCGACGACGTCCGCCCGCTGCGCCGCGCTGTCCGGATGCGCCACGTCGCGGACGTGCAGGATCACGTCTGCCTCCGCCACCTCCTCCAGCGTGGCGCGGAAGGCGGCCACCAGCTCGGTCGGCAGTTCGCTGATGAAGCCCACCGTGTCCGACAGGATCGCCCGGCGGCCGGATGGCAGCCGCAGGCCCCGCATGGTGGGGTCCAGCGTGGCGAAGAGCTGGTCCTGCGCGTGCACGGCAGCGCCGGTCAGCGCGTTGAACAGGGTGGACTTGCCGGCGTTGGTGTAGCCCACCAGCGCCGCCACGGGAAACGGCACGCGGGTGCGGGCGCTGCGGTGCAGGCCGCGGGTGCGCCGGACCTGCTCCAGATCCTTCTTCAAGCGGACGATGCGGTCGGTGATCAGGCGGCGGTCGGCCTCGATCTGCGTCTCGCCGGGGCCACCCAGGAAGCCGAAGCCGCCGCGCTGCCGTTCAAGGTGGGTCCAGGACCGCACCAGGCGGCTGCGCTGGTAGTCCAGATGGGCGAGTTCCACCTGCAAGGAGCCTTCCTTGGTGCGGGCGCGCTCACCGAAGATATCCAGGATCAGGCCGGTGCGATCGATGACCTTGCAGCCCCAGGCGCGCTCCAGATTGCGCTGCTGCACCGGGGTCAACGCGGCGTCCACCACCGCGACCGCGACATCCCCTGCCTCCAGCGCCTCGTGCTGCGCCGCGGCCTGGCCCTCGCCCAACAAGGTCGAGGGCCGCCGGGTGCGGAGCGGCAGGATGGCGGTGTGGACCACCACCAAGCCGATTGACACGGCAAGGCCGACGGCTTCCGCCAGCCTGGCCTCCGCAGCGCGCGGGACGTCGGCCCGGTCCGGCCGCTCCCATGGCAGGATGACGGCCGCCCGCGTGGGGCGGACCGTTGCGTCAGACCGCTGCGTCGGCAGTCAGCATCTCCCGCGCCATCGCGGTTGAGGTCGGGGCGCCCGCTTCGGCCTTGGTCGCGTCGAACAATTGGATCGGGGCACCG
This sequence comes from Acetobacteraceae bacterium, assembly GCA_965199555.1. Taxonomy (GTDB): domain Bacteria; phylum Pseudomonadota; class Alphaproteobacteria; order Acetobacterales; family Acetobacteraceae; genus LMUY01. Next base: position 271,636 of record CBDASJ010000017.1, on the reverse strand, counting down.
GGCATGACGGTGCTGATCGCGTGCTTGTAGACGAGCTGGGTGTGTCCGTCGCGCCGCAGCAGCACGGAGAAGTTGTCGAACCAGGTGATGATGCCCTGCAGCTTCACGCCATTCACCAGGAATACTGTAACCGGGGCCTTGCTCTTGCGGACGTGGTTCAGGAACACGTCCTGCACGTTCTGCGACTTTTCACTGGCCATAATGCCAATCCTTATATTGTTGTTGTTCTAGCCAAGTCCGACTTTTTGTCACCGTATCGGGCACACAGGTCCCGATCGCGCCGCACAAATGTAGCCATCCGCCCGGTCAAAGCAAGCGTCACGTACACTGTCTATTCCCGCGCGTTCGCCATCCCCGTGACATGTTGGGCGAACAAGGCGAATAAGCGGCGCGTCACCGGTCCGACCGTGCCGTCGCCCACCGGGGCGCCATCCAGGCGGGTGATCGGCTTGACGAACGAGGTGGCGCTGGTGACGAAGACCTCCCGTGCGCCGCGCAGCTCGGCCTCGCTGACCGCCCCCTCCTCGCCGTGCAGCCCCGCCGCCGCCATCTGCGCCAGCAGCGAGGCGCGGGTGCAGCCTGGCAGGATGGCGTGGCTCAGGTGCCGGGTGCGCAGCACGCCCGCCGCGTCCACCACCCACACCGTGGTCGACGACCCTTCCGTGACGATGCCGTCGCGATCGATCAGGATCGCCTCATAGGCGCCGGCCTCGCGCGCGGCCTGCTTGGCCAGCACGTTGGCGAGCAGCCCGGTCGACTTGATGTCGCATCGCTCCCATCGCTGGTCCGACGCCGAGATCGCGCTGCCCGCCCAGGCCTCGGGATCCTTGGGGAAGGGCGGCGTACGGCGGCAGGTTACCACCATCGCCGCAGGGATCGGCCGGGCGGGAAACGCGTGGTCCCGGCGTGCCACGCCGCGCGTGATCTGCATGTAGGCCAGCCCGTCGCGCAGCCGGTTGCGCCGGGTGACTTCGCGGACCACGTGCATCATGGCGCGGCGGCCCATCGGCGGCGCGATGCTGATCTCGTTCAAGGAGCGTTCCAGCCGACGCATGTGCAGCTCCTCGTCCAGGAAGCGCCCGCCCGCCATGTACAGCACCTCGTAGACGCCATCCGCGAATTGGAAGCCGCGGTCTTCCACGTTCACGCTGGCCTCGGATTGTGGCACGTAGCGGCCGTTGACGTAGGCGATGCGGCTCACGATGCGTTGGTCCTTTCCTTGCCGCGGCGGGCAGTCACCGCCGCAACCGCGGGTTCAGCACGCCGTACAGCACGTCCACCCCCAGATTGACCAGCATGACCAGGATCGCGATCAGCAGCGTGCCGCCTTGCAGCACGTTGTAGTCGCGGCGCTGCACACTCTCCACCAGCCAATGCCCGACGCCCGGCCAGGAGAACACCGTTTCCGTCAGGATCGCGCCGCCCAGCAGGGAACCGACCTGCAACCCCAGTACCGTCACCACGGGGATCAGCGCGTTGCGCAGCGCGTGCACCACGACGACGCGGCCCGGCGACAGGCCCTTCGCCCGCGCGGTGCGCACGTAATCCTCGCCCAACACCTCCAGCATGGCGGAACGGGTCATGCGCGCGATCGTGGCCAGCGGAATGGTGCCCAGCACGATGGTCGGCAGGATCAGGTGGCGCAGAGCGGATACGAACGCGCCCTTGTCGTCGCTGAAGAACAGGCTGTCGATCAGCAGGAACCCGGTATGGGGTTCCACATAGTATAGCTCGTCGATGCGGCCGGACACGGGCGTCCAGCCCAGCGCCACGGAGAACACCAGGATCGCCATCAGCCCCCACCAGAAGATCGGCATGGAGGCGCCCGTCACCGAAATCCCGATCAGCCCGTAATCCAGCGGCGAGCCGCGCCGCACCGCCGCGATCACCCCCAGCGGCAGCCCGATCACCAGGGCGAACAGCATCGCGCAGACGCCCAGTTCGACCGTGGCGGGGAAGAAGGTGGTGAACTCGGTCCAGACGCTTTCCTGCGTCACCAGGGAGTGGCCCATGTCGCCGTGCAGCAACTGCCACTCGTAATCGGCGAATTGCTTCCACAACGGCTGGTCCAGCCCCAGCTCGTGCCGGAAATAGGCCAGCCGCTCCGGCGAGATGCCATGTTCGCCGGTGCGCACCTCGATCGGGTCGCCCGGCACGGCGTGCACGAGGAGGAAGCCCAGCAGCGTGACGCCGACCAGGGTCGGGACGATCAGCGCCAGCCGCCGGGCCAGCAGGCGGATCAAGCGCTCAGTTCAGGTCGACCTGGTCGAACAAATGGGCGCCCAACGGGCTCATCGTGTAGCCGGTCACGTTCTTGCGCAGCGGCTGGAAGGCGACGGAATGCGCGATCAGGAAGAAGGGCGCCTCCTCGTGCATGATCACCTGCGCCTGCTCGTACAGCTTGGCCCGGTCCGCTTGGGTGGGCAGCGTCGCCGCCTTCTGGATCAAGGCGTCGAAATCCTTGTTGCACCATTTGGACGCGCTGCCGCCGCCCACCCGCGCCGCGGCGCAGCTTGCCAGCGGGGTGAAGAAATTGTCCGGGTCGCCGTTGTCGCCGGTCCAGCCCAATTCTGCCATCTGGTGCTCGCCCGCCTGCACGCGCTTGCGATACTCGCCCCATTCATAACTGACGATGCGGGCGCGGATGCCGACCTTCATCAAATCCGCCTGCATCAGCTCGGCGACGCGGCGCGCATCCGGGTTGTACGGGCGCTGCACCGGCATCGCCCACAGATCGGTCTCGAACCCGTTGGGGAAGCCGGCGTCGGCCAGCAGCTTCTTGGCGGCGTCCGGGTCGTGCGGGTAGTCCGTCACCGCGTCGTCATACGACCACATGGTCGGCGGGATCAGGTTCTTGGCGGACTGCCCGGCGCCGCCATACACCGCGGTCAGGATCGCCTGCTTGTCGATGGCCATGTTGACCGCCTGCCGCACGCGCTTGTCGTCGAACGGCTTCTTGCCGTTGTTGAAGGCAAGGTAGCCGATGTTCAGGCCCGGCAGCGACATCAGGTCCAGCTTCGGGTCGATCTTGATACCAGGCAGGTCCGCCGGCGACGGGTAGGCCATGATCTGGCACTCATCGGCCCGCAGCTTGGCCAGGCGCACCGCCGGGTCCTTGTTGATGGAGAACACCAGCGCGTCCAGCTTGGCCTTCGGGCCCCAGAACTCGTCGAACCGGCGATAGCGGATGGTCGCATCGCGCTGGTAGGCGACAAAGGAAAACGGCCCGGTGCCGATCGGCACCTGGTCGATCTGCTCGGGCTTGCCGGCCTTCATCAGCACGTCGGCATATTCGGCGGACTGGATCGAGGCGAAGTCCATCGCCAAATCCGCCAGGAAAGGCGCCTGCGGCTCCGACAAGGTGAAGCGCACGGTGTACGGGTCCACTGCGTCGATGGCGGTGATCAGCTTGGCGAATCCCATGTCCCCGTAATAATCGTACGAGCCGCCGGATACCTTGTGATACGGCGAATCCTCCTTGCCTTGCCGGTTGAAGGAGAACAGCACGTCATCCGCGTTGAAGTCCCGCGTGGGCTTGAACTGGGCGTTGCTGTGCCACTTCACGCCGTGGCGCAGGTGGAAGGTGAAGACCTTGCCGTCCGCCGAAACGTCCCAGCGTTCCGCCAGGCCCGGCTCCAAATCGGTGCTGCCATGCTTGAACTGCACCAACTGGCTGTAGACGGGCCGAGTGGCATCGAACGTGGTCCCGGTGGTGTTGATCATCGGGTTGAAGTTCTCCGGCGAGCCTTCCGAGCAGTAGACCAGCGTCTTGGCGGTGGCGCCGGTCGCCAGGCCCGCCCCCAGCAAGGCAGCACCGGCGAGCAGGAGGGCGCGGAAGCGGCCGGAAGCGACCATGGGGGGACCTTTCATCGGAACGGAGTCGGGACGAGTGTAGCAGCAACGATCCCAGCTTCTAGCGCACGCCGCGCTTTCGGTTGAAGGCCAATTGGTCCGGCGTCAACTGGAAGCCGACCAGCACGCGATAGCTCTCGCCGGACAGCTTGTCGTTGACCGGCAGGACGAGGTCGATCTGGTCACCGGTAAGCCGCACCCGCTCCGAATTGGCGGGGAATGCGACGTTGAAGGTGTAGTCCTTCTTGTCGAGGATGGTGTCGCCGCGGGACACGGAGATGAAGTAGGTCACGCCCACCTGCCGGCCAGGCGCCGCCGGGCCGCGCGTCAGGTCCATGCCGACGGAAATCACGGTGTGCAGATGCGTCAGGTCGTCCAGGGAGCATTTGCCGGACAGCCCGGTGATGCGGCCGTCCACGATCATGTCCGTCAGGTCGGTGCCGTTGCCGCGAAACTGGGTCAGGTCCGCGCCGTCGCGTAGGATTCCCGTTTGCGGGCAAGCCGGGGCGAACTTCGGCAGCGTAGGGCCGCAGCCGGCGAGCCCCGCGGTGGCAAGCAGCAGCAGCCCCGTGCCGGGACAGGCGGAGAACAGCGCACGGCAGATGCGGCGCAGGGGACGGGGGTGGGTGGCAACGGGCATCGGCGACTCCGGCAGGGCGTCCCCACGGCGCGACGGGACGGCCGGGTTGTGACAGGACGGGTGGGGAGGCATATACTGCCCGCCACAGTCACCGCGGACAACATGGCCGAAAAACGCCCCCTACGCATCCTGCTTTCCGGCCCGCGCGGCTTCTGCGCCGGGGTGGACCGTGCCATCCGAGTCGTCGAGGAAGCCATCCGGCGCTTCGGGGCCCCCGTCTATGTCCGCCACGAGATCGTGCATAACCGCACCGTGGTGGAAGCGCTGGAAGCACAGGGCGCCGTGTTCGTGGAGGAGTTGGACGAGGTGCCGCCCGACGCACACGTCGTGTTCTCCGCCCACGGCGTGCCAAAGGCCGTCCCGCAGGAAGCGGAGCGGCGGCACCTGCATTACTACGACGCCACCTGCCCGCTGGTCAGCAAGGTGCACCGGGAAGCGGAGCGGCATTTCGGCAATGGCGGCCCCGAGCAGCGGCACATCCTGATGATCGGCCATGCCGGCCACCCGGAAGTCGTCGGCACCATGGGCCAACTGCCGCCCGGCGCCGTGACCCTGGTGCAGGACGCGGACGAAGCCACCCAGGTGCAGCCCGCGCCCGGGCCACTGGCCTTCATCACGCAGACCACCCTGTCGGTGGACGACACGGCGGAGATCGTGGACGTGCTGCGCACCCGGTTCCCCGGCATCGAGGGACCGAAGCGGGAAGACATCTGCTACGCCACCACCAACCGCCAGGCGGCGGTGAAGGCCGTGGCGGCGGATTGCGACCTGGTGATCGTGATCGGCAGCCCGAACTCCTCCAACTCCCAACGGCTGCGCGAAGTGGCGGAGCGGGCGGGTGCCAAGCGCGCCGTGCTGGTGCCCCGGGCGCGCGATCTCGACTGGACGCTGATGGATAATGTCGAGACGCTGGGGCTGACAGCCGGCGCCTCCGCACCCGAGGCGCTGGTGCAGGAAATGATCACCCATTTGGCGGAGCGCTATACGTTGGGGATCGAGGAACGCCGGGTGACCGAAGAAGACGTGATCTTCAAGCTGCCCGCCCCCCTGTCCTGATGCCGCCGGTTCGCCAGCCCATCCGGGCGGGTAGCGCGGATGGCCGTCTACACCGAGGTGACGGACGAAGCGCTCGCCAGCTTCATCGCCGAGTACGAGTTGGGAACCGTCGTCGCCTTCCGCGGCATCGCCGAAGGGGTTGAGAACAGCAACTTCTCGCTGCGCACCAGCGCGGGCGATTTCATCCTGACGCTGTATGAGAAGCGGGTGGACCCGGCCGAGCTGCCTTGGTTCCTGGGCCTGATGGAGCATCTGGTTCGCGGCGGCATCACCTGCCCGCAGCCGGTGCGGGCGCGGGATGGTGCTGTCGCTGCGGCAGCTCGCCGGGCGGCCGGCTTGCGTGACGACGTTCCTGCCGGGCGTGTGGCCGCGCCGGGTGCGGCCGACGCATTGCGCTCCGGTGGGGGCTGCGCTCGCGGCCTTGCACCTCGCGGGTGCGGGTTATGCCGCCGAACGCCCGAACGCCCTCGGCCCCGCCGGCTGGCCGACCGCTGCTGGCGCGCTGCCTGCCCCGGGCGGACGAGGTGCAGCCCGGTCTGGCCGGGCAGTTGGCGGCGATGCACTGGACCGCATCCTCGCCACTTGGCCCGGAGCCTTGCCGCGCGGCCACATCCACGCCGATCTGTTCCCGGACAACGTGTTCTTCCTGGACGGGCAGTTGTCCGGCCTGATCGACTTCTATTTCGCCGCGACGGATCTGTATGCCTATGACCTCGCGGTTTGCCTCAACGCCTGGTGCTTCGAGCCGGACATGCAATTCAACGTCACCAAGGCCCGCGCCATGCTGAACGCGTATGCGGCGCAGCCGTCCGCTGAGCCCGGCCGAGCGGACCGCGCTACCCGTGCTGTGCCAGGGGGCCGCGATCCGCTTCCTGCTGACCCGGCTGTACGACTGGGTGAACACGCCCCCCGACGCGCTGGTCACGCGCAAGGACCCGCTGGACTATCTCGGCCGCCTGCGGTTCCACCTGGATGCCACGGATGAACATGCCTACGGACTCTGACGCGCCGCCGCCGGTGGAGATTTGGACGGACGGCGGGTGCAAGCCCAATCCCGGCCCGGGCGGCTGGGCGGCGATCCTGCGCTTCCGCGACGTGGAACGGGAGTTGACGGGGGCGGACCCGGACCACCACCAACAACCGCATGGAGCTGACCGCCGCCGCGGCGGCGCTGGAAACATTGACCCGGCCGTGCCGCGTGGTCTTGCACACGGACAGCGAGTACGTCCGCAACGGCATCACGCGCTGGCACACCGGCTGGGTCCGCAAGAACTGGCGCACGGCCGCCGGCGACCCGGTGGCCAACATGGACCTGTGGCGTCGCTTGTTAGACGCCGCGAAGCTGCACACGATCGAATGGAAATGGGTCCGCGGCCACGCCGGCGACGTGATGAACGAACGGGCCGACGTGTCTGGCGACGAAGGCGCGGGAGGTGCCCTGAAGAGCGGTACTGCCGTTGAATTGTTTGTTTCCATGCCGCCGTGAATGGATCGACTCAAGGATTGTCGTTATACTAGGTGCTCTCAAGCCACCTACTGGGCGTATCCGAAGACCACGGACGGCTTTCTACGGGCAGAAGACGGGTGAAGACCAGAGGTCATCCGGTGACAATTAGGCTGAGCAACTCCCAAGTCACGCAGCCCCTCAGGAGAGTCAAGCTAGCCTGGTATCCAGCGGAGCCAGAATTTTCGATGTAACCAAGTGATCTCCGACGACGGCCTAGCAGATTTGACTGCAATCCTTCTAAGAGGCAGATGTAGCACTCGAGACCATAGAAAGTGTCGTCGGCCAAGCGCTTGAGAGGCTGCTTCGATGGTGAAAACCGAACGACCACTGACATAAGTGTTCATGCCGCCCGTTGTAACATGTTCCACTAGGAAGACGATGACCGAGGCCAGATACCTTATTGACCTTACAACGAGCCACGAATATCGGGGGCGCAATGCGGTTGGGATCGTCCGAACAGAGCGTGAGATTGGGAAGGCATTCTTTGCCGCAGATCATGATGTAGACTTTTTTCGATTTGAGAAGTCAACGGGTGTTCTGCTCTTGATCTCTCGGGCCGACGCCGCGGACATTTTAGGGATCGAAAGTGATCATGGCAGAAAGCTGCGAAAGCCGCTTATGATATCCAACAGCTCAGCATCTGCGCCGGAGACGGCCAGTGACGAAGACTTCAAACACTTCCTGCGGTCCTTACAAGTTCGCCTTGACGAATTACCGGAACAGGCTGATGCCATAGCGTCTGTCCAAAACAACGCGCCAGAACGACTCGAATTGTATGATGGCGACGTTATTATCAGCGCTGGCTTGCTGTGGGATGGAAATTTCCTCGAACTTATCTACGCGCTTAAACAAAGCACTCAAATTGCGATGATCCAGGTAATTTACGACATTGTGCCTGTACTGATCCCGGAGTTCTGCGTACCCGGCATGAACATCCGTTTTCCACGCTACCTTCTTGATGCCGCTTGGACTGCTGATGCTCTATATTGTATTTCGGATTCTACGCTAAACGACGTAGACAAGTACTTGCGCAAGTACGAACTTCCGATGCCGGTTTTGCATAGAATTGAGCTAGGGGTGGATCAAACCGAAACTCATGAAGGATCGTCACTGGTACGGAACATCTTAAAACCCAGTGAGTTCGTCCTCTACGTGAGCACGATCGAACCTCGGAAAAATCACGCGATGCTGTTCCACGTGTGGCGCATGTTATTTCAAAGTGATCGCGAGTGCCTAGTTCCGCTTGTAATCGTTGGGCGGCATGGCTGGAACTCGACCGACCTAATCCAGATGATGCAGGCAGCAGAACACCTCTATCCCGAGTTCCTTCGCATATTGACTGAAGTATCTGACGCTGACTTAGACTGGCTTTACCGCAATTCATGCTTTACTGTTTACCCATCGCTATATGAAGGCTGGGGATTGCCGGTAGCGGAAAGTTTAGCGCGTGGGAAGTTCTGCATCACATCAGACAACTCGTCCATTCCAGAAGCGGCGCAAGGCTTTGCTGAAATGATCGATCCATTAGACACAGTTGCTTGGACAAAAAGCATCGGTCACTACATGCGTGAGCGGGACGCCGTTGCGCTTCATGAAGACCGCATCAAGCGCGAATATCGCTCGCTTTCATGGCAGACTGCGATGGAGCGATTTGTGATTTCCGTTACTTCGACATCGGTCGTGTCTTCAAGACCCAATGCGGTGGTTACCGCGACGGCGCATTAGAATGGCGCGGGTCCTTTCTCTCTGTACCTATCCAGTGGCGGTGCCGCGCCACGGAGGCCAGGTTCGGGTCAACGCGATCCAGCAAATCTATCGTGCTCACGGGCATGAGGTTCGTCACCTCGCCCTATACCGGGCCGACGAGTACCCGGATGAACCGTCATCGGACTGGAACATCCACTTCAGTTGGCCGTTCATCAACGCACTGCTATCGAGCGGAGGCCGTACCGACCTTAACGCTCCTGATTTCTTACTACGGGACGTAGAAGCTTGTGACCGGGTGTTAGCGCTGATCCGGGGATTTGAACCTGACATAATCCAGCTTGAGCATTGCTGGATGTGGCCGGTCATTAAGCAGTTGCGCTCTGCTTCGGAACGTTTCCGTGGCACTCCGATCGTCTACTCCTCGCAAAATGTGGAGCATTCGCTCATCGGCGAAACCGTATCGCGTGGCGCAGCACCTGTCTCGGCCTCAACCGTTTCACTAGTTGGCGAACTGGAGATGGATCTTGTCGCAAACGCCGACTTGGTTATCGCCGTCAATGAGGCCGATGCGGCGATCTTTCGAACAACTGCGAGACAGTTGGCGATTGCGCCAAATGGCATTTGGCCCCGCGGCCCGGTTGGCGGGTTGGAATACTGGTCCAAGGAGTTGAGGGGACGGAGAACGGCCCTATTTGTCGGGTCGGCGCATCCACCTAATGCCAGCGGCTTCATGAACATGCTGGGACCCACGCTCGGGTTCCTTTCGCCGACTGAAGCTATTGTAGTCGTTGGTGGAGTGTGCAATCTACTTCGTATTGATCCCGCATTTCGGGCAAACATCGGGATTAATCTTGCCCGATCTATATTGGTCGGTGCACAGGATCAAGGTGGACTAAGCACGCTCATCGAACAGGCAGAGGTAATCCTCGCGCCGATCACCGAAGGCGGTGGGACAAACATAAAAATGGCCGAAGCGCTGTATAATCGGAAGTTGGTTATTTGCACGCCAAAAGCCGTCCGCGGTTATGAAGCCTTCTTGGACATGCCGTTTATGCTCGTGCGCGAGACAGCGGCAGAGTTTCGTGACACCCTTACGAAGGTCTTGCGCGGCGGCTTCGACACACGGCCAACGCTTAATCGCAGGCAGGCGGAGCGTCTAAACAGCTTGCTGTGGTCTGCAACGCTCAGCACTCTTGGCGGGGAGATCGACGACTTGGTTGCGGGACATCGGAAAGTGTTTTTGAGGCAGGATTGACTAGAATGTTCAAACGCAACCTGTTCTTCAGCATGACGAGACACGGCCGAGTTCGTAAGTTTCGCGATCAAGGCGACGCAGCCATGCGCAAACATGAATGGGCGCAGGCAGTCAGCCTATATCGCCCGTATTTAGCTTACAATCAAAGCGACACCGCCATCCTAGTGCAGTTTGGCCATGCCTTGAAGGAATTAGAGCATCTTGATGAGGCACTGCAAGCCTACAGCAACGCTGTATCGAGTGCACCGGCCGATACTGATGCACGACTACATCTAACTTCGCTGTTAAATCGCATGGAACATGCAAGCGTCGCTTCGAAGCAAGAGCATCAAGCCGAGGCTCTAAACGAAAGCGCTGCGGTATCGGCGAACGGTAAGCTGGATCAGCGGGACGCAGCACCAGCCATCGATAACGTTCTACTGGGCGACCGCCAACGAGACAAAAAGAAGTGGCGCGAGGCTGCGCGACACTACAGCGCTCACTTGGCCGCGCACCCGCATCAGGCGGAGATTTGGCTTCAGCTCGGTCACATGCTGAAGGAAGCCTTGCTCTTCGAGGATGCAGTGTATGCCTATCGTGTCGCCAAACGTTTAGAGGTGGAGCCATCTGATGTGGCAATCCACCTCGCCGACCTATTGCAGCGCCTTGGGCGGAGCATAGAGGCACGTCCGTTGTGGGCAGATCTCTATCGGCAGAATAAGAGTTTTTTTTTGCAAAACATCTGACGCTCGATTTCGAAACATTAAAGACGTCTCCGCGCCTGCTGCAAGGAACGCTACACAGCAGACACTTCTATGATATCAGCGACTATCTCGATGCCTGCGTGGGCGGTCACGGGCTGACAGGCATCCAGCGAGTACAGCAATGCATTGTTAGAGAGTTGCTGGAGAAGTCGACCCATTCCACCTTCGTCATGATCGATCGTGTTTATGGTCGACCATGGGCAATCAATCGCGCAGGTCTCGAAACCTTAGTCGGGGGCAAAGCCCAGCAGCCGGGTTCACAACAGACAAGTATACGACAGCACCTTGCAGAAGCACTGCAGAATCAGGCGGAATTGACGTCTCTGGAGGCGGAAGACCTACTAATTAACCTTGGCTGCTTTTGGAGTGACCAATACGGAACCAGCTTTGCCGAGCTTCACCGGGAAGCGAAGTTTAGCTACGTGCCGCTTCTCTACGACCTCATACCCGTCGATAAAGCGGAGCTTTGCGAGGAGCAGACGGCGCGAAACTTTTCATCCGCCCTGCCCACAGTGTTGCGACAGGCGCACGCGGTGCTGACTATCTCCCATTCGACACGGCGTCGTCTCGAGGCATTTAGTGTAACGCAATCCAGTGCATTGCCGCCGATCCACGTGGTCACTCTGGCCCACCAACTCGACTCATGCACGGGTTCAAGGCTCGTTAGTGACGACTCACTCAGTTCGATTTACGAGCACGGGTTTGCTCTCTGCGTCGGGACTATCGAACCGCGCAAAAATCAGCTTCGGCTTGCCGAGGCTTGGGCGCGCCTCGCCGCTGACATAACGCGGATGCCGACCTTACTGATCGTTGGGAGGCTTGGATGGCTAGCGCCGTCGGACCTGGAGCGCCTGACTGCGCTCTGCGCTAGCACGGGCAAGATCGCGCTGATCAGCGATGTTTCAGACGAGAGGCTAGCAACGCTCTATGCGCGGTGCCTATTCACCGTCTTCCTGTCCTTGGATGAGGGCTGGGGCTTGCCCGTCGGCGAAAGCCTTGCCTTCAACAAAGTCTGTTTGGCATCAAATGCAGGAGCGATCCCGGAGGCCGGTGGCAGCTTGGCCGTATACGTTGATCCGATGGATACCGCGGCGATAACGGCCGCGCTTCGAACGCTGATTACGGATGCGCCAAGGCGCCGGGAGCTCGAGGCGCGCATTGCAACAGAGTTGCGGCTGCGAACCTGGTCTGATGTCACAACGGACCTGATGGACGCCGTAGTTGCGATGGCAGCGGGCCCACAGCGCCTTCATTACGTCTCAGATTGAGCTACGCTGAGATCGTTTGCGTTTGACCTCGTCACGTAGTCACGTAATTGGTGGTAAACCTACTCGTCGCATCAAATCCGCTTCTTAGCGCGCTGCAGGTCTGTGAATCAGTTTGGTTTCGCCTTGCGTGGAGGATCGGACGATCGTCAGCGTGTCTACCCGGCCAGCCACCCGCCATCGACCGGCATCTCGATCCCCGTCACGAAGCCGCTTTCGTCACTGGCCAAATGCAGGATGGAGCGGGCGACCTCCTCCGGCAGGCCGAAGCGCCCCATCGGGTGCCGGGCCAGGGAGGCAGCGCGGGCAGCGTCCGGGTCGGCGGCGCGGGCCATGGAGCGGGCGAGCAGCGGCGTGTCGATCGCGCCGGGCAGCACCGCGTTGCAGCGAACGCCCGCGGTGGCGTAGTCCAGCGCCACCGCTCTTGGTCAGGGCGATCACCGCACCCTTCGACGTGACGTAGGCGGCGTTGTTGCGGCCGCCGGCGCGGGCGAGTTGGCTTGCCACCGTGACGATGCTGCCCCGGCCAGCCTGCACCATCGGGCGCAGGCAGGCGCGGATCCACACGAAGGTGCCGGTGACGTTGGTTGCCATTACGGCGTCCCAATCCGCCATCGCCGTGTCGCCGGCCGGCTTGCCGCGGGAGATGCCGGCGGCGGTCACCAGCACGTCCACCTGGCCCAGCGCAGCCACCGCTTGCTCCGCCGCCGCTTCGTCCGTCACATCGGCGATCAGCGTCTGGCAGCCGTCCGGCGCGCCCGGCTGCACATCCACCGCCAGCACCGCCGCGCCCTCTGCCAGCAGCAGCGCCGCCGTCGCCCAGCCAATGCCGGAGGCCGCCCCGGTGACGATGGCCGTCTTGCCCTTCATCCGCATCCGCGCCGTCCTCCCTGCCGCAGCGACGGTTGATCCATGACCCAGCGCGACGTCGTTGGCTACGGCCCCCGGAAACCAGACGGCGCCCAACCCGCGCTCAGAACCGCTGCGACAGGCCGGTGTAGAGTTGCAGGTTCGGTGCATTCCGGTTCAGCCCGACATTGACGCCGGCGTCCAACTGCAGATTGTCCTTCACCACCCAGGCGATCGCGGCATCCGCCGTGTAGATCGGCGGCGTGAATTTGTCTGTGCCGAGCGAGGAGTAGATTTCGCCATACACCGTCACCTGCGTGCCGATCGGGTGGGCGATGTTGAGCAACTGGGCAAAGTTGAAGTGGTGGCCGCCATTGGTGGCGTTGCGGATCACGTCCACCTCCGGCTCCACCAGCAGGGTGAAGTCGCCGGGCAACGGGTAGCTGATCGGCAGGATGATGCCGCCATCCACCGTGTTGTTGCCGATCGGCTGGTGCGCGGTGGGGAACTTCACGTAGGGGATGAGCGCGGCGGCAGGGCCGCCTTCGTTGCCGAACAGGTTGATCTTGGTGCGGAGCAGCAGGTCACCCACGCCGTCGGCATGGAAGGTCTGGCCACCGCTTGTCCCGTCGATCCAATTGTAGCCGGTGAACTGCAATTCCAGGTCGATCCGGTTGGTCAGGCCGACCTTCACCACCGGATCGAACGCCTGGTAGGTGCGCGTGGCAGCCCCGCCGGCGTTGGAGTGGGTGTAGTTGAACAAATCCGTTTCATACTGGAAGTGCCCGGCGTCCACCGTCACCGGCGAGTTGCTTTTCGTCGGCCGGTCCGTGTTGAACGAACGCAACTGCGCATCCGGCGTGGGGTGGAACAGCGTGTAATCGCTCTTGTCCGGCGCCGCGGGTGGGTTCGGGTTGACGTTGGCATCCTTGTCCTGCGCCATGGCCGTCCCGGACAGGCATGCGAGAACCAGCGCGGCGCAGAGGGAAAACGAACCAAGATGATGCCTCGAACAGTGACGGGCATCGTAGACGCCGGATCAGCATATAAATTCAATGCAGGTTCGCCGCGTGCTGCCGAGTTCAGCCCCCTTGACTCCCAATGCTATCGCGATATGTCTTAATTACGCGACATATCGCGATAGCATTGGAGAGCAAGTATGCGATTTAGGATGAACCACCCCGGCCACGACCACCACGGGCGCCACGCGGCGCATGACGGGTTCGGCCATCATCGGCACCGTGGACCCGGGCGTGGCGGCCCCGGCCGCGAGGGCCAGGCTGTTCGAGCATGGCGACCTGCGCCTGGTCATCGTAGCCCTGCTCGCGGAAAAGCCGCGCTACGGCTACGACATCATCAAGGCGTTGGAGGAACGGGTCGGCGGCGGCTACAGCCCGAGCCCCGGCGTGGTCTACCCAACCCTCACGCTGCTGGAGGAAATGGGGCACGCCGTCGTCAGCGAGGAGCGGGCGGGCCGCAAGCTTTACACCCTGTCACCCGAAGGGCTGGCCTTCCTGGAAGCCAACCGCACCGCGGCCAACGACGTGCTGGGGCGGATCGATGCCGGGGCAGCGGCCCGGCGTGGTCCCCCCTCCCCCGTGGTGCGGGCGATGGAGAACCTGCAAACCGCATTGCGGCTGCGCTTGAAGGGGCAGGACGCCACGGCCGAGCAAATCCGCGCCATTGCCGACGCGATCGACGCCGCGGCCCGGGCGGTCGAGGAGGTCTGACGCGCGTCAGAGCGTTCTTGAAGAAGAAGGTCGTCCCGTGTGCGTTGCCCTGCGCGTCCAGCGCGTAGCCCGGGATGGTCCCGGCCTCCGACCAGCCAAGGTCGCGATACAGCCGGTCGGCGCCACCATCGACGCGGGTGTCCAGCACCAGGAGGCTGCGGCCAGCCGCTTTGGCCGCAGCCTCCGCCGCCTGCATCAGGGCGCGGGCCACGCCGCGGCGGCGCATCGCCGGGTCAACCAGCAGTTTGCGGATGTCGCCGCGATGCGACTGGTTGGGCGGCATGTCGAGCCCGAGTTGCACGGTGCCGGCGAGCGCTCCGTCCAGCCAGGCGACGAACAGATGCGTGGCACCCGCGCCGACCGCGCGCGTGACCCCGCGCCAAAAGGCGAGCGCCGAGTCCCGCGCCAGCGGCGGCAGGAAGGACACGAAGGAGCCGTCACCCACGCTGAGTTGGAGGATGCGGGCGAGCCCCCGCTCCGCACTTTCGGCCGCGGCCACGTCCACCTGCTCGACCACCAGCCCACGCAGCGGTTTGGCGTAGCCGGCCTCGATCGTGTTCGACGAATTGCCCAGCGCACGCAAGCCGCCGCGGCGCAGGTAAGCCGTGCTTTTCGTAGAAGGCATGGGCGCGGGTGAACAGCACGTCCGACCACAGCACCAAGCGGTCGGCGCCGCCGTTGCGGGCGTGATCCTCGGCAAGCCGCAGCAGGCGTTGGCCAAGCCCGGTGCCACGCAGGCCCGCGTCCAGGTACACGCGGGACAGGGTCCAGGCGGCGCCGTCCGGGTAGGTGGCCGTCATGCCGACCACGCGGCCGTCCTGTTCCACCGTCCACAGCGCGCCGCCCTGCCCGGCCACGTGGCTGGCCAGCGCGTGGATCTCCGGCACTTCCGCGGGGACATCGACCTCGACGCCGGGGTATTCGCCCCAGCAGGCGCCGATCAGCGCGATGAAACCGGGCGCGTCGTCGTCGCGGCCGGGGCGGATATGCGGGCCGCCGCCGCCGCTCACGTCAGCGCGGCACAGAAGGCCTGAATGCGGCGGCACGCCTCCACCAGCGACGCGTCGTCGGTCGCGTAGCTGATGCGGAGGTACGGGCTCATGCCGAAGGCGGCGCCGTGTACCAGGGCGACGTGCTGTTCCTCCAGCAGGGCCATGGCGAAATCGGCGTCCGTTTGGAGCAGCGTGCCGGCGGGCGTGGTCTTGCCCAGGCAGCCCGCGATGTTGGGGTAGACGTAGAATGCGCCTTCGGGGCGGTGGCAGCGCATGCCGGGCGCCTGGTTCAGTGCGTCCACCACCAGGTCCCGGCGGCGACGATAGGCGTCGGCCTGCACGGCGACGCTGTCCTGCGGCCCATCCAACGCCGCCGCGGCCGCCGCCTGGTTGACGCCGGACACCCCGGCCGTGGCATGGCCCTGCATGGCCGCCATCGCCTTGACCAACGGCTTCGGACCCCCGGCGAAACCGACGCGCCAGCCCGTCATGCTGTAGGTCTTGGACACGCCGCTCACCGTCAACGTGCGGTCGCGCAAGGCCGGCTGCACGGCGGCCATGGTGGCGTGCTGGAAGCCGTCGAACACAAGGTGTTCGTACATGTCGTCGCACATGATCCAAACATGCGGATGCCGCAGCATCACCTCGCCCAACGCTGCCATCTCGGCGGCGGAGCAGGCCGCGCCGGTCGGGTTGTTGGGGAAGTTCAGCATCAACCACTTGGTGCGCGGCGTAATGGCGGCGTCGAGGTCCTCCGGCAGCAATTTGAAGCCGTTGTTTTCCGGACAGTTCACGGAAACGGGGATGCCGCCCGGCAGCTTGGCCATCAATGGGTAGGCGCCCCAGTAGGGCGCGGGGATGACGACCTCGTCACCGTCGTTCACCGTCGCCATCAGGGCGTTGAAGATCACCTGCTTGCCGCCAGCCGACACGGTGATCTCGTCCAGCGCGAAATCCAGCCCGGCATCGCGCTTGAACTTGCGCTGGATAGCCTGCTTCAGCGCGGGGACGCCGTCCTGCGGCGTGTACTTCGTTTCCCCACGCAACGCCGCCTGGTGCGCCGCCTCGATCGCGTGCGGCGGGCTGGCAAAATCCGGCTCCCCGATGGTGAGCGAGATGACCGGGGTGCCGGAGGCCCGCATGGCCCGTGCCTTCGCCGTCATCGCCATGGTGGCGGCGACCGGCACACGGTCCATGCGGGACGCTAACCCGGGCATCTGTCACTCCAACTCACGGATTCGGGCCTCAGGTCAGCGCGGCGCAGAATTGCTGGATGCGGCCGCAAGCTTCCTGCAGGATTTCCGTGCTGGTGGCGTAGCTGACGCGGAAATGCCCGGGATACATGAACGCCGTCCCGTGCACCGCGGCCACGCCCGCCTCGTTCAGCAAAGCAACCACGAAGCTCTCGTCATCGACGATCCGGGCGCCTTTGGCCGTAGTCTTGCCGATGCAGCCATGGACCGATGGGAATACGTAGAACGCGCCTTCCGGCCGGTGGCAGGTGATGCCCGGCGCCTGGTTCAGCATGTCCACCACCAGGTCGCGCCGTTGGTGGTACACGGCCACCATCTTCGGAATGCTATCCTGCGGGCCGGTCAGCGCCTCGATGGCGGCGGCCTGGCTGATGCTGGAGGTATTGGAGGTGGATTGCGATTGCAGCTTGTCCATCGCCTTGATCAGCTTGGCCGGGCCGCCGGCGAAGCCGATGCGCCAGCCGGTCATGGCATAGGCCTTGGAGCAGCCATTCATGGTGACGGTGCGGTCGCGCAGCTTCGGCTCCACCTGCACGATGGTGGCGGCCTTGAAGTCGCCGTAGGTCAGCTTGTCGTAGATGTCGTCGGTGAAGATCCAAACGTCCGGGTGGCGCAGCAGCACGTCGCACAACGCCCGCAGCTCGGCCGCGGAATACGCCGCGCCGGTCGGGTTGCAGGGGCTGTTCAGCATGAACCACTTGGTGCGGGGGGTGATCGCCGCCTCCAAATCCTCCGGCAGCAGCTTGAACCCGTTGTTCTGGCCGCACGGCACAATCACCGGCGTGCCATCCGCCAGCGCCACGATGTCCGGGTAGCTGACCCAGCAGGGGCTGGGGATGATCACCTCGTCGCCGACGTTCAGCGTCGCGACCATGGCGTTGTAGATGATCTGCTTGCCGCCCGTGCCGACGATGATCTCCTCCGGCGCGTAGTCGATGCCGGAATCGCGCTTGAACTTGTCGACCACCGCGCGGCGCATTGCCGGACTGCCGGCCACGTCGGTGTATTTGGTGTCGCCGTTCTGGATGGCCCGGATCGCGGCCTGCTTGACGTTCTCCGGCGTGTCGAAATCCGGCTCGCCGGCCGACAGGCTGATCACGTCGCGCCCTTCCGCCTGCAGCGCGCGTGCCTTGGTGGAGATGGCGATGGTCTGGCTCGGGCTGATGCGGCCGAGCCGTTCGGCGATGAGGTCCATGAGTTCGTTCCGGGCAAAAAGGCGGCTGCACCCTATGCCCGGCGCCGCCCCGCGGCAACCGCACGCTGTTGCAATAGCCATGCGCCGAGCAGCGCGGTGGACACGAACAACAGGATGACCGTGGCCAGTGCGTTCAGCTCCGGCGTGGCGCCGAGCTTCAAGGACGAAAACACCACCATCGGCAGGGTGGAGGCGCCGGGGCCGGACACGAAGCTGGCCACCACCAGATCGTCCAGGCTGAGGGTGAAGGCCAGCAACCAGCCGGACAGCAGCGCCGGGGCCAGCAAGGGCAAGGTTATGCGGAGGAACGCGCCGCCTGGCGTGCTGCCCAGGTCCATGGCCGCTTCCTCGAGGTCCGTGCCCGACCCTTCCAGCCGCGCCCGCACCACCACCGCCACGTAGGACAGCGAGAACGACACGTGGGCCACGGCGATGGTCAGCGCGCCGCGCTGCGACGGGAAGCCGAACGCCTGCTCACTGGCAACGAACAGCAGCAGCAGGGACAGCCCGATCAGCACGTCCGGCAGCACCAGCCGGGTGGCCAGCAGCGTGTCCAACGCCGCGCGCCCGCGCACCCGCTGGAACCGGACCAGCACGATCCCGGCGGCGGTGCCGAGAACCGTGGCGCCCGTGGCGGACAGCGCCGCCACCTCCAACGACAACACCCCGGCGGCGATCAGTGCGTCATGGTGCCAGAGCGCAATGTACCAGCGCCAGGAAAAGCCCGACAGCACCGTGGTCAGGCGGGAATCGTTGAAGCTGGTCAGCACCAGCAGCACGACGGGGATGAACAGGAAGGCGTAGCCGAACAGCAAGGCGGCCAACAGGGTGCGGGAAAGCCTCATGCCTATTGATCTGTCTTAGGCTTGCTGCGGAGCAAGGCTGGGCGGGGTAGCTCCACTGCGATGTAGCATCGCCGAGTCGCTTGAAGGATGTCCGCGACGACGCGCGACAGGTTCTGCCGGATCACCGGCCAAAGATTGGTTGAAAGCACTACGAGCCCGATGTCGCGTCGTGTGAGATTTTGCTGGTAGCGGATATTCTGGTGGGACGTGACCAGAACGTCATAGCCCGCCTGTTCCGCCGCCGTGATTAGCGCACCGTTTTCCAGTTCGCCCCAGCCCAGGTCGGATGCATGCGCGACCTTGTGACCCGAAAAAGACTTCAACAGCGGCTTCGGGATGTTCTGATCAAAAACTAAGTTCAAGCTCAGCCTGGTGCTGGTGGTAGAACGTCAAGACTTCTCGTATGTCTTTCACGTCGATGCCAAATGCATCGGCGAGCCATCGCTCCCCCTCCTCCTCGTTCACGATGAGGTCTTCAGGCCGAACCCGGGAATGCTTGAGAACGGGTACTCCCGACAATTTGCCGGGTATTTGTTCGATGACAGGACAATCTAACCAGTTCATCGGCCACCTCCTTGCCCCCGAATGTGGCGCAAACCGCAACTGATTTATAGCCGCCGCTGCCCCGTCCGCAGCAGCGCCAGCGGCAGCAGCAGGCCGACCAGCAACGCGTTCGCCAGGGCCGCCGCCATGGGCCAGTCGTGGTTGGCGAAGAACTCGTTCCACAGTGCGCGGCCAATGGTCTGCGCGGAGGGGCCGCCCAGCAGCTCCGGGATGACGTATTCCCCCACCGCCGGCATGAACACCAGCGCCAACCCCGCGGCCACGCCGGGCAAGGACAGCGGCAGGGTCACCGACGCGAACACCCCCATCGGCCCGGCGCCGAGGTCGGCGGCGGCTTCCTCCAGCGCCGGGTCCAGTTTGGACAGGCGGGAGTACAGCGGCAGCACCATGAACGGCAGGTAGCAGTAGACGATGCCCACATACATCGCGAAGCGGGTGTACAGCATGTGCAGCGGCGACCGGACCACGCCCAGGCCCAGCAGCACTGCGTTGATCCAGCCATCGTCCCCCAGCAAGCCGATCCACGCGACGATGCGCAATAGGAAGCCGGTCCAGAACGGCAGCATCACCAACAGCAGCAACAGCGAGCGCCACCGCTCCGGCGCGCGGGCGATCGCCAAGGCCATGGGATAGCCGATCAGCAGGCACAGCAGGGAGGACACGGAGGCGACCAGCAGGCTCTGCAACGCCGCGGCCAGGTAGTAATCGTCTTCCACCAGGGCCGCGTAGTTGTCGCCCAGCAGGTGCAGGCTCGGCCACCAGCCATCCCAGGTGAGCAGCGGATCATAGGGCGGCACGCTGGCGGCCGCTTGCGAAAACGACAACGCCAGCACGATCAGCGCCGGCATCGCGATAAACAGCAGCAACCACGCCCACACCGGGCCGAGCACTAGCCAACGACCCATCCCCGCGCGCACCCCCTCGATCTAATCCCGCCCAACCGTTTGCCGGCAGCAATCGCATGGCGCGGCACCTGCTGTCCAAGCCTTGCGGGGCGGCTTCCCTTCGGCACCTGCCGCCGTGTTGACGCTCCCAGCCTGAACCGCGACCATCGCGCCCGGGGAACGACCGGGAGGAAATGGAGTGACCAAGGCGCTCAGCTACGTCCACGGCGCGGTGGACATCCCCCTGCTCGGCGACACGCTCGGTCGCAGCTTCGACCGCACGGTGGCGCAATGGGGCGCGCGGCCCGGCCTGGTGGTGCGCAGCCAGGGCGTGCGCTGGACCTACGCCGAACTGGGCGCGCGGGCGGACGCCTTCGCCGCCGGGTTGCTGGCGCTGGGGATCGAGCCCGGCGACCGCGTGGGCATCTGGTCGCTGAACAACGCCGAATGGCTGGTGACGCAGATTGCCACCGCCAAGGCCGGCATCATCCTGGTCAACGTCAACCCGGCCTACCGCGTGGTCGAACTGGAATACGCGCTGAACAAGGTGGGCGTGACGGCGCTCGTCACCGCCACCGCGTTCAAGACCAGCGACTACATGGGCATGCTGCGGGACATCATGCCGGAACTGGCGGGGAGCCGGCCCGGCGCGCTGCACGCCGCCCGGGTGCCCAGCCTGCGCACCGTGATCCAGATCGGCGGCGCCAGCCCGGGCACGGTCGGGTTCGACGACGTGGCCGGGCTGGCCGGCGCGGAACAGCGGGCGCGGCTGGCCGCGTTGGCAACGACGCTGCAATTCGATGACCCGATCAACATCCAGTTCACGTCCGGCACCACGGGCAGCCCGAAAGGCACCACGCTCACCCACCACAACGTGCTCAACAACGGCTTCTTCATCGGCGAAGCGATGCGGCTGACGGCGGAGGACCGGCTGTGCATCCCGGTGCCGCTATACCATTGCTTCGGCATGGTGCTGGGGAACCTGGCGGCGATCACCCACGGCGCCTGCATGGTGTACCCGGGCGAGGGCTTCGACCCGCTCGCCGTGCTGGAAACCGTGGCGGCGGAGCGCTGCACCGGGCTGCACGGCGTGCCCACCATGTTCATCGCCGAAATGGAGCACCCGCGCTTCGCCGAGTTCGACCTGACCTGCCTGCGCACCGGCATCATGGCCGGCTCGCCCTGCCCGATCGAGGTCATGCGCCGCGCCGTGGACCGCATGCACCTGACCGACATCACCATCTGCTACGGCATGACGGAAACCAGCCCGGTCAGCTTCCAAACCACGGCGGACGACCCGTTGGAGCGGCGCGTGTCCACCGTCGGGCGCATCCACCCGCATCTGGAGGTCAAGATCGTGGATGCCGACGGCCGCATCGTGCCGCGCGGCACGCCGGGGGAGCTGTGCACCCGCGGCTACAGCGTGATGCTCGGCTATTGGGACGACAAGCCGCGCACCGAGCAGGTAATCGACGCCGCCCGCTGGATGCACACCGGCGACCTGGCCGTGGTCGACGCCGAGGGCTACTGCAACATCGTCGGCCGCATCAAGGACGTGGTGATCCGCGGCGGCGAGAACGTGTTCCCGCGCGAGGTGGAGGAGTTCCTATACGCCAACCCCGCCATCCTGGACGTGCAATGCTTCGGCGTGCCCGACGACCGCTATGGCGAGGAGCTGTGCGCCTGGGTGAAGCGGCGGCCCGGCGCGGACCTCACGGAGGAGGACGTGCGCGCCTTTTGCCGCGACCGCATCGCCCACCAGAAGATCCCGCGTTATGTGAAGTTCGTCGACGAGTTCCCCATGACGGTGACCGGCAAGATGCAGAAATTCCTCATGCGCGAGGCGATGGAACGCGAACTCGGCCTGCGCGCGGCCCACACGGCATGATCACCGGGCTTGGCCTGCTTGGTGCGTGCCTGGTGGCTGCCGCCGTTCTCGCCATGGCGTCGATCCGCATGGCCTGGGAGTACCAGCGTGCCGTCGTGTTCCGCCTCGGGCGGGTGAAGGGCCTGCGCGGGCCGGGCCTGTTCCTGCTGATCCCGTTCATCGAGACGGCGATACGGGTGGACCTGCGCACCGTGACGCTGGAGCTCGACACGCAGGAAACCGTCACCAAGGACGGCGTCGCCGTGAAGGTCAACGCGGTGCTGTGGTATCGCGCCGTGGACCCGGTGCAGACGGTGATCGAGGTGTCGAACTGGAACAACGCCGTGAAGCAGGCGGCCGAAACCGCCTTGCGCGACACGATCGGCCAGAACGAACTCGACAGCCTGCTGAAGAACCGCGCCACCGCCAACGAGGCATTGAAGGTGCTGCTGACCCGGGCGATCGCGCGCTGGGGCGTGGAAGCCATGGCGGTGGAGCTGAAGGACCTCGACATCCCGGAAAGCATGCAGCGCGCCATCGCCCGCGAAGCGGAGGCCGTGCGCGAGAAGCGGGCGCGCATCATCAAGGCGGAAGGCGAGCTACAGGCCGCGCAGAAGCTCACCGAAGCGGCCACCATCATGGCGGCGTCGCCCGGCGCCATGCAGTTGCGGCAACTGCAAACGCTGAGCGAGATCGGCGCCGAGCACAACAGCACGGTCGTGGTCGCCTTGCCGACCAGCACGGAGGCGGGCACCACGGCGGCGATGGTCAGGGCGTTCACCACGCCCGGGGGCGACGCCCTCCGCTAGGCGATGGGCACCGGCTCCTCCTCCGCCAGCTTCTGCGCGGTGTCCACGGTTTGCTGCCAGGGCACCACCAGCACGGACACGTCCGGGCCGCCATAGCTCAGCACCTGGCTGCGCAGCTTGTGCGTGCGCCGGGTGTGCAACGCGGCCTCCCACCAACGACCGCCCGTCAGCTCGTTCAGGACCACGACGAAGGGCCTGCCTGGACAGGTGGC
This sequence comes from Acetobacteraceae bacterium, assembly GCA_965199555.1. Classification (GTDB taxonomy): domain Bacteria; phylum Pseudomonadota; class Alphaproteobacteria; order Acetobacterales; family Acetobacteraceae; genus LMUY01. The sequence continues at coordinate 248,411 of CBDASJ010000017.1, read as the reverse complement.
GCGGATCGCCGCCATCTCCCGCAGCAGCGGCGCCAGCAGGCTTCGGTAGGGCGACGGTCGAATGACCAGCCGCGGCTCCGGCAAGCCCGCCGCGGCGGCGGGCGCGCCGACGAAACGCGCCCAATCCGCGCGCAGGCGGGTTTGGTGCTCCATCTCGTCCGGCCCTTCCAGGTCGGACAGGTGCAGGGCGACCACATCGGGTGATAGGCGGGCGGTGGTCTGCACCGCGCGTTGCGCGATCCGGTCCCAGCGTTCCAGCGGGATCAACACGACGGGCGGCGCATGGTCGGCCAGGTCCATGCACCGCCGGCTGCCGACCAGCACCTGCCGCTCCAGCGTGCGGTAATGCCGGCGGATGAACCGCAGCAGCATCAGCGTCAATGGGATGATCAGGATTGTGAGCCAGGCGCCCTCGGTGAACTTGGCCAGCAGGATGATGGCCAGCGCCGTGCCCGTGGTGAGCGCCCCCAGCCCGTTGATGCAGGCGCGGGCCTGGCTGGACCGGGCGGTGTCGCGCCGCCAATGCACCGCCATCCCCGCCTGGCTGAGCGTGAAGGACAGGAAGGCGCCGACCGCGAACAGCGGGATCAGCCGGTCGGTGATGCCGTCGAAGGCGGCCAGCAGCGTGCCGGCGCCGACCGCCAGGAACAGGATGCCCGCGGTGTAGACCAGCCGCCGCCCGGGGATGGCGAAGGCCTTGGGCAGGTAGCTGTCCCGGGCGATCTGCCGGCACAGACGGGGAAACCCAACGAAACTGGTGTTGGCGGACAAGGCCAGCACGGCAAGCACGCTGGCGATCGTCACGTAATACAGCCAGTCCCGCCCCAGCACTGCCGCCACCAGTTGCGATAGCACGCTCTGGTAGTCTTCCTGCGTCTGGTCCATCGCTGCCAACCCGTAGGCATGGGCAAGAAAGGCGATGCCCAGCAGCAGCAGTCCAAGCGCGGCGCAGATCGCCGTCAGCGTCTGCCTTGCATAGCGCACCGTCGGCGCCCTGAACGCGCTGACGCCGTTGCTGACGGCTTCCACGCCCGTCATCGCGGTGCAGCCGGCCGCGAAGGCCCGCACCACCAGCCACAGCGTCACCGCGCCGGCCGTGTTGTGCAGCACGGGTGGCGCCACCACGGCACGTGGATGCCCGCCGGTTCCCCAGGCCGCCCACGCGCCGGCGCCGAGGATGAACAGCAGCGTGGCCAGGAACAGATAGGTCGGGACCGCCAGGACCAGCCCGGACTCCTTGGTGCCGCGCAAGTTCACCAGGGTGATCAGCGCCAGCACGCCGAGGCAAAGCGGCAAGGTATAGGGGTGCAGCGACGGCACGGCCGAGATCAGCGCGCCCACCCCGGCCGAGATGCCCACCGCGACGTTCAGCATGTAGTCCACCATCAGCGCCGCCGCGGCCAGCAGCCCGGCATTGGGCCCGAGGTTCTCCCGCGCCACCGTGTAGGACCCGCCATTGCTGGGGTAGGCGCCGATGGTCTGCCAATACGACAGGAACAGGATCAGCAGCAGCGCCAGGATCGCCCAGGTGATCGGCTGCACCGCACCCAGCCCGGCGTTGCCCGCGACCACCAGCACCGTCAGCATGGCTTCCGGCCCCTAGGAGGCGGAGCCCAGGCCATCCAGGCCCATGGCCGGCACGCCCTCGAACGCGCCGATCTTCCGGCTGCCGGAGTCGCGGTTGGCCAGCCTGGTGCCAAGCAGAAGCGTCGCTATCGACATGGACCCTCGTCGCGGCAGCAGCAATGCTGCGGCAACGCAGGCGACGCGGATTGGTCGCCTCAGCCGGCGAGGGTCGCGAACACGTCCGCGTCCATCGGCAGCGCCTGGATGTGGGCGCGATGCCACAGCGCGTAGAACAGCAGCGACCAGGCGGCGAAGCCTTCCCGGCGGCCGCCGGCGTTGCGGAACAGGGCGGCCACGCGGTCCGGCTCGGCAACCTCCGCCACGCCGGGTTGTGCCGCCACCAGCGGCCCCAGCCGCGCCCCCTGCCCGGCGATCCACGCCCCCACCGGCACGGTGAAGCCTTGTTTCGGCGCGAACGGCCTGGCCTGCGGGCAATGCCGCTCCAGCCAGCGGCGCAGCAGCCATTTGCCGCGGCCACCCTGCACCTTCAACGCGTCGGGAAGGCGGAACGCCGCGTCGGCGACGGCGGGGTCGAGGAACGGCGTACGACCCTCCACGGCGTGCGCCATCAGGCAGCGGTCCAGCTTCAGCAGCAGGTCGTGCGGCAGCCAATCCGCCATGTCGGTCGCCTGCGCCACCTGCAGCCGGCTGCGCCCGCCGGCGCTGGCCCCCGCTTCCGCCGCGGCAATGCCGTCGCGCCAACCCGGCGGCGGCACGCGCAGCACGCCCAGCCCGTCGAACGTGCCACGGGTGCGCATGCTGCGGCCGCCGCGCCACCACGGCCGCATGGCGCTGCGATAGCGCCCGTAGCCGCCGAACAGCTCGTCGCCACCCTCGCCGGACAGCACGACCTTCACGTCCTGCCGCGCGCGTTGCGCCAGGAACCAGGAGGGGATGATGGCGTAGTCCGCCGCCGGGTCGTCCATGGCGGCGACGATGCGCGGCAGCGCCGCCCACACCATCGCCTCCGTAACCTCGATCGACTCGTGGCGGGCATTGACGGATCGCGCCAGCGCCGCCGCCTGGGCACGCTCATCCGCCGCACCCGGTACGTCGAAGCCCGCGGTGTAGGCGCGCACGGGTGCGTCGTTCAGCCGCGCCATCATTGCCAGCACGGCCGCGCTGTCGATGCCGCCGGACAGGAACATGCCGTAGGGCACGTCGCTGCGCTGGTGCAGGTCAACCGATTGTTCCAGCGCCGCATCCAGCCGACGGAGCGCCGCGTCCTCGCCAATCTCCTCCGGCGGGCCGGCCGGCAAGGCGGCCAGGCGCTGCCGGTCCACCACGTGGCCGTCCACCGCCCGCAGGGTTTCACCGGGCAGCACGCGCTGTATGCCGGGGAAGATGGTGTCCGCCCCCGTGGTGAACTGGGTTTGCAACAGCTCGTCCCGCGCCGCCGGGCGCACCCGGCGCGCCACCAGCCCGGCGGCCAGCAAGGCCTGCGGCTCCGATGCGAAGGCCAGGCCGCCGGGGATGGCGGCGGTGTAAAGCGGCTTGATGCCGAACCGGTCCCGGCTGAGCGTCAGGCTGCGGCTGGCACGGTCGTGGATGGCGATGGCGTACATGCCGCGCAACGCTTCCGCGTAGGCGCCGCCGCTTTGCCGCCACAGGTGCAAGGGCGGCTCGCAATCGCTGCCGGTGGCGAGCGGCAGGCCCGGGGACAGTTCGCGGTAGTTGTAGATCTCGCCATTCGCCACCAGGGTCGCCGCGCCGGCGAACAGCGGCTGGTCACCGGTTTGCAGGTCTATGATCGCCAGCCGGGTTTGCACCAGGGCGGTGCGGCCGACCGCGCTGTGCCCGTCGCCGTCCGGCCCGCGATGCGCCAAGGCCGCCGCCAGCGCCGCCACCACCGTTGGGGATGGCGGCGGCGCACCGGGCTCCACCGCCAGGCCGGCAATGCCGCACATCAGGCCTTCTCCACCGTGGACAGGAAGCCGCGCCATTGCTCCAGCACGGGCGCCTCGGCGAACTCCGCCACGAAACGCGCGCGGCCAGCTTCGGCCAAGCCGGTGGCGAAACGGGGGTTGCCCAGCACCAGGCCCAGAGAGGTGGCAAGCGCTTCCACGTCGTCCACCGGCACCAGCAGGCCGTCCTCGCCGGGCCGGATCAGTTCGCGCGGGCCGTCCGCGGCGGCGGCCACCATGGGGCGGGCGGCGGCGAAGCCCTCCACCACCACGTTGCCCAAGGGCTCGTGCCGGGACGGACAGGCCAGCGCGTCGCAGCCGGCGAGCAGGGCGGCGGTGTCGTGCCGCCAGCCCGGGAACACCACCCGGTCGGCCACGCCGCACTCCCCCGCCAGCGTTTGCAGCGCCGCCAACTCCGGCCCTTCCCCGGCGATCACCGCGTGCACGCCGGGCAGGCTGGGCAAGGCGCGGATGAGGATGTCGAACGCCTTGTTGCGGTGCAGCCGGCCGAGCGCCAGCACCAGCTTGGCCCGGGGCGACACGCCGAGGCGCTCGGGCCGCGCGCCCAGCAGGTCCGGCACGAAGTTCGGCAGGTAATGCGTGCGGGCGGGCGGCCAGCCCTGGGCCACGATCCAGCGTGCCAGCGTGCGCGTGTTGCCGACCAGGTGGTCGCAGCGGCGGTAGTATTTCAGGTCGTAGTAGCCACCCAGCCGCCCGGCCAGCACCCAGTCGCCGCGCGGCGCGAACCGGGCGGCGCGGTTCATCCAGGCCACGGCGACCCGCGGCGCGAAGCCCCGCAGCGCCGTGGACAAACGCGGCCCGGTCGCCAGGTCCAGCGCGCCGCCAAACGCCAGTTGCACCGGGTCCAGGGCGGCCAGACGCCCGGCCCGCGCAGCATCGGAGCGGATCACCGGTAGCACCTGATCGCCCGCTTCGTGCTGTGCCAAGGCGAGGCGTTCGAAAAACAACTCCGCCCCGCCATGGGGGGCGCCGGCCATGACGTGCGCCACCCTCACAACAGGGCCTCCGCCTGCGCCAGCACCGCGTCCACCGGCAAATCCTCGATCGGGGTGCGGCCCGGCGGCCCCGGCGCGATCACGGCCACGGCGCGGCGGCCGGAGGGGGCGTATTCGCTGGCAAGCGATGGTCCGAACAGCCCCAGCGTCGGCGTGCCCGCAGCCGCGGCCAGATGCATCAGGCCGGAATCATTGCCCACGAACAGCCGGCAGCGCGACAGGCAGGCCGCCGCCTCGGCAAGGCTCAACCGGCCGGCCAAATCCACCGCCCCGGGCAAGGCCGCGAGCACCGGGGCCGCCATGGCCCGTTCCGCCGCGCCCGGGCCGGCGAACACCGCGGCGCGCGCGCCCGGCAGCAGCGGTTGCAAGGCGCGGAACAGGGCGACGAAGCGCTCCGCCGGCCACACCTTGCCCGCCCAGTTCGCCGTTGGCCCCAGCGCCACCACCGGCCCGCCCGGCGGCAGCAGTGTCGCGGCGCGGGCATGGTCCTGCGGTGCGCACCAGGTGACCGGCATTGGCGGCGGCGCCAGGCCGAGCGTGCGCGCCAGATGGGTGAGCCGATGGCCGGGCCGCCGCCCGCCGCGCATGATCGCCCGGCGCCGCGCCAGCAGCAGCAGCGTCAGGGCGGAGCCACGCAGGTCCACCGCCAAATCCCACATCGTGGGCGCGGTTTGCCCCCAAAGCGTCAGCCAATGCCGGTCGAAGCGGCGCTTGTCGACCACCAGCGTGCGGTCGCGGCGAGGCATCCGCTCGAACAAGCCCGCCGCCACCGGGCCGCAGGCCACCGTGAAGCGAGCCTCCGGATGCACCCGCAGCAAGTGGTCGAGCAGCCCGGTGGACAGCACGGCATCGCCGATCCGCGTCGCGGTGATGAACAGGATCCGCACGGCCGACCTGTTACAGCCCGCAACGGCCGCGCGAAAGGCCTGGCTTGCCGGCAGCCCCGCCGCTGCTTACCTCGGCCCCATGCCCCAGATCGCCCGCCTGCCGCACCGCGCCGTCCTGTCCGTTTCGGGCGACGACCGGGTGTCTTACCTCCAGGGCCTGGTGTCCAACGACGTGGCCGCCGCGGCGCCCGGCCACGCGGTGTGGGCCGCCTTGCTGACGCCGCAGGGGAAATGGCTGGCCGACTTCTTCATCTTCGCCGAGGCCGAAAGGCTGCTGCTGGACGTGGAGGCCGCCCAGCGCGACGACCTGGCCCGGCGCCTCACGCGGTTCCGCCTGCGGGCCAAGGTGGCGGTGGAGCCGGACCCGCTGGACGTCTATGCCGCCTGGGACGGTGCGCCGGAATCGTCCGACCTGGCCGCACCCGACCCGCGGCTGCCGGACGCGGGATGGCGCCTGCTGGCTCGGGACAGGCAAACCAATGCCGACGCCGCCGAATACGATCGCCACCGCATCCGGCTCGGCCTGCCCGATGGCAGCCGGGACATGGAGGCGGACAAGAGCGTACTGCTGGAAGCCGGGTTCGACGAGTTGAACGGCGTGTCCTGGAGCAAGGGCTGCTACATGGGCCAGGAGTTGACGGCGCGAACGAAATACCGCGGCCTGCTGAAGCGCCGCCTGGTGCCGATATCCGCCGAAACCGTGCTTCCGCCGCCCGGCACGCCGGTGACGCGTGACGGGCAGGAGGTCGGCACCCTGCGGTCCACCAACGGTGCCAAAGGTCTGGCGCTGATCCGGCTAGATGCGTTGGACGCCAGGCTGAGTTGCGACACCCCGATCGACGTGCACGTGCCGGACTGGCTGCGGCTGCCAGCCAAGCCTTAGATCAGGCGGCTTCCGACGGGTTGCGGTGCCGGGCATACAGGAATTCGAGCACCTGGGCACGGGCGTCGATGAATCCGGCATCGTGCGCCAGCGCCAGCCGGTCCCGCGGGCGGGCTAGCTTCACGTCCAGCACCTGCCCGATCGTCGCGGCCGGGCCGTTGGTCAGCATGACGATGCGGTCGGACAGCAGCACGGCCTCGTCCACGTCATGGGTGATCATCAGCACGGTGGTGCCGAGCCGGGCATGGATCGCCATGACCTGGTCCTGCAAATGCGCCCGGGTCAGGGCGTCCAGCGCGCCGAACGGCTCGTCCAGCAGCAGCACCTTGGGCTGCATGGCCAGCGCCCGCGCGATGCCGACCCGCTGCTTCATGCCGCCACTGATCTCCGCCGGGCGCTTGTCGGCATGGGCGGTCATCTGCACCAGCGCCAGATTCTCGTTCACCCACGCATCCCGCTCGGCACGGGACTTCTTGCGGCCGAACACCTGGTCCACCGCCAGGCGGACATTTTCCCGGCAGGTCAGCCACGGCAGCAGCGAGTGGTTCTGGAACACCACGGCGCGGTCCGGCCCCGGGTCGTTGACCTCCCTGCCTTCCAGCACGACGCCGCCCTGCGTCGCGCGCAGCAGCCCGGCAACGATGTTGAGCAAGGTCGACTTGCCGCAGCCGGAATGCCCGATGATGGACACGTACTCGCCGGGTGCCACCGACAGCCGGACGTCCCGCAGCACCGGCGGTGCGTTGGGCTTGAAGCGGATGCCGACGTCGGAGAACTCCAGGAATGCCACGGCCTTACGCCCCCGCCGTGCCGCGGGTGACCAGGTGCCCGGCCCCGGCAATGAGGCGGTCCAGAACGAAGCCCACCAGGCCGACGTAAACCAGCGCCACGATGATGTCGCTAAGGTTGCTGCTGTTCCAAGCGTCCCAGATGAAGAAGCCGATGCCCACCCCGCCGATCAGCATCTCCGCCGCAATGATGGCCAGCCACGACAAACCAACGCCGATGCGCAGCCCGGTGAAGATGTATGGCGCCGCCGACGGCAGCACGATCCGCGTGAAGTATTTGAAGCCGCGCAGTCGGATGACCCGGGCGACGTTCCGATAATCCTGCGGCACGTTCCGCACGCCGACTGCCGTGTTGATGATGATCGGCCAGATCGCGGTGATGAAGATCACGAAGATGGCCGAGGGCTGTGCATCGCGGAACGCCGCCAGCGACAGCGGCAGCCATGCCAGGGGCGGCACCGTGCGGAGCACCTGGAACAGCGGGTCCAGCCCCCGCATCGCCAGCGAGCTGGTGCCCACCAGCATGCCCAGCGCGATCCCGGCCACGGCTGACAGCGCGAAGCCCAGCAGCACCCGCTGCAGGCTGGCGAACAGATGCAGGGCCAGACCCTTGTCCAGCCCGCCATGGTCGTAGAACGGATGCAGGATCAGCTCATTGCTTTTCTGCCAAACCACGGTGGGCGGCGGCAGGCTGGAATGCGGCCCGCTGGCGGCGATCTGCCACGCGACGCCAAGCACCACCAGCACGACCAGCAAGGGCAGCAGGCGACCGGCAAGCGCCTTGGCCCGCGCGCCCGTGACGGACAATTCTCTCTTCGCCGGGCTCACCCGGGCCGGTGCCGGGATGGCACCCTGTGCCGCCTGTGCGTCCATGCGCTAGCTCCCGACCTTCTTGATCTGCAGCGAAGCGAGGTAGGCCGCCGGGTCCTCCGGATCGAACACCTTGCCATCGAAGAACGTTTCCTTGCCGCGCGACATCCCCGCGGGCATGTCCGCCGCGGCCACGTTCGCCGCGGCGGCAGCGGCGCGCCAGATATCCTCGCGGTTCACCGCCTTGATCGCCGCCCTGGCATCGAAATCGGCCGGCAGCACGCCCCAGCGCATATCCTCCGTCAGGAACCAAAGGTCGTGCGATTGGAACGGGTAGGAGCTTTGGTCGGCCCAGAACTTCATCCGGATCGGCGAGCCCTCGACCTTGCGGCCATCGCCGAAGTCGATGTTGCCCGCCAGGCGCGGCGCGATGTCGCCCGGCGGCACGTTGAACCAGGCCCGCTTGCCCAGGATGCTGGCAAGCTCCTGCTTGTTCTCCAGCTTCTCGCACCATTGCTGCGCCTCGATCACGGCGGCGGTCAGCGCAACGGCAGCGCGCGGGTTCTTCGCCACCCAGTCGGCTCGTACGCCGAGCGCCTTTTCCGGATGGTCCTTCCAGATCTGCCCGGTGGTGCAGGCGGTGTAGCCCAGGTCCTGATGGACGAGCTGGTCGTTCCACGGCTCCCCCACGCAGAATGCGTCCATGGTGCCGACCTTCATGTTGGCGACCATCTGCGGCGGCGGCACCACGATGGTTTCCACGTCCTTGTCCGGGTTGATGCCGCCGGCGGCCAGCCAGTAGCGCAGCCAAAGGTCGTGCGTGCCGCCACGGAACGTCATCGCCACCTTGTTGTCGGACTTGCCCGCGAACACCGGCTTCAGCGGCGCGGAATCGACCGTCGCCTTGTATTTCATCAGCGACTTGGCGACGCTGATGCCTTGGCCATTGGTGTTCAGCCGCGCGAGGATGTGCATCGGCACGGCCCGGCCGTTCTGCACCACCTTGCCGCTGTTGATCAGGTACGGCAGCGGCGACAGGATGTGGGCGCCGTCGATCCCGCCGGAGCCCGAGCCGAGCACGAGGTTGTCCCGCGTGCCGCCCCAGGACGCCTGCTTCAGCACCTCCACGTCCGGCATGCCGCGCTTGGCAAACAGCCCCTGCTCCTTCGCGACGATCAGCGGCGCCGCGTCGGTCAAGGCGATGTAGCCGAGGATGGCCTTGGGGGTTTCCGGCCCCGCTCCTTCGGCAAAGGCACCCGCTGGGAAGGCGGCACGGGTCGCGGCGACCGTAGCACTGGCGGCGCCGACCTTGAGCAAGCTTCGGCGGGTGGTGTCGGGCATTGGCTCTCCGGCGAACAAGCGTGTGCTTTCGTGAGCGTGCCACGCAACTTATGTGCCAGGAGAGAAGCGTCGTGGATTTCGAGAAAGCTGCGCGTGATCGGGTCGCCACCCCCGGGCGTGCGGCTACTCCGCAAGCAGCCCCAGCACGGCCGCCGCAGCCATGTCGGCCGGGTTGCCCTGTGGTGGTCGCAAGCTGTCCACCACGGTGGTGAATGCCGCCCGTTGCGCCGCGGCCTTCGCCGGGTCGCGCAGCAGCGACAGCACCGTGGCGCACAGCGTTTGCGGGTTGCAGTCGGCTTGCAGCAGTTCCGGCACGGCCGCCCTGCCCGCCAGCAGGTTCACCATCGCCACGTGCGGCACGCGGATCATGCGGCGCGCCATGAAGGCGGACACGGCGTTCACCCGATACGTCACCGCCATCGGCACCCCGGCCAAGGCCAGTTCCAGCGTCGAGGTGCCGGACTTGGTCAGCGCGGCCGACGCCGCGGCGTAGGCGTCATGCTTGTCGTCCAGGTCGGACACGATCACCGGGCGCACGGGCCAGGTCGCCGCATCCTGTTGCACCAGGGCGGCCACGGCGTGCGAGACGGGGATCACGGGGGTGATCCCAGGCACCTCGGCCGCCAGCAATGCCACCGTGCGGGCGAAGATCGGCAGCAGGCGGGGCGCTTCGCTGCGGCGGCTGCCGGGCATCAGCACCAGCACCGTGGCGTCGGCCGCCAGGCCGTGGCGTTGGCGGAAGCGGGCGGCGTCCCCGCGGTCGGCGCCGGATTGCACGACGGGGTGGCCGACAAAACGGGCAGCCAGGCCGTGGCGGGCGAAATATGCCTGTTCGAATGGCAGCAGGCACAGCAATTCATCCCATCGGCCGGGAAAGGTCTTCACCCGGTGCTCGCGCCAGGCCCAGACCTGCGGTGCCACGTACTGCACCCGCTTGATGCCCAGCGGCGCGATCCGCCGCAGCACGTGCAGCCCGAAGCCGGGCGAGTCCACCGTCACCACCACGGCCGGGCGCCGGGCGGCGATGTCGTCCACCACCGACAGCATGCGGCGGCGCAGGGTGTGCAGGCGCGGCAGGATCTCCACCAGGCCCATCACGGCCAGGTCTTCGATGGGGAACAGGCTGGCCATGCCCTCCGCCAACATGCGCGGCCCGGCCACCCCGGCGAAGCTCACATCCGGCCGCGCCGCCCGCAGCGCCGCCATCAGGCGGCTGCCCAGCACGTCGCCGCTGGCTTCGCCGGCCACCAGGTAGATCAGTGGCAGGGCGTCACCACGGCACAGGCCGGTGGGGCGGCCGGGTAGTCGCGATGGTTGAGCACCGCGCCCTCCTGCCGCACCGCCGCGATCGCCGCTGGGTCCAGATCGGCATACAGCCAGCCCGGTTCGTCCATGGCGCCGCGTGCCACCACGCCGTCATCGGGGAAGCCGCGATCCACCGGGCCGAACACGGCGGCATACCCGCGATTGGCATCCAGCGCGGCCAGCCAGGGCGCGTCGCCCACCGTGGTCGCCACCGCCACGAAGCACTGGTTGGCCATGGCGCAGGCGCGGGCGGCCAGGCGGACGCGGTTGAACCCGGCCAGCGTGTCGGTATCCGTCGGCGCCAGCAGCAGCCACGCCCCTGCCTCCACCTGGGCGCGCGCCAGCGGCGGGTGCTCCAGATCGTAGCAGATGCAAACGCCGATCCGGCCCCACGGCGTTTCGAACACCCCCGGCGGGCGGCCGCGCGCCACGCCCCACAGCTCGTCCTCGAAGCGGGTGGTGCGGTGCTTGTCCTGGAACGCGATGCGGCCGTCCGGCGCGATCAGCGGGGCGTGGTTGACCACGCTGCCATCCGGCCGGCGCCACGGCAGCGAGCCGCCCAGCAGCCACACCCCGTGGCGTTCGGCCGCCCGGCGCATCGCCGCCAGCACCGCGTCATGGTGGGCGCAGGCGGCGTCCAGTTCGGCGGCCAGGCTGGGCAGCGGCGCGGCGACGGCGTCCAGGCTGGCATATTCCGGCAGCACCAGCAGCTCCGCGCCCTTGGCCGCCGCTTCGGCCACCCGCTCTGCAAACGCCGCCTCCCAGGCCGGGAAGTCCGCATAGCGGCCCACGCGGTACTGCAGCAGCCCTAGTCGCATGGCAGGCGGGCACCGCTCAGCGACTTGATCCAGAAATCCAGCGTGTGCGGGGTGGCCTGCGCTTCCCCGATATCGGGCCAGGTCATGGTGCAGGACACGCCCGGCAGCGGCACATAGCCCCGGCGGCGCCAGAACGCGTCGTTGGTGTGCGGGTCGGCCGGGCGCAGCGGATGGTCCACCGGGCGTCGGACGGAGCAGAAGATCGCGTAGTCCGCCGTCGACACCGCGCGGGCGTGCGACTCGCGCAGTTCAAAGAACCGCACGCCGATGCCCTTGCCGCGCCATTCCGCCAGCACGATGCCCTCGCCGAAATAGAAGAAGCGGCGCGGGTCCCAGCCGCGTTGGAGGAACGGCGCCTGGACGTTGGGCGTCTCGTCACCCAGCGGCAGGCAGGTGGCAGCCCCCACCGGCGCGCCGGCATGGGTGGCGAGGAACAGCGCCGCGCGCGGATGCACGGTGTAGGTCTTGATGTACGGACGCCCGCTTACCGAGCCGGCATAAAGATATGGCCAGTCCCGGAACACCGCGACGTGCAGCGTTTGGAACGCGGCATGGGCCTCGGCGATGGCGGCCCCGGTGAAGGTGCGGATGCGAACGGCATTGTCAGGCAGCATGCCCCGCTGCATAGGAGGCTGACTTGCAGGGCGCAACGCATGGATCGCACCCACCAGCGGCTTTGCCACGTCACCACCCCCGAAGCGCTCGCCGCCGCGAACGGCACCTTGCGGGGAACGCCGTTCCTGCATTGCTGCACCGAAGCGCAGCTTGCCTTCGTGCTGGCCCGTCATTTTGCCGGCCGCAGCGGCCTTCAGGTGCTGCGGTTCGACCCCGCCTCGGTTGACGGGCACATCCTTTGGGAGCGGAGCGAGCCGGACCAGGACCCATTCCCGCACTTGTATGGAACCCTGTCGCTGGCCTCGGTTGAAATTGGCGCTGCGGAGATGTGCTCACCCAGCCCGCATGCTTGATCAGGAGCAGCGGGTCCGCTGCTCGCGCGTGCATGGAAACTCGGCGGCGCCCCGGGCGGTGCGGGCCAGTTGGTCCCACAACGCCGCTTCGAAGCTCGGCTTCACCACCGCCACCGCCTCGCTCATCAGCGGCGTTTCAGGCACGGCGCCCGGCGCCGCGGCTGCGCTGAGCAAGGCGTTCAACTCGGCGTCGCTCGCCCGCGCGGCCACGTTTATGCTCGCCGCTCCCAGCACCGCATCGCGCTGGCCGAGCATGAGTGCGCGCGTAACCGTCCGGTTGCGGCCGCGCGCCGCGGTATTGCTGCCGGGATAAATCCCGCGTCCCTCCGCTTGCGCCATCACCCGGTCCAAGCCGGCCTCGAACAAGCCGACGTCGTAGATCGTGAACACGACCCTGCGCGCAAGGTCGAGGCTGGCGGCATGGCCGGGTGCCACGGCCGCCGTGACACACAGCGCTGCCAAGCCGACGAACAGGCGCCGGCTACGACCCATACAGCACCGCCGGGTCGGCGATAGGGTCGGCGATCGTCGCCACGCTGCCGTCACGCACCGCCCGAAAGAAACAATTGCGCCGGCCGGTGTGGCAGGCCGCGCCGACCTGATCGACCAGCAGCAGCAGCGTGTCCCCATCGCAGTCGATCCGCAGCTCGACCAGGCTTTGCACCTGGCCGGAGGTCTCCCCCTTGCGCCAAAACGCCGCACGGCTCCGGCTCCAATAGCACACGCGCCCGGTTGCCAGCGTTTCAGCAACGGAAGCGGCGTTCATCCACGCCATCATCAGCACCTCGCCGGTGTCGTGCTGCTGGGCGATGGCGGGGACGAGGCCGTTCGCGTCGTATCGGATGGGCAGCTCAGCCGGAGGCACCCAGCACCTCCATGCCGCTTTGCAGGTCCGCGATCAGGTCAGCCGGTTCCTCCAGCCCGATGTGGAAGCGGACCACCGTTCCGGCGAACTGGCTGCTGGCGGTACGGGTGATGTTGCCGGTGGTGGGGATCACCAGGCTTTCATAGCCGCCCCAGGAGGCGCCGATGCCGAACAGAGTCAGGCTGTCGATCATCGCTTCCACGGCGGCGGTGCTGTAGCGCGACTGGAACTCCACCCCGAACAGGCTGGCGCCGCCGACGAAATCACGCTGCCACAAGGCGTGGCCGGGGGCGCCGGGCAGCGCCGGGTGCAGCACGCTGGCCACTTCCGGCCGCTGGGAAAACCACTCGGCGACCTGCAGGCCGGACTGGAATTGCCGGTCCAGCCGTATGCCCATGGTGCGGGCGCCGCGCAAGGCCAGCCAGCAATCGTCCGGACTGGCATACTGCCCCAGCGTCGTCGCCGTGGTGCGCACCTTGTCCCAGTCCGCGTCGCTGGCCACGGTGATGCTGCCCAGCAGCACGTCCGAGTGCCCGGCGACGTATTTGGTCAGGGCCTGGATCGACACGTCCACCCCATGGGTGAAGGGCTGGAAGGAGCGGATGCCCCAGGTGTTGTCCATCAGCACGCTCAGTCCGCGCTCGTGCGCGACGGCGGCCAAGGCCGGGACGTCCTGCACCTCGAAGCTGTGGCTGCCCGGGCTTTCGGTGTACAGCACGCGAGTCTTCGGCTGGATGAGTTCCGCCAAAGCCGCCGCATCGATCAGCGGGTCGTAATAGGTCGTGCTGATCCCCATGCGCAGGAGGAAGCCGTCCGCGAAGCTGCGGGCCGGGCCGTAAACACTGTCGGGCAGCAGCAGGTGGTCGCCGGCCGAAAGATACGCCAGCAGCGGCACGGTGACGGCGGCCAGCCCGGTGGAAACGATCTGGCAGCGCGTGCCGCCCTCGATCTCCGCCACCACGTCCTCCAGCGCGTGGTGGGTCGGGTTGCCTGCGGTGCCATACAGGAAGCCGCGACCCAACCGCTGGCTGCCGCTCGCCTTGCGCGCCTCGCACGACGGATACAGCATGGTCGACCCACGCAGCACCGGCGGATTGACGAAGCCGTGGATGCGGGTGCCGGCGCGCCCGGAATGCGACAGGCGTGTGGCCGCGGCGTGCTTGATCGGTGGGGATTGGTCGGGCATCAGCCTGTCTCCTTGGGGGTTGTCGGGTCGGAGCCCCATTCGGTCCAGGACCCGTCATACACGGCACCCTGCGGCAACCCGGCCCGCTTCAGCGCCATGGTGACCATGGTCGCCGATACGCCGCTGCCGCAGGTGGTGATCACGGGGCGCGAGCCGTCCACCCCGGCGGCGGCCAGCTTGGCGCGCAACGCGTCCGGCGGAAGAAACCGGCCGTCCGGCCCCAGCATCGCCGAAGCGGGCATGTTGACCGAACCCGGGATGTGGCCTGCCACCAGGCCGGGCCGCGGCTCCGGCGCGGCGCCGGCGAAGCGGGCGGCGGCGCGGGCGTCCACCACCAGCGCCTCGGTTTCCAGCATGTCGGTCAGGCCGCGCAGCCGGTCCGCCCGCAAGCGTGGAGTGAACCGGGCTGGCTGGGGCGCCGGCGGCTCCCCGGCTTCGGTCGAATGGCCGGCCTGCTGCCAGGCGGCAAGCCCGCCATCCAGCACGGCGGCCTCGTCATGGCCGAACAAACCCATCATCCACCAGCCGCGGGTCGCCCACATGGTGGCGTTCTGGTCGTAGAACACGACGCGGGTGGCATCGCCTACGCCGAGCGCGCCCACCAGCTTGGCAAACCGCCCGGCCGCGGGCGCCATGTGCGGCAGCTCGCTGTCGGTGTCGGCGATCAGGTCCAGGTCGAAATACCGCGCCCCCGGCAAATGCGCCGCCAGGAAAGCCGCCCGGCCGTCCTTGTTCTCGTTCGGCAGGTATTTGGTCGATTCCAGGACCACTAGGTCGGGCGCGCCCAATTGCGACGCCAGCCATTCGACGGAAACCAGGTCGTCCATGCTCAACTCCCCAGGGCCACCGTGATGCGCCGGTTCTGCCTGCCCTTGTTCTCGATCTTCAGCACTTTTACCGTGCCGATCTCGCCCGTGGCGGCGACATGCGTGCCGCCGCACGGCTGCAGGTCGATTGGCGCGTCGGCTGGGCCGATGCGCACCAGGCGCAAACGGCCGGTGCCGCGCGGTGGCTGCACCGACAACGTGCGCACCAGGCCCGGATTGCTGTCGAGTACGCTTTCATCCACCCACTCGAAGCTCACCGGATGGTCGGCGGCTACCAAGGTAGCTAAGCCCGCCTCGATGGTGTCGCGGTCCGGCGCGGCAGGCAGGTCGAAGTCCAGGCGGGACTTCTCCGCGCCGATCTGCCCGCCTGTGACCGCGGCGCCGGGCAATAGGCTGCACAGCAGGTGCAGCACCGTGTGCATGCGCATGTGCGCATGGCGGCGCGGCCAGTCGAGCGTGGCGGTCACCGCCGTTCCCACCGCTGGCAGCGCGCCTGCAATGGGCAGCACGACGGCCTCGTTCTCGCCCTTCACCGCTTCCGCTACCTCTGCCTCGCCACCGGGCCAGGCGAGGTGGCCGCCATCGCCGGGCTGGCCGCCGCTGCGGGCATAAAATGGCGAGCGGTCCAGCACGATGCCGCCGGGCACCTGTGCCACCACGATGGCCGTCCCGGTGCGAAGATAGGCGTCTTCCAGGAACAGCTTGTCGGTCATGCCGCCCACTCCTGGCGCAGCCAGTCTCGTCGCGAAGCGAACCACATCAGCGCGACGGCGGTGATAGCGTTGGCGTGGCGGCCGTCCAGCACGTCCTGGATCGCCTTCGCCGCCGGCAGCACCCGCGTCCGGATGTCCTCGTGCTCGGTTTCCAGACCGGCATAGCCGGCGATACCGTCCGCATCCGCCGCCGGCGCCGCGACACGGCCGGCGAAGATGGTGACCGTCTCGTCCGACCCGCCGGCACTGAGCACGAAGCGCCCGACGCGATGCAGCCGGTCCACGGACAAGCCCATCTCTTCCTGCATCTCGCGGCCGGCAGTTTGCTGCTCGGTCTCGTCCGCGTCCATGAAGCCGCCGGGGATTTCCAGCATGACCGGATCGATGCCGGCGAGCATGGCCGGGTAACGGAACTGCTCGATCATGACCAGATTGTCGCTGACGGGATCGTAGGGCAGCACGCCGACGGCGGGGCCACGGCGCCATACTTCCCAGGTCCGCGGGTCTGACATGACGCCGTCGAACCGCCGCTGACGAAACGTCACCACGTCCAACTGGGTGCGTCGCTTCCAAACAGTCTCAGTCGACAGCACGCTCAGATCGGGGGAACTGGTCATCCCCCGTTCTAGACCGTGCAGGACAGCCGGGCCAGCCTCAGGCGGCGCGCGGCATCTGCATGAGCGCCCGGATCTGCGCTGCCCCGGCGGCGCCCTTCAGCGACTCGCGCCACATCTGTTCCGCAACGCGCTGGTGGGTGGCGACCGCCTCGTCCGCACCGGTGATCATGGCAACGCCGGTCTGTACGCTGGGTAGCCCATCGGCCTGGAAGGGGTTGATCGCCAACGTCGCACGATCCCGCGCACGGAGAACCTTGAAGGAACTGGTCGGCTCGGCCGAAGGCAACACGCCGAACTGCAAGCCCATCGGCTCGGTTTCCATCATGGACGCGATGTGCTCGACCTCTGCCGCCGCGATTTGGCGACAGCGGCGGCGCATCGCGTCGGACAGCACCAGGCTGCCCGCGATACCAGAATCCAGCAGACGCTGTATGCGCGCGAGCGACAGGATGGCAATGATGCCGGGGCGACGCATGGCATACATCCGCTTGCGCGCGGCAAGGATGCCTTGCACCTGCTCCACCGCAGACCGCACCGCCGTCTTGTCCACTCCGGACGCGCCCATCGTCTCTTCATAGGCATCCGCCAGCGTGGCGTCGTAGGCTTCCGAGGTCGTCAAGTAGCAGAGTGGCCCGAAGACCTGGAGAATCTGGTCGGCTGATTCTTCCGTCTGCCGAATGCGTTCGAAGTAACCGACCGGCCGGTTGTAGTACTCGACGCCGATGCCGAGCAACGACAGCGGTGAAATCTTCAGCAACTCGGCCAATCGCTTGACCGTATCGAGCTTGATGACCTCGCCCTTCTCGTAGCGATACAACGCCGCTCGCGATACGCCGAGTCGCGCCGCGATCTCTTCCGCGCGAAGGCCAGACTCCAGTCGATATGCCCGCAGTTGCTGCCCTATTTCGGTGAACCGCATGTCACAACGCCCCCTGGCAACGACTGATTAGCCCCGCGAAACGAGGTTCACCAACCTGCAAACCAACACTTACGTACTCGACCCCGTCAAGGCCATCCCACATCTCGCGCCCCGCCTCCGAGCACGAAGATGTGACGCGAACCTGAGTATAATATCGAGATATGCGAACTGTCCAACTCTAATTACGAAAATCCGTCATCCATCCCAATCCTGAGACGGTTTGACCAGCGGGTCGGTATTCACAGCCTACCCAACCATCATATCCGAGCGCATCCATGCGCCCGAAAACATAGCGCCAGTTGAGTTCACCGGTTCCCGGCTCGTTGCGCGCCGGCACGTCGGCCACCTGGACGTGGCCGATCAACGGCAGCAGCCGGGCCATGCGGCTGGTCACGTCGCCTTCCGTGATCTGGCAATGATAGATGTCGAACAGGATGGCCAGCCGGTCGCGCCCGATGGCTTGCACGACCGCCGCAGCTTCGTCCGTCGTGTTGAGGAAGAAGCCGGGCATGTCGCGGTGGTTGATCGGCTCGATCACTACCAGCACGCCTGCCGCCGCCGCCTGCTCGCAGGCCCAGGCCAGGTTGGTGGCATACAGGCTGGCCGCCGTGCCGCGCGCCGTCCCAGCCGGCAGCAGGCCGGCCATGCAGTGCAGCCGCTTGGTTCCCAGCACCGCTGCGTAGTCCAGCGCCCGCTTCACCCCGTCGCGGAACTCCGCGGTCCGTCCGGGCAGGCTGGCCAGCCCGCGCTCCCCCGCGCCCCAATCGCCCGGCGGCATGTTGAACAGCACCTGCTTTAGCCCATGCTCGTCCAGCCGCGCCTTTACCTCGGCCGCCGGGTGGTCGTACGGGAACAGGAACTCCACCGCCGTGAAGCCCGCCGCCGCCGCGGCGGCGAACCGGTCGAGGAACGGGTGCTCGTTGAACATCATCGTCAGGTTCGCGCAGAAGCGGGGCATGGCCGGTTCCTTTTGGGTTGGCAGCGTGTGGGGGCTAGGATAACCGGTCGCCCATGATTGCAGAACGGCTGCTGATGGGCTTGCTGCTGGCCGGCATCGCCATCGGCTGCGGCTTCGTGCTGCACCCGTTCACCTCCGCGCTGTTGTGGGGCGGCATCCTGGTGTTCACCACCTGGCCGGTGTTCGAGTGGGTGCGTGACCGCGCCCATGTCGGACGCACTGGTGCGGCCCTGGTCATGGTGCTGCTGACATCGCTGATCCTGGTGCTGCCGTTGGCGGTCGCGGCGCCCGCCGGGTCGGACGATGTCACGCAGTTGCGCGAGCAGATCCAGCGGCTGCTGGATAGCGGGCTGCCCGGCTCGCCGGACTGGCTGTTCCACATCCCCGTCATCGGGTCGACCCTGGCCGACCTTTGGAACAGTTGGGCGGCGGATCTGAGCGTCATGGCGGATTTCTTTCGGCCTTATTTCGGCATGATCGCGGAAAACGGGCTAACCCTGCTGTTGGGGATCGCGTCCGGCGTGGTGCAGTTCCTGTTCGCGCTGTTCATCGCCTTCTTCTTCTGGGTGTACGGCGACCGACTCGGCGTACACCTGCACGCCATCATGCGCCGCATTGCCGGTGCCTATGCCGAGCGGCTGATCGTCGTGACCGGCCAGGTGATCCGCGGCACCGTGTACGGCCTGCTGGGAACGGCCGTGGTGCAGGGCATGCTGACGGCATTCGGGCTGTGGCTGACCGGGGTGCCCCGGCCGGTCCTGCTCGGCGCCATCGCCGGCTTCGTTTCGGTGCTGCCGATCGGCGCGCCGATGATCTGGATTCCCGCGGCGCTGTGGCTGCTCAGCACCGGGCATACCGGATGGGCCATCTTCCTGGTGGTGTATGGCGTGGTTGCCGTGTCGGGGGCGGACAGCCTGATCCGGCCGTACTTCATCGCCCGTGGCGCGCAGCTCCCGTTCCTGCTGACGGTGCTCGGGGTGCTGGGGGGCGCGCTGGCCTTCGGCCTGCTCGGGATCTTCCTCGGCCCGGTGTTGCTGGGGGTCGGGTTCACCCTGGTCGCCGAATTTGCCGCTGCAAAGGACCCGCTCGCCTGACGTGACACGGCCTTGCCCCGTGCCGCAGCCTCGGCATACCGTCATTCCGCTGTCGCAGGAGCACGCACGCCATATTCGCCTTTATCGTTTCCCGCATCCTGCAAGCCATTCCCGTCCTGCTCGTGGTGGGCTTTATCGCATTTGCCTTGTTCGCCTTCGTGGGCGACCCGGTGAACATCATGCTCGGCACCTCCTACACGGAAGCGGACCGCGTGCGCATGACGCATGAGCTGGGGCTCGACCAGCCCTTCCTGGTGCAATACGCCAAGTTCATGTGGGCCGTGCTGCACGGTGAGTTCGGCGTCAGCTACCGCCTGGCCCGCCCGGTTTCCAGCCTGATCGCCGAGCGGCTGCCCGCCACGGCCGAGCTTTCGCTGGCGGCGGCGCTGTTTGCCCTGGTGATCGGGGTTCCGGCCGGGGTCTACACCGGTATCTACCGCAACGCGGCCAGTTCCCGCCTGTTCATGCTGGTCAGCCTGTTGGGCGTGTCGCTGCCGACCTTCCTGATCGGCATCCTGCTGATCCTGGCATTCAGCGTGGAGCTCGGCTGGCTGCCCTCGTACGGCCGCGGCACCACCGTGGCGATCGGCGGCTTCTGGACCACGGGCCTTCTCACCACGTCCGGGTTGAAGGCGCTGGTGATGCCGGCCATTACGCTCGGCCTGTTCCAGATGACGCTGATCATGCGCCTAGTGCGGGCGGAAATGCTGGAGGTGCTGCGCTCCGACTACATCAAGTTCGCCCGCGCCCGCGGGCTGAGCAGCCGGGCGATCCATTTCGGCCACGCGCTGAAGAACACGCTGGTGCCGGTGATCACCGTCGCCGGCCTTCAACTGGGCGGCATTGTTGCCTACTCCATCGTCACGGAAACGGTGTTCCAATGGCCCGGCATGGGGCTGCTGATCGTGCAATCCATCCAGGTCGGCGACATCCCCGTGATGTCCACGTACCTGCTGCTGGTGGCCGTGCTGTTCGTGATTATCAACCTGGTGGTGGACCTGCTGTATTTCGCAGTGGACCCGCGGCTGCGCGTGGGACGCGGGCGGTGAGTTCGGCCGTCGCACGGGCGCTGGACAGCGACCTCCTCTACAACTTCCGCCGCTCACCGATCGCGATTGGGTCCGCTGTCGTCGTCGCGTTCTGCCTCGTGGTGGCGCTGCTGGCGCCCGTAGTGTCGCCGTACAACCCGTTCGACCTGGCCAGCCTGAACCTGATGGACAGCATGATCCCGCCGGCCTTTCTGCCGGATGGCAGCGCCGCGCACCTGCTGGGAACGGACAACCAGGGGCGCGACCTGGTGTCCGCCATGATCTATGGCGGCCGCATCAGCCTGGTGATCGGGCTGTCCGCCGTGGTGTTCGCCACCGTGGTCGGCGTGGTGGTGGGCCTGGCGGCCGGATACGCGGGCGGCGTGGTCGACGCCGCGCTGATGCGGATCGCCGACATCCAGCTCACCTTTCCGGCCATCCTGATCGCGCTGCTGGTCAGCGGCGTGGTGGGCGTGGTGCTGCCGTCCAACCTGCACGAAAGGCTGGAAGTCTACGTGCTGATCTTCGCCATCGGCATCAGCCGTTGGCCACAATTCGCCCGCACCGTCCGCAGCTCCACCATGGTGGAGCGCGGGCGGGACTACGTGCTGGCGGCGCGGGTGATCGGGCTGTCCGGTCCGCGCATCGTGTTCACCCACATCCTGCCGAATGCCTGGGGCCCGGTGGTGGTGATCGCGACCATCAATATCGGCCTGTCGATCCTGGACGAGGCGACGCTGTCCTTCCTGGGGGTGGGGCTGCCGGCAACGCAACCCTCGCTCGGCACACTGATCCGCATCGGCAACGACTACCTTTACAGCGGCGAGTGGTGGATCACCATCTTCCCCGGCGTGGCGCTGGCGCTGATGGTGCTGGCGATTAACCTGTTGGGCGACTGGCTGCGCGACGCCGTGAACCCGAGGCTGCGATGACCGCGCTGCTGGACGTGCAGGATCTGTCGGTGGACTTCCCGACCCGCCGCGGCCGGCTGCACGCGCTGGACCACGTGTCGCTGTCGATCGAGCCGGGTGAAATCCTGGGCGTGGTTGGCGAGAGCGGGGCGGGCAAATCGCTCACCGGCGCCGCCATTATCGGCCTGCTGGAGCCGCCCGGCGTGGTGGTCGGCGGGCAGGTGCGGCTGGAAGGGCGCCGCATCGACACCCTGCCGCCAGAGCAGATGCGCCGGGTGCGCGGCCGGCAGATCGGCGCCGTGTTCCAGGACCCGCTGACCACGCTCAACCCGCTCTACACGGTGGGCCGGCAATTGGCCGAAACCATGCAGACCCATCTCGGCCTGTCCGACCGGGAGGCGAAGGCGCGGGCGGTGCAGTGGCTGGTGGATGTCGGCATCCCCGGCGCGGCCGAGCGCATCGAGGCCTATCCGCACGAGTTCAGCGGCGGCATGCGCCAGCGCGTGGTGATCGCGTTGGCCTTGTGCGCCGAGCCCAAGCTGGTGATCGCGGACGAGCCGACCACGGCGCTGGACGTGTCGATCCAGGCGCAGGTGATCGCCCTGCTGCGCCGGCTGGCGCGCGAGCACGGCACGGCGGTGCTGCTGGTGACGCACGACATGGGCGTCATTGCGGAAACCTGCGACCGCGTGGCGGTGATGTATGCCGGCCGGGTGATCGAAGTGGGCAGCGTCGCCGCCGTGGTGCACCGCCCGTCGCACCCCTACACGGAGGGGTTGATGGCCTCCATCCCCGCCTTGCGCGCCCGGGTGGACCGCCTGGCGCAGATCGACGGCGCCATGCCGCGGCTGAACGCCATCCCTCCGGGCTGCCCATACAACCCGCGCTGCCCGGCGGTGTTCGACCGTTGCCTCCGCGAACGGCCGGAACTGATGCCGGCCAAGGAAACCCGCGCCGCCTGCTGGCTGTATGCGGAGGATATCGCGCATGGCTGATGTCTTGGAAGCGGTGCGGGTCAGCCGGTCGTTCGACGTGTCGAAGCCGTGGCTGCAACGCGTGATCGGACGCAGCGGCCGGCGCACGCTGCGCGCGGTGGACGAGGTCAGCTTCAGCATCCCGAAGGGCACCACCCTGTCGCTGGTGGGGGAAAGCGGCTGCGGCAAAAGCACGGTGGCCCGGTTGGCCGTGGGGCTTTACCCGCCCAGTTCGGGCGACATCCGCTTCGAAGGGCAGCCGCTCTCCTCGGCGCGGGCGCAGCCGGCGCTGCGGCGCCGCATGAACATGATCTTCCAGGACCCGTACGCCTCGCTGAACCCGCGCTGGAAGGTGCAGGACATCGTGGCGGAGCCGTTGCGGGCGTTCGGCATGCTGCGGGGTCGGGCGGTCGGCGAGCGCGTGGCCGCGCTGCTGTCCCAGGTCGGGCTGGCACCGGCCGACGGCGCCAAATACCCACACGAGTTCAGCGGCGGGCAGCGGCAGCGCATCTCCATCGCGCGGGCCTTGTCGTCCGAGCCGGACTTCCTGGTGTGTGACGAGCCGACCAGCGCGCTGGACGTGTCGGTGCAGGCGCAAATCCTGAACCTTATGCGAGAGCTGCAAGGCCGGCTGGGCCTGACCTACCTGTTCATCAGCCACAACCTGGCGGTGATCCGCCACATGTCGGACCGGCTCGGCGTGATGTATCTCGGCCGCATCGTCGAGCACGGTCCGGGCGAAGCGATCTTCACCGCGCCGCGGCATCCTTATACGCGGCTGCTGTTGGAAGCGATCCCCGACCTGTCCGCCGCCGGCGGCACCGGCCGCGTCCGGGCCGGGGTGGGCGGCGAGGTGCCGAGCCCGATCGCGCCGCCGCCCGGCTGCACCTTCCACCCGCGCTGCCCGCTGGCGAATGAGCGCTGCCGGGTGGAGCGGCCGGGCTACACGGTGGCCGGCCCCGTTGAGGTCGCGTGCCACGCGGTGGAGGAAGGCCGCGGCTGAGCCGGGCGGCGGCCCGCGGCAGGCTTGCATCGACGGAGGACGGTCGGCATAGACACCTGCCTGTTGGAGTGACCGGGCTGCATGCTGTATTTTGGCCGCGCCAAGACCGCGCTGATCGTCGGCGTGTGTCTCCTGGGTGCCCTGCTTTGCTTGCCGAACGTGGTGCCGCAACCGGCGGCGTGGCTGCCGTGGCGGAAGGTCCACCTTGGGCTCGACCTGCGCGGCGGCTCCTACCTGTTGTTGCAGGTGGACATGGCGGCGTTGGAAAAGGAGCGGCTGGACACGGTGCTGGATCGCACCCGGCAGGCGCTGGCCGGTAAATACCGCGGCCTGACGCAGCCGGCGGGCGAGAAACGGGTCAGCGTGGTGCTGCGCGACCCGGCGCAAAGCCAGGCCGCCATCGACGCGCTGCACACCGCCGCCGCCAATCCGGACGGCACGCAGGATTTCGACGTGGCGACGCGGCCGGACGGCACGCTGTCGCTGACGATGAACCCGGCCGCGTTGCAGGCCCGGGCCACGGGCGCGGTGCAGCAATCCATCGAGATCGTTCGCCGCCGCATCGACGCCACCGGCGTGCTGGACCCGCAGATCACCCGGCAGGGCAACGACCGCATCGTCGTGCAACTGCCGGGCGTGGACGATCCGAACCGGATCAAGCAACTGATCGGCACCACGGCCAAGATGACGTTCCACCTGCTGGACGAAGGTGCCGACCCGAACCGCCCTGCCCCGCCCGGCGACGAAATCCTGCCCGTGGAGAACGACGCGAACCGCAAGCTGGTCGTGCGCCGTCGCGTGGAAGTGGACGGCGCCAGCCTGACCGATGCCAGCCCGGCCCGGTCCAACCTGAACGGCGAGTGGGTGGTGAACTTCGTGTTTGACAGCGCCGGCGCGCGGCGGTTCGGCGAGGTGACGACCGCGAACGTCAACCACCCCTTCGCCATCGTGCTGGACGACAAGATCCTGACGGCGCCGAACATCAATGAGCCGATCACCGGTGGCCGCGGCCAGATCAGCGGGCAGTTCAACGCCCAATCCGCCACCGATCTGGCCGTGCTGCTGCGCGCCGGCGCCCTGCCCGCCCCGCTGACCGTAGTGGAGGAGCGCACCGTCGGGCCGGAACTCGGCGCCGACAGCATCCGCGCCGGGGCGATCGCGCTGGGCGTCGGCTTCCTGCTGGTGGTCGGCTTCATGGGGACGTTCTACGGGCTGTTCGGCTGGTTTGCGAACGTCGCCCTGGTGGTCAACCTGTTGTTGATGCTGGCGATCCTGTCCTTGCTGGAAGCGACGCTGACCCTGCCGGGCATGGCCGGTATCCTGCTGACGCTGGGCATGGCAGTGGACGCCAACATCCTGATCAACGAGCGCATCCGCGAAGAAACCAAGCTGGACCGCAAGCCGGTCGCGGCGTTGGAGGCCGGGTTCCGCCGGGCTTACAGCACCATCATCGACAGCAACGCCACTGCCTTCCTGGCACACGTGATGCTGTTCGTGTTCGGGTCCGGCCCGGTGCGCGGCTTCGCCGTCACCATCACGGTGGGTATCGTCACCACCCTGTTCACCGCCACCGTGGTCGCCCGGCTGATGATGGTGCGCTGGTATAGCGCCCGCCGCCCCGCGCTGCTGCCGGTATAGGAACGCGCATGTTCTTCCGACCGCTTTTCCGCATGGTGCCGGACGGCACGCGCATCCACTTCATGCGCGGCCGCTTCATCGGGCTGGGCACGTCCGCCGTGTTGTCGATCTTCTCGCTGGTGGTCGCCTTTTACCCCGGCCTGAACCTGGGCATCGACTTCAAGGGCGGCATCGCCATGGAGGTGCGCACGCCGGACGCCGCGGATTTCGACAAGATCCGAACGGCATTTGTCTCCCACCAAGTGTCGGCGGCCGGATTGCAGCGCTTCGGCGACGCGCACGACGTGCTGATCCGCCTGGACCGGCAGCCCACGGAGGCGGGTACCGAGCAGATGGTGGACCGCGTGCGCAGCGCGTTACAGGACGCTCAGCCCGGCGCCGTCGTGCAAAGTACCGACGCCGTCAGTGCCTCCGTGTCGGATGAGTTGTTCCGCAACGGCCTGCTGGCGCTCGGTATCAGCCTGCTGATGATCCTGGTCTACATCTGGTTCCGCTTCGAATGGCAGTTCGCCGTCGGAGCCGTGGTGACGCTGTTGCTGGACGTCACGAAGGTGGTGGGCTTCCTTGTGGTGACGCGGATCGATTTCGATCTTGTCATGGTGGCGGCGATCCTGACCGTGATCGGCTATTCCACCAACGACAAGGTGGTGGTGTACGACCGCGTGCGGGAAAACCTGCGCAAGTACAAGAGCATGAAGCTACGCGAGCTCATCGACTTCTCGATCAACGAGACGCTGAACCGCACCCTGGGCACGTCGATGACGGTGTTCCTGGCGAGCCTGCCGCTGGCGCTGTTCGGCGGCTCCTCCTTGTCGGGGTTTGCCGCCGTGATGCTGTTCGGCATCGTCGTGGGAACGTCCTCGTCGATCTTCATCGCGGCTCCCATCCTGCTGCTGCTCGGCGAGAACCGGCTGCGGCGGGATGCGCAGGCCCCGGCCATGGCGAAGAAGGCGGCCGGGCCGGCCCGCTGACGCCGGCGCTGTATTCTTGCCGTCATGCCATGCAATGTATCGACAGCACCGGCGGTGCCGTGGCAGATCGCGCAAAAAGTCTCCTGAAAGTGCACTAGGACCAATCTTGCCAGGCTTCAGCACGACATCACGTCCGGCCCGGCAGGTCCTGCTCCTGTCCAGCGACCCGGCTTGGGCTGCCGCCGCCCGGCTCGCGATCGACCGGGGCGCCGGCGAGTCCTTGCAACTGGCCGAGTCACCGGCAGACGCGCTGAACCGCCTGGTCACGCCGAGCCACGTGTTTTCCCATTTGCTGCTGGAGCCTGCCGCAGCCGGCCCGTATGTCCGCGACCTCGTCGGGGTCACGTCGGGTGAGGTCGGCTCCCAGGTCGAATTGATCCTGCTGGGGGCAGCGGACGGGTTTGCGGAGCGGCGCACGCTGCCGCATGCACAAACGCCGGCCGAGCTGGCGGATAGGCTCCAATCGGCCATTCCGCCGGAGGTTCCGGACGGCCCAACCTTGTCCACATCGGACATCGCGCTCGCCTTCAGCGCCGAAGACGTGGAGTGCCGGTTCCAGCCGATCGTTCGGCTTGCCGACCGCCGGGCGGTGGGCATGGAGGCGTTGGCGCGGCTGCGCCATGCCGATCACGGGACGATTGGTCCCGACCTGTTCATTCCGCAGATCGAACGCGCCGGCTTATCGCTCCGCTTGACCGAGGCCGTGGCACAGGGCGCCATGCGCGCGATCGATCCTGCCTTCCTGGAACGGCACGAGCTGTTCGTCACGGTGAACCTGCCCCTGGACGTGCTGTTGTTCCAGGAAGCGCTCACCCGGATCGAGGCGCACCGGGCGCAGTACCGCATCCCCGTGCACCGCTTGCTGATCGAGCTGACGGAAAGCCGCCCGGTCCACGACCTACCCGGCCTTGCCGGCGCCTTGAACCATTGGCGCGACGCCGGATACCGCGTCGCGATCGACGACATGGGTCCGGACATGATGAACCAACTGGAATTGTTCAACCTGCCGTTCAACGTGGTCAAACTGGACAAGCAGGTGGTGCTGCGCTCGGAAACGGATCCGCTGGCGCAGACGTACCTGCAACGCACCGTCGACAATGCCCATCGCCGCTCGCTGAGCGTCATCGCGGAAGGCATCGAGAACGAGGCAATGTGGCACCGCATGCGCGATCTAGGCGTGGAATACGCCCAAGGTTTCTTGATCGCACGCGCCATGCCGGCAGCGGCCCTGCCCTCGTGGATTACCGGCTGGTCCAGCCAAACGGCCTTGCCGCCTGACCGGAAGCCCGCCTGACGGCCTAGCGGCCCGCCATCTGGCGCACGCGCTGCACGGTGCTTTCCAGATCATAGGGCTTCGGCAGGAAATGGCAGCCAGGCGGCAGCTCGGTTGCTTCCGGCCGCGCCTTGCCAGATGCGATCAACAGCCTGATGTCCGGCCAATTCCGGTGGACATGATGCACCAAGGCCACCCCGTCCATGGAGCCGGGCATATGGATGTCGGTGAACAACAGGCTGACCTGCGCCGCCTCTGCCCGCATGATGGCAAGCGCCTCATCCGCGTGCGCCGCTTCCCGAACGTCGAAGCCGGCATCGGCCAGCACGTCTGCCATCAACGCCCGGACCAGAAACTCGTCTTCTACCAGAACGACCACTAAGCCCCTGGTCGACCGACCATCTTCTGGTGTTGTCATCCATGGCTAAGGCACGTCGCCGCCGATGGTTCCACCGGAGCCAGCGGCGGCGCAGACTTGCCGGTACAACGATTCTCGAGGTGCGACGATGCTGACACCAACCGGCCGGGTGGTGCTGATCTCCGGGGCGACACGCGGCATTGGCCGGGCCGTGCTGGACCGGCTGCTTTCGGCGGGCTGCCAGGTTTGCGCCGGCGCACGCGACCCTGCCCGCTTGCCGAGCCAGCCTGGCCTGTCCGCCGCGCGCTACGATGCGGCCGAGCCCGGGTCCGCCGCCGCCTGGGTGGATGCCGCGGTGAAGCGGCACGGGCGGATCGATGCGGTGGTCAACGCGGCCGGGGTCAACCCCCGCGGCACGCTGCTGGACGATTCGGACGAGCCGTTCACCTCCTCCTGGACGGTGAACACGATGGGGCCGATGCGCGTCATTCGTGCCGCCTGGCCGCATCTGGTCCGCAGCGGCACCGGGCGGGTCGTCACCATCGCCTCCTTGTCGGGCAAGCGCGTGCGCAACGACAACCTGGCCTACGCGCTGAGCAAGCACGCCGTGATGGCGCTGACGCATGAGGTGCGGCGGCTTGGGTGGGAGCACGGGATCCGAGCCACCACCGTCTGCCCCGGCTTCGTCGACACCGACATGACGGCCCATGTGACGCAGGTGCCGCGCGCCGAGATGACGCAGCCGGACGACGTGGCGGCGTTGGTGGAGATGGCGCTGCACCTGCCCGGCACCGCCAATGTGGCGGAACTGCTGGTGAACTGGCGGCACGAGGATTTCTTCTAGGTGGACTCCCGCTCCAGAAGCGCACGTTTGCGGCCGGCGCCCCAGCGATAGCCGGACAAGGCGCCGTTCGACGCGACCACCCGATGGCACGGAATGGCGACCGCCAGCCGGTTCGCGGCACACGCCCCGGCCACCGCCCGCACCGCGCCCGGGCTGCCCAACTGGACGGCCACCTCCGCATAGCTGCGCGTTTCGCCGGGCGGGATGGCTTGCAACACCTCCCAGACCCGGCGTTGGAAGGCCGTGCCCTGGATATCCAGCGGCAGCGCCAAGGCGGCAGCGCCGGGCGCGTCGACATGGGCGACCACCTGGGCCACCCAATCGCCAAACGCTGGGTCCGCCGGCTCGTGCCGAGCGCGGGGGAAGCGGGCGTGCAGGTCCTTCAGCAACTCGGCCGCGTCATCGCCGAGCAGGATGGCGCACACGCCGCGCCCGGTGGCGGCCACCAGCACCGCACCCAGCTTACTTTGGCCGACGCCGTGCCGGATCACCTCGCCCGCCCCACCGGCGCGATACGCCGCCGGCGCCATCCCCAGCACGGCCGGCGCCGCTGCGTAGAACCGGCCGGATGAGTTGAAGCCCGATGCGTAAAGGGCCTGCGTGACGCTGGCACTGTCTTGCAGGCCGGATTGCACCCGCTGTGCCCGGCAGGCGCCGGCGTAGGCTTTCGGGGTGACGCCTACCACACGGCGGAACAGGCGGTGGAAGTGGAAGGCGCTGAGCCCGGCCGCGTCCGCCAACTGCGCCAGCGTCGGTGGCTCCTCAGCGTCCTCGATCTGGCGGCACGCCGTCGCAACCAACGCTGCGTCCCGCTCGACACGCGGCGGCAAGTCCGGCTTGCAGCGCTTGCAAGGGCGGAACCCGGCCGCCTCGGCACTGACGCGGTCCGGGTGGAAGCTGACATTCTCCGGCCGGGCCGGGCGAGCCGCACAGGATGGGTGGCAATACACGCCGGTGCTGGCAACCGCATACAGGAAGCGCCCATCCGCGGCGGCATCACGGGCGCGCAGGGCCGCCCAACGGGAGGCTTCGCTGTCAAAGCACGGGGTGGCTGGGGCGTTCATCGGGTGCTCCTTCTCATGCACCAAACATGCCCGGCGTGGCTCGTCGCGGCACTCCGCCCCTTGCGCTGCAATCGACGGCTCGGGCGTTTTTTCAGCTCGACGCCATGCCCAATCGCGTCCCTGGGAGTTCCGGCACGGCGGCGCGGGCACCGTATCGGCGCGCCAGGGTGGCGCAGAGCATCAATTGCATCTGATGGAACAGCATCAACGGAAGCACGATCAGGCCGACCTGGGAGCCGGCGAACAACACGCTGGCCATCGGCAGGCCGCTCGCCAGGCTCTTCTTGGAGCCGCAGAACACCATGACGATCTCGTCCTCCACCGGGAACCGCATCACGAAGCGGCTCAGCAGCGTGGTGATCGCCAGCACCACCAGCAGCAGCACCAGGGATATGGCGATCAGCACTCCCAGATTGGCCAGGTCTAATTGGTGCCACACGCCGCTCACCACGCCCTCGCTGAACGCGGTGTAGATCACCAGCAGGATCGAGCCGCGGTCGACGAAGCTGAGTGGCGCCTTGTGCCGCGTCAGCCAGCCGTTGATCCAGGGACGCAGCGCCTGGCCGGCCATGAACGGCAGCAGCAACTGGGTGATGATGTCCAGCAGCACTCGGAAGGAAAACCCGCCGCTTTGCGTGTGCATCAGCAAGGCGGCGAGCAGCGGCGTCACGAAGATGCCGATGAGGTTGGATGCCGAGGCGCTGCACAGCGCCGCCGCGACGTTGCCGCGCGCGATGGAGGTGAAGGCGATGGAGGACTGCACCGTCGACGGCAGCACGCACAGGAACAACAGGCCGTTATACAGTTGATGCGGCAGGATGCGCTCCGGCAGCAAACCCAACGCCAGGCCCAGCAACGGAAACAGGATGAAGGTGCAGGCGAGCACCATGCCGTGCAGCCGCCAATGCGTCAGCCCGGTCAGCGCCGCCTGTGGCGACAGCTTGGCACCATACATGAAGAACAGGATGCCGATCGCCAGCGTCGCGGCCCAGTTGGCGATCACCGCCCCCAATCCTACGGCCGGCAGTACGGAGGCGATGGCCACCGTGCCGACCATCATCAGGATGTAGGGGTCGATCGAGAAACGGAGCCTGCCTGCCATCGTGCCAATCCTTCGCGCCTCGGCAATCCCCTTATAGCGAGGGCATTGCCGGGGCGAGAAGGCGCAGCGCCCAGGTCAGCCGTGCTATTTCGGCTGCACCCGCCGTGTGCCGTGCGTCGTGCCTGGCGGCTTGAGGATCGGCATACGCGTGGCAGTGGGCGGATGGACCACCGGCATGGTCCCACCGGTCGAAGGCGGCGTGATGACGCCGTTCCGCGAGCTGCCGCCCGGCACGTCGGCCTGCCCGCTGGGAGCGGGGGCCGGCACGGCGGTTTGCGGGCCGGAACTCCCCGAGGCCGGCTGCGCCTGCGCCGTTCCAGCGGCCAGCACGGCCGCGAGGACGGCCCAGCCGGGCAACGCCGCCCTCATCACGCGTTCGACGGTGTTGCTTTGGGCGGGGCTCTGTGCGGCCATGATGCCTCCTGCTGGATGCCAGACACCAATTCAACGCCGCCGCACAGGCCTTGTTGCAGCGCTTTGACTCGGTTGGCGGGACGGGCAATCACGGTTGCCATGATCATCACCAGCGACGAAACCGCCGATGTCGCCGTTCCCGGCGTGGACAGCCCGATGCGGCTGCACCTGTTCCGCCCGGCGGCCAGCGGGCGGTTTCCCGGCGTGCTGCTGTTCTCGGAAATCTACCAGGTCACCGCGCCGATCCGCCGCCTCGCCGCGTTTCTCGCCGGCCAGGGCTTCCTGGTGGCAGTGCCGGAGGTCTACCACGAGTACGAGCCGCCGGGCACGGTGCTGCCCTACGACCAGGCCGGTACCGATCGGGGCAACGCACTGAAGTTCACCAAACCGGTCGCCGCCTTCGATGCCGACGCCCGGGCGGCCCTGGCCTTTCTGGAGCAGCATCCGGCCTGCACCGGGCGCCTCGCGACCGCCGGGGTCTGCCTGGGCGGCCACCTGGCGTTCCGCGCGGCGCTGAACCCCTCCGTGTCCGCCGCCGCCTGCTTCTATGCCACGGACATCCATTCCGGCACGCTAGGCGCCGGCCAAGCCGATGACAGCCTGGCGCGTACCGCCGAGTTGAAGGCGGAGGCGCTGTTCGTGTGGGGCCGGCAGGACCCGCACGTCCCCTTCGCCGGCCGCCAGGCGATCCGTGAACGGCTGGAAGCGGTGTCCGCCCGCTACGAGTGGCACGAGGTGAACGGCGCCCACGCCTTTCTTCGCGACGAGGGTCCGCGCTACGATCCGGCGCTGTTCCTGCAATGCATGGGCTGGATGCTGGCCTTGCTCCAGCGGACGCTTTCGGGAGGCGCGGCATGACCTGGTCCATCGTGGCGCACGACGCGCAAACCGGCGCCTTTGCCGTGGCCGTGACCACCTGCGCCTTTGCGGTGGGGGCGAGTTGCCCGTTCGTGCAGCCCGGCGTGGGCGCCGTGTCCACGCAATCCATCACCAACCGCTACCTCGGCCCGGCGGTGCTGGCCGGGTTGGCGCGGGGGCTGGCGCCCGACGCCGCGATCGAGGGGGCGCTAGCCGGCGACGACGGCAAGCATCTGCGCCAGGTCCACGCCGTCGACCGGCACGGCCGCACCGCCGCCTGGACCGGGCAAAACTGCGTCAGTTGGTGCGGCAGCGCGGCGGCGCCGGGGGTCAGCGTGGCCGGCAACATGCTGGGCGGGGCAGCGGTGGTCGGCGACACGCTGGCGCATTACGCCGCGAACGGCGCCGCCGACCTGCCCGGCCGCCTGATGGACGCGCTGGACGCGGGACAGCGCGCCGGCGGCGACCGGCGGGGCCGCCAATCCGCCGCTATGGTGCTGACCACGACGGAGGACTTCCCCGACCTGAACCTGCGCGTGGACGACCACACCGACCCGCTGGGCGAACTGCGCCGCCTGCTCGAACTGTGGCGCACCGAGGGGCTGCCGCGGCTGAAGACGGCGCCCTCGCGCGCCACGCCGTCCGGCCTGACCGATTTGGACGCGATCGAGGCTGGGTGGCGCGCGCGGGGCTTGACGCTGTCGTTCAACCGGTAGCGTCAGATCCCCTTGGGCAGGGTGCGCTCCACCATGCGGGCGTACAGCCCGGCGCCGAACGGGATCGCCGCGTCGTTGAAGTTGTAGTGCGGGTGGTGCGGCGCCGCGCCCTCCCCGTTCCCGACCAGGATATAGGCGCCGGGCACCTTCTCCATCATGAAGGCGAAATCCTCGGAGCCCATGGTCGGTCCCTTGTGGCGGTCCACCGCCGCCTCGCCCACCAGGTCCGCCGCCGCGTCGGCATAGGCCACGGTCTGCACCGGGTCGTTGTCCAGCGGGGCGAAGATGGTGCGGAAATCCAGCGTCGCAGTGGCGCCGAACCCGGCGGCGATGCCGTCCACCAGGGCGCGCATCCGCTCCTCGATGCGGGCCATCACGTCCTTCTTGAAGGCGCGGGCGGTGCCGGCCAGCTTGGCCGATTGCGGCACCACGTTGTAGGCGTCGCCGCTGACGATCCGTGTCACGCTGACCACGGCCGTGTCGGTGGGTGCGATGTTGCGCGACACCACGGATTGCAGGGCCGCGCCGATGTGGCAGGCGGTCAGCACCGGGTCGATGCTTTGCTCCGGATGCGCGCCGTGGGAGCCCTTGCCCTCGACATGGATGTCGAAGAACGCGCCGCCCGCCATGGCCGGGCCGGGGCAGATGGCATACTGGCCGACATCCATGCCCGGCCGGTTGTGCATGCCGAACACGGCGTCGCACGGAAAGCGCTCGAACAACCTGTCGTCCAGCATGGCCAGGGCGCCGCCGATGCCTTCCTCGCCGGGCTGGAAGATGAAGTGGACGGTGCCGTTGAAGTCCTTGGTTTCCGCCAGATAGCGGGCGGCCCCAAGCAGCATGGTGGTGTGGCCGTCATGCCCGCAGGCATGCATCACGCCGGGCGTGCCGCTGCGATACGGCAGGTCGTTGGCTTCCACGATGGGCAGCGCGTCCATGTCCGCCCGCAGCCCGATGCGCGCCTGTCCATTGCCGGCGCGCAGCACGCCGACCACCCCGGTCTTGCCAACGCCGCGATGCACCTCGATCCCCCAGGATTCCAGCTTCGCCGCCACCAGCTCCGCGGTGCGATGCTCCTCCAACCCCAGTTCCGGATGGGCGTGCAGGTCCTGCCGGAAGGCGGTGAGCTCGTCGTGGTAGTCGCGGATTTTGTCGATGGCGGACATGGGCAAGCCTCCTGGCGGTGCGTGGCCACGATGTTACAGCACGGCGGCGGCCGGACCAGCCCCGTTGACCCGGCCGCGCCTGGAAGCTACCCCCGCCGCCTTGCACGGAGGCGGATGGGCATGGCGACTGCGGAGAAGGCTGACGACGACACCCAGGTGGGCGGCATCGCCGGCGACCGGCTGCGCAGCATCATCGAACGGATCGAGCGGCTGGAGGAGGAAAAGAAGGCGCTGTCCTCCGACATCAAGGACATCTACGCCGAGTCAAAATCCGCCGGCTTCGACGTCAAGGTGATCCGGCAGATCATCAGCATCCGCAAGCAGGAGCCGGCGGATGTCGAGGAGCAGGAAACCCTGCTGGACCTGTACCGCCGCGCGCTGGGCATGTAGCTACGCCGCGGGCGGCCACGCGAACCGGATGTTGCGGTCGCGCAAACCGGCCGTCACCACGTCGATGCCGCCGGACTTGACCATCCATTCCAGCCGGTGGTCGCGATACTCCCGCCGCCGGCCGCCGGTGGTGTAAAGGTCCGCTGCCTCCGCCATGCGCTGCGCCGCCGCGTCGAACTCCGCGAAGGTCGTGGCGACCGAGGGCCGATCCCGCAGCCGCGCATGCCAGCGGGCGAGCGGAGTGCCGGCCGCCGGGCCCAGGCCGTAATGCACGGATCGGTTGACCATCGGCGCCACCGCCGCATCCGCCCAGCCGAAACCGGCGCCGCCGAACCACGGCCCGTCGCCGAGCCGGGCAGTGAGCCAATCCTGCAAGACAGCCGTTTGCCGCGCCGCCTGCGCGCGTAAATGCTGCTCCAAGGCGCCGGACGCGCGGCGGAACCACAGCACTTCCCCGAAGCCCCAGTTCACCGCTTCATATTGCGTGTCGCACACGTCCTCCGTCATGCGGGCTACGGCGCGCGCCTGCGGCGTGCGGGGGAGCAGCGGTGGGTTTGGCCAGGTTTCTTCGATGTATTCCAGGATCACCGTGGATTCGAAGATGGCCACCTCGCCATCCACCAGCACCGGCACCTCCGCCCGCGGGTTGGCGGCGGCGAACGCGCCGTCCGAGCGGCCGGTGCCGAACGTGTCCGGCAGTTCCATCTCGAACGAAACGCCCTTTTCGCGCAACGCAATCTTGACCTTCTGGGCGTAGGAGGACAGGGGGTGTTCAAACAACAGCATGCGGTGTTCCTTTCACTCCGTATCCGGCGCCCGCCCTGCCGTTCGGGGGCGGCTGCAACCTTTTGACCACGATGCCCCTTGAGCTGCCGACTGCAAACATGGTGGCCGGCAGCCCCACACTTACCGAAGACAGGCCAATGTCCGCTGCATCGCCCTCCCGACCCACGCTGCCCAAGGCCCCCACCGGCATCGCCGGCTTCGATGAGATCACGCTGGGCGGCCTGCCGGCCGGGCGGCCCACCCTGGTGTGCGGCGCGGCGGGCAGCGGCAAGACGTTGTTCGCCGCCACCTTCCTGGTGAACGGCGCTGTCCATTTCGACGAACCCGGCGTGTTCATGAGCTTCGAGGAGCGGGCGGAAGACCTGGCCGCCAACGTCGCCTCCTTGGGCTACGACATCGACGAACTGGTGGCGCAGGAAAAGCTCGCCATCGACTACGTGCGGGTCGAACGCAGCGAGATCGAGCAATCCGGCGAGTACGACCTGGAAGGGCTGTTCGTCCGCCTTGGCTTCGCGGTGGACGCGGTGGGCGCCAAACGCGTGGTGCTCGATACGATCGAAACGCTGTTTTCCGGCCTGGACGACACGGCGGTGCTGCGGGCGGAGCTTCGCCGGCTGTTCGGCTGGATCAAGGATCGCGGCCTTACCGCCATCATCACCGGGGAGCGGGGCGACGGACAATTCACCCGGCAGGGGCTGGAGGAGTACGTTTCCGATTGCGTGATCCTGCTGGACACCAGGGTGCAGGACCAGGTGAGCACCCGGCGCCTGCGCGTGGTGAAATACCGCGGCTCCGCCCATGGCACGAACGAGTATCCGTTCCTGATCGATGACGGCGGCATCAGCGTGCTGCCCGTCACCTCCGTCGGGCTGACGCACGGCGTGTCCGACGCCATCGTGTCCAGCGGCGTGGACGGGCTGGACGCGATGTTCGGCCGCGGCGGGTTTTTTCGCGGCGCCAGCGTGCTGGTGTCGGGCGTGGCCGGATTGGGCAAGACGACGCTAGCGAGCTTTTTTGCCGATGCGGCGTGCCGGCGGGGGGAGCGTTGCCTGTTCTTCGTGTTCGAGGAAGGCGCCGAGCAGATCTGCCGCAACGTCCGCTCCGTCGGCCTGGACCTGCAGCAGCACCGGGACAGCGGCCTTTTGCGGTTCGAAGCCGCGCGACCAAGCCTATACGGACTGGAAATGCACCTGGCGCGCATGCACCGCGACATCGCGGATTTCCGCCCGGACGTGGTGGTGATCGATCCGATCTCCTCCTTCCGCGGCCCGATCATGGAGGTGTATTCGACGCTGCTCCGCATGGTCGACCTGCTGAAGGGCCGGGGCGTCACCGCCATGTTCACCAGCCTGCGGGAGGATGGCGAGGCGGTCGAGGACGGTGACATGGGGCTGTCGTCGTTGATGGATGCGTGGGTGAAGCTGGTTGCCGTGGAAGGCAATGGCGAGATGAACCGCACGCTCTACGTCATGAAAGCCCGCGGCATGAGCCATTCCAACCAGGTGCGCGAATACGGGATGACGGGCTCCGGCATCCGCATGATCGAGCCTTATATCGGCGCCGATGGCGTGGTGACCGGCTCGGCGCGGGTCGCCCAGTTCGCCCGCGAACAGGCGCAGGAGCGCCGGCAGACGGAGGAAACCGCGCGACGCCGGCGCGAGGTGGTGCGCAAGCGCACCGCACTGGAACGGCAGATCGAGGAGATGCGGGCCGCCCTGGTCGCCGAGGAGGAGGAGGTCCGCGTGCTGCAATCGGAGGACGACCGCAACGTCGCCGCCGCCAGCGATGAACGCACGGCGATGTCCGCGCGGCGGGGCGCGGCAGAGTGAACGACGAACCGGAGAAGTTGGATGCCGACCCGGGGCATTACCACTTCCGCCTCTACGTCGCCGGGCAAACCACGAAGTCTCTGGCCGCGATGGCGAACCTCAAGCGCGTGTGCGAGGAGCACCTTGCCGGCCGCTACGAGATCGAGGTCATCGACCTGGTGCAGCAGCCGAAGCTGGCCGCGGGCGACCAGATCTTGGCCATCCCGACCCTGGTGCGCCGGCTGCCGGCACCGCTGAAACGCATCATCGGCGACCTTTCCAACACCGAAAAGGTGCTGGTCGGACTGGACATCCGGCCCAAGGCTGCCGGCGCGTGACGACATTCGAGGCCGACGCCCTGGCGCCGCCTCACTTCCGGCTGCGCTTGTTCGTGGCCGGGACCACCCCGCGTTCGCTGCGCACCATTGCCCGACTGCGCCGGCTGTGCGACCGGCACATGAACGGACGTGCCGACGTGGAGGTGATCGACATCTACCAGCAGCCCGAACTGGCGGAGCGGGATCAGGTTGTCGCGGCGCCAACACTGGTGAAGCTGCAACCCCTACCCGTGCGCCGCATCATCGGTGACCTGTCCGACGAAGGCCGCGTGCTGCGCGGGCTGGGCCTGGCCCCGGAGGCCGATGGCCCGTGACGGCTGCCGATACGCCCCTGGACCTTGCCTTGCGCCGCATCCAGGAGTTGGAAGCGCGGCTGGAAGAAAGCGAGGAAACGCTCGGCGCCATCCAACGGGGTGACATCGACGCCGTGGTGATCAGCGGTGAAGCCGCCGAACACCGCGTCTACACGCTGGAAAACGCCGACCACCCGTATCGCGTGCTGATCGAGCAAATCCAGGAAGGTGCGGTCACCATCGACGACACCGGCACCGTGTTCTACGGCAATCGTCGGCTGGCCCGCATGCTCGGCATCCCGCAGGAGCGGATCGTCGGGCAGAACCTGCAACTGTTCATGCTGCCCGGCGACCAGCCGGCCTTTGCGGCGCTGATAGCCGGCGTGGACCGCGGCGGCACCCGCGGCGAACTGACCCTGCTCAGCGCGGAAGGCGTCCAAACCCCGGTCTATCTGTCGCTGAACGTGCTGCAATCCCAGGGTGGCATACGCCTGCTGTGCGGCGTGATGACGGATTTGACCGAGCAGAAGCTCCACATGCGGGAGTTGTCGGAGGCCAATGCCCGGCTGGTTGCGGAAAGCGGCCAGCGCAAGGCGGTGGAGGAAGCGCTGCGGCAAAGCCAGAAGATGGAAGCGGTCGGCCAGTTGACCGGCGGGCTGGCACACGACTTCAACAACCTGCTGACCGGGATCGCCGGCAGCCTGGAACTGCTCGGCACGCGCGCGGCCCAGGGCCGGTTCGCGGAGCTGCCCCGCTACATCGCCGCCGCGGACGGCGCGTGCAAGCGTGCCGCGGCGCTGACCCACCGGCTGCTGGCGTTCTCCCGCCGCCAAACACTGGACCCGAAGCCGACCGACGTGAACCGCCTGGTCACCGGCATGGAGGAGATGGTCCGCCACAGCGCCGGCCCGCTCGTAACGGTGGAGGTGACGTCCAGCGCCGGCTTGTGGAGCACGCTGGTCGACCCGAACCAGCTCGAGAACGCGTTGCTCAACCTGTGCATCAACGCCCGGGACGCCATGCCGAATGGCGGCCGGCTGACGGTCGCCACCGCCAACCACAGCCTGGATGCGGCGGCGGCCGCGGCGCGGGAGGTCACGCCCGGCGACTACATCTCCCTTTGCGTCAGCGACACCGGCAGCGGCATGACGCCCGAGGTGATCGCCCGCGCGTTCGACCCGTTCTTCACCACCAAGCCGATCGGCAAGGGCACCGGGCTCGGCCTGTCGATGATCTACGGCTTTGCCCGGCAGTCCGGCGGCCAGGCCCGCATCGCGTCGCAGCCGGGCCAAGGGTCGACCATCTGCCTGTATCTGCCACGCCACCTCGGCGACGCCGAACGCATCCAGCACCACGATCTGGGGGCGCTGCCCCTCGGCGCAGGGCGGGGCGAGACCGTGCTGGTGGTGGATGACGAACCCACGGTGCGCATGCTGGTGATCGACGTGCTGACGGAGCTCGGCTACCAAACCCTGGAAGCCTCCGACGGGGCCGCCGGCCTGCGGATCGTGCATTCCGACGCGCGCATCGACCTGTTGGTGACCGATGTCGGCCTGCCGGGCGCGTTGAACGGCCGCCAAATGGCCGACGCTGCCCGGGCGGTGCGGCCGGGTCTCACGGTGCTGTTCATCACCGGCTACGCGGAGAATGCCGGGCTGAGCGGCGGCGATCTGGAGCCGGGCATGCACGTGCTGACCAAGCCGTTCGCCATCGAGGTGCTGACCCGACGGGTGCAGGAACTCGTCACCCAGCAAGCGTGACGCCTCTCCCCTTGGCCGCGCGGCGGCTTGAACCCGGCGGCCTCGCGATCCATGTCCCAGCCATGGCATACGACCCACGCCGGCAAATCGACATGACTCCGGACGGCCGCTTCGCTGCGCCGCCGCGCACGCCGATCGCGCCCCGCATCATCGCCGGGGCCGTGTTGCTGGCGGTGGTCGCCGGCGGGTTGGCGATTGCCGCGCTGGCGCTGTGGGCCGCGTTGATCCTGATCCCGGTGGCGTTCGCCGCGGTGCTGGTCGCCGTCTTGGCGGTGCGGTTCAGGTTGTGGCAGGCCAGGCGCCGGGCTGCCTCATTCGGCGGCGACCGATACGTCGCCCGGCGTTTCTAGCCGCGCCGCCGCGGCCAGCAGCGCGTAGGACCGGCGCCGCGCTGCCTTGTCTGCCACGGCGGTGATCACCGCCACTTCATCGACCCCGGCTTCGGACACAAGCGCTTCGATGCGGGCCAGCAGGTCCGGCCCGGTGCCGCACAACGCGCGCGCTTGTATCTGCGCCACGCGAGCCAGATCCCGCTCCGTGTAGGGATAGGCCGCCGCCTCCTCCAAGGTCGGCAGCGCCGCGTAAATGCCGCGGTCGCGGCCCAGCCGCCATAGCGCGCGCGACGCAAACAGGCGGTCGGCCTCGGCCTGCGTGTCCGCCGCCAGCGCCCACACGGCGAGTGCCGCATGCGGCACGGGGTTGCTCGCGCTGGGGCGATAGCCGTTACGATACAGGTCCAGCGCCTCGGCCGCACCCTCCCCGTCCGTGATGAAGTGGGCAAAGCAGAATGGCAGGCCAAAATGCGCCGCCACCTGCGCGCCGTAATTCGACGAACCGAGGATCCACACCTCCGGCGCCGTGGGGCCGGTCGGCTGGGCGATCACGTCGCGGAACGGGTGGCCTTCGGCCAGCTTCTGCCCGCTGACCCAGGCCAGCAGGTCGCGCACCTGCGACGGAAACTGGTCCGCCGCCTGCGCCGCGTGGGGGTTCAGCGCATAAGCGGTGCGCCCGTCGCTGCCCGGCGCGCGCCCAAGGCCGAGGTCGATTCGCCCCGGCGCCACCGCGTCCAGCACGCGGAACTGCTCGGCGACCTTCAGGCTGGAATAATGCGGCAGCATCACCCCGGCGCTGCCGACGCGGATGCGCCGGGTGGTCGCGGCAATGGCGGCGATGAGGATCTCCGGCGCCGTGCCGGCCTGGCTGGCGGAGGCATGATGCTCGGCCAGCCAATAGCGGTGATAGCCCAGCGCCTCGCAATGCTGCGCCAGCGCCATGCTTTCGGCGATCGCGTCGGCCGGGCTGCGGCCGGACACGATGGTGGACTGGTCCAGCACGGACAGCCGCATGATGACCTCCTTCGCTGCCGAAGCCTGGCCTAGAAACTCACCACCCCGAAGATCGACTTCAGCACGGCATACAGCGCGCCGCCCACGAGGAAGCCCACCACCGTCCCGTTCACGCGGACATATTGCAAGTCCCGGCCGACGCGCAGCTCGATACGGTCCACCAGGGTGGCGGTGTCCCAACCGGCCACCACCTCCGCGATGAACGACGAGAGCGACGCCTGTGCCGACGGCAGCACGCTCACCACGATCACCTCCGCCGCCCCCTGCAGCCGGGCGCGCACCGCCGCGTCCGACTCCAGCAGCGAACCGAGGTTGCCGAGCGCCCCTTCGATCAACGCCACGGTGTGGCCGCCGGGCCGGCCGGCATCCGCCTCCAGTGCCATGCGCAAGCGGGACCAGATGTCCCACAGCCAGGCCTGCACCGTCTCGTGCGCCACCACCTGGCGGATGGCGCGGCCCACTTCCGCGGCGCGGTCGGGGTCGCTTTCCATGCGGCCGATTTCCGCCCGCATCCAGGTATCGAACGCGTCCCGCAGCTCGGACCCGTCGGGGCCGATCTTGTCCAGCTCACTGTTCAACGTGGTCAGCACCCGGCGGGCCACCTGCGCGCCCAGCGCCCAGCCGACGATACGACCGCCCTGCTCGCGCACCCGCTCGGCGATGACGACGCGAAGCTGCTCCTCTTTGGCGGCCAGCAGGGCGCGGAACTGGGCCAGGATGAAGGTCAGCACGTCCTGGTGCCGCCCGCCTTCCAGCAAGCCGTGCAGCGCCCGGGCCAGCACGGCGCTGGCGCCGCGTCCGCCCAGGATGCGCGGCACCAACCGGGCGATCAGCCGGCGGGCGCGGCCGTCTTCCACCGTCGCCAGCAGGCGGGGCAACATGCCGGCCAAGGCTTGCGCCGCCGGTCGTGCGGCCTGCGGGTCGGCGAAGAAGCGGTGCAGGATGCCCGCCATGTCGATGCGGGCCAGGTTGCGGCGCAGCTCCGCCTCGGTAAACACATGGGTGGAAACGAAGCGGCCCAAAGCCCGCCCCAGCCGTTCCTTTTGCGCGGGGATGATCGCGGTGTGCGGGATCGGCAGCCCGAGCGGGTGGCGGAACAAGGCCGTGATGGCGAACCAATCCGCCACGCCGCCGACGAACCCGGCCTTTGCCGCCGCCTGCAACAAATCCGTGCCCCAGCCCGGCGGCAAGGCATAGCTGCCCAGGGTGAGCGCGGCCATGAGCACGAGCAGCCCGGTGGCAAAGGCGCGATGCCGCGCCAGGGAACGCCGGGCGAGCCGGTCGGGATCAACGGGGGACATGCGGGAGTGATTAGCACACCGGGCCCCCGCCGCATCCCGGTGGCCGGCTTGCACCGGCACGATGACGCACCGCATCATCGCGCCATGCCCGACACCACATCCTTGCCGGACCACGCAGCGCCAGACCAGACCGTGCGCGACCTGCTGAGCCTGGTCGAAACCGCCCGGCAGCACAGCAGCACAGACCCGTTCGGCAACCCGGTGCTGGCGGTGGCGCTGGCCATCACCCGCCAGATGGACGCCGGCACGCTCAGCCTCGACGCGCTGGACGCCGCGGTGCGCGCGCTGCGGGACACCGCGTTCGACGCCCGCGCCGCCCGGCTGCGGGACTATGTGGGCGGGCTCGACGGGTCCGCGGCCGCCATGGCGGCGGTGGCCGCCCATTTGGTGCGGCCGGACCCGGCGGACAGCCCGGTGCCGTTCGGCACCTTCCGTGCCGCCGTCGAGCGCACGCGGTTCGCCGCCGTATTCACCGCCCACCCCACCTTCTCCCTGCCGCGGGAGCAGGCCGCCGCGCTGGCCCGCGCCGCCGGCGGCGAGGCACCGCCGCGGTTCGACTCCCATCGCCCGTCGCGCCCCACCTTGGCGGAGGAGTTCGAGCAGGCCACCGCCGCCATCCGCCACGGGCGCGACGCGATTGATCGACTCACCACCAGCCTGCTGCACGCCGCGGCGCAGACCTGGCCGGACCGTTGGCGCAGCCTGGCGCCCAGGCCGGTGATCCTCGCCAGTTGGGTCGGCTACGACACGGATGGACGCACCGACATCGGCTGGTGGGACACGCTGCGGCTGCGGCTGGTGATGAAGCGGCTGCAACTGGGGCGCGTGCGCGACCAGGTGGACGATGCCGCCGTCACGGCGCGGCTGGACGAGGCGCTGGCGGCAGTGGACGCGCAGATCGCCGCCAGCCCCACCGCGCCGGAACCGGACGCCGTGGCCGGCTTTGCCGCGGCGCTGGTGCACGG
This sequence comes from Acetobacteraceae bacterium, assembly GCA_965199555.1. Classification (GTDB taxonomy): domain Bacteria; phylum Pseudomonadota; class Alphaproteobacteria; order Acetobacterales; family Acetobacteraceae; genus LMUY01. Next base: position 205,579 of record CBDASJ010000017.1, on the reverse strand, counting down.
GCGGGACGCCGCGCTGGTGACGCCGGATCCGGTGCTGCGCCTGCTGGACGCGGCGATTGCGGCGGCAAGCGACCCGCTGCCGCTGGTGGTCGCCCGCGCCGGGCTGGCCAGCCACGGCCTTGCCCTGGCGCACACCCATGTGCGGCTGAACTCCGCCCAACTGCACAACGCCGCCCGTGTCCGCCTGGGCCTGGCCGACCCGCCGGCCGATGCCAGCCGCCGCCGGGTGCTGCTGGCCGCGATGGGCGAGGCGTTGGACGGCGTGCAGGCGGAGCCGGTGGATTTCGGCGCACTGCTGGCCGAGCAATCCTCCGCCGCGCGGCTGATGATGACGGTGGCGCAAATTGCCAAGCACGTCGACGCGAGCGTGCCGGTCCGCTTCCTGATCGCCGAGACCGAAAGCGGCTACACCCTGCTGACGGCCTTGTGGCTGGCCCGGCTGTTCGGGGTGGACCGCCACGTGGAGATCAGTCCGCTGTTCGAAACGGCGGAAGCGATGGAGGAAGGCGCGCGGGTGGTGGCGGAAGCGCTGCGCTCGCCGCATTGGTGCGCCTATTTGCGGGTGCACGGGCGGATGTGCCTGCAATTCGGCTATTCCGACAGCGGGCGCTATGTCGGGCAGCTCGCGGCCTCCTACGGGATCGAGCGGCTGCGGCTGAAGGTGGCGGAGCTGCTGGTCAAGCACGGCCTGGGCGACGTCGAAGTCGTGCTGTTCGACACCCATGGCGAAAGCATCGGCCGCGGCGGCCATCCCGGCTCGCTGGCGGACCGGCTGAAATACGTCTCTCCCACCCGTAGCCGCATGGCGTTCAACCAGGCCGGCATCGCCGTGCGGGAGGAAACCGCCTTCCAGGGCGGCGACGGCTACCTGCTGTTCGGCACGCCGGCCTTGGCCGAAGCCACGGTCGCGCGCATCGCCGAGCATTGCTTTGCCACCATGGCCGGTGGGCAGGATCCGATCTACGCCGAGCCGGATTTCGCGGCGGACTTCTTTGCCACGGTCGGCAGCGGCATGCGCGAGTTGGTGGAGGACCCGGGCTACGCCGCCCTGCTCGGCACGTTCGGCCCTGCGCTGCTGGACCCCACCGGGTCCCGCCCCTCGGCCCGGCAATCCGACAGCGGCGGCCCGGCCACCATCCGCCACCCGAGCGAGCTGCGCGCGATCCCCAACAACGCGATCCTGCAACAGCTCGGTTGGTGCGCCAACACGCTGCACGGGCTGGGCGCCGCCGCGTCGCGCCACCGGGAGGATTTCGCGCCGCTGCTGCAAACCAGCCCGCGCTTCCGCCGGGCCATGGATTTCGCGGCGCACGCGCTGGCGCATTCGGACCTAGACGTGCTGCGGGCCGTGGTCGGGCTGGTAGATCCGGGGGCCTGGCTGGACCGGGTGCCGCATGCCAGCCAGCCCGGCCGCAGCGCCGCCCTGATGAGTGTCGCCCGCGCGTTGGACCGCCTGGCGCTGTGGCAGCCGGTGACGGTGATGAGCCGGCGCATCCAATTGGACTACCTGGCGCTGATCGACACCTGGCCGGATGCGCCGCGCATGGCGGCCCCGTCCGTCCTGCTGCACGCGCTGCGCATTGCCGCCATCCAGCGCATCTGGCTGCTGGGCACGGAGATCCCGGAGTTTTCCCCCCGTCACGGCGTCACCCGGCAGGGGCTGGAAGACCGGCTGATCCGGCTGGACATCCCCGCCTGCCTGGCGCTGCTGGCGGAGATCTTCCCGACGTCGCCCGACCCGGCCGCCGCCCGCGACTATGGCGAGCCGGCCGGGCGGCGCAACGCGATGTCCTACGAGCGGGAGCACGCGACCCTCTTCGAGCCGATCCGCCGCTTGTTCGCCACCGTGCGCGAGATCGGCGCCGCCATTACCCATGATGTCGGGGCGTTCGGCTAGGCTGCCAATGGAGGCTGTTGTAGGCACGTCTGTTGACCGGCTGCACCACGCGCTTTACGTCGCGACCGCGAGCAGGCAGGGCGCCAAAACAGCCCGACTGTCCGTTGCCACTCTTATCGACAGACAAAGTGTCAAAAGCGCGTTCATGCTTCGCAATTACGCCTTTGCTTTATCGGGCAAGATCCGCCAGCATCAATTGGACCAGACTCTCACGCTTCTTCTCGACTACACTGCAAGAACATGCTCAATCGTACATGCCGTGCCGACTTCTCGGCAAGACCGCCGATCGTGTGCTGCACGTCCATCTGACGTGGACTAGAGGTCCATGTTGGCCTGCTCTACCCGGTATCCTGTAAGCTGTATGCGATCCACCCCAGATCATTGCTTGCAGTCTTGGTCTGCAGCCGGTCAACATGTGATTCCATCGTCGGCATTTGTGCGCTTCGAGTGCGCGAGCGGCGGATCAGTACGAATGTGGTCCACGCCCTGCCAGTGCTGAACCGTCGCGAACGGCGCCAAGGATTGGGTGACCGGGTATGAAACCGTGGCCACTCAAACCCGAGCGCTACGCCGGCTGCGCTCATCCAAGCCGTTGGCCGGGATCTGAGCAGGCGGATGCTCGAGTGCAAGGCATCGCTCAGAACATGATCTTGGACCGCTGGCTACTTCCAGCCCGCGCCGATGCCCCCCGGGGTTGGCGCTCATCACAAGCAGGACCTCAGGTTGAATGTGCGCGAGATACCTAAGGAACGTGGCGACCGTTCTTGCCTCCTTCAATCGATTCTTAAGCCTTGCATCCTAAAAAGCCGGGGTGATGTTTTCCCGGCGCATCTTTAAATTGCTGACTAATTGGGCTTATAGGGGACCGCTCTTAAAACAGTCACTAAGACTCAGGGCGACTGCCGTTACCACTCCCAGGTGGGCGTCAGCCTACCATGGACAGGTCAGGCCCAAAGGGCGCTGGCTACTCGCAATACGCCGCCACTAGACGCTCCAGCAGGGGCGGGCAAGCGTCGAATTGTTCGCGGGACAGCCATTCCTCCGGCTGGTGCGCCTGGGCGATGTTGCCCGGCCCGATGATCACCGCCGGCATGCCGTTCCCCTGGAAGATCCCGGCCTCCGACCCGTACGGCACGGCGGCGGCCCCATTCTGCCCCAGCAGGTGCAGCAGCCGCGCTTCCACCTCCGGCTCGCAGGCGGCCAGGGCGGGGATGCGGGCCGCGACCTCGAACCGCACGCCGCAGGCCGGGTCCACCGCCTGCATGGCCGGCACCACCTCGCGCGCCACGGTCTGTTCCAACTCGGCGAGCACCGCGCCGTCATCCACGCCGGGCAGCACGCGCATCTCGAAGAAGAAGCGGCACGCCGCGGCGACGATGTTCAGCGCTTCCCCGCCTTCGATCCGGTTCACCTGGATCGTGCTCCAGGGCGGGTCGAACGCCGGGTCCTGCGGGCCGGCCAGCATCGCGGCGCGGACCGCGTTCACCCGGGCGATGCATTCGGCGGCCATCATCACCGCGTTGACGCAGCGGTCCGGCTGCGAGGAATGGCCGGGGCGGCCGGACACGTGCCCCCAGCCGACCAGCCCGCCCTTATGGGCGTTCACCAGGCGTAGCTCCGACGGCTCCCCGATCACGGCCAGCGCCGGGGCCAGGTTCGCGCCGATCCACTCGGCCATCGGACCGACGCCGGTGCAGCCCACCTCCTCGTCATAGGACAGCGCCAGGTGGACGGGGCGAAGCAAGGCCCGCCCGGCCAAGGCGGGTGCCAAGGCGAGGCAGCACGCGACGAACCCCTTCATGTCGCAGGCGCCGCGCCCAATCAGGTGGCCGCCCTGCTCCCGCAGCGTCCAAGGGTCGGCGAGCCAGGCCTGTCCGTCCACCGGCACCACGTCGGTATGGCCGGACAGGACCAGGCCGCCGGGCTGCTCCGGCCCGAAGCTGACCAGCAGGTTCGCCTTGGTGCCGTCCGGGCTCGGGAAGCGCCGCAGCCGGGGTGACAACGGCGCGAGCAGCGTTTCCACCCAATCGAGCAGGTCCAGGTTGCTGTCGCGGCTGACCGTGGGAAACGCCACCAACCGGCGCAGTATCTCGATCGGGGTCATCGCTGGCTCCTGTCGCCGTTGATCCGTGCTATGCGGAGAAACGGGAAACGTCGCAAGGAGGCACCGATGCACCGTCCCACCATCCTGACGGGGGTCGTCGCGTGAGGCCGGTCACCCGCGTGGCGGTTGTCGGCACCGGCATCATCGGCGCGAGCTGGGCCAGCACCTTCCTGGCGCAAGGGCTGGACGTGACGGCGTATGACCCGGCGCCGGACGCGGAAGCGTCGCTGCGGCAGGCCGTGGCGGCGCATTGGCCGAGCCTGCAATCCATCGGCCTGGCGCCCGGCGCGGACCCGGCGCGGCTGCGGTTCATGCCGGTGTTGCCCGACGCGCTGGCCGGCGCCGAGTTCGTGCAGGAAAACGGCCCCGAGCGGTTGGACGCCAAGCAGGCCCTGTTCGCCGCCATGGCGGCGGCCACGCCGGCGGAAACGGTGCTGGCTTCCTCCTCCTCCACGTTGAAGGCCAGCGAGGTGCAGGGCGGCTGCCGCTACCCGGAGCGCATCGTGGTGGGCCACCCGTTCAACCCGCCGCACCTGATCCCGCTGGTGGAGGTGGTGGGCGGCGCCGCCACCTCCCCCGCCGCGCTGGACACGGCGATGGCGTTCTACCGCCAGGTCGGCAAGCACCCGATCCGCTTGAAGCGGGAAATGAAGGGCCACGTCGCCAACCGCCTGCAAGCGGCGCTGTGGCAGGAAGCCATCCACCTGCTGGCAGAAGGCGTGGCGGATGTGGCCGACATCGACGCCGCGATCTCTCACGGTCCCGGGCTGCGTTGGGCGCTGCTCGGCCCGTTCCTGAACCTGTCGCTGTCCGGCGGTGCCGGCGGCATGCCGCACGCGCTGGCCCATCTCGGCCCGGCGATCGAGGCGATGTGGCGCGAATTGGGCCACGTCACGCTGGACGCGGCCACCGTGGGGCGCGTGGAAGCGGCGGTGGCGGCGCGCGAAGGCTCGCTGGCCATGGCGGAGGTGGTGGCACGGCGGGACGAGGTGCTGCTGGAACTGTTGCGGGCGAAGGGCGCGACGCTGCCGTAGTAGCGGGACGCCGTCTGGCGCTTGCGCGTGTTCTCCCCTAATTGTTTGGGCGTGACAGGAACACTCCCAGAACAATTCGCCGCCTGGTTCAGGGCGCGCGGCTGGTCGCCCCGGCCGCACCAGCTTGCGATGCTGGCGGCGGCGGAGGCGGGGGAAACGGCGCTGCTGATCGCGCCCACCGGCGGCGGCAAGACGCTGGCCGGGTTCCTGCCGTCCCTGGTGGACCTGGCCGCCCAGCCACGCCCGGGCATCCACACGCTGTATGTCTCGCCGCTCAAGGCGCTGGGCACGGACGTGGCGCGCAACCTGACGGCGCCGGTCAGCGACATGCGCCTGCCGGTTTCGGTGGAAACGCGGTCCGGCGATACGCCGCAAGCCCGGCGTGCCCGGCAAAAGGAGCATCCGCCCAACATCCTGCTCACCACCCCGGAAAGCCTGGCGCTGTTGCTGAGCCAGACGGCCGCCCCCGACACGTTCCGCGACCTGCGCTGCGTGGTGATCGACGAGGTGCACGCCCTGGCCGGCACCAAGCGGGGCGACCAATTGGCTCTGTGCCTGGCCCGGCTGGCGACGCTGGCGCCGGCCGCGCGGCGCACCGGCCTGTCCGCCACCGTCGCCTACAAAGACGCGATCGAGGCCTATGTCGGCTGCGGCGGCCCGGTGCGCCGGGTGGAGGTGGCGGAGGGTGAGCCGCCGCACCTGGAAATCCGCCTCAGCGAGGACCGGGTGCCGTGGTCTGGCCGCATGGGCCTGGCTTCCGCCGCGGTGATCCTGGACCGCATCCGCGGCGCCGGGATGACCATCGTGTTCGTCAACACCCGCGCCCAAGGTGAACTGCTGTTCCAGGCGCTGTGGAAGCTGAACGAGGAAACGCTGCCGATCGCGCTGCATCACGGCAGCCTGGACATCGCCCAGCGCCGCCGGGTGGAGGCCGCGATGTCCCGCGGCGAGCTGCGGGCGGTGGTGGCGACCTCCTCGCTGGATTTGGGCATCGACTGGGGCGGGGTGGACCAGGTGATCCAGGTGGGCGCGCCAAAGGGCGTGTCCCGCCTGCTGCAGCGGGTCGGGCGCTCCAACCACCGCATGGACGTGGCCAGCCGCGCCGTGCTGGTGCCCGCCAACCGGTTCGAGGTGCTGGAATGCGAGGCGGCGGTGCAGGGCGTCGCCGCGCGCGAGCTGGATGGCGACCCGCCGCGCCCCGGCGGTTTGGACGTTCTGGCGCAGCACATCCTGCTATGCGCCGCCGCCGCGCCCTTCCTGCCGGATGAGCTGTATGCCGAGGTGATCCGCGCCGCCCCCTACGCCGATCTGGCACGCGACGTGTTCGAGGACGTGCTGCGCTACGTGGAGGATGGCGGCTACGCCCTGGCCGCCTATGAGCGTTACCGCAAGCTGTTCCGCGACGCGGACGGGCGGGTGGAGGTGCGCTCCGCCCGCATCGCGCGCATCGCCCGCATGAACATCGGCACCATTGTGGAGATGCCGGTGCTGAAGGTGCGCATGGTGGGGCAGCGCGGCGGCTCGCTGGGCGAGATCGAGGAAAGCTTCGTCAACATGATGACGCCGGGCGACACCTTCATGTTCGCCGGCCGGCTGCTGCGCTACCTGCGCATCCGGGAAACCACGGTGGAATGCGTGGATGGCGGCCGGGGCGACCCGATGGTGCCGGCCTATGCCGGCGGCAAGTACCCGCTGACCAGCAACCTGGCCGCCCGCGTGCGCGCCATGCTGCACGACCCGGCGAGCTGGGGCGCCTTTCCGCAGCAGGTGCAGGACTGGCTTGCCTTGCAGCAGGAGCGGTCCACCCTGCCCGGCTCCGACGATCTGCTGGTGGAGGTGTTTCCTCGTAACGGCCGTTGGTACACCGTCGCCTACTGCTTCGAGGGCCGCAACGCGCACCAAACGCTCGGCATGCTGCTGACCCGGCGGATGGAACGGGCGGGCACGGCCCCGCTCGGCTTCGTGGCCACCGACTACGTGATCGCCGTGTGGTCCGCCAACGAGCCGGGCGACGTGGCGGCGCTGTTCCAGCAGGACATGCTGGGTGACGACCTGGAAGCCTGGATGGCGGAAAGCTCCCTGCTGCGGCGGACGTTCCGCAACGTGGCCGTGATCGCCGGGCTGGTGGACCGCGCGCAACCCGGCGCCGACCGCAATCGCCGCCAGGTGACGGTCAACACGGACCTGATCTACGACGTGCTGCGTCGCCACCAGCCGGACCACATCCTGCTGCGCGCCACCCGCGCCGACGCCGCGCGCGGGCTGACCGATGTGGGCCGCCTGGCCGACATGCTGGCCCGCGTGCAGGGCCAGGTGCGTACGGTGCGGCTGTCCCGCGTGTCGCCGCTGGCGATCCCCGTGCTGCTGGATATCGGCCGCGAGTTCGTCCGCACGACGGAGGACGAGGACGCGCTGTTGGCCGAAACGGAAGCGTTGGTCGCGGAGGCCACGGGCGAGGCGGAGCCGTCGCAGGCGCCGATGCGGGTGCACCCGGTGCACCGGGCCAACCTGACCAAGATGGTGCGGCGCGACCGGGACAAGGCCCGGGCGCAGGCCGCGGGATGATCGCGGCGCCGATCCACCTGGCCGGGCACCGGCTGATGCTGGACCCTGCCGGCGGGCTTTGGTGGCCGGAGCGGCGGCTGCTGGCGGTGGCCGACCTGCATCTGGAAAAGGGCTCCGCCTGCGCGGTGCGCGGCCACCTGGTGCCGCCCTGGGACACCCGCGCGACGCTCGACCGGCTGGCGTTGCTGATCCGGCGCTACAGCCCGCAAACGGTGCTGGCGCTGGGCGACAGCTTCCACGACAGCGGCGGCGCCGGGCGGCTGATGCCGGCAGACGCCACCCGGCTGCATGCGATGGCGTCGGCCCATGAGTTCGTTTGGCTGATGGGCAACCACGACCCGCTGCCGCCCGAGGGCATGCCCGGCGCCACCGCCGAGTGGTGGGAACTCGACGGCATCGTGTTCCGCCATCAATCCGAGGGCGGCGGGCCGGAGATCTGCGGGCACCATCATCCCAAGGCCAGCATCGCCACCCGGGCGCAAACCATCACCCGGCCCTGCTTCGTGGCCGGGCCGCAGCGCCTGATGCTGCCGGCGCTCGGCGCGTTCACCGGCGGGCTGGACGTGCGCAACCCGGCCATCGCCCGGCTGTTCCCGCGCGGCGGCCGCGCCTTCCTGCTGGGGCGGGAGCGGCTGTTCGCCTTCGCGTTCGGTCAAGCGAGCGCGATGCAGGGGGTCTGACCGCTTCGGGAACATTGCCCGCACGGGCAGGGCACCACACATTGCGACGGATGAAAGACACGTCGCACGCAAGGGGTGCCCAGGCCGAAACGGTCGCCGTGGTTTGGTTCCGCCAGGATCTGCGCATGGCCGACAACCCTGCCTTGATCGCGGCCGCTACGGCCGGGCGGGTGTTGCCGGTCTTTGTGCTGGACGACGACGCGGCAGGCCAATGGGCAATGGGCGGCGCGCATCGCTGGTGGCTGCATGGCAGCCTGGCGTCCCTGGCGCGCGATCTGGCGGAGGCCGGCGCCCCCTTGGTGCTGCGCCGTGGCTCCGCGGCGCGGATCATCCCGGAGTTGGTTGCGTCGTGCGAGGCGACCGCCGTGCATGCCGGGCAGATGGTGGAGCCATGGGCGCGGGCACAGGATGAGGCCGTGGCCAAGGCCCTGCCCGAGGGCGTGGAACTCCAGTTGCACCGGGCTGCGACCCTGTTCGAGCCCGGCAGCATCCGCACCAAGACCGGCGGGACGTTCGCGATCTACACGCCCTTCGCCAACGCCGCCCGCGCCGTGCCCGCCCCGCCGGCGCCGAAACCCGCCCCGAAGCGCTTGCATGGGGTCGACAGCGAGTCCGACAAGTTGGAGTCGTGGCACCTGCTGCCGACCAAGCCTGATTGGGCGGAGGGCCTGCGGGACACGTGGCAGCCCGGGGAAGCGTCGGCGCAGGATCGGCTGAAGCGCTTCCTGAAGGACAAGCTGGACCAATACCCCACCGGTCGGGACCTGCCTGGCGAGGACCGGACGTCCATGCTGTCCCCCCACCTGCATTGGGGTGAGCTGTCACCGGCCCAGGTCTGGCACGCCGCGGAACAGGCCGGGTCTGGCGAACCCTTGCACGTCTTCATGGCCGAGCTGCTATGGCACGAGTTCAGCGCCCACTTGTTGTGGGCGAACGCGTCCATGGGCGAGGAGTCGCAACGGGCGGACTTCCACAAGCTGCGGTGGCGCGACGACCCGAATGGGCTGCGGGCATGGCAGCAAGGCCGCACCGGCGTGCCGATCGTGGATGCCGGCATGCGCCAGCTTTGGCATATCGGCTGGATGCACAACCGGGTGCGGATGATCACCGGCTCCTTCCTGGTCAAGCACCTGCTGGTGTCCTGGGTGGACGGGGAACGGTGGTTCTGGGACACGCTTGTCGATGGCGACTTGGCGGTGAACGCGCAGTCCTGGCAGTGGGTCGCCGGCAGCGGCACGGACAGCCAGCCGTTCTTCCGCGTGTTCAACCCGGTGACGCAAAGCGGCAAGTTCGACCCGGAAGGGCACTACATCCGCCGCTGGGTGCCGGAACTGGCGGATGTGCCGTCGAACTGGTTGCATGCGCCCTGGACCGCGCCGACCGATGTGCTGGCGCAGGCGGGCGTGACGCTCGGCCAGACCTATCCGCGTCCAATCGTCGAGTTGGCCAAGGGGCGGGACCGGGCGCTTGCGGCTTATGGCGCCATGCGCGGCACATGATCATCCCGTCCGGCCAGCCGCTTCGGGTGGTGGGGGACGTGCATGGCGACGCGCGCGCCTTCGCATTCGCCGCCGAAACCGATCGGTTCGTGGTGCAGTTAGGTGACCTGACCGATAGCGGCCCGGACAGCGCTGGGGCGTTGGAATTGGCGCTGCGGCTGCTGGAGGAGCGACGCGGCGTGTTCCTGCTCGGCAACCACGACCGCAAGCTGGGCCGCGCGCTGGGCGGCCAGCCGGTGCGGGTGGACGCACCGCTGGCGGAAACGCTGTCGCAACTCTCGCCCCAGTTGCGCGAACGGGCGCTGGAAGCAATCGGCCAGGCGCCGGCCTGGATCGTGGATGGCGACCACGTGTTCGTCCATGGCGGCTTCCACACGGCGATGCTGGACACCGCGCCGCCAGCCGGCCTGGGCCGGGTCGACCCCGCCTTGTCCCGCGCCCTGTTCGGCCAGACCACCGGGCGGGTGCAGGCGGATGGCTACCCCGAGCGGGTGCTGCGTTGGGTGGACCGCATCCCGCCGGGCATGACGGTGTATTGCGGCCACGACCGGCGCAGCACGGATGGCCGTCCCTACATCCGCCTGGGCAGCGGCGGCGGCCGGGCGATCTTCGTGGACACGGGCGCAGGGAAAGGCGGGCATTTGTCTTGGATCGACCTGCCCGCTCGGAACACCGTTGCGGTGCCGATCACGGCCTCTCCTACCGAGCACAGGCTATAGGCAGTTACGAAAGCAGGCCCGTGGTGCGGTAAAGCGCTGCAAGCGGCGTCGTGAATCCGACGCTCTCCAGAACCAGACAAGCGTCACCTCGCAGCAGGATCGGATCAGCAGGCCAAGTTCCATCCGCGTTTCGCCGCAGCAGCTCGGCCTCGACACGCGAAGACCGCACAAGGAGAAGCTCCCGAACAGTCGGGATCGTCGTGTACGTCCAGACGTTCGCCCGTGTGATCGTTTCGTTTGACGGGGAAAGGATTTCCACCAAAATAAGCGGCTCATCGACAAAAAGCCCGGACGAGTTTGGTGCACAAGTCACACCCAGATCGGGTATGCGGAAATTCGAATCCGACCTGACCCGGGGCACGATCCCAGGATTGGTTGCCACCCGGCAGGGACTGCCACACTCGATAAGATAGTTCCCCAGCAAGCGGCCGAGTTCAGCCTGGATGAAGCCGTGTATTTGACTTGTGGGCGCCATTTCCACCGCCTCGCCATCGACCAACTGCCAGCGGAGGTTCGTCGGCGCGTCCCACACCATGAACTCGTCGCGAGTCATGCGGCTGGCGATCGGGCGCGACATCGCGGTCATGGCAGGATGATACGCTCAGCAGCGGACCGTGCCAAAGCCAAAACTGCGGCGATGTCGATATGTGCTTCCAAGTGCTCCGCCAAACTGTCGAGCACGGCGTCCACCTCCGCGTCGTGCCGGCGCGGGGCGGCCTCGGCACCCCACCGCCGCAGCCAGGCGGCCCGTTGCCCGTCATGCGCGAACAACCCGTGCACGTAGCAGCCGGCGACCAGCCCGTCGGGGGACACCGCGCCGCCGGGCCCGCCTTCCGTTTGCAGCAGGGGCTGCGCCGCCCCGGTCGTTTGGCCGACATGCATCTCGTATCCGTGGAACGGCACGCCGCCGAGGTCGCCGCGCACCTCCACCAGGCGCTTGTCGCCACCCAGCACGGTGTCCACCGACAGCAGCCCGAGGCCGGGAATGGTGCCCGGCGGCCCTTCCACGCCCCCCGGGTCGGCCACGGTGCGGCCCAGCATCTGGAAACCGCCGCACAGGCCCAGGATGCGGCCGCCGCGGCGGTAATGCGCGCGCAAATCGATGTCCCATCCCTCCGCGCGCAACGCCGCCAGGTCGGCGATCGTGGCCTTGGAGCCTGGCAGGATCACCAAGTCGCACACCGGCAGCGGTTCGCCGCGACGCACCAGGTGCAGGTCGACCTCCGGTTCCGCCGCGAGCGGGTCGAGGTCGTCGAAATTGCTGATCCAGGGCAGCACCGGCACGGCGATCCGCAGCTTGGCGCCCGGCCGGCGTGTAACGGCAAGGTCCGCCGCATCCTCCGCCGGCAAGCGGTGTGCCTCGGGGAAGAACGGCACCAGCCCCAGGGTGGCCCAACCGGTATGCGCCGTCACCGCCTGCATGCCGGCGGCGAACAGCGACGGGTCGCCGCGCATCCGGTTGACGATGAACCCGGCGACCATGGCGCGGTCCTCCGCCGCCAGCACCGCATGCGTGCCGACCAGGCTGGCGATCACCCCGCCCCGGTCGATGTCGCCCACCACCACCACCGGCACGCCGGCGGCGCGGGCAAACCCCATGTTGGCGATGTCGCCCGCGCGCAGGTTGATTTCGGAGGCGCTGCCGGCCCCCTCCACCAGCACGATGTCCGCCTCCGCCCGCATGCGGGCGAAGCTGTCGAGCACGTGGGGCAGCAGGCCGGGCTTCATCGCCTGGTACTCGCGGGCGCGCGCCGTGCCGACCACCCTGCCCTGCACCACCACCTGGCTGCCCACCTCGCTTTGCGGCTTGAGCAGCACCGGGTTCATGTGCACGGACGCCGCCACGCCCGCCGCACGCGCCTGCAAGGCCTGTGCCCGCCCGATCTCCCCGCCATCGGCGGTGACCGCGGCGTTGTTGGACATGTTCTGCGGCTTGAACGGCCGCACCCGTAGGCCACGCCTATGCAACGCCCGGCATAGCCCGGCCACGAGCAAGGACTTTCCTACGCTGGACCCGGTGCCCTGCAGCATCAGGGCGGTCAGAACTCGATCCCTTCCTGCGCCTTCACCCCGGCGGCGAAATGGTGCTTCACCACCGCCATCTCCGTCACCAAATCCGCCGCCTCAATCAAGGCGGGCCGGGCGTTGCGGCCGGTGACGACGACGTGCAAGGCGGGCGGCCGGGCCGCCAGCGCCGCCAGCACGGCGTCCAACGCGAGGTACTCGTAGCGCAGGGCGATGTTCAGCTCGTCCAGCACCAGCAGGCCGAGGCCGGGGCGCGCCATCATGGCCACCGCCTGCGTCCAGGCACGTTCGGCCGCGGCGACGTCGCGGGCGCGGTCCTGCGTTTCCCAGGTGAAGCCTTCGCCCATGGTGTGCCACTCCACCATGGCGCCGAACCGCTCGAACGCGGCGCGCTCGCCGGTGCTCCAGGCGCCCTTGATGAACTGCACCACGCCCACCGGCCGGCCGCGCCCCAGCATGCGCAGGGCCAGGCCGAAGGCGGCGGTGGTCTTGCCCTTGCCCGGGCCGGTATGGACCATCAGCAGGCCCTTCTCGGCCACGGTCTTGCCGGCGACCTCGGCGTCCTGCACCGCCTTGCGCCGGGCCATCTTTTCGCGGTGGCGGTCCGCGTCCTCGGTCATTTCACCACCACGGGGATGCCGGCCACCATCAGCACCACGCGATCCGCCCGCCCTGCCACCTGGCGATGCAGCGTGCCGGCCAGGTCGCGGAAGCGGCGGGCCAGCGCGTTGTCCGGCACGATGCCGAGCCCCACCTCGTTGGACACCAGCACGGTCGGCGCCCGGCGCGCGTCCAGCGCGGCCAACAGCGCCGGCCAATCCGGCTCCCGCCCGGCCAGCAGCAGGTTGCTGACCCACAGCGTCAAGCAATCCACCAGGGCCGGCGCCACCGTATCCAACGCCGCGGCGGGGTCGAGCGGCGCTTCCACGGTGTCCCAGGACGCATCGCGCCGGGCGCGGTGTTCGGCGATACGGGCGCGCATCTCGTCGTCGAAGGCCTGGCCGGTGGCGACGTAGCGCCACGGGCCGGGCTGCGCCTGCACCAGCGCCTCGGCATGGCGGCTCTTGCCGGAGCGGGCGCCGCCCAGGACGAAGGTGATTTGACCTGACACGTGCGGGGTCATACACGGGTGGCGATGGTCCCTCCAACCGAGGGTGAAAAGGGAACGCGGTGCGACACCGCGGCTGCCCCCGCAACTGTAAGCGGAAAGCGGCGACGGGTTCATGCCACTGGGTGTCACCATCACCCGGGAAGGCCGCCGTCGCAGCGTTCGATCCGTGAGCCAGGAGACCTGCCATCGCTGGCGCCGCTCGCGCCAGGGCCACCATTGCGACGCCGGGCGGGGTGCACCGGGGTTGGCGGGCTGCGTGCAGCCCGACCGCCGGGCCACGCACCGGAGGCAATGGGCACCCGTGCTGTTCACGGAGACGCCGCCCATGAGGCCTGTCCTGCATGTCTGCATCACCTGCCGCGCCGGCCTGCCGCTGGCGGAGGGCGAGACCGCGCCGGGCCGCCACATGTTCGATGCCGTGGCCGGCCATCCGGACTGCGAGGCGGTCGAGCTGCGGGAAGTGTCGTGCCTGTCCGTGTGCAGCAACGGGTGCGCGGCGGCGATCGCCATGCCCGGCAAGTGGCGCTACCTGCTCGGCGGCCTGGCGCCGGCCTTGGCGGGGGACCTGCTTGCCTACGCGCGGCTGTACGCGGCGCACCCGACCGGCACGGTTTTGCCGTCCAAGCGGCCGCCCAGCCTGGCGCGCATGATCATGGGGCGGCTGCCGGCATGAAGATCCCTTGCACGGTCATCACCGGCTTCCTGGGCGCGGGCAAGACGACGCTGGTGCGGCACGTGCTGGCGCAGGCCGCCGGCCGCCGCATCGCGATCCTGGTCAACGAGTTCGGCTCGCTGGGCATAGACGGCGAGGTCCTGCGCAGTTGCGGCATCCCCGGCTGCGAGGACGCCGACATCGTCGAACTGGCCAATGGCTGCCTGTGCTGCACCGTCGCCGATGAGTTCCTGCCCGCCATGCACGCGCTGCTGGACCGGCCGAACCCGCCGGACCACATCCTGATCGAGACGTCCGGCCTGGCCTTGCCGAAGCCGCTGTTGAAGGCGTTCGGCTGGCCGGACATCCGCTCCCGCGTCACGGTGGATGCCGTGATCGCCGTGGTGGATGGGCCGGCCGTCGCCGCCGGGCGCTTCGCGGACGACCCCGCGGCGGTGGCGGCGCAGCGCGCGGCGGACGACACGCTGGACCACGACAACCCCTTGGCGGAGGTGTTCGGCGACCAGGTGGCGGCGGCCGACCTCGTCATCCTCAACAAGGCCGATTTGCTCGACGCGGACGCGCTGGCCCGGCTGCGGACCGACCTGGCCGCCACCCTGCCCCGCCCGGCCGCGCTGGTGCACGCGGTGGAAGGCAAGGTCGACCTGTCCCTGCTGCTGGGCCTGGACGCGGCGGCGGAGGACGACCTGGCCAGCCGCCCGTCCTGCCACGACGCGGAGGATGGCGCGCACGAGCACGACGATTTCGACAGCTTCGTGGTGCCGATGGGCGAGGTGTCGGCGCCGGACGCGCTGCTGCGCCACCTCGCCGAACTGGCCGGCGCGCATGACCTGCTGCGCATCAAGGGGTTCGTTTCCGTCGCCGGGCGGCCGATGCGGCTGGCGGTGCAGGGCGTGGGCACCCGCTTCCGCCAGCATTACGACCGCGCCTGGTTGCCCGGCGAGGCACGCGCCGGCCACCTGGTCGTGATCGGGCAAACGGGGCTGGACCGCGACGCGATCACGGCCGCACTCTCCGCCGCCTGATGCACCTGCTGTTCCGCGACACGCGCTCCCTGGACGAGTCCGCCCCGGCGGTAGACCTTGACCACGCGCCGGCGGAGCTGGTGGTGCTGTCGTTCTCCGACGCCGACCTGGCGGCGTTGACGGCGGCGCACCAGGGGAATGTCGGGCTGCGCCTGGCGCCGCTGGGCAAGCTGCGCCACCCGCTCTCGGTGGACCTTTACCTGGAGCAGACGGTGGCGCACGCGCGCTGCGTGGTGCTGCGGCTGCTGGGCGGGCTGGATTATTGGCGCTACGGCGCGGAGGAACTGGCGGCGCTGTGCCGGGCGCGCGGCATTGCGCTCGCGGTGTTGCCTGGCGACGGCCGCGACGACCCGGCGCTTGCCGCGCTGTCTACGGTGGCACGCGCCGCCCACGCGCGGCTCGATGCCTGCTTCCGGTTCGGTGGGCGGCCGAACATGGCACGGGCCCTGCGGCTGATGACGCACCTGGCCGGGCTGGCGCCGGACGATTCCGGCGAACCCGAGGTGCTGCCGCAACACGGGGTGCACGCGCTGGACCTGGACGAGCGGCCGCTGGCGGCAGTGGTGTTCTACCGCTCGCACCTGCTGTCGGAGGACATCGCGCCGGTGACGGCGTTGAGCGCCGCGCTGCGGGAGCGCGGGATGGCGGTGGGAGCGATCTATGCCGGCAGCCTAAAGGCCCCGGACACGGCGGCGTTCGTGGCGCAAACCTTGGCGGCGTGGCGGCCTGCGGTGGTGTTGAACGCCACGGGGTTTTCGGCCCGCACACTTCTCCCTCTCCCGCTGACGGGAGAGGGCCGGGGTGAGGATGGCGTCACCCACGGGAGTGACGGCTCACCAACCCGCGCCGATCCCGCGCGTGGCCACCCTCACCCTCCCTCCGCCATTCCACCCGCTCCGCGGTCGGAACCTTCGGGCGCCTCCGCCCTCTCCCGCCAGCGGGAGAGGGTTATCAGTTTGGAAAACGAGGGTAGCCCATTGGACGCCGCCAACGCGCCCGTCCTCCAGCTTATCCTCCCCGGCACGGCACAGGCCGCCTGGCAGGCCAGCACGCGCGGCCTGACACCGGCGGACCTGGCCATGCAGGTGGTGCTGCCGGAGCTGGACGGCCGGTTGCTGACCGCCGCAGTGTCCTTCAAGACAGATCGCGACGGCCGCACCGTGCATGCGCCGGATGCGGACGGCATCGCCCTCACGGCGGACCGGGCGGCGGGCTGGGCGCGCCTGGCTGCGACGCCGGCCGCCAAGCGCCGGGTCACGATCGTGCTCAGCGACTATCCGGGCGTCGGCGGCCAGCGCGGCCACGCGGTCGGACTGGACGGGTTCGCCAGCCTGGCGGCGATCACCACCGCCCTGGCCGACAGCGGTTATACCACCGCGGGCACGGGGGCCGCCGCCTGCATCGACGCGCTGTGCCACGTGGCGCCGCAGCCGACGATCGGCCTGGCCGAATACCGCCGCCTGTTCGCGACCCTGCCGCCCTCGCTCCAGGCCGCGGCGATGCACGCCTGGGGCGACCCGGCGGACGACCCGACCGTAGCCAACGGCCAGTTCCACGCCCGCATCCTCCGCATCGGCCACGTCACGGTGCTGGTGCAGCCGGAACGCGGCGACGTAGCCGGGCGCCGCGCCGCCTACCACGACCCGGACCTGCCGCCGCGACACGGCTTCATCGCGTTCTACTTATCGCTTCGCGGCACGGCGGACGCGATGGTGCATCTGGGCACCCATGGCTCGCTGGAATGGCTGCCCGGCAAGGCGGCGGCGCTGTCCGCCGAGTGCTGGCCGCGCGCCCTGATCGGCGGGTTGCCGGTGATCTACCCTTTCATCGTCAACAATCCCGGCGAAGCGGCGGCGGCCAAGCGCCGGCTGGGCGCGGTGACGATCGGCCACCTCACGCCTCCCCTGCACGCAGCCGGGCTGCACGGCGAGGCGGCGGCGCTGGAACGGCTGGTGGACGAATACGCCGCGGCGGACGGCATGGACCGCCGCCGCACCGCGCTGCTGCGCACGGACATCCTGGATCGCGCCGCCGCCGCCGGGTTGCTGGCGGAAAGCGGCGTCGCGCCGGGCACGCCCGATGACGACGCGCTGGCCCGGCTGGACGCCTATCTGTGCGACGTGAAGGAGCTGCAAATCCGCGACGGGCTGCACGTCTACGGCACGCAGCCGGCCGCGGACCGGCTGGCCCTGTTGCCGCCCGGCGCGGAAGGCTGCGCCGCGGCCGAGCGCCACGCCTTGCTCGCCGCGCTGGACGGGCGGTTCGTGCCGCCCGGGCCGGCCGGCGCCCCATCGGCCGGGCGAACGGACGTGCTACCGACCGGGCGCAACCTGGCGGGGATCGACCCGCGCATGCTGCCGACCCGCTCCGCCGTAACGCTGGCGGAACGGGCCGCCGCCGACCTGCTGCGCCGGCATCGGCAGGACCATGGCGACTGGCCGCGCTCCGTGGTGCTGAACGTGTGGGGCAGCGCCGCCATGCGCACCGGCGGCGAGGACATCGCGCTGGCGCTGCTGCTGCTCGGCGTGCGCCCGGTGTGGGATGCGGGCTCGGCGCGGGTGAACGGCTTCACCGTCACGCCACTGGCGGAACTGGACCGGCCGCGGGTGGACGTGACGCTACGCATCTCCGGCCTGTTTCGGGACGCGTTCGCCGCCCAGGTGACGCTGTTCGACGCCGCGGCCGCCGCCGTGGCCGCGCGCGACGAGGCGGCCGACTGGAACCCGCTGGCCGGCCAACCCGGTTCGCGCGTGTTCGGCCCGGCGCCGGGGCAGTACGGCGCCGGTGCAGATTGGTTCGCCGCGTCCACATCGCGCTACGGCGCAGACGGCGACGGGGTGGCCGACGCGGCGGCCTTGGCGGATCGCGTGCGCGCCGCGGACGCCTTTCTTCACGTGCAGGACCACGGCGAAACGGATGTGCTGGATGGGCCGGAGCATGCCGCCCATCTGGGCGGCTTCGCCGCCGCCGCCGCGCGGCTGGGCGGGGCGCCGGCGCTGTACCACCACGACGGGACGGTGCGCAGCGTGGCTGAGCAGGTGGCGCGGGTGGTGCGCGGGCGGGCGGCGAACCCGGTGTGGTTGGCGGGCATGATGCGGCACGGCTATGCCGGCGCGGCCGAGATGGCACGCGCCGTGGACGCGTTGGCGGCCTTCGCCGCGACCTTGCCCAACCGGTTCGACCGGCAGTTCGATCTGCTGCACGAGGCCACGCTCGGCATGCCGGAGGTGGACGCCTTTTTGCGACGGGAAAACCCGGACGCGCGCGCCGCCATGGCCGTCCGGTTCGCCGCGGCGCAAGCGGCTGGCCTGTGGCACCCAAGGCGCAACGCGGTGGCGGCGTGATCCGGGGCTGGTGCCCGACCGTGCACGCGCCGATGCCATCGGGCGACGGGCTTCTGGTGCGTGTGAAGCCGTTCGGCGGCAGGCTGCCGGCGGCGTCGCTTCGCGCGCTCGCGGCCGCGGTAGCGGAAAACGGGAACGGTGTGGTGGAGCTAACCGGGCGCGGGAATTTGCAAATGCGCGGGGTGCGGAATGCCCCGGCTTTCGCGCGGGCGATGGTGGCGGCCGGGCTGGCGGATCCGGACCCGGCGCGGGAAGCGCGGCGCAACGTGGTGACAGTGCCGCCCTGCGACGATGCCGTGGTGGTTGAGGCGGAAGAGCTGCTGGCGAGCACGCCGGGGTTGGCGCCGAAGTTCTGTGTGGTGGTCTGGGGGGACCGGGTGTTTTTGGATGGAGAGGCGGTGGTGTCGCTTCGTCAGGCCCTCCCCTCCACTGCCGTTCCCTCTCCCAATCACGTGTATCCGCAGCGCGCCGGAAACCCTCTCCCGCTGGCGGGAGAGGGAGATATGCCGGATGCGACCGCCCTACCCACGGGGAGAGGGCGTTTCATTCTCCCTCTCCCCCTGGGAGAGGGTCGGGGTGAGGGCGTCGGGCACCTGCTCCACCCGCCCTTCGGTGCAACAAACGCTGCCGCGCTCGCCCGCCTCGCCGACCACGTCCCGGAAGTCCGCACCACCCCCTGGCGCGCCCTCCTGTCCCCCCTTCCCGCGCCCGGCTTCGCCGCCGCGCCTGCCAGCATCGCGGCCTGCCCCGGCGCGCCGGCCTGCGGCAGCGCCAGCGTGCCCGCGCGGGCGGATGCGGCGCGGCTGATGGCGGCGGGGTTCGCCGGGCTCCACGTGTCCGGCTGCGCCAAGGGCTGCGCCTACCCGCGCGCCGCCACCACGCTGGTCGGCCGCGACGGGCGCTACGACCTCGTCCGCAACGGCCGGGCCAGCGACGCGCCGGAGCATCGCGCCCTGACGCTCGAACAAGCAATGGCGCTGCTGTGACCCGCGACTACATCCGGGACGGCGACGCGATCTACGCGCAATCCTTCGCCACCATCCGAGCGGAAACCGACCTGACCGGGCTTTCCCCCGCCGAAGCCCGAGTTGCCGTGCGCGTCGTGCACGCCGCCGGCATGACGGAGGTCGCCTCCGCCCTGCGGTTCTCGCCCGGCTTCGCGGACGCCGCCCGGGCGGCACTGCGCGCGGGGGCGCCGATCCTGTGCGACGCCAAGATGGTGGCACACGGCATCACCCGCAGCCGCTTGCCCGCCAGCAATGAAATCGTCTGCACGCTGGACCATCCGGACACCCCTGCCCTCGCCCGCCGGGTCGGCAACACGCGGTCGGCGGCAGCGCTGGAGCTGTGGGGGCCGCGCCTGGCCGGCGCCGTGGTGGCAATCGGCAACGCCCCCACCGCGTTGTTCCACCTGCTGGAGCTGCTGGACGCCGGCGCCCCGCCCCCCGCCGCGGTGATCGGCCTGCCGGTCGGCTTCGTGGGCGCTGCGGAGTCCAAGGACGCGCTGTGGGCGGACGGGCGGGTGCCCTGCCTGGTGCTGCCGGGACGGCGCGGCGGCAGTGCCATGGCGGTGGCGGCGGTGAACGCCCTGGCGAGCGACACCGAATGACCGGCACGCTGTACAGCGTCGGGGTCGGCCCTGGCGACCCGGAGCTGTTGACGCTGAAGGCCGCCCGCATCCTTGCCGCCGCCCCGGCCCACGCCTATTTCGCCAAGCGGGACCGGCCCAGCCACGCCCATGCCATCGCCGCCGCGCATTTGCGGCCGGATGCGGAAGCCATGCGCTTCGACTACCCGTTCACCACGGAGCTGTCCGTGGCGGACCCGCGCTACGCCGCCGGCATGACGGCGTTCTACGAGAACGCTTCCGCCAGCATCGCGGATCGGCTGGACGCGGATGTGTCGGTGGCGCTGCTGTGCGAAGGCGACCCGTTCTTCTACGGCTCCGCCATGTACGTGTTCGACCGCCTGTCGCCGCGCTATCCCCACGAGGCGGTGCCCGGCGTCACCGGCATGTCCGGCGCCTGGGCCCGCGCGGGCACGCCGATGGTGCATGGCGATGACGTGCTGACCGTTTTGCCGGGCACGCTAGACGCCGCCACCCTGGCCGCCCGGCTGCATGCGACGGACGCCGCCGTGATCATGAAGGTCGGGCGCAACCTGCCGAAGATCCGCACCGCCCTGGCCGCATCCGGCCGAAGCGACCAGGCGCTGTATGTCGAACGCGGCACCATGGCGGATGAGCGCATCGTCCCGCTTGGCGACGTGCCGGACGCGCCGGCCCCGTATTTCTCCTTGATCCTCGTGCCAGGCCGGCAGCGGGCGCGATGACAGGGCGGCTCGTCATCGTCGGCACCGGTCCGGGCGACCCGGCGCTGCTGGCGCCCCGTGCGGCGGCGGCGTTGGCGGCGGCGACCGACCTGGTGGGCTACGGCCCGTATCTAGACCGCCTGCCGGTGCGCGAGGGCCAGGCGCGGCACCCCTCGGACAACCGGGTGGAGCTGGACCGGGCGCGGGCTGCCTTGGCGCTGGCGGCAGGCGGGCGGCACGTCGCGGTGATCTCCGCCGGCGATGCCGGGGTGTTCGGCATGGCCGCGGCGGTGTTCGAAGCGGTGGAGGCAGCACCGGTCCACGCCGGGCTGGATATCGAGGTGGTGCCCGGCATCTCCGCCCTGTTGGCCGCGGCGGCGCGGCTGGGTGCGCCGCTGGGGCATGATTTCTGCGCCATCTCGCTGTCCGATAACCTGAAGCCCTGGCCGACCGTGCTGACCCGGCTACGCGCCGCGGCCGAGGCCGGGTTCGTGCTCGCGCTATACAACCCGATCTCGCGGGCACGACCCTGGCAACTCGGGGCGGCGTTCGACGCGTTGCGGGACAGCCTGCCCGCCTCCACCCAAATCGCCTTCGCCACCGCGATCAGCCGGCCGGACGAGCGGGTGGCGCTCACCACCCTGGCCCTGGCCGACCCGGCGCAGGCGGACATGCGCACGCTGGTCATGGTGGGCTCGGCGGCGACCCGCACGATCCCACGGCCGGATGGCGGCGCCTGGCTTTACACGCCGCGCAGCGCCGCTTGAGCGTGCAGCCACGCCAAAGCCCCCGCTGCGTCCGGCACCGTGCCGCCTTCCGGGGGCGGCGGCCGTGCGACCATGACCACGATCACGCCGAGCGCCCGGGCCGCCGCCAGCTTGCCCGCCACCGCGATACCGCCCGAGTTCTTGGTGACCAGGCTGTCGATCGCGTGCGCCTGCATCAGCGCGCGGTCGTCCGCTTCGGTGAACGGGCCGCGGGCGGTGACGATGGCCGCACCATCGGGCGCGTTTGCCGGCGGATCCACGGCGCGGACAAGGTAGTGGTGCGGTGGCCCGAACGCAGCCAGGTCGCCGCTTCCGACCGTCAGGAACACGCGGCGCGGGTTCGCGCCCAAAGCCGTCGCGGCGGTTGCCATGTCGGGCACCTCCACCCAGCGGTCCCCGGGCTGCGCAACCCAGGGCGGACGCAGCACGCACAGGCGCGGCACGTCCATCTGCGCCGCGCTGGCCTTGATGCGGCTGGCGAACGGGTGCGTGGCATCCACCAGCGCATCCACCCGTTCCCGGTGCAGATACGCCGCCAGGCCCGCAACACCGCCGAACCCGCCCACCCGCCACGGGATGGGCGGCGGCACCGGGGCGCGGGTGCGCCCGGCCAACGACAGCACCGGCGCGAACCGGGCGTCGCCTGCCAAGGCCTGGGCGATCGCCGAGGCTTCCGTCGTTCCCCCCAGGATCAGCACGCGCATGCGCCGGTTGTGGCATGACCGCGCCCTGGCTCGCCATCGTCGGTATCGGGGAGGACGGGTTCCTGCCCCCCGCCGCGCGTGCCGCGGTGGCCGGGGCGCGGCTGGTGGCCGGCGGGCGGCGGCATCTGGCCTTGGCGGAGGCGGCGATCACCGGCGAACGGCTGCCGTGGCCCAGCCCGATGGAACACGCCTACCCCGCCCTGCTCGCCCGTCGCGGCAGCCCGGTCGCGGTACTGGCCTCGGGCGACCCGTTCTGCTTCGGCGTCGGCGTAGCGCTGGCGCGGCTGGTGCCGGCGGCGGAGATCGCCTGCCACCCGGCGCCCTCCGCCTTCGCATTGGCCCGGGCACGGCTCGGCTGGTCCGTGACTGACGTGGCGGAGCTGTCCGCCTGCGGTCGGCCGCTGGCCGCGGTCGTCCCGTTCCTGCAACCGGGGGCGCGCCTGCTGGTGCTGTCGGCGGATGCCGCCACGCCGGCCACGCTTGCCGCCCTGCTGCGGGATCGCGGGCTCGGCAACTCGGCCATCGTGGTGCTGGAAGCCATGGGCGGCCCGGCGGAGCGCCTGCGCGCCACCACCGCCGCTGCGTTCGGGCTGGCGGACATCCACCCGCTCAACACCGTGGCGGTGACGGTGTCCGGTGCGGTGCCGCACCACCTGGCCAGCGGCCTGCCGGACGCGTTGTTCGAGCATGACGGCCAACTCACGCGGCGTGAAATCCGCGCGGTGACGCTGTCCACCCTGGCGCCACGCCGCGGGGAGATGCTGTGGGATGTCGGCGGCGGCGCCGGGTCGATCGGCATCGAGTGGATGCTGCGCCATCCCGCCAACCGCGCGGTCGCGATCGAGCCGGATGCCGGGCGGGTGACGCGGATCGGCCGCAACGCGGAACGGCTGGGCGTGCCGGGGCTGGCCGTGCGGCATGGCGCCGCCCCCGAAGCGTTGGCGGGGCTGCCGCCGCCGCACGCGATCTTCCTCGGCGGCGGGGCGCACCAGCCGGGCGTGGTGGACGCCGCCTGGGCCGCCCTGGCCCGGGACGGCCGCATCGTGGCCAACGCGGTGACCCTCGAAACGGAAGCGACGCTGCTGGCCGCGCAGGCTCGCCTGGGCGGCACGTTGCTGCGCGTGGCGGTGGAGCGGCTGGATGCGGTCGGCACCCTGCACGCCTTTCGGCCCGCGATGACGGTGACGCAATGGTCGGCGCTCAAGCCATGATCGTCGCCGGCATCGGCTGCCGCCGCGCCTGCCCGGCGGAAGCGATCGTCACCCTGGTGCGGCAGGCGGGCGGCGCGGATCGGCTGGCGGCGCCGGCCTGGAAACGGGAGGAGACCGGCCTGGTGGAAGCGGCGCGGCGGCTCGGCGTGGAATTGGAGTGGGTGGAGGACGCGGCGCTGGCAGCGGTGCAGGCGCTGTGCCCGACACGCTCCGCGGCGGTGGCGCGGGTGACGGGGCATGCGTCGGTCGCCGAGGCGGCGGCGCTGGCGGGCGGTGGGCGGCTGGTGCTCGCGCGGTTTGGGCATGGGTGGGCGACATGTGCTGTGGTGGTGCGACCCTCATGCAATCCCCTCCCAAATGACGTGAGCTTTCTGCTCCCTCTCCCGCTGGCGGGAGAGGGTTTGCAGGCGGGAGGCGACCTAGCCGCGACGGGTGAGGGCGGTCCATGACCGTCCACTTCATCGGCGCCGGCCCGGGGGCGGCGGACCTCATCACCGTGCGGGGCGCCCGGCTGCTCGCTGCCTGCCCGGTGTGCCTGTATGCGGGCTCCATCGTCCCGCGCGACCTGCTTGCCCATTGTGGGCCGGACACGCGGCTGGTGGACACGGCCCCGCTCGACCTGGACGCCATCGAGCAGGCCTTCGTCGCCGCGCATGTCGCCGGGCAGGATGTGGCGCGGCTGCATTCGGGCGACCTGTCGCTGTACAGCGCGGTGGCGGAGCAACTGCGCCGGCTGGACCGGCTGGCGATCCCCTACACGCTGACACCCGGCGTGCCGGCCTTTGCCGCCGCGGCCGCCGTGCTCCGGCGCGAGTTGACCGTGCCCGGCCTGGCGCAAACCGTCGTGCTGACGCGGCTGCCGGGCCGGGCCTCCGCCATGCCGCCCGGCGAGGCGCTGGCCGCCTATGCCGCGACCGGCGCCACCCTGGCGATCCACCTAGCGGCGGCGCTGCTGGAGCAGGCGCGCGCGGTGCTCCTCCCGCATTACGGCGCGGACTGCCCGGTCGCACTCGTGGTCCGCGCCACCTGGCCGGACGAACGCATCATCCGCGCGACGCTGGCGACGCTGGACGCCGAAGGGGTCGAGCGGATGGCACTGCTGCTGGTTGGCCCGGCGCTGGATCCGGGGGCGTTCCGCGACAGCGCGCTGTACAGCCCACATTACCACAGGCGCTATCGCCCGTGATGCCCCACCAGCCGACCTTCGCGATCGAACACCGCCACGTCCAGCGCGACGGGCGCCCCATCCAGCGCCGCGGCGGCGGTTTGCCAGGCCTGCTGTGCCACCGCCTCGCCCAAGGCGGGCGCGACCGTGAACGCTTCCGCCACTGTGTTCGCCTTGGCCACCGCGGAAACGCCGGCCAGCGCTGCGAGGTCCGCCATGTCCACCGACCCGCGCTTGCTGTGCAGGTCCAGCCGGCCTTGCGCCAGCTTGGCCATCTTCGCCACCCCGCCGGCGACCGTCAGGCGATCCACCGGGTGGCGGCGCAGGTAGCGCAGCAGGCCGCCGACGAAATCCCCCATTTCGATCAGCGCGATCTCCGGCAGGCCGTGCAGCGCCGCGACCGCCGCCTCGCTGGTGCTGCCGGTGGACCCGGCGACGTGGCGCAGGCCCGCGGCGCGCGCCACGTCGATGCCGCGGTGGATGGTGTCGATCCAGGCGGCGCAGGAATACGGCACGACCACCCCGGTGGTGCCGAGGATGGACAGGCCGCCGACGATGCCCAGCCGGCCGTTCAGCGTGCGTTCCGCCAGCTTGGCGCCGTCGGCGACGCCGATCTCCACCTCGACATCCGCCGGCCCGACCTCCGCCAGGGCGTCGCGGATCATTTGGCGCGGCACCGGGTTGATGGCGGGCTCGCCGGGCGGGACCGGCAGGCCGGCGCGGGTGACGGTGCCGACACCGGGGCCGGCACGGAAGCACACGCCGGGGCCGCCGGGCGCGACCCGCACGCGGATCAGCGCGCCATGCGTCACGTCGGGGTCGTCGCCGGCGTCCTTGACGACGGCGGCGTGGGCGGCGCCGGAGTCCAGCCGGGTTTCCGCCAGGGCGAACGCGGCGCGCCCGCCCCGTGGCAGCGGGATGTCCACCGGGTCGGGGAAGCAGCCGGTGCGCAGGGCCGTGAACGCCGCCTTGGCCGCCGCCGCCGCGCAGGCGCCGGTGGTCCAGCCGCGCCGCAGGTGAGTGTCGGTTTGCACCGCGGCACCATAGCATGAGCGTGCCGGGATGGCTGGTGGCGGCACCCCGGTCCGGCGGCGGCAAGACAACGGTGACGCTGGCGCTGGTGGCGGCGCTGCGGCGGCGCGGCGTGCGGGTGCGGACGGCGAAATCCGGGCCGGACTACATCGACCCGGCCTTCCACGCCGCCGCATCTGGCGCACCGGGGGTCAACCTCGACAGTTGGGCGATGCCGCCGCCGCTGCTGGACCGGCTGTTCCACCAGGTCGCGGACGATGCCGACTTCCTGGTGGTGGAAAGCGCCATGGGGCTGTTCGACGGCGTTGCCGGGCCGCCCAGCCGCAGCGGCAGCGCGGCGGATTTGGCCGCACGCTACGGCCTGCCGGTGCTGCTGGTGCTGGACGTGTCGGGCCAGGCGCAAACCGCCGCCGCGGTGGCGCAGGGCATCGCCGGGTTCGACCCTGCCGTCCGTGTGGGCGGCGTGGTGCTGAACCGCGTCGGCAGCGAGAAGCACCGCCGCTCGGTTGCGGCGGCGATGCGGCTGCCGGTGCTGGGCGCGATCCCGCGCGACGCGTCGCTGACGCTGCCAGAGCGGCATCTCGGCCTGGTGCAGGCGGGGGAGCACCCGGCGCTGGCGGCGCAGTTGGAGGTGCTGGCGGACATGGCGGAGCGGTGTTTGGACCTGGACGGTATCCTGGCAGCACCCTCACCCCGACCCTCTCCCAGAGGGAGAGGGAGCAAAAAGCCCTCCCCCTCTGGGAGAGGGTTGGGTGAGGGAGAGGCACTGCCGCCACCCGGCCAGCGCATCGCCTTGGCACAGGACGCGGCATTCTCCTTCACCTACCCGCACGTGCTGTTCGGCTGGCGGGCCGCGGGGGCGGAGCTGCTGCCGTTTTCCCCGCTGGCGGACGAGGCACCGCCGGAGCAGGCGGATTGCTGCTGGCTCCCGGGCGGTTACCCAGAGCTGCACGCGGAGGCGCTGGCCGCAGCCGGCCGGTTCCTTGGCGGGCTGCGGCGATTCGCCGCCACTCGGCCGGTGCACGGCGAGTGCGGCGGGCACATGGTGCTCGGCGCGGCGCTGTTGGACGCGAATGGCACCAGCCACGCCATGGCGGGGCTGCTTGGCCACACCACCAGCTTTGCCCGGCGAGCGCTGCATCTGGGCTACCGCCGCGCCATCCTGCCCGACGGCACCGCCCTGCGCGGGCACGAGTTCCACTACGCGACCGTCGTCGACCCCGGCAGCGACGCGCCTTACGCCCTGGCGGAAGATGCGGCGGGGAAGCCGCTGGGCCCTACGGGCGGGCGGCGCGGGACGGTCACCGGCTCCTTTTTCCACGCCATCGCACGCGAGGCCGCATGACCCCGGACCAACTCCGCGCCGCCCTGGCGACGCTGCCGGACGGCGATGCCGACGCGGAAGCAGCCGTGGCCGCTCGGCAATCTGTGCTGACCAAGCCGCCGGGCAGCCTGGGCCGGCTGGAAGCCATCGCGGGCTGGCTCGCCCGGTGGCAAGGCCGGGCCGCGCCGCAACTGGACCGGGTGGAGGTGGTGGTGTTCGCCGGCAACCACGGCGTGGTGTCCCGCGGCGTGTCGCCCTACCCAGCCGCGGTGACCGGGCAGATGGTGGCGAACTTCGCGGCGGGCGGGGCGGCGATCAATCAACTGGCCCGGGTTGCCGGCGCGTCCCTGCGCGTGGTGCCGCTGGAGCTGGACACGCCGACCGCGGATCTGGTGACGCAGCCGGCGCTGACGCCGGCCGAATTCACGGCTGCGCTGGCGGCCGGCGCGGCCGCCGTGCAGCCCGGCACGGATTTGCTCTGCCTGGGCGAGATGGGCATCGGCAACACCGCGGTCGCCGCGGCACTGTGCACCGGGCTGTTCGGCGGCGCGGACTGGACCGGCCGCGGCACCGGCGTGGACGAGGCGGGGCTGGCGCGCAAGCGGGCCGCCGTCCACGCCGCCGCCGCGCGCCACGCCGGAACGGACCCGTTGGAGCTGGCACGCTGCCTGGGCGGGCGCGAGTTGGCGGCGGTCGCCGGCGCGGTGCTGGCGGCGCGGCAGGGCGGCATCCCGGTGCTGCTGGACGGCTTCGTGTGCACGGCCGCGGCGGCGCCCTTGGCGGTGGCCCGGCCGGGCGCACTGGACCATTGCCTGGCCGCGCATGTGTCGGCGGAGGCCGGGCACCGGCGCCTGCTGGACACCCTGTCGCTGCCACCGCTGCTGGATCTCGGCATGCGGCTGGGCGAAGCGTCCGGGGCGGCGCTGGCGGTGCCGCTGATCCGGGCCGCCCTGGCCTGCCACCTCGGCATGGCGAGCTTCGCCGAGGCCGCGGTGGCCGGGCCGACCGGGTGAACCGCTGGGCGGAACTGGTGGCCGCCGCGACGCTGTTGACGCGCTTGCCGGTAGGCGGGTGGACGGCGACGCACCCGCCGCAAGGCCGCTGCGTCTGGGCGTATCCGGTCGTGGGCGGCCTGGTCGGTGCGCTGGGCGCAGCCGTGCTGCTGGTCGGCCTGCACCTGGGGCTGCCGCGGCCGGTCGCAGCGCTGTGGGCAGTGGCGGCGACCGTGCTGGTGACCGGGGGGTTGCACGAGGACGGGTTGGCGGACACGGCGGACGGCTTCGGCGGCGGACGCACGGCGGACCGCAAGCTCGCGATCATGCGCGACAGCCGCATCGGCAGCTTCGGCGCGCTGGCGCTCGGCTTCAGCCTGGCACTGCGGCTGCTGGCAGTGGCACTGGCGCCGCGGCCGGTGCTGACGCTGATCTTGGCGGGCGTGCTGGGTCGCGGCGCCATGCTGCTGCCGCTGCTGGTGTTGCGGCCGGCGCGTCCGGACGGGCTGGGTGCGACGCTGACAGGCGGCGGCAGCGGTGCGATCCTGGCCGGGCTCGGGGTCGCGGCGGCGGCGGCGATCCTGGCGCCAGCGGCCGGACTCGCCGCGCTGGTCGGGCGGCGTGGCGATGACAGCGTTGGCCCGGCGGCAGCTCGGCGGCTTCACCGGAGACGTGCTGGGCGCGGCGGAGCAGCTCGGCGAATGCGCCGCGCTGTCCGCCCTGGCGTAGCGCGCCTCAGCCTTTTCTTGGCGGGCGGCAAATCCAGCTTCAACGACAGCTCCTTCAACCGCGCCGGCGTGGTGGCGGAGGGCGCGCCCATCATCAAATCCTGGCCCTGCTGGTTCAACGGGAACAGGATCACCTCGCGGATGTTCGGCTCGTCGGCCAGCAGCATGACGATGCGGTCGATCCCCGGGGCCGAGCCGCCATGCGGCGGGGCGCCGTAGCGGAAGGCGGACAGCATGCCGCCGAACCGCGCTTCCACCTCCGCCTCGTCATAGCCGGCGATCTCGAACGCCCGGATCATTATGTCGGGCCGATGGTTGCGGATCGCGCCGGACGACAGCTCCACCCCGTTGCACACGATGTCATATTGGAAGGCCTTGATGGTGAGCGGATCCTGGCTGTTCAGCGCTTCCAGCCCGCCCTGCGGCATGGAGAACGGGTTGTGGCTGAAATCGATCAGCCCGGTCTCCTCCACCCGCTCAAACATCGGGAAGTCGGTGATCCAGCACAGGCGGAACGCGTCCTTCTCATACAGGTCCAGCTCCGCGCCGATGCGGTTGCGCACGGCGCCGCTGAACTTGGCCGCCTCGTCCCGCGGCCCGGCGGCGAAGAACACGGCGTCGCCCGCGTCCAGGCCGCAGGCGGCGCGGATCGCCGCCACGCGCGCCGGCTCCAAATTCTTGGCGATCGGGCCGCGGCCGCCCTCCGCCTCGAACTGGATGTAGCCGAGGCCGCCGGCGCCTTGCTCGCGCGCCCATTCGTTCAGCTTGTCGAAGAAGCCGCGCGGCTTCGGGCCGGCGCCGGGCGCGGGGATGGCGCGCACCACCCCGCCCGCGGCGGCGATCTTGGCGAACAGGCCGAAGCCGGAGCCG
The DNA here is from genome assembly GCA_965199555.1 of Acetobacteraceae bacterium. GTDB lineage: Bacteria > Pseudomonadota > Alphaproteobacteria > Acetobacterales > Acetobacteraceae > LMUY01. The sequence goes on along the minus strand of CBDASJ010000017.1, from coordinate 175,800 downwards.
GCGAAATGCTCCGTCACGTCGGTGATGCGCAGCGGGTTGCGCAAATCCGGCTTGTCGGAGCCGTATTCGAGCAGCGCCGTGTCGTAGGGAATGCGGGGGAACGCACCCTCCGTCACGACGCGCCCCTGGCCGAACTCGCGGAACACTCCGGCGATGATCGGCTCCAGCGTGGTGAACACGTCTTCCTGCGTGACGAAGCTCATCTCGAAATCGAGCTGGTAGAACTCGCCGGGGGAACGGTCCGCCCGGCCGGCCTCGTCGCGGAAGCATGGGGCGATCTGGAAATACCGGTCGAAGCCGGCGACCATGGCGAGCTGCTTGAACTGCTGCGGTGCCTGCGGCAGGGCGTAGAATGTGCCGGGATGCATGCGCGACGGCACCAGGAAGTCCCGCGCCCCTTCCGGTGAGGAGGCGGTGAGGATCGGCGTTTGGAACTCGGTGAACCCGGCGGCGATCATCTGCCGGCGCAGATAGGCGATCACCCCGGCACGCAGCATCATGTTGCGGTGGATCTTGTCGCGCCGCAGGTCGAGGTAGCGGTAGCGCAGCCGCAGCTCCTCGGACGTGGCCGCCTCGCCGGCGACCGGGAAGGGCAGTACGGCGGCGGCGGACTGCACAACCAGCGTTTCGGCCCGCAGCTCCACCTCGCCGGTGGGCAGCTTCGGGTTCACCGTGCCGCCTTCGCGCAGCACCACCGTGCCGGTGACGGTGACCACGCTTTCCACCCGCAGCGCGTCCGCCTCGGCAAAGGCCGGGCTGCCGTTGGGGAACACCACCTGCGTCAGCCCGTGATGGTCCCGCAGGTCGATGAACAGCAGACCGCCATGGTCCCGCTTGCTGTGCACCCAGCCGGAAATCCGCGCGGCGGCGCCGGCGTCGCTGGCGCGAAGCTGGTCGCAGGTATGGGTACGATAGGCGTGCATGGCGGCGTCCAACGATAGGGGTGCAGGCGGGGTGTGTTAGCGCCGCGACGCCGGGTTTGCTAGCCGACCCCGCGCGGCGCGGGCGCCTGGCCGGCGAGCTGCTCCAGCGGCGTCATGTCCGCCAGGCGCCAGTCATCCGGCATGGGCAGGACGGACCGGCCTGGCGGCAGGAACCACAGCAGGCGGCGGCACTGCGCGTCCCAGTCTGCGTCGCCAGGCAACTCCGCCCGCTTGCAACCGACCACCAGGTTGCGCGCCGGCCGCAGCGCCGGGTCGACCAGCAGGCGGACGCGCGGGTCGGCGAGCTGCCACGCAAGCCGCATGTGGTTGAGCAGGGCGCGGGCGCTGTAGGTCGGCAGGTACTGCACGGAGGGCGAGCCCAGCATGACCCGGCGCGTGTCCCGCAGGCTCTCGACCCGGCCCCATCCCTGCTCCAGCGCGCCGGCATCCGCGCCGTCCGCCTTGTCTTGGTGGTCCAGCGGGTCGCCCAGCCAGGTGTCGAACCGCATCAGGCTGTCGAGCATGCCGACGGGAAAGGTGAACTGGGCGGCGTCCGGCGGGTCGTTCGGGTCGCTGAACAGGAGGATGCCGGTTGCCCGTTCCAAGCAAAGGCCGGCGAGGTTGGCGACCGCCGCCGGCTTGAACCGGCCAGCGGGCGGCAGGTTGAGCCGGAGGTAGGGGAACCCGTCCCGCCCGGTGACGACCGCCGGGTCCGCCACCACCAGGCAGGCGTTCCACACGGCATCGAAGAAGCGCTCGGTCCACGCCGCGTCTCGCCGCCCGCGCGGCACCGCCAACAAGGCCGTCAACGCGTGCGTCTTCTCCATGTCGAACAGACGCAGCCGATCCACGGCAAATCGTTGGCTGGGCAGGGTCGGTTGGGATGCCGCCGTGCGGCCGAACCAGCGACGCAGCCTCATCGGCAAGGCCGGCTGGCTGGTGTGGTGGGCGCGACAGGGATTGAACCTGTGACCCCTGCCATGTCAAGGCAGTGCTCTACCGCTGAGCTACGCGCCCACATCGCGGCTGTCGTAGTGTTTCGCTTCCCGGAGCGCAAGCCTGGGTGCGGCCGGCCAGGCGGACGCGCGACGGCTTACCCTCGGGGCAAGGAGGTGCCGCGGCCTTCAGCGTTTCTCCACGTTCCAGAAGATCGCGAAGCCGTTCAACACGCCCGACAACGAGTCGCGATAGGCCGTCGCCTGCAGGTACTGCCCCAGCGGCACATACGGCACGTCCTCCAGCACCTGCTTCTGCAACGCCTCCGCCGTCGCCTTCTGCGAGGCCGCGTCGGGGTCGTTGAACCATTGCGTGCGCAGCGCCTCGATCTTGGGGGCGGTGGGCCAGCCGAACCAGCCGTCCTGGCCGTTGCCGCGCAGGGAGATGTGGCCGGCCGGCGTCAGCATGTCGGTGCCGGCCCAGGCGGTGAAGAACACGCTCCAACCACCCTTCTCCACCGGCTCCTTGCTGGTGCGCCGCGTCAGCACCGTGCCCCAGTCCAGCGCCTGGTAGTCCACGTTCATCCCGGCCTTGGTCATCATGTCCGCGCCCACGTCGGCCATCGCCTTCAGCACGGGGAAATCGCTGGCGACCAGCAGCACCACCTTTTCGCCCTTGTAGCCAGCGGCGGCGAGGTCGGCCTTGACACGGCCCATGTCACGCTTGCCCGTCAGCACGCCCATCCCGGCGTTGTTGGCCAGCGGGGTGCCGGGGCAGAACACGCCCACGTCGTCGTGCCACAGCGACTTGTCCGTGCCGACTACCGCCTGCATGAAGTCGGCCTGGTCCACCGCGCCCAGCAGCGCACGGCGGATCGCCGGGTTGTTGAACGGCGGCTGCAACTGGTTCATCCGCATGATGGCGATCTGCCCGGTCGGGTCCTGCACCGGCACCTTCAGCCCGCGGGCGCGGCGCAGCAGCGGCAGCAAATCCGCCGTGGCGTAGTCCCACCAATCTGCTTCGCCGCTTTGCAGCGCTGCCGCGGCGGTTGCCGGGTCCGGCGTGGTGCGCCATTCCACCCGGTCGACATGCACCACCTTCGGCCCGGCGGTCCAATCCGGCGTGCCGCTGGGCAGCGGCTTATAGCCGTCGAATTTTTGGTACACCGCCAGCGCACCGGGCACCCGCTCCGCCGCCACGAAGCGGAACGGGCCGCTGCCCACCATCTCCTGCACCTGGGTCATGGCGTCGGTTTGCGCCAGCCGCTCCGGCATCATGGCGGGCATGTAGGTGGTGTTCTTGCCCAGCGCGTCCGGCAGCAGGGGAAAGGGGTGGTTCAGCCGGAACACGATGACCTTGTCGCCGTCCGCCGACAGCTCGGCCGTCGCGGCCAGCAGCGCCTGGCCGAACGCATCCCGCTTGCCCCAGCGCTTGATGCTGGCCACGCAATCCTTGGCCAGCACGGGCGTGCCGTCGTGGAACATCAGCCCGTCGCGCAGGGTCAGCCGCCACAGCTTGCCGTCATTGTCCGTGGTGTGCCCGGCGACCATTTGCGGGCTGGCCCGGTACTGGCCATCCGTGCCGTACAGCGTGTCGAACACCATGAAGGCGTGGTTGCGGGTGACGTAGGCGGTGGTCCAGTGCGGGTCCAGCACCGTCAGGTCGGATTGCGGGATGAACTTCAGCAACTGCGTGGCGCCCGGCGTGCCCTGCGCCCGCACCAAGGCGGGCATGGCAAGGCTGGCGGCTGCGGTGGTGAGCAGCGTGCGGCGTTTCATGGCAGATCCCCTTTGGCACTCGGCGGCTTTGGCGCGGCGGAAGACAATCACGAAGCCGTGCGGGACGCCAGCCGGCCGTTCACGCGCGATTAATCAAGTGCGGCTAGCGTGCGCCGCATGATCTCGCCCAGCAGCCTCGCCGCCTTCACGCCGGCCATCCAGCCCCAAAGTCCAGCCACCCGGGTCGCCGCGACGACCGCGGCGCGGGCAGACACCGCCGGCTCGGTGCAGAAGCCGCTGCAGGCCCTGCCCTCCGGCCAAACCCCGTCGCGTGCCACGCCGCGCGGCTCGTTGCTCGACCTCTCGGTGTAGCCGGGCTGCATCACCCGGAGATTTCGCCGCGGGGGGCTTGATCCCGCGGAGTGGTGCCGCCACGGTTGCGGCATGGCTGACTTCGTTCGCAGGATACCGGCCGGCGACACGGTGGAGCGGGATGTCTGCGCCACATGCGGCCATGTGGCGTATCAGAACCCGAAGATCGTCGTCGGCTCCGTGGTGGCGGAGGACGGGCGCGTGTTGCTGTGCCGCCGCGCCATCGAACCGCGCATGGGCTTTTGGACCCTCCCCGCCGGCTATTTGGAACTGAACGAGACCACGGCGGAAGGCGCCCGGCGCGAAGCGATGGAGGAGGCCGGGGCGGACATCGCCCTGGACGGCGTGCTCGCGCTGTATGATGTCAGCCGCATCGGCCAGGTGCAGGTGATGTATCGCGCCCGCTTCGCCACGCCGGGCATCCAGGCCGGCGAGGAAAGCCTGGAAGTGGGCATGTTCGCGTGGGACGACATCCCCTGGGACCTGATCGCGTTTCCCACCGTTCGCTGGGCGCTGCATGCCTGGCGGGAGCTGGGGTCGGCCCCGCTGGGCGCGCCGGCCGGCAACCCGACGGAGGACCGGCGCGGCACCAAGCGGATCGATGCGGTGGCCGCGCTATGAAGCCGGCCACTTGGCTGCCGCTGGCAGGGCTGCTGGCGGCCGCGGCCTCGCCGCCGCCGAACCTTTCGCCGGTCGTACCGATGCCGTCGCTGACCACGCGAGCCCCTGCCCCGGCGCCCGCCTCGGCACCGCCGGGCTATACCGCCGCCCCGACGCCGAACGACGACATCTATGCCCCGGTGACGCGCGCGTCCAAGGACGCGTCGGTGTCGCCAGGCTTCTTCACCCGGCGGGACCAGTATCGCGGCGAAGGGTTGTCGCGCGGCTCGTCGGCGCAAACGGAGCAAGACCGCCGGGTCAAGCCGGGGGCGGGCATCAACCTCAGCATGCCGCTGCAATAGCGCGTGCTGCGCGCGCTGACGGTTTTGGTGGTGTGCCAGTTCGCCGGCGAGGTGATCGCGCGCGCCGCCGGCTTGCCGCTGCCGGGGCCGGTGGTCGGGCTGGTCCTGTTGCTGGCCATCCTGCTGCTTCGCGGCGGGCCGGATGACGCGTTGCGCGACACGTCCAACGGGCTGTTGCGCCACCTGTCGCTGTTGTTCGTGCCGGCCGGGGTCGGCATCGTCACCCAGTTGGACGCGCTGGAGCGGGATTGGCTGCCCATCCTGGTGGCGATCGTGGTGTCCACCGCGCTGGGCCTGGGGGTCACCGGCTGGCTGATGCAGCGGCTGGGCCGACGCGGCTGACCGGCGTGGCGCAGCTTTGGGTGTATCTGCAAACCACGCCTTTGCTGGGCCTGGTGGCGACCCTGCTGGCGTGGCAGATCGGCGTGTTCGTCAGCCGCACCGCACGTGGGCACGTGCTGGCCAACCCGATGCTGGTCAGCATCGTGCTGCTCGCCAGCCTGCTGCTGGCCACCCACACGCCATACCGCGCCTATTTCGAGGGCGGGCAGTACGTCCAGTTCCTGCTCGGCCCGGCCACCGTCGGGCTGGCGATACCGATGCACGCCAACATCGCCCGCATCCGCCGCGCCGCGCCCGCCATCCTGCCGGCGATCCTGGCGGGCTCGCTGGTCGCCTCGGCCGGCGCCATGCTGATCGCGCGGTGGCTCGGTGCGTCACGCACCGTGGTGCTGTCGCTGGCGCCGAAATCGGTGACGACGCCGATCGCCATGGGCGTGGCGGAGCAGATCGGCGGCTCGCCCTCGCTGGCCGCGGTGTTCGTGCTGCTGACCGGGCTGACGGCGGTGATCCTGGGCCCGGCGGTCCTGCGCATCCTGCTTGTGGTGGATTGGCGCGCCCGGGGCCTGGCGGCGGGGACGGCGGGGCACGGGCTGGCCACCGCGCGCATGCTGCTGCTGGACGAGACGGCCGGCGCGTTCGGCGGGCTGGCGATCGGGCTGAACGGCATCCTCACCGCGATCCTGGTCCCGTTCCTCGCCACCCTGCTGTGAGCGAAACCCGCCTTTACGCCGCCGTGAAGGCGTTCCTGGAGGCACAGGGGTTCAGCGCCAAGGGCGAGGTGGGCGGCTGCGACGTGGTGGCGGTGCGGGCGGGGGAGCCGCCGCTGCTGGTGATCTGCGAAATGAAGCTCGGCCTCAACCTGGAGCTGGTGTTGCAGGCGGTCGACCGCATGGCGGCGGCGGACGCCGTGTGGCTGGCGGTGCCCCGCACCCGGCGCGGCCGGGACCGCGACCGGCGGGCGGTGAAGCTGTGCCGCCTGGTGGGGCTGGGCCTGCTCACCGTCGGCACCGACGGCGTGGTGGAGGTGCTGGCCGAGCCAAGTCCCTACCGCCCGCGCGCCAACCCGAAGCGCCGCGCCCGCCTGCTGCGCGAGCACGGACGTCGCCGCGGCGACCCCACGCCGGGCGGTTCCGTGCGGCGGGAGATCATGACCGCCTACCGCCAGCACGCGATGATCTGCGCCGAAGCGCTGCGCACCGGCGCGGCAAGCACCCGGACGCTGGCGACGCTGACCCCAGAGGCGCCCGCCATCCTGCTACGCAATGTGTATGGCTGGTTCGAGCGTGTGAGCCGGGGGACCTACCGGCTCTCCCCGTCAGGCTTGGCAGTCGCCGAAAGCGCTGCCACACAACCGACCGCGGCAGCACTCAAGGCACCTCCGTGAAGGTCGACCTCCTCATCCTGCAACTCGCCATCATCTTCCTGCCGGGCATCATCTGGGCTCGCTTCGACGCAAGCTACGCGGCCAAGGTCAAGCCGTCGGAAGGGCAGTTCCTCCTCAAGACGTTTCTGTTCGGTATCACGACCTACGCGGTCGAGTTCGTCATCTTTACGGCAACTGGGCGGCGCTTCCAGATGGCCGACCTCGCCGATGCCACGACGCATGAAGTTGTTAGCCTCGACGTCTTGTTTGAAGTGCTCTGGGCGCTGGTAATCGGCCTGGTGTTGTCGATCGCGTGGCTCTACGCCGCCCGATATAAGCTGCTCACCCGAGTGCTACAGCGCATCGGCGCCACCAAGAAATATGGCGACGAAGACGTGTGGGATTACACGTTCAATTCCAAAGACGCTGCGGTCGAGTACGTTCACTTCCGCGACTTTGCAAACCAGTGCGTATATGCGGGTTGGGTCAACACATTTTCCGAAACGGATCGGTTGCGTGAACTCGTGTTATTGGATGTTGTTGTCTCGAACTTCGACGGCGAAGAACTCTATAGGACTCCGCGCCTCTACCTTGCCCGACCGGTAGACGCTATCCACATAGAATTCCCGTATGTCGGCACGAACACTTCACAGGAGGCTCTGGATGACGAACCGCACGAGGCCGATGGCGATGGACGGCTTCAGCAAGGTTAAGCCTCTCAGCGAGGGCTACATTACGAAAGGCGGCGTCAACTCGACCTCGCGCATCACGACACGGCCCCCGGCGCCTGCGCCGATGCGACCCGCCGCAGCGGACGCGCCCAAGCCGGCCGCACGGACCGAGTAGCCTAAGGGGCCTGCACGCTCCCCACCAGACCGCGCGCGAAGTCGATCGCCGCGAACGGGCGCAGGTCGCCGGCCTGTTCGCCCACGCCCACGGCATGCACGGGAATGCCGTAGTCTTCTGCCAGCGCCACGACGATGCCGCCGCGGGCGCTGCCGTCCAGCTTGGTGACGATCAGGCCGGTGACGTCCACCATCTCTTTGAACACGCGCACCTGCTCCAGCGCGTTATGCCCGGTGGTGGCGTCCAGCACGAGCAGCACGGAATGCGGCGCGGAGGCGTCGCGCTTGCGGATCACGCGGATGACCTTCGACAGCTCTTCCATCAGGGCGGATTTGTTGTGCAGCCGCCCCGCGGTGTCGATCAGCAGCACGTCGCAGCCCTCCGCCTGCGCCCGCGCCAGCGCGTCGAAGGCCAGGCCGGCGGCGTCGGCATTGGGCGGTCCGGCGATCACCGGCGCGCCGGTGCGGTCACCCCAGATTTGCAACTGCTCCACCGCGGCGGCGCGGAACGTGTCGCCGGCCACCAGCATCGGCCGCAAGCCTTCCTCGCGATACTGCAGCGCCAACTTGCCGATCGTCGTGGTCTTGCCGGTGCCGTTCACCCCCACCACCAGCACCACGTGCGGGCGGCGCGCCCGGTCGAGCACCAGGGGCTTGGCGACCGGGGCGAGGATCGCCGCGATCTCCTCGGCCAGCGCGTCCTTGATCTCCGCATCGGTGACGCTGCGGCCGAACCGGCTCCTGCGGAAGCTTTCCACGATGTCGGCCGCGGCGGCCGGGCCGAGGTCGGCGCCGAGCAGCAGCTCCTCCAACTCCTCCAGCGCCGCATCGTCCAGCGTGCGCTTCACGAAGGCGGCGGAAATGCCGCTGGTCAGCTTCTCCGTGGAACGGGTGAGCCCCGCCTTGAGCTTGTTGAAGAAGCCGCCGAGCGCCATCAGCCGGCGTCCGCGCGCAGCCCGTAGGCGTCCGCTGCAATCACCCGCGCCTGCACCAGGCTGCCGGGCACGGCGTCCAGGCGAACCGGGGTGAAATGCTGCGTGTGGCCGCGGCCGCCCCGCTCCGCAAGCACGCTGACGGTGCGGCCCAGTTGCGCGCGGTGGAACGCGGCGGCATGCCCGGCGGCCACGCCCCGCAGCCTTGCCGCCCGCTCGCGGCGCACCGGAACCGGCACCGGCGGCATGCGCGCCGCCGGGGTGCCCGGCCGCTCGCTGTACGGGAAGACGTGGAGGTAGGGGATCGCGGCGTCCTGCACGAACCGCTCGGTTTCCTCCGCCATGGCGTCCGTTTCGGTCGGGAAGCCGGCGATCAGGTCGGCGCCGATCGCCAGGCCGGGGCGGAGCTGCCGCGCCCGCGCGATGGCCAGCAGGGCGGCGGCGCGGCTGTGGCGGCGGCGCATGCGCTTCAGCACGAGGTCGCAGCCGGATTGCAGCGACAAATGCAAATGCGGCATCAGCCGCGGCTCGTCCGCCAGCAAGTGCCAAAGCGCGTCGTCCACCGCCGCTGGGTCCAGCGAGGACAGTCGCAGCCGCGGCAGGCCGGGCACCCCCCGCAGCACCGCAGCGGCCAGGGAGCCGATGCCGACGGCATGGCTGGCGATATCCACCCCGGTCAGCACCACCTCCTGCACGCCGCTTTCCACCAGGGCTGCCACCTGCCCCACCACCTCGGCCACCGGCACGCTGCGGTTGGGGCCGCGCCCGAACGGGATGGTGCAGAAGGTGCAGCGGTGGTCACAGCCCGCCTGCACCTGCACGAAGCCACGGGTGCGGTCGGCAAAGCCGGCCACCGCCGGCAACGGCCCCGCGTCATGCAGCGGGCCGACGCGCGATGGTGCGTTTGGCAGCCAGGACGCCGCCTGCATCTTCTCCGAATTGCCCAGCACGCGGGTCACGCCGGGCAGCGCCGCCCAACGCGCGGGGTCGAGTTGGACGGCGCAGCCGGTGACGACGATCGCGGCACCCGGCCGTTCCCGCACCAGGCGCCGGATGGCCTGGCGGGCTTGCCGCTCCGCTTCCGCGGTCACCGCACAGGTGTTGACCACCACCGTGTCGTCGCCGGGCAGCATGCCGCCGATCGCCTCGCCTTCGACCAGGTTCAGGCGGCAGCCGAAGGTGACGACGGCCTGTCCCATCAGGGACGCCGAATCGGGTTGGTGGCGCTGAGTTGGGTGCCCTGGGCGTTGGGCGTGAAGGTCAGCTCGATCGCGTAGTTCACGCCGCAGGAAGAAAGCGACCAGATTTCCCGCCACGCGCGGTTCTGCCGGCCGTCGCGGATTTCCGTGTTGGGCAACCCGGTATAGCCATCGAACTTGGTGTTGGTGAACGTCTCTTCCCGGCAATTCGGCGGCGCGGCATGCGCGGCGACGGCCTGGGCGTATTGCAGCGCGCTTTTCTGCGTCGCCGGGTCGGCATGGGTGTCGCCGGGCATGGTCGGAATGCGGGACGGCGGGCTGCCGGGCTGCATTACCGTAAGGATGTTCAGCGACATCGGCGCGCCGCACCCGCTGGCGACCACGCGCTCGCTCCAGATGCCGCCGACCAGCGTGCCGTTCGGGTCGAATTGCGCCGGGACGTACACCGTCAACTCGCCCGTGGGCTTGAAGCTGGCGGCGGCGCAGTTTTCCGGCAGTTGCTTCATCTGCGCCCGCGCCACGCCGATCACCGGATCCTGCCAGGCGGATTGCTGCACCAGCATGGCCAAGGACGGCGCGTGGGCCGCCTTGACCTGCAGGTCGGGCGAGGTCAACGGGTCCGGCATCGGCGCCGGGGTCGAAGCCTGCGGGCCGGGCGCCGGGGCGGCGGGGGGCGGCACGGGCGGCGCCGGCAAAGGGGACGCGGCGGGCGGAATGGGGGGTGCCGGCAGCGGCGCCGAGGGGGCGGCCGTTTGCGCGGCAGCCGGGGCAGCAAGCAAGGCCAGCACGGCAACGGTTCGGCAGCAAGCCATAGGTCTCGATCTTCCTCTCATAGCGACGGTCAAGCGGGGTAAGCGTCCAGGTCGACGGTGCCCTGGAACGCGGTTGCGACAGGTCCGGTCATCTCCACGTGGTCGTCGTCGCGCCAGGCGATGTCCAGCACCCCGCCATCGACGATCACCTCCGCCCGGCGTCCCACCAGGCCGCGCCGGCTGGCGTTCACCAGGGCGGCACAGGCGCCAGAGCCGCACGCCAGCGTCAAGCCCGCCCCGCGTTCCCACACCCGCAAGCGCAGCCGCTCGGGCGACAGCACCTGCACGAAGCCGACATTCGTTCGCTGCGGGAACAGCGCGTCATGTTCCACCGCTTCACCGCGTCGTCCCGCCTGGTCGAGCGCTTCGTCAAAGAAAGTGACGTGCGGGTTGCCCATGGAGGCCGCGGCCGGGTCACCGGGCAGTGGCAGATGCAACGTGTCGGCCGGCCGGGCAAGTGGGATGTCCTGCCAGTCCAGCAACGCGCGCCCCATGTCCACGCGGACGCGGCCATCCGGCAGCCGGCGGGCGGGCAGGATGCCGGCCACGGTGCGGATCGCCTGGTCGGTCCGCCCGTTCGCCTGGAACAGCAAATCCGCCACGCAGCGGCTGGCGTTGCCGCAGGCGCCGGCTTCCCCGCCATCGGGGTTGAAGATCCGCATCGCGACGTCCGCGCCTTCGGCATGGCCCAACACGATGAACTGGTCGCAGCCGATGCCGGTATGCCGGTCCGACAGCGCCGCCACGCGACGCGGCGTGAGGCCGAGCGGGGCGGCGCGTTCGTCCACCACGACGAAATCGTTGCCGGCACCGTGCATTTTGTGGAAGGGGACACGCATGCGGCGGCTTATAGACCGTCCATTTGCCCGAGGTAAGCTCGGTGCTTGATCCCGCGCGCCCCGACCGGTATAGGCCGCCCCCTGGTCTGCGCGCCGGGCCTGGAATGGGCATGCCCGGCCGCGACACCTGCGTTCTATCGGCAGGCTTTCGGTAAGGAGATGCAAATGCCCAAGATGAAGACGAAGTCGTCGGTCAAGAAACGGTTCAAGATCACCGCGACCGGCAAGGTGCTCGCAGGCCCGGGCAAGAAGCGCCACAACCTGATGGCGCGCAGCCAGAAGAGCAAGCGCAGCAACCGCGGCAGCCAAACCCTGACCCACGCTGACGGCCTGACCGTCAAGCAGTGGTGCCCCTACGGCCTCGTGTAAGGAGAAGCGGGATGGCACGCGTCAAACGGGGTGTAACCACCCACGCCCGGCACAAGAAGGTCCTGGAGCAAAGCAAGGGCTTCGTCGGCCGCTCGTCGACGAACTACCGCATCGCGCTGGAGCGGCTGGAGAAGTCGCTGCAATACGCCTACCGCGACCGGCGGGTGAAGAAGCGCGAGTTCCGCGGCCTGTGGATCCAGCGCATCAACGCCGCGGTGCGCGAGCACGGGCTGACCTACAGCCGATTTATCGATGGCCTGAACAAGGCGGGCATCGAGATGGACCGCAAGGTGCTGTCCGCCCTCGCCTTCGACGACCCGGCCGCGTTTGCCGCCGTGGTGCAGAAGGTCCAGGCCGCACTGGCCTAGCCTATGGACGGCCGGCTCGTAACCCGTCGCGGCTTGGCCGTGTTGGCGGTGTGCGGGCTGGCGGTCCGGCCGGCTGCCGCGCAGGGGCCGGACGTTGGCCCGCCCCTCGCCGTGGTGACGCTGCGGATCGGGCCGGCGAACGACGCCGGCTTCCTGCACGATTTGGCGGACTACACCAACCGCTACGGGTTCGAGGTCGCGGGGCAGCCCGGCGGCCCCGTGCTGGATGGGCGGCCGGTGTTCCTAGCCTGGTTCCGACGGCCAGATGGGCTCGCCATCCTGGTGACCGATTTCGCCGGGCCGGAAAAGATGCAGGCGTTCTTTTATGGCCGAAAGGACGGCTCCGCCGGCGACGTGGCCGCGGACCTGGCGAAGAACTACGTGGCGAAGATGGCCAGCTACCCGGCGTTCGGCGCGGGTCCGTGACGGTTCGTTGCCGTAAAGCCGAATACCCCGAGGAAGCATATGGTGTGGGAGGTCAGCCACGTTGCGAACGTGGCAGATCAGCGTTGGCATACAGGTCTGGCTCCTCATCCAGCCAATCAAATGCCCCTCCCGCTTGCGCCAGTGCGGGGAGCGGAGGGTCAGCGCAGTCGTCCACCTCAACGACTGCATGGGCCCGGATCGTAGCCGGTATGCCGAGCCCGAAACGTTCCGTGGAAAGATCGCCGGCTTCGGTGTTCAACTCGAGTTTTCGCATCAATGCCCCCCTCTGACGGTGACCTAGCATGACCGATCTCGAAACCCTCCAAGCCGAGACGGAGGCAGCGCTTGCCGCCGCCACCACGTTGCGCGAGTTGGACGCGGTGCGCGTCGGCGTGATGGGCAAGTCCGGGCGGCTCACCGCCATGCTGAAGGAGCTCGGCCGCGCCACCCCGGAGGAGCGGCGGGACCGGGGCGCGGCACTGAACCGGGCGCGCGACGCCTTGTCCGGCGTGATCGAGCTGCGCCGGGCCGCCATCGACTCGGCGGCTTTGACGGCCCGCCTGGCCGCGGAGCGGATCGACGTCACCCTGCCGCCGCCGCCGGAGCAGCCCGGCCTGATCCACCCGATCAGCCGCACCATGGAGGAGATGGCGGCGATCTTCGGCGCCATGGGCTTCCGTGTCGGCGAAGGCCCGGACGTGGAAACCACCTGGCATAATTTCTCCGCGCTCAACATCCCGGCGCACCATCCGGCGCGGGCGGAGATGGACACGTTCTACCTGCCCGGCACGCGCAACGGCCATCCGCTGGTGCTGCGCACCCATACCTCCAACGTGCAGATCATCTCCATGCTGGGAGGCGAGCCGCCGCTGCGGGTAATCGCGCCCGGCCGCACCTACCGGGCCGACCACGACGCCACGCATTCGCCGATGTTCCACCAATGCGAGGGCATCGCGATCGACCGCGGCCTCACGCTCGGGCACCTGAAGGGCTGCCTGATCGACTTCCTGCGCGCGTTTTTCGGCATTGCCACCCTGCCCGTCCGCTTCCGCGCCTCCTACTTCCCGTTCACCGAGCCTTCGATGGAGGTGGATATTGGCTGGAACCGCCGCACCGGCGAACTTGGCGGCGGCGGCGATTGGCTGGAAATCCTTGGCAGCGGCATGGTGCATCCGCGCGTGCTGGCCAATTGCGGCATCGACCCCCGGGAGTGGCAGGGCTTCGCCTTCGGCATGGGGGTGGAACGGGTGGCGATGCTGAAATACGGCATGTCCGACCTGCGGCCCTTCTACGAAAGCGACGCGCGCTGGCTGCGGCATTACGGCTTCAACCCGCTGGCGCCGGTGGCGCTGCACGAGGGGGTGGCACCGTGAAGTTCACCCTGTCCTGGCTGAAGACGCATCTGGACACGGACGCGCCGCTGGACGCCATCACCGACGCGCTCACCCGCATCGGGCTGGAGCTGGAGGGGGTGGAGCAGCCCGGCGCGGCGCTGGCCGCGTTCCGCGTGGCGGAGGTCACGGAAGCGGTGCAGCACCCGAACGCGGACCGGCTGCGCGTGTGCACGGTGCAGGCGGGGGGCGAGGCGGTGAGGGTGGTGTGCGGCGCACCGAACGCGCGAGCCGGCATGAAGACGGTGTTCGCGCCGCCGGGCAGCCACATCCCCGGCACTGGCACCGTGCTCAAGGTGGGCGAAATCCGCGGCGTGCAATCCGCCGGCATGCTGCTGTCGTTCCGCGAGATGGGGCTGGGCGAGGAGCATGACGGCATCGCCGACCTGCCGGCGGACGCGCCCGTCGGCGTGCCGTATCCCAGCTATGCCGGCCTGGACGACCCGTTGATCGACATCGCCATCACCCCCAACCGCGGCGACGCGCTGGCGGTGCGCGGCGTGGCGCGGGATCTGGCGGCCGCCGGGCTGGGCACGCTGCGGCCCTGGTCGGCCGCACGCGTGGAGGGGCGTTTCCCCTCCCCCATCACTTGGCGCATCGAGTCGCCGGCCTGCCACTGGGTGCTCGGCCGCACGGTGCGTGGCGTGCGCAACGGGCCAAGCCCGGAATGGCTGCAACGGCGGCTGCGGTCGGTCGGGCTGCGGCCGATCAGCGCCCTTGTGGACATCACCAACTTCTTTGCGATCGATCTCGGCCGCCCCCTGCACGTGTTCGACGCGGACCGGGTGGGGGGCGGCGTGCTGTGTTTCCGCCCCGGCCGCGGCGAAACGTTCCGCGGGTTAAATGGCCGCGACTACACGCTGAGCGCGGAGGATTGCGCCATCGCCGACGCCGCCGGGGTGCAGTCCCTGGCGGGGGTGATGGGCGGCGAGGCGACCGGCAGTCAGGTCGATACCACCAGCGTGTTCATCGAATGCGCCTTGTTCGACCCGGTCGCCGTGGCGCTGAGCGGCCGGCGGCACGACATCGTGTCCGACGCGCGCAGCCGGTTCGAGCGCGGGGTCGACCCGTCCCTGCCGCCCGCCGCGCTGGACGCCGCCACCGCCATGGTGATCGAGCTGTGCGGCGGCGAAGCCAGCGCCGTGGTCGAAGCCGGCAGCGAGCCGGCCTGGCAGCGCGACGCCACCCTGCGCTTCCACCGGCTGGAAACGCTGGGCGGCCTGGCGGTGCCCCCGGACGACGCCGTGGCGTCGTTGCAGCGGCTGGGTTTCACCGTGCGTGCCCGCGACGCGGAGCGCGTGACGGTCGCCGTGCCGCCCTGGCGCAACGACGTGGCGCCGGCCGGGGCGCTCGACCAAGGGCCGGCCTTGCTGCCCGAAATGGCCCTAGCGGCGGCGGCCGGGCGCGACCAGGCGGAGCCGGAAGCCGATCTGGTGGAGGAGGTGCTGCGGCTGCGCGGGTTGGACGCGGTGCCCCCGGTTTCCATGCCAGCCTTGGCGCCGGTGCCGCTGGCCACCTACACGCCGCGCCAAGTGCGCGCCGCCACCGCACGCCGCGTGCTGGCGAGCCGCGGCATGCTGGAATGCGTGACCTTCTCCTTCGCATCACACGCGCAGGCGGCCTTGTTCGGCGATGCGCCGGCCGGCCTGCGGCTGGTGAACCCGATCGCCGCGGACCTCGACCAGATGCGGTCCACACCGCTCGCCACGCTGGTGCCGGCCGCCGCCCGCAACGTGGCGCGCGGCCTGCCCGCCGGAGCCTTGTTCGAGGTCGGGCCGGCCTTCAGCGCCGAGGCGCAGGAAGTGCTGGCCGCCGGCCTGCGCCACGGCGCACCGCCGCGAAGCTGGTCCCCGGCGCAGGCCCTGCCCGACGCGATGGGCGCCAAGGCGGACGTGCTCGGCCTGTTGAGCGCACTCGGAGTGCCGACGGACAGCCTCAGCGTCACCGCCGATGCCCCGGCGCATTACCACCCCGGCCGCTCCGGCACGGTGCGGCAGGGGCCGAAACTGGCCCTGGCGTATTTCGGCGAACTGCATCCGCAGCTCTTGGCCGCGAGCGAACTTGCCGGACCAGCCGCCGCGTTCGAGGTGCGGCTGGACGCCATCGCCGAGCCGAAGCGCCGCCGCAAGGGCGCCCCCGACCTCCCTGCCCTGCAGCCGCTGCGCCGGGATTTCGCCTTCCTGGTGGAGGCGACAGTGGCGGCGGACAGCGTGCTGCGCGCGGCCCGGGGGGCGGAGCGCAAGCTGATCGCCGCCGTGTCGCTGTTCGACGTGTACGAGGGCGACGGCGTACCGCCGGGCCAGAAGTCACTGGCGATCGAGGTGCTGATCCAGCCGCGCGACGCCACCCTGACCGACGCGGCGATCGAGGCGGTGTGCGCGAAGATCATCGCGGCGGTGCAAACCGCAACCGGGGCCACGCTGCGCGCCTGAGCCGGCCGCCCGACCATCGCCGCGGAGCATGGCTGTCGCAGCCAACAGACCCGCCCCTCAAACCCTCTCCCGCTGGCGGGAGAGGGTTGGGTGAGGGTGGCCGGCCAGGCCGTCATCAGCTGGAGGGTTTGAATACAGCCGGGCGGCGCCATCCTCACCCCAGCCCTCTCCCGCCAGCGGGAGAGGGAAATTTGCCAGCCGGCTGTCATCGAACCGTCATCGACGTGATAGCACAACTGTAACGCAGGCTGGCGACACAGCCGCCATGCCTGACGCGCTCGTGGAGCCCTCGCCGACGCCAACGCGCGTGCCTGCCCGTCGCCGCCCGATCTTCGGCCAGGCCGGCACGGCGTTCTGGCTGCTGTTGCCGTCGGTGGCCCTGCTGGCAGCGTTCACCTACTGGCCCATCGTGCAGGTGACGCTGCGGTCGCTGAACCAGGCGCGGTTCGGCCAGGCGCCGCAGCCGGGCTTCGGCAACTACGCGCGCATGTTCGCCGACCCGCATTTCGTGCAGGCCGCGTGGAACAACGCGCTGTACGCGGTCTTCACCGTGGTTCCGTCCATCCTGCTGGCGCTGCTGTTCGCGCTGGCGCTGCGGCAAGGCACCTGGCTGGACGCCGCGCTGCGCAGCCTGCTGGTGCTGCCGATGTTGATCCCGCTGGTGGCCGCCGGCGCGCTGTTCACCTTCATCCTGCTGCCCGGCGAAGGGTTGGCGGATCACTACCTCGCCCGCTTCGGCCTGGGCGCCACCAACTGGCTGGGCGACCCGTCGCTGGCCTTGGGCGCGGTGATCGCGATCACCGTGTGGAAGAACACCGGCTACTACATGCTGTTCTTCCTGGCCGGGCTCGCCGCCGTGCCGGCGGAGCTGCTAGACGCGGCGCGGGTGGATGGCGCCGGCGCGTGGAGCCGGTTGCGCCACGTCACGCTGCCCCTGCTCGGCCCCACCTTCGGCTTCGTCGTGCCGATCGCGCTGCTCAACGCGCTCACCCAGGTGGACCACGTGGTGACGATGACCCAGGGCGGTCCGTCCGATTCCACCAACCTGCTGCTGTACTACATCTACCAGCAGGCGGAGCAGAACTTCGACCCCGGCCTTGCCTCCGCCGCCACCGTGGTCAGCGTCGGCGCCCTGCTGGCCTTGGCGCTGGTGGCCCTGCGCATCAGCGACGGGGCGGCGCACCATGCGAGCTGAACGCCTGCCAACCCTTTTGGCACTACCGGCCGTGCTGTTGTGGGCGGTGCCCTTCGCGTGGATGGCCGTTGCCAGCCTGCGGCCCGGCTACGCACCGGACATCGCCTCGCTGTGGCCGGCCGGGCCGTTCGGCGTCGGCAACATCGTCGAAGCCTGGCAGGATGGCCGCTTTCCGCTGTGGTACCTCAACACCGTGCTGCTTTGCGCCGGCATCCTCCTGGTGCAGTTCGTCACCGTGTCCATGGCAGGCTACGCCTTCGCCCGGCTGCGCTTTCCCGGTGAGCGCTTCGTGTTCGCCGCCTTCCTGCTGCAATTGCTGCTGGTGCCGACGTTGCTGATCGTGCCCAACCTGGTGACGCTGTCGGCCGCCGGGCTGTACGACACGCTGGCGGGCGTGGCGGCACCATACCTCGCGTCGGCCTTCGGCGTGTTCCTGATGCGCCAAACCTTCCGCGCCATCCCGCGCGATTACGAGGAAGCGGCCATGCTGGATGGTGCCACCCGCTTGCAGGTCATCACCCGGGTGCTGCTGCCGATGGCGCGGCCAGGCCTTGCCGCCTTTGCCGTCGTGTCCGTCACCTCGCATTGGAACGAGTTCCTGTGGCCGCTGATGGTCGTGTCCTCGCCGGGCCAGCAGGTGCTGACGGTCGGGCTGGCATCCTTTGCCTCCGGCTCGGAGGCCGGCGGGGACTGGGGCGTGCTGGCCGCGGGCACGCTGCTGGTCGCGGGGCCGCTGCTGCTGGGCTTCCTCGCCTTCCAGCGCTTCTTCACCGAGTCGTTCGTGTTCACCGGAATCAAGTAGGGGTTTCCTATGCGCCGTCTCTTCCAAGCCATGCTCGCCGGCACCATGCTGTGCGGCGCCACCGCCGCGCGCGCCGCGACCGAGATCGACTTCTTCTTTCCAGTGCCCGTGCAAGGGCGGTTGTCCAACGAGATCCAGCGCCTGGTGTCCGACTTCAACGCGAAGCATCCGGACATCCACGTCACGCCGTCCTACACCGGCAGCTACGACGACACGAACCTGAAGACGCATGCCGCCATCCAGGCCGGGCACGCGCCGGCCGTGGTGCTGATGAGCGCGAACTTCATCCGCGAATACGTCATCACCGGCGATGCCGTCCCGCTGGACCCGTTCATCGCCGCGGACGGACAAACGGACGCGCAGTACATGGACCAGTTCTGGCCGGCGCTGCGCATCAACGCGATGGAAGCGGGCAAGGTGTATGGCGTGCCGTACCAGAACTCCACGCCGGTGATGTATTTCAACGAGGCGGCGTTCCGTGCCGCCGGGCTGGACCCGGACCATCCGCCCGCCACCTGGGCCGAGTGGGAAGACGCCGCCAAGAAGCTGACCAAGCGCGACGGCACCACCACCACGCAATGGGGCCTGATGATGGTGTCCTCCTATGACACGCTCGGGTGGCTGTTTTCCGGGCTGGCGATGTCCAATGGCGGCCAGTACTACGACCAGGCCTGGGGCGGCGAGGTGTATTACAACCAGCCCTCCACGCTGGGCGCGCTGCAGTTCCTCGACACCCTGGTGCACAAGGACCACGTCATGCCGGAAGGCGTGACCGACCCGAACGCCGTCGCGTCCGCGTTCTTTTCCGGCCGGGCGGCGATGATCGTGAACTCCACCGGCGCGCTCGGCTTCGTGCGCGACAACATGAAGCAGCCGTATCGCGTCGCCTTTATCCCGCGCGCCATCCGCAACGCCGTGCCGATCGGCGGTGGCAGCCTGATCATCCCGAAGGGCAACTCGCCGGAGCGGGAAAAGGCGGCCTGGACCTTCATCAAGGCGATGACCACGCCGGAGGTCGCCGGCGGCTGGAGCCGCTTCACCGGGTATTTCGCGCCCAACCGCCACGCCTATGAGCTGCCGGCGATGCAGTCCTACCTGGCGGAGCACCCGGACGCGAAGGTGGCGCTGGACCAGTTGCAATACGCCCAGCCATGGTTCGCAACCTATGCCACGGTGGCCGTGCGCAAGGCGATGGAGGACCAGGTGCAGGCGGTGCTGTCCGGCCGCATCAAGCCGGCGGAGGCGGTGGCCAACGCGCAGCACGCCGCCGACGACCTGCTGCGCCCGTATGCCGAGCGCACCGCGCTGGAGATGCCCAAGTGACCGCGATCGTCCAGATCACCGACCTCCACATCCGCCCGGAAGGCGTGGCCGCCTATCGCGTATGCGAAAGCAACGCGTTGACGGAGCGGGCCTTGCGGGCCGTGGCGCGCCTGCGGCCCGACGCCGTGCTGGTCACGGGAGACCTGACGGATTGCGGGCTGGCATCCGAATATCAGTTGCTGGCGGCGATGTTGCAGCGGCACCTGCACATGCCGGTCCACGTCATTCCCGGCAACCACGACCGGCGGGAAACCATGCTGGCCCACCTGCCCGGCACCCGCAGCGCCGCCGACGGCTTCATCCATTATGCCGCGGAGGTCGGGCCGGTGCGGCTGGTGATGCTGGACACGGTGGTGCCGGGCGCCGGGCACGGCAGCCTGGATGGCGGCCGTCTCGAATGGCTGGACCGCACGCTGGCAGCGCGGCCGGACCAGCCGACGCTGATCGGCATGCACCACCCGCCCTTCCTGTGCGGCATCGCCCATATGGACCGGATCCGGTTGCGCGACGAGGAGGCGTTCACCGCGGTGATCGCGCGGCACCCCCAGGTCCGCCGCATCGTGTGCGGGCACCACCACCGGCCGATCGTCAGCCAGGTCGCCCATGCGGTGACGTCGATTTCGCCCTCCGTGGTCAACGCGGTCGAGTTCGACCTCGATCCCGCGGCACCTTCCGCCTTCGTGCTGGAGCCGCCGGCTTTCCAGCTCCATCGCTGGGGGGAGACCACGGGCTTCGTGTCCCACACCGTGCTGGTGGAGAGCTTTCCCGGCCCGTTCCCGTTCACCCTTGACAAGGACTATCCCGGCCAGTCGTGAGCGCCCGCCTCAATAGCCAACCGCTTCCCCGGCCGGGCGACGGGCATCGTTGACGCCGTACAGCAGGCCGGGCCGCATGTGGCCCGATAGGGCGGCGTCGTTCGCCGGGGCGGGCAGCGCGGCGGACGGCGCTGCCTCAGGACCGACCTCGATCAGTTCGGCGGCGCCCCAGGGGACCTGTTCGGTGATCGTGTAGCCCATGGCGCGCAGCAGCGCCTGCGTGTCGGGCGACAGGGCGTACGGCTCGGCATACAGCACGTCCGGCAGCCATTGGTGGTGGATGCGTGGCTGGTCCACCGCGTCCTGCGGCGACATGCCGAGGTCCACCACGTTGAGGATGGTTTCCAGCGTGATGGTGATGATGCGCGACCCGCCGGGCGAACCGGTCACCAGCAGCGTGCGGCCGTTTCGCGTGACGATGCTGGGCGCCATGGACGACAACGGGCGCTTGCCCGGCGCGATCGCGTTGGCCTGCCCCTGCACCAAGCCGTACAGGTTGGGCACGCCGAGCTTGACAGTGAAGTCGTCCATCTCGTCGTTCAGCAGGAAGCCGGTGTCGCCGGCGATGGCCACGGCGCCGAACGAGCCGTTGATGGTGTAGGTGACGGACACGGCGTTGCCAGCCTGGTCCACCACGGAATACTGCGTCGTTTCCGGCTTTTCGTGCGGCGGTGTGCCGGGCAGCAAATCCTTTGACGGGGTGGCGCGGTCGGTGATCGTGGCGCGGATGGCGGCGGCGTAGTCGGGGGACAGCAGCCGGTCGAGCGGGTTGTGCACGAAGGCCGGGTCGCCCAGGAAGGTGTTGCGGTCGAGGTAAGCGTGCCGCATCGCTTCCGTCATCAGGTGCACCGATTGCGCGCTGTGGAAGCCCAGTGCGGCCATGTCGTAGCCGGCCAGGATGTTCAGCGTTTCGCACAGCGTGGCCCCGCCCGAAGACGGCGGCGGGGCAGACAGCACCACGACGTCGCGGTAGCGGCAGCGCAGCGGCTCCGTCTCGTCCACGTGGTAGGCGGCGAAATCCGCCTCCGTCAGGATGCCGCCATCGCGCCGGGCCGCCTCCGCGACGGCTTGCGGGATGTGGCCGCGGTAGAACGCCGCAGCCCCGCCGGCCGAAATGGCGTCCAGCGTGGCCGCCAGATCCGCCTGCACCAGCCGGTCGCCGGGCTGCCAGGGCGTGCCGTCCGGGCGCAGGAACACGCGGGCGACCTCCGGCGCGCGGCGGAAGCGGTCGACCTTGGCGTCCAGGATGTCGGTGTCCGCCCGGGTCAGCACGAAACCTTCGCGGGCCAGCCGGATCGCCGGCGCCATCACCGCCGCCCGCGGCAGGGTGCCGTAGCGGGACAGCGCCGCCTCCATGCCGGCGACCGTGCCCGGCACCCCGGCGGCGCGGGTGCCGAACAGGCTGGCATCGGGGATCGGCGTGCCCTTGGGGTCGAGATACATGTTCGCCGTCGCCGCGGCCGGCGCGGTTTCGCGGAAGTTCAGGAACCGGTCGCGCCCGTCCGCCAGATGCAGCGTCATGAACCCGCCGCCGCCGATGTTGCCGCAGCACGGGTTCACCACCGCCAGCGCATAGCCGACGGCCACCGCCGCATCCACCGCGTTGCCGCCCTGCCGCAGGATGTCGGCGCCCACCTCGGAGGCGAGGCGCTGCGACGAGACCACCATGCCGTGGGCGGCCTCCACAGCCGGCGCGGAGGCGGCAACGGCGGCGGTTGCCCCGGCGAGCAGAAAGGCGGCAGAAAGGAAAACCCGGCGTGGCGACATGGTCTGCGCTCCTGATGCCGAAGGCTACGGCGAACGCGACCCGGGATGCCACCCCACGGCGTAAACGGCACGGTAACCGGCCGTTCATCCTTTGCAACGATTTATAACTTATGACGCCAAGTAATTCCCCGGTCGCGTGGCTGCCCGCGCTCAGCCTGCTGGCTCTGCTGCTCGCCGGGTCGGTATGGAAGGCAAGCCAGCCCGATCCCGACAGCACCGTCGCCCTGCTGTTCCCACCCTGGTGGTCGGATGCGCATATCCTGGGTGCGGCGGCTGCCGAAGGCCGGATCGTGCGCATCGGGCTCCTGCACAGCCTGGTGGTGGTGCGCCCCGACCCGGCCGCAACCGGCACGAAGACGGGCGCCTGGCTGCGGTTGAACCCGATCATGGCGGGGTGCGGCGATGTCGCGTAACGACCCGGCCATCGACCTCCCAGACCTCCTGACGCTTCGGCAGTTGGCCAACCGGGGCTTGCAGGCGTTGCTGTGGCTGCACGTGCCGGTCTGTGTCGCGGTTGCAGCGGGCCAGTCCGGCGACCCGGTGGAGGCCGGGATTGCGTCCGCCACGATGGCGGCCGCCGCCTCGCTGTCCTGGCTGGCGTTCGGCGTCGGGCAGGCGACCCGGCTGGTGTTGGGCGTGGCGCTGATGGGGTCGATCGCCGTGCTGCTGAGCACCATGGCCGGGCACCCGTGGCAGCTCGACATCCACATGTATTTCTTCGCCGGCCTTGCCTTTCTGGCGGCCTATTGCGACTGGCGCGTCATCGCCATGGCCAGCCTCACGATCGGGCTGCACCACCTCGTGCTCAACGAAGTCGCCTCATCGCTGGTGTATCCCGGCGGCGCCCACCTGCTGCGCGTGCTGCTGCACGCGGTGATCGTCGTGCTGGAATCGGCGGCGCTGATGTGGGCCACCCACGCCATCGTGGGCCTGCTGGAAAGCCGGGCCGTCATGGCGCACCGCGTCCACCTGGCCGACGAGCGGGCCGCGGCGAGCGCCCTGGCCGCGGAACGCCAAGCGGCCGCTGCCCGGCGCGAAATCGCGCGCGCCTTGTCCAGCAGCTTCCAAACCAACGTCACCGCCGTCGTGGCCGACATGGTGTCCGCCATCGTCGAGGTGACGCAGACGGCGAACAACCTGTCGGAAACCGCCGAGACGGCGTCCGAACAAACGGCGGTGATCGCCAGCGCGTCCCAGCAAACCGCGCGCAGCATCGTCTCGGTCGCCGAGGCGGCGTCGCGGCTGACGGACAACGTGTCGGGGGTGTCGAACGAGATGGCCAGCGCGGCCGCCGCGGCGCGCCAGGCCGAAACGGAAGCCCAGCGGACCCGGGTTACCGTCGCGGACCTTGCCACCGCCGCCAACAAGATCGGCGCGGTGGTCGACATGATCAACGGCATCGCCGGCAAGACCAACCTGCTTGCCCTGAACGCGTCCATCGAGGCGGCGCGGGCCGGCGAGGCCGGGCTGGGCTTCGCGGTGGTCGCCGGCGAGGTGAAGGCGCTGGCCGCGCAGACCGCCCGCGCGACGGCGGACGCCCAAGGCCACGTGGCGATGATCCAGGCGTGCACCGGGCCGGCGACCGAGGCGATCGGCGCCATTGCCCATTCGCTCGCCACCCTCGGCTCGGTCACGGAGCACGTCGCGGCCTCGATCTACGAACAGGACTATGCCACGCGGGAAATCGCCGCGGGCATGCGGCAGGCCGCAAAGGGCAGCGACGCCATCGCGACGACGCTGGAGGAACTGGCCCGCACCACCGCGAAAACCAACCATGCCGCAACCAACACGCGACAGGTCGTGACCCTGTTGTCGGACCGGTCGACCCGCTTGACCGGCGAGGTCGACCAGTTCGTGGCGACGGTGCAGGACGCGGCGTAGCCGGGTCAGGCGGCGAGCGCGCGTTCCGCCAGCGGCGTCATCCGGACGGCACGGTCGGCGCCGGACTCCAGGGCAAAGCCGGACGGCACGGCGCTCCAGCCGCCCTTGGCATCGTCGATCGGCTCGGACACCACCACCACGCCGCCGGCATCCTGCCGCCAGTACAGCGTGGCGGGCCGGCCGTCGGATGCCCAGCGGAAGGCCCAAAGCCGCGCACCATCCGTCAGGGCGGCGGTGAAGCGCAGCGGCGCGCCGATCCCGGCGGTTTTCATAGCCTCCCGGATGTCGGCCAGGGTGGCGGTGATCGCCGCCACCGGGTCGCTGGCCAGGCCGCGCGACACGGC
Organism: Acetobacteraceae bacterium; assembly: GCA_965199555.1. GTDB lineage: Bacteria > Pseudomonadota > Alphaproteobacteria > Acetobacterales > Acetobacteraceae > LMUY01. The sequence goes on along the minus strand of CBDASJ010000017.1, from coordinate 151,444 downwards.
GGCCAGGAAGATCGCCTCCGAATCCGTCGTGCCGGTGCGCTGGTCATACAGGGCGTCGGGGATCATCGCCTCCACCCGGCGGCGCACGCGCGCCCAGTCGCCGACCTGGCCGTTATGCATGAACATCAGGCTGCCCACGCTGAACGGGTGGCAATTGGCCCGGGTGGTCGCCGTTCCCGTCGAGGCGCGGACATGGGCGAAGAACAGGCCGGACCGCACCTGGGATGCCAGCGAGCGCAGGTTCTCGTCCGACCAGGCGGGCCGCACCTCCCGGTACAGGCCCGGCTCCGGCCGCTCGCCATACCATCCCATGCCGAAGCCGTCGCCGTTGGTTTCCGTCTTGCCCTCGCTGGCATGCAGCGATTGGTGCACCAGGGAATGACAGGGCGCGCAGACCAGCGTTTCGATCAGGATCGGCTCACCCTGGTAGGCAAGGAAACGGCACACGGCACGGGCCTCCAACGGACGGGGCGTCGCGCATCCATAGCAGTTGGCCGCCCGGCGATCACCCGATTTGACAGCGCTGCGCCGCGGACGCGATATCCGCCGCCGTCCAGTTCCAGGGTCCCACCATCATGCCGGTCCACGCCTTCACCTTTCCTGGCCAGGGCAGCCAGTTCGTCGGCATGGGCCGCGACCTCGCCACCGCCTTTGCCGCCGCGCGGGAAGTGTTCGGCGAGGTGGACGACACGTTGGAACAGAAGCTGTCCAAGCTGATGTTCGAAGGGCCGGCGGAAGAGCTGACGCTGACGGAGAACGCGCAGCCGGCGCTGATGGCGATTTCGCTGGCGGTGCTGCGGGTGCTGGAAACCGAGGGCGGCCTGTCGCTGAAGCGCAGCGCCGCCGTGGTGGCCGGGCACTCGCTGGGCGAATACAGCGCCCTGACCGCTTCCGGCAGCCTGAAACTGGCGGAGTGCGCCCGGCTGCTGCGGCTGCGCGGCGAGGCGATGCAGCGGGCCGTACCGCCGGGTGACGGCGCCATGGCGGCGTTGCTGGGCACCGACCTGGCCGCAGCGCGCGCGATCTGCATGGAAGCGGCTGAGGGCGAGGTCGTGGAGGCCGCCAACGACAATGGTGGCGGCCAGGTGGTGATCTCGGGCCATCGCCCAGCCGTGCAGCGGGCGGTGGAGCTGGCCAAGGCGCAGGGCATCAAGCGCGCGATGCTGCTGCCGGTGTCGGCCCCGTTCCATTGCGCCCTGATGGCCCCCGCGGCGGACGCCATGGCAGCGGCGCTGGAGGGCGCTGCGGTGGCGCCGCCCATGGTGCCGCTGATCGCCAACGTGTCCGCCGCCAAAGTCACCGACCCGGCGGATATCCGCGCCCTGCTGGTGCAGCAGGTCACCGGCACCGTACGCTGGCGCGAATGCGTCCTGGCGGCCGCGACGCTGGGCGTCGACAGCTTCGTGGAACTTGGCGCGGGCAAGGTGCTGTCCGGGCTGGTCCGACGCATCGCACCGGAGGCTCACGCCGCGTCCGCCGGGTCGCCGGCCGAGATCGAGGCATTGCTGAAACTGTTTTAGACGATGTTCCACAGTGTTACGCTGCCCTCATGAGCGTAGCACTGCGTCGGCCGATGACCTTGCTGGAATTCCTCGACTGGGAGGAGCGTCAGGACCTGCGCTTCGAGTTCGACGGTACCCAGCCGCAAGCGATGACTGGTGATACGTTCGAGCACGATGCCATCCAGGTGAACCTGGTCTCAGCCCTGAAGAACCGCCTCAAAGGCAAACCGTGCCGCGTGCACGGCAGCAACCTCAAGGTCGAGGTGATGGGCCATATCCGTTACCCGGATGGGTATGTTACCTGCGGACCTGTCCAGCGCAGACAAACGGTAGCGCAGGACCCGATCGTCATTTTCGAGGTCCTCAGCAAGAGCACCGCTGCCAAGGACGGTGGCATCAAGAACCGGGAGTACGCCGCAACCAGGTCCGTGCGACGCTACGTGATGCTGGAGCAGGTGGAGGTCGGTGGCACCATGTTCGAGCGGATCGAAGACGATTGGGTCGGCCACATCCTGGCGCCGGACGCCGTGATCCGCATGCCCGAAATCGGCATCGAGCTTCCCTTGGCGGAGCTTTACGACGGATTGGATTTGACGAACCCGCCAGACGACGAGACGGGCTGAGGTCCGATCGCCAGTCATCTGACGGGCCAAGCCTTGCTTTCCCCTGCCGGCCGTGCTTCAAGCCGCGCCTCCCTGCTGGGGTGCTTTGGCGGCCCCCCGGCTATGCCCATTTCCGGGCCGATCCAGCCATAGGGACCATCCATGCCACTTTACGAATGCGTGCTGATCGCGCGCAACGATGTCACGCAGCAACAGGTCGAAACCGTCGCCGACACCATCGCCAGCCAGCTTGAAGGCGAAGGCGGGTCGGTGAAGAAGCGCGAGTATTGGGGCCTGCGCTCCCTTGCCTACCGGATCAAGAAGAACCGCAAGGGCCACTACATGCTGCTCGGCCTCGACGCCAAGCCGGCCTCGATCAACGAGATGGAACGCCAGCTCGGCCTGAACGAGGACGTGCTGCGTTTCATGACCATCCGCGTGGACGAGATCAACGACGAGCCGTCCGCCATCCTGTCGCGCAAATCCGATGACCGGGAGCGCTCATTCCGCGGGCCGAAGCCGGCCGGCCGCTTCGAAAGCGGGCGCAAGCGTGGCTTCGACGACCGCGAGGAATTCCGCGCGCGCGACGATTTTGGCCGCGAAGACCGCCCGTCGTTCAACCCTGGCGAGGAATAAGCCGCTATGTCCGACCAGACCTCCGCCGCCGATGGCGACGTCAATCCGGCTGCTCGGCGCTCCGCCGTGGGCGCCCGCCGCCCGTTCTACCGTCGCCGCAAGTCCTGCCCGTTCTCCGGCCCGAGTGCGCCGAAGATCGACTACAAGGACGTCCGCCTGCTGTCCCGCTTCCTGTCCGAGCGCGGCAAGATCGTGCCGTCGCGCATCACCGCGGTCTCGGCCAAGAAGCAGCGGGAGTTGGCACAGGCCATCAAGCGCGCCCGCACCCTCGCTTTGCTGCCCTACATCCTGGCCTGAGGAGAGCCCAACATGGCCGCCGTCGAACTGATACTGATGCAACGGGTGGAAAAGCTGGGGCAGATGGGCGACGTCGTCCGGGTTAAGCCCGGCTACGCCCGCAACTACCTGCTGCCGCAGAAGATGGCCACCCGCGCCAACAAGGCGAACCGCGAGCTGTTCGAGCAGCAGCGCGTGCAACTGGAGGCGCAAAACCTGCGCCGCCGCGAGGAAGCCGAGCGTATCGCCGAGCGGATCGGGCAGATGAGCGTGGTGGTGATCCGCCAGGCCAGCGACGCCGGTAGCCTCTACGGCTCGGTCACGGTGCGTGACATCGCCGACGCCTGCATCGCGGCCGGGCTGACCGTGACGCGCCAGCAGGTCGTTCTGGACCACCCGATCAAGTCGCTGGGCCTGGCCACCGTCCGGGTCGTGCTGCACCCGGAGGTGACGATCGCCATCACCGCGAACGTCGCCCGCAGCCCGGAAGAGGCGGAAAAGCAGGCGCGCGGCGAGCGCGTTGGCCAAGCCAACGAGGACGAGGATGCCGCCGCGGACCAGGATATCGCGGCCTTGTTCGAGCCAGGGCTGGAGCCGGGAACGCTGCCGTCCTGAACAGCCGGTGATACGCGGGCGGAATAACAGTTAAGCACTTCCGCCCGAACACCGCCTTTTGACGGGCGCGTCTGGATCACCCATCTTAACCTCCCTCGCGCCGGCAGAGGGAGGTGGAAATGCGTAAGGTTCTGGATGCGATACTACGGCGCTTCGTCACCCACGGCCGGTTGTCCGTGCGCTATCCGGACGGCGCCCTCGTCACTTATTCGGGCGGCGAGGGTCCGGAAGCCGGTGTGGAAATCCGCACCGCCAAGGCGCTCCGGCGTTTGGTCGCCGATCCGGCGCTCACCGTCGGCGAATGCTACATGGATGGGACGCTGGTGCCGCTTGGTGGCACGATCTACGACGTGCTGGACGTCATGTGCTCCAATCTCGGGTCCGGCGGGGCCCATCCCGGGCTTGAGTTCCACGACATGGTGCGCACGGCGATCCGCCGCTGGTCGCAGTTCAATCCGGCCCGACAATCGCGCCGGAACGTGGCCCATCACTACGACCTCGGCGACGACCTCTACGCCCTGTTCCTAGATGCGGACTGGCAATATTCCTGCGCGTATTTCCCGACCGGCGCCGAGTCGCTGGAGGAAGCGCAGCGGGCCAAGAAGCAGCACATCGCCGCCAAGCTGATGCTGACCCGACCCGGCCTGTCGGTGCTTGACATCGGCTGCGGCTGGGGCGGCATGGCATTGACGCTGGCCCGCGATTACGGCGCCCGCGTCCTGGGCGTGACACTCAGCACGGAGCAACTTGCCCGCGCCCGACGCCGCGCCGAGGACGCCGGACTTGCCGATAGCGTGCGCTTCGAGCTGCTGGACTACCGCGACCCGACGCTGACCGAGACATTCGACCGCATCGTGTCGGTCGGCATGTTCGAGCATGTCGGCATCAACCATTACGATGCCTTCTTCAAAACGGTTCACCGGCTGCTGGCGCCGGGCGGCGTGGCACTGGTGCACGCGATCGGCCGCTCCGACGGGCCGGCCACCACCAACCCGTGGATCAACCGCTACATCTTCCCCGGCGGCTACTCCCCTGCTTTGTCCGAGGTGTTCCCCCCCGTTCAGCGCAGCGGCCTGATCGCTACCGACGTGGAGATCCTGCGGCTGCATTACGCGGACACGCTGCGGCATTGGCGGCGTCGGTTCGCCGCCCGCCGGGCCGAAGCGGCCGCGCTGTATGACGAGCGGTTCTGCCGCATGTTCGAGTTCTACCTGGCCGGCAGCGAGTTGGCCTTCCGGCGGTTGACCCACATGGTGTGGCAGATGCAGGTGACGCGCGAACTGCGCACGGTGCCGCTGACCCGCGACTACATCGCAGCGGCGGAGCAGGTGCGGCAGGTGGCGCGGGAAGACGCCGACTGAAACCATCCCCCTGATCCACAGCCATCCACAGGCCGCGGGCGTGCCGTCGCCGCGCGGTTGGGCTACCATCGGGCCGCATGAACGTCATCGACACCCCCCTGCTCGGCCTGTCCCAACGGCTGCCGCCATCCAACGTCCAGGCGGAACAGGCCCTGCTCGGCGCGCTGCTTGCCAACAACCGCGCCTATGAGCGGGTGGCGGAGTTCCTCGCGCCGGAGCACTTCGCCGACCCGATCCACGGACGGATCTTCGCCGCCATCCACCGCCGGGTGAACAACGGCCAGCTTGCGGACGCCATCACCCTGCGCGCCGAGTTCGAACATAGCGGCGTGCTGGATGAGGTGGGGGGCACCAGCTACCTGACCCAGTTGCTCACCGCGATGGTGGGCATCATCAATGCCGGCGAGTACGGCCGCGCCATCCACGACGCCTGGCTGCGCCGCCAGTTGATCGAGGTGGGCGAGGAGGTCGTGAACAACGCCTTCGGCGCCGACCCGGAGATGGACGGCAAGACCCAGGTCGAGGCCGCCGAGCAGAAGCTGTTCGACATCGCCGACAAGGGCGTGACGTCCGGCGGCTTCATCGTGTTCGAGCAGGCGCTGACCATGGCGATCCAGGGCGCCGAACGCGCCTTCCACCGCCCCGGCCACGTGTCCGGCCTGGCCACCGGCCTGCGCGACCTGGACAAGAAGATGGGCGGTCTGCACCCGTCCGACCTGATGGTGCTGGCCGGTCGGCCCGGCATGGGAAAGTCGGCGCTGGCCACGAAGATCGCCTTCGGCGCCGCCCGCGCTCTGCTGGCGGAGTCCCGGGCGGGCGGCCACGGCGACGACGTGCCGAAGGGCAGCGTCGCATTCTTCACCCTGGAAATGAGCGCGGAGCAGATCGCGCTGCGCCTGTTGGCGGAGGAAGCCCGCGTGTCCGGCGACAAGATCCGCCGCGGCGACATCGCGCAGCGGGATTTCGACCGCTTCGTCCAGGTCAGCCGCGAGGTGGCCGGCCTGCCGCTGCACATCGACGAAACGCCGGGCATCTCGATCTCGGCGCTGCGCACCCGCTGCCGCCGGCTGAAGCGGGTCAGCGGGTTGAGCCTGGTGATCATCGACTACCTGCAACTGATGCGCCCCTCCGCCGGCACACGGCCGGAAAGCCGCGTGCTGGAGATCAGCCAGTTCACCCAGGGTCTGAAGGCCATCGCCAAGGAAATGGCGGTGCCGGTGATCGCACTGTCCCAGCTATCCCGCGCGGTGGAGCAGCGCGAAGACAAGCGGCCGCAGCTCTCGGACCTGCGCGAATCGGGCACCATCGAGCAGGACGCCGACAGCGTCCTGTTCATCTATCGCGACGAGTACTACCTCCAGCAGCGCGGCCCCAAGCAGGCGCAGTTCGACTCCGACGACAAGTTCAACGCCGCGATGGACAAGTGGCAGCAGGACATGGAGCGGGTGCACAACCGGGCGGAGCTGCTGATCGAGAAGCAGCGGCACGGCCCGACCGGCAAGATCGACCTGTTGTTCGAGGGCGAGTTCACCCGCTTCGCTGATTTGGACCTGGTGCACAGCGACGGGTGATCGGGCTAGGCTCCGCGCCGAACCAGAGGCCATCCGCCATGTCCGACACCAACCATCAAATCCTGCTCGCCAGCCGCCCGGACGGTGCGCCCAGCCCGGCCAATTTCCGCCTGGTGGCAACGCCGCTGCCGCCGCTGGGCGATGGCCAGGTTCGGGTGCGCAACCACTTCCTGTCGCTGGACCCGTATATGCGCGGCCGGATGAGCGACACGAAATCCTACACCGCGCCCCAGCCGCTGGACGCGGTGATGATCGGCGGCACCGTTGGGGAGGTGGTTGAATCGCGCAATGCCGCCTGGCAGCCCGGCGACAAGGTGGTGGCCGGGTTCGGCTGGCAGGAATACGGCACCTCCGACGGCGCGGGCATGCAGAAGGTGGACGACACCGCCATCCCGCTTTCCGCCTATCTCGGCTGCGTCGGCATGCCCGGCGTGACCGGCTGGTACGGGCTCAACCGCATCTGCGCGCCAAAATCGGGCGAAACACTCGTGGTGAGTGCCGCCAGCGGCGCCGTGGGCAGCGTGGTGGGCCAGTTGGCCAAGCGGCACGGCTGCCGCGTGGTGGGGGTGGCCGGCGGGCCGGATAAATGCGGCTACGTGGTGGAGGAGCTCGGCTTCGACGCCTGCGTGGACTACAAGGCCGGCGCGTTGGAGGCCGAACTGAAGGCGGCCGCGCCGGCGGGGATCGACGGTTATTTTGACAATGTCGGCGGCGCGGTGCTGGACGCGGTGATGGCGCAGATGAACGCGTTCGGCCGCATCGCCGTGTGCGGCGCGATCTCCGGCTATGACGGGCAGCCGATGACCATGGCCAATCCCCGCCTGATCCTGATCTCCCGCCTGCTGATCCAGGGCTTCATCGTGTCCGAGCACACCGACGAGTGGCCGGCGGCGTTGCAGGAGTTGGGCGGGCTGGTGGCGTCCAAGCAGTTGAAGTTCCGCGAAACCGTGGCACAGGGCCTGGCCAGCGCGCCGGAGGCGTTCATCGGGCTGCTGAAGGGCCGCAACTTCGGCAAGCAGTTGGTCAAGCTGATCTAGTGGGCGACCCCCACGCCGTGGGAGAAGAAAACAAGCCCTCTCCCCCTGGGAGAGGGAGGGGTGAGGGCGCCGCCGACACACTCTGGCCCACCCTGCTCGAAATTGACCTGTCCGCCATTGTCGCCAACTGGCAGTCGCTTCGCCGCGGCCCCACCGCCGCCGTGGTCAAGGCCGACGCGTACGGCCTGGGCGCCCGCGCCGTCGTGCCCGCGCTGCATGCCGCGGGCTGCCGGCACTTCTTCACCGCCCATCCCGCCGAAGCCTTGGCGGTCCGCGACCTGGTGCCGGACGGCATGCTCGCCGTGCTGAACGGGCTCTGGCCCGGTCTGGAAGCCGATTTCGCGGCGAACGACATCACCCCCGTGCTGGGCACGCTGGACGAGGTGGACCGGTGGACGGCGCAGGCCCGCACCGCCGGCCGGCCGCTGCCCGCCATCCTGCACGTCGACACCGGCATGAACCGGCTGGGCTTTGACGGCCGCGAGTGGGACATCCTGGCCAACGACCACCGCCGGCTTGACGGGCTCGCGATCCGCTACGTGATGACGCACCTGGCCTCCGCGGAGGAGCCGGACGACCCGCTCAACGCACGCCAGCGCCACCGCTTCGCCGCCGCCTGCGCGCGGCTGCCCCCTGCCCCGCGCTCGCTGGCCAATTCCTCCGGGCTGTTCCTCGGGCCGGAGTTCGACTCCGAACTGGCCCGGCCCGGCGCTGCACTATACGGCGTGAACCCCACGCCCGGTCGGCCCAACCCGCAACGCGCGGCCGTCCGCCTGCGCGCCCGTGTGCTGCAAATCCGCGACGTCGAGCCGGGCGACAGCGTGGGCTATAACGGCCAATGGACCGCCGCTCGCCCAAGCCGGATTGCCACCGTGTCGGTCGGGTATGCGGACGGTTTCCTTCGCGCCCTGAGCAACCGCGCCACCGCCTATTTTGACGACGGGCCCGTGCCGCTGGTAGGTCGCGTGTCCATGGACCTCTCGACCTTCGACGTGACGGACGCACCCGGCTTGGCCGTAGGGGATTGGCTCGACCTGATCGGCCCGGGCGGGGTCGACGCGCTCGCCGCCGAGGCCGGCACGAACGGCTATGAGATCCTGACCTCGCTCGGCCGCCGCTACCAGCGCCGCTACCGATGATCGTGCTCGACTGGCTGGCGGCACTCGGCCGCGCGGCGCTGGGCCTGTGCCGCACGGTCGGCGCGGTGGCGGTGTTCGCGGCCGACGGGCTGTCCCATCTGATCCGGCCGCCGCTGTACTGGCGCATGTTCGGACGCGCCTTTATCGAGTTCGGTTATTTCAGCCTGCCGGTGGTGGCGCTGACGGCGATCTTCTCCGGCATGGTGATCGCGCTGCAATCCTTCACCGGCTTTTCCCGCTTCAACGCGGAAAGCGCCGTCGCCTCCATCGTGGTGCTGTCCGTGGTGCGGGAGCTGGGGCCGGTGCTGGCCGGGCTGATGGTGGCCGGGCGCGTCGGTGCGGCCATGGCGGCGGAGATCGGCACCATGCGGGTGACCGACCAGATCGACGCGCTGGGCACGCTGTCCACCAACCCGATGAAGTACCTAGTGACCCCCCGCCTGCTGGCCGGCACGCTGGCCTTGCCGTTGCTGGTGGTGGTGGCGGATATCCTCGGCGTGGCCGGCGGCTTTCTGGTGGCGACGGTGAAGCTGGGGCTCAACCCGGTCGGCTACCTCCATAACACGTTCAGCTTCATGACGACGGGGGACGTGGTCAGCGGCCTGGCCAAGGCGGCGGTGTTCGGCTTCCTGATCGCGCTGATGGGCTGCTACCACGGCTACAACAGCCGCGGCGGGGCAGAGGGCGTGGGGGCGGCCACCACCTCCGCCGTGGTGGTGGCGTCCATCCTGATCCTGGCCGGCGACTACGTGCTGACGGAACTGTTCTTTGCCCATTAAGGCCGGGCCCACCGAGCCGCTGCCGAAAATCCGCATCCGCGGGCTGCGCAAGCGGTTCGGCGACAAGCAGGTGCTGGACGGCGTCGACCTGGACGTGATGCCCGGCACCTCCATGGTGGTGATCGGCGGCTCCGGCACCGGCAAGTCGGTGCTGCTGAAATCCATCCTCGGCCTGGTGGAGCCGGACGAGGGCAGCATCGAGGTGGACGGCCGCGACATCCTGCGCATGAACCGGCGTGACCGGGAGGCGCTGAACCGGCAGATCGGCATGCTGTTCCAGGGCGGTGCGCTGTTCGACAGCCTGCCGGTGTGGGAAAACGTGGCGTTCGGCCTGCTGGCCCAGCAACGCATGGGCCGCGACGCCGCCCGCACCCGCGCCGGCGAGGTGCTGGGCCAAGTTGGCCTCGCCGCCAGCGTGGGCGAGCTCTCGCCGTCCGAGCTGTCGGGTGGCATGCAGAAGCGGGTGGGGCTGGCCCGCGCCATCGCGGCGCAACCGGGCATCCTGTTCTTCGACGAGCCGACCACCGGGCTGGACCCGATCATGGGCGCGGTGATCGACGGGCTGATCGTGGATTGCGTGAAGCGCCTCGGCTCCACCGCGGTGGCGATCACCCACGACATGGCGTCCGCGGTGCGGATCGGCGACCGGGCGGCGATGCTGCACCGCGGGCGCATCGTGTGGGAAGGCCCGGCGCCGGAGCTGCTGCAAAGCGGCAACGAGGTGGTGGACCAGTTCACCCATGGCCGCCGCGAGGGGCCGATCCAGATGGAGTTGCGCAAGTAGGCTCCTGTCCTCCAGGCCAGGCGCGGCGATAGACTAAGCCGCCGACGGGCAATGTCGTAAGCGCTGCGGCCGGTCCATTTGCAGCCTGCAGCGTTCGTCGGCGTCGGCTGGCCTGAACAGCGGGTTGGCCCCGTTCGACGCGATGCCATCGTCGTGCTTCGGACCGGTTCCATGCCCGAACCAGCCATGCGACTGCCGCCCTTGGTCCTCCCAACTCATCCACAGCATCCCGTAAACAGGGATACAATCCTAGAAGAGACTTAGGACAATCGCAGGCGTTTCGTTCCGATGTTTAGGAAGCGCCGTAGTCTGATGACTACGGCTTGACGGCGGCCGCCCCCCGCCGGATGTCTGGCGCATGGCCAAGCCCGCCCACCGCTACGTTTGCCAATCCTGCGGCGCCGTCACCGCCAAATGGGCCGGGCGCTGCGATGCCTGCGGCGAGTGGAACACGATCGTCGAGGAGCCGGTCGAAGCCGGGCCCGGCGCGCTGAAGCCTGGCAAGGCGGCACGGCTCGGCTTCGTCGGCCTGCAAGGCAGCACGGAGCCGCCGGCCCGCGCGCAGACCGGGATCGCCGAGTTGGACCGGGTGCTCGGCGGCGGGTTGGTGCAGGCCTCCGCCGTGCTGGTCGGCGGGGACCCGGGAATCGGCAAGTCCACCCTGCTGCTGCAGGCCGCCGCGTCGCTGGCCCGGGCCGGGCGCCGGGTGCTGTACATCACCGGCGAAGAGTCGATCGATCAGGTGCGGCTGCGCGCCCGCCGGCTGGGCCTGGCGGACGCCAAGCTGGACCTGGCGGCGAGCATCAACGTGCGCGACATCGGCGCGGCGCTGGAAGCCGCAACCGACGCGGCGCTGGTGGTGATCGACTCGATCCAGACCATGTGGCTGGACAGCATCGACTCGGCGCCCGGCACCGTCAGCCAGGTGCGCGCCTGCTCGTTCGAGCTGATCCGGCTGGCAAAGTCCCGCGGCTTCGCGCTGGTGCTGGTGGGCCACGTCACCAAGGACGGCGCGCTGGCCGGCCCGCGCGTGCTGGAGCACATGGTCGACGCGGTGCTGTATTTCGAGGGCGACCGCGGCCACCAGTTCCGTATCCTGCGCGGCGTGAAGAACCGCTTCGGCGCCACCGACGAGATCGGCGTGTTCGCCATGACGGAAGCTGGGCTGGCGGAGGTGCCGAATCCCTCTGCCCTGTTCCTGGCGGAGCGCCGCGGCAACATCGCCGGCTCCGCCGTGTTCGCCGGGCTGGAAGGCACCCGCCCGGTGCTGGTGGAGGTGCAGGCCCTGCTATCCCCCAACGCCGGCGGTTCACCCAGGCGCTCCGTGATCGGCTGGGATGGCGGGCGGCTGGCCATGATGCTGGCAGTGCTGGACAGTCGCGCCGGGCTGCGGCTGTCGGCGCACGACGTCTACCTGAACGTGGCGGGCGGCCTGCGGGTGATGGAGCCGGCGGCGGACCTGGCGGTGGCGGCGGCGCTTGCCTCGGCCGCGACGGAAACGCCGACGGACGCGGGCACGGTGTATTTCGGCGAGGTCGGGCTGTCCGGCGAAATCCGCCAGGTCGCGCAGGCGGACGCTCGGTTGAAGGAAGCGCAGAAGCTTGGGTTCGCCGCCGCATGCATGCCCCGGCGGGTCGCACAAGCGGGACGCAAGCCTGTGAACGTGCCCGGCCTGCGATTGAACGAGATGGGGCACCTGGCTGAACTGGTGGCGGGCTTCACCGGCAAGGGCTGAGGGGCTGCTTGTGGTGGGGGAGCGGACCTAACGGCAGCAACTCGCGCGGGTGATGGGGAGACTATGTCGATCGTGTGGCTGAACGGCACGGTAGGATCGGGCAAGAGCGCGATTGGGGCGGCGCTCGCCGACCTCCTTCCGGGATCGAAATTCTGGACGGCGATGACCTTGCTGGTCCAGGCCACCTGCCCGATCCCGCGCGTTGGGGTATAGCGCTCGATGCTTTGCTCTCGACCGTCGTCCGCTCCGGGCGGTTTCGGTGGCTTGTTGTCGCTTACCCTCTGGACGCGATCGGGTTCTTACGGTTGCGGACTGCCTGCGCGCAAGCTCGCAGGTCTTTGGTCGTCGTGAACTTGGACGTTCCGACGTCTATGGCGCTTCGCGGGCGCGGCGGGAGGACGTTGACTGTGGCTGAAAGGAAGCGCGTCCGAGCCATGCGCTTCGAAGGCTATCACCGCAGGCCATTCGCAACAGCGACCCTGCACAACGCGTACCCATCCATCAGCCGGGCTGCTTGGCAAGTTCTGATCGTGACACGGTTCGCCTTGGCAACTGGAAGGTCCGGTAAGCTTCGATCAGCGTCGCGAGGAGCATGTTGAAGTGTCGGCGTGTGAACGTGGCAGGTTGGGCAAGCACCCAAGGATTTGGCGTATTGCCGCTGGCACTGGCTCAATGATCGTGACCTGAAGGTGTTGCCGTAGACGCACGGCCGCGTCGCTCAACGGGCCACCGCCGATGACCACCACCTCGGCGCCATCCAGTTCGATGCACCGTGTCGCGGCCAGCGCGAGCTCGTCGTACTGGTCGGCTGGGTTGGTGGCCAAGGCTAGCGGGTCACGGTCGGCCGGAACCCGCACGCCGGTGAAATCGGCTTCCAGGCCGAGGTGGCGCACCCCTGCCTCGATGGAACGAACGAGACCCGGCGTGGTGGTCGCGACCCCGAAACGCCGCCCGCCAGAAGCAGCCTCCCGCATGGCGGCCTCGCCGATCCCTACGACGGGCATCGGCAGTAGTTCTCGTAGCCTGTGAGCGCCGGGGTTGCCGAAGGCCGCCACGACGACCGCGTCGCGTCCCCCGTGCGCTTCCATGCCGATGCGGACCACCTCGGTCTCGGCCACCGCCAGCGCCGCCTCGTCCAGGATCATGTCGGCCCCGCGGGCCGCGCCGATCCCGCGCAACACGACGCCGGCCGGGAGCAGCGGCTTCGCCACGGCCAGCATCATCTCCGTCGAGCGGGCGGAGGTATTGGGGTTGATCAGAAGAATGGATGTCATGCCACCTGCTTCGAAGGGAGAACCAGGCTGCCACGGCCTGGTCCTCTGTGTCAGGCCAGCAGGTCGGACAACAGCCGCTCGCCCGCGTCCGCCTGCGCTTCGATCGAGCGGCCGAACGTCTCCGGCGCGAACTGTACGGCAACGGCGAATATGGCATACATCCCTGCCATCAGGCTGAACATGCCTGCCGTACCCCCCATCTCGAACACCCGCCCGGCGACGAGCGGCATCCAGGCTCCAGCCATCGTGCCGAGCGCCAGGATGAATGACGTGCCGAAGCCGCGCACCCGGGTCGGGTAGTTCTCCGGCGCGAAAATCCAGATGGTCGTGTTCAGCAAAAGCACAAAGAACTGGAACGTTGCCCCGAACAGCAGGATCAAAGCGTCCGTGGTCGCCAGGAAACCGAAGGCGAGCCCTGCAAGCACGGCGCAGGCTGCACCTGCCGTCAGCACCACCTTGCGCCGCACCCGGGCGGCCAGCACAGCGGCGGCCAACGCGCCGAACAGGCTGCCGCTTTGTAGGATGATCGTGTACAGGAAGGAACGGGTGATGCTGTGCCCCTGCGCGACCAGGACGGTCGGCATCAGGGTCAGCACGGTCAGTTGCGCCCCGAACGTCATCCACGACGCGACGCCCACGGCGACAGTGCGCCGCAGCAACCCGCCACAAAAGATGTCGGCGACGATACTGCCGAGCCGCGCCTCCGAACGAACCGGTTTCGCCGCGACGTAGTCGTTCACCGCGAAGTCCTTGGTCTGGAACGAACCCGTCGCCAACTGCGACAACACCCGGTTGGCTTCGGCCACTCGACCCTGTGCAACCAGGAAGCGCGGTGTCTCGGGCACGAAGCGACGATAGAACACCACCATGACCGCGGGCAGCACCAGTGCTGCGAACAGCCAGCGCCATCCGTTCGTCCCGGGAAACAGGGTGAAGATTCCCAATGCGAAGGCAGGCGCCAGCATGTTGCCCAGCCCGCCGCCGCCGACATTGATCAGTCCCACGGCGGTTCCGCGGAAGCCTGTGGAGCAGAACTCCGCCAGCAAGGTCACAGCGGTGACGATCTCGCCGCCCAGCCCGAGGCCGACCAGGAACCGTCCGCAGGCCAGCACGGTGTAGCCCGGCGCCAGGGCGCAGATCGTGGCACCAAGCGTGAACAGCAGCAGATTGATGTTCAGCATGAAGCGCCGGCCGACCCGATCGGCCAGGATGCCGGAGCCGAGCCGGCCGATAGCGGCCGAGGCGAATGTGATGGTGTTCAGGAAGCCGATATCCGCGGCTCCGATCTGCCATTGCTCGCGCAAGATCGGGCCGATCAGGCCGATCGTGTTTTGCTCGAACACGTCGAACAGCACGCCGACCAGCACAAGCAGCACGATCACCTTATGTGCGGTGGTGACACCGATCCGGTTCAGGGCTGCTTCAACCTGTGCCGCTGCCTCCGAAGCCGGAACGGCGATCTGAACGCCTTCTACCATCTGTCATCCCTTCGAGGCTGGAACACGCACGTGCCGAGAACAGAATTGCGTCTGTTGTATTTTGCAAAATATTTTTCATGCAGCATCTGTGCCAACGCCGCATGGCTCAAGGAGGCAAGACGTCCGATTTCGCGGGCGAGGACGAAATCGGGTATGGGTCGCCGATAGCCCGACCTACAAACCCCACGAGCGATCTGGAAGAGACATGGCCGTTGCCCCTGGTGCGGGCTCGCTGGTGGCGCGGGTTACCCGCCTGCTGGACGACCTACCGCCGACTGAACGTCGGCTTGCCGAGTTCCTGATCGACTTCCCGGGCGAACTGCCGTCATACACGGCAACCGAACTCGCCGCCGCGGCCCGTGTGTCCAACGCCGCGGTCACCCGGTTCATCCGGAAACTCGGATATGACAGCTACGGGGACGCACGGCGACAGGTCCGGCTCGAACAGAAATCGGGCTCGCCGTTGCTGCTTCTCGGGGCAGAGGGCAAAGCGGCTGGCACGCTGCGCGCGCATCTCGAACTCAGCATACAGAACCTGTCCGAAACCTACGCCGGGCTGTCCGAAGACATGCTGGACCGCATCGCCCATGCGATGATCGCGGCCAACCGCGTGTGGATTGCCGGTTTCCGGAACAACTACTCCTTCGCCGCCTACCTGCGCTGGCAGGTGTTCCGCGTGCTCGAGACCAGTATCCTGCTCCCGACGTCGGGAGAAACGATCGCCGAATATGCGGTCAGCATCCGCAAGGGCGACATGCTGGTCGTGTTCGCACTTCGCCGCTCCCTGCCAGCTTCTACGTTGCTGATCGCCAGCGCCGTCAAGTCCGGCGCGGAAGTACTCTGCGTGACCGACGAGACCGTCGACGATCCCGGCCCGGCGACCTGGCTGGTGCGCTGCCGGGCCAAGGCCGCCGGCGCGCTCGACAACCACGTCGCGGTGATCGGCCTCGCCCACTTCCTGGCCACGCGGGTGCTCGAACTGACCGGGCGCTCTGGCCGCCGCCGTTTGGCCGAGATCGAGACGATGCACGACCTGCTGGGTGAATTGCCTTGATCAACGCCGGTCCACGGAACTGCTTTGTTCCGCCGACTGCTCTACGGACAACCGCTTTGGGTCGATCAGCGGGGTGAAAGCGCATCTGCCATCCGATCGAGCGCGGTGCCCAACTGCCCGGCGTCGCGGCACACGCACATGCGCAGCCAGCCGGCCCCTGCGTCGCCGAACAGCTCGCCGGGGGCCAGGCCGACCCGGGCGTGCTCCAGCACGTGGAGGCAGGCGGTGCGGGCATTTGGCATGCCGTCGATCTGGAAGAACGCGTACATGCCGCCTTTCGGCGCTTCCGTCAGGCGAATGCCGGGGGTGGCCGCCAGCCGCGCATGCGTCAGCGCCACGCCGCTGCGGCAGCGTTCCCGGATGTCGGCGACGAAGCCCTCGCCGTCCGTGATCGCGGTGGCCCCCGCCTCCTGCACGAAGTCGGCGGTGCCGCTGTTCAGGTATTGCGTCATCGCACCCAGTTGGTCCGCCACGGCCGCCGGGTGGGTCAGCCAGCCGAGGCGGAAGCCGGTCATCGCCCAGGCCTTGCTGAAGCTGTTGACGCACATCACCAGGTCGTCCGGCTCCGCGATCCGCAGCATGGAGGGCGCCACGTCCGCGTCGAAATACAGACGGCCATACACCTCGTCGGCGATGATCCAGATGCCGCGCTCCCGGCTCAACGCCAGCAGGGCGCGCAGATCGTCCGGCGTGGCGGTCCAGCCGGTGGGGTTGGCGGGGGAGGAGAACACGATCGCCCGGGTCCGCGCGTCGCACAGCGCGGCCACGTGGTCGATGTCCAGCGTCCAGCGGTTGTCGCGCAGCACCAGCGGGCACGGCCGCGGCTCGCCTCCGGCCACGTGGATCGCGTTGTGGATGTTGGGCCATTGCGGCGTGACGTAGACGGCGTTGGTTCCCGTCTCGACAACCAACTCCAACGCCAGCGCCACGGCCTGCATGCCGCCCGGCGTGACGGTGCTGCGCTCCACCCCGATCGGGCGGCCGTGCAGCCGGGTCTGGTAGGCGGACAGCGCCGCGGTCAACCCGGCCGTGCCGCGCATGTTGGGCACGTAGAAGGTGCGGCCCGCATCCAACGCCCGCTTGGCCGCGTCGCGGATGAAGCCCGGCGTCACCAAGTCGCCTTCGCCGAACCAGAGCGGGATCACGCCCTCGATGTGCCGCGCCTTTTCCGCCAGCACGGCGATGTTGTCCGTCACCAGATCCTGGATTTGCGGGCGGATGCGGGTTTGCGGCTCGCCGGGGGGCGTGTTGCGGATCATGGGCCGGGCTCCTGGTGCCCCGCGATCCTAGTCGCCGGGCATTGCCGGGCAAGCCGCCCGGCGGCATGACTGGGCAACATGTTCGAGCGACTATCCGCCGCCACCGCGCGCCGCATCGCCCTGGCCGCCACCGGCCTGGCGGACCCACGTCCGGACGGGGCCGGCCGTGGGCATCTGCGCCGCACGGTGGCGCGGCTCAACCTCTTGCAGATCGACTCGGTGACGGTGCTGACGCGGGCGCATTACCTGCCGCTGTTCTCGCGCCTGGGCGCCTACCCGCGGGCGCTGCTGGACGAGGCGGCCTGGGGGCGCAAACCGTCCTTGTTCGAATACTGGGCGCACGAGGCGTCGCTGCTCCCGATGGACCTGCACCCGCTGCTGCGCTGGCGCATGGCACGGGCCGACCGGCTGCAAGGCATTTACGGCGAGTTGGGCCGCTTCGCCGCGGAACGGCGCCCGTATATCGACACCGTGCTGGCGCGGGTCCGCAGCGACGGCGCCATGGCGGCCTCGGAACTGGAGGGATCGCGCGGCGCCGGCGGCTGGTGGGGCTGGAGCGACGCCAAGCGCGCGCTGGAATGGCTGTTCTGGGCCGGGCACGTCACCACCGCCACCCGGCGGGGGTTCGAGCGGGTGTACGACCTGCCGGAGCGGGTGCTGCCCGCCGCCGTCCTTGCCACGCCCACCCCGGAGCCGGCGGATGCCCACCGGGCGCTGCTGCTGCTCAGCGCCCGGGCACTCGGCGTCGCCACCGTCGGCGACATGCGCGACTATTTCCGCCTGTCCCCGGCGGACGCCACCGCGCGCGTGGCGGAACTGGTGGAGATGGGCGAACTGATCCCGGCCACGGTGGAGGGATGGCGGCAACCCGCCTTCGTGCATCGTGCCGCCCGCTGGCCTCGCCGGGTGGACGGATGCGCCCTGCTATGCCCGTTCGACCCCGCCATTTGGGAGCGGACGCGGACCGAGCGCCTGTTCGACTTCCGCTACCGGCTGGAAATCTACACGCCCGCGTCCAAGCGCCAGCACGGCTATTACGTGCTGCCATTCCTGCTCGGCGACCGGCTGGTCGCCCGGGTGGATTTGAAGTCCTCGCGCGCCACTTCGACCCTGCACGTGCTGGCCGCGCATGCCGAACCCCACGCGCCGCCGGACACGGCAGAGCGGTTGTTGGGTGAGTTGCAGGTGATGGCCGGCTGGCTCGGTTTGGAGCGGGTCGCCATCACGCCCGCCGGGGATTTTGGCCCGGCGCTGGCGGCGCGCCACCGCAACCTCCAGCCTGCTGCGGCGCTGCTGTCGCAGGAGGACCAAAGCATGAGCGAACCCAGCACACCGACCCCGAAGACGAACACGGCCGAGTTGCACCCGGCCGAGAACGCCAAGAACGATCAGGAGGTGGCGGCCATGTCACGCACGATCCAACCGAAAAGCGACGCCAAGTCCCGCAGCGGCATCAGCGGGAGCGGCAGCGGCGCGGACACGCAGAAAGGCTGATCGCGGAACGACTCAGAAGCTCGCGATTGCGCAGCCGCCGCCTTTTGCCTTCACTTCGGTGCAAAAGGCGGTGGCTTGCGCCGTGTCGCTGAACCCGCCGGTGCGCAGCCGGTAGAAGGTTTTGCCGTCGCGTTCCGCCTTCAACACGGTCGGGCGATGCGACCCAAACAGGCCGGGCATCCGCTTGGACAGGCGCTGCCATTCGGTCGTGGCCGCCTGTTCGGACTCCAGCGCGGCAAGCTGGACTTCCATGCCACCCGATGTCGGCGCGGCACTTACGACCCGGGCGGGTGGCGTTGCGACAACCGGGGCTGGAATGGCCGGCGCAACAGGTGGTGCCGCGGCCACAGCCACCGCTGGCGGTGCAACGGCGACGGGTGGTGCCGGCGGCGTTGGCGCCGGTGCGGGCTGCCGGGCAGCCTGAATTTGCGCACGCAGCATCTGCGGTTCCGGCACCTCCGGCGCGGGTGCCATGGCGTCGGCCTGGCTGCCGGTGCCGGCGCCGCCCATGATCTGCTCCTCGGCACCCACCACCTGCATGCCACCGGGATTGTCCGGCTTCACGCGAAGCGGCCGGCTGTCCGCCTCGATCACGGGAACGCCGTGCGAGCGACGCCCGAGCATCGTGTAGCCGCCGACGCCGAGCCCAAGCACGACTACGCCGGCACCGGCCAGCAGCGCCATGCGGCGGATTGCCGGATCGATCAGCCCGTCGCGCCGCTGCGGACGCCAACTCTCCGTCGTCATGGTCAACCGGTCAGCCACTCAGCGCATCTCCTCGACGGGCGTGACCCCCATCACCTGGAGGCCCGAGCGGATCACCGTCGCCACCGCCGCCACCAAAGCCAGCCGCGCCCGGGTGTCCGCGGGGCGGTCTGGCTGCAGGAAGCGGAGGGTCGTCGCGTCCCGCCCTCGGTTCCACAGCATATGAAAGTCCGCCGCCAAGTCATAGAGAAAAAACGCGATTCGATGCGGTTCCCGCGCGTCCGCGGCCGCCTCAACCATGCGTGGCCACGCCATCATGCGCCGCACCACCGCCAGCTCCGCCGGGTCTTGCAAGCCGTCCAGTGGCGTCGCCGGATTGATATCCAGGCCCTCCATCTCGGCCGCCGCCCGCAGCACGGAGCGGCAGCGGGCGTGGGCGTATTGCACGTAGAACACCGGGTTTTCCCGCGTTTGCGCGACCGCGGCCTCGATGTCGAAATCCATCTGCGCGTCGGATTTGCGGGTCAGCATGGTGAATCGCACGGCATCGCGGCCGACGAAATCCAACAGGTCCGCCAGGGTGATGAAGGTGCCGGCCCGCTTGCTCATCCGCACCGGCTCGCCGGCCTTCATCACCCGCACGATCTGGCACAGCACCACCTCCAGCGCGACCGCCCCGCCGGTGATCGCCGCCGTCGCCGCCTTCATGCGCGACACGTAGCCGCCGTGGTCGGCACCCAGCACGTCGATCAGCACGTCCGACCGGGCAGCCTTGGCAGCATGGTAGGCGATGTCGTTGGCGAAATACGTGTTGCTGCCATCGGATTTGCGCAGCGGCCGGTCGACGTCATCGCCGAACCGGGTGGAGCGGAACAGCAACTGCTCGCGCGCTTCCCAATCGTCGGGCAGCTTGCCCTTCGGCGGTTCCAACGTGCCGAGGTACAGCAGGCCGTCCGCCTGGAGCTTGGCGATGGCGGCATCGGGCGCGCCCGATCCCAGCAACGCCCGCTCCGAACTGAAGCGGTCGAAACGCACGCCGAGTGCGGCGAGGTCCGTGCGGATGGAAGCGAGCATCGCGTCGACCGCGAAGTCCCGCACCGTGTCGAGCCACAGCGCCGGGTCGGCCGGCAACAGGCCAGGCCCAGCCAGGCTGTCGCGGAACGTCGCCGCCAACGCCTCGCCGATCGGCAGTAGGTAGTCGCCGCGATATTGCAGGCCGCCCGGCACGCCGGCGGCGAACGCCTCCTCCGTCAACGCGGTGCCGAGCGCCTGGAGGTAGCGCCAGTACGTCGCCCAGGCCAGGGCCGCGACCTGGTTGCCGGCGTCGTTGACGTAGAACTCCTTGGTGACGTCGTAGCCGGCCTTCGCCAGCAGGTTGGCCAGCGCGTCGCCCACCACCGCGCCGCGGCAATGCCCGACATGCATCGGCCCGGTCGGGTTGGCGGACACATACTCAACGTTCACCCGGCGCCCCTGCCCGGCCGCACCGGCGCCGAACGCCTCCCCCGCGCGCAGCACGGCGGGGATGGTGGCCAGCATCGCTGCAGGGTGCAGGCGCAGGTTCACGAAACCTGGGCCGGCCGGTTCGGCGGTTGCGATTTCCGGCGCCTGTTGCAGCGCCGCGGCCAAGGTGGCGGCGATGCGGGCGGGGGGCTGGCGCGCGGGCTTGGCGGCGATCAGGGCGGCATTGGTCGCCATGTCGCCATGCGCCGGGTCACGCGTGGGCGTCACCTCCACGCGCGCCGCCAGCTCCGGCGGCAGGTCGGGGAGTGCGGCGTGCAGGGCGTCCAGCACGCGCGCGCGGATGACGGTGTAGATATTGTCGGTCATGGTCGGCCGCTTCTAGGGTGATGGTCCCGACAAGACCAGGATCACAGCAACATGGCCACCGGTGCGCTTGCCCGTTTCCGCGTTATCGACCTGTCGCGGGTGCGCGCCGGGCCGACCTGCGTGCGCCAATTCGCCGATTTCGGCGCGCAGGTGATCAAGGTGGAATCGGCGGCTGGCGACAGCGGGATGGGCGGCGAGCGGCTCGGCCCCGACTTCCAGAACCTGCACCGCAACAAGCGCTGCATCACGCTGGACCTGAAGGCGCCCGAAGGTTTGGAGATCCTGCGCAAGCTGGTCGCGCAATCGGACGTGCTGGTGGAGAACTTCCGTCCGGACGTGAAGGACCGGCTGGGTATCGGCTACGCGGCGATGCGGGCGGTCAACCCGCGCCTGGTGTATGCCAGCATCTCCGGCTTCGGGGAGGACGGGCCGTACCGCATGCGCCCCGGCTTCGACCAGATCGCGCAGGGCATGGGCGGGCTGATGTCGGTCACGGGGCTGCCGGGGCAAGGCCCGGTGCGCGCCGGCATCCCCGTGGCGGACCTCACCGCCGGGCTGTTCGCAGCGCAAGGCATCATGGCGGCACTGCTGGAGCGGGAAGTGTCGGGCGAAGGGCAATGGGTGCAAAGCAGCTTGCTCGCGTCGATGATCGCGATGATGGACTTCCAGGCCGCCCGCTTCCTGATGGAAGGGAGACGTGCCGCAGCAGGCGGGCAACGACCACCCGACCAGCATCCCCACCGGCGTGTTCCCTACGGCCGATGGCCACATCAACATCGCCGCCTCGGGCGACGTCATCTTCGCCCGGCTGTGCCGTGCGCTGGGCTTTCCCGAGTTGATCGACGACCCGTTGTTCAAGACGGGGGACGCACGCTCCGCCAACCGCGCCCCGCTCAACGAGCGCATTGCCGCCGTCACCCGCACCGCCAGTTCCGCCGCCTGGGTGGAGCGGCTGGCCGCGGCGGAGGTGCCGTGCGGCCCGATCTACAGCATGGACCAGGTGTTCGGCGACCCGCAGGTCCAGCATCTCGGCATGGCGCAGCCGGTGCAGCACCCGACGCTGGGGCGGACGGAACTCGTCGGCCAGGCGGTGAAGCTCAGCCGCACACCTGCCCGGCTGGAAACGGCGACCGCGAGCCTGGGTGAACATACCGACGCCGTGCTGGCAGAATTGGGCTATGACGCCGCTGCCATCGCCAGCTTGCGCGACCGCCACGTGATCTAAGCCCTCTCTCCCGCAAGGAGTGGGAGACAACTCGACAGGAGCGTGTCTCGCCCGAAGGCCACACCGTCCATCGCCTGGCGAACGCCTTCACCGCGGAGTTCGTCGGCAGGACGATCCGCGCCAGCAGCCCGCAAGGCCGGTTCGCGGACGGCGCGGCGACGCTGGACGGGCTGGTGCTCGACAGTGCCGAGGCCTGGGGCAAGCAGATGTTCCTTTGCTTCGCCGGCCCGGTGTGGTTGCGGGTGCATCTGGGCCTGTACGGTAATTGGCGCTTCACCGGCACCGCGTTGAGCGGGGTCGGGCGGCGCACGGCCAAAACCGACCCCGATGAAGACGGACCGCCCGCGCCACGTGGCGCCGTTCGGCTGCGGCTTGCGGCCGAGCACCGCGTGGCCGACCTCAGCGGACCAACGGCGTGCGAGCTGCTTTCCGCCGAAGGCAAGCAGGCGGCGACCGATAAGCTCGGTCCGGACCCGCTGCGGGCGGATGGGCGGCCCGGCAAGGCGTGGGAGGTGATCCACGGCTCCCGCACCGCGATCGGGCTGTTGCTGATGCGGCAGGAGGTGATCGCCGGCATCGGCAACATCTACCGCGCGGAGCTGCTGTTCCGCGCCCGCATCGACCCGCACAAGCCCGGCCGGGACGTCACCCGCGCGCAGTGGGACGCGCTGTGGCGCGACACGAGGGCGCTGCTGCGGGATGGCGTGCGCGACGGCGCCATCATCACCACCCGGCCGAAGGATCGGCCGCCCAACACGCCGGTGGTCGGCCGCCGCATGCGCCGCGACGCCCGCAGCTACGTGGCGCACCGGGCGGGCGAGCCTTGCCGCATCTGCACCAACCCGGTGCAGGCGGAGGAGATGGGCGGACGACGGCTGTATTGGTGCCCGGTCTGCCAAACGCGATAGCCATGGCGGTTGATCCGGCGCCGATCGCGCGCCATCTCTGCACCGCATGAGTCGCGGACCCGCATGACCGATCCATACCAAACCCTGGGCGTCGCCAAGGACGCAACGGCGGACGATATCCGCCGCGCCTACCGCAAGCTGGCCAAGAAGCACCACCCGGACCTCAACCCCGGCAACAAGGCCGCCGAGGACACCTTCAAGGCCGTGTCCGCCGCGAACGACCTGCTGTCGGACCCGGACAAGCGCGCCCGGTTCGACCGCGGGGAGATCGATGCGGCGGGCGATCCGCGGCCGGAGCGTGCCGGCTACCGCAGCTATGCCGACACCGGAGCGGGCGCGCGCTATGGCGGCGGACACGAGGCGGCGATGGGCGACATCTTCGCCGATCTGTTCTCGCAATCCTTCGAGCGGGGCCACCGCCCGGCGAAGGGCCGCGATGCCGGCTACACCCTCGCCGTGGATTTCGTGGATGCCGTCGCCGGCACGCAGCAACGGCTGAGCCTGCCCGACGGACGAACATTGGACGTGCGCGTGCCGCCGGGCATGGAGGATGGCCAGACCTTGCGGCTGCGCGGCCAGGGCAATGAGGGGAGCAATGGCGGCCCGGCCGGCGATGCGCTGATCACCGTCACGATCCGGCCGCACCCGGTGTTCCGCCGCGAAGGCAACGACATCCACCTCGACCTGCCGGTGACGTTGAAGGAAGCAGTGCTGGGCGGCCGCGTCACCATTCCAACGGTGACCGGCTCGGTGACCATGACGATCCCGGGGCGGTCCGACACGGGCAAGGTGCTGCGCCTGCGCGGCCGCGGCGTGCCGGCCCAGGGCAGCCGCCCGGCCGGCGACCAGTTGGTGGTGTTGAAGGTGGTGGTGCCGGACGCCGACGCGGCGCTGGAAGCCTTCCTGCGCGAGTGGCAGCCGGCGAACGAAGTCGATCCCCGGCGAGGCATGACGGAGGCGTCGTGATCACGATTGAGATGCTGCCCCAGCACGTGGCCGGGCTGCGGCTGGAGGATGTGAGAAACTGGGTCGAATTGGCCTGGGTGCGTCCCGAGCGGCACGATGGCGATTGGCTGTTCCACGACATCGACGTGGCGCGGGTGCAGTTGATCGTCGAACTTCGCGACGAACTCAGCCTCGGGGAAGAAGCGATGCCCACCGTGCTGTCGCTGCTGGACCAGTTGTATGACGCACGGCGGCAGATGCGAGCGCTCCACCACGCGCTAGCCGCCAGCCCGGCCGACGCGCGCGAGGCGGTGCTGCGGGCGTGGCCGGAATGAGCGATGACTCCAAGCCGAGCCTGAGCAAGCGCGGCGAAGCGGAGTTGGCGGCGCGGAAAGAGCGGGAGGCCGCTGCCCTGCGCGCCAACCTGCGGCGCCGAAAGGAGCAGCAGCGCTCTCAGGAGCCACCTGCGGAATTAGCGCGAGGTAAGGCGAACCCGCGGATAGATCACTAAGGTGTGGTCGGACGTCGCCCTGCGTGCCTGACACGAAGGATTCGAACGGTGTCGCCAGCAGTCCGATACCGGATGATGTATGGATATCCGATGACAACAAGCTCCCGCGTATCAGTCCCAGCAACAAGCCGTCCGCGTTCCGGAAAGTCTGCGAGGTTGTTGGCAGCTTCGATCAGGCAAGACGCCAAGTGTTGCGCGGCATGCGGATTGAACTGCTCGAGATAGACGCGGATTGTTTCAAGGTGTCGAACGGCAGATTGTGACCAGACAACCTCGCTCAACGCCTAGCCGGCTTAGGGCAAGGCAACTCGTTCGGCTTGCCCCACGATTGAAGCCACTCCACAACCCTCACGTTCGAAACGAATTGACCGCCGTCAATCTCATGATCGACTTCCACGTCGAGTTGGGCGCTTTCGTCATCAACTACTGAGCTATCCGCGTCGTCCACCGCCTTAGATCTCGACATAGTGCCACCTCACAAGTCAGATAAATCACGGCCTGGGCTGCCTGCAGCAACCCCTAATTGCGCGCCACGCCTTCGTCCTTCATGCCGCGCATTTCGCCCGATTGCACGCTGCGGATTGCGTTCGACAGGATTTGCACCACCGCCTCGTCGGACAGCGATCGCGTCAGCAGCCCGAGCGAGCCGCCGAGCAAGGCGGACGCAATGGATAACGAGGTGATGTTCTGCCCGACCATATACTCGATTGCCTTGTCCACGATCGCGCCGGCGTGGCTGAGGTCGGCAGGCGCGCCGTCATCGGGGGCGAGGGTCATGCGGCTCTCCTTCGGCAAACAAATGGCGGCCGTGCGGCGGAAATCAAACCCGCACCGCCCGGCCCACCGGTGAAAGCGGGTCGGCAAGGCCGAGGCCGCGCTCGATCTCGACTTCCGCCTCCTCCGCCTGCAACTGCCACATGCCCGCATACAGGCCGTCCGCGGCGAGCAACGCGGCATGGGTGCCGCGTTCGGCGACCAGGCCGTCGGACAGCACGATGATTTCGTCGGCATCCACCACGGTCGACAGCCGGTGCGCGATCACCACCGTAGTGCGGTTGGCCGACGCGTTGCCCAGGGCGGTGCCGATGTCGATCTCGGTGCGCGTGTCCAACGCGCTGGTCGCCTCGTCCAGGATCAGGATGCGCGGATCCTTCAGGATGGTGCGCGCGATCGCCACGCGCTGCTTTTCGCCGCCCGACAGTTTGAGCCCGCGTTCGCCCACCATGGTGTCGTAACCGTCCGGCAGGCGCAGCACGAAGTCATGCACCTGGGCCTGCCGGGCGGCATGCTCCACGTCCGCTTGGGTCGCGCCGACCCGGCCATAGGCGATGTTGTAGCGGATGGTGTCGTTGAACAGCACGGTATCCTGCGGCACCACGCCGATCGCTGCGCGCAGGCTTTCCTGCGTGATCCCGCGCAGATCCTGGCCGTCGATCAGCACGCGGCCGCCCGTCACGTCGTAGAAGCGGAATAGCAACCGGCTGATCGTGCTCTTGCCCGCGCCCGTCGGCCCCACGATGGCGAGCTTGCCGCCCGGGGGAACGCGGAAGCTGACGCCGTGCAGCACCTCGCGCGCGGGGCCGTAGCCGAACCGCACGTCCTCAAACGCCAGCGCGCCGCCGCAACCGGGCGACGCCGTGGCCAAGGGCGTCGCGCCGGGCGTGTCCGCGACCTCCTGGTCCACTGACAGCAGGTGGAACATCTGCTCCATGTCCACCACGCCCTGCTTGATGGAGGCATACACGAAGCCCAGGAAGTTGAGCGGCTGGTACAACTGCATCAGGTAGGTGTTCACCAGCACGAACTTGCCCACGGTCATGCTGCCCCGCGAAACGCCGCCAGCCGCCATCAACATGATCACCGCCAGGCCGGCGGCGATGATGGCCGCCTGGCCGATGTTGAGCATGTTCAGCGTGACCTGCGTGCGCACCGCCGCCGTTTCGTAGCGGGCCAGCGCGTTGTCGTACCGCGCCGCCTCGTGCGCCTCGTTGCCGAAATACTTCACCGTCTCGTAGTTCAGCAGGCTGTCCAGCGCCTTGGTGTTCGCTTCGCTGTCGACCGCGTTCATCTGCCGGCGGTATTTGATCCGCCAGGTGGTGAAGCCGACGGTGAAGCCGATATAGCTGGCCACCGCGCCGAACGTGATCCCGGCATAGCGCCAGTCGAACAGGTACCAGATCGTGCCGGTGACCAGCACCACCTCGAACAAGGTCGGCAGCAGGTTGAACACCGCCAAGCGTAGCACCTGCTGGATGCCCAGCACGCCGCGTTCGATCGCGCGCGACACCCCGCCGGTTTGCCGGTCCAGGTGGAAGCGAAGCGACAGGCCGTGCAGGTGGCGGAACGTGTCCAGCGCGACGCGCCGGGTGGTGCGCTGCTGCACGGCCGCGAAGATCGCGTCCCGCAACTCCCCGAAGCCGGCCGAGGCCACGCGGAGCAGCCCGTAGCCCACGATCAGCGCCAGCGGCACGGTGGCGACCTGATGCGCCGGGGACAGGGCGTCCACCGCCCGGCTGTAGACCAGCGGGATGTAAACCGTGGCGACCTTGGCCAGCACCAGGCAGATCCCTGCCAGCACGACGCGCACATGCGCCCCGCGGTCGCCGCGCGGCCACAGATACGGCAGCAGGGAGCGGACGGTCGCCAGGGTCGAGCGCGACCGCGTCGTCGGGATGGCAGGAGACATGGTGTGCATGTGGCAGCACCGGCGGCGCCTGCAAAGCCACCTCGCGTGACCGGCCGTGCCGCTTGGGGTACACCCGGCCCATGCCCCTCCCCCCAGAATTCCAGCGGCACATCCTGGCCTGCAACAACGCGGTGCTGCCGGGTCGGCGGGTGCCGTTCCGGGTGGCCGGCCAGGCGGTCGGCTGGGTGCTGCCGGAAACGGCGGCGTTGGTGGGGACGGATCTCGCCCCCGACGCCCTGCCCGGCGCCAGCGCCGCCCTGGTGCAGGCGGGGCTGTGCCGGGCGCGTGGCGAGTTGTTCGACGTGCGCGCCGATGCCGCCGGCCCGGTGCTGGGGACGGTGGATCGCGGCAGCCTGCCGCCGCTCGGCATCCAGGCGGTCGGGGTGCACCTCAACGGGCTGGTGGAGCGGGAAGACGGGCTGCACATGTGGATCGGCCGCCGGGCGATGGACAAGAAGCTCGACCCCGGCAAGCTGGACCACATCGTCGGCGGCGGCGTGCCCGCCGGGCTGGACCCGGACGCCACGCTGCTCAAGGAAGCGGCGGAAGAAGCGGGGCTGCCCCCGGTGCTGGTGGCGCAGGCGGTGCATCGCCGGGTGATTACCTACACCATGGAGCGGCCGGAGGGGCTGCGCCGCGACCGGCTGCACTGCTACGACCTCGTGCTGCCCGGCGACTTCAAGCCGCACCCCGTGGACGGCGAGGTGGCGGGGTTCGAGCTGTGGCCCATCGCCCGGGTGGTGGCGGCGGTACGCGACACCGACGACTTCAAGTTCAACGTCAACCTGGTGCTGATCGACCTGTTCGAGCGCCTCCGATTGCTGGGGTGACAGCCGCGTCGCGACGGGACTAGCCTGTCCTGTCAGAGGAGCGGAACGATGCAAAACAGCGAAGACATCTGGAACCGTGTCGAAGCCAAGCAAGACGCGTATATCGGCCTCAGCGATCGCATCTGGGACATGCCGGAGCTGAACTTCCAAGAACACCGCTCCTCCGCCGAGCACATCGCGGCGCTGCAAGCGGAAGGCTTCCGCGTCACCACGGGGGTTGCCGGCATCCCCACCGCGATCATGGGCGAGGCTGGTGAGGGTGGCCCGGTGATCGCCATCCTGGGCGAGTTCGACGCCCTGCCGGAGCTGAGCCAGGAGGCCGGGGTGGCCGAACATCGCCCGTTGCCGGGCAACGGCCCCGGGCACGCCTGCGGCCATAATCTGCTCGGGTCCGGCGCGATGCTCGCCGCCGCGGCGGTGAAGGACTGGCTGGCGGCCCAGGGCATTCCCGGCCGCGTCCGCTATTACGGCTGCCCGGCAGAGGAAGGCGGCGCGGCCAAGACGTTCATGGTGCGCGACGGCGCCTTTGCCGACGTGGACGCCGCGATCTCCTGGCATCCGGCGGCGTTTTCCGGCGTGAACGTCCCGGACTCGCTGGCCATCCTGCTGATCGACTTCAGCTTCACCGGCCGGGCGTCGCACGCCGCCGCGGCGCCGCATCTTGGCCGCTCCGCCCTGGACGCAGTGGAGGTGATGAATGTCGGCGTCAACTACATGCGCGAGCACATGCCGAGCGACGCGCGCATCCATTACGCGCATCTCGACAGCGGCGGCATCGCGCCCAATGTGGTGCAGGCGAAGGCGAAGGTCCGCTACCTGGTTCGCGCGGCGGAGTTGCCGGCGCTGTGGAGCCTGGTGGAGCGGGTCAAGAAGGTGGCCGAAGGCGCCGCCTTGATGACGGAAACCAGCGTCACCTCCGCCGTGGTCAGCGCCATGTCCAACCTGCTGGCGAACTCCCCGTTGGAGCAGGCGATGTTCCGCAATTTCGAGCGGCTGGGTCCGCCGGAGTTCGATGCGGACGACCGCGCCTTCGCCGCACAGATCCAGGCAACGGTGACGGAGGATGACATCGTGTCCGCGCATCGCCGCATGGGCATCCCCGTCACGGACGCGCCGCTTTGCGACCGGATCGTGCCGCTGGATGCGCGTGGGGTGAAGATGGTCGGCTCCACGGATGTGGGCGACGTGTCCTGGGCAGTGCCGACGGTGCAGGCCCGCGGCGCCACCTACGCGATCGGCACGCCGGGCCATTCCTGGCAGTTGACGGCGCAGGGCAAGACACCGGCGGCGCATAAAGGCATGGTGCACGTGGCGAAGGTCATGGCCGGCACCGCCGCCGATATCCTGCAAGACCCGGCGCTGCTCGCTCAGGCCAAGGCGGACCACCAGGCCCGTCTGGGCAAGACGCCGTATGTGTGCCCCCTGCCGGAAGGGCTGGAACCGTCCCTGGCCATGTAGCCGGCGTCAGAGCTGCTGGACGCGGACCGGCAGCCCTTCCGCCACGTCGATCAAGTGCGGGTGGTGCGTCAGGACGATCACCTGCACGTGGCGGCTGACATCGACCAGGGCTGCCATGGCGGCCCTGGCGCGCGCGTCGTCGAAGGTTTGCAGGATATCGTCGGCGAGGAAGGGCAAGGCCGGGGCCTGCCGCACGTGCTCCTCCACCGCCACCAGCCGCAGCGCCAGGTATAGCTGGTCGCGCGTGCCTTCCGACAGGCGGGCGATGTGCTTGTCGCCGCCGCCCGCCTCATGCGCAATCAGGCGGCCGTGTTCCTTGCTTTCGCCATCCTCGTCCGCCGGCGACAGCCGATCATAGGCGCCGCCGGTCAGCCGGGAAAAGGTGTCGCCGATCTGCAGCAGCAACCGGTTGCTGGCGCTGCTGGCCTCCACCTCCTGCAGGGCGTGTTCCAGCATGGCGGCGGCAAGGTGCTGCACCATGGCGTCGTCCAGCACACGGGACAGCTTGGCGGCGGCGGCTTGCCGATCGGATGCGGCGCGGGACGCGTCCTGCCCGGCGGACAGGGTGCGCAACTCGCCCTCGGCCCGCTCGATCCGGGCGGCGGCATCCAGCGCCGCGGTTCGGGCCGCGTCTGATTCGGCTTCCGCCACGCGCATCTGTTCGGCGATGGCTTCCGCCGGCGTGGCAGCCGTTTCCGCGCGCAACGTGTCCAGGTCCAACCCCTCGCCGTCCTCGCGCAGGCGCAGCAGGGCGGCGGCCCGATCGTCCTCGTGCAGGGAGCGTTCGGCGGCCAGCGCCACGCGGGACTCGGCCGCCGCCAGCGTGTCGCCGCCCGTCGCGGCGATGGCCGCCGCCAGGGTGGCGGTTGCCCGCTCGGCGGCCGACGTGGCGTCCTGCGACTGCGACTGTGCCGCTTCGGCCTGGGCCGCCAGCGTGTCCCGCGTGGTGCGGGCCGCGGTTGCCGCGGCGAGGCGGGCAGCCAGTCGGCGCACCAAGCCCGCAGGGTCGCCGGGTGGTTCGTCCAGCCGGACGGCCATGGCGGCACAATGCGCGGCGAACGCGTCCACCTGGTGTCGCATCTCCCCCAGCCGGGTTTGCAGCGTGTCCGCCGTCGCGACGTGCGATGGCAGGGCGACCAAGCGGTCCAGCACGGCGCCCGTGATGGCAGGTGCCTCCCCCGCCGGACGGCCGAGCCGTTCCAGCACCGCCTGCCAGCGGACTGCCCAGGCGACTTCCGCCGTTTCCGCCGCGACCAGGGCCGCTTCGGCCTTGGCCAGGTCGCGCCGGGCGCCGGCCAGGCTGCGCGCCAGGCTTTGGCGCTGCCCGGTGGTGCGCTCCGCGTCCGCGAGCCTGTGGCGAGCCACCACGATCAAGCGCGGCAACGGCTCCGGCGCTTGCCCCATGGCCGTCGCCAGCGCGGCCGCGGCCGCCGCCTGACGTTCGGTCAGCCGGGCGAGCGCGACGTCCGCCATGTGCGACTCGGTTGTCGCTGCGATGGCAGCCGCGCGGGCGTCGCGCACCGCCTGCGCTTCGGCGAGGCTGGCGGCCGCGCCCAGCTCCAGCGAGCCGACGGCCGCTGCCCAGGCGGCGCTGGCATTGGCCACCGCGTCGGCAGCGGCGATGGAGCGGTCGACCGCTCCAGCCAAGGCCGCTTCGGCATCCGCGATGGT
This sequence comes from Acetobacteraceae bacterium, assembly GCA_965199555.1. Taxonomy (GTDB): domain Bacteria; phylum Pseudomonadota; class Alphaproteobacteria; order Acetobacterales; family Acetobacteraceae; genus LMUY01. Next base: position 120,079 of record CBDASJ010000017.1, on the reverse strand, counting down.
GCTGCGCAGTTCGGCGGCGTGGGCCAGCCGCTCCATCTCGTCGGCGCGGCGGTCGGCCACCGCATCGGCGGCGGCGATGGCCCGCTCGAACGCCAAGGGCAGCGGCAGGTCGGGGGCGAAGGCGGCTTCCGCGTCCGGCGCAGGCTGGCCGAGCAGCCGGGCATACACCAGCGCCCAGCCGCGGTCGCGATGCGCGCGGGACGCGGCCACCGCCGTCGCGTCGGGCAGCGGACGCGCCGCCGTCAACGCGGCCAGCCGGTCGCGGGACACGGCCACCAGTTGCGCCGCCTCGGCCTCGCGCTCCGTCGCGGCAGCCGCACGCGTGCGGGCCTGCGCCAGCGCCTGGTCCAGCCGGGCCAGCGTCTGGCTCGCCGGCATCGGCGCCTGCTGCAAGGCCGCCGCCTCGCCCCGCCAGCCCGGAACCAGGGCCAGCGCGGCCGTCATGCGGGCCGCGGCGTCGGCCTGGGCTTGGTGCGCCTGGTCCGCCAAGCGTGCGGCATCCCCGTCCGCCACGGCCTCGTCATAGGCCACCCGCAACGCCGCCGTTTCGGCGACGGGCGGCAGGGCGGCAAGGTCGTCGGTCGCCTCGGCGCAGGCGGTGCGGAGGCGCTCCACCGCCTCGGTGCCGGTGCGGCGGTCGGTGGCGACGGCGGTCGCTTCGGCGATCAGCGTGCGCGCCGCGGCGATGTCGGCGGCCGCGCGCAGTTCCGCGGCGGCGTCCGCCGGGTCGCGCGAGCTCGACAGCTCCCGCAGCAAACGACCGGTCGCGGCCCGCGCTTCGGCAAGCTCGCTTTCCCGTTTCGGGATGTCCTTCAACGATTGCTCGCAGCGCGCCTGGTCGGCCACCAGAGCCGTGATCGCGGCAGCCTCCGCCAGCACGGCCTCGTCCACCGCCACGCCGGCCAGTTGCGCGGCAAGCCCGGCATGGAGCTGCGTCGCCGCGTCCGCCGCCAGCCCGGCCGCCGCCGCCGTGTCCCGCGCCGTGGCCAAGGCCGCCCCGACGCCGCGTGCCAGCAGCGGCGCGTCCGGGTGCGCGACCAACCAGTCCGACGCCGCGTCCAGCGCCGCGAAATGTCGCCGCGTGCTCCGCACCCGACCCAGCCGGGCGCGGGCGATGGCCGCGTCGGCGTCCCGGGCGTGGGCAGCCTCCAACTCCGCCTGCGCCGCCGCCCGCACCGCTTCCTGTTCGGCCAAGGCGGGCGGGCGGATGACCGTCGCTGCCAACTGCGTGCCGGCGTTGCTCCACGCGTCGCACGCTTCGTAGAACGGGGTGCGCGCGCTTTTGCGTTCGGGGGCGGCGGCATCCCGCCGGCGCGCCAAATCCGCCGCCAGCGCCCGGGCCGAACCCAGGTCGCCGGCCCCGGACAGCAAGGCGTCGGCCAGATCGCCGTCGGTTTGCAATAGCGAGCGGCCTCCAGCGCGAAGCTGCGCGGAGTCCAGCACGAACAGCCGCTCCAACCGCTTGCGCTCGCTTTCCCGCGGCAGGAGGCTGCTCAGCGCCGCATCCGCCGGCTGCCCGGCGGCGTCCATCAGCGTGTTGGCGCGGCCTTTGCGGCGCACGAAGCTGACTGTCGCGCCCGTCGGCGTGAGGCACTCCGCGCGCAGCCGCATCCGGTTGTAGTCGAACTGGAAGCCCATCGGGGTTTGCGGGTGGATGCCGAACAACAGCTCGGCCATGGCCTGCCGCAACACCGACTTGCCGGCGCCGTTGGGGGCCACGACCAGGTTGATGCGACCGGGCTCGACATCCAGGGCCAGGTCGAGGGATTCGAAATTGCCGTAGCAGTCCAGGCCGAGCCGACGCAGCCGCACGCTCAGCCTTCGGCCAAGCGCGCGAGCAGGAGGTCGCGGGCGCGCTGCAGCAGGTCGGCTGGCACTTCGCCGGCGGCGGCGCGGACCGCCGGATGGTCCGGCCCCAGCGCGTCGCGCAGCCGGGCGGCGCGGCCCAGCATGTGCTTGGCATAGGCCTGCGTCGCCGCGGCCACGTCGGGCGCCGGCGCCGCCTCCACCGCGCGCAGCAGGGTCGCCGCCGCGTCGGAGCCGGCACGCCAGGCTGCCAGATCGTGGCTCGGCCGAGTGGCGACCTCCACCTTCTCGAGCCAAACCTGCTCGCCCAGGCCCAGCCCCAGCAGCTCGGCACGCACGATCTCGCGGGTGGCTTCCAGGTCCCGGGCCAGGCTGGCGTGGCTCAGGGCGGCGCCACCCAACACCACGCGCGCGGCGAGCAGCCGGCCCTCCGCCATTTCAGTCGCCGCCAGCAATCCGGCGCGAACCCGGGCGCCAACCGCCTCCAGATCGTCCGCGCCAGCCAGGTCAACCGGGATGCGCGCCCAGCGCACGACGTCCAGGGTGCGGTGTTCCAGGCTCATCCGGCCGCCGGACACGCGCACCAGCGTGGCGCCTTTGGGCCCTTCCTCGTTGATGTGGCGGCCTTGCAAATTGCCGGGGAACACCACCCAATTCGGATGACCGTTCAGCTCGCCGCGGGCGTGGACGTGGCCGAGCGCCCAGTACTGGTAGCCGTGCCCGGCAAGCTGCTCCACGCTGCACGGGGCATAGTCGTCCTCGTGCAGGCCGCAGGCGGTGTGCAGCAGGCCGATGTTCAGCTTGCCCGTCACGGGTTCGGGGTAGGCGCGCGCCAGGTTCTGCGTCACGGCGCGCTGGGCGAAGCCTTGCCCGTGCACCACCACGTCCAGCCCCGGCACGGCGACGCTGTGCGCGGCGGCGGTGTCGAACAAGGTGGCGCCGTCCGGCCAAGGCAGCCGGCGGGTGAGCACGCTTTGCGCGTCATGGTTGCCGCTGATGGCGAACACGGGGATGCCCGCCCGCGTCAGCCGGCCCAACTGGCCGACCAGGAAATGCCCGGTGGGCCAATCCTCCCAATCGCCGTCATACAGGTCGCCGGCCAGCAGGACGAAGGCGACCCGCTCGGCGAGCGCCAAATCGACCAGGTTGACCAGCGCCTGCCGGGTGGCGTTGCGGATGCGATCCGCCGGCGCATCCGCTTCCAGCCCGCGCAACGGCGAGTCCAGGTGCAGATCGGCGGCGTGAAGGAAAGTGAAGTTCATCGCGCCAATCCTTCTACTCCCTCTCCCGCTGGCGGGAGAGGGTTTGAGGGTGGGCGTGCCTACACCATCGCCCGGGCATCCACCACGCGGTCGAAGGTCTCCGCGTCGATCGCGCCGGATGCCAGCGCCGCCTCCCGAAGCGTGGTGCCCTGCACGTGCGCCTCGTGCGCGATGTGGGCCGCCTTGTCGTAGCCCACCGTGGGTGCGAGCGCCGTCACCAGCATCAGCGAGCGGTCCAGCAGCTCGGCGATGCGCGTGCGGTTCAGCGCCGTCCCCTCGATCGTATAGCGCCGGAACGTGCCGGCGCCGTCTGCCAGGATGCGGGCGCTGTGCAGGAAGTTGTTGATCACGATCGGGCGCATGACGTTGAGCTGCAACTGGCCCTGCGCGCCGGCAAAGGCGACGGCGGCGTCCTCGCCGATCACCTGGGTGCAGATCATCACCATCGCCTCGCACTGCGTCGGGTTGACCTTGCCCGGCATGATGGAGGAGCCAGGCTCATTCTCCGGCAGCACCAACTCGCCCAGGCCGCAGCGCGGACCCGAGCCCAGCCAGCGCACGTCGTTGGCGACCTTCAGCAGCACGATGGCCACGCCGCGCAGCGCCGCCATCGCCGCGACCATGGCGTCCAGCCCGCCCAGCGCCATGAACTTGTTGGGCGCGGTGACGAAGGGATGGCCGGTCAGCTCCGCGAGCTTGGCCGCGATCGCTTCTGCGAAGCCCGGCGGCGCGTTCAGCCCGGTGCCGACCGCCGTGCCGCCGGCCGCCAGCTCGTACAGCGCGGCACGCGATTGCTCCACGCCCTTGATGGCGAAGGCGAGTTGCGCTGCCCAGCCGCCCCATTCCTGCCCCACCGTCAGCGGCACCGCGTCCTGCAAATGGGTGCGGCCAATCTTCACCACGTCCGCCCACTCGGCGCTCTTGGCGTTGATGGCGTCGTGCAGCGCGCGCAGCGACGGCAGCAGATGCGTTTCCAGCTCCAGCACGGCGGCGACGTGCATGGCGGTGGGAAAGGTGTCGTTGGACGACTGGCCCATGTTGAGGTCGTCGTTCGGGTGGACCCGCCCCTTGCCGCCGATCTCGATCCCCAGCAACTGGGTCGCGCGGTTCGCCATCACCTCGTTGGCGTTCATGTTGGACTGGGTGCCGCTGCCGGTCTGCCACACGTAAAGCGGGAACTCGGCATCCAGCTTGCCGGCGACCACCTCGTCCGCGGCCTCGCAGATCGCCTTCGCCCGGTCCGGCGGCATGCGGCCGGCCGCTTGGTTCACCAGCGCCGCCGCCTTCTTCACGTAGCCATAGGCGTGCGGGATGCCGATCGGCATGATGTCGTCGCCGATGGAGAAATGCTGCAGGCTGCGTTGCGTTTGCGCGCCCCAGTAATGCTCCGCCGGCACCTCGATCGTGCCCATGGAGTCGCGTTCGGTGCGCTTGCCGGTTTGCCCGGTGCCGATGTCAGTCATGGCGTGGAAGCTCCTGCTCGACCAAGGTCGCCCAGAGTGAGGCGCCGATGGGAAGTATGTCGTCGTTGAAGTCGTACTGCACGGTGTGGACGGGCTTGCTGCCCTTTTCGCCGTCCGCCTGGCCGATGCGGACGAAGCAGCCGGGCACCTTCTGCGCCATGTAGGAGAAATCCTCGCCGCCCATGCCCGGCGGCCGTTCGTGGATGACCTTGTCGGCGCCCAGCAGCTTGGCACCCGCCTTGGCCGCACGCTCCACCGCCGCCGGGTCGTTCACCACGGAAGGATAGCCGCGCTCGAAGGTGAACTCCGCTTCGGCGCCGTTCGCCGCCGCGATGCCTTGCACCAGCTCGCGCATCATCCGCTCCATGGAGTCGCGCGTGTCCGGCTGCAGCGTGCGCAGGGTGCCGCTCAGCAGCGCCTCGTCCGGGATGACGTTGGTGGCGCTGCCGGCGTGGAACTGGCAGGTGGACAGCACGGCGCTGTCCAGCGCATCCACCCGGCGCGCCACCAGGGTTTGCAGCCCCAGCACGATCTGCGCGCCGATCACCACCGGGTCCAGCGCGCGGAACGGACGGGCGGCATGCCCGCCGCGACCCTTCACCCGGATATAGAAATCATCCGTGTTGGCGCACACCGCACCAGGTACGGCGGTCATCTGGCCGATCGGGATGGTGGTGTCGTTGTGGGCGCCGAACACCATGTCGCACGGGAAGCGGTCAAACAGGCCTTCCTTCACCATCACCTCGCCGCCGCCGCCATTCTCCTCCGCCGGCTGGAAGATGAAGTGCACCGTGCCGTCGAAATTCCGCGTCTCCGCCAGGTAGCGGGCGGCACCCAGCAGCATGGTCGTGTGGCCGTCATGCCCGCAGGCATGCATCACGTTCGGCGTTTGCGACCGATGCTCGAACTCGTTGGCTTCGGGCATCGGCAGCGCGTCCATGTCGGCGCGGATGCCGATCGCGTGCGGCGAGGTGCCGTTGCGCAGGGTACCGACCACGCCGGTGCCGGCGATGCCCCGCGTCACCTCGATCCCCCAGGATGCGAGCTTGTCGGCCACCAGGTCGCTGGTGCGGTGCTCGCCGAACGCGAGTTCCGGGTGCGCGTGGATGTCGCGCCGCCAAGTCGTCAAGTCCCCGGCGAAATCGGCAATGCGGTTGTGGACTGGCAAGGGAAACTCCTTAGTATGCGGCTACCTTTAGATAAACGTAGAGCGCTTGGCTGCACGGCGACAAATCTTGGGACTGACCGGTACGATGGTACAACGAACGATCGACCAGTTTTATCCGAGCTACGCGGAGGCGGTGCAGGTCGTGGCGGACCTGACCTCGGCCGGCATCCCGCCCGCCGACGTCAGCCTGATCGACAGCGAAACGGACGCGCGGCTGCCCGGGGGCGTGGCCACGGACAACACGCAGAACCCGGTGGTGACGGGTGCCACCCTGGGGGCGACGGTGCTGGGCGGGCTGGGCGTCCTGGCCGGGGTCGGCGCGATCACCCTGCCCTTTGCGGACCCGCTGGTGGCGACCGGATGGGTGCTGCCCTTCGTCGTCTTCGCCGTGGTGGGCGCGCTGGTGGGCGCCGCGATCGGCGCGCTGGTGCGTTTGGGCCTCAAGAACAAACCCGGCCGCGCCATCGCGACGCGGTTGCAGCGTGGCCAGCAATTGGTGATGGTGCGGGCGGACGACAGCCAAATCCCCCTGGTGGAAGGCATCCTGGCGCGCAGGCACGTGGTGCCGCCCGCGGCCCTCGACACGACCGAGCCGCTGTATGACGTTGATGTGCCGGTGACGGCGCGGACCAACGTCGACGAGGTCGCCCCAGTGCCGTCGCCGGACCATCGTCCGCCGCTGTACCGCTAGGCACTACCGGCGCGCTTGGAAGAAATCGCGCAGCAAAGCCGCCGCATCCTGTTCGCGGATGCCGCCGACGACGTCCGGGCGATGCAGGCAGCCGGGCGAGTCGAAGATGCGCGGCCCGTGCTCCACGCCGCCGCCCTTCGGGTCGTAGGCACCGAAGCTCAGCCGGGCGATACGGAAATGCACCGCCGCCGCAGCGCACATCGGACACGGCTCCAGGGTCACCGCGAGGCTGCAACCGATCAGCCGGGGTGACCCGAGGCGGGCGGCAGCGGCGCGCATGACGATCAGTTCGGCGTGGGCGCTGGCGTCATGGTCTGCTTCCACCCGATTGCTCCCCCGGGCGAGCAACGTGCCATCGGCCGCGACCAAGGCAGCCCCAATAGGGACCTCCCCGCGCGAAGCGGCTCGGCGGGCCTCCTCCAGGGCGATGGCCATCGCGTCCATGCCGCGCAGCTTGCCCGCGAGGGGCCGCCGGGTCTAGGGGACGGGGATGACCCGACCCCTGATCGGCGTGACCCTGGATGCCGAGCAGCCCGGCGGCTGGTCGCGGTTTCCCTGGTATGCCTTGCGCGCCAACTACACCGACGCGATCGCCGCTTCCGGCGGGCTGCCGGTCGCCCTGCCGCACGATCCAGACCTCGCCACCGCCATGCTGGACCGGCTGGACGGGTTGGTGGTGACCGGGGGCGCCTTTGACGTGTCGCCCGCGCTGTATGGCGTGCAGGAGGTGCACCCGACGGTGACGCTGAAGGATCGCCGCACCGCGGCGGAACTGGCGCTGGTGCAGGGCGCGCTGGCGCGTGACATGCCGGTGCTGGGCATCTGCGGCGGCCAGCAACTGCTGGCCGTGGCGCTGGGCGGCACGTTGATCCAGCACATCCCGGACGCCGTGCCCGGCGCGCTCGAGCACGAGCAGCCAAACCCGCGCAACGAGCCGGGGCACGACGTGACCGTGCTGCCGGGCACGCTGCTGCACCGCATCGTCGGTGCGGACAGCATGCGGGTGAACTCCGCCCACCACCAGGCGGTGGCGACGCCCGGACCGTACGCCGTCGTCAACGCCACGGCGCCGGACGGGGTGGTGGAAGGCGTGGAAGACGCGCGCCACCGCTTCTGCCTCGGCCTGCAATGGCACCCCGAGTTCCTGATCGATCCGGGCGATGCCAGAATCTTCGCCGCCTTTATCGCCGCCGCATCGTGAGCGACGCGGACCGGGGCGAGCGCATCGCCAAATGGCTGGCCCGCGCCGGGGTGGCCAGCCGGCGGGACGCGGAAAAGCTGCTGGCGGAGGGCCGGATCAAGCTGAACGGCGCCCCCGTCACCCACCCCGCGACCTTCATCAACCCCGGCGACATCGTGCAGGTGAACAACCGCGTGGTGGACGCGCCGGACCGCGCCCGGCTGTGGCGCTACCACAAGCCGGAAGGGCTGGTGACCACCCACCGCGACCCGGAAGGCCGCCCCACCGTGTTCGAGCGCCTGCCGGAGCAACTGCCCCGCGTGGTCAGCATCGGCCGGCTGGACCTGAACAGCGAGGGGCTGCTGCTGCTCACCAACGATGGCGGCCTGGCCCGCCAGTTGGAGCTGCCGTCGAACGGCTGGGCCAGGCGCTACCGCGTCCGGGTGCACGGCGTGGTGCCGGAACGGGCGCTGGCCGGCCTGGCGGACGGGGTGACCGTGGAAGGCGTGCGCTACGGCGCCATCGAGGCGGCGGTCGACTCCCGGGCGCTGAGCAACACCTGGCTGAGCGTGAGCCTGCGCGAAGGCCGCAACCGGGAAGTGCGGCGGGTGATGACCCATCTCGGGCTCCAGGTGACGCGGCTGATCCGGGTGGCCTACGGGCCGTTCCAACTCGGCAACCTCGCGCGCGGCGAGGTGGACGAGATCACCGGCAAGGTGCTGCGCGAGCAATTGCCGGACGTGCCGAAGCCCAGCCCTGCGCGACCGGGCGCCGGCCGCCCCTGAGGATCATCGCCGGCGCTTGGCGCGGCCGCACCCTGCGCGCGCCGCCCGGCGACGCCACGCGCCCCACGGCGGAACGGCTGCGCCAGGCCCTGTTCGACATGCTGTTGCACGCGCCCTGGGGCGGCCGCCTGGACGGTCGCGTGGTGCTGGACGCCTTCGCCGGTACCGGGGCGCTGGGCTTGGAAGCTTTGTCCCGCGGCGCTGCCTTTGCCACCTTCCTGGAACGGGACCGCGCCGCGCTGGACGTGCTGCGGGCCAACGTCGCCGGGTGCCGCGGCGCCGCGGCGGAGGTGATCGCCGCCGACGTGCTGCACCCGCCGAACGGCCGGCCGTGCGACCTGGTGTTCCTGGACCCGCCCTACGGCCAAGGCCTGCTGCCCCGCGCCGTGGCGTCGCTGGCCGCGGCCGGGTGGATCGCCCCCGGCGCGTTGCTGATCGGGGAAACGGCGCGTGACGAGGCGGCCGAGATCGGCACGCTGTTGGCGGAGCGGGCGCATGGCGCCGGCCGGATCCGGGTCTGGCGGCAAGGGGTTTTCACACCCGCTTAACCGCGCGGCTTTACCTTTGCCGGCATGTTCGACGTGATCGACACCCTGCTCCGGGCCATCGCGCATGGTCGCGCCGGTCGCCACGCGGAAGCGGAGGCGCTGCTGCACCAGGTGCTCGCGGCGGAACCGGAGCACCCCAACGCCTTGTTCCTGCTCGGCCAATCGGCGCTCGCCGCCGGGCGGCCCGACGAGGCGGTCGACTTCCTCGACCGCGCTCTGGCGCTACGGCCGGGCCACCGCGATGGCCGCGTCGCCCTGGCGCGGGCGCAGCTTGCCGCCGGACAGTCCTGGACCGCCCTGGACACGTTGGAACCGCTGGCGGGGCACACGGCGCTGGCGACCGTGCAAACGCTGCGCGGCACGGCGCTCAACGCGCTGGGCCAGCCGGAGGAGGCGGTGGTCGCGTTCACCCATGCCCTGGCCACGCAGCCGGACGATGCGGAAACCCACCTCAACCTGGGCAACGCGTATGCCGAGTTGGACGAGCCGATGCTGGCGGAGCAGCACATCCGCCGCGCCACCGCCTTGCAGCCCGACCTCGCGGAAGCGCATGCCAGCCTGGGCCACCTGCTCGCCAGCCTGGGCCGCGTGGCGGAGGCGGTGGCCTGCAACGAGACCGCCATCGCCTTGCAACCGGATTTCGCCGCGGCGCACTGGAACCAGGGCGTGGCGCTGCTGCTGGGCGGCGACCTGGCGGCCGGCTGGGAGAAATACGAGTGGCGCAAGCGCCGCTTTCCGGACAGCTTCGGCAGCGCGGCCGGCCCGCAATGGGACGGCGAGCCGCTGGACGGCCGAACCATCCTGGTGCTGGCGGAACAGGGCTTCGGCGACACCATCCAATTCGCGCGCTATCTGCCGCCATTGGCGCAGCGCGGCGCCCGTGTGGTGGTGGAGTGCGCCCCGTCGCTCGTGCCGCTACTGGCGGCCATGCCCGGCGTAGCACAGGCCTGCGTGCGCGACGAGCGGCCGGCCTACGACCTTTGGGTCGACCAGATGAGCCTGCCGCGGTTGTTCGAAACCACCCTGGCCGCCATGCCCAACCCCGACGCCTACCTGCGCGCGGATGCCGACCGGCTGGCGCATTGGCACGGGGTGCTGCGGGCCGGGCTGCGCGTCGGGCTGGTTTGGGCCGGCAACCCGCTGCATTCCAACGACGCCCGGCGCTCCATGCCGGTGGCAGCGCTGGCGCCGATCGTCGCCGCGGGCCGCGGCAGCCTGGTCAGCCTGCAGGCCGGCGCGCGGGGGGAGGACGTGGCCGCCCTGCCCGAAGTCCTGGACTACGCCGACGCGTTGACGGATTGGCGGGAAACCGCGGCAGCGATCGCCGCACTGGATTTGGTGGTCACCGTCGACACGGCGGTCGCCCACCTGGCGGGGGCGCTTGGCACGCCCGTTTGGGTGATGCTGCCGCACGCGCCGGACTGGCGCTGGATGCTCGATCGCACCGACTCGCCCTGGTACTCCTGCATGCGCCTGTTCCGTCAGGACAAGCCCGGCGACTGGGACGGCGTGGCGGTCCGCGTCGCCGGCGCGCTGGACGACGTGCTCCGCCCGGCCGGCGGCGGGGATCACAGCATTGCCATGCCGCCATTGACGTGCAGCGTGGCGCCTGTGACCCAGACGGCCTCGTCCGAAGCAAGGTAGGCCACGGCGGCGGCCACGTCGTCCGGCTGGCCCATGCGGCCGAGCGGGATGGAGCTGGTCAGCCGCTGCTTCTGCTCGTCGCTGAGCTTGTCCGTCATGGCGGTTTGGATGAAGCCGGGCGCCACCACGTTCACGGTGATGCCGCGGGCGCCCACCTCCTGTGCCAGCGACTTGGTCATGCCCACCAGCCCGGCCTTGGCCGCGGCATAGTTCGCCTGGCCCGGATTGCCGGTGCTGCCGACGATGCTGGCGATGGCGACGATGCGGCCGGCCCGGCGGCGCAGCATGCCTTTCATCGCGGCCCGGGCGAGCCGAAACGGCGCGGTGAGGTCCACGTCCAGCACGGCCTGCCAATCCTCGTCCTTCATGCGCAACGCCAGCATGTCGCGGGTGAAGCCGGCATTGTTGACCAGGATGTCGAGCGGCCCGGCCGCCCCCTCCGCCGCCGCGACCAGGGCGTCCGGCGCCGCCGGGTCGCGCAGATCCGCCGGGCACACGAAGGCCCCCTCCCCGATCGCCGCGGCGAGCTGCTCCAGCGCCTCGGTCCGCGTGCCGGACAAGGCGACCCGGGCGCCTTGGGCGTGCAGGCCGCGCGCGATCGCCGCGCCGATGCCGCCGGACGCACCCGTGACCAGCGCGACCTTGCCATCCAAACGGAACATTGGGGTCTCCCGCAAAAACAACCGCCGCCTAGCTTGCGGGCCCCGGGGTGTCCAGTGCGGCGTCCCCGGCCGCCGGTCGGCCAGAACCAACGAAATGTTTACCGTTGGACGGCAAAGTCATGGCTGCTTGTTTAACGGAGGCACCATGCGCCGCTTCGCTATCTTGTCTCGTTTATCATTCCGGTTGTTCGCAATGACCGCCGCGTTCGGGGTCGGGCTCCTGGTGCTGACGAGCTTTGCCCTGCATTCGCAGTGGCAGAACCTGCGGGCGCAGCGGGTGGCCGAACTGACGACCGCCACCGAGATGGTGGCGAAGCTGGTCGATTTTGACCGCGCACAAGCGGCGGCCGGCAAGATCACAGAGGAAGCGGCCAAGGCGCAGGCGGCGGCGCAAATCGGCTCGATGACCCACCGCAAGGACGACTACTTCTTCGTTCTCGACTCGAAGGGCCTCATCGTCGCCCACCCCAACCCGAAGATCATCGGGGTGGATTTCATGAAGCAGGTGGACAGCCACGGGTTCGCCTGGATCCCCGAAGTGATGCCACGGGCGATCCGCGATGGCGTGGCGGCATCCGAGTACTATTACCCGCGGGCGGGCGAAACCACGCCGGCCCTGAAGCTCGGCATGTATCGGTATTACGAGCCGTGGCACTGGGTTATCGGCACCGGGGTGTACCTCGACGACCTCAATGCCGAGTTCCGGCACACCGCGTGGACCCTGGGCGGGATCGCCCTGGCCGTGCTCGCCCTGCTGGCCGGCGCCGCGACCATGGTGATCCGCTCCATCACCCGCCCGACCCGCGCGCTATCCGCCTCCATGCGGGACCTGGCGGCCGGCAACCTGGACACGACGGTTCCCACGGGCGGTTCGCTGGCCGACATCCAGGCGATGGCGGCGTCGGTGGGGGTGTTCAAGGCGGCGGTGATCGAGAAGGCGAGCCTGGCCGTGGCGGCGGCGGAGCAGCGCCGGGCGGCCGAAGCCCAGCATGCCCGCAACGAGGCGGAGCGGGACGCCGCGGCGGCGTTGCAGAAATCCGTGGTCGATGCGGTCGCCGGCGGGCTGGCCCAGTTGTCCGGCGGCAACCTCACGGTGCGGCTGCCGGAGCCGTTCGCCCCGGAGTACGAGCAGTTGCGGGAAGATTTCAACGCCGCGACCACCCAGTTGCAAGCCGCCATGGGCGTGATCACGGCCAACACCGCGACCATCCGCTCCGGCACGGCCGAGATCACCCAGGCCGCCGACGACCTGTCCCGCCGGACGGAGCAGCAGGCTGCCAGCCTGGAAGAAACCGCCGCAGCGCTGGACCAGATCACCGCCACGGTGCGCAAAACCGCGGACGGGGCGGAAAAGGCCCGCGACGTGGTGTCCACCGCGAAGGCGGACGCGGAGCATTCCGGCAAGGTGGTGCGCGAAGCCGTCACGGCGATGAGCGCGATCGAAACCTCGGCACGGCAGATCAGCCAGATCATCGGCGTCATCGACGAGATCGCGTTCCAAACCAACCTGCTGGCGTTGAACGCCGGCGTGGAGGCGGCGCGGGCCGGCGATGCAGGGCGCGGCTTTGCCGTGGTGGCCAGCGAGGTCCGTGCCTTGGCGCAGCGCAGCGCCGAATCCGCGCGGGAAATCAAGTCGCTGATCTCGACCTCCTCCCAGCAGGTGGATCGCGGCGTAGAGTTGGTGGCGGAAACCGGCCGCTCGCTGGAACGCATCGTGAGCCAGGTGGGCCAGATTGACGGCGTGGTGAGCGAGATCGCCGCAAGCGCCCACGAGCAATCCGCTGGCCTGGCGGAGGTGAACACCGCGATCAACCAGATGGACCAGGTGACCCAGCAGAACGCGGCCATGGTGGAGCAAAGCACCGCCGCCAGCCACTCGCTCGCCCAGGATACCGAGGCGCTGGCGCAGCTCACCGGCCGGTTCCAGCTCGGCCAGCAGGCGGAAGCGCCGCGGCCGCCGCCGTCACGCCGGGCGGCCCCGAGCCGGCCAGCCAGCGCCGTGGCATTGAAGACGACCGGGCGCGGCGGCGCCGCCGTCAAGCGTGTGGCGGAGGTCGACCCGGACGGGTGGGAGGAGTTCTAGCCGCCACTCGCAAACGACACGTCGGCGCTGTTCACGACGCGCGCGATCCGTGGGAAAATCACGCGAATCGCCGTGTCGTGCAGCTCAACCGAAGCAGTGGTGCAGCAATCCTCTGCCACCACTACGTTGTAACCCAGTTCCCAGGCATGCCGCGCGGTGGATTCAACGCCGAAGTTGGTGGCGATCCCGCCGAGCACGATCGTGCCGATGCCGCGGCGGCGAAGCTGCAGGTCCAAATCCGTGCCGGTGAAGGCGCCCCATTGCCGCTTCGTCACCACGATGTCCTGCGGCTGCACCAGGCCCTCCACCAGCGCGCTCCAGGCCGCCGGCAGACCGCCCGGCGGCCGTGACCCCACCTGGTCCACCAGGCCGCCTGGCGCATCGGCGTAATCCGCCGCCCAGGTGACCCGCACCAGCACGACGGGCGCGCCGGCCGCGCGAAACCGCTCCGCCAAGGACCGCGCTGTTTCGACCACCTCCGGGCCGGAGCGCGGCGCCAGCGTCATGCCGACGATGCCGGCTTGCAGGTCGATCAGGACGAGCGCGGCCGAACGCGGATCGAGGTCCATGGCGGAAGCCTTCCATGCAGGGTGCCGTTCGCAGGATGCCCCACCGCCGGGCCGGTGGCGAGGCTTCCCCGCGCCCTGCCCCCGCCGCCATACTTCCCGCAGGACAGGAGGTGGTTTCATGGCAGGCAACACCGCGCATCGCATGCGGCGGCGGTTTCGCGACATCCTCGCCGGCGACGCGTGCGTCCATCCGGCCTCGCTGCACGACCCGATCTCCGCCCGCATCGCCGCCTCGCTCGGCTTCGAGTTGGGGATGTTCGCCGGCTCGGTCGCCTCGCTGGCGGTGTTGGGCGCCCCGGACATCGTCGTGCTGACGCTGACGGAGTTCGCCGAGCAGGCCCGGCGCATCTGCCGGGCCGCTGAGATCCCGGTGCTGGCGGATGCGGACCACGGCTACGGCAACGCGCTCAACGTCATGCGCACCGTGCAGGAGCTGGAGGTGGCCGGCATCGCGGGCTTGACCATCGAGGATACGGCGCTTCCCACGCCGTTCGGCGCCACCAGCCCGGGTCTGTTGCCGATGGAGGAAGGCGCGGGGAAGATCGCCGCCGCCTTGGCCGCCCGCGACGACCCGGCGTTGGCGGTGGTGGCACGCACCGGCGCCGTCGGCATCAGCGGGCTGGCCGATGCGGTGGCTCGCGCCAGGTCCTATGCCGCGCTGGGGCCGGACGCGCTGTTCTTCACCGGCGTGACCGCGCCGGAACAATTGGCGGCGTTGCGGGCGGCAAGCGATTTGCCGATCATTCTGGGCAATGCGCCGCCCGCGCTGGGCAACCGCGAAGCCTTGGCGGCGGCGGGGGTGCGGATCAGCCTTCAAGGCCACCAGCCCTTCGCGGCCTCGATCCGCGCGATCCACGACACGATGCGTGCCCTGCGGGACGGCGTGCCGCCCGGCGAGCTCGGCGGCCTTGCCGGCCCGGCGCTCCTGCGCGACGTGACGCAGGGCGAGCGTTATGAGGAGTGGCTTGGCCGCTTCCTGCGGCCCGGGTGAACCTGCGTTGACGCTGGGGTAACCTATGGCGGGCATGCTGCAGGGATGCGCCGCCTCGTTGCGATCATCGTCGCCTTGTGCCTCACCGGGTTCGCCGCCGCGACGCAGCCGTTGCTGCCGCGCTGCTCGGCGGCGTTGGACGGCCAGGTGAGCGAGGGTGGGTGTAGCTGCGAATACGACCGGGGCGGACAGTTGACCGGCCACGCCGCCGGTTGGCGCTGGACCTGCGACCTGCTGCGCGGGCCCGGCCCGGTCGCTCCACCGCCGCCGGCAGGATTCGCCCCGCCGGGCCTGCCGCCCGGCTTCGTTTATGGGCCGCAGACCTCGTCGGGCAACACCACGTCGATGACGAGCCCCAACGGCTATTGAAGCTGCGGCCGAGTGGCCTCCGACTGACCCGGCATCGGACTGGCACCTAAGTCTCCGAAGCGCGCCCTGATCCACTGCGCCACCACCAGGATGGTGACCGCCAGCGGCGGCGCAGAGGCCAAGATCAGGGACATCCACAGCCAGGAGTACAATCCCCAGCCGTAGTAGGTGCCCAGCACGAAACAGACCGGGCTCAACAGCACAACGATTGCGAGGAAACTGAACATAATAACCGACGAACTTCTTACCACACCATGACGAGCTTGAGCAGAAGCGGGATGGCGATCAGCAGACCAACCACCGTTCCGGCCCAGCTCGACTTGGCGGATTGGGCCGTTTCACAGCGCTTCCGGTATTCTTCCTCGGTTTCTTCCCAAGCGGTTTGTTTTTCGTAGGTCGTAACACTCATCACAAGCGCTCCCCCCGTTCTGGGATCATTTACGGTGCTAAACGATTTGGTCGCAAGGCAAATTTCAACCGAACCTAATTAATTTTCACCTAACTCCAGGATGCGTAAACGATTTAGTCACATCACGAGACTGATCGCGGCGCGGCATCCACGTCGGCGAAAATGCAAGGATTTCTGCGCGCCTCGCGCCTGGCTTCACATTGCGACTTGGGGCGCAGCGCGTCTCGATATTATGCTGCGCCGTGCTTCACGGCCGCCAACGGCGCGGACGCGCATCGGAGGGTGGCATGGCGTTGCTGGAGGTTCGCAAGGTCACCCGGCACTTCTACGGCGTGCACGCGCTCACTGGCGTGGACCTCAGCATCGCAGCCGGCGGCATTACCGGCCTGATCGGCCCCAACGGCGCCGGCAAGACCACCCTGTTCAACTGCCTGTCCGGGGTGGTGCCGCCCAGCACCGGCCGCATTCTGTTCGACGGCACCGACATCACCGGCTGGCGCCCCGACCGGATCACCCGCACCGGGCTGGTCCGCACCTTCCAGATCGCCCGCGGCTGCCCGCGGCTGACGGTGCGGGAAAACCTGATGCTGTATGGCGCGGCGCAGCCCGGCGAAGGCGTCCTCAGCGCCCTGCTGCGCACCCGCGCGATGCTGGCGCGTGAGGCGGCGTTGCAGAACCGGGCGCAGGCGGTCGCCGAACGCCTGCGGTTGACGCCGGTGCTGGACAACCCGGCCGCCGCCCTGTCCGGCGGCCAAAAGAAGCTGCTGGAGATCGGCCGCGCGCTGATGACCGAGCCGAAGCTGATCCTGCTGGACGAGCCCTTGGCCGGCGTGAACCCGACCCTGTCGCGCGAGATCGGCGAGCGATTGAAGGAGATCGTCGCCGACGGCATCACCCTGGTGCTGATCGAGCACCAGATGGACATGATCGCCCGGCTTTGCGACCACGTGATCGTCATGGCGGAAGGCCGCCGGCTGACGGAAGGCAGCTTCGCGGCGGTTGCCGCCGACGGCGCCGTGCAGGACGCCTATATGGGGGGCAAGCGTTGGGCCTCCTGACCGTGCAGGGCGTCGTCGCCGGCTATTCGGCGGCTGACCACATCCTGAAGGGCCTCGATTTCGCCGTGGCGCCCGGGGAGATCGTTTGCATCGTCGGACCAAACGGGGCCGGCAAGTCCACGCTGCTGAAATCCATCGCCGGGCTGCTGGTGCCGTCCGCCGGCGCCATCACGCTGCTGGACCGGCCGGTCGCCGGCTTGCCGCCGCCGGAGCTGGCGCGGCGCGGCATCGCCTACGTCCCGCAGGAGCACAACGTGTTCCCCACCATGACGGTGCGGGAAAACCTGGAAATGGGCGGCTATGTCGACCCGAAGCAGGTGCCCCGCCGCATGGACGCGGCGATGCAGCGCTTTCCGGTGCTGGGCCGCAAGCGCAAGCAGGCGGCGCGCACCCTGTCCGGTGGGGAGCGGCAGTTGCTGGCGATGGGCATGGCGCTGATGGTGGCGCCGGTGCTGCTGTTGCTGGACGAGCCGTCGGCCGGGCTGTCACCCAAGGCGGCGGGGGAGCTGTTCGCGCAGATACAGGCGATCAACCAGGACGGCCTCGCGGTGGCGCTGGTGGAGCAGAACGCGAACGAGGCGCTGGCCATCGCCGACCGCGCCTACGTGCTGGTGGACGGCCGTACCGCCGTCACCGGGGCGGCAAGCACGCTGGCAGCGGACCCGGAGATCAGGCGGATTTTTCTCGGTGGGTAGCCGCTTACGCTGGATCAGGGATCACTCTTGATCCGTCTACCTCGCCTGAAGACGGCATCCGCGCAGACGCTTATTTTCGCGCCAGCGTCCGCTCCGTCTTCGCGATCAGCCGTTCGATCCGTTGCAGCTTGGCATCCATGCCATGGAAAAGCTTGTTCAGGTCCGCGGCGGTGGCGCCGCGCTTCCCCGATTTCGCCTGCTCCAAGCCGCCGGGGAGGACTCTTCCGGCAGCAGCCCGCTTTTCCATCATGGCCTGCATGTTAAAGCGGGCTGGAAGATGTTCAAGATTGAGCAGCCGCAACAGGAGGTCGATTTGATCGAGGCACCGCGACGTTACCCCACCCGGCGCAGCATACTGGCCGGTTCGGCCGCAGCTTTGGCGGCACCCGCCCTGCTGCGTGCGCAGGAAGCGCCGCTGACGCTTGGCGTGCTGACGCCCTTGACCGGTGCGGGCGGCTTCGACGGGCCGCGCATGCTGAAGGCGATGCAGGCGGTGGCCGAGCAGATCAACGCCGCGGGTGGCTTGCTCGGCCGCAAGGTGGCCTTCGCCGTGGAGGACGACCAAACCAACCCGGAAGCCGCCGTGCGCGCGGCGCGCAAGCTGGTGGACGTGGACAAGGTGCCGGCGATCATGGGCACCTGGGCCTCGGCCGTGACCACCGCAGTGGCGCCGGTCTGCTGGGAAAGCAAGACCTTCCTCACCACCACCTCCGGCGCCGACACCATCACCCGGCTGCCGCACGGGGGCTACCTGATCCGCACCCAGCCCAACAACTACCTGCAAGGCGCCAAGCATGCGGAGTTCATCGCCGCCACCGGCGCCAAGCGGGTGGCGATCATGTCCATCCAGTCGCCCTTCGCCGTGCCGACGCAGGACCGGGTGAAGGAGGTGTTGGCGCAGCACGGCTCCCAACTCGTGGCCGGGTTGATCTACGAAAAGGACAAGACCAGCTACCGCTCCGAGGTCGACCAGGTGCTGCGCGACAAGCCGGACATGATCTACCTGAACGGCTACACGCCCGACGTGGCGGTGCTGCTGCGGGATCTGTTCCGCGCCGGCTATGACGGTCCGCGCTTCACCCAATCCTACGCGCTGACCGGCAAGTCGGTGGAAGCGCTGCCGAAGGACGTCACGGAAGGAACCTACACCGTGCAGCCCTCCGCCGACATCGACTCCCCGGCCTATGCCGGCGCGGTGAAGCTGCTGGGCGTGCCGAACCCGGACGGGTACGAGACCCAGGCGGTCGATTGGATGAGCCTGGTGGGCCTGTCGGTCGCGCGGGCGAAGGCGGCGACCGGCACGGCGATCCGCGACACGGTGCGCCGGGTGGCGCAGGGCGACGGCACCAAGGTCTACAGCGCCGTGGACGGGCTGGCGATCCTGGCAAAGGGCGGCGAGGTGAACTACGAGGGCGCCAGCGGCCCGTGCGACTTCACCGATATCGGCGATATCCAGGACTGCAAGTTCCGCTACCTGCTGGTGAAGAACGGCGCGCTGAGCTTCGTGAAGGTCGCCTGATTGCTGACGGATGTCGCCCAACTGGTGATCAACGGGCTGATGGCGGGGACCATCCTGGCCGTTCCCGCCATCGGGCTGAGCGCGATCTACGCGGTGCTGCGCTTCCCCAACTTCGCCCTCGCGTCCCACGCGACGGTGGGGGCGTTCGCCGGGTGGGTCGGCAACGTCGTGTTCGGATTGTCCGTCGTGCCGTCCTTAGGGCTGGCCTTCCTGCTCGCCGGCCTGGTGGGCGTGGCGAGCGACGAGCTGGTGCTGCGCCCGTTCCGCGCCGCCGGGTTCGTGACCACCGCCATCGGCTCCATCGCGCTGACCATCGCGCTGGAAAACCTGCTGCGCATGGCGTTCGGCAACGACCTGCGGGAATACGACCTGCCGGTCACCCGCGATTGGCGCTTCGCCGGGCTGCATGTCGGGCCGCAGCAGGTCGAGAACATGGGGATCGCCCTGGTCGTGATGGTGGCGGTGTTCGCCTTTCTCGCCTTCACCCGCGCCGGCAAGGCGATGCGGGCGGTGGCGGACAACCCGGCGCTGGCCCGCATCAAGGGCGTGGACGCCGCGCGGGTGGCGCGCATCGTGTCGTTCGTCGGCATGGGGCTGGCCGGGCTGGGCGGCATGCTGATCGGGCTCGACACCACCATCGACCCGCTCACCGGGTTTCGCGTGATCCTGTCGGTGTTCGCCGCTGCCGTGGTGGGCGGGTTGGGCAGCATTCCCGGCGCCGTGCTCGGCGCGCTGGTCGTGTCGGTCGGTGAGGAGCTTTGCTTGCTGGTGCTGACGCCGAACTACCGCAGCGTCATCGGCTTCCTGGCGATCCTACTGGTGCTGGTGGTGCGGCCGTCCGGCCTGCTCGGGCAGCGGGCGTATTAGGCGATGGTGAACTACGTCGTCGCCCTGGCCGTGACCGCGGGGCTGTATGCGCTGATGGCGCTGGGGCTGAACGTGATCTGGGGCATGGCCGGGCTGGTGAACCTCGGCCTGGTCGGGTTCTTTGCCGTGGGCGCCTATACCTCCGCCCTGCTGACCACGAAGCTGGGCGTGGCGATCGGCGTCGGCATGGCGGCCGGCGCGGTGGCGGGCGGGCTCGCCGGCGCGCTGGTGGCGCTGGTCACGGCGCGGCTGCGCGGCGACTACCTGGCCATCGTCACGCTCGGATTTGCCGAGTCGCTGCGGGTGGCCGCCAGCAACGAGACGTGGCTGACCAACGGGACGGACGGCATCTCCGGCATTCCCGGGCCGTGGCGCAGCGCCTTAACGCCGTCCGAGTTCAACCTGGCCTACCTAGCGCTCGTGGTCGCCATCGTGCTGGCCGCCTATTTCGTCATGCAGCGGCTGAGTTACTCGCCGTTCGGCCGGGTGTTGCGCGCCATCCGGGACGACGACCAGGTGGCGGCGGTCGCCGGCAAGCCGGTGCTCGCCTTCAAGGTTCTGGCTTTCGGCATCGGCTGCACCGCCATCGGCCTCGCCGGCGCGCTGTACGCGCATTACACCTCGTTCGTGGTGCCGGACATCTTCGTTCCGCTGCTCACCCTCTACATCAAGATGGCCCTGCTGTCGGGCGGCGTCGGCAACAACCGCGGCGCGGTGCTGGGCGGCGTGGTGATCGTGCTGTTCCTGGAAGGCACCCGCTTCATCACGCCGCTGATCCCCGGGCTCGGCCCGGTGCAGGGCGCGGCCTTGCAGCAATTCCTGGTCACCGCATCGCTGCTGGTCGTGCTGCGCTTCCGCACCCGCGGCCTGGTGCCGGAAGCACGTGACCACCCGGTGCTGCGAAGCAAACACCAACTTCCTCGGGAGACAGACTATGCCTGACATCACCATGGATGACATGGCCCACATCATGCGGCTGACCGCGGGGCCGGATCGCGACGCCGCGTGGGTGGCGATCGACGCCTTGACGGTGCGGCTGTACGACCGCCGGCTATTCACCGCGCTCAACCACCTCCACGCCACCGCGGAGGTCGAGCGGCTGTTTTCCAGCAACACCGAAGCCTACCCGGTCGGCGGCCGCAAGCAGAAGAAGGACACGCATTGGGGCAAGAAGACGCTGGATGAAGGCGAGCTCTACATCTGCCACAACGCCGCCGATATCGAGCGCACCTTCTTCGACCACGCGCTGATCTTCAGCCTTGGGGTCGGCGGCATGGTGAACGTGCCGGTGATGTTTGGCGGGCGCTGCATCGCCAGCCTCAGCATCTCCGCCGCCGGCGACCGCTTCAGCCAAGCGGACGCGCCGCAGCTCGGGCTGATCGCCGGGCTGACGCTGCCCTTGATCCTTTCAGCCGGCGGGTAGCCTGGCGCGCGTCACGGCGGCAGGCTGTTGGGCGGCTCGTATCCGGAATTGGCCGGCCCCGATACGAACGGGTGGTGGTAATCCGGCACCCGTCCGGGCCGGTTGAAATCGGCGGCGCTGCACCCGGCGAGCAGGAGTATGGCGATCACGGCGGCGATGCGGACCAAGCGACAACTCCCGGCAGGGTTTCCGGCCGCAGCTATCCCAGCCGCACGGCCGCGCCGCAAGCCGAAGATGTGGTATGTGGCACCGCGAACGCCGAACAACCCGGAGGACCACGAATGGACGCCCTGCCCGCCTCGATGACGCTGGACTCCCGTCTGGACTTGCTGGGCAAGGTCGCCGTGCAGGTCGGGCTCGGGTTGCAGCCGGGCCAGGAAGTGGTGCTGACCGCGCCGCTGGACGCGGTGCCGTTGGTGCGCCGCATTACCGAACACGCCTACAAGGCGGGCGCCAGCCTGGTGACCACCCTGCTGTCCGACGAGCAGGCGACGCTTGCACGCTATCAGCACGCGCCGGACGCGGCGTTCGATTACGCGCCGGCCTGGATGTACGAGGGCATGGCCAACGCCTACCGCAACGGTGCGGCACGGCTGGCGATCGGCGGCGACAACCCGGCCTTGCTGGCCGGGCAGGATCCCGACCGGGTGGCCCGCGCCAACCGCGCCCGCTCCGTCGCGTATCGCCCGGCGCTGGAGCTGATCACCAATTTCGACACCAATTGGAGCATCGTGTCGTACGCGACGCCAGCCTGGGCGGCGCTGATGTTCCCGGACCTGCCGCCCGACGCGGCCGTGGCGAAGCTATGGGACGCGATCTTTGCCGCCTCCCGCATCGACCAGGCCGACCCGGTCGCCGCCTGGGCCGCCCACAACGCCACCCTGCACGCGCGCACCACCCAGTTGAACGCCCGGCGCTACGACGCGCTGCATTTCCGCGGCCCGGGCACCGACCTGCGCGTCGGGCTGTCGGAAGGCCACCTTTGGCTTGGCGGGGCGGAGCGGGCGAAGAACGGCGTGGTGTGCAATCCGAACATCCCCAGCGAGGAGGTGTTCACCACGCCGCACCGTGCCCGGGTGGACGGGCAGGTTCGCAGCACCAAGCCGCTATCCTATGGCGGCACGCTGATCCAGGACATCGCCGTGCGGTTCGAGGCCGGGCGCATCGTGGACGCGACGGCCAGCAGCGGACAAACCGTGCTGCACAAGGTGCTGGACACGGATGACGGCGCCCGCCGACTGGGCGAGGTGGCGCTGGTGCCGAACTCCTCGCCCATCTCCGCGAGCGGCCTGCTGTTCTTCAACACGCTGTATGACGAGAACGCCGCCAGCCACATCGCCATCGGCCAGGCCTATCGCACCTGCCTGGAAGGCGGCTCCACCGCCAGCGAGGCGGAGCTGACCCAGCGCGGCGCCAACACCAGCCTGATCCACATCGACTGGATGATCGGCTCCGGCGAGATCGACGTCGATGGGATGCGGATGGACGGTAGCAGTGAGCCGGTGATGCGGCGGGGCGAGTGGGTGTAGGCCGCTACGCCAGGAATGCTGCCACCGCGGCATTGAAGGCGGCGGGCTGCTCGGCATGCAGCCAATGGCCCGCCCCCTCGATCGCGACGAACTTTGCGGTGGGAAACAGCCGCAGGATCGCCGGGCGGTGCTCCGGCGTCACGTAGTCCGACTGCGCGCCGGTGACGAACAGGGTTGGCCCGTCATAGCGCTCGCCCAACGCGTCCCAGTTCTCGATCCGCGGCAAGGCGGCGACGATCTCCGCCAGCCCGATCCGCCAGCCTTCGCCGGGGCGGAAATTATGCAGCAGGAAGGAGCGGATCGCCGGGTCCGGCACGTCCGGCGCCAACATCGCATCCGCCGCCGAACGCGACAGGGTGGCCGGCATGGCTGCCATGGCGCGGGCGAAGCCGCCGAAATGCGAGGGGTAGGCGACCGGCGCGATATCCGCCACCACCAGCCGACTCACACGCTGCGGCGCCGACAGCGCCAGCCGCATCGCCACCTTGCCGCCCATCGAGTGGCCGAGGATGGCAGCACGCTCCAGGCCGGCCGCCTGCATGGTGTCCGCCACGTCCTCCGCCATGGTGTCGTAGCCCATGCCGGCCGCGTGCGGGCTGTCCCCGTGGTTGCGCAAATCCATGGACACCACGCGGTGCGCCGGTGCCAAGGCCCGTGCCAAGCCGCCCAAATTGCGGGCGGAGCCGAACAGGCCGTGCAACAGGACGACCGGGCTGCCCTGCCCGGCGTCGCGGATCGCGAGGCGCATCGCCTTAGCTAGCCGAGGAGGTGTGGGTAACGGATTCCGGGGCGTTGCCCCGAACCCCACCAGAGGACAGTCGTCCTCTGGACACCTGCATGACAGGGGTAAAGGGGATGACTATCCCCTTTCGGGTGCAGGGCAGAGCCCTGCGGACGGAGCGATCCGCGTATTTGAGCATCCGGTTAAACGGTCAGCATGATCTTGCCGACATGCTCGCTGCTTTCCATCAGGCGGTGCGCCTCCGCCACCTCGGCCAAGGGGAACACCGTGTGGATGACCGGGGCGACGCTGTCGTCTTCCAGCTTCGGCCACACCTTCGCCAGCAGCGACTGCGCGATCGCCGCCTTCTGCGCCGCGGTGCGGGGCCGCATGGTGGAGCCGGTTACCGTCAGCCGCCGGGTCATCACCGTGGTCAGATCGAACTGCTCGACCTTCGGGCCACCCAGGAAGGCGATCAGCACCAGCCTTCCGTCCATCGCCAGGCAGCGCAGGTTCTTTTGCGCGTATGGCCCGCCCACCATGTCGAGCACCACGTCCACGCCGGCGCCGTTGGTGAACTGCTTTATGCTTTCGGCGAAATCCGTTGCCTTGTAGTTGATCGCGGCATCGGCGCCGAGCTTCAGGCAGGCGTCGCATTTCTCCTGCGAACCGGCCGTGACGTAGACCCGGGCGCCGAACGCCTTGGCGAGCTGGATCGCCGTGGTGCCGATGCCGCTGCTGCCGCCATGGATCAGCACCGACTCGCCGGCCGACAGCCGGCCGATGTCGAACAGGTTGGCCCATACGGTGAAGAAGGTTTCCGGCAAGGCCGCGGCACGCACGGCGTCGTAGCCTTTCGGCCAGGGCAGGCACTGGCTGGCGGGGATGCTGCAGTACTCGGCATAGCCGCCGCCATTGGCCAGGCCGCACACCTTCTCGCCCACCGCCATCGTCACGCCGGGGCCGACCGCCGCAACCTCGCCGGCGACCTCCAGCCCGAGATGCGGGCTGGCACCGGGCGGCGGCGGGTAGGCGCCCTTGCGTTGCTGCACGTCCGGGCGGTTCACCCCGGCGGCGGCCACGTGCACCAGCACCTCCCCTTCACCCGGCTGCGGTACCGGCCCGCTGGCGAGCTGCATCGCTTCGGGACCGCCGGGCTGCGCCACCTCGATGAATTGCATGGTCTGCGGCAAAGTCATGGTGCTGGCTCCGGCGTGAATGGGCGTTATCTCGGCAGCTTGGCGGGCGCCGTCAACCGACCAGCCGCTCCGTCTCCTGCCACAACTGCCGGACCAGCGCGGTGTCCCGCGTTTGCCGGTTCGGCCGCGCCGGGCGGCTGCGCTTCCAGTATTTGCCGGTTTCGCCCTCCACCAGGGGCGACAGCGCCAGGTGCAGCGGCGTCACCGCACCGCGTTCCGGCGTGATCATGAAGGGCCTCATCACGGACCAGCCCCAGCCGATCGGGCCGGGCATCTGGGCGAGGTCCGTCGCCACCACGCCGGGGTGAACCACGTTGACCGCGACGCCGGTGCCTTGCAGCCGGCGCGCCCGCTCGAACGTCGCCATCATCAGCGCCAGCTTGGACCGGCCATAGGCAGACAGCGGGTTCCAGGCGCGCGCGCCCTCCAGGTCCGCCACGTGCAGGCTGGCGCGGTCGGACGCGGTGGAGCCGACATTCACCACGCGGGACGGGGCGCCGGCACGCAACGCCGGCTCCAGCGCGGCGGTGAGCACGAACGGCGCCAGGTGGTTCACGGCCAGGATCATCTCGTGGCCCTCCGCCGTGACCCGCCGACGCCGCGTGATCAGCCCGGCGTTGTTCACCAGCACGTCGATGCGGGGATGGGCGGCGGCGATCGCCTCCCCCGCTTCCCGCGTTTGCCGCAGCGACGACAGGTCGGCGATCACCAGCTCGGTCACGGCGCCGCGGGCGTGTTCCGCGATCCATTGCCGCGTCGCCTCCCCGCGGCCGGCGTCGCGGGCGACCATCACCGTGTGGTAGCCCGCCCGCGCCAGACCGAACGCCACCCATCGGCCCAGCCCGGCGGTCGCACCCGTGATGACGGCGATCTTTTGGTCGGCCAAGCGGCGTGCTCCGTTTTCCTGTCACCCCAATACCGCACGGCAACCCGGCAGTTTGTTGCGGTGACGACATTTCCCGGATTTTAGTGATGTTCATGAGCGGCGTGCATTGTGCGGGGCGAGACATGGTTCCATGAAGGGGCCGCTTGCCCGGCCATCGCCGGGCATTGGTCTTTCAAGCAGAAGGAGCGGGCCAGCCCGATGTCCTTGCGGTCTGCGGGCGCGGGGTCCGCCACGATACAAGCCCCGCCGACCAGCGAGCGCCGGGCGCAACGGGCGCGCCGCTGGCTTGGCGACGTCGTGCTGCACGCGCCGCAGACCTTCCGCGCCCTGGTGCGCGGGGACGAGCTGTGGTTGGTCGTTTTGGCGGCTGGCGTGGGGCTGGCGTCCGGCTTGTGCGTGCACCTGATGACGCTCGCCACGCAAACCAGCCACGAATGGCTGTTCCAGTTGCAGCGCGGCGACCGGCTGTCCGGCTCGGTCAACATCAACCGGCTGCGCGCGATCGGCGTGCCGACGCTGGGGGGATTGCTGGTCGGGCTGGCCGGCTGGGCGATCGCGCGCTGGTGGAACCGGCGAACCGTCGACCCGATCGAGGCCAACGCGCTGCATGGCGGCCGCATGTCGCTCAGCGACAGCCTGTTCGTGACGGCGCAGACCGTGCTGTCAAACGGGGTGGGCGCGTCCGTCGGGCTGGAAGCCGGCTACACCCAGATCAGTTCCGCGC
The DNA here is from genome assembly GCA_965199555.1 of Acetobacteraceae bacterium. GTDB lineage: Bacteria > Pseudomonadota > Alphaproteobacteria > Acetobacterales > Acetobacteraceae > LMUY01. Next base: position 93,828 of record CBDASJ010000017.1, on the reverse strand, counting down.
TGGCGTCCCGCCTTGGCAGGTCGTTCCGCTTGCGGCGCAACGATCTGCGGCTGCTGGTGGGGTGCGGTGCGGCCGGGGCGATCGCGGCGGCGTTCCAGGCGCCGCTGACCGGGTCGTTCTACGCGTTCGAGCTGGTGATCGGCACGTACTCGCTGGCCACGCTGGCGCCCGTGGTGGTGTCGTCCATCGTCGCCGTGTTCGTCACCCGCGTGCTCAGCACGGACACGGCCGGGTTCGACATCCGCGTGCCGTCGGCGCTGGAACCGGTGGATTACCTGCCGGTGCTGGCGCTGGGCATGGTGTGCGCGCTGGGCGGGATCGCCATCATGCGCGGGGTGACGCTGGTGGAGTCGTGGATCCGGCGCAGCGGCGTCCCGGTGTGGTTGCGCCCGGTGCTGGGCGGCGTGGTGGTCGGCGGCCTGGCGCTATGGTCGCCGCAAGTGCTGTCGTCCGGCCACGAGGCGCTGCGGCTGGGCTTGGACTCGCCTTATACCGCGACGCACATCGCTTTGCTCATCCTGGCCAAGTCGGTGGCGTCCGCAGTGTCCATCGGCTCCGGCTTCCGCGGTGGACTGTTCTTCGCTTCGCTGTTCCTGGGCGCGCTGGCGGGCAAATTGTTTGCCGCCGGGCTGGCGGCGATCACCGCGACGCAGGCCATCCCTGCGGTGGTGTGCGCGCTGGTCGGCATGAGCGCCATGGCGGTGGCCGTGGTGGGTGGCCCGCTGACCATGGCGTTCCTGGCACTGGAAAGCACGGGAAGCCTGCCGATGACGGTGGCGGTGCTCGCCGCCTCCGTGGTGTCGGCGATCACCGTGCGGCGCACCTTCGGCTATTCCTTCGCGACCTGGCGGTTCCACTTGCGCGGGGAAGCGATCCGCTCGGCGGTGGATATCGGCTGGGTGCGTAACCTGACGGTGGGGCGGATGATGCGGCGGGACATGCGCACCATCCGGTCGGACACCACCATCACCGGGTTCCGCCGCCAGGTGCCGCTGGGATCGGCGGACCGCGTGGTGGTGACGGACGAGGCCGGGCGTTACGCCGGGCTGGTGCTGACGCCGGAAGCGCACGGCACGGACGAGGCGATCACCCGCGTGTCGGAAATCCTGCACAATGCCAAGGACGTGTTGCTGCCGCAGATGACGATCAAGGAAGCGGTGCAGATGTTCGAGTCCACGGAGTCGGACGCCCTGGTGGTGGTGGACGCCGCCGACACGCGCAAGGTGATCGGCCTCTTGACGGAGCAATATGCCCTGCGCCGCTACACGGAGGAGCTTGACCGGCTGCGGCGGGATCTATCCGGGGACACCTAGCCGAAAGGCTGCGGCCTATACGGCCTCCAGCACCGTTTCCGCCCGGCTCACATCGAAATCGCCCGGTGCCTCGACCGCGAGGTGCGTCACCTTGCGGTCCTCCGCCACCAGGGCAAAGCGCTGGCTGCGAACGCCGAGCCCTCGGGCAGTCAGGTCCAGTTCCAGCCCCATCGCCTTGGTCAAGGCGTGCGAGCCGTCGGCCAGCATCACCAGCTTGCCGTCGACGCCCTGGTCCTTGGCCCATGCCGCCATGACGAACGGGTCGTTCACGGACATGCAGATCACCGCGTCGACGCCCTTCGCCTTGAACTCGTCGGCATGCTGCACGAAGCCGGGCAGGTGCTTGGCACTGCAAGTCGGGGTGAAGGCGCCCGGCGTGGCGAACAGCACGACCTTCTTGCCGCCGAACAGGGAAGCGGTGCTTTCCTCCTTCGGCCCGTCGGGTCCGGCGGTCATCAGCTTCATCTCGGGCAGGGTGTCGCCCACCTTGATCGTCATGGTCCGGACCTCGTGCTGTTGCCCGGCACGCTAACGGCATGCCGCCTGGCTGTCACCACCGGGCATTTCCCTTGTCATGGGTCATTGCAGCGGCGGAAAACCGCGCCAAGATGCTATCCATGCCCAAGACAATGAAAGCGCCGGATGACGGCCGCCTGACCGGCCAACTGCTCATCGCCATGCCGGCGATGGAAGACCCGCGCTTTACCCACAGCGTGATCTACCTGTGCGCGCATACCGAGGACGGCGCGATGGGCTTGGTGCTCAACCGCCCACTGGCCAGCCCCACCTTCGGCGATTTGCTGAAGCAGTTGGACGTGGCGCCTACACCGCCGGCGCGGCAGATTACCTTGTGCGACGGCGGCCCGGTGGACGGCGCCCGCGGCTTCGTGCTGCACACCGCGGATTGGACCGGGGACGGCAGCCTGCAAGTGGACGATTCGGTGGCGCTGACTGCCAGCTTGGACGTGCTGAAGGCGATCGCTGCCGGGGAAGGCCCGCGCGAAGGGCTGCTGGCGCTGGGCTACGCCAGTTGGGGCGCCGGGCAGTTGGACCAGGAAATCCAGCAGAATACCTGGTTGTCCGCGCCGCCCTCGCTGGACCTGATGTTCGACGACGACCACCCGACCAAGTGGCGCCGCGCCTTTGCCACCTTGCGCATCGACCCGGCGCTGCTGTCAGGCGTCGCCGGCCACGCCTGAGCCTACCACACGAAGCGGGGCACGATCGCCACCGGGCTGAGCCCAACGGCCTGCGCCTCCGCCCGTGCGGCATCGTGGTCACCAGCCAGCGCCTCGCCGTGGATGCCGCCGAGCACCCAGCAGGACGAGACGCCAGCGGCAGCGGCACCGGCGATGTCCGTCCGCAGCGAGTCGCCAACTGCCAACGTGCGGTCTTTCGCCGTGCCCAGCATGTCCAGCACCGGGCGGTAGATCGCCGGGTCCGGCTTGCCCAGCGAGCGGACGGATCCGCCCATCTGCTGGTAGCGTTCCGCCAGTGCACCGGCGCAGATCACCCGCACGCCGCCGCGGATCACCTCCAGATCCGGGTTGGCGCAGATCATCGGCAGGCCGTGGCGGGCGCATTCCTGCAAGTCGTCCTCGAACGCCGCCACGTCGGTTGGCCCGCGATGATCGTCCGGGCCAGTGTTCAGCACGAAGGCCGCTTCCGCCGGGGTGGCGACCTGCTGCAGGTCCAGCCCCTCCATCACGTTGCGGTCCCGTTCCGGCCCGAGATGCCAGACGGTGCGGCCGAGTGCGGCGAACCACGGGTCGGTGCGCCGGCCGAGCTCGAGGTGGACGGCCTCGCCGGAGGTCATCATGCCGGAATACAGCTCCGCCCCTAGGCCCATCCGCCGCAGCATCGCTTCCGCCGCGGCGTTGCGGCGGGGGGCGTTGGACAACAGCACGCAGCGCTTGCCGGCATCCCGCAGCCGGGCCAGGCAGTCGGCGGCGCCGGGATACGGGTCCACGCCGTCATGGATGACGCCCCACAGATCGAGGATGAAGCCGTCATATCGCGCCGCCAGGGCCGACATGCCTTCGTGGACGATCATGACGCTGTTCCCACCGCTTCGGCCGCGCTGTTGAAGCCGTCCCGGCGCAGGGCGGCGGCCAGTTCCGCCTTGATCCGCGGCAGCAGCGCCGGGCCGTGCACGGCGAAGCCGGTGTAAAGCTGCACCAGTTGCGCGCCGGCCCGCAGCTTTGCCAGCGCGTCCGCCCCGGTCGCCACCCCGCCGCAGCCGATCAGCACCAGCCGCCCCGCCGCCAAGCGCCAGGCCCGCGCCAGCACGGCGGTGGACGGCTGGAGCAGCGGCGGCCCAGACAGCCCGCCCGCTTCCCCGGCATGGCGGCCTGCCAGCCCGGCCGGCCGGGCGACGGTGGTGTTGGACACGATCAATCCCGCGACGCCGGCGTCCACCGCGACTTCGACGATGTCTTCCAGCGCGCCGGGTGCCAGGTCCGGCGCCACCTTCACGAAGATCGGCGGGCGGTTCGGCACGGCCATTACCGCGTGCAGGATGCCGCGCAGCCTGCCCGCTTCCTGCAGGCCGCGCAGCCCGGCGGTGTTGGGCGAACTGACGTTCAGCGTCACATAGGCCACGTGCGGGGCCACGGCCGCCACCAGGGCCGGGTAATCCCGCTCGGGCTCGGCGCCCTCCTTGTTGATGCCGACATTGGCGGCCAGCAGCGTGCCCGGCGGCGGCGCCACCCGGGCCAAGCGGGGGACAAAGGCGTCGACGCCGCCATTGTTGAATCCCATCCGGTTGATCACCGCGCCGCCATGGAGTCGGAACAGCCGGGGGCGCGGGTTGCCCGCCTGCGGTCGCGGCGTGACGGTGCCCAGCTCGACGGCGCCGAAGCCGAGTCGCAACAGGGCGGATGCGGCCACCGCGTCCTTGTCGAACCCGGCCGCCAGCCCGATCGGGTTGCATAGCGGACGCCCGAGCAGCGTGGTGGCGAGCGCCGGGTCGTCCATCCCCGCCGACCGCCCCGCCAGGCCGAGCCGCAACGCGCCGAGTGCGACGTGGTGCGCCCGCTCCGCATCGATGCGGCGCAGCAAAGGCATGGCGGCGGAGGCCAGATTGGGGGTCATGACGGCGTTATGCCGCATCGCGGCCGCCACCGCACCAGCCGGGCTTGCCACCGCTTCGGGTTTGTTCGATTGCTCCGGTCATGTGGGACGAACCCTATCTTGAAACCTGCTGCCGTTCGGCGCTGCACCGGCTGCGGCTGGTCGGGCCGGCCGGACGGCCGGGCGGGCTGAAGGACGGGCCGTGCCTGGCCCGGCTGTCCCAGCTCGGCTTTGCCTGCGAGCGGGCGGACGGCCGCTTCGAAGCGACGGCGGCGGGGTTGGCCCGCCACGCGGAGGAGATCGCACCCTCCGCCGCGGTCAAGCGCGCCCGCCGCCGGGCCTGATCAGGCGAGCGGTTCCGCCGTCACCCGCCCGCCCTCGGCGGTGACGCACATGACCTGGCCGCCTTCCGGCGCGGACACCAGCAGGATGTCGCCGCCGGCCATCATGTCCACGGCGTCGTCGAAATAGCCGGTGCGGCCGACGGCGGACAGGGCGTCGCCGCCGGTCCGGTAATGCCACAGGGTGAAGCCGTTGGCGTAGGCGAGCACGGACAGGCTGCGCAGGACGAAGCTCATGGTATTCCCTTTCGTTTAGGCAATATTTCCTATCGTGGCGCCTGACTTAGCGAACCACGCCGCGCGCGCGCAGCGCCCATTCGAGCTGGCCCAGCGCGCTGTGCCACAGGCGCCAGTCAGACTGCTGGGACAGCCGGTTCGGCCGCGGCGGGCGTTGCCGCTCGCCCCAAATGCGCAGGATGCGGACGTGCAGCAGCTCGATGCCGCGTTGGCGGTAGATGCGATCCAGGCAGCGGATCACGTCTTCCGGGTCGCAAGGCCGCGCGGGGCCGTCGGGGCGCCACGCCAGCCCGGCGCCGTCGCGGCGGGCCAGCAACACGGCCATGGTCCACAGCCAAGCGTCCTCCGCGCTGCGGAACGGGCGGATTTCGGCTTCGCTGTGCAAACGGCGTAAAGCAAGCATCGCGGCCCTCGGCGTGAACAGAACAGGAACATAAACCCACGCGCCGGGGGAGTGGCAAGCAAAATCGGTGTTAATTCCTATAGGCGTCGGTGTTAATTCCCATTACGGTGCGGTGTGGCCGAGTCGGCCAGATCGTTTGCTGGAACGGACAGGGTGTGAAGCACGAGGATATCTGGCGCGCGTTGGACACGCTGGCGGCGGAGAACGGCTTGTCCGTGTCGGGCCTGGCCCGCGCGTCCGGCCTGGACCCGACCACCTTCAACCCGTCCAAGCGCGCCATGCCGGACGGCCGCGCCCGCTGGCCCAGCACGGAAAGCCTCGCCAAGGTGCTGAACGCCACCGGGGCCAGCCTGGAAGCCTTCACCGCCCTGGTGTCGGGGGCGCGGGCGCTGTCCTCCGCGCCGCGCATGGCGTCGCAGCAGCGCCGCATCCCGCTGATCGGCCTGGCGCAGGCCGGGTCCGACGGGTTCTTCGACGACGGCGGCTACCCGGTGGGCGGCGGCTGGGACGAGGTGAGCCTGCCGGAGATCGGCGACCTCAACGCCTACGCGCTGGAAATCTCCGGCACGTCCATGGAGCCGGTGTTCCGCGACGGCGACGTGGTGATCGTGTCCCCGGCGGCACCGATCCGCCGTGGCGACCGCGTGGTAGTGCGCACCCTGGCCGGCGAGGTGATGGCCAAGCAACTGGCCCGCCGCTCCGCCCGCCGGGTGGAGCTGAAGAGCCTGAACCCGGCGCACAAGGACCACAGCTTCGACTTGAAGGACGTGGCGTGGATGCACCGGATCGTGTGGGCTAGCCATTGACCGGGACGGAGGGCAGAGTTGTTGGCGAAGGCGGGTTTTCCGCTGGATCGGTCTGTTCTGAAGGTATTTGCTCCATGACTCTTGCTGCCCGCCGCGCATTTGGCGGCTTCCTCGTTGCAACCGCGCTCGCGGTTTCCGTCCCGGCTTTCGCCAAGCAGGATCCAGGGGCGCCCGGCCCGGTGGTCGGCCGGGTGACCATCACGGCGCGGGCCGCCGCGGTGGGCGTCGGCTACACCTGGGGCAACGGCGAGTTGACCTATGCCGGCCACCATTACCGCTTCTCCATCAAGGGGGTGACGGTCGCCGATGTCGGCTTCAGCCGCATCGTGGGCCACGGCCGGGTCTACAACCTGCACCGCTTGGAGGATTTCAACGGCACCTACGGCGCCGCGACCGGGGAAGCGACGCTGGGCAACGGCCTCGGCGGCCAGTTCCTCAAGAACGGCCAGGGCGTGGAACTGCGCATCGACGACGTGACCAAGGGCGCGCGCTTGTCCGGTTCGGCGGACGGCATCCAACTCGAAATCATGCGCTGACCGGCATGGCCAGGATGCGCCCCCTCATCCTGGCCATGCTTCTCCTCGGCTCCGTCGCCGCCCGCGCGGCGACGGAGCCGGTGGACGTGGCGCTGGTGCTGGTCACCGACGTGTCGCGGTCGATCGACGAATCCGAGTTCCAGTTGGAAAAGCGGGGCTACGCCGCCGCCTTCACCGACCCGCGGGTCGTCGCCGCCATCCAGGGCGGCCCCAGGGGACGCATCGCCGTCGCCTATGTCGAGTTCTCCAACCCGGACCAGGTGCAGGCGCTGACCGGCTGGACGGTCATCACCGACGACGCCTCGGCCCGCGCCTTTGCCGCCGCGTTGATCGCGCTCCCACGCTCCTCCTTCGGCCGCACCGCCATCAGCAGCGGAGTCGATCTGGCGGCCAAGATGCTGGCCGAGGGCGGCTTCGGCGACGCGCGCAAGGTCATCGACGTGAGCGGGGACGGCACCAACAATGCCGGCCGCCCGGTCACGGACGCGCGCGACGATGCGGTCAAGGCGGACATCACGGTCAACGGCCTGACCATCATCAACGACCACCCGGTCTCCTACACCTTCGCCCATACCCAGCCGCCGGGCGGGCTGACGAACTGGTATCGGGAGAATGTCACCGGCGGCATCGGCAGCTTCGTCGTGGAGGTGCATGACTTCGCGACCTTCGGCGACGCCATGGCGCGCAAGCTGCTGGACGAGATCGCTTCCCTGCCCTCCCACCGCGGCTGAAGGATTAGAACATGGACCATCGCACGCTCGGCCGCTCCGGCCTGACCGTTTCCACCATCGGCCTCGGCTGCAACAATTTCGGCGGGCGGCTGGACCTGGCAGCGTCCCGCCCGGTGATCCACGCCGCGCTGGACGCCGGTATCACGCTGTTCGACACGGCGGACGTGTATGGCGCCCAGGGCATCCCGAGCAGCCATAAGGGTGCGTCCGAGGAAATCCTCGGCGAGGTGCTGGGTGCGCGCCGACGCGACATCGTGCTGGCCACGAAGTTCGCCATGCCGATGGACGATGCCGGGCAGTTGGCGGGCGCGTCCCGCCGCTACATCGTGCGGGCGGTGGAGGACAGCCTGCGGCGGCTGCGCACCGACTGGATCGACCTATACCAGCAGCACCGCTTCGACCCGAAGACGCCGCTGGAGGAATCCTTGCGCGCGCTGGACGACCTCGTGCGCGCCGGCAAGGTCCGCTACATCGGCTGCTCGAACTTCGCCGCCTGGCAGGTGGCGGACGCGATGTGGACGGCGAAGGACCGTCACCTCACCCCCTTCATCTCCTGCCAGGACGAGCTGTCGCTGCTGGTGCGCGACGCGGACAAGGAGCTGCTGCCCGCCGCGGAGCATTTCGGCCTCGGCCTGCTGCCGTATTTCCCGCTCGCCAGCGGCCTGCTGACGGGGAAATACCAGCGCAACGCGGTGATGCCGGAAGGCGCGCGGCTGACCAGCACGCAGCGGCTGGCCGAGCGCTATTTGACCGACGCGCATTGGCCGCGCGTGGAAAAGCTGGCGGATTTCTGCGCCGCCCGCGGGCACACCATGGTGGAACTGGCATTCAGTTGGCTGCTGGCCCGCGGCCCGGTCGCCAGCGTGATCGCCGGCGCCACCAAGGCGGAGCAGGTGGCGCAGAACGTCGCCGCCGGCGGTTGGAAGCTGACGGCGGAGGAACTGGCGGAGATCGACGCCATCACCGCCTGACCGTCTTTGACGCTTCACTTTCACCTTGATAGTTTCGGCCGATGCAGCGGACCTCGTTCAGTGACATGCCGTGCCCGATCGCCCGCAGCCTGGAGCATGTGGGGGAATGGTGGAGCATCCTGATCCTGCGTGAGGCGTTCAACGGCAAGACCCGGTTCGACGAGTTCCGCGACACGCTGGGCGTGGCGCCCAACATCCTCACCCGCCGGTTGAAGGCACTGGTCGCGGCGGGCCTGCTGGAACGGCGGCGCTATTGTGAGCGCCCGCCGCGTGACGAATACGTGCTGACCGCGCGCGGCCGCGACTTTCGCCCGGTGATGCTGAGCCTGATGGTCTGGGGCAACCGGCACTTCGCGCCGGATGGCCCGGTGGTCGAGTTGGTCCACGCGGCGACCGGGCGCCCGGCCGACCCGGTGCTGGTGGATCGAAGCACCGGCCTGCCGGTGGAAGGGCCGGAATACCGCCTCCGGCGCAACCGGGAAAAGGCCGCCGTGCTTGGCTGAGGCAGCCGGGCGGCAGCGGGTCGTGCGGTGGGATCGGCCACGCCCGACGGCGCCGGGCCTATCCGGCCTGGATGCCCTGCGCGCCACCGCCGCCGGACACGCGCCGCTTCCGCCCGTGTCCAGCCTAATCGACATGCGGATGGTCGGGGTCGAGCCCGGGCGGGTGCGCATGGCGCTCACCCCCGCGGAATACCACTACAATCCGCTGGGCTCCGTGCATGGCGGCATCATCGCCACGGTGCTGGACACCGTGCTGGCGTGCTCGGTGCATTCCACCCTGCCGGCCGGGCGTAGCTGCGTGACGTTGGAGATCAAGGTCAACTACCTCCGCGCCATCACGACAGCGACCGGCGAGGTGATCGGCGAGGGTGTCGCCGTGCACACCGGGCGGCAGGTTGGCGTGGCGGAGGCCCGCATCATGGACGCGGCCGGACGCCTATACGCCACTGCCAGCACCACCCTGCTGGTGTTCGATCGGCGCACCGGGGAGGAGCCAACGGACGAGCGGCCCCGCGAGCACGTCGTGGCGTGGGAAGACCCGGAGCCCGCACGCCGAGCCGGCGCGACCCTGCCGGGCATCGAGTACCTCCGCGCCATGGCGGCCGGCGAGTTGGCGCGGGCCCCGATCGCCAGCCTGCTCGGCCTGGCCATGGGCGAGATCGCGCCTGGCCGGGTTTGCATGACGCTGCCGCCGGGCGGCCACCTCAACAATCCGAACAACACCATGCATGGCGGGATGATCGCCACCTTGCTGGATTCCGCGATGGGCTGCGCGGTGCATTCCACCCTGCCGCAGGGCCGCAGCTACACCACGCTGGAGCTGAAGGTGAACTACCTGCGCGCCATCACGGCGGCGAGCGGGCTGATCACCGGCACCGGCCAGGTCGTGCATGACGGCCGCCAGGTCGCAGTGGCGGAAGGCCGCGCCACCGATGCCGCCGGCCACCTTTGCGCCACCGCCAGCACCACCTGCCTGATGTTCGACCAGACCGCCCGGCAATGAGCCGGCAGGAGCATGCCATGACACCCCGTATCCTGGTGCTCGGCGCCGGCGCGATCGGCGGCTATTTCGGCGGCCGCTTGCTGGAGGCCGGCGCGGACGTGACCTTCCTGGTCCGGCCCAAGCGGGCGGCAGCGTTGGCGGAGCACGGGCTGGCGATCCGCAGCCCGCGCGGCGATCTGGCGATCGCGGCGCCGCCCACCGTGCAGGCCGGCGCCATCGCCGTCCCGTATGACGCGGTGGTGCTCAGTTGCAAAGCGTTCGACCTGGCGGACGCGATCGACTCCGTCGCGCCGGCGGTCGGCCCGCACACCAAGATCCTGCCGTTGCTGAACGGCATGGCCCATCTGGACGCGCTGGCCAGCCGGTTCGGCCCGGCGGCGGTGCTGGGCGGCCAGTGCCAGATCTCCACCACGCTGGAAGCCGACGGCACCATCCGCCAGTTCGGTGAGATGCAGGCGCTGTCGCTCGGCGAGCGATCCGCCGGCCCGGCCTCCCCCGTCACCGCTGCGCTTGCGACCGCCCTGGCACCGGTAGGCGGGCGGCTGAGCGAGACGATCCTGTTGGATATGTGGGAGAAGTGGGTGTTCATCACCACGATCGCCTGCACCACCTGCCTGATGCGCAGCACGATCGGCGACGTGGTGGCGGCGGGTGCGTCCGAAATCCCTCTCGCCCTCGCCGACGAGTGCGTCGCCATCGCCACCCGGTCTGGCTTCTCCCCCCGCCCCGCCGCAGTCGAGCGCCTGAAGGCCGTCGTCACGACCGCAAGGTCGCCCCTCACCGCCTCCATGCTGCGCGATGTCGAGCGTGGGGGCGCCGTGGAGGTCGATCACATCGTGGGGGACCTGCTGCAACGCGGTGCCCCCGGCGCGTCACCGATGCTCCGCGTCGCCTTTCTGCACCTCAAGGCCTACGAGGCACGGCGCACGCGCCTGGCGTGACGCGCGCCCGCACGAAGGGCCAGCGCGTCAGCGGCGCAACGGCCACATCGTTGCGACGGTCGCCACCAGCAGCACGACGCAGCCGGCGACGAGCCGGGCCTGGACGCTGAGCCGGCCGACCAGGCTGCCCAAGCCATACAGGGCGGCGGCGATGACCGGGATGATCACGCCGAACGCGACACGCCCACGAAATATCGCGCAAGCAACGGCAGCAACCCAAGCCACCCCGAACAACACCAAGGCTGGCAGAAGTGGCAGTTGCAGGATGAACGACTTGCGGGCTTCGACATTCTCCACGCTGAAGCCCCAGGCGATGCTGACCGCTGACAACAGCAGGTAGCTGCCCGCCAGGACAAGGCCGAGCCGGCTTACGCGCGTCGCACCGAAAAAGGCTACCGCAGGGCGTGGCAACATGGAATGTCGCCCGGATCATGCCGATTGCGCGCGTCCTCCGAGCCGGATTACCACATGGTTTGGCGGGCACGCTCCGGCCACAGGCGGTCGTACTCGGGGCCGCCGACCTTGTCCTCGCTGAGCGCGGCCAGGATGGCGCCGGGCGTCGGCAGGGTTGCCGGGTCGACGTGCCGTTCCGGGTTCCACAAATCGGCGCGCACGATCGCCCGGGCGCACTGGAAATACACCGCCTGCACGGCAACGACGATGACGCTGCGCGGCGCCGCCCTGCCCACGGCGAACGACGCGCACAGCGCCGGGTCGACGGAAAGCCGGGCCGTGCCGTTGACGCGCAGCGTCGTGCCCGACCCAGGCACCAGGAACAGCAGCCCGACCCGGCCATCCACCACGATGTTGCGCAGTGTGTCGCACCGGTTGTTGCCCCGCCGGTCCGGCATCTGCAGCGTGTGGGGGTCCGCCACCCGCACAAAGCCGGTTTCGTCGCCGCGGGGGGAGCAATCCGCCCCGTCCTCGCCGACCGTGGACAGCGCCACGAAAGGCGATGCCTCGATGAACCGCTGGTAGTGCGGCGTGACGTGGTCCGTCACCTTGACCAGGGACGGGTCCTGCGGCGCGCCATACAGCGCTTCCAATGCTTCCAGGCTGGTGATCTCGGCCATGGCCATCACCGAGGCTGCCGGCGGTGCGTCGCGGCGTGCCGTGCGGCGGCCCGGCGCCCCGCGGCACGCACCACGCGTGGCGGCGGCGGGTTGCCGATCTTGTCGAAGGTGGCGTCCAGCGCCTTGGCGGCAAAGTCCTCCGCATTCCTCGCCCGGGCCACGGCGGCCCCCATGCCGAAGAACTCGTGCGTCGTGCCGCCATACTCGATGCGGTCCACCGTGACACCCTGCGCCTGCAACTTGTAGGTCAGGAACGTCCCGTCGGATTCCAGCGGATCGATTTCCGCGGAGATGATGGTGGTGGGCGGCAGGTCGTGCAGGTCCGCCTTGCCGATCAGGTCCAACCGCGGGTCCTGCAAATCCGCCGGGCCGCGGATCGTGTTGTTGACGTACCAAAGCACGTCGTCGCGCCCGAGCGGGATCGCGTGCTCATCCGCGATGTAGGACGGCGTCTTGGTGTCCGTGCCGGCCACCGGGTAGATCAGCAGCTCGTGCACCGGCGGCCGGATGTGGGCGTCCCGCGCCGCGATCGACACGTTGATCGCCAGGTTGCCGCCGGCCGACTCCCCCGCCACCGCGATCCGCCGCGGGTCGGCGCCGAGCTGGCCGGCATTGGCCAGCAGCCAGCGATACGCGGCGAACGCGTCGTCATGCGCGGCGGGGAACCGGTTCTCCGGCGCCAGGCGGTAGGCCACCGACAGCACCTTGGCATGCGCCTGGCTGGCCAGGGCGCGGTCGGACGCGTCGTAGGTGTTGAGGTCGCCGGTCACCCAGCCGCCGCCGTGGAAATACAGGATGATCGGTTCGCCCGCTTTGCCCGGCGTCGCGTCATACAGCCGCGCCGGCAACGGCCCGGCCGCGCCGTCCACCTGGAGGTCGCGCGTTTGCACCAGCGGCTCCGCGATCGGGGCGCCGTTCTGCGCCAGCAGCACCGCCTTCACCGCGTCGCCGGGCGTGGGCTGGGCGCGCGCCTGGTCCACCGTCAGCCCGTGCACCGGCTTGGCGCCGAGCCGGACATAGGTGTCGATCACCGCGGCCATGTCCGGGTTGGCCCGGCCGTTCGCGTCGCGATAGGGCGTGTAGGTTTGGCAGCCCGCCAGCAGCAGCAGCGCGCCCAGGCTCGCCACCGCCCGGCCTGCCCAGCGTGACGCCGGCGGCGCGGGGGGAACGGCTCCGACGGGGGACTCGGTCGCTGACATAGGCATCCTCCACCACGCGAGCCGGTTCGGCGGGAGTTGCCGACCGCGGTCGCGCTTGCTTTGTCCTCCGTGCCATCCTATCCGCGCCGCAACAATACCATCTCGTCGGAGAACCCGTGCATGGCCGCCATTGCCGACATCGTCGCCCGCGAAATCCTCGACAGCCGCGGCAATCCGGCACTGGAAGTGGACGTGGTGCTGGATAGCGGGGCGATGGGCCGGGTCGCCATCCCGTCGGGCGCGTCCACCGGCGCGCACGAGGCGGTGGAACTGCGCGACGGCGACAAGAGCCGCTACGGCGGCAAGGGCGTGCGCCAGGCGGTGGCGAACGTGGAAGGCGAGATCTTCGACATGCTGAGCGGCCTGGACGCCGCCGACCAGGTGAAGATTGACGACATGCTGATCGACCTGGACGGTACCGCCAACAAGGCCCGGCTGGGCGCCAACGCGGTGCTGGGCGTGTCCTTGGCCGTGGCCAAGGCGGCGGCGGAGGATTTCGGCCTGCCGCTGTATCGCTATGTCGGCGGCGTCTACGCCCGCACCCTGCCGGTGCCGATGATGAACATCATCAACGGCGGCCAGCATGCCGACAACCCGATCGACGTGCAGGAATTCATGATCCAGCCGGTCGCCGCCGCCACGGTGGCGGACGGCATCCGCATGGGCTCGGAAATCTTCCAGGCGCTGAAAAAGGCGCTGAGCGCGGCGGGCCACGCCACCAATGTCGGCGACGAAGGCGGCTTCGCCCCCAACCTGAAATCCGCCGACGAGGCGCTGGGCTTCATCAGCAAGGCCTGCGAGGCCGCCGGCTACCGCCCCGGTGAGGACGTGTTCTTCGCCCTGGATTGCGCCGCCACCGAGTTCTACCGCGGCGGGAAATACGAGATGGAAGGCGAAGGCAAGTCGCTGGACGCGGCCGGCATGGTCGCCTACCTGGCCGATCTGGTGGGCCGCTTCCCCATTGCCTCGGTCGAGGATGGTTGCGCCGAGGATGATTGGGATGGCTGGGCGCACCTGACCGCCGAACTCGGCGGCCGCGTGCAACTGGTGGGCGACGATCTGTTCGTGACCAACCCGGAGCGCCTGCGCCGCGGCATCAAGGCCGGCACCGGCAACGCCGTGCTGGTGAAGGTCAACCAGATCGGCACCTTGTCCGAAACGCTGGAAACCATGGAGATCGCCCACCGCGCCGGCATGGCCACGGTGATGAGCCACCGCTCCGGCGAAACCGAGGACAACACCATCGCCGACCTGGCCGTGGCGGCCAATTGCGGGCAGATCAAGACCGGCAGCCTGTCCCGGAGCGACCGCACGGCGAAATACAACCAATTGATCCGCATCGAGGCCGAGCTAGGCGCCGCTGCTCGTTACGCCGGCCGTTCCATCCTGCGGCGCTGACGCCACACTCCAGCGTCGTTCCGCAACCCGCTCGTATCTGCCGCATTGCTCACGAAGTCGCGAGCATGCGAAGCTGTGGCGGAGACGGGGAACAGGCATGTCGATCGGGCGTGAGATCAAGCGGCGGGTGAAGTCGATCGTGCCCACGGTGATGCTGCTTGCCGTTGCCGGCTATTTCGGGTGGAGCGCCACGCAGGGCGACCGCGGCTTGCAGGCCTATGCCCGCCAGCAGGACCAGCTTCGCGTCGCCCAGGCCGAACTCGCCCGCACCAACGCCGACGTGGACGTTTGGGAGCGCAAGGTCGCCGGCCTGCGCAGCAACCGCCTGGACCCGGATGCCCTGGATGAGCGTGCCCGGGCCATGCTGAACCTGGCGGAACCGACGGAAGTCGTCGTGATGTACGGCCAGGGCAAGAAGCTGTTCTAGGCGCCCGGCCGGCCGGGGAGCTCGTCCAGCAACCGGTGCATCGCCAACACCGTGGCCGGTGGCAGGTCGCGGATGCCGCGGGCGATGCGGTTGGCCAGCGCCGTCTGCTGCGCCGACAGCCCGGCCGTGTTCACCACCACGCGGGGATGCGACAGCCGGGCGAGCCGGGTGAGTTCGTCGGCCTCCTCCCAAATCAGCCCGAGCGCCTCGCACACCTGGTGCAGCAGCCCGGCGCTGGGCACGCCGCGGCGTCCGTGCTCAAGGGCTGACACATAGGCGCTGGACAGTTGCAGCGCCGCGGCGAACTGCTTCAGCGTCATGCCGCGCGCGGAGCGCAGGCTACGCAGATGCTCGCCGAACGGCGTCATCGGGGTTTGCGCAGCAACAGCCGCACCGACCCGGAATTGGCCGCATGCGGGTGCGTCACGGCCAGCACCAACGGCCGCAACGGCGGCAGGTTGAGCCACAGCGGCAGTTCCCGCCGGATCACGCCGCCGCCTTCGCCGCGCCCGCGACCGGTGATCACCTCCACGCAGCGCACCCGGTCCGCATGCGCGCGGAGCAGGAAGCCTTGCAGGGCATGGAACGCGTGCTGCGCCGTGCGGCCGTGCAGGTCCAGCGTGCGTCCCACCGCCAGCTTGCCAGTGCGCAAGCGCGACCACGTGCTGTTGTCCACCCCGCCCGGCTGCTCGCCGACGGTGACGAAGCTGGGCGCCGCCGCGCGCGCCACCCGCAACACGATGGGTGCCACGGCGGGTGACGCCGGCGCCGCCGGCAGCGGGGCTTCCGGTGTCAGCGCCGGCAGGGCGCGGCCCGGCAAGGCGGCGACGTGCCGGGCGTACGACGTCCAGGCTGCCTGGTCCGCGTCGCTGAGGCCACGCCGCTTCATGCTAGCCTCGCCGCAACGGCACGGTCATCAGGCCGCCACGCTCCGGGTGATGGCCGCCGGGTCGTCCTCGATCAGCAGCACGTGCAGCCGGCGCGGCCCGTGGGCGCCGAGTTCCAGCGTCTGCTCGATATCCGCCGAGCGCGACGGGCCGGTGACCAGCATGACGTTGCGCGGCATCGGTCCGGTTGCGCGCAACAGGTCCCACGCATCCTCGTAGGCGCCGACCACCCGGCTGGCCCGCAGCACCACCACTGCGGTGTCGGCCAGCAGGTTCAGCGTGGTCGGGCGTTCCGGCGCGGACGGCAGCATCAGCGTTCCCGTTTCCGCCACCGCGGCGAAAGCGTGTTGCACGCTAACCTGGTCGGTCGCGTGCGCCCGGCCTTCGCGCAGCACCAGCAGCGGCCGTCGCGACCAGGCAATCGCCTGCAGTTCCGGATGCGGCGCCATCACCGCCGCGGCCGGCAGGTTGTGCGCCGCCAAGTACGCGCCCAGCGCGTCCGGCACCGCATCCGTGTCCGGCAGGCGGTCGACGGTGCCGAACTCCCGCTCGATGTAATGCACCAGCAAATCCACCTGCGCCGCCCGGCTGACGCGGCTGCGTGCCGGGATCAGGTGGCGGGGATGGCCGTCCAGCCGGTCCTGCAACATCGCTGCCTGGTCCGCCGGCAAGGGTCCGCGCTTCAGGCCGCGGCGGATGGCGCCGAGGATGGCCTCCTTGCTCATCGGCCGGCCCGTTGCTGCCGTGTGTAGCGGGCCATGAACGTGTCGCCTTCGGGTGCCGGCAGGTCGCGGCCGGCGGTCCAGCCACCGGCGAAGGGCAGCGACGCGAACCGCCCGCGCCGGCGGCCCAGCAGCCCCAGCGTCGCGGCCGCCAGCCGCGTGGCCACGCGATACGCGGCGGGCCGTCGCGCCAGCCACGCCCAGATCGCCAGGTTGCTGCGGACGCCGGCAGGGGTCAGGTGGCGCTCGAACTCCCGCTCCCGCCAATGACGCATCATCTTGGGCAGGGGGATCTTCACCGGGCAGACGCTTTCGCACTTGCCGCAGAAGGTGCTGGCGTTCGGCAGGTGCCCAGCCTTGTCCACGCCCACCAGGGAAGGCGTCAGCACGCTGCCCATTGGCCCGGGATACACCCAGCCATAGGCGTGCCCGCCCACCGCGCCGTATACCGGGCAATGGTTCATGCAGGCGGCGCAGCGGATGCATCGCAGCATCTCGCCGAACTCGGTGCCCAGCATGGCCGAGCGGCCGCCATCCAGCAGCACGACGTGGTATTCCTCCGGCCCATCCAGGTCGCCGGGCCGCCGCACCCCGGTGGAAAAGGTGGTGTAGACGGAGAAATCCTGCCCGGTCGCCGAGCGCGCCAGCAACCGCAGCAAGCTGGTCGCGTCCTCCAGCGTCGGCACGCATTTCTCGATCGAAGCCAGCACGATGTGCACCCGCGGCAGCGTTTGCGTCAGGTCGCCGTTGCCTTCATTGGTGACGATGACGCTGCTGCCGGTTTCCGCGATCAGGAAGTTCGCCCCGGTGATGCCGACATCGGCGGACAGGAAGCGCTCGCGCAGCTTGGCGCGGGCTTCGGTCAGGATGTCACGCCGTTCGTGGAACACCCGCGCTGGGTCGAGGTCCGTGTGGCATTGGCGGAAGCTTTCCTCCCAATCCTCGCGGTTGAGGTGGAAGGCCGGGGCGATGATGTGGCTGGGATGCTCGCGCCGGAGCTGGATGATGTACTCGCCCAGATCGGTCTCGATCGGGGTGATGCCGGACTGCTCCAGATGGTCGTTGATCCCCAGCTCCTCGGAAATCATCGACTTGCCCTTGGTCACCGTCCGCGCGCCGGCCTTTCGGCAGATCGCCAGCACGGCGGCGCGTGCCTCGTCCGCGGTGGAGCACCAATGTACCTGGCCGCCCGCCTCTTCTACCCGAGCGGCGTAATGTTCCAGGTAGAAATCCAGGTTGGCGAGCGCATGGTTCTTGATGTCGCGCCCAATGTCGCGCAGCCGCTCGAACTCCGGCAGCGCGTCCACCGCCCGGGTGCGGCGGGCCATGAATTGCGGCTTGCTGAACGCCAGGGCCTTTTGCAGCCCGGCATCGCCCAGCGCCTCGCGCGCGTTCTGCTTGAAGGCCGGTGAGGTGATCGTGACCATGCGAAATCCCCCTGGGGCGGGCTTTGAATGCGGGCTAGGTTTCGTCCGCAATCGCCGGCGGCGTGGGAACCCAGCGCGGTGGATGGGCGGGGGGCAGGCCGGGTTGGATGGTGTTCAGCCAGGTGACCACATGCGTCAGCATGTCGTCGGCCACCACCCCGTGCGGCGCCGGCGCGATCGCGGCGCGGCTGCGCTCCAGCCGTTCCGCCAGCGGCTGCGGCGCCAGATTGCCCTGCTCCACCAGCTCGGCAACCAGGCCCTGGAACATCGCCAGCAACATGGCATGCGTTTCATTGTGCCGGTGGTCGCGCGTTTCGAGCACGGCGCGGACCACGTCGCGGGAAACCGGCTTCGGCTTGGTCTGTTGCATGGCCGCAGTTTGCGGCTGCGCCCCACCCCCTGCAAGCGGAGCCGACGTCGGGCACCAAACCTCGGGCAGGCTGGGCGGTTAATACGCCATGCCCGACCTCATTCTCGCCACCCCCACGCAGTGGGAACACATCGTCCTGGTTTGTCGCAAATGCAGCAAGAAGCTGCATGGCGGGTTCGGCCCGGACGGCAAGGACAGCTTATCCCGCGCGTTGAAGGCGGAGTTGCGGGAGGCTGGCCGTCGCCGCTCCGTGCGGGTGATCGAAACCAAGTGCCTCGGCCTGTGCCCGAAAGGCGCCGTCACCATGCTGCCGGCGGGCACGCCGGGCCGGCTGCTCAGCGTGCCGAAGGCGACGCCGGCGGCGGAAATCCTAGCTCAACTGCCGCCTGCCTGATGGCCTCGGCGCCGAACCGCCGCTCCAATCGACGCACGGTGAAGTGGGCGCGCGCCAGGCCTCGGTAATGTGCCAGGAAGGCGGCGTTCAACGTCGCGCCACCGAGCGCCCCCACCACTGGCACGGCCTGCAAGGCAAATTTCTGCGAGAGCGACATGCCGAAGCGCGACGCCACCTCCGCCATCAGCAGCGCCAGCGGGCGCCCTTGCAAGACGAGCCGGGTGCCGAAATAGCCCATCTCCGTTTCGCCGGGGTTGAGGGCGAATACTTCCAGGCAGGCCTCGCGCACCGCCTCGTCGCTCAGGTCCTCGCCATGGTCCTGCGCGATGCGGGCAATTTCCCGCATGATCGCCAGCGTGGTCACCGTCGCGTCCGGGACGAAGCCGCCCAGCCCGAAGAAACCGCCGGCCGCGCCGGACAGCACGACCAATGGGGCGGCGAACCGCCGGCTGCGCGTCTGCTCCCCCACTGCGTCCAGCCGCAGCACGGCGACGTCGAAGGCGCGGGTCAACGCGGCCTCCACCACCCGCGCGACGGCGGACTGGCCGCCCGGCACCGCATGCAGCGTGCGCGTGCCCAGGCGGATCGTGCGGCCCAGCATGCCGCCGGCCAGATCCGCCATCCGCATCATCAAGCCGCCGCTGCCCTGTAACCGCTTCATCGCCGCGGCCAGTTCGGCACGTGCCGCTGAATCCATCACGCGGGCTGCAACGGCCACCGCCGTCCCGCCACCAGCATCCTGCATTGCATCCACGCCCATTCTCCCCTGCCCGGCCTCAAACGCCTGAGCGGTCGCCCGGCTCCCTGGCGTCCGGCGGCACGGCCTCCCCGGCCAGGCGCCGCGCGGTGCGGAGCAGATCGGCCTGCGCCGCCGGGCGGCACGCGCGGTAAAGCCGCAACAGCGCCAACTCGTCGCCCAGCAACCCGGCCGGGCTGGACGCACTTTCGCCGTGCAACAGCACCTCCAGCGACACATCCAAGGCGCGGGCGATCCGCGACAGATTGCCGCTGACCTGCCCGGCCCGATCGGTTTCCCACTGCGCGACGGCACTGCGCGACACGCCCGTGGCGTCCGCGAGCGCCGCCTGGCTCATGCCGCGCTGACGCCGCCAGGTGGCGATCCGTTCCCCGACGCTTGAACTCATGCACCCCCTTCTAGCCCGGGCTGCCGGATCGCGCGCGGTCCGCTGATGAGAACAATTGACGAACGTAGTTAGTCGGACTAACATAGGAATATTGTCAGGAGGCGCCATGCCCGCGCAGATCGTTTGGACCGAAGCCGTTGATACCCGCCTGCTCCAGGGACGGGCCGAAGGATTGTCGTGGCAGGCCATCGCCGACGAAGTGCGGGTGGGCCGGAACGCCGCCATCGAGCGTGCCCGCCGGCTGGGCCTGGCACCCGCCACGCGCGTCCAGCCCGCGCCGAGCCCGGCGGTCGAGCGCATCGACCGTCCCGCCTTGCCGCCGGGCCATCCGCTCTGCTGGCAAGCCATCACCGCCGGCACGGCGCTGGCCGGCGAGCCGTATCCCTATCCCGTCTTCCTGTGAGCGGTGGCGCCTTACCGCAGGGTCAGCACTGCCGCAGCCCGGCAACGGGGCGAGGCGAACCGCCCCACCACGCGGTCGCCGCTGCGGTCGCCCTCGAACACCTGCTGGAACGGCTTGTGGTCGGCGCCGTCGGTGACGCTGCTCGCCACGACGTGGCCCGCATCCGTCACGTGGCCGGTGAGCACGGTGACGCCGTCGCTCGGGGCGAACTGCACGTCGTTGCCGTGGATCATCAGCGTGGCAGCCGCCTTGCCGCCGGCGTCGAAGCCGGCCCCGCAGGCACCCTGCCCCGCCGCCAGCGTGCCGGCATACCGCTGCGACCCGCCGGCACACGCCGCCACCGCCACCACGGCGGCCAAGGCGAAGGGCCGGATCGGCAGGCGGCTAATTGCGCGCCTCCCCGACTTCGCCGGTATGGACCATGGCCAAATGGCTGGTCAGCGCCACGACCATCTTCTTCACCTCCGCAGCGGCCAGCACGAACCCGACCGTGCCATGACCGGGATGCGCGAAGGCCAGCATGGAGCCTTCCGTCAGCGCTTCCGGCCGGACCATCCAGGGCGGCCCCACCACGGCCTGCACGCGCTTCGCGTCCAGCCCTCGCTCCGCCGCGTCGGCTGGCAAATCCGCCAGCAGGCGGGCCCGCGCCGATGCCAGGGCGGCGATCAGCTCCAGCAACTGCCCGGGGGTGAGGGCCACCTGGCCACTCGCGCCGCTGCCGGGCAGCAGCGACAACACGGCAGTGCCGTCATGAAGAGCCACGTTCATCCGCGGTTGCGTCATGGGCGAACCTCCACAGGGCGGAACTGCCGAACGCGATTCTGCAAGGTGACTCACCCTCAAGGCCGTCGCTGCCTCCTCCTACCCGCCCGTCGCGCCGCTGGCCATGGCAGGGCACGCGCGAACCGCCACGGTTACATTTCCGCACAAAGCCCGGGGGTGCACTCGCGGCGCGCCGGGGCTATCACGCCCCGGCACCTGGAGATTGGCCTCGATGAATTCTCGCGCCTGGTTCGCCCGCTGCCTGTTCTGCGCCAGTGCCATCGCCATGCTGGGCTGCATTTCGGCCGCGTGCGCCTTCGGCTGACCGGCAGCAGCTCGGCACATCCCAGCCATGCACCGGCCTTCCACGCCGGTTAGGCCGTTGCACCGGGCCTGACGCGCGCCGTATCGTTCCCCTGCGAGGGGTGCATCATGAAAGCCGGTCGGTTCCACTACGCCTGGGTCGTCGCCGCGGTGATCTTCCTGGTGCTGCTGACGGCGGCCGGCGTGCGCTCCACGCCCGGCGTGCTGCTGGTGCCGCTGGAACAGCAATTCGGCTGGTCGCGCGGGATCATCTCCTTCGCCGTGGCGGTCAACATCTTCCTGTATGGGCTGGCCGGCCCGTTCGCCGCCGCGATCCTGGAGCGGTTCGGGCTGCGCCGCACCGTGATGGCGGCGCTGGCCGTGATCGCCACGGGCGTGGCGCTGACCCCGCTGATGCAACAATCCTGGCACCTGATCCTGCTGTGGGGCGTCGTGGTCGGCTCCGGCTCCGGCGTCACCGCCATGGTATTGGGCGCCACGGTCGCGGCGCGCTGGTTCCAGCAGCGGCGCGGCCTCGTCGTGGGGGTCCTGACCGCCAGCACCGCCACCGGGCAGTTGGTGTTCCTGCCGCTCTTTGCCCGTTTGTTGGAGGCTTATGGCTGGCAGGCGGTGTCCTTGACCATCGCCACGGTGGCCGGCCTCATGATCATCCCGGTGGCGCTGTTCGTGCGCGACCGCCCGGCCGACATGGGCCTGCCACCCTATGGCGGGACGGCGGTGATCCCCACCGCGCCACCAATGGCCAACCCGGTCCGCCGCGCCTTTGCCGCCCTGCGGGAGGCCGCGGGCTATCGCAACTTCTGGCTGCTGAGCGGCAGCTTCTTCATCTGCGGCGCCTCGACCAACGGGCTGATCGGCACCCACCTGATCCCCGCCTGCCTGGACCACGGCATCCCGGAAGTGGCGGCGGCCGGCCTCCTGGCGATGATGGGCGTGTTCGATTTCTTCGGCACCACCCTGTCGGGCTGGTTGTCGGACCGGTGGGACAACCGGCGGCTGCTGGCGTGGTATTACGGCCTGCGCGGGCTGTCGCTGATCATCCTGCCCTTCACCTTCCAATACTCGTTCTACGGCCTGTCGCTGTTCGCCCTGTTCTACGGCCTGGATTGGATCGCCACCGTGCCCCCCACCGTTCGGCTGACGGCGCAAACCTTCGGCGAGCAGGGCGTGGCGGTGTATTTTGGCTGGATCGCCGCCACCCACCAGCTCGGCGCCGCGTCCGCCGCCTGGATGGCGGGCGTGCTGCGGGAAAGCACGGGCGACTACCTTAGCGCCTTTCTGTCCGCGGGCATCCTGTGCCTGGCCGCCAGCATCATGGTCAGCCTGATTGACCGGCCGGCGCTTCGCCCCGCCATGGCGTGACGGTCGTGGACGGCTTTCGCGCGGGCCCCTGACGGGCTAGGCGTGGCGGATGTCAGCCACCAACCCATCCGGGATGCTCCGCGGCTTCTGGTATATCGCCGCGGCGTCCCGCGCCCTGCGCAAGGGCGCCACCAAGCCGGTCACCCTGCTAGGCGAGGAGATCCTGATCGGGCGGACGCCGCAGGGCGATGTGTTCGCCTACGCGGACCGGTGCCCGCATCGCGGCATGCCGATGCGCCACGGCAGCTACGACGGCAGCAACCTGCAATGCTGCTACCATGGCTGGGCATTTTCCGCCGCCGACGGCGCCTGCACGCTGATACCGGCCCTGGCGGACGGCGACCCGACGCCGCCCGGCCGGTTCCGGCTGCGCGGCTATCCCTGCCGGGACGTCCAGGGCAATGTGTGGGTGTTCGTTCCTGCCAGCCGCACCCTGCCGGACCCGTTGCCGGAGGTGCCACAGGTGCCCGGCTTCGACGGGATCGGCCCGCAGGTGTCGACCACCATGCGCTTCCCGTCGAATGCCGACATCGCCGCCTACGGCTTCTGCGACCCGGCACATCCGGCTTTCGTGCACACCTCCCGCTGGTGGAAGTCCAAGGCCGGACTCAAGCTGCGCCCCAAGGCCAAGGCGTTCGAGCCGGTGGCGCACGGCTTCCGCATGAAGTCGCACCAATTGGGCGGGGGCGCCCGGCCGTACCGCCTGATGGGCACCGATGTCACGGTGGACATCACCGTCAGCCTGCCCGGCGTGCGGGTCGAGCATATCCGCGGCAGCCGCCACGCCGCCTGCGTGCTCGCCACCGTCACGCCGGTGACGGAAACGGAAACCGACGTGCATTACTGCGTCTATTGGACGATGCGCTGGCTGGCGCCGCTGCGGCCGTTTGCCGCCTGGATGGCGCGCGACTTCCTGGGCCAGGACCTCGACATGGCGGCCAAGCTGTCCCACGGCCCGGTCACGCCGCCCATGCTGTTCGTGGGCGACCCGGACACGCAGATCGCATGGCTGATGCGCTTGAAGCGCGAGTACCTGGCCAGCCAGGCGGAGGGCAGGCCCTTCGTCAACCCGCTGGGCGAGCAACGCCTGCAATGGAAGAGCTAGAAGCGGCGGGAACCGGGGCTATCTCAGTATCGTTCGGCCAGCGGAGGACGCGCATGGGTTTGATGGAACAACCGGCGGTCGCCGCCTTCTGGGAAGTCCGCCGCCATACGGAGCGGCTTTGCCAGCATCTCACGGCCGAAGACCAGTGCATCCAGTCGATGCCGGATGCCAGCCCGGCCAAATGGCACCGGGCGCATACCACCTGGTTCTTCGAACAGTTCATGCTGACGCCGCTACTCGACGGTTACGCGCCGTTTAGCAGCGATTTCAGCTACCTGTTTAACTCGTACTACGAAGCCGTGGGCGCGCGGCATCCCCGGTTCGCCCGCGGCATGATCACCCGCCCGGGCGCGGATGAGGTTACGGCATATCGGGCCCATGTCGATGCGGCCATGGCGCGGCTGATCGGCCTGGGTGGGGACGAGGTCGAGACGTTGCTGGCGCTCGGCCTACAACACGAGCAGCAGCACCAGGAATTGCTGCTGACCGACATGCTGCACGGCTTGGCGCAGAACCCGCTTTCGCCCGCCCTGTTGCCCGGCTGGACTGCGCCGATGCCGTCGGAGGCGGCGGATGCCTTCGTCGCCTTTGCGGGCGGCATCGTCGACATCGGGCACGGCTCGCCGGGCTTCGCCTTCGACAATGAAGGGCCGCGACACCAGGTGCTGCTCCAGCCCTATAAGCTCGCCAACCGGCTGGTGCGGAACGAGGCCTGGCTGCGGTTCATCGCCGATGGCGGATACAGCCGGCCAACCTTGTGGATGTCCGAAGGCTGGGCGGCGGTGCTTGAGCATGGCTGGGCAGCCCCGCTGCACTGGCGGCAGGTCGACGGTGCATGGCGCATGTTCGGGCCAGGTGGCGAAACGCCGCTCGACCCCGAGGAGCCGGTTCGCCACGTCAGTTGGTATGAGGCCGATGCCTTCGCCCGTTGGGCCGACGCACGTCTGCCGACAGAGTTCGAATGGGAGGCTGCAAGCGGCAGCCCGTTGCTGCACGAGCTGGACAGCCATTTGTGGCAATGGACCGGCAGCGCCTACCTGCCCTACCCCGGTTTCCGCGCACCGCCCGGCGCGATCGGCGAATACAACGGCAAGTTCATGATCAACCAGATGGTGCTGCGCGGCGGTTCCATGGCGACGCCGCCCAACCATACCCGGCCGACCTACCGCAACTTCTTCCACCCGACCGGCGCTGGCAGTTCACCGGCCTGCGCTTGGCAATGGACACCTGACACCATGCCCGATGGCTACAACGCGACTGCGCCAAGCGTCCTGGGCGAGGTGCTCGCCGGGCTGTCCCAGCCGCAGAAGACGCTGCCCGCGAAGCTGTTTTACGACGTAGAAGGCTGCCGTCTGTTCGGCGAGATTACCCGCCTGCCGGAGTACTATCTGACCCGCACCGAGCGGGCCCTTCTCACGCAGGTAGCGGCCGACCTGCCGGTATTACCTGGTTGCGCGCTGGTGGAATACGGCGCCAGTGACGAGGGCAAGGCGCTGCCGCTGCTGGATCGGCTTGGTGCCAGCACGTACGTGCCGATCGACATTGCCGAAGCCGCCTTGCAGGCACTGACCGGTCGGCTGCACGCCACTCGTCCGGCACTTCGCGTCCATCCAATTGCGGCCGACTTCCTGCGACCGTTGGATTTACCGGATGCATTGGACGGCATGTCGTGCGTTGGGTTCTTCCCGGGTTCGACCATCGGCAACTTGGATCGCGAGGCTGCACACCGCTTCCTTCTTCAGGCGCGCGAGACCTTGGGCACCGACGCTCGTTTCTTGGTCGGTGCCGATTTGCGGAAAGACAGCCGTATCCTGCTGCCAGCCTATGACGACGCGCAGGGTGTAACGGCGGCGTTCAACATGAACATGTTGACCCACCTTAACCGCGAACTTGGCAGCGACTTCGACCTTGCCGGATTTGCCCACCAGGCAGTGTGGAACGAAGGCGAAGGCCGCATCGAGATGCATCTAGTCAGCCGAATGCGTCAGACTGTCATCATTGGCGGCCGGACCATCCCATTTGAGCGGGGCGAGACCATCCATACGGAAAGCAGCCACAAGCACACTGTTCCCGGCTTCATCGCGATGGCCGAGGCAGCAGGCTGGCGATCCGAAACTGTCTGGACCGACGCTGAACATCTGTTCTCGATCCATTTGTTGGCGAATGCGGCATGAGATTTGGCCTGGCCGTGGTCGCCACCCTGCTGGCTGCCTTACCCGCCTACGCGCAAAACGCCGCGCCGCTGTCACCACCGAATGCCAGCGGCAATGGACCGGGTACGCCGTCACCGACCCATGATCCCGGCGTGGCCACCGCGCCGGCCGTGATCCAGCCGGGCAATCCCGATCCGGGAATGTCGGTCCGCCCGCCATCGGCAGGTACGATGCCGGTGATTCCACCATCCGGCACGGGCGGCGACAACTCTACAGTCGTGCCAAAGTAGTCCCAGCGGCTTCAATCGGCCGAGCCTCAGGTTGCCTCGCCGAATGCCTGGCGCTTGAGGTCCTTCAACCGGTCCGCGCCGCCAGCCGTCTTCGGGTCGAGGTCCATGGCCCGGCTCCAGGCCTCATAGGCGCCTTTCCAGTCCTTGCGCTGTTCGGCGATGCGGGACAGGTCCTGCAAGGCGCGAAACTGCCGCGGCTCGCGCTTCATCACCTCGGCGATGTCGCGTTCCGCGCCAGCATAATCGCCCAGGCGGGCGCGTGCGGCAGCCCGGCCGTGCCAGCCTTCCTGCAAGTCCGGCTGCAGGTCGAGCGCGGCGTCGAAATCATCGAGCGCATCATTGGGACTGGTCGCCAGTTGCTGGAAGCCATGCAGCACCAGAAGCTTGGTCGCCGGGGTCGCCTGAGCCAGCCACTGGCCCTGGATGGAGGCCTCCACCGCGCCCGCCGTGGTCTCGTCGGGCGCGACCTTTAGCAAGCCAAATAGCCGGTCCAAGGTTTGCACCGGGCTGGGCCGCGCGGGCGCGTCCCGGTCCTGCGCCAGCGCTGGGGTCGCCAACATCAACGCCACCGCCAGCCAGCGGGTCACGCCGGCACCGCCGCCGGGCGTGGACCGCCGGCCATCCAGTCCAGCAGTTCCACCGTGTGCACGGTGGGCAGGCCGCCGCCGGCAAGCTGGGTCAGGCAGCCGATATTGCCGGCAGCCACCAGGTCGGGCTTCGTGCGGTGGATGTTTTCCAGCTTGCGCTCCCGCAGACGTCCGGCGATCTCCGGCTGCATCATGTTGTAGGTACCGGCCGAGCCGCAGCATAGATGCCCTTCCGCCGGCTCCACAACGGTGAACCCGGCCTGCCGCAGCAACGCCTTCGGCTCTGCCGACACGGACTGCCCGTGCTGCAGCGAGCAGGCGGAATGGTAGGCCACCGTCAGGCCCGGGGCGGCGCGGCTGGCGGCATAGCCGATCCGGGCCAGGAACTGCGACACGTCCAACGCCAGGGCCGACACGCGCTCGGCCGCCGCCCGCTCCGGCTCGGCACGGAACATGAAGCCGTAATCCTTCACCGTGGTGCCGCAGCCGGAAGTGTTGACCAGGATCGCGTCCAGGCCCTCCCCCGCGACCTCGGCGGTCCACGCCGCGATGTTGGCACGGGCGGACGCCATGGCCGGGTCATGCTGGCCCATGTGGTGGGTCAGCGCGCCGCAGCAGCCGGCGGCCCGCGGCACCACGACCTCGTAGCCAAGCCGAGTCAGCAACCGGATGGTCGCCGCGTTGATGGACGGCGCCAGCACCTGCTGCGCGCACCCGGCCAACAGGGCGACGCGGCCGCGACGCTCACCCTCGGCCCGGTGGATGCCGTCTACCGACCGGGTCGGCGGCAAATGGCGCGGCGCCAGGTCCAGCATCGCCCGCAGGCGGTCGCCAAGGACGCCGGCTGGCAGCAGGCTGCGGAACGGCCGGGCCAGCCGTGCCGCGACCATGGCCGGACGCATGCGGCGGGGGAAGGGCAGCACGCGGACCAGCACCGCCCGCAACGCCCGTTCGTGCCAAGGCCTCTTGTAAGTTTCCTCGACGTAGCGGCGGCCGTGGTCGATCAGGTGCATGTAGTTTACGCCCGACGGGCACGTCGTCATGCAGGACAGGCAGGACAGGCATCGATCCAGGTGCTTCACCACCTCGGCAGTGGCGGGGCGGCCGGATTGCAGCATGTCCTGCATGAGGTAGATGCGGCCGCGCGGGCTGTCCAGTTCGTCGCCCAGCAGCACGAAGGTGGGACAGGTCGCGGTGCACATGCCGCAATGCACACACGTCCGCAGCACGGCGTTGGAGGATTGGATGTCGGGGTCGCGGAGTTGCTCCGCGGTGAAGGAGGTTTGCACGCTACGCTCCTGCGGCCAGGCGGCCGGGATTGAGGATGCCGGCCGGGTCCATCACCGCCTTCACCCGGCGGGCGATGGCGGCCAAGGCCGGCGGTTCGCGCGGCACCACGTCAACGGCGGCCCGCACGCCCTCCGGCGCGCGCATCAGCGTCCAGGTGCCGCGGGCGGCCGTCGCGGCCTGCATGACGGCAGCATGGGCGGCCGGGTCGCCGGCCAGCCACACCAGCCCGCCGCCCCAATCCAGGAACCCGCGCAGCCCGGTGGCCGCGAGCACGCCCGGCGCGGCCGACGGCCGGACGGACACCCGCCACACGGCGTCGCCCGGCGCCACCAGCAGCGGCGCCGCGTCCCGCACCGCGCGCCAGGCAGCCCGGCTCGCGCTGTCGTCCAGCAGTTCCACTCGGCCGTGCGGTTGCAGGTCCGCAAGGAGCCGGCCGGTGCGGTATTCCACGCTGGCGGCAAAATCCTCGATCCGCACCAGCGCCACGGCGGCGGCAAAGCCGGCCAATTCCGCAACCCGCGCCGCGGCCTCCGCCGGCAGCCAAGCCGCCGCGCTCACCCCGTATGGCGAGCCGAGCGCCGCCGACAAGACCGCCACCCCCGCCGCCGCATCCAGCCCGGGTAGCACCAGCGTGCCGGTGCACTCCGGCGCCGGCAGCACCTTGAGCGTCACCTCCGTGATGATGCCGAGCGTGCCATGGCTGCCGGCCAGCAACTTGCACAGGTCGAGCCCGGTGACGTTCTTCAGCACGCGGCCGCCGGAATGGAACGCCTCGCCCGTGCCATCGACCGCGCGGATGCCGAGAAGCTGGTCCCGCATCGCGCCGGCCGTGATGCGCCGCGGCCCGGACAGGTTGGTGGCGACCAGGCCGCCCACCGTCGCCGCGCCCGTAGTGCCGAGCAGGGCCGACAGGTCGGGCGGCTCGGCAGGCAGATGCTGGCCGTGCTCGGCCAAGGCGGCCTCGACCTCGGCAACCGGCGTGCCGGCGCGGGCGGACAGCACCAACTCCTTGGGGGCGTACAAGGTGATGCCGCGCAGGTTGCGCGTCGAAATGGCGCGGGCGGCCTGCACCGGGCGGAGCATGCCCTGCTTGGTGCCAGCACCGCTGACGAGGATGGGGTCGCCGGCGGCGTAGGCTGCGGCGACGGCTGCGGCGATTTCGGACTCGCTGGTGGCTCCCTCACCCTGCCCTCTCCCAGAGGGAGAGGGTTTGCCTTCGGTGTGGGGAGAGATGGGGATGAGGGTGGCGGTCACGCCGCCTGCCTCGCTCCGTCTTTCAGCGGGAACACCTTGGCCGGGTTCAACAGCCAGTCGGGGTCGAACGCCGCCTTCAACCGGCGTTGGCGCTCCAGCTCGGCTTCGGAGAACTGGAACCGCATCAGGTCGCGCTTTTCCAAACCGACGCCGTGCTCCCCGGTGAGGCAGCCGCCGACATCCACGCACAACTTCAGAATGTCGGAGCCGAACGCCTCGGCACGGTGGAAGCTGTCCGGGTCGTTGGCGTCGAACATCACCAGCGGGTGCAGATTGCCGTCCCCGGCGTGGAAGATGTTGGCGACCTTCAACCCGTACGCGTCGCTCATCTCGCCGATGCGACGCAGCACCTCCGGCAAGCGGCTGGTCGGGATGGTGCCATCCATGCACATGTAATCCGGACTAATCCGCCCGACGGCGCCGAACGCGCCCTTGCGGCCCTTCCAGATCGCCAGGCTTTCTTCCGGCGACTGCGACACCCGCATGCTCAACGGATCGAACGGCTCGCACAACGCCTTGATGCGGGCCAACAGGTCATCCTGCTCCGCGACGCTGCCTTCGACCTCGATGATCAGCATCGCCTCGGCATCCAGCGGATAGCCGGCATGGGCGAACGCCTCGCAAGCATGGATCGCCGGGCGGTCCATGAACTCCAGCGCCACCGGGATGATGCCGGAGCCGATGATTGCATCGACGCACTGCCCGGCCACTTCGTTGGAGCGGAACGCCGCCAGCATCGCCCGGGCGCCTTCAGGCGCGCGCAGGATGCGGACCACCACCTCGGTCACCACCACCAGCTGCCCCTCGCTGCCGGTGACCAGGCCCAGCCAGTCATAGCCCGCCGCATCCAGGTGGGAGCCGCCGAGATGCAGGATGTCACCCTCGATGGTGACGGCGGTCAGCCCCAGCAGGTTGTTGGCGGTGACGCCGTATTTCAGGCAGTGCGCGCCGCCCGAGTTCATCCCGACATTGCCGCCGATCATGCAGGCGAGCTGTGACGATGGGTCCGGCGCATAGAAGAACCCGGCGCCCGACACCGCCTGGGTGATGCCGACATTGGTGACACCGGCCTGCACGGTCGCGCAACGGTCGGCATAGTCGATGTCCAGGATGCGGTTCATCCGCATCAAGCCGACCACCACCGCGTCCGCCAGCGGCATCGCCCCGCCCGACAGGCTGGTGCCGGCGCCGCGTGGGATCACCCGCACGCCCATGCCGTGGCACAGCCGCAGCACGGCCGCCACCTGCTCGGTAGTTTCCGGCAGCGCCACCGCCAGCGGGACCTGGCGATAGGCGGGCAAGCCGTCGGTTTCGTAGGGTTTCAGCCGCAACGCCTCGGTGATGACGCCGCTTTCAGGCAGGATCGCGCGCAAGCCGGCCACGATCTCGTCCCGCCGGGCAAGCACGTCCGCTTTCGGCTCGGGCAAGGCCAGCATAGCGGATCCTCCTGTTTAGTACCTGCCGCCGGTGATTTGGGTCGTCTCGACCGAGAGGACAAGCATGACAGCCGATGCTCTTCTACCTATAGTCTGGACATGGACACACTGCCGATACGAACTCAGCCCGCGTCTGAGATGGAGCGATTGGATCGTATTCAGCGGGAAAACGCGATCATTGCCAAGGCAGAAGCTAACATTGCTGCCGGGCTGGGCTTGGAGTTCGAGGATGTGGAGCGTTGGCTCAGCTCTCTGGATGGTCCGGTAGAGCTGCCGTTTCCGCAGCCATCGCCGTATTTGCCGGTGCCGGGCAAGTCATAAGAGGTGGCGCGGCGGGTCGTTCTTGACCCGGACGCTGCTGCGTCCCTCAAAGTTGTGCGACGGTGGCTCTTACAGGCAGGGCACGGGCCCGTCGGGCGTCAGCGCTGGGCCTTGATCCCGGCCTCAATCGCTAAGCTGCGACACTACCCATACCAAGGCATGGCCGATGACCAGCGGACTGGCTTCCGCAAGCTCGTCATCTCCGACCACCGTGTTATCTACAGGGTATTGCCCGATACCGGAAACAGCCGAACTGCCGGCGATATCGTCGTTGTCGCCATCTTCGGGCCAGGACAGCCGTAGGTCGACAATCAGCCCTGGCGGGCCTTCATGCGCGGGTTCTTCTTGTTGATCACGTAGACGCGGCCGTGGCGGCGCACCACGCGGCAGTTCTTGTCGCGGGCCTTGGCCGACTTCAGGCTGTTGCGGATCTTCATGATGCGAACCTGGCGAAAACAAACGTGGATACGGCAGCCAGACGTTCGGCACCGTGGCGAGGGGCTGCGGATACCGGTGCCACCCCGGGCTGTCAACCGTTGACGCGCCCGTGGCAGCGGCGGATCACCCATCCTCCCACGGAGAGTTGGCGATGAAGCGCAACAGCGGACCCTGGATGGGCTTCCTGGCCATGACCTTCGCCATCGTCGGCCTGGTCGGGCTGTTCGCCAGCTATGCCGCCCCTTTGCCGCTGGAACGTGCCCTCGCCCGCGACGCCACGCTGGACGAGGCGCTCACCACAGATGGGTCCGCCGCCGCCCTGGGAAAGCTGCGCGACCGGCTTGGCGACAGCGCCGCCCTGGTGATCGACGGGCAAGGCCCACTCGCCACGCGGGTGGCGACGGCCCGCGCCGCCATGCACGCCGCCCTGCTTGAAGAATCCGACGCGACGGGCACGCGGCTGCGCCTGACCGTGCTGGTGATCACGGTGGTGGGCGCCGTGTTTGGCATGGTGATCCTCGGTGCCGTCGCTCGCGCCGCTTGATCAGGCCAGCGGGGCGTCCAGTTCCGCCATGATCTCCGCGGTGTGCTGGCCGGTCGTCGGCAGGCCGCTGCGCTGCACCGGCCGGGCGCCGTCGAACGACAGCGGCAGGGCGGGCAGCTTGGTGGTCACCCCGTTCGGCAGCGTCACCGGCACCAAGCCGCCTGACGCGTTCAAATGTGGATCGTCGAACAACTCCGTCGGCCGGGTGATCGGCGCGAACGGCAGCCCGAGCCGCTCGCATTTCGCCATCAGCGCTGTCCGGTCGTATTGCCGCAACACCGCGGCCACGACCGGCAGCACCTGCGCCCGCGCCGCCACGCGCTGCGGCTGGGTGAGCAGCGCCGGGTCTGCCGCAAGCTCCGGCAGGTTGAACTCGGCGCAGAACAGCCGCCATTGCGTGTCCGTCACCACGCCCACGAACACCTGGGAGCCGTCGGACGTCGCAAACAGGTCGTAGATCGGCCAAGCGGCCTGGCGCACGCTCATCGGCGGCGCTTCCACTCCCAGCGTGGCGAACTGCGCCATGTGCTGCGCCATCAGCAGCACGTTGTTTTCGAACAACCCGGATTGGACGTGCCGCCCCTTGCCGGTGGCGTGCCGTTCCTGCACCGCGGCCAGGATGCCGATGGCGGCGAACATGCCGCCCATGATGTCGTTGACCGATGAACCGGCGCGCAACGGCTGACCCGGCGGCCCCGTCATGTAGGCCAGGCCGCCCATCATCTGCACCACCTCGTCCAGCGCCACCCGGTGCTCATACGGCCCGGGCAGGAACCCCTTGCAGGAGCAGTAAATCAGCCGCTCGTTGTCCGCCTGCAGCGCTTCGTAGGACAGGCCCAGCTTGTCCAGCGCCCCGGGGCGAAAATTCTCCACCAGCACGTCCGCGGTGCCCAGCAGGCGCTTGACCGCGGCCAGGCCGTCCGGCGACTTCATGTCCACCGCCATGGAACGCTTGTTGCGGTTCATGATGGCGAAGAACCCGGCGCCCGAGCCACCCAGCCGCCGGGTGTTGTCGCCGTCCGGCGCGGGTTCCACCTTGATCACGTCCGCCCCCAAATCGGCGAGCACCAGCCCGCAGGCCGGCCCCATGACCATGTGGGTGAACTCGACGACGCGCAGCCCGGACAGCAATCCGCTCACGCGGCCATCCGGAACGTCTTCGGCAGGCCGGCCCGGGCGACGCCGCCATGCATCGGCTCGCCGGGCAGTCCGGCGGCCAGCAACTCCCGCGTCGCGACCAGGCGGTCCAGGTCGATGCCGGTGGTGAAGCCCATGCTTTCCAGCATGAACACCAGGTCCTCCGTGACGATGTTGCCGGACGCGCCGGGCGCATACGGGCAGCCGCCCAAGCCTGCCAGCGAGCTGTCGAAGGCGCGGATGCCTTCCTCCAGCCCGGCCAGGGCGTTGGCCAGGCCGAGGCCCATCGTGTCGTGCAGATGCAGGTTGTCCAGCCGCGGCCCGATCTCCGCCCGCACCGCCCGCACCAGGCTGCGGATTTGCGCCGGATGGGCGTAACCGACCGTGTCCGCCAGGCTGATCGCTTCCACGCCCGCCGCCGCCAGGTCGGACGCCACCGCCAGCACCGCGGCTTCCGACACGTCGCCGTCGATGGAGCAGCCGAACGCGGTGGAGCACGCTGCGGCCACCGCGATCTTTCGGGGCTGCTCGCGCATCCATGCGACCACGCGCGCCACCTCGGCCACCTGCTCCGCCGGCGTGCGGTTCAGGTTCGCCCGGCTATGCCCTTCGCTGACCGAAACGGGGATACTCACCCGGTGGGCGCCGGCGGCGTAGGCGGCCTGGGCGCCGCGCAGGTTGGGCGCCAGCGCGGTGATGGCCACGCCAGGCAGGTCGATCGTGCCGCGCACCACCGCGTCCGTATCGGCCATCTGGGGGATGACGCGGGCGGGGACGAAGCTGCCGACCTCGATCTCCGTCACGCCGGCCGCGGCCATGGCCTTGATCCAGCCGATCTTGGCGTCCGTCGCCATGTGGCCGCCCGCCATTTGCAGGCCGTCGCGGGGGCCAACCTCGCACACCAACACATGTTCCGTCATCGCTTATCCTCCCCTGGGGCCTGACTTTGCGGCCGGGTTGACGCTCCCGCAAGCCGCTGCGCTATTGCTGCACTGCGCAACCGAACCTAGTTGCTGGAACCATGCTAGTGACAACGCCACTCCGCCTCGCCTCGGTTTGCCTTCTCGCCGTGCTGGCGCCGCAACTCACCTGGGCACAGGGCGGTCCGCCGCCGCCGCCGGCGGTGGGCACCACGGTGGTGCAACCGCAATCGATCACGGAAACGGATGAGTTCGTCGGGCGCATCCAGGCGACCAACCGCGTGGACCTGGTGGCCCGCGTCACCGGCTTCCTCACCAAGCGGCTGTTCACCGAAGGGGCCGAGGTCAAGGCCGGCGACCTGCTGTACCAGATCGAGAAGCCACCGTTCGAAGCCGACGTGATGGCCAAGACGGCCTCCGTAGCCCAGGCCAACGCCCAATTGCAGAACGCCTCCATCACCCTGGGGCGCGCGAACTCCCTGCTCAACACGCCGGCCGGCCAGCGCTCCACCGTCGATGACGCGACGGCCAACCAGCGTTCCCAAGCGGCGCTGCTGATGGCGGCGCAGGCCAACCTGCAAACCTCGCAGATCAGCCTCGGCTACACCGACATCACCGCCCCGATCGCCGGCAAGATCGGCCGCACCAACGTGACGGTCGGCAACGTGGTGGGGCCGTCCACGGGAACGCTGGCGACCATCGTCAGTCAGGACCCGATGTACGTGCTGTTCCCCATCGCGCTGCGCACCGCGCTGGAGCTGCGCGACCGCTATGCCGACAAGGGCGGCACCGCCGCCGTCGTCATCAAGCTGAAGCTGCCGACGGGCAAGATCTACGACCAGGTCGGCCACATCGACTACATCGACCCCACCGTGGCCGCGAACACGGACACGGTGAACATCCGCGGCGTCATCCCGAACCCGTATTTCCCGGGCACGCAGCCCGGCACGCCGGGCGATCGCGACCTGGCGGATGGCGAGTTCGTCACCGTGCTGCTGCAAGGCGCGCAGCCGATCCAGTTGCTGGCCATCCCGCAGGCGGCGGTGCTGTCGGACCAGCAAGGCAACTACGTCTACGTCGTCGGGCCGGACAAAAAGGCCATCCCGCGGCGCATCACCCTGGGCCAGGCAGCCGGCGCGCTGGCCACCGTCACCACCGGGCTGAAGCAGGGCGACGTGATCATCTCGGACGGCGTGCAGCGCGTCCAGCCCAACCAGGTGGTGAATCCGGCCCCGTCCGCTCCCGGTCCCGGCGGCGCGGGCGGGCCACCCGGCGGCTCCAACGCCGGCCAGGCCCGGCAGTAGGCCCCACAGCATGATCTCCAGCGTGTTCGTAGACCGGCCGCGGTTGGCGATCGTCATCGCGATCATCATCACCATCGCCGGCGGCCTAGCGCTGACCCGCATCCCCGTGGCGCAGTTCCCGGACATCGTGCCGCCGCAGGTGCAGGTCAGCGCCAACTATCCCGGCGCGTCCGCCGCGGTGGTGGAGGCCTCGGTCGCGCAGCCGATCGAGGCGCAGGTGATCGGCGTCGACAAGATGCTCTACATGAAGAGCACGAACGGCAATGACGGCAGCTACAACCTGACCGTCTCGTTCGAACTGGGCACCAACCCGGACATCAACACGGTCAACGTGAACAACCGGGTGCAGACGGCACTGTCGGAACTGCCGCCTTCCGTGACGCAGCAGGGGCTGACCATCCAGAAGCGGTCATCCGCGATCCTGGAATTCATCAACCTGTACAGCGACGAGGGCAAGCAGGACCCGCTGTTCATCACCAACTACGCCACCATCAACGTGCTGGACGAAATCAGCCGCACGCCCGGCGTGGGCCAGGCGCAGTTGTTCAGCCGCCTGAAATACTCGATGCGGATCTGGTTCGACACCAACCGCCTGACCAGCCTGAACCTGGCGCCGCAGGACATCATCACGGCAATCCAGGCGCAGAACGTGGTGGCGCCGATCGGCCGCATCGGCGCGCGGCCGGTGTCCTCGGACGTGTCGTTCCAGTTCAACCTGCAAACCCAGGGCCGGCTCACCACACCGGAGCAGTTCGGCAACATCATCGTCCGCGCCAATCCGGACGGCTCCGTGCTGCGGGTCAAGGACGTGGCGCGGCTGGAGCTCGGCGCGCAGAACCAGGACAGCGAAAGCCGGCTGAACGGCCAGCCGTCAGTCGCCGTCGCGATCTACCTGGCGCCGGGCGCCAACGCGGTGAACACCTCCGCGGCGGTCAACAGCAAGCTGCAGCAGTTGAGTACCCGCTTCCCGGACGGCATGCACTTCCAGGTCACCTATGACAGCACGACCTTCGTCACCGACACCATCCGCGAGGTGCTGAAGACGCTGGGCGAGGCGTTCATCCTGGTGATCATCGTGGTGTTCCTGTTCCTGGGAAACCTGCGCGCGACGCTGATCCCCACCATCGCCGTGCCCGTCAGCCTGATCGGCGCCTTCGCCGGGCTGCTGGCGCTTGGCTACTCGGCGAACACGGTTTCCTTGCTGGCGCTCGTGCTGGCGATCGGCATCGTCGTGGACGACGCCATCGTCGTGGTCGAGAACGTCGAGCGGGTGATGGAGGAACACCCCGAGTGGTCGCCCGTGCAGGCCACCAAGGAAGCGATGCGGCAGATCACCGCACCGATCATCGCCATCACGCTAGTGCTGCTGTCGGTGTTTGTGCCGATCGCCTTCATTCCCGGGATTTCCGGCCAGTTGTTCCGCCAGTTCGCCGTCACCATCAGCGTGTCCGTGCTGATCTCGGCGTTGAACGCGCTGACGCTGTCGCCTGCCCTGTGCGCCGTGTTCCTGCGCCACACCGGGCCGAAGCGCGGCATCATGGGCTGGCTGATGCGCCGCATCGACAACGTACGCGACGGTTATGCTTACCTGGTGGGCAAGACCCTGCGGCTGGCGGTGATCGGCCTGCTGCTGGCGCTGGTGTTCGGCGCTGGCATCGCGGGCCTGGCGCTACGCACGCCGACCGGCTTCCTGCCGAACGAGGACCAGGGCGGCTTCTTCATCGCGGTCCAACTGCCGGACGGGGCCTCGGTCAGCCGCACCAGCAACGTGGTGCGCCGGGTGGAAGCGCTCGCGAAGGGGCTACCGGGCGTGCACGACACCTTCGCGGTGATCGGGTTCTCGATCCTGGACAGCGCGCAGGAAAGCAATGCGGCGTTCGTGTTCGTCAAGCTGAACCGGTTCGAGGACCGGACGAAAGCCAGCGAACGTGCCCAGGCGCTGATCGGCCAGGTGTTCGGCGGCGTGCAGCAGATACGCTCCGCCACCGTCCTCGCGTTCAACCTGCCGCCGATCATCGGGCTGTCGACCACGGGCGGTTTCGAATATCAGTTGGAGGCCCTGGAAGGGCAGGACGCGGTGGCGCTCGGCCAAACGATGAACGGCTTGCTCGCCGCGGCCAACAGCGACCCGCGGATGAGCCGCGTGTTCTCGACCTTCACCGCCACCAACCCGTCGCTGTTCCTAGATATCAACCGGGAAAAGGCGCAGGCGCTGGGCCTGTCCATCACCGACGTGTTCACTGCGCTACAGGCCACGCTGGGCGGCATCTACATCAACGACTTCAACCTGTTCGGCCGCGTGTGGCAGGTGAACATCGAAGGCGAGGAGCAGGACCGCAGCCGGGTCGACGACCTGTGGAAGATCTACATCCGCAACAAAACCGGACAGGTCGTGCCGCTGCGCGCCATCGCGGATCTGCGGATCGTGCTCGGTCCGCAGGTCATCACCCGCTACAACAACTATCGCTCGGTGACGATCAACGGCAGCCCGGGGGCGGGCGGTTCCACCGGGGCGGCGCTGCAAGCGATGACGCAGGTGTCGGCGCGCACGCTGCCCCGTGGCTACGCCTTTGAATGGACCGGCACCGCCTACCAGGAGGTCGCGGCGTCCGGGCAAACCGGCTTCATTCTCGCGCTGGCGATCCTGTTCGCCTACCTGTTCCTGGTGGCGCTGTACGAAAGCTGGGTGATCCCGATCCCGGTGCTGCTGTCCGTGTCGGTGGGCGTGCTCGGCTCCTTTCTCGGCATCCTGCTCGCGGGGCTGTCGCTGGACCTGTATGCGCAGATCGGCCTGGTGGTGCTGATCGCGCTGGCGGCGAAGAACGGCATCCTGATCGTGGAGTTTGCCAAGGAACGCCGCGAAGCCGGGGACAGCATCGTCGATGCCGCGGTGCTCGGCGCGCGCACCCGGTTCCGCGCGGTGATGATGACCTCCTTCGCGTTCATCCTGGGCCTGGTGCCGCTGGTGACCGCGTCCGGCGCGGCGGAGATCAGCCGGCGGGATGTAGGCACCCCGGTATTCGCGGGCATGATCGCGGCCTCCACGATCGGCATCTTCATCGTGCCGATGCTGTACGTGACCTTCCAATCCCTGCGCGAAGGCACGAAGCGGCGGTTCGGCCGGGCAGGCAGCCGCCCCGTTCACGACGTGCGGCCGGAACGCGACGGCTGACGCCTACCTGTTGCGGGTGATCAGCCGGCCCGGTTTCTCACCGGTCTGCGCCCCCGCGACGAAGGTCGGCACGCCGTTGGCCCAGACCTGCTCGATCCCTTCGGAGATCAGCGTCGATTCCTCGAAGGTGGCGCGGTCGATCACGGTGGCCGGGTCGAACAGCACCAGGTCGGCATAGGCGCCGGGCCGGATCGTGCCGCGATCGACCATGCCGTACACGGCCGCCGTGCGTCCGGTCATCTTGAAGATCGCTGTTTCCAGGTCCAGCAAGCCCAACTGGCGCGTATACAGGCCGAGGATACGCGGGAAGGTGCCCCATAGCCGCGGATGCGGGACGGCGTCGTGCGGCAGCCCGTCCGACCCGATCATGGAAAGCGGGTGGCGCAGGATGCGGCGCACGTCCTCCTCGTCCATCTGGAAGGTCATCGCACCCGCCGGCAGCAACCGCACCGCGGCCTCGTGCTGGTCGGTGTTCCAGCGCCGGGCCACCTCCGCCAAGTCCTTGCCCGCCATCTCCGGGAACGGCACCGACCAGGTGATCACCGTGCGCAGGTCCGGCCGCAGCGTTTCCGGCCGCAGCACGGTGGAGCCGGCGGGATAGGGGTACATGTCGAACGCCACGTCCTGCATGCCGGCCGCCGCGTCGATCAGCGCCAGGGTCTGTTTGGAGCGGCCGTAATTCTCCGGCAGGGAGCATTTGTGGTGGCTGATCACCACCGGCAGCCCCAGCCGGTCGCCGATCTTCACCGTTTCCTCGATGGATGCGCAGACCTGGTCGGCCTCGTTGCGCATGTGGCTGGTGTAGATGCCGCCGCGGGCCTTCATCCCCTCCGCCACGGCGATCACCTCCTCCGTGCTCGCCTGCGCGTTCGGCGCGTAGTACAGCCCGGTGGAAAAGCCCGACGCGCCTTCCGCCATGGATTGCTTCAGCCGCTGCCGCATCCGCTCGATTTCCGCGTCCTTCGCCGGGCGGTAGACGTCCCCCTGCATCGCCTCCACCCGCAGCGTCTGGTGGCCGACCAGCGCGTAGGTGTTGACCTCGCTGCCTCCCCGCTTCAGCGCGTCCGCGTAGTCGCCGAAGCTGTCGAAGGTCCACCAGGTCTCGTCACCCAGCAGGTCCAGCGGCGGCGGCGGCCGCGTGGCCAGGCGGGCCGGCGACAGGCTGACGCCGCAATTGCCGACGATCACGGTGGTGACGCCCTGGCTAATCTTGCACAGGGTGCAGGCCGGGCCGCACAGCACGGCGCGGTCGTCATGGGTGTGGGCGTCGATGAAGCCCGGGGCCACGACCTTGCCGGTGGCGATGATCTCCTGGTCCGCGGTGGCGGCGCCCAGGTCGCCCACGCCGACGATGCGGTCCGCCGCCACGCCGACATCGCCCACCGTGCGCGGCGCCCCGGTGCCGTCGATGACCGTGGCGTCGCGGATGATCAGGTCGCATCGAAGGGACATGGAAACTGCTCCGAACTGGCCCGGCAGCTTCGCAACGGAGCCCGCACGCTGGCAAGGGCAGGCTTGCGTCCCACCCCATTTGGGGCTGGCGCGCGCGGGGAGTAACAACGCGCCCTGTCCGCAGCGATGGGAGAGACCGTGAGCGCCGCCGTCAAATCCGAGACCCCCGTTGCCCCACCGGGCGTCGCGACGGCGCGTACCAGCCGGCTTTGGACCGTGATGGCCG
Organism: Acetobacteraceae bacterium; assembly: GCA_965199555.1. Taxonomy (GTDB): domain Bacteria; phylum Pseudomonadota; class Alphaproteobacteria; order Acetobacterales; family Acetobacteraceae; genus LMUY01. The sequence goes on along the minus strand of CBDASJ010000017.1, from coordinate 53,449 downwards.
GCGCGCTGCTGGCGATGATGCTGGCGGCGCTGGACCAGAACATCGTCAACACCGCCCTGCCCCGCATGGTGGGCGATCTTGGCGGCATGGCGCACCTGTCCTGGGTGGTGACGGCGTTCATGCTGACCGCGACCACCACCACGCCGCTGTATGGCAAGCTGTCGGACATCTACGGTCGCCGCACGCTGTTCTTCGTGGCGATCCTGATCTTCCTCCTCGGCTCGCTGCTGTGCGGCGCGGCGCAGTCGATGGGGCAGATCATCGCCTTTCGCGCGTTGCAGGGCCTGGGCGCGGGCGGCCTGCTGGTGCTGGCCCAGGCCGCCATCGGCGACGTGGTGTCGCCGCGCGACCGGCCGCGCTACCAGGGCCTGTTCACCGGCACCTTCGCGCTGTCCAGCGTGGCCGGGCCGCTGCTGGGCGGGCTGATCACCTCGGCGCTGTCGTGGCGCTGGGTGTTCTACGTCAACCTGCCGATCGGCGTGCTGGCACTGGTGATGATCGCGGTCGGCCTGCGCAAGCCGGCGTCCGGCCAGGTGCGACCGATCGATTATGCCGGCGCGTTGCTGCTGACCTGCGCCACGGCGGCGCTGCTGCTGTTCCTGGCCTGGGGCGGCACGGAGTTCGCCTGGGTGTCACTGGACAGCGCCGGCATGCTGGCGTTGACGGCACTGCTGATCGGATTGTTCCTTTGGCGGGAAAGCCACGCGCCGGAGCCGCTGATCCGGCTGCCGCTGTTCCGCAACGCGGTGTTCGCCCGCGGCGTCGCGGTGGGCGGGATGATGACCTTCGCGATGCTCGGCTCCACCGTGTTCCTGCCGCTGTACTTCCAACTGGTGCTCGGCATGGACCCGGCGGTGGCTGGGGTTATGATGGTGCCGCAGGTCGCGGGGATGCTGCTCACCTCCATTATCGGCGGCCGCATCGTGTCGCGCCTGGGGCGGACCAAGCCGTTCCTGGTCGCCGGGCTGACGCTGGAAGCGGCCGCGTTGATGAGCCTGGCGGTTTTCGCGTTTATCGGCGCCTCCCCCGCGGCGTTCCTGGTCTCCATGGGCGCGCTCGGGCTGGGCATGGGCATCGGCATGCCGAACCTCACGACCTCCGTGCAGAACGCGGTGGCGCATCGAGAATTGGGGGCTGCCACGGGTGCCATGACGTTCGCGCGGTCGCTCGGGGGCGCCTTGGGCGTGGCAGCGTCCGGCACGATCATGTCGATGCGGCTGGCGTCCGCCCTCGCCGCCTCCGGCGCCACGCTGGACCTGCATGCCGTGGGGGAAAACGGCATGCGGGCGCTGTCCGGCCTCAACTCGGCACAGCAGGCCGGCATCAGCGGCGCCTACCGCTCGGCGCTGGCGGGCTGCTTCCTGCTCAGCGGCGTGGTGATGACGTTGGCGGTGGTGCTCGTGCTCGGCCTGCCCGAGTTGATGCTGCGCAGCGACATCGAGGAGGCAGGCTGACGGCTTGACAGGCGCGGTGCTTGGCTGCAAATGCGACTTGTTCGCATTCTCTGCGGGAGACGCGTGTGTCCACGATCAAGACCGACAAGCCGTGCCGCTTCGTGCAACTCGACACCGGCATGGCCATGACGCTGAGTTGCAGCCCGGCCCGGGACGCCGATCCGGCGCCCGCCAAGACCGCGGCCAGCGAGCCTCAGCAGCGCGGCACCGCCAAGTAGGCCAGCGGATCGACTGCCTGCCCGTCGAGCAGCACGGCGAAGAAAACGTGCGTGCCGTAGGTCACCCCTGTGCGGGCGACGTGCCCCAGCGGCTCGCCGGCGACCACCGTGCGCTTGCCCTCGGCGATGGCCGGCACGAGGTTGCCGAGATGGGCGTACAGCGTAACCAGCCCGCCGGGATGTTGCAGATGCACCGTCACGCCGCCCAAGCCTTGCCGCTTGACCACCAACACGGTGCCGGCCGCCGCCGCGTGCACCAGGGCGCCCGCTGGCGCCGGCAGGTCGATGCCGTTGTGGAAGCCCGCCGGCGCATGCGGCCCCACCGCATGCCGCCAGCCGAATGGCGAAGACACGCAGGCCGGCACCACCGGCGGCTGCATGGCGGGCTGCGCGGCCGCGGCGAACGACAGGGCCAAACCCAACGCACCCCCGCACCAAGCCCGGAGCCTCGGGGCGCGTGCCCCCGCCCTCACTTCGATGCCCGTTCAGCAGGCGTTCGGAGGGTGGTGACCGAGCTGAGGGCAGGCGGCGGCGCCAGCAGGTCGACTGGCCGCCCTTCGATCAGTGCGACCAGCACCTTGAGCGGCCCGCCATGCGAGATCACGACGTGGTTGCCCGGCGGCAGGTCCCGATGGAACGCCTGCACGCGAAGAACGAGGGCGTGCCCCGTCTCACCCCCCGGCGGGGCGAACCCCCACGGGTCCGCCGCCCAGGCATCCAGCGCCGGGCGGGACACTTCACCCCAGTCTCGGCCTTCCCAGGCCCCGAAATCCAGTTCCACCAGCCGCGCCTCCACCCGATACGCGCCCAGCGCCTCGGCCACGCACCGGCAGCGCGTTGACGGGCTGGTCCATACCGTCCCGCCCGAACCGGCCAGCCGGGCAGCCAGCGGGCGGACCGAACCCGCATCCGCCAGGGGCACGTCCGTCCGGCCATAGCACCGCCCGGCCGCATCCACCGCCGGGTGGCGAACCAGGGTGATCACGCGCCGACTGGTTCGGCTGGCATTTTTCCTGAACCCTTTCCGCCGTTCGCCGCCTCTCATACCCAGGAGGGTCGATGCATGAGGGCATGGTCAAGTGGCGAACTGGTCGAGGCGGCCCAGCGTGGCGAGGCGGGCGCCGTCGACCGCTTGCTTTCGGAGGCCCGGCCGGACCTGCGCCGCGTCGCACGGCGGGCCTGCCGCGGCCCCGAGGATGCCGAGGACGCGGTGCAGCACGCGCTCTGGGCGTTGCAGCGCCGGGTCGGCACGCTGCGCACGGCCTCCGCCGTCGCGGCCTGGCTGTTCCGGGTGGTGGCGCGCGAGTGCCGGCGGCTGCTGGGCCTGCAACGGCCGCTGGCAAATCCCGCCTTGCTGGACGCGCTGGAGGCACCTCCCGTCCCCACCGGATTGCGGCATGACCTGGCCCGCGCCATCGAGGCCCTGCCCGAGCCATATCGCGCGGCGCTGATCCTTCGCGACGTCGAGGAACTGACGGCGCCGGAAGCCGCCGCGGTGCTCGGCATCACGCCCGAAGCGCTCAAGAGCCGCTTGCACCGCGCCCGTGCGGAGGTGCGTGGAACGCTGGCAGCCGGCGGTTACCTGTCCGGGGGTGACCTGTGACGGCCCTGGTCTGGCACGGGCTGCGGGGCCTGGTCGCGGCGGCACTGATCACCCTGGCGTTTCTGCCGCATGCCGGCTCATCCTGGGCCCCACTCCTGCTGTTGCCCCCCGCCGCGGTGCTACTGCGCGGATGCCCCCTGTGTTGGCTGCTCGGCCTGGCCGAGCGGTTGCGCGCCCGTTCCATCCAGCGAGGCTGATCCATGCCCTACCAAGACCCATCCGACTTCCGCCTGCTGCCCGAACTGGCCAGGCTTGCCCGGCCGGAGGCGGACGGGTTCCTCGCCTTCGACAAGGCAGCCAGCCGCGGCGACGGTGCCATCCCGCCCAAGTATCGCGAACTGATCGCGGTCGCGGTGGCGTTGACCACGCAATGCGCCTACTGCTTGGACGTCCACACCGGGCGCGCCCTGGAAGCGGGCGCCACGCGTGAAGAGTTGGCCGAGGTGGCGTTCGTCGCGGCATCCCTGCGGGCCGGGGCGGCGCTTGGCCACGGGCTGATGATGCTGCGCTTGGCCGAGCAGGGCGGGCGGGCGGACCGCTCCGCGCCGGAATAGTATTTTTCCCGTCAGCCGGGTCAGCGCGAAGGCTGGTCGGCCTCCGCGCGGACCCGGCGTCATATCAGCGGCCTTTGACGTTGACCGGTCCAAGGTGGGCCGGCGCCATCCTACGCCTGCTCCGTAGCGGCACACCGACCATTGCAGCCACTGCCCGGTGTCTCACTTGAAGGTCCATGTCTGGTGGAGGCTGTGTGGAAACGCGCGTCCAACCGGCCCGCGGGTGAGTGCGTCGTCCTGGCCAGAGGCTGTTAAGAACCGGGGCAGCCCCATCAGGCCTGAATAGCCTCCATCAAGGGCCTGACGCCCAGGATCGCGATGACCCGCTTCATGTTGTAGGCCAGAACCTGCAGGCTCATCTCCGTACTGACCCGTTTGAGTGTCCGGGTCAGGAAGTGGGTCGAGCCCATCCAGGCTTTGATGGTGCCGAACGGGTGCTCCACCGTTTGCCGCCGCAGGATCATGGCCTGCGGTACTTGGTCGAGCCGCTTCTGCATGGCGTCCAGCACGCCTTCGTGCTCCCAACGCTTGATCCGACGCTGTTGGCCCGTCGTGCAATCGGGCTTCAGGGCGCAGGTGCCGCAGCCGTCGGTCCAGTAGCTGTGCAGCGTCATGCCGTTCTCGACGCTGTCGAACCGCCAGGTCAGCCGCTCCCCGGCCGGGCAGCGGTATACGTTCTCGCCCGGCACATAGACGAAGTCCTGCTTACCAAAGCGGCCTTCCGCCTTGGCACCTGAGGTGTATGGCTTGGGCATGTAGGGCATCATCCCTGCCTTCTCGCAGGCCACGATCTGGCGGCCGGAGAAGTAGCCGCGGTCGGCCAACACAGTCAGCGCCGTCCGGCCCGTCGCCTCCTGAGCTTGCTGGCCCATGGGCGTAAGCTGCGCCCGATCGCTGGTGGCGTTGGTGACCTCGTGCGCCACGATGAGATGATGCGTGGTGTCGACAGCTGCCTGGACGTTGTAGCCCACCACGGTGCTGCCTCGGCCGGAACTGGTCATCGCGCGGGCGTCCGGATCGGTCAGGGAGACCTGTTTGTCTGGCGAGGCCGCGACCACCTTCTCCATCTCGCGCAGGTGCCGCATCTGCTCGCGCAACCGATCGAGCTTCTCCCGCAGCCGTTGAACCTTGGCCGTAGGCACGCCGGGATCGTGCCGGTCGGCGGTGTCGAGCGCCGCCAGGTAGCGGGCAACGCTGGCCTCGACCTGCTCCATCCGCCGCTGGATGACGGACTGCGTGTAGCTCTTATCGCGCGCATTCACCGCCTTGAACTTGCTGCCGTCGATTGCGACCACGGCGTCCGCGAATAGGTCGAGCTTGCGGCACAGCAGGACGAATTGGCGGCAGGTCGCCTTGATGGCAGGGCCGTTGTCGCGGCGGAAGTCGGCGATGGTCTTGAAGTCCGGCGCGAGCCGTCCGGTCAGCCAGAGCACCTCGAGGTTGCGCTGCGCCTCGCGCTCCAGGCGGCGGCTGGACGGCACGCGGTTGAGGTAGCCATATAGGTAGAGCTTGAGTAGCGTGGCCGGGTGGTAGCCAGGGCGGCCGGTGTCGGCGGGCGTAGCGCGACCGAAGCCCAGTTCGGCGAGATTCAGCTCGTCCACAAATGCGTCAACTACCCTGACCGGGTTATCCTCGCCGACGTAATCGTCGACGCTTTCAGGCAAAAGAAAGCTTTGGTCTCGGTTCAAGCCTTCAACATAGCCCGCCATGTCTCACACCTAATCTGCACTCAGTCGCAAGACCGACAATGCCAGAGCTTTCATGAGCTGGGTACCAGTTCCTGACGACGGCGGGACTTTCCACACACCCTCGGTGGAATCCAGACATTCCCGTCAGCCCTGCCCAAATTGGGCCACTAGAGCCGCCCACAGCCGCCAGAACTCTGGCGTGTCGTCGAGCGCCGTCTGGACCACTACGAGCTTCGCCGCGGGATCAACGCATAGCCGTTGGCCGTTCTGCCCAAGGAGCGCGAACTGCCGCCGCATCCCCGGCAGCAGCCACACGAGATAACCGTAGCCCAGCCAAGGCGTGGCACGGCCCGGTGCCAGATACGGATCGGCCGCGCTCACGCTTGTGGCGTCCCGCATCCACTGTGACGGGATGATTTGTCGCTCGCCCCACGCGCCGTCCCAGGCCAGCAGGCGGCCGAGACGTGCCCAGTCCCGCAGGACGGCGCTGAAGCCGAAGTGCCCTATCTCGCCCCCTTCGGCGTCCAACGCCCAGGTAGCATCCGCCTCAGCTCCGATCGGTCGCCAGATTGCTTCGCCAAAGCAGTCCGACAGCGTGGTATGCAGAGCCGCGCGCAGCATGACGCCGAGTATGTCGGGTTCGATGCTGGCATAGGCAAAGCGTTCTCCGGCCGGTGCGGTGCGCCGATTGAACTGGATCAGGCTGGCGACTGTGCCCTTGTGCGGACCGAGACCGAACCACGAACCGACCACCATGTCGCGCCACAGGCGCTTCAGGTCGCGCTCGTCGTCCTCCTCCTCGCCGAACGCGACGCCCGACGCCATGTGGAGGAGGTCGCGCAACGGAGTTCGACCGTACTCGGAGCCGGCGAGGCTTGGCACGTACGTCTCAACTCGATCATTGATCGATCCGATCGCGCCAGCGCTCACTGCGATGCCGGTGAGCAGGCCGACAATCGACTTGGTCATTGATTGTCCAAGCAGACGGTCGCGGTCGGTGCGGCCATACTGGTAGCGCTCGCAGAGGATGGTGTCGTCCAGGGCGATCAGCAGGCCCGTGACGGGGTTGCGGGCGAGATAATCTTCGACCGAGGACGGCTGTCCTCCATGACGGTACGCCAGGGTCTCGGATCGGCGCTGAAAGGACCATGGAGCGTCAGCCCGCGAGATGCGCCGGGTCACATATACCTCGTCGGCGTGGCTGAATGCGCCAACGCGATAGTGTGGGGTGAAGGGGTTACCGTGCAGGCGGGCCTCAATAAAGCCCGGGACGGGATAGTGGTCGTTCTCTCCGTAAAGGTCGGCGGTCGGCCCTGCCGGTGAGATTTGCAGCTGACCGGCAGGGAGCGCGGTGTGGGCTGTGGCCCTTCCCTGGCTATGCACCGCAGTTGAATGCTCTGCTGCAGCGAGGGCTAGGGTGAGGGCGGCTCGTCGAGAGATTCGATCTGTCTGTTGCCGTATCATCCGCCTACATGCCCCGCGTCAGACTCTGATCGTGTGGTCGAACCGGTCGCGCCACAAGCCGATCGGGAAATGTCTGTTGTGTGTCGCAATCCGCTGGTGGGGTTTGCACGCTAACTTGCGGCGCGGGTGCCTGGCGTGCGGCGTGACAGGACGATCAATACCCAGCTCAGCAGCAGCGCCATCGCGAACGTCAGGCTTGCCTTGGTGATGGCGCTCAGCGGCACGTCCAGCAAGCCGAACTGCATCCAGGTCACTACGGGGTAGTGCAACAGATATATGCCATAGCTGCTGGCCGCTAGGCTGCCCCAGACGCGGTTGGGGTGCCCGGCGAACCGCAGGCCGATCGCCGGCACCGCTAGGCAGGCAACGGCACAGAAACCCGTCAGTGCGAGGCCGTAGGCATCAAGCCACATCCAGCCTGGCAGGGCTTTACCGAAATACAGCCGCGCTGCTTGCGTCCCGACCAGGCCCGTACCAGCACACAACGCGAGCAGCGTCCATGCTAGCCAACGACGGCTCAGGGCAGCGAAGAACGGCGCTGTCCCTCCCGCGATCCAGCTCGCGCCGAGGGCGATGCCCGCTCCGAAGCTGACGCCATAAAGGCCAATGCGGCTGGCCTGAACAGCGAGGGGGCCGAAGCTGAGCCAGCGAGATGGACCGAAGAGGGTCAGTAAAGGAAGATAGCCCAACAGCAGGCATACAAAGAGCAGCCCGAATTTACGGTGCGGCGTGGGCACCACAGGCGTGGACCGGCTGTGGCCCTGGGGAAGCCGACGCACGCCCATGAACGCCAGTGCGGCGACGGCATCGAACGCCAGTAGCACAGCGATGAACCATGGTGGTCCGCTCGGCCAGGGTCCGACGGTCACCATGTTGAACCAGAAAGATAGGAAGCCCGGTGCTCCCCCGGCCTGGAGCCAGGAGGGGTAATAAGCCGCCGGGACGATGGTGAGCACTGCGGCGGCAAACGGCACGCCGAGTCGAAAAACTCGATTGCGGAGGTAGCCCCATGCACCACGGCGTCGGAGCGCCTGCCAGACGAACAGGCCGGCGAGCAGGAACATCAAGGGCATGAAGAAGCTGTCGTTCAGCGTCACAAGCACGTCGAACCCGCCCCAGCGCTGCGCATCCACTACCGGCGCCGTGGATAGAAGATAGTAGCGATGGTCGGTGTGGCTGAAGCTGCAGTAAGCCAGCACGGAATGATGCAGCACCACTAGGGCGACGATGAACCCGCGCAGGTGGTCCACTCCGGCCAACCGATGGTTTGACACCACGCTCCCATTCCGATGCGAAGGCGGGAACCTTGGCGTAACTTACCGGCCAGCGGCAGTGTTTTCTGTCGAGGGCGGCGCCAACCCTCTCCCTGCCGCCGTTAACCGGGCGGCAGAAAGGTAGAGCGGCGTTGCACGTCCTCAAGCTGCCGTTTGGAACTTCGGCGCAGCGGGTAAGAAGGCTTCCACGGTTTCCAGAGCTCGGCGCACATATTCATCCTGCTGACCGACCGGAGCCGCAGCACGAATCACAGCGCCAGCTTCGTCCGCCCCCAGCACGCGCCCGATGATCCATGTGACGATGTACTGCGAGGCCAGACAGCCACCTGCTGTGGCGACATTGCCTTCGGCGTGGAAGGCAGAAGGAGCGACGTCCAAGCCCTGTCTGCTCAACAATGGCTCCGTCATCAGGTCGGTGCAGACCGGCTCTCCGCGGAAAAGGCCAAGGGCCGACATGACCAAAGCACCGGAACACTGGCCCACCAGGAGTTGGCGGCCTGGGTCCACTCTCATCCGGGCAAGCATCGCCGGGTCCTTGGCGATTTCATCCGTCCTCATGCCGCTCCCGAAGATGACGGCATCGGCCTCGGTGGCAAATTCCAGCGGTTTCTGAGCTTCTACCACGACACCGTTCTTTGAGGTGACGCGGTCGGTCGCGGCCGTGATGTATGCGGTCCAGCCCCGGCGGCTGAGGCGGTTCAGCAGCGCGGCAGACACGAACGAGTCGAGTTCGTTGAAGGCGTCGAACGTCAGAACCGCGATCTTCACAATCCACTCCACACTGGCTGGATGGGTCGACGTTAGCGGCAGACCTTCGTCATGGGCAATCTCGTTCTAGGTCTGGTTTGTGTCAATTCCGTTGAAAAAGGCTGTTGTAGTTGAGCGGCCATGCTGATTCAGTAGTCGTTGCAAGTAGCAGGGTCACGGCCATGATGGGCGAGCGAGCAGTCCGGCAAGAGGCGCTGTTCTACGGCTTCAACCTCGACGACCACGTGCCTGCCGACCATTTGCTGCGCTCCATCGACCGCTTCGTCGAGTTGAGCGACATCCGGCGCCAGCTCGCACCTTACTACAGCGCCATTGGCCGGCCCTCGATCGACCCCGAACTGATGATCCGCATGTTGCTGATCGGCTATTGCTGCGGCATCCGCTCTGAGCGGCGGCTGTGCGACGAGGTCCACCTGAACCTTGCCTACCGCTGGTTCTGCCGCCTCGACCTGACCGGCCCGGTGCCGGACCACTCAACCTTCAGCAAAAACCGGCATGGGCGCTTCCGTGACAGTGACCTGCTGCGACGGCTGTTCGAGGCGACGGTGCAGCGCTGCATGGCAGAGGGCATCGTTGCCGGCCAGGGCTTTGCGGTCGACGCCAGCATGATCAGGGCTGATGCCAATCGCGCAAACTCGGTGCGGGGAGACCAGGGTCTGCCGCCCGAGGCAGCCAGCCGCGCCGTGGACGAGTATCTGGACGTCCTCAATGATGCAGCCTTCGGTGCAGCGACGCCGGTCACCCCGAAGTTCATCTCGAACTCCGACCCCGCTGCGCGTTGGACCGGTGCTGGCGGTGGCTTGGCCTTCTTTGCCTACTGCACCAACTACCTGATCGATCTCGAACACGCTGTGATCGTAGATGTCGAGGCGACGACTGCGGTGCGGCAGGCCGAAGTGACCGCGCAACGGGTCATGCTTGACCGCACTCGGGACCGCTTCGGACTCTGGCCGGAACGGCTTGTCGCCGACACAGGCTACGGTGACGCGAACAACCTGGCCTGGCTGGTGCATGAGCGCGGCGTCAAGCCGCACGTTCCGGTGTTCGACAAGGCCAGCCGGAGCGACGGCACCTTTTCCCGATCCGACTTCGTCTATGACCATACCGGGGACTGCTACATCTGCCCTGCCGGCAAGGAGCTGTCTCAGTTCAGGCGGGAATACGCCACGCCCCGATCTGGCATCCACAGCGATGGCTTCATGCGCTACCGGGCAGCCAAGCGCGACTGCGACGTTTGCACCCTCAAACCGCAGTGCTGTCCGGGCCAGCCAGCCCGCAAGATCCCTCGCTCGATCCACGAGGGAGCCCGCGATATGGCGCGGGAGCTGTCACACACCGACGCCTACGTCATCTCAACCCGCGAGCGGAAGAAGGTGGAGATGTTGTTCGCCCACCTCAAGCGCATCCTGAAGCTCGATCGCCTCCGTCTCAGAGGACCCAACGGAGCCAAGGACGAGTTCCTGCTCGCCGCAAGCGCCCAAAATCTCCGCAAGCTTGCCAAGCTGATCCCGATGCCGGCGCCGTTGGTACCGAGCTGAGCCAAGGAGGGGCGGCAGCGCTCATAAGGTGCGCCAAGCCTTCCGACCAGCAACTGCCTTTTTCAACGGAATTTGTCGTTACCGGAAGTTCGGTCGGCCGCGTAGCCACCGTCTGTCATGCTGCGGCAGATGACCTTCGTCCGCGCGCGAGTCTTGGCGGTCGTCGCGCGCGGACGCGGCGTCAGGCTCCCACGGCGCCGATCTGGTTGAGCGCCGTCACGGCATCCGGCGGCAGGTGCAACGTCGCGGCCGCCAGGTTCTCCCGCAAATGCCCGACCGACGATGTGCCGGGGATCAGCAGGATGTTGGGCGCGCGTTGCAGCAGCCAGGCCAGCGCCACCTGCATCGGCGTGGCGCCGAGCCGCGCCGCCACGTCGGACAGCGCCGTCGATTGCAGCGGCGTGAACCCGCCGAGCGGGAAGAACGGCACATAGGCGATGCCGTCCGCCGCCAGCGCGTCCACCAGCGCGTCATCCGTGCGGTGCGCCAGGTTGTACTGGTTCTGCACGCATACGACCTCCGCGATCGCGCGCCCCTCCGCCACCTGCCGGGCGGTCGCGTTGCTCAACCCGATGTGCCGGACCAATCCCTGGCGCTGGAGCTCCGCGAGAACGGTCATCGGCGCTTCCAGCGAGCCTTCGGCCGGACCATGGGTGCTGAACATGAGCCGGAGGTTGACCACATCCAGCACGTCCTGGCCCAGGTTGCGGAGGTTGTCGTGCACGGCGCTCGTCAGCTCTTCCGCGGAGAACGCCGGGTTCCACGAACGGTCCTCGCCGCGCCGGGCACCGACCTTGGTGACGATCACCAGGTCTTCCGGGTAAGGGTGCAGCGCCTCGCGGATCAGTTGGTTGGTGACGTGGGGACCGTAGAAGTCGCTGGTGTCGATGTGGTTGACGCCGCTGGCGACCGCCTCGCGCAACACGGCCAGCGCGCCGTCCCGGTCCTTTGGCGGGCCGAACACGCCCGGCCCGGCCAGTCGCATCGCCCCGTAACCCATGCGCTGCACGGTGCGGCCGCCCAGCCGGGCAGTTCCGGCTTTGCTGATGTCGGTCATGAACTGTCTCCTGTGAACCAAGGGCTAGATGGATGGCCGCGGTCCGCGCGATAACCGGCTGCAATGCAAACAGGCTGTTCGGGGGCGCGAACAATGGCAGATGGGCTGAGCGACCTCACCGCCTTCGTGGCAGTTGCGGAGGCCGGCGGGTTTCGCCAGGCGGCGCGGGCAAGCGGCGGCAGCGCGTCCAACCTCAGCGAGGCCGTCAGCCGGCTGGAAGCCAAGCTCGGCGTTCGGCTGCTCAACCGCAGCACCCGCAGCGTGGCGCCGACGGAAGCCGGCGCGCGCCTGCTGGAACGGCTCCGCCCGGCGCTGGGCGAGGTTGCAGCGGCGTTGGATGTGGTCAACGGCTTCCGCGACCGGCCGGCCGGCACGCTGCGGCTCAACGTGCCGGTCAGCGCGGCACGGCTGGTGCTGCCGCGCATCGTGCCGCCTTTCCTGGCGGCGTTTCCCGACATCCAGTTGGAGGTGGTCGCCGAGGACAGCTTCGTGGACGTGCTGGCGGCCGGCTGCGACGCCGGCATCCGCTACGACGAACGGCTGGAGCAGGACATGATCGCGGTGCCGATCGGCCCGCGGGAACAGCGTTTCGCCGGCGCGGCCTCACCGGGCTACCTGGACGCGCGCGGCCGGCCGAGCCATCCGCGCGACCTGCTCGGCCATGCATGCCTGCGCGGCCGCTTCGCCAGCGGCGCGATCTACGCCTGGGAGTTCGAACGGGACGGCCAGGTCGTCAAGGTGGACCCGCCCGGCCCGCTGGTCGTCCGCGTCGGTGGCGCCACCGACCTTGCCATCGATGCCGCGGTGGCCGGCACCGGCATCATCTACCTGTTCGAGGATTGGCTGCGCCCGCATCTGGACAGCGGCGCGCTGGAGCCGGTGCTGGAACCGTGGTGGCCGCGGTTTTCCGGCCCCTTCCTGTACTACCCGGGCCACCGCCACCTCCCCGCACCGCTTCGGGCGTTCGTCGACTTCATCCACGCGTTGCGCTGACACGCGTCGGGGTCGAGGCGAGTGGGCGGCGAGGTGACACCATGCGTTCCTGCCCTTATCGGCGGCATCAGCAGGGCGGTCACGCTTAGGACTGTCCGAAGAAGTCCAGCATCGCGCGTGCCACGGCGTCAGGTTGTTCTTCCGGCAGGAAGTGGCCGCAAAAGGCGACCACGCCGCCGCTGACGTCCTCGGCATAGGCACGCAGCGGTTCGGCCATGTCGGGGATGGAACCATGGTCGGCGGCCAAGGCCAGCACCGGCATCGCCAGCTTGCCCTTTGCCGCGGCAGCCCGGTTCTGCCGGGCCGATATGGGCACCGCGCGATAATAGGCTAGCCCGGCGCGCAATCCCCCTTCCTTGCGGAACACGCGCAGGTATTCGGCCAAATCGGCATCGGAGAAGGTATCCGGGTTGGCCGTTTTGCGACGCAGGAACCAATCCAGGTAGACCTCCTCCCGTCCGCCGATCAGCGCCTCGGGCAGGTCGGGGATGGTGTGGAATGCGAAGTGCCAGGTGCGCCAGGCCCGCTCGGGTGCGACCGGCAGGACGTCCGGCAAGGTGATGCCGGGAATGCCGGCGTCCAGCAGCACCAGGCGGCGCACGTCCTCGGGGAACAGGCAGGCAAAGGAAAACGCCACCCATGCGCCCACGTCATGCGCGGCGACGCAGTAGCGGCGTGCGCCGAGCTGCTGCATCAGGCCGTGCAGCGACTCGGCCAGACTTTCGGTATCGTAGCCTTCGGCCGGGCAGTCGGAATCGCCTTGGCCGGGAAGGTCCGGTGCGACCACCCGGTACCGCCCGGCCAGCAGCGGCATGACCTTGCGCCACGCGTACCAGCTTTCCGGAAAGCCGGCGAGGAGCAGCACGATCTCTCCCTCGGGGTTGCCACCCTCCACAAAATGCAGGCGCACGCCATCCACCGTGCGGAAGCCGTGCGCGAAGCCATCCAGCCCGGGATGCGGCCGGGTCGCTGGCGCGGCCGAAACGATCGCGCGCGGCTGCGTCATGGAAGCGTGTCCTTGCGCTCGGTGAGGAAGGCGAGCAGGGCCGCCGCCGTCGGGATGAGCGCGGCCCCCGTGGCCAGCGGCCAGCCGCCCCGCGCGTACGCCCAGCCGCCGACCGCGGACCCCACCGCGCCCCCGACAAAGAAGGTCGCCATGTACAGGCCGTTGAGCCGCCCGCGGATGTCCGGCGCCAGCGCGTAGATGGCGCGCTGTCCGAGCACGCCGTTCCCGGTGACGCCGAGGTCGAGCAGGATCGCCGTCAGGGCCAAGGCGAGCAGACCGAGAGAGGACCCGGAAAGCCCCAACAGCCCCAGCAGCAGGCCGGCCGCGACGGTGAGGATGGCCACGCCGGTGGCGGGCCGGGTCCAGCCGCGATCCGCGACGCGCCCGGCGATCGGCGCCGCCAGCACCCCGGCCATGCCGACAAAAGCGAACAGGGCGATGCCGTTCTGCGACAGGTGGAACCGCTCGGACAGCATCAGCGGCACCGTGGTCCAGAACAGGCTGAACACGCCGAACAAGCAGGCATGGTAAAACGCGCGGCGTCGCAACACGGGCGTCGTGCGGGCGAGCCGGCCCATGGACACCAGCAGCGAGCCATACTGCAGCCCCGGCGGCGGCACGCGGCGGGGCAGCGCGAGGCGGAGCACGGTTGCCACCCCCGCCATGATCACGGCCGACAACAGGAACACGGCGCGGGGTGACCAGGCTGCGGCAACCAGGCTTGCAGCCGGCCGGGCCAGCATGATGCCCGCCATCAGCCCACCCATCACGTTGCCGACCGCGCGGCCCCGCGTGGCGTCGGGCGCAAGATGCGCCGCATATGGCACCAGGACCTGCACCGCCACGGAGCCCAGCCCGATCAGCAGCGAGGCGAGCAGGAAGCCGCCCGGTCCGGTGGCCAGGCCGGCGCCGAGCAGGGCCATCATGGCGAGCCCCAGGATGCTCACCACAAGGCGACGATTCTCCACCAGGTCGCCCAGGGGCACGATCAGCAACAGGCCGATGCCATAGCCCGCCTGCGTGGTGGTCACCACCAGCCCGGCCGCCGCGGGCGACAAGCCAAGCAGCGCGCTGAGCGGGCCGGCCAGCGGCTGCGCGTAATACACGTTGGCGACGATCAGGCCGCAGGCGGTGGCCAGCAGCAGGGTCAGCTTGGTGGACAAGACAGGCTGGGTCGGCACGGGCACGAGCGCGGCGGGACGAGTGGGTGCGTCGGTCGTCATGGGAGTACTTGTTTCCTAACTCGGCTGCGCTTCACGCGACCAGCCGCATTGCTTCGCCCACGGCCGCATCCGCGTCCGCCCGGCTCCTGCCGACCTTGCCCGCCACGCGCAGGCCCTGCACGGCGCAGAACAGCAGGTATGCGCATGCCTCGGCGTCGATTGCGGGCGGGATGGACCCATCGGCCTGCCCGCCGCGGATCAGGTCGCGGAACATGTCCTCGGTGCGCCGCAATGCGGCCTTGGCGCGATCGGCCGCGTCCGGCGCCAAGGTGGCGAGTTCGGCGGCGGCCCCGACCACGAGGCAGCCGCGGCGGCCCTCCGCGCCGCAAGCGGACTCGGCGTAGAACAGCAGCGCCGCGCGAAGCTTGTCGATGCCGCGGCGTTCGGCGTCGATCCGGCGCTGGAGCGCGCCGTTGCGCTGATCCAGGTAGCGTTCGAAAACCGCTTGGAACAAGGCCTGCTTGTCGTTGAATGCCTTGTAGATGCTGCCGGGCGTCAGCTTCATGGCCGCGCCCAGCTCGCTCAGCGAGGCGGCATGGTAGCCACGCTCGCGGAACACGCCCAGGGCGCCGTCCAGCACCTGGCCCATGTCGAACTCGCGCGGGCGGCCGGGACTGCGGCCTTTTGCCACCACCTCGTTGCTCATATCCAGCAATAAGGAAGCGTTTCCTTCCAATTCAACTGCGGGACCGTCCGACCGTTGAATTATACAGTCACTCTGTATAAATGTCTCGACGCGCAGGCAGCGCCCGGCCTCGTTGACGCAATGGAATGCTCGCCACCATGGATGCACACGCGCCCAAGCACGTCGTCCGCCGCTTCAACGCCGAGGTGATCCAGGACGGCAACCGCCAATCGTTCGAGCAACTTGTGGCACCCGGTTTCGTCAACCGATCCGCGCCGCCCGGGACTCCGAACGGGCCGGAGAGTTTGTGGGCCACGTTCCAGAACGTGCTGCGTGCCGGGCTGTCGGACCTCCGCGTGGTCATCCACGACCAGGTGGCGGAGGGTGACAAGGTCACGACGCGTAAAACCATCACCGGACACCATACGGGCGAGTTGCTGGGCATTCCGCCCACCGGGCGCACCGTAGCGATCGACGTGATCGACATCGTCCGCGTGGAGCAAGGGCGCTACGCCGAACATTGGGGCATCAACACCCTGCCCGGCGTGCTGGCCCAGTTGCGGGCCGCTTGACCCCGGAGCGCTAGGCGGTCAGCCGTCGCAACACGGCGATGGCCGTCACCAGCGCCTGCCGTTCGCGCGCCGTTGCGTGCGCCCCCAGCATCGTCGCGATCCAATGCGACCGCGCGACGCGGGACGATGCCAGGGCGGCGCGCCCTGCCGGCGTGATGGTGACGATCTGGCTGCGGGCATCCGCGGCGTCCGCGGCCCGGACCACCTGCCCTTCCGCTGCAAGCCGGGCGACCACCACCCGCATGCTTTGATGCCGAACCTGGCGCAGCCGCGCCAACGCCGCCACCGTCATGGAGCCGTGGCGGTCGAGGTCCCCCAGAACATCCGACCACGCCGCACGTGGCGTATCCGCGGCCGCACGCACCTTGCGGACGAAGCCGCCGACGGATTGCCGCAACGCTTCCGCCAGGGCGAGCAGTTCGGCGCTCAGCGCGTCCTCGTCCTCGTCGTCCGGCACCAGCCTACCTCTGAAGTGGTGGCGCAAAGCCGGCCTGCGCCAGCGAGGCCAGCTCGCTGAGCGTGGTCAGCACGAAATCCGGCGTGAAGCCGAGTTGCTCGGGCTGGCTGCGCAAGGCCTTGAACATCGCCGGGGGCGCGATCGGGCCGGGCTGCGTCAGCTCCGCCTGCAACGCCTGCTGGCTGACCCGCTCGATGCGGGCGACGGTGAAGCCGACGCTCTTGGCGCCGCTGATGTCGAACCCGTTGGAGGACACGAAAAGCACCTCCGCCGGCGGCAGCCCCAGGCTTTCCCCGACCAGATCGTAGGCGCGCACATCGGGCTTGAACGCGCGCTTGGCATCGACGCTGATCACCGTGGGAATGAGCTGGCCCATGCCGCTGTTGCGCACCAACGCGGCCAGCATGGCGGGGCTGCCATTGGAGAAGATCGCCAACTTATATTCGGCCAAGGCTTCCAGCGCCGCCCGTGCGTCGGGATACAGGTCCAGCCTGTCGTATTCCGCCGCGATCGTGCCGATCAACGCCGCGTCTGCGCGAAGCCCGAGCGTGTCCAGCGTGTAGGCGAGCGACTCCTGGGTCACCTGCCAGAAATCCTGGTACTGGTTCATCATCGTGCGCAGCCAGGTGTATTCAAGCTGCTTCAGCCGCCAGACCTGGGTGATGAACGCCCCCCGGCCGGGAAACGCCGCCTCGATGGCCCGCTCGACGGATTGCACGTCGTACAGCGTGCCGTAGGCATCGAACACGATCGCCTTGATAGCTTTGTTCGTCATTTCGGGCGCCCCGCGGTTGAAAATTGCTCTTTGCGGCAAAGCCCCGCTCCCATACAAGCGACGCCGCACGGACTGTCATAGAAGATGGCTGGAGTTAATCCAGCGGCGGTCGCGTTCGCGATTGGGGAGGATAACGGCCTTGGTAGATCAACCAATTCATTCGCCTGCCATGCTGCGCCGCACCACGTTGCAGGCTGGCGCCGGCCTGCTTGGCGGCCTGCTGCTGCCCTGGGCGGCCCGGGCCGAGGATTACCCGGCGCTCGGCACCTTCCCGGCGGGAAGCTCCGGCAGCTCGGTGTTCGTCGGCTTCGCCGTGCCGCGCACCGGCACCTACGCGGTGCAGGGCGAGGATTTGCTGAAGGGCTACATCCTGGCGGTCGAGCACCTGAACAGCGGTGATCCGCTGATCAAGAAGATTTCGCCCCACACCACCAAGGGGGTGCTGGGCAAGGAAGTGAAATACGGCGTCGCCGACGAGGAAGCCAAGCCGAACACGGCGGTGCAGGCCGGCTCCCGCTTCATCAGCGAGAACAAGGCGGTGATGTTCACCGGCTCCGTTTCCAGCGCGACCGCGGTGGCGCTGAACAAGCTGGCCGACCGGGAAAAGGTGATCTACCTGGCCGGCATCAGCGGTTCCAACGACACCACCGGCAAGGATTGCGCCCGCTACGGGTTCCGCGAGTGCTTCTATGGGCAAACCGCCGCGGCGGCACTGGGGCCGGTGCTCATCAAGAACCTCGGCGAGAAAAAGAAGATCGCGTTCCTGACGCCCGACTACACGTACGGCCACACCGTGCGGCAGTCGATGGAGCAGTACCTCAAGAAGGGTGGCTGGACGACGGTCACCAACCAGGTTTGCCCGCTCGGCACGCCGGACTACAGCTCCTATCTGCTCAACATCGCCAACAGCGGCGCCGACGTGTTCGTCAACATCAACTTCGGCAACGACGCCGTGCAGTCGATCAAGCAGGCGCAGCAATTCGGCATCTTGCAGAAGCAGACGCTGGTGGTGGCATACGCCGTGCCGTTCCTGGCCAAGGAAGTCGGTGCCGAGCTGACGCAGGGCGTGTTCACCGCCAGCGAGTTCTGGTGGACCATGGAGGACCGCTTCCCGCTGGCGAAGGAGTTCGTCGCCGCGTTCGAGAAGAAGTACAACTACAAGCCGGAATGGGGCGCCAACTCCGGCTACATGCAGATCGCCATGTGGGCGGACGCGGTGGAGCGGGCCAAGACGTTCTACCCGCCCGAGGTCATCAAGGCGTACGAGGCCGGCCAGAAGGTCGATTCGACCTGCGGTGAGGTCTATTTCCGCGCCGCGGACCACCAATTGGTCCGCCCGGTCGTCGTGCTGCGCGGCAAGAAAAAGGCCGACATGAAGACCGCGGACGATTACTGGGATGTCGTGGAGGTGCTGCCCGGCGAGCCGCTGATGCAGTCGCCGGAGGCGTTCGGCTGCAAGCTCGGCAGCTACACCTGACCCGGCCGCCGAGAGCCCGCCGCCAATGCTGACCTGGCCCAACCTCCTTTCGCAGTTCTTCAACGGCCTGGCTCTCGGCGCCCTGCTCGCCCTGATCAGCTCGGGGCTGACCATTATCTACGGCACGCTCGGCGTGCTGAACCTGGCACACGGCGCCATGTTCATGCTCGGCGGGTATGCCGGCTACGTGGTGTGGGCGGCGACGCATTCCTTCCTGCTGGCGATCCTCGGCGGGGCGGTGTTCGTCGGCGTGGTGGGGGTGGTGATGGAGTTCGTCATCATCCGCCACTTTTACCCGCGCCCGCCGGAGGACCAGATCCTGGTGACGTTCGGCATCGGCATCGTGCTGGTGGAAGCGGTGCGGCTGGCCTTCGGCGGCCTGTCCGTGTCCGTGCCGCCGCCAGCCTGGGCGTTCGGCGTCACGCAGATCGGCTTCCTGTTCTACCCGACGTACCGCCTCGCCGTGCTCGGCGTGGCCGCGGTGGCACTGCTGGTGCTGTATGTCCTGCTGTACCGGACCAAGCTCGGCATCATCGTGCGCGCCGGGATCGAGGATTCCGGCATGGTCAACATCCTCGGCATCAACGTCTACCGGGTGTTCCTGCTGGTGTTCGGGATCGGCGCCATGGCCGCCGGGTTCGCCGGCATCATCAACGCGCCGGTGGTGGCGCCCACGCCCGACGTGGGCGACAACATCCTGGTGCAGACCTTCGTGGTGGTGGTGATCGGCGGCATCGGCTCGTTCCCGGGCGCGGTGCTCGGCGGGTTGATCGCAGGTGAAATCCTCAGCCTGACCTCCGCCATCGACCCCAGCTATTCGCAGGTCATGCTGTTCGCGGTGATGACGCTGGTGCTGATGGTGCGCCCGGAAGGCCTGCTGGGCCTGCGGGGCCGGGAATGAGCCCGGTGCTGCGCCGCTATTGGCCGGAACTCGCCTGCGCCATCGGTTTGCTGGCGGCGCCTTATGTGCTGCCTTACGCCGGCTTCTCTCCCGACACGGTGAACCGCATCGTGGTATGGGGGCTGTTCGGCATCGGCTTCGACCTGCTGTTCGGCTATACCGGGTTGCTGTCGTTCGGCCAGGCCGCGTTCTTCGGCACGGGCGGCTTTGTGGCGGCCTACCTGCTGACCAACAATGTGATGACCAGCGTGCTCGGGGCGCTGGTGCTCGGCACCGCCGGCGCCATGGTGGCCGGGCTGCTGGTGGGGCTGGTCGCCCTGCGCCGAACCGGCATCTACTTCGCCATGATCACCGTGGCGATCGCCCAGGTGTTCTTCTTTCTCGAAAACTCGCCGCTTTCCGACTACACCGGCGGCGAGAACGGCCTGCCCGGCGTGCCAGCCCCGGTCTTCGCCATCGGCAGCGCCGTGCTGCGGATCACGACCGGCTGGTCGATGTACGGCTTCCTCGCCGTCTGCTTCTTCGTGGGGCTGGTGATCGCCCGGCGGATCGTGCATGCCCCGGTCGGCGCAATCCTGGTGGCGATCCGGGAAAACCCGCTGCGCGTGCAGGCGCTCGGCCATTCGGTCGGTCTCTATAAACTGACCGCCTTCGTGGTCGCCAGCGGCTATGCCGGGTTCGCCGGGGGTCTGCTCGGCGTGTTGCAAGGCTACATGCCGCCGGACGCCTTTACCTTCGACACCTCCGGCCAGTTGGTCATGCAAACGGTGATCGGCGGCACGGGGACGTTGTTCGGGCCGCTGTTCGGTGCGGCGGTTTGGCTGTACCTGCGCGACTTCCTGCAAGGACCGGTCGGGCTCGGCAGCGCGTGGCGGCTGGTGCTGGGCGTGATCTTCGTCCTGCTGGTCTGCTTCCTGCGCCGCGGGCTGATCGGCGGCGTCGTGAGCCTGACCCGCCGGGCGACCGCGCAGCCGCACGCGGAACCGCCGGAGGAAGACCCCGTCGTAACCGAGGCGGACACCGTCATCGCCAGCGTCGGTCCCTCCGCCCGGCAGCGCGTGGCCGGCCAGCCGCATGGCGGCCCGGTGCTGGAAACGCGCGGCATTACCAAGCGCTATGGCGGGCTGCTCGCCAACCAGGACATCTCGTTTTCCGTTCAGGAAGGCGAGCTGCGCGGCGTCATCGGGCCGAACGGGGCCGGCAAGAGCACGTTCTTCAAGATGCTGACCTGCGAGGTGCCGCCGACCTCAGGCCACATCTTCTTCCATGGCCGGGATATCACCGGGCTGGACGTGTCGGAGGTCTGCCAATTAGGGCTGACCAAGAGCTACCAGATCAACCAGTTGTTCAACCGGCTGACGGTGCGGCAGAATTTGGAGATCGCCGTCCTGGCGCAACGCCGCGGGCGGTTCCGCCTGGACCTGTTCCGCCGGCTGCACCGGGTGCCCGGCCTGGCGACGCAGGTGGAGCAGACCATGGCGCTGGTGAAGCTGACGGCGCGGGCCGCAGTGCTGGTGTCCGACCTGTCCTACGGCGAAAAGCGGCGGCTGGAGATCGGCCTATCGCTGGCATCGTCGCCCACGCTGCTGCTGCTGGACGAGCCGCTGGCCGGGATGAGCCCACGGGAGCGTGCGGAAACCGTGCAGTTGCTGAAGACCATTCGGCACGGCCGGACCATGGTGATCGTGGAGCACGACATGGACGCGTTGTTCGAACTGGCCGAGCGCATCACCGTGCTGCACGAAGGGCAGTTGCTGGCCGAAGGCACGCCGGCGGAAATCCAGCGCAACGCCTTCGTGCAGGAAGCCTATCTCGGTGGGGTCGCCGCGGCATGAGCTTGCTCGAGGTCGAGGGGATCAACAGCTATTACGGCGACAGCCACATCCTGTTCAACGTGTCCGTCCGCGCGGAAAAGAACGAGGTCGTGGCCCTGCTCGGCCGCAACGGCGCCGGCAAAAGCACGACGTTCAAGACGCTGATGGGCATAATCCGCCCCCGCAGCGGTCGCATCATGCTGGACGGCAAGGCCACGCAGGATTTGCCGCCGCACGCCATCGCGGGCTGTGGCATGCAACTGGTGCCGGAGGATCGCCGCGTGTTCGGCAGCCTGAACGTGGAAGAGAACCTGGTGCTGGCCGGGCTGACGGCGAAGGGACGCTGGCCGATCGACCGCATCTGGGAAATCTTCCCCCGCCTGAAGCAGCGCCGCCGCAGCCGCGGCACGGATCTGTCGGGTGGCGAGCAGCAGATGCTGTCGATCGCCCGCGCGCTGATCCGCGACCCGAAGATCATCCTGTTGGACGAGCCGTTCGAGGGCCTGGCGCCGGTGATCGTGCGCGACCTGTTGGCGGTGTGCCGGGTGCTGGCCGATGCCGGGCAGACCATCTTCATCATCGAGCAGAACATCAGCGCGGTGTTCAGCCTGGCGGACCGCGCCTACATCCTCAACAACGGCCACATCGTCGAGGAGCAGACCACTGCCCAGTTGAAGGCGCAGCCGCAGGTGTTGCACCGCTACCTCGGCGTGTAGTCAACTCGCGAGGATGGCTTTCTCGATCGTTTCCACCGCCGACCGGCCAGATTTGGTCGAAGTGACCGCTCGCTGGCGCTGGGAAGCGTTCTTCCGCAAACTCGGCCGGTCGTTCGAGGACGTGCTGGCCGTCGCGCAACGCACCGCCGCCGATGCGCGCACGATGCCGCGAACGTTCGTCCTGCTGCACGAAAACGAACCCATCGGCACCGCCAGCCTGGCTGCCGACGATCTGGAGGAACGGCCCGACCTGACGCCCTGGCTGGCCGGCGTCTTCGTCGTGCCCCACGCGCGCGGGCAAGGCCATGCGGCCCGACTGATCGCCACGGTGGAGCAGGCCGCCGCAGCCGCGGGATTTCCGGTGTTGTGGCTCTACACCAACACGGCGGAACGGGTGTACGCACGCGCGGGTTGGCAGCCGGTCGAGATCGTGCAGCACAACGACAAGGCTTACACGTTGATGCGCCGCGTGCTCCTCAACCGAGAGGTCGACGGGCCCGAGGCGGGCTGAAGCCCACCGAAGCAGTCGCCGTTACGTCTCTGCACTCGCCAACTGATCATACAGCACCGCGGAGCTGCCCGCCTGCCGGATCATCCGCAGGATCGCGTCGTCGCGCATGCTGCGGGACACGGCCGCCAGGGCCGCGACGTGCTCGTTGCCGCCATCCGGCGGAATCAGCAGCAGGAACAGGATGTCCACCGGCTTGCCGTCGATCGCGTCGTATTCGACGGGCCGGGCGAGCCGCAGCAGCAGGCTGAACGGCTTGTCCAACCCGTCGATCCGCACGTGCGGCAGCGCGAAGCCGCGGCCGAAGCCGGTCGAACCCAGCCGCTCACGCGCGTCCAGCGCGGCGAAGATGGTCGCGGCTGAAATCGGCAAGTGCGTGCTGGCCCGCTTGGCGACCTCGCCCAGCGCTTGCGCCTTATCGGCCGCGCGCAGGCCCAGGACGATGCGGTCCGGTTGGATCAGCTCCGACAGTTTCAGATGTGCCACCATTCCCCCGCGCCTCAATCGATCGCCCGCAATCGGTAGCCAACGCCCGTTTCGGTCAAGATATGCGTCGGCTGCTCCGGGTCCGGCTCGATCTTCTGCCGCAACGCCCGGATGTAGATGCGCAGGTACTGCACGTCCGTGTCCCCACCCCACACCTCTTGCAAGAGGTGCCGGTGGGTCAGCACCTTGCCGGCATGCGCCACCAGCAGGCGCAGCACCTCGTATTCCCGGCGGGAGAACTTCACCTCCGCCCCCCGCACGGTGACGACGCGCCGGACCAGGTCGACCACCAGGTCGCCGCTGCGGAACACCGGGCGTTCCCCGGCCTGTTGCAGCCGGTGGCGCTGTGCCGCGCGGATGCGGGCGAACAGCTCGTCGATGCCGAACGGCTTGGTGACGAAATCGTCGGCGCCCAGATCCAGCGCGGTCACCTTGCTGGTTTCGTCGTCGCGGCTGGACAGCACGATGATCGGAATGGCGGAACCGCCGTCCCGCACCTGCCGGATCACCTCAAGCCCGTCCAGATCGGGCAGGCCCAGATCCAGCACGACGATGTCGGCGCCGCCACGGCGGATGGCGTCCAACGCCAGCCGCGCCGTGTCCGCCTCCGCCACGGTGAAGCCCTGGGCGGACAGGCCAGTACGGAGGAAGCGCAGGATCGCCGGCTCGTCATCCACCACCAGCACGCGCAACGGGTTGGCGCTCGCGATCATGCCGCGTCCTCCTCCTCCACGCGCAATTGCGCCGGCACGGGCAGGTCGATGGTGAACACGGCGCCGGTCCGATCCGTGCGGTTGGCCGCCGAAATGGTGCCGCCCATCGCCTCGACGAAGCCGCGGCAGATGGCAAGCCCCAGCCCGGTGCCGGCGCGCTGCCGGTCGCCCCCGCGCACGCGGTAGAACTTGTCGAAGATGCGCTGCAAATCCGCCGGCGGGATGCCGTCCCCCTCGTCCAGCAGCGCGACGCGGACGCGCTCCCCGTCGCGGTGGGCGCGCAGTTGGATGACCGATCCGGCGGCAGAGTATTTCGCCGCGTTATCCAGCAGGTTGAACAACACCTGCTCGAACAGCACCATGTCGATGGCCAGCATGGGCAGGTCCGGCTGCAACTCCACCTTCACCTGAAAGGCGGACAGGATGGCGTCGGCCCGGCGCAGCACGGCGCCCACCACGTCGGACAGATCGGCCAAGCCGCCGGTCGGCGCCAGCGGCCCGGATTCCAGCCGGGTCATGTCGAGCAGGTTGCCGATGAAGCGGTTCAGCCGCTCCGCCTCCTCCCGGATCAGCCGCAGCATGGCATCGCGACCGGCCTGCTCCAGCGCGCCGTGCTGGCTGGTCAGGCTGGTCGCGGCACCCAGGATGGAGGCGAGCGGCGTGCGCAGATCGTGCGAGATGGAGGTGAGCAGGGCCGAGCGGAGCCGGTCGGTTTCCGCTTGCAGCCGGGCCTGGTCCACGTCGCGGACCAGGTTCACCCGCTCGATGGCCAGTGCCGCCTGGTCGGACAGCGCGTTCAGCAGGCGCTGACCGTCCGGGCTCAGCAGCGGGCCGGGTTCGTCGCGGTCGATTCCGAACACCCCGGTCGGGCCGCGCCCGGTCTGCATGGGCAGGAACAGGCGCTTGCCGCCCGGCAGCGTGTCGGCGCCGCGGCCCGCCATGCGGTTATGTTCCCAGGCCCATTTGGCGGCGGCCAGGTCGGCGTCGTCGAACTCGTCGTCCGGCGGGAAGCCGGCCTGGACGGACAGCCCGTCCGCCCCCGGCAGCAACAGCACCACCCGCACCTTCAGCATCAACGCCACCTGGTGCACCGTCGCCCACAACACGTCGTCTAGCGACACGGCGCCGGCCAGCTTGCGGCTGAACTGGTACAGCTCCCCCGTGGTCCTGGCGCGGCCCTGCGCCGCCACCGTTTGCGCGCGCATGCGGGCCGTCAGGTTGCTGGCGACCACGGCGACGATGGCGAACACCGCCAGCGCGACGACGTTTTCCGGGGCGGCGATGGTGAAGGTGTAGAGCGGCGGCAAGAAGAAGAAGTTGTAGGCCAGCACGCTCAACAGGCAGGCCAGCAGCGAGCCTGCCAGGCCATACACCACGGCGCTGGCCAGCACGCCCATCAGGAACACCAGCGCCACGCTGGTGACACCCACCACCTGCCGCAACAGCATCGCCACGCCCAGCGCCAGCGCCACGGCCAGCACGCTGCCAGCCCAGGCACTGAGCGGGACGACGCGCAGCCCCGGGCGGCCCGGCACCGCCGCTTCCTTGCCGGCCGCACGCTCCTCCGCCAGGACGTGGACGTGGATGCTCCCGGCGCGGGCGATCACGCGCTGCGCGACGGAGCCGAGGAACAGCTCCGTCCAATGTGCCCGGCGCGCCGGGGCCACGATGACGTGGGTGAAGTTGTTGGCGCGGGCGTACTCCACCAGCGTCGCCGCCGGATCGGAGCCGGGCAAGGTGACGATCTCGCCGCCTAGCCGCTCGGCCAGGCGCAGCGCCTCCGCCGCGCCGGTGCGGCGGGCTTCTTCCCGCCAGCCGCTGCCCTCCACATAGATGGCGGTCCACGGCCCGCGCAGCCCGTCCGCGATGCGGCGCGCGTGCCGCACCAACGCCACGCTGCCGGAACCGCCATCGACATGCACCAGCACGCGGTCGCTGGCGCCCCACGGCCCGCTGATGGAGTGGCTGCGCATGTAGTCGACCATCTGGTCGTCCACGCGCTGCGCCGTGCGCCGCAGGGCGAGTTCGCGCAGCGCCGCCAGATTGCCCGGCTGGAAGTAGTGCTTGACCGCGCGCTCCGCCTGGTGCGGCACGTAGATCTTGCCGTCCTTCAGCCGCTGGATCAGGTCCTGCGGCGTCAGGTCGATCACCTCGATATCGTCGGCGCGGTCGATGATGGAGTCGGGCACGGTTTCGCGCACGCGGATGCGGGTGATGCCGGCGACCACGTCGTTCAGGCTTTCCACGTGCTGGATGTTCAGCGTCGTGTAGACGTCGATGCCGGACGCCAGCAGTTCCTCCACGTCCAGATAGCGCTTCGGGTGCCGGCTGCCCGGCGCGTTGGTGTGGGCCAGCTCGTCCACCAGGACGAGCTGCGGACGTCGCGCCAGCACCGCGTCCAAATCCATCTCGTCGACGGTGCGGTCGCGATACGTCACCTCGCGCCGCGGCACCGCCTCCAACCCGGCGGTCAGCGCCACCGTTTCGGCGCGGCCATGCGTTTCCACGATGCCGACCACGACGTCCAACCCGTCGCGCCGCCGGGCTTGTGCCGTGGTGAGCATCTCGAACGTCTTGCCCACGCCGGGCGCGGCGCCGAGGAAGATCTTCAGCCGCCCCCTGCCCTCCCGCGGCAAGGCCGTGAGCAGGGCGTCGGGCGAGGGCCGGCCGTCGCGGTCATTCATCTTGGCTGGCTGGCGCGTGGCCGAACTCCCTGTCCCGCTGCCGGGTAAGGCATCCCTCGGCGGCAGGCAACGCCGTCAGCTCTTGCCCAGGGCATCCAACGCCAGGTTCAGCGCCAGCACGTTGACATGGTCCTCCCCAATGAGCCCGAACAGCCGTCCTTCCGTATGCTCCGCCACCATCTGGCGCACGCGGTCTTCGGGCAGCTTGCGCGCGCGGGCCACGCGCGGCACCTGGAACAAGGCGGCGGCCGGCGTGATGTCGGGGTCGAGCCCGCTGGCCGAGGTGGTCACCAGATCCACCGGCACCGGCGCCGCAGGGTTCTCCGCCGCCAGCTTGGCCGCATCGTCCTTCACCCGGTCCAGCAGCGCCTTGGAGGTCGGCCCGGCGTTGGAGCCGCCCGAGTTCTGCGCGTTATACGGCGCGGGCACCGTCTTGCTGCTGTCCGCCGGGTCGGTGTCGGTGGTGGCGGACGGGCGGCCGTGGAAATAGATGTCCGTCGTGAAGTTCTGCCCGATCAGCGCGGAGCCGACCACCTTGCCGTCCCGCTCCACCAGGCTGCCGCCGGCCTGGTGCGGGAAGACGAGGCCCGCGATACCGGTCATGGCGAGCGGGTAGGCCAGGCCGGTCAGCGCCGTCATCAGGACGATCATCAGGATGGCCGGACGGATTTGCTTGAGCATGATGGTGTCCCGAGGCCTTACGCAAGGCCGATGGAGGTGACGAGCATGTCGATGAGCTTGATGCCGATGAACGGCACCAGGATGCCGCCCAGCCCGTAGATCAGCAGGTTGCGGCGCAGCACCGTGGCCGCCCCCACCGGGCGGTAGGTGACGCCGCGCAGCGCGAGCGGGATCAGCGCCACGATGATCAGCGCGTTGAAGATGATCGCCGCCAGGATCGCGCTTTGCGGCGAAGCCAGCCGCATCACGTTCAGCGCGCCGAGCTGCGGGTAGAAGGCGAGGAACATCGCCGGGATGATGGCGAAATACTTCGCCACGTCGTTGGCGATGGAGAAGGTGGTCAGCGCGCCGCGCGTCATCAGCAACTGCTTGCCGATGCCGACGATCTCGATCAGCTTCGTGGGGTCGCTGTCCAGGTCGACCATGTTGCCGGCCTCGCGCGCCGCCATGGTGCCGGTGTTCATCGCCACGCCGACATCCGCCTGCGCCAGCGCCGGGGCGTCGTTGGTGCCGTCGCCGCACATGGCGACCAGTTTGCCCTTGGCCTGCTCGTCGCGGATCAGCTTCAGCTTGGCTTCCGGCGTGGCCTGCGCCAGGAAGTCGTCCACACCGGCCTCGGCGGCGATGGCGGCGGCGGTCAGCGGGTTGTCGCCGGTGATCATCACCGTGCGGATGCCCATCTGCCGCAGCGCCGCGAAGCGCTCGCGGATGCCGCCCTTGACGATGTCCTTCAGGTAGATGACGCCCAGCAGCCGGCCGTCCTTCGCCACGGCCAGCGGGGTGCCGCCGGCCTTGGACACACGCTCCGCCTTTTCCGTGAGGTCGCGGGACGCCGCGTCGGTGCCGGCGGCGTAGGCCAGGATCGACTCCACGGCGCCCTTGCGGATGGACGATCCTTCCACGTCGATGCCGCTCATCCGCGTCTGTGCCGTGAACGGCACGAAGGTGGCGCCTAAGGGTGCCATGTCGCGGCCGCGGATGCCGTATTTCTCCTTGGCCAGGATCACGATGGAGCGGCCTTCCGGCGTCTCGTCCGACAAGGAGGAAAGCTGGGCGGCGTCCGCCAGCTCCTGCTCGCTGACGCCGTTCACCGGGATGAACTCGGACGCCTGGCGGTTGCCCAGCGTGATGGTGCCGGTCTTGTCCAGCAGCAGCGTGTCCACGTCGCCCGCCGCCTCCACCGAGCGGCCGGATTTCGCCAGCACGTTGAACCGCACCAGCCGGTCCATGCCGGCGATGCCGATCGCGGATAGCAGCGCGCCGATGGTGGTGGGGATCAGCGTGACGAACAGCGCCACCAGCACGACGATGGAAATGGAGCCGCCGGCATAGGTCGCGTAGGACGGGATGGTCGCGGTGGCGAACACGAAGATGACCGTCAGCCCGGCGAGCAGGATGTTCAGCGCGATCTCGTTCGGCGTCTTCTGCCGGGTGGCGCCTTCCACCAGCGCGATCATGCGGTCGATGAAGGTGGAGCCTTGCGCCGCGGTGATCCGCACGGTGATCACGTCGGACAGCACGCGGGTGCCGCCCGTCACGGCGGAGCGGTCGCCGCCGCTTTCACGGATGACCGGGGCCGACTCACCGGTGATCGCCGACTCATCGACGGAGGCGATGCCTTCCACCACCTCGCCATCGCTGGGGATCAGGTCGTTGGTTTCCACCAGCACCAGGTCGTCCACCTTCAGGCTGGCGGCCGGCACCTCGTCCCAACTGCCACCCGGGCCACGCAGCCGCTTCGCGGTGGTTTCGGTGCGCGCCTTGCGCAGGGTCGCCGCCTGCGCCTTGCCGCGGCCCTCGGCCACCGCCTCCGCCAAGTTGGCGAACAGCACGGTGATCCACAGCCAGATCACGATCTGCAGGGTGAAGCCGCGATGCGCCCCCCCCATCACGACGTCGCGCAGCAGCAGCACGGTGGTCAGCACCGCCACGACCTCCACCACGAACATGACGGGGTTGCGGACCATCAGCCGCGGGTCGAGCTTGCGGATCGTGTCGCCGAACGCCGGCAACAGGATCGCCGGGTCCAGCATGGCGGCGGCCGCGGAGCCGCGCCGGTTGTCAGAAGCGTCCATCGTGGGATTTCCTAAACCTTGATCAGAACGACGTGCCGGCGTGCATCGCCAGGTGTTCGACAACGGGGCCGAGCGCCAGCGCGGGGAAGAAGGTCAGGCCGCCGACGATGAGGATCACGCCGACCACCAAACCCACGAACAGGCCGCCATCGGTGGGGAACGTGCCGGCCGAGTTCGGCACGATCTTCTTCGCCGCCAGCGAGCCCGCCACCGCCAGCACCGGGACCACGAACAGGAAGCGCCCGACCAGCATCGCGATGCCCAGCGTATCGTTCCAGAACGGCACGTTGGCGCTCAGCCCGGCAAAGGCGCTGCCGTTGTTCCCGGTGGCGGACGTGTAGGCATACAGCGCCTCGCTGAAGCCGTGCGGCCCGGCGTTGGACATCGCCCCCGTGCCGACCGGCAGCACCACCGCCAGCGCGGTGAACCCCAGGATGGACAGCGGCAGGATCAGGATGGCCAGCATGGACATCTTCACCTCCTTGGCCTCGATCTTCTTGCCCAGGTATTCCGGCGTTCGCCCGACCATCAGCCCGGCGACGAACACGGCGATGATCGCGAAGGCCAGCATGCCGTACAGACCGGAGCCGACGCCGCCGAAGATCACCTCGCCCAGCATGATGTTCACCATCGGGATCATGCCCGCTAGCGGCAGCAGGCTGTCATGCATGGTGTTGACCGCGCCGCAGGACGTGTCCGTGGTGATGGTGGCGAACAGGGCGGAGTTGACGATGCCGAAGCGGACCTCCTTGCCTTCCATGTTGCCGCCGGCTTGCAAGGCACCGGCCGCGCTGTCGACATGCATCGCAGCAAAGGCGGGGTTGCCGCCGGCTTCCACCGGGTAGGTGACGAAGATGCCGGCCAGGAACAGGATGCCCATGACCGCGAACAAGGCCCAACCTTGGCGCTGGCTGCCGACGAAGCGGCCGAACACGTTGGTCAGCGCCGCACCGATCGAGAAGATCAGCAGCATCTGCACCAGATTGGTCAGCGCCGTCGGGTTCTCGAACGGATGGGCGGAGTTGGCGTTGAAGAAGCCGCCGCCATTGGTGCCGAAGATCTTGATCGCTTCCTGCGACGCGACCGGGCCCTGCGCGATAACCTGCTTGGCCCCTTCCAGCGTGGTCGCCTCGGTATAGGCGTGCAGGTTCTGCGGCATGCCCTGCCACACGAAGAACAGCCCGACCACGATCGATATGGGCAGCAGCACGTATAGCGTGCAGCGCGTCATATCGACCCAGAAATTGCCGATGGTCGACATGGAGCGCCGGGCAAAGGCGCGGACCAGCGCGATCGCCATGGCGATGCCGGTGGCGGCGGACAGGAAGTTGTGCACCGTCAGCCCGGCCATCTGCACGAAATCGCTCATCGTGCTTTCGGGCGTGTAGGATTGCCAGTTCGTGTTCGTGACGAAGCTGACGGAGGTGTTGAACGCCAGGTCCGGGCTGACCGCGCCTTGCCCGTGCGGGTTGAACGGCAGCACGCCTTGCAGCCGCTGCAACGCATACAGCGACAGGAAGCCGGCCGCGCTGAACAACAGCATGGCGACCGTGTAGGTCACCCAATGCTGCTCCTCATCCTCCCGCACGCCGCATAGTTTGTACAGCGCCAGCTCGATCGGACGCAGCACCGGGCGCAGCAAGGTGCGTTCACCCGCGAACACGCGGAACATGTAGCCGCCGAACGGCTTGACCAACAGGACAAGCAGCACGCAGTAGAGTGCGATCTGCACCCAGCCATTCACCGTCATTGCAGCCGCCCCTCAGAACCGCTCGGGGCGGATCAGCGCGTATGCCAGGTAGCAAAGCAGTCCGAGCGTGACGGCCCCGCCCAGCACGTAATCCAGCGTCATGATGGACCCCTACAGCCCGTCACAAGCCGTCGTGTAGAACACGGCGAGTGCGAAGAAGACGCTGCCCGCGACGAGGTAGACGATATCCAACATAAGGCTCTCCCTAAGAAGGGCCGGGGCGCGGGAAGACTCCCGCGGACCCGGCAGTTACTGAGGGAAAGGAGGCTGGAACCTCGTATAAATGCGAGAGGTGGCGGGGCCGGACCCTATATAAATGCCATATAGTTCTGCCTCGGCGTGTCCTCAGCCAAGTCCAAATCGCCTTGCCTGGCGAGCTGGCAAAGCAACCGTATTTGGCACGATGGCGCTTGCGGTGCCTTTCCCGCCGGCAGGAGAGGGAAATGCGCCAAATGCAATTACCCAGCCTTTTGGGAGGTGTTTTCCACGGCAGGCGCTCTCCTCAGAAGCCTTGGTGCATAGTTGCCATGCATTGCGTGCAACTCTATGGATGCAGCATGATACGGTTCCTCGTCCGGTCAGTGGCGCTCGCGGGCCTGGTGTGCCTGACGGTGCTGATCCTCAGCTTCGCCCTGTCACGGGCGTCGGGCAACGTGGCGGTGGGCATCGCCGGGCCGGAAGCCACCGCCGCCGACATCGCCAAGATCAACCACGACCTCGGGCTGGATCGGCCGCTGCCCATCCAGTTCCTCGACTGGGCCGTGCGGGCGGCGCATGGCGATCTCGGTGAATCGTTCCTGTTCCACGAAAAGGTCGCCTCGCTGATCGACACGCACCTGCCGGTCACGCTCAGCCTGGGGCTGATCGCCATCGCCATCGCCGTGCTGGTCGCGGTGCCGGCGGGCATCGTGGCGGCGCTCCACGAAGGCACGGCGGTCGACGTCGCGGTCGGCTTCGTGGCGCTCGCCGGGCAGGCGGTGCCGAGCTTCTGGCTCGGCCTCATGCTCATCCTGTGGTTCGGCGTGGACCTGCAATGGCTGCCGATCGCCGGGCTGGACGAGTGGGACGGCTACGTCCTGCCCTCGCTGGTGCTCGCCTTTGTCGCCATCCCCGTCATGATGCGGCTGACCCGCAGCGGCATGGTGGACGCCCTGCGCTCCGACTACGTGCGGACCGCGCGGGCCAAGGGGCTGTCGCGCGTGTCGATCGTGGCCAAGCACGCGTTGCGCAACGCGGCGATGCCTGTGGTGGCGGTGTCCGCCGTGCAGCTCGGCTTCATCCTTGGCGGCTCCGTGGTGGTGGAGGTCGTGTTCAACATCCGCGGCATCGGCTACCTGGCGTGGGAGTCGATCGGCAAGGGCGACTTCCCGGTGATCCAGGCCGTGGTGCTGCTGTTCTCGGTGATCTTCGTCGGGCTGACGCTGTTGTCGGATCTGGTGGGCGCCGCACTTGACCCGCGGCTGCGCGGCCGCTGATGCGGGCCCGGCGGATCACCCTGGCGGTGGGCGCGGTGATCGTGGGCGCGGTCGCGCTGGTGGCACTGTTCGCCCCCCTGCTGGCGCCGCACGACCCGTTCGCGCAGGATCTGGGCCAGCGCTACGTGTCGCCCGCCTGGATGGACGGCGGCTCCCCGGCGCATTGGCTCGGCACGGACGGGCTGGGGCGCGACACCCTGTCCCGGCTGATCCTCGGCGCCCGGATTTCGATGATGATCGGCCTGGCCACGGTCGTGCTGTCCGGCACCATCGGCACCACGCTGGGGGTGCTGGGCGGCTATTTTGGCGGCGCCGTGGATGCGGCCGTCATGTTCGTCGTGTCGTGCCGGCTGGCCATCCCGCTGATCCTGGTGGCGCTGACGGTGGTTTTCATGGTCGGCAGCTCGCTCACCGTCGTGACACTCACCATCGGCCTGCTGTTGTGGGAGCGGTTTGCCGTGGTGTCGCGCGCCGTCACCCGGCAGGTCTGCGGCCTGGACTACGTTGCCGCAGCCTGGGCGGCCGGATGCTCGCGCCTCTGGATCATCACGCGGGAGGTGCTGCCCAACATCGCGCACCACCTGGTGGTGATCGCCACGGTGGACATGGCGCTCGCCATCCTGCTGGAAGCGGCGCTGTCCTTCCTGGGCCTCGGCGTGCCGCCGCCGCTGCCGTCCTGGGGGCTGATGATCGCGGAAGGCAAGGACTACATGTTCTTCAAGCCGTGGATCATCGAAATCCCCGGCGTCGCGCTCGCCGTACTGGTGCTCGGCATCAACCTGTTCGGCGACGGGCTGCGCGACGCGCTCGGGGCAGGCACGGAGCGGTGAGCGTCGCTACGCTGGAGGTGGAGGGGCTGCGGGTCCGGTTCGGCGCCATGGAGGCGGTGCGCGGCATCGACCTGGCCGTGGACCGCGGGCAAACGCATTGCCTGGTGGGCGAGTCCGGCTGCGGCAAGTCGGCCTCCGCCCTGGCCATCATGGGGCTGTTGCCCGGCGGCGCCCGGCGCAGCGTGCGGCGCATCGGCTTCGCCGGGCAGGAGATCGGCGCCCTGTCGGAGCGGCGCATGGCGGCGCTGCGGGGCGACCGCATCGGCATGATCTTCCAGGACCCGATGAGCAGCCTGAACCCGGCCTACACGATCGGCTCGCAAATGGGCGAGGTGCTGCGCCGCCATCGCGGCCTGTCCCGCGCGGCGGCGGCGGCGCGGGCGGTGGCGATGTTGGACCGGGTGGGCGTGTCGGCGCCGGGCATGCGGCTGGGCCAGTTCCCGCACCAACTGTCCGGCGGGCTGCGGCAGCGGGTGATGATCGCCACCGCGCTGCTGTGCGAGCCCGCGCTGCTGATCGCCGACGAACCGACCACCGCGCTGGACGTGACGGTGCAGGCGCAAACGCTCCGGCTGCTGGCCGAGCTGCAACGCGAGCTGGGGCTGGCGGTACTGCTGATCACCCACGACCTCGGCATCGTCGCGCGGGTGGCGCATCGCGTGTCCGTCATGTACGCGGGCGAGATCGTGGAGCAGGCGAGCACGGAGGCGCTGTTCGCCGCCCCCACCCACCCGTACACCAGGGGCCTGCTGGCCGCGATCCCGGTGCCGGGCGCCCGGCGCCGGGGGGAGCGGCTGGGCAGCATCCCCGGCATCGTGCCGCGGTTGCAGGCGGGCTTCGTCGGCTGCGCGTTCCGCGACCGCTGCCCCCATGCCGAGCCGGTCTGTGCCACGAACATCGCCGTTCGGCCCGCCGGAGCGGACCACGCCTATCGCTGCCGCCTGGCGCCGGAATGGTGGCGGGCGGCGGCATGACGGCCGCGATCGAGCTGGTGGGCCTGCGCCGGGTGTTCGACGCACGCCGCGGATTGTTCGGCGGCGCGGCGCAGGTGGTGGCGGTGGACGACATCACCCTGGCGGTGGCGCCCGGCCGCGCCCTGGGGATCGTGGGCGAGTCCGGCTGCGGCAAGTCCACCCTGGCCCGCGTGCTGCTGGGCCTGCTGCCCGCCAGCGGCGGCACCGTGCGGGTGGACGGCCGCAGCTTGGCCGGCATGGACCGCCGCGAACGCGCCAGGCTGATCCAGCCGGTGTTCCAGGACCCGATGAGCTCACTGAACCCGCGGCGGCGCATCGGCGACATCGTGGCGCTGCCCTTGCTCGTGCAGGGCGTGGCCGCCGCCGCGCGCCGGCGCCGCGTGGCGGCGATGCTGGAACGCGTGGGCCTCAGCCCGGACACCGCCACCCGCTATCCGGCGCAACTCTCCGGCGGGCAGCGCCAGCGGGTGGCGATCGCCCGCGCGTTGGTGGTGGAGCCGCGCATCCTGGTGTGCGACGAGCCGACCTCGGCACTGGACGTGTCGGTGCAGGCGCAGATCCTCAACCTGCTAGGCGATTTGCGGGCGGAGTTCGACCTCACGCTGGTGTTCATCAGCCACAACCTCGCGGTGGTGGAACACATCGCCGACGAGGTGGCCGTCATGTATCTGGGCCGCATCGTGGAGCACGGCAGCAACGCCGCCGTGTTCGGCAGCCCGGGCCATCCCTACACCCGCGCCCTGCTCGCATCCGTGCTGACGCCGGAGCCGGGGCTGGGCCTGCCGGACGTGCCGCTCGGCGAAGGCTACCCCGACCCGTCGGACATCCCGCCCGGCTGCCGCTTCCACCCGCGCTGCCCGTTGGCGTTCGACCGCTGCCGGGTGGAGGCGCCGGCCCGGCGAGCGGTGGAGTGCCACCTGGCGGCTTGAGCGCCGGCGTGCCGCTTTGACGAAACAGAGCGTGAACGCTAGGAAGCCGCATGCCCGACGATCTCGCTGGAACCATCCAGGACGCGCCGCTCGCGGACGCGCTGAGCGAGCGCTACCTCGCCTACGCGCTGTCCACCATCATGTCGCGCTCCCTGCCGGACGTGCGGGACGGGCTGAAGCCGGTGCACCGCCGGCTGGTCTACGCCATGCACCAATTGCGGCTGGACCCGACGGCCGGGTTCAAGAAATGCGCCCGGGTGATCGGCGACGTGATCGGCAAGTACCACCCGCACGGCGAGGCCTCCGTCTACGAGGCGCTGGTGCGCTTGGCACAGGATTTCGCCGCACGCTACCCGCTGGTCGAGGGCCAGGGGAATTTCGGCAACATCGACGGCGATAACCCGGCGGCGATGCGCTACACCGAAGCCCGGATGACCGCCGTCGCCCGCGCCATGCTGGACGGCATCGACGACGACGCGGTGGATTTCCGCCCGAACTATGACGGGGAGGAGCACGAGCCCGTCGTGCTCCCGGCCGGCTTCCCGAACCTGCTGGCGAACGGCGCGGCGGGGATCGCGGTGGGCATGGCGACCTCCATCCCGCCGCACAACGCCGGCGAGGTGTGCGCCGCCGCCCTGGCGCTGATCGCCAACCCGGAGGCCACCACTGCCGAGCTGCTGCAGCACATGCCCGGCCCGGATTTCCCGACCGGCGGCGTGCTGGTGGAGGACCCGGCCTCCATCGCCACCGCTTACGAAACCGGGCGCGGCGGCTTCCGCCTGCGCGCCGCCTGGGAGGTGGAGCGCGGCAAGAACGGCACCTGGCAGGTCGTGGTGTCGGCCATTCCCTACCAGGTGCAGAAAACCAAGCTGATCGAAACCTTGGCCGAGCTGCTGGAAGCCAAGAAGCTGCCGCTGCTGGGCGATATCCGCGACGAAAGCACCGAGCAGGTGCGGCTGATCCTGGAGCCGAAGAGCCGCAGCGTGGAGCCGGCGCAACTGATGGAAACGCTGTTCCGCGCCACCCAGCTCGAAACCCGCTTTCCACTGAACATGAACGTGCTGACGGCGGACCGCACCCCGATGGTGCTGGGCCTGCGCGGCGTGCTGCGCGCCTGGCTGGACCATCGCGGGGAAGTGCTGATCCGCCGCTCCCGCCACCGGCTGGCCGCGGTGGAGCGGCGGTTGGAGCTGCTGGACGGCTTCCTGGTGGTGTTCCTCGATCTGGACGAGGTGATCCGCATCATCCGCGAAGAGGACGACGCCAAAGCCGGGCTGATCCGCCGCTTCGGCATCAACGATGTTCAGGCGGAGGCGATCCTGAACATGCGCCTGCGCTCGCTGCGCCGGCTGGAGGAAATGGAGCTGCGGCGTGAACACGCCACGCTGGAAAAGGAGAAGCGCGGGCTGACCGCCCTGCTGGGCAGCGAGAAGCTGCGCTGGAAGCGCGTGGGCGAGGAGGTCGCCGCCACGCGGGAGAAGTTCGGCAGTGGGAAGCTGGGCGACCGCCGCACCCTACTTGCCGGCGTGCCGGACGCGGTGGACGTCTCGTTCGAGGTCGCGGTGGAGCGGGAGCCGCTGACCGTGGTACTGTCGCAGAAGGGCTGGATCCGCGCGCTGCGCGGCCACGCGGTGGAAACGGGCGAGCTGAAGTTCAAGGACGGCGATGCGCTGCGCCTGGTGGTGCCGTGCCAATCCACCGACCGGCTGTGCCTGTTCGGCACCAACGGCCGCGCCTACACCCTGCGCGCCGCCGAACTGCCGCGCGGCCGGGGCGATGGGCAGCCCATCCGCCTGCTGGCGGAGATGACCAACGCCGACGACGTGACCACGCTGTTCCTGTGGCAGGACGGCATCCGCTACCTGGTCGCCTCCGCAACCGGCCGCGGCTTCCTGGTGGAGGCGGCGGATCTGCTGTCGGAACGCAAGGCCGGCAAGCAGGTGCTCAATACTCGACCCGGCCGGGTGAGGAAGCGGCGCTGTGCATCCCGGCGACGGGCGACCATGTGGCGCTGGTGGGGGAGAACCGGCGGTTGCTGGTGTTCCCGCTGGAGCAGGTGCCGGTGCTGGCCCGCGGCTCTGGCGTGATCCTCCAGCGGTTCAAGGATGGCGGGTTGAAGGACGCCAAGGTGTTCCGCCTTGCCGATGGGCTGACCTGGAAGCTCGGTGACAAAACCCGCACGGAAACATCGCTGCGCGACTGGATCGGTGAAAGAGCCCAGGCCGGACGGCTGCCGCCGAATGGGTTTCCGCGGGGCGGGACGTTCAGCGGGGGTTGAGGAGAGGCCGGTCACGGCGGCAGCAATGCCGTAAGTGCTCTCTCGATAGCCAGCATGATGCGTCGCGTCGGAGGATGGCTGTAGGCTGTGCCAACTAGGACGACCATTACGGGCACAAGAAGCAGGATGAATACGGCTTGCATCCGCTATGAAAGGCGATGGTCTACACGTTGAACCGGAACAGCAGCACGTCGCCGTCCTTGACCACGTAGTCGCGACCTTCCACCCGCATCCGCCCGGCGTCCTTGGCGCCGGCCTCGCCCTTGTGGGCGATGAAGTCGTCATAGCCGATGGTTTCGCAAGCGATGAAGCCGCGCTCGAAGTCGTTGTGGATCACCGCCGCGGCTTGCGGCCCTTTGGTGCCGGCCACGATGGTCCAGGCCCGGGTTTCCTTCGGCCCGACCGTGAAATACGTGAGCAGCCCCAGCAAGCCGTAGCCGGCGCGGATCACGCGATCCAGGCCACTATCCGCTAACCCCAGCCCGGCCAGGAACTCGCCGCGATCCTCCTCCGGGAGCTGGCTCACCTCCGCCTCGATGGCCGCGGACACGATCACGCAGGCTGCACCCGCCTGCTTCGCCATGGCGGCGACCGACGCGGCATACGGATTGCCCTCGGCAGCGTCGCCTTCCGCCACGTTGCAGACGTATAGCACCGGCTTGGACGTCATCAGCTGCAAGCGCCGCACCGCTTCCGCCTCACCGGGCGGGATGGCGGTGCGCGCGGGGTGGCCGGCCTGCAAGGCGGCAACCAGCGGCTCCATCAAGGCCACGGCCGCCACGCTGTCGCGGTCGCCGCCGCGCGCTTTCTTCTGCGCGGCGACCAGGCGCTTCTCCAGGCTTTCCAGGTCCGCCAGCATCAGTTCGGTTTCCACCGTTTCCGCGTCGCGGATCGGGTCGATGCTGCCTTCGACGTGGGTCACGTCGTCATCCTCGAAGCAGCGCAGCACGTGGACGATCGCATCCACCTCGCGGATGTTGGCCAGGAACTGGTTGCCCAGCCCCTCCCCCCGGCTGGCGCCGCGCACCAGCCCGGCGATGTCCACGAACTCCAGGCTGGTCGGCACGATCTTGGCCGACTTGCCGATCGCGGCCAGCTTGCCCAGCCGCGGGTCCGGCACCGCCACGCGGCCGACATTGGGCTCGATGGTGCAGAACGGATAGTTGGCCGCTTGCGCCGCCGCCGTCGCGGTCAGCGCGTTGAACAGGGTGGACTTGCCGACGTTCGGCAGGCCGACGATGCCGCAGTTGAAACCCATCTAGCCGCCCTCCTGCGTCGCGAGTGCGACCTTGCTCATGAACGCTTCCGCCTCGCCGCCCGCCAGCAACCCGGCCGCATCCGCCACCGCATCCAGCAACGCCGCCAGCCACGGCGCATCCACCTTGGCGAAGTCGCCCAGCACGTGGCCGAGCACCCGGTCCTTGTGGCCGGGATGGCCGATGCCGAGCCGGACCCGCCAATATTCCGGCGTGCCGAGCATCCGGTCCATGCTGCGCAAGCCGTTATGCCCGGCCGCGCCGCCGCCGCGCTTCACCCGCACCTTGCCGGGGGTCAAATCCAACTCGTCGTGGAAGGCGGTGATGTCGCCGGGCGCCAGCTTGAAGAACGCGGCGGCGGGCTGCACCGCGGCGCCGCTGTCGTTCATGTAGGTCAACGGCTTCAGCGCCAGCACCTTCTCGCCGCCGACACTGCCTTCCGCCGCCAGCCCCTTGAAGCGGGAGCGCCACGGCGAGAAACCGTGGCGCTCGGCGATGCGGTCCACCGCCATGAAGCCGATGTTGTGCCGCTGCCGGGCCATGCCGGGCTCCGGATTGCCGAGCCCGACCCAGAGCCGCAAGGCCGCCTACTTTTTGGCGGCGGGCTTTGCCGGGGCCTTGCCCTTCGCTGCCGGGGCAACGGCAGGTGTCGCGCCGCCTTCCGGCGCCGGAACCTCGGCAATCTTGGTGGGGGCCGCCACGGTGGCGATCACGAAGTCACGGTCCGTGATCGTCGGCTTGGCGCCTTCGGTGCCGACCAGATCGGAGAAGCGTATGTTGTCGTTGATGTCGAGCGCGCCCAGATCGGCCTCGAAATGCTCGGGCACGCTGTCCGGGTCGCACAGCACCTCCACCGCGTGCCGCACCACGTTCAGCACGCCGCCGCGCTTGAGCCCGGGGGACGTCGCCTCGTTCAGGAAGGTCACGGCCACCGCCACCCGGACCGGCTCACCGGCGGCCAGGCGCTGAAAATCGACATGTTCTGGCTTGTCGCTGACCGGGTGGAACTGCACGTCGCGCATCAGCGCGCGGTGCGTGGTGCCGCCCAGCGACACCTCGAACAAGCGGGAGCGCCAGCCGCCGCGAACCAGCTCCCGCATGACCTCGCGCGGGTCGAGCGCGATCAACGTCGGTGTCTGCTTGGCGCCGTAGATAACGGCAGGAACTTTCCCTGCCCGCCGAGTCGCGCGTGCCGCCCCCTTACCTGCAAGCTCGCGAGCCTCGGCCTGGATCGTGGTGAAACTGGCCATAAGTCACTCCGTGCAAAAGATCGCCGCCGCAGACCTGCCTGCAAATGCGTGCGGCCGGCCTCCAGGGGTGCCGGCGAGAGCGGCTCTCTAGCGGATCACTAGGGGCACGGCAAGCATCGGCCAGCGGGTGACAACGGCGCAACATGGCGGGGCTGATCCCACGCGGCGTGTCCAACCTCTCGGGAATCTTACCGTAGGTTTAGAACATGTTCCTTTAAAGACCGTACTTTACCGCCCGTCCTCGGCAAGGTTTACCGAATGTCGAAATGTGTCCTCCTCGTCGAAGATGAAGGCCTGATCCGGTTAACTTTGGCAGAAACGCTGGAGGATGCCGGCTACACCGTCGTGGAAGCCGGCACGGGCGACGAAGCCTGTGCCCTTCTGCGCGAACGGCCGGAGGTGGACGTGTTGCTGACGGACATCCAGATGCCGGGCCTGGCCGACGGTATCGACGTTGCCCGCAGCTTCCACGCGCTGCATCCGAACCGGCCGGTCGTCTTCATGACCGGGCGGCCGGACATGCTGTCGCGGGTTGGCCGCCTCGCCCCGTCGGAAACGTTGCTGCGCAAGCCGTTCGGGTCGCTGCAGATGCTGGCGGCGCTGGAATCTTTGTTGCAGCAGAGCCAGCAACGCTGCCCCGGCAAGCGCGGGTAACAGCGGGCGGGGTCCACGCCCTCTCCCGGCTGTTTCCAGCGGCAAAAGGCACAGCTCCTAGAACGTCGGCAGGTTCGGCAGCGGCTGCTTGAACCATTTCTGCCAGAGCACGTCCAACTCACCGTTGTTCTTGGTGAAATACACGAAGGTGTTCACCCACTGGTGGAGGTTCCACTGGTTGGCGCGCATGGTGATGCCGTTCGGCTGCTGCAGCAGGATGAACTTCCGCTCGATATTGGCATCGGGGTTGCGCGCGTAGAACTGGTCACCGGTCAGGCCGGTTTCCGCCACGGCATCTACTTGGCCGGCGATCAAGGCCTGATAGGTGCTGGGGTCGTCATCGAACCGGGAAATCTTGATCGCGCTGCCGAAACGCTTGGTCAGTAGCACGTCCTGCACCGTGCCGCGGGGAACGCCGACCCGCAGCCCCTTCAGGTCGTCGAGAGTCTTGATGGCCCGGTCCTTCGGCGCGAACACCACGTTCTCGATCGCGCTGTATGGGATGGAGAACATCACCTGCTTGGCACGCTCCGGCGTGATGCCGAAGGTGGCGACGATCAGGTCGACCTTGTTGGTCACCAGGAACGGGATGCGGTTCGGGCTGGTCAGCGGCACCAGGTTCACCTTCACGCCCATGTAGCTGCCCAGCAGCTTGGCGACCTCGATGTCGTAGCCGTCCGGCTCCTGCTTGTCGTTCAGCAATCCATAGGGCGGCAGGTCGACCAGCACGCCGATGTTGATCGTGCCGCGGCTGATGATCTCGTCCACCGTCTGGGCGCGCACGCCGGCCGCCCCCAGCAGCCAGCCGAGCGCCAGGA
Source organism: Acetobacteraceae bacterium (assembly GCA_965199555.1). Classification (GTDB taxonomy): domain Bacteria; phylum Pseudomonadota; class Alphaproteobacteria; order Acetobacterales; family Acetobacteraceae; genus LMUY01. The sequence continues at coordinate 11,911 of CBDASJ010000017.1, read as the reverse complement.
TCGCCGCGGCTATCCCATTCTTCCAGGATCTCATTCGGACGTTTCCCTCCATTGTTCTTACCGTTTGTGCGCGACGGCGAGCCGCGCCTCCAGCCGGCGACTCACCATCGTGAGCGGCCAGCAAAGCAGGAAGTAGAGGGCGGCAACAATGCCAAAAATGGTGAAAGGACGGAACGTCGCGTTGTTCAGCATCTGGCCGGCCCGGGTCAGCTCGACGAAGCCGATGATGGCGGCGAGGGAGGTGCTTTTCACCAGGTTCACCAGGAAGCCCACGGTCGGTGGAATGGCGATGCGCAACGCCTGCGGCCCCACCACGCGCAACATCCGCGGGCCGTGGCGCAGCCCCAGCGCGCGGGCCGCCTCCGACTGGCCACGCGGCACGGCCTCCAGCGCGCCGCGCCAGATCTCCCCCAAAAAGGCGCCGGCGTTCAGGCTCAACCCCAGGATGGCGGAGATGTAGGGGCCGAGGCCGATCCCCAGCAGGTCACCGCCGAAGAACACGATGAAGAGTTGCAGCAGCAGTGGCGTACCCTGCAGCACCCGGATATAGCCGATCGCCAGCCATCGCAGCGGCGCCAGGGTGGAGATCCGTGCCAGCGCCACCGCCGCGCCGATGATCCCGCCAAACACGAAGGCGCCCGCAGACAGCACCACCGTCCAGCGCATCGCCGCCAGCAGAAACAGGTAGTCGCCGGCATTGAGCGCCCTCATCGCGCGGCAACCCGCCGGCCGAAGGCCAGTCGTTGCAACCCGGCGAACGCGCCGGTGAAGGCGAGCGAAAGCACCAGGTAGATCAGCGTGACCGAGATATAGGCCTCGAACGAGCGGAAGGTGCGGCCGGCTACGTCCTGCGCCGCCGCGGTCAGGTCATCCGCCGCGATCACCGACACGATGGAGGAGTTCAGCATCAGCAGGATGAACTGGCTGCCGAGCGGCGCCGCCACCACCCGCAACGCCTGCGGCAACACGATCAGCCGGAACACGCCGAAGCCGCGCAGGCCCAACGCGCGGCCGGCGTCCAGTTGCCCGGATCCGATCGCCTCGATTCCCGCACGCACGATCTCGATCGTGTAGGCGGTGCCGTTCAGCACCATGGCGGCCAGGGCGCCCTGGTCGGCGTTCAACCGCACGCCCATCGCCGGCAGACCGAAGAAGATCAGGAACAGCTGGACCAGGAACGGCGTGTTACGGATCAGCTCCACATAGGCGGCAACCAGCCAGCGCAACCAGCGCGGCCCGGCCGTGCGGGCCAGCGCGCCGAACACCGCGACGGCAAGGCTGGCCACCATGGACGCCGCCGACAGCCACAGGGTGAACAGCGCGCCGTCCAGCAGTTCCGGCCACGCATCCCAGATGTCGCCGAAGTGGAAAGTATAATCCACCGCTCCCTCCCCGCCGTATCCTCGACGTTCCGGCAGTAGACCAGCCGCGTCGGCTTGGCGCTAGTCGAGGCTTGCAACGAACCCTGGCAGGCCGGGCTGGCGCGCCACCGTGCAGCGGGCCGCGTGCAGCACGCTGCGCACGGCGTCGATCGCGTCCGGCAGCCGGTCGTTCACCACCGCGTGGTCAAATTCCGGCCAATGCGCGATCTCGTCCCGGGCGGCCTGCATGCGCCGGGCGATCTCCGCCGGGGCGTCGCCGGCCCGGGCGCGCAGCCGCTGCTCCAGTGCGCCGATTGAAGGCGGGAGCACGAAGATGCTGACGACGTCGGCGGGCAAGGCCGCCCGCAGCAGGCGGTGGCCCTGCCAATCGATGTCGAACGCCACGTCCTGCCCGGCGGCCAACGCCTGCTCCACCGGCGCGCGCGGGGTGCCGTAGCGGCGGTCGAACACCTCGGCCCATTCCAGCAACTCGCCCCGCTCGACCATGGCGGCGAAGGCCGCCTGGGTGCGGAAGAAATAATGCTCGCCCTCCACTTCACCCGGGCGCGGCGCACGGGTGGTGGCGCTGACGGACAGGTGGAGCGCCGGCTCGCTGTCGAGCAGCGCGCGGGTGATCGTGCTCTTGCCGGCGCCCGACGGCGCGGAAATCACCAGGCACACTCCCCGGCGGCTCATAGCTCGCCCTGGCGGCTCATTGCTGCACCGGCGCCGGCGGCAGGGCCCGGCCGCGCTCGACCTCGCGCCAATGGGCGACGTTGCGCAGGTGGTCGTCCTCCGTGCGGGCGAACAGGTGGCCGCCACTGCCGCTGGCGACGAAGAACAGCGCGTCGGAGCTGGCCGGTTGGGTGGCGGCCCGCAGCGCCGCCTGGCCCGGCATGCAGATCGGTGCGACCGGCAGGCCCGGAATCGCGTAGGTGTTGTACGCGTCGGCATGGTCCAGCTCGACCCGGGTGATCGGATGGTCCAGCACGCCCAGCCCGCCGCTGGCACCGTAGATCACGGTGGGGTCGGATTGCAGCTTCATGCCCAGCCGCAACCGGTTGAGGAACACGGCGGCAATCAATGGCCGCTCTTCTGGCTTGGCGGTTTCCCGCTCCACCATGCTGGCCAGCACCAGCGCCTCCGTCTTGTTGGCGAGCGGCACGCCGGGGGTGCGCGACTCCCAGTCCCTCTCCAAGGCCCGGTCCATGGCGGTGCGGGCGCGGTCCATCAACTGCTCCCGTGTGGTCCCGCGCTCATAGCTATAGGTTTCGGGCAGCACCGAGCCTTCGGCAGGGATCGGCGTGTCGCCGGTCAACGCGTCGGCCGCGTCGACCAGCCGGGCGACCTGGGCCGCGGTCAGGCCCTCGGGGATGGTCAGGCGATGCTGCACGGGGCGGGCGGTGCGCAGGACGGCCAGAACCTGCCGCACGCTGGCCGCGGCGGGAAACGCCAGTTCGCCGGCATGCAACGGGCCGTCCGCTACGGTGGCGAGCGCGAAGGCGCGGAACACCAGCGGTTGCGACACGACGCCTTGCCGCTGCAGATCCTGTGCGAGCTCGGCGAGGCCGCCATGGGGCACCACCACGTTGGCGCTGGCAGGAAGCGGTCCGGGAGCATCGAACTGGCGGTAAAGCCACGCGCCCGCACCGGCCACCACCAGCAGGACGACCAAGACGGCGAGCAGGACGCGACGCATCGAGACGGGTCAGGCCATCATCCCGCCCGCCCGCAAGGGCGGGCAGGCGAAGAACCCAGGATCAAGCCGCCCGGCGGAACAGGATGCTCGCATTGGTGCCGCCAAAGCCGAAGCTGTTGGACAGCACGACCTCGATCGGGCGCTGCTGGGCTTCCTTTGCCACGCGGTCGATCGCGCTCACCCGGCTCGGAGAGTCCAGGTTGAGCGTCGGCGGCGCAACATTGTCCCGGATCGCTAGGATGGAGAAGATCGACTCGATCGCCCCGGCAGCGCCGAGCAGATGCCCGGTCGCCGACTTGGTCGATGACATGGCCACTTTGCTGGCGCTATCGCCGAACAGCCGCTCGACGGCCTCCAATTCAAGATCGTCCCCCAGCGGAGTCGAAGTGCCGTGCGCGTTCACGTACTGGATGTCCGCCGGTTGCACGCCGCCGTTTTTCAGGGCGGCCCGCATGGCACGGTAAGCACCCTCATGGCCGTCGGCCGGGGCGGTGATGTGGTGGGCGTCGCCCGACATGCCGTAGCCGCACACCTCGGCATAGATCCGGGCGCCACGCGCCTTGGCGTGCTCCAACTCCTCCAGCACCAGCACGCCGGCACCCTCGCCCATGACGAAGCCGTCGCGATCCTGGTCCCAGGGACGGCTGGCGCGCACCGGGTCGTCGTTGAAGGCGGTGGACAAGGCGCGGGAAGCGCAGAACCCGGCGATGCCCAGCGGATTGACGGCCGCCTCCGCCCCGCCGGCCACCATCACCTCGGCATCGCCCAGCATGATCAGCCGCGACGCATCGCCCACGGCATGCACGCCGGTGGCACAGGCGGTGACGATGGAGTGGTTCGGCCCCTTGAAACCGTATTTGATCGACACGTTTCCGGACGCCAGGTTGATCAGCGACGCCGGGATGAAGAATGGCGAGATGCGCCGCGCCTTGCCGGCGCTGACCAGGACGGCGGCCTCGTAGATCGTATGCAGGCCGCCGATGCCGGAGCCGATCATCACACCGGTGGCGCAACGATCCTCATCCGTTTCCGGCACCCAGCCCGAATCCTCGACGGCCTCGGACGCGGCGGCCATCGCCAGATGGATGAAGCGATCCATCTTCTTCTGGTCCTTCACCGGAATCCACTCGCTCAAATCCAAGCCGCCGGTTTGCCGGCTGCCCGGCGGCACCTGGCCGGCGATCTTGGTCGGCAGGTCGGCCGTGTCAAAGGACTGGATGCCGGCGATGCCGGACTGCCCTTCGACCAGGCGTTTCCACACGTGGGCGACGCCGACGCCAAGCGGGCAGGCGATACCCATCCCTGTCACCACCACCCGACGCATCGCCTTCTCCCCGTGCCGGACTGCTACGCCCGCCTCAGGCCGCCTTCTGCTTCTCGATATACTCGATCGCGTCCTTCACCGTGCCGATCTTCTCGGCCGCATCCTCGGGGATCTCCACGCCGAACGCTTCCTCGAACGCCATGACGAGTTCCACCGTGTCCAGGCTGTCCGCGCCAAGGTCGTCAATGAAGGAGGCCTCCGGCGTCACCTTGCTTTCCTCGACGCCCAGATGCTCGACCACGATCTTCTTAACCTTGTCGCCGACTTCGCTCATGTCTTGTTCCATTCCTATCGGCCGGATGCCGCAAAAGGGGGCAGAAAGCGCCTCGTTGGAGGCAAGCCGCGCGCTTAGCATGGTTTCACGCGGGGCGCCAAGGCACGCGGCCCGAACGATTGTCGGGGTGGGCCAACGTCGCGCTTGGCATCGCGCCCCCGGCTGGCGTAACACGCGGAGGGCGCGGGTGTAACTCAATGGTAGAGTTCCAGCCTTCCAAGCTGGCAATGCGGGTTCGATCCCCGTCACCCGCTCCATCCCCATACTTGACACGGCAGCCCCCGCTCTTGATACCGGCCCTGCGCGGTCGTGCCGTGCAGGGGTGTAGCTCAATTGGCTAGAGCGCCGGTCTCCAAAACCGGAGGTTGAGAGTTCGAGACCCTCCGCCCCTGCCAGCCGGCGCTTTCGTGTTCGGTGGAGAACAAGTGGTGGCGATTGCTCCGGCTCAATTCGTGCGCGAGGTTCGCGCCGAGGTCGCAAAGGTCACCTGGCCCTCCCGCAAGGAAACGCTGGTAACCACCGGGCTTGTGTTCGCCATGGCGGCCGCGGCAGCCATTTTCTTTTTCGTGGTCGATCAGGCCGCCGGGTTCGGCGTGCGGGTCCTCTTCGGCGGGTCGGTTTAAGGTAAGGTTCAGGTCGTGGCCAAGCGCTGGTATGTCGTGCATGTCTATTCGGGCTTCGAAAAGAAGATCGCCGAGCAGGTCAAGGAACAGGCTGCCCGCAAGGGCCTGGCCGACCTGGTGGACGACGTGCTGGTCCCGTCCGAGGAAGTGGTCGAGCTGAAGCGCGGCCAGAAGGTCAACGCCGAACGCAAGTTCTTCCCCGGCTACGTGCTGGTGAAGATGGAGATGACGGACGACACCTGGCATCTGATCAAGGACACGCCAAAGGTCACCGGCTTCCTGGGCAGCAAGACCAAGCCGCAGGCGATCAGCGAGTCCGAGGCCGAGCGCATCCTGAAGCAGTCGGCCGAAGGCGTGGAGAACCCCCGCCCCGCCGTGCTGTTCGAGATCGGCGAGCAGGTGCGGGTGGCCGACGGGCCGTTCACCTCGTTCAACGGCACGGTCGAGGAGATCGACGAGGACAAGGGCCGCGTGAAGGTGTCGGTGTCCATCTTCGGACGCTCCACACCGGTTGACCTGGAATACGGCCAGGTCGAAAAGGTCTAACAAACGGCGCCGTCCTCCCTCGCCCGCGCAATCGAACGGCTGCCGGAGCGCTTTCCCGGCCCGGGTGGTGCTGCGGCCGTGTTGCGCGACGGCGTGGTGCTGGAGCAGCGGAGTTGGGGTTGGGCCGACCGGGAGCGGCGGCAGCCCTTCACCGCGCAGACGCTGTTCCCCGTCTGCTCCATCACCAAGCAGTTCACCTGCGCCCTGCTGTTGGACCAGGTCGGCGACCCGTCGGCATTGGACGCGGCGCTTGCGGCGCGGCTGCCGCATCTGGCGCAACCGCCCACGGTCCGCGAACTGTGCCACAACCAATCCGGCCTGCGGGATTACTGGGCGCTGGCCATGCTATGCGGCGCCCCGGTGGACGGCGTGTTCGGCCCGGCCGACGCCGCCCGGCTGTTCGACGCGACACGCTCGCTGCATTTTGCGCCGGGCACGCGGTTCTCCTATTCCAACGGCAATTTCCGCCTGATCGCCGACCTGGTGGAGGCGCAGGCCGGCCAGCCCTTCGCCGAGCTGTTGCGCCGCCGGGTGCTGGACGTGGCCGCCATGCCGACCGCCCGCGTCGCGCCCGACACCGCGGCACTGCCCGGCGGTGCCGTCGGCTACGAAGGCAGCGTGGAGGTCGGCTTCGTTCCCGCCGTGAACCGCATCCACTGGACCGGGGATGCCGGGCTGGTGGCCAGCCTGGACGACATGATCGCCTGGGAGCGCTTCATCGACCGCACCCGCGACCAGCCGGACAGCCTCTACCATCGCCTGACCGGCCCGGTGGCGTTCCGCGACGGCACGCCCGCGCGCTACGGCTTCGGCCTGAACCGGCTGGATTTCGACGGCAGGACCGGCACCGGCCATGGCGGCGGGTTGCGCGGCTGGCGCAGCGAGCGTTGCTACCTGCCGGCGGAGCGGCTTTCGATCGTCGTGCTGTTCAACCACATGGCGGACGCGCGCGCGGCCGTGCTGGACCTGCTGGACGGCGCCACCGGCTCGTCCCGCCAGCCACCCACGGAGCCGCCGTCGGACGGCGGCTGGACCGGCATTTTCCGCGAGCCGGAAACCGGTCTGGTCGTGCGGCTGGAATCGGCGCCGGACGGCCGCGTCCGCCTGCATTACGCGCGCAACGAACTGCTCGACCCGCAGGGCGACGAGGCCCGCGGCGCCGGCACGGTGCTGTCCCGGGCGGGCGGCGCGATGTGGATGGAACGCGCGACCGACAACCTGCGCAGCCAACTCCAACCCGTCACGGGGTCGCCACGGCGCGACGTGGAAGGCCGCTTCCGGTGCGCCGAACTCGACGCGGTGCTGGTGATCGAGTCCGTGGGCGGCGTGCTGTACGGTACGTTCGAGGGCTGGCTCGGCCGCGGCATCCCGCAGGCCCTGCTGCCAGTCGGCGCCGATCTGTGGCGCCTCCCCTGCCCGCGCGCGCTGGATTTCGCCCCACCCGGCGATTGGACGCTGTCCGTGCGCCGCGACGAGGACGGCAGCGTCAGCGGGATGGAGGTGGGGTGCTGGCTGGCGCGTCAGGTGGTTTTCGCCCGCGCATAGCCTACATCCGGCCCATGGATCTCGACTTCACCGACGACGAGGTCACTCGCTATTCCCGCAACATCCTGTTGTCGGAGGTGGGGGGCACCGGCCAGGCCGCGTTGCGCGCCGCCCGCGTGTTGGTGGTGGGCGCCGGCGGCCTTGGCTGCCCGCTGGTGCTGTACCTGGCCGCCGCCGGCATTGGCACGATCGGCATCGTGGATGACGACGCGGTCGAACTGTCCAACCTGCAACGCCAGATCGCGCACACCACCGCCGGCATCGGCTTGCCCAAGGTGGAGTCGCTCGCCTCCCGCGTGGCCGCGCTCAATCCCGCCACGCGATTGGAACTGCACCACACCCGCCTGACCGCGGCCAACGTGGCCGGGCTGGTCGCCGGTTATGACCTGGTGTGCGACGGCAGCGACAACTTTCCCACGCGCTTCCTGCTGAACGATGCCTGCGTGTTGGCCGGCAAGACGCTGATCTCCGCGGCGGTGCTGCGGTTCGACGGCCAGCTCGCCACCTTCAAGCCCGGCGGCCCCTGCTACCGCTGTCTGCACGCCGCCGCCCCGCCGCCCGGCACGGTGGCCAGTTGCGCCGAGGCCGGCGTGCTCGGCGCCGTCACCGGCGTGATGGGCAGCCTGCAGGCGGCGGAGGTGCTGAAGGAGATAATGGGCGTGGGCGACAGCCTGGCCGGGCGGTTGCTGATCTGGGACGCGTTGGGCGCCCGGTTCCACGCAATCCGCTTGCCACGCGACCCCGCCTGCCCGGCCTGCGGCGACCATCCAACGATCCACGACCTGTCCGGCCATGGCTGAGCCGGCGCGGTTCGGCGTGCTGCTGATGTCCGGCACGCATGACCGCGCGCATTACGCCTTCGTGCTGGCAACCGGCGCGGCGGCGTTGGGGCGCGACGTGATGCTGTTCGCCACCAATGCCGGCTGCCGGGCGCTGCTGCGGGATTGGCGGACGCTCGACCAGCCCGAGCGTGACGCGCTGATCACCGAACGCGGCGTGGCAGGGCTGGACACGCTGCGCGACGCGGCGGCGGAGCTCGGCATCCGCTTGATCGCCTGCGAGGCCGGGCTGCGCGCGGAAGCCATCGACTCGGCCGGCCTGCTGCCGGGCGTCGAGGTGGCGGGCGTCGCCGCCTTCCTGGACGCGACGCGCGGCGGCACGGTGGTCAGCTGTTGAGGCTTGACCGGCTCCTCGCCAGCTTGGCAGGGAAGCCCATGCATCGGTTTGCCCCCCTCGCCACGCTGCTTGTCCTGGCTCTCGCGACGTCCGCCATTGCCGCGGAACCGCATAAGCCGCCTCACCACGCCCCCCATCATGCCGCGAGCCGGCCGGTGCCCGTCGTGCCGGCCCCCGCGGCGACCCACCCGGCGGCGACCCACCCGGCCCCAAAGCCGGCGCCCACCGCGCCGGCCCCGGTTCCGGCCACACCCGCCCCCACTCCGGCGCCGGCGGAACCGGCCAAAGGCAGCAACACCGGCCTGCCGCTGCCGCGCTTCGCGTCGTTGAAAACCGACGAGGTGAACCTGCGCAGCGGCCCCGGCCTGCGCTACCCGATCGAGTGGGTCTACAAGCGGCGCGACCTGCCGGTGCAGATCGAGCGCGAGTTCGAGGTGTGGCGCCTGATCGCCGACCAGGAGGGCGTCAAGGGCTGGGTCCACCAGGCCACCCTGGTCGGCCGCCGCACCTTCGTCGTCGTGGGGGCGGAGCAGACCATGCGGGCGGATGCCCAGGACACCGCATCCCCGGTGGCGCGGCTGAAGCCCGGCGTGATCGGCCGGTTGCGCGCCTGCGACGCGACTGCGGCCTGGTGTCAGGTGCAGGTTGGTGAGTATCGTGGGTGGCTGAAGCGCGACCAGGTCTGGGGCATCTACCCTGGGGAGGCCATACAATGAATGATGCGACGGAGCCGGGAACCGACACGCGGCGTGCCCATCACGACATGGGTGGCGTGCCCAAATTCCTGTGCGAGCCGATCGACACCGGCGCCCACGCGCTAACCGCGTTCGATCGCGAGGTGGACGCCATCCGCGGCCTGCTGGGGGCAAAGGGCGTGATGAGCGTGGACGAGTTGCGCCGCGGCATCGAGGCGATCCCGGAAGCGGAATACCACCGGCTCAGCTACTACCAGCGCTGGATCCGCTCGATCACCGACAACTTGCTGGCGCGCGGCGTCATCACCGCGGCGGAACTGGAAGCGGCGCTGGCATGACCTTGGCACCCGGCGCGGCGGTGCAGGTGCGGGACGATTGGCCGGAAGCGCGGGGGCCGGCGCATGTCCGCACGCCGCATTACCTGCGCGGCCGCCGCGGCACGATCGTGCGCCACCTGGGCGATTTCCCCAACCCGGAGGACCTCGCCTTCGCCCGGCCCGCGGCGCGCCTGCCGCTGTACCACGTCGCCTTCGCCCCCGACACCATCTGGCCCGGCGGCAGCGGCGACCTTCTTGTGGAGGTGTTCGAGTCATGGCTGCTGCCGATCTGAGCCTGCTGCGCACCGACAGCGACCGCTTGCTGGCGGCCGTGCGGCAATTGCTGACAACCAAGGGCGTGCTGTCGCCGGACGAGATCGCCGAGCGCATCCAAACCACCGACCAGGCCAGCCCGGGACAAGGCGCCCGCATGGTCGCCCGCGCCTGGGTGGATGCCGAATATCGCGAGCTGATGCTGCGTGACGGCACGCAGGCCGCCGAGATGCTGGGCATCCCCATGCGGGGCGCACCGCCGCTGGGCGTGCTGGCCAATGCGCCGGGGCTGCACCACCTCGTCGTGTGCACGCTGTGCAGTTGCTACCCGCGGGCGGTGCTGGGCTATCCGCCATTCTGGTTCAAGTCCGCCGGCTATCGCGCGCGCGCCGTGCGGGACCCGGCCGGGGTGCTGGCGGAGTTCCGCACCGTGCTGCCAGCGGGCACCGCCATCCGCGTGGTGGACAGCACGGCCGACTACCGATGGATGGTACTGCCCTTGCAACCGCTGGGCACCGAGGGTTGGCCGGAAGACCGGCTGGCCGCCCTAGTGCACGAAGGCGACATGATCGGCGTGACCCTGCCGCAGGTGTAGCGGCAGCAGAGCGCATTTTTTCGTTTCGCCCGCAACCGCCGACGCCGCGCCCCGTTGTGCGGTTGTTGCCACCGCGAGAGGACTTGCCATGAAGAAGATCGCCTTGCTGACCGCCATTGCCGCAACCCTGGCGGGCGGCGCCATTGCCCCGGCCGCTTATGCTGCCAATGCCCGGCATCCGTATCGGAACGTCAACCGCGCCAATGACGCGGGCAATCGCACGGGCGATGCCGCCACGGACCGGTTGAACCAGCAGCAGCTCGACCAGGCACGCACCAAGTAAGGTTCGTGCCGACGGCGGCAGGCGGTCGGGCTTGAAACCCCGATTGCCTGCCGCTATGTAGCCATGACACCGACATTCTCCGACTTTTATGGAGGGTGGCCCTAACCGGCCGCCTTTTTGCGTTTTGGATCACGACGACACCGACTCCGCCATCCAACACACCAGCCTGGAAGCGCGCATCACCGCAGAGATCGCGCTGACCCTGGGCCGCATGGGCTATGAAATCGTACGGGTGTCGGTGCTCGGCCGGGAGCGGCCAACCGTGCAGGTCATGGCGGACCGCGCGGATGGCACGCTGATCGCCATCGAGGATTGCGAGCGCATCAACGACGTGGTCGGTGCCGCGCTGGACGTGGCCGACCTGATCAAGTCCGCTTGGACGCTGGAAGTCAGCAGCGCCGGTATCGACCGGCCGTTGACGCGCGCGAAGGATTGGAACCGGTTTTCCGGCCATCAGGCCCGGGCCGAGGTGAACATGCCGATCGCCGGGCGCAAGCGCTTCACCGGGATCGTGCTGGGCGCGGATGAGGCCGTCGCGCGCATGCGTCTGGACGACGGCACGGAGGTGGCGCTACCGCTGTCGGACATGCGCCGGGCCAAGCTCGTGTTGACGGATGCGTTGATCGCAGCGACCGCCCAGCCGAAGCCGCCCAACGAGACGAACTGAGGAAGACCGAACCCATGGATACCGCCGTCTCCCGCCCCGAGTTGCTGCTGGTCGCCGACGCCGTCGCGCGTGAGAAGTCGATCGACCGCGAAGAGGTGATCGAGGCGATGGAGCAGGCGATCCAGAAGGCCGGCCGCGCCAAGTACGGCAGCGAAAAGGACATCCGCGCCACCATCGACCGCAAGAACGGCGACGTCCGCCTGTCCCGCTGGACCGAGGCGGTGGAGGTGGTGGAGAACGAGGAGACCCAGATCCCCGTCCACATCGCCCGCAAGTTCAAGCCGGATATCGAGATCGGCGGCCACCTGGTCGACCCGCTGCCGCCGATCGATTTCGGTCGGATCGCCGCGCAAACCGCCAAGCAGGTGATCGTCCAGCGCGTCCGCGAATACGAGCGCAAGAAGCAATACGACGAGTTCAAGGACCGTGTGGGCGAGATCGTCAACGGCCTGGTGAAGCGCACCGAGTACGGCAACCTGATGGTGGAGCTGGGTCGCGCCGAGGCGCTGCTGCGGCGCGACGAGCTGATCCCG
>CBDASJ010000016.1:42500-293407 GCA_965199555.1 Acetobacteraceae bacterium | reverse complement strand
GCTACCGCCCGCCGCACTCGCTTGGCTCCACCCACGGAGAAAGCCGGATCACCCGGCTCGCCGTGGGGGAAGGCAGCGACTACGTGCCGCTGGTCCGCCGTTCGCACGAGATCTGGCGCGAGCTGGAAGCGGACAGCGGTGAAACGCTGTTCCTCCAGACCGGTGGGCTGATCCTGGGTCCGCAGGACGGTGCAGCCAACCACCACGGCAAGGGCGACTTCGTCCGCCGCACCATCGGCGTGCTCCGCGACGCCGGCATCGCGCATGAGGTGCTGGACGCATCCGGCATCCGCGCCCGCTTTCCGCAGTTCACCCTCGCCGGCAACGAGTTCGGCGTGTTCGAACCGACTGCCGGGGTGGTGTTCCCCGAGCGCGCCGTGTCCGTGCAACTCCGACTGGCGGAAGCGCTGGGCGCGACCCTCCTGTTGGAGGAGCGCGTGTCCGCGTTCCGCACGCGGGGCAGCGGAGTGGAGGTGACCACCGATCGCAGGGTCATCCACGCGGCCCGGGTTGTCCTGACGGCCGGGCCGTGGCTGCCGGAGCTGGCGGGCGGGCGCCTGGCGGAAATGGTCCGAGTCTACCGTCAAACCCTCCACTGGTTCGACGCCGCCGATCCCGCCCAGTATGCGCCGGGCCGCTTTCCCGTGTTCATCTGGATGCACGGCGACACCGAGGAGGACTATTTCTACGGCTTCCCGGTCCTGCCGGGCACGGCCACGGTCAAGGTGGCGAGCGAGCGCTACGGCGAGGCCACCAGCCCTGATCGGGTACGCCGCGAAGTCCTGCCCGGCGAATCGGGGGAAATCTTCTCGCGACACGTGGCCGGCCGACTGGCCGGCGTGTTGCCGGGCTGCCGCCAGGCCGCGAGCTGCCTCTACACCGTCACTCCGGACGCCGGCTTCATCGTGGACGCGGTGCCCGGCCACCCGGGCGTGCTCGCCGCGTCGGCCTGCTCCGGCCACGGCTTCAAGCATTCCCCGGCCGTGGGCGAGTTGCTCGCCCGGCGTGCGGTCGCGGACGACGACACGGCCGACGCGGGCGCCTTCGGGCTTGCGCGCTATCAGGCCTCGCCGTAACGGCAAGCCGTCGCGGCTGCCACCGTTCGATGACTCGTAGGTTAACCTAAACGCTTAGGTAACACACACGTGTCAGGCTCATCCGATTGGTGGTGAGTGAAGCAATGCTTTCGAATGCCCGTATCGGTTACAAGCTTGCTTTCGGCTTCACCTGCGTTATCGCCGCCTTGCTGATTTCCGCCGCGGTGACGGCCGTGACGTTGCAGCATTTGGCGGATGCATCGCGCCGGCAGGTGGCGGCCAGCATCGTGCAAGACCGCCTCGACCGTGTGACCAGTCAGATGAATCGCGTCGGACGAGCCTTGCTGACCTACAGCGTGACCGGCAGCACGCGTTTCTTCGAGGTCACGGAACCGGCGTTGCAGGAATTGGCGACCGACCTGGATGTCGCCGGCAAGGCGATCCCACCGGACCGGATCGACCTCGCCAAGACATTCGGCGTGGCGAACAAGGCCGCCCTCGACTGGGTGAACGGCTTTGCCCGGCCGTTGTTGAAGGCGGCGCAGGACGCGGAGGGCCGCACCAAGGTCGTTGCCGCGTTCCAGGCCGATCCCGACAGCGTGTCCAACCCGCTGCATGCGGTGATGGACGCCAACGTCGCATTGGCAGCCTGGTCCAAGGACGAAGCGCGGGACCAGCAGGCGTCCATGCGTGCGCTGATGATGGTGCTGGTGGGCGGCACCGCCGCTGCCCTGGTGCTGTCGGTCGTTGCCGGCGGGCTGGTTACCCGCTCGATCACCCGGCCGCTGGGCAGGATGATTGCCGCCACGCGCAGATTGGCCGCAGGCGACCTCAGCGTGGAGGTGCCTGCCATCGCCCGGCGGGACGAGGTGGGCGAGGTCGGCCGGGCCGTGCAGTTGTTCAAGGAGTCCGGGCTTGAGAAACGCCGGGTCGAGGCGGAAGTCGAGGCGCATCGCAGGCAGGCCGAAGCCGAGCGCCTGGCCGCGGAAGCGGTGCAGCGACACGCCGCGGAGCAAAGCGCGGCGGTTGTGGCGCAGTTGGGCGAGGGCCTGGCGCGCTTGGCCGCCGGGGACCTCACCTACGCGTTGCCGGACGCGTTCCCGGCCGAGTACCAGCAGTTGCGGGACGACTTCAACGCCGCCCTGATCGAATTGCGGGCCGTGGTGGGCACGATCGTCAGCAACACGCAGGCGATCCGCTCCGGCACGGGGGAGATCACGCAGGCGGCGGACGACCTGTCCCGGCGCACCGAGCAGCAGGCTGCGAGCCTGGAACAAACCGCCGCGGCGCTGGACGAGATCACCGCCACCGTCCGCCGCACGGCAGACGGGGCGGAGCAGGCGCGCAGCGTGGCCGCCGCCGCCAAGCAGGATGCCGAGCTTTCCGGCACGATCGTTGCCAACGCCGTCCAGGCAATGGGCGAGATCGAGGGCTCGGCCCGGCAGATCAGCCAGATCATCGGCGTCATCGACGAGATCGCGTTCCAAACCAACCTGCTGGCGCTGAACGCGGGGGTGGAGGCGGCACGGGCCGGCGATGCCGGGCGCGGCTTCGCGGTGGTGGCAAGCGAGGTGCGTGCCCTTGCCCAGCGCAGCGCACAGGCTGCCAAGGAGATCAAAACCCTGATCTCGAGCAGCGGCGGCCACGTGGAGCAGGGTGTCCGGCTGGTCGCGGAAACCGGGCACTCATTGCAGCGCATCCTGGGGCAGGTGAGCAGGGTCAACGACGTGGTGGTGCAGATCGCAGCGTCCGCCCAGGAACAGGCGAGCGGGCTGGCGGAGGTCAACATCGCGATCAACCAGATGGACCAGGTGACGCAGCAGAACGCCGCCATGGTCGAGCAATCGACCGCCGCCAGCCACAGCCTGGCACAAGATGCTGCCGGGTTGGAGAAGCTGACCGAACGCTTCCAGACCGGAGCCGAGGCGACACCGACCGCCGCCCCCCCGGCGGCAGCCCACCCCCTCGCGTGCCGTGCGCAACGCGGCCCGGCCCGCCATGGTCGTCGGTAACACGTTCCGCAAGCCGCATCCCGAGGAGGAGGTGTGGGAGGAGTTCTGACGCGGGGAAGACCCGTCATCGGGTGGCAAGCTGTTGCAGGCGCACGGACACCCCTCCGATCAGAACGCGAAGCGCAGAGCGCCCCCATCGACCGGGATTGTCACGCCCGTGACGTAACCCGCGCCGTCTGACGCGAGGAAGGCGATCACGGCGGCGGCGTCTCGCGCGTCGCCGAACCGCCCGGCCGGGATGTTCTTCGCGATGTAGGCTTGGCGCGCTTCCTCCGTCGGGTGCAGCCGTTCCAGGATTTGCACGGAGTTCAGCCGGCCCGGCGACACGCAGTTCACCGTGACACCCCGGGCCGCGTAGGTCCCCGCCGCCATCTTCGACCAGCTTTCCAGCGCGGCCTTCGCGGCGCCGGCCGCGTTGAAGCTTTTGGCGACGATAGCCCCCGTCACGTTGACCACCCGCCCCCAGCCGCGGTCCAGCATGGAGGGCACCAGCCGCTCCGCCAGCCGGCGCGGCGCCTCGAAGCCGAGCCGGAACCCCTCCGCCCACGCAGCGCCATCATCGGGGATGGTCATGGGGCGCGAGCCACCGGCGTTGTTCACCAGGACGTCCACCTGCCCAGCCCGCGCCAGCACCGCTTCGGCCAGACGCTCGGCCGCGTCATCCACGGCAAAATCCGCCACCAGTAGCACCGGGTCCGCCCCGCCGGCCGCCCGGACCTCGTCTGCAACGGCGGCGAAGGCGGCCTCGCTGCGGGCCGTACCGACCACCCGCGCCCCTTCAGCCGCCAGCATCACCGCCGTTGCCCGCCCGATGCCCGAGCTCGCGCCCGTGACCAGGCACACCTTCCCGCGCAGTCCCAGGTCCACGATCGTTTCTCCCTTTACCGCTTTGGCCCGTGTACGCCGAGTCGCCCGTCACGCCGGCTCCGCCAGGAACTTCAGCAGCTCCTCGGTCAGCCGCTCTGGTTGTTCCTCGGCGAGGTAATGGCCGCATTGGTCGATCATCACCGCGCGCATGTTGGCGGCGAGCGGGCGGATTTCGCCTTCCAGGTGGACGCCGAAGCTCGCGGTGCCGCCCACGGTCAGCACCGGCATGGGCAGCCTGGTTTTGGCGTGCTCCCGGTTGTGCTCGGCATCGACCGTATGCGCGCGGAAATACTCGATGCCGCCATGCAGGGCGCCGGGCGCGGACAGGTGGCGCGCGTATTCGTCGAGCGCCTCCTCTTCCAGCGCCGTGGTGTCGTAGGCCTGCTGGCGCATCATGTGCGACACGAACAGCTTCTCGCGGCCGGTGATCAGCGCCTCGGCCAGGCCATTCGGCGCTTCGAACAGCGGCAGGTGGAACATTCGCGGGGTCTTCGACGCGTCGTACAGCTCTTCCAGCCCGAACCCGGCCAGCGCCGCTTCCATCAGCGCGAGGCGCCGCACCTCTGCCGGGTAGCGGCTGGCATAGGCGTAGGCGACCATCATGCCCACGTCGTGGCTGACCACGTTGACCGGTCCCAGGCCGAGCTGTTCGACGAGCTGGTGGATGTCCTCGGCTACCGTGCGCTTGTCGTAGCCGCCGGTGGGGCGGTCGCTGTCGCCGCAGCCGCGCAGGTCGGGTGCGATCACCGTGAAGCGTTCGGCCAGTGCGGGGATGATCTTGCGCCAGCAATACGAGGTCATCGGGAAGCCGTGCAGCAACAAAACGGGCTCGCCGGCGCCGGCCCGGGTGTAGTGCAGGCGGATGCCGTTCACTTCGGTCCGGTGATGGGTGCCTGGCATCCTCATCGGTGAAACGCTGCTCACTGTGCTTTCTCCGCTGACGAAACGGTTTTTCCGGCCGGCCCCACGACTCGGCGCAGCCGGTGTGGAGGAGGTGGGCGCCCTCGTCCTCCCTGGGAACGCTGGCATCCTCCTCACCGAAGCCATGAGGGAGGACTCATCCGTGCCGGTCCCGGGTCGGGTGCCGCTGACGGCTGTAGGCACAAGAGGGCAGCATGGCTTTGGCATGGCCACGGCCGCAAGCTTTCCGGGCAGGCACTTAGATGCCCCTTGAGAAGTGCTGGACCCCATGGCATGCCGCTTTCAGCGTACTCCGTGGTATGACCCAACGACAACGAGGAGACCGACCGATGTTCCGACGTCACCTAATCACAACCGTCTTTGTGCTGGCCGCCAGCATCGGATCGGGCGCCGCCAATGCGCAGATCAAGATCGGCACGGCCGGTCCGATGACCGGGCAATATGCCGCGTTCGGCCAGCAGATGAAGGAAGGCGCGCAGCAGGCGGTCGACGACATCAACAAGGCGGGCGGCGTGCTGGGTCAGCAGTTGCAGCTTTCGGTGGGTGACGACGCGTGCGACCCGCGACAGGCCGTGTCCGTCGCCAACTCCTTTGCCAGCCAGGGCGTGAAGTTCGTGGCCGGGCACTACTGCTCGGGCTCCTCCATTCCCGCGAGCAAGGTCTACACGGAGGAAGGCATCCTCCAGATCACCCCGGCCTCCACCAACCCGGACTTCACGGACAAGGGCGCCTGGAACACGTTTCGCTTGTGCGGCCGGGATGACCAGCAGGGCATGGTGGCGGGCGACTACATCGCCGCGCACTACAAGGACCAGAAGGTCGCGGTGCTGAACGACAACACCGCTTACGGCAAGGGCCTGGCCGACGAGACCGAGAAGAACATGAAGGCCAAGGGCCTCCAGCCCGCCATGGTCGCGACCTACACGCCCGGCGAGAAGGACTATTCCGCCCTGGTCAGCCGTATGAAGGCGGCCGGCATCGCCGTGATCTACATCGGCGGCTACCATACCGAGGCGGGGCTGATCATTCGCCAGGCCAAGGAGCAGGGCATGAACCCGACGCTGATCAGCGGCGATGCGCTGGTCACCAAGGAGTTCTGGCAGATCGCCGGGCCGGCCGGGCAGGGCACCATGATGACGTTCGCGCCCGACCTGTCCAAGCGCGCGTCGGCCGCGGCAGTGGTCAAGGAGTTCAGCGACCGCAAGGTCGATCCGGAAGGCTACACGCTCTACACCTATGCCGCGGTGCAGATCTGGGCGGAAGCGGCCAAGAAGGCCAACAGCACGGACCCCAAGAAGGTCGCAGCCGAGCTGAAGAGCGCCGGGCCGTGGCCGTCCATCATCGGGTCGATCGCCTTCGACAAGAAGGGTGACGTCGAGGGCCCGAGCTACGTCTTCTACGTTTGGAAGGACGGCAACTACAGCGAGATGTGAGCCGCACGCCGGGTAGGCGTCCGCTCCCGCGGATGCCTGCCCGGCAGCACGCTCCCGGAGCATTCATTCGTTTGGCATACGCGCTTCAGCAACTGGTGAACGGCGTCACGCTCGGCATGATCTACGGGCTGATCGCTGCCGGCTACACCATGGTCTACGGCATCATCGGCATGATCAACTTCGCCCATGGCGACGTGTTCATGATCGGCTCGTTCCTGTCCCTGATCGCCCTGCTCGGTTTGGCCGTGCTGGGCATCACCTCCGTTCCCCTGGCCTTGGCGCTGACCCTGGTGTTCGCTGCTGCCATCGCCGGGCTGTATGGCTGGACGATCGAGCGGGTGGCGTACCGCCCGCTGCGCGGCTCCTTCCGTTTGGCCCCGCTGATCAGCGCCATCGGCATGTCCATCGTGCTGCAGAACTTCGCCCAGATCGCGCAGGGCGCCAACGTGAAGGCGTTCGCCCCGCTGGTGCCCGGCGGCTTCGAGCTGATGCGGGAAGGGGACTTCGTGGTGCAGGTGAGCTGGATGCAGCTCGCCACCGTGTTCACCACCGTCATCGTGCTGGCGATCTTCACCTGGCTGGTGACACGGACGCCGATCGGGCGCGCCATGCGGGCGTGCGAGCAGGACATGCGGATGGCGAGCCTGCTGGGCATCGACACAAACCGCACCATCAGCCTGACCTTCGTGATCGGCGCCGTGCTGGCCGCGACGGCGGGGCTGCTTTACCTGCTCCGCTACGGCGTGATCGACTTCTATATCGGCTTCTTGGCGGGGGTGAAGGCGTTCACGGCCGCCGTGCTAGGCGGCATCGGATCGCTGCCCGGTGCCGTGCTGGGCGGGCTGCTGATCGGCCTGATCGAGACGTTCTGGTCCGCCTACGGCTCGGCTCAATATAAGGACGTGGCTGCCTTTGCGGTGCTGATCCTGGTGCTGATCGCCATGCCGAACGGCCTGCTGGGCCGCGCGGACGTGGAGAAGGTATGACGGCCTTGCGCCGCGCCGCGCTGGCGGCGGTTGTCGCGGCCGGGCTGTTCGTCCCCATGGTTGGCCTGCGCATGCAGTCGGGCGATGCCGGTCTGGTCCTGCAATGGCGTCCGATCGTGGTGACGGCCCTGGTGCTGGCCGTCTTCGGCGTCGTGCTGTTGGGCAGCGCGCTGGCCCGGCCGCGACGGGAGGCGGTGCGGTCCAACCGCCGGCTGGCGGAAGCGCTGGGACGGGCCGGCCGCTTCGGGGCGCCGCTGCTGCTGGTGCTGGCGGTGCTGCTGCCTGCCTTGGCCGGCCGATACTACCTGGACCTGGGCGTCGTGGTGCTGACGTACGTGATGCTGGGCTGGGGGTTGAACATCGTGGTCGGCCTGGCCGGCCTGCTGGATCTGGGTTACGTCGCCTTCTATGCGGTGGGCGCGTACAGCTATGCCCTGCTGTCCACGCAATATGGCCTCGGGTTCTGGACCTGCCTGCCGCTGGCCGGGATCTTCGCCGCCTTTGCCGGCGTCCTGCTCGGCTTCCCCGTGCTCCGGCTGCGCGGCGATTACCTGGCCATCGTCACGCTAGCGTTCGGCGAGATCATCCGCATCGTCGTCAACAACTGGTCGAGCCTGACCAACGGGCCGAATGGCATTTCCGGCATCCCGCGGCCCACACTGTTCGGGCTGAGCTTCTCCGCCTCCGGCGATCCGGACACCTTTGCCGGGTATTTCGGCCTGGACTACAGCCCGACGCAGCGTGTGGTCTATCTCTACTACGTCATTCTGGGCCTGGCGCTGGTCACCAACTGGGTCACGCTTCGGCTGCGCCGCCTGCCGCTCGGCCGCGCCTGGGAAGCGTTGCGCGAGGACGAGATCGCTTGCCGCTCGCTCGGCATCAACGTGACCGCCACCAAGCTGACCGCCTTCGCCATCGGTGCCACCTTCGGCGGCTTCGCCGGCGCGTTCTTTGCCACCCGGCAGGCCTTCGTCAGCCCGGAAAGCTTCACCTTCATCGAGTCGGCGATCGTGCTGGCGATCGTCGTGCTCGGCGGGCTCGGCAGCCAGCTCGGCGTGGCGCTGGCCGCGCTGGTGATGATCGGCGGGCTCGAACTGCTGCGCGGCTTGCTGGACGGGCTGAATAACACGCCCGGCTTCGAATGGATCGGCGCGGTGATGGGCGATTTCGGCCAATATCGCATGCTGATCTTCGGCTTGGCGCTGGTGGCGATGATGGTGCTGAGGCCGCGTGGGCTGGTGTCCGGCCGACGGCCTTCCATCTCGTTGGGCCGGCCTAAGGAGATCGCGGCCGAACTCGTGGCGCAGGGCCGTGGCTGAGCTGCTCGCGGTCGAAGGGCTGACCATGCGGTTCGGCGGGCTGACGGCGGTGGCGGGCCTCGATTTCAGTGCCTCGGCCGGGCAGATCACCTCCCTCATCGGCCCGAACGGCGCGGGCAAGACCACCGTGTTCAACTGCATCACCGGGTTCTACCGCCCGAGCGGCGGCGCCCTCCGGTTGCAGGGGGAGGGCGGCCGGGTGCACGCGCTGGAACGGCTGGCGGGCCACCACATCGCGCGCCGCGCCAGGGTGGCGCGCACGTTCCAGAACATCCGCTTGTTCGCCGGCATGACGGTGCTGGAGAACCTGCTGGTGGCGCAGCACAACAGCCTCATGCCGTCGGTCGCGTCCGGCCTGCTGGCCGTGGTCGGGCTGGGCGGCCACCGGCGCGCCGAGCCGAAGGCGCTGGAGCGGGCGAAGGTTTGGTTGAACGCGATCGGCCTGCTGTCCCGCGCCGATGACCCGGCGGGTGCGCTGCCGTACGGGGCACAGCGGCGGCTGGAGATTGCCCGCGCCATGTGCACGGGCCCGGTGCTGCTCTGCCTGGACGAACCGGCGGCTGGGCTGAACCCGCGGGAAAGCGACGAACTCGCCGACTTGCTGCGCCGCATTCGCGACGGCGTCGTGGACGCACCGTGCTCCATCCTGTTGATCGAGCACGACATGGGCGTGGTGATGCGCATCTCCGACCACATCGTGGTGCTGGACCACGGCAAGAAGATCGCCGAAGGGCCCCCAGCCGCGATCGCCGTCGATCCGGCCGTCATCGCCGCGTATCTCGGCGAGGGCGAGGAGGACGAGGAGGCCGCGTCCCCACCCGGGGCGGCGGTCGCGTGAGCCTGCTCCGCCTGCAAGGGGTGACCGCGTTCTACGGCGCCATCCAGGCGTTGCGCGGCGTGGATCTGCACGTGGAGCCGGGCGAGATCGTCAGCCTCATCGGTGCCAACGGCGCCGGCAAGTCCACCCTGATGATGACGGTGTGCGGCAGTCCGCAGGCCCGGCACGGCACGGTCACCTATGACGGGCAGGAGATCACCCGGGTGCCGACGCACCTGATCATGCGGCGCGGCATCGCGCAGTCGCCGGAAGGCCGCCGGGTGTTCGGCCGTATGACGGTGAACGAGAACCTGTTGATGGGCGCCCAGCTCACCGGCATGGCGGAGTTCGAGCGGTTGCGGGACGAGGTCTATACCTTGTTTCCCCGCCTGAAGGAGCGTGTCGGCCAGCGCGCCGGCACGCTTTCGGGCGGCGAGCAGCAGATGTTGGCGATCGGCCGCGCGCTGATGACCCGGCCGCGCCTGCTGCTGCTGGATGAGCCGTCCCTGGGGTTGGCCCCGCTGGTCGTGAAGCAGATCTTCGACGCGATCCGCGACCTCAACCGCAGCACCGGGTTGACGGTGCTCCTGGTGGAGCAGAACGCGTTCCAGGCACTTCGGCTGGCACATCGAGGCTACGTGCTGGTCAATGGTGCGATCACGATGGAGGGCACCGGGCGCGAGCTGCTGGCGCGGCCGGAGATCCGTGCGGCGTATCTTGAGGGCGGCAGGGGCGAGGTTTAGCAGGCTGCTGGCTGGGGGACTTCAACCGGCGCCGACGATTTCCCCATGAGTGTTGTCAGGCGGACTGGCCGGAAATTCCAGGCATCGACGCCGGCATCGACCTGGTGCGCCATTGGCTTGAGTCGACCGTGGCTGTGGCCGTGCAGGTTCCAGGCACCCCGGCCCATGTCTCGCCAGGTGCGGAAGGCATAGTGGCACAACACCAGCTTTACGTGATCGACCTGGATTTCGGCATAGCTCTGCACACTGGCCCAGCCTGCGACGCTTGTGGTCGACGCCGGGTCATTGTTGCCGGTGACGAGGTGCTTCCGCCCCGGCAATGCTCCGAGCAGACTTGCCACGTCCACCTTCCGCCCCACCGCGAAGTCACCCAGGTGCCACACCTCGTCGCCGTCCTTCACGTCAGCCTGCCAAGCGGCCACCATGGCGGCGTCCATCTCCGCCACGGACGCAAAGGGGCGCCGATACAGCCCCAGGGCACCACCATGGCCGAAATGCGTGTCGGCGGTGAAAAACACGCTCATCCCGCAATGACCTGCAGTCTTGATCGGCACGTTGGGATCACGGCGAGGCCTTGGCCGATGCTCAGGCAACGTCCGGAGCGACCGTCGAGAGGGTCAGAGCCTGGTTGGCCTGCTTTTCGTCCGCGCGCGCCGCCTCCATCCGGTCCACGTACTCCTGCGCGGCTTTTCCAAGCACCAGCCGTTTCGGAACGCTGTCGGCCTGCGACAGCCTGATGAGGAGGTCGGCGATGCGCCTGGGATCGTTCTCCGACGGGGCACCCTGGTCAGCCATGAACTGGTAAACCGGTCCAACTGAGGCCTCGTAGTCCGGCAGCAGCGGCGGCAATGTCTGGCCCGCCCTGCGCCTGAAATCGGTCCTGATGCCACCCGGCTCGAGCGTGCAGACTTTGACCCCGAACGGTGCGACCTCGTCCGCAAGCGAGTCGCTGAACCCGCCGACCGCCCATTTCGCGGCGTGGTAGGGCGAGTTGCCCGGGATGGCCACGCGGCCACCGATGGACGACACCTGGAAAATGTGCCCGGATTTCTGCCGACGCATCACCGGCAAGGTGGCCCGGGTCATGTGGACCACCCCGAACAGGCAGGTCTCGACCACGTCGCGGAACTGTTCGGAGCTGATCTGCTCGAATGGAGCATTGAACTGGTACCCGGCGTTGTTCACCAGCACGTCGATGCGACCATACGCCTCCATCGTCCTGCGCATCGCGGTTTGAGCTGCGGCTTCGTCCCGCACGTCGAGCTGTACCGGCAACAGCCGCTCACCAAATCGGGCGCGCAGCGATGCCAGCGTTTCGGGTCGCCGCGCCCCTGCGACAACGATCCCTCCTGCGTCGAGAACCGCCTCCGCGATCTCCCGCCCAAGTCCGCTGCCGGCACCCGTGACCAGCCACACCTTCGTCATCGCAGCTCCACAACGGCTCGCCCAGCAGTAGCTCAACACGGCCGCTATGACGATGGAAGCCCGGTCTGTTCATCAACAAGGTGGAGCAGTGCGTGCGCTGGGCAGCTTCGCCGGCCGATCAAGTTCGGTCTTCGGATACGAGGTTGGAGCCGGTCTCCCATTTGCGGGGTTGAGGAACGCGGGCCGGGGCCGCTCCGAGGAGGCGTCAGGCGGCGTTGCGAGCCAGGAACGCGTCGATCTCGCCGTTGACCGCGGCAGGCGATTCTCGCGCTGCCAGGTGGCCTGTCAACGGAAGCACCGCGAACCGGCTCACTAGGATGGCGTCGGCCATCGCACTGCTTTCGGCCACGGAAAAGTGGCGGCCCTCCTCCCCGGCGAGGACCAGGATAGGAACGTCCTTGATCGTTTGCAGCAAGGAGTGCCGGTCCATGCTTTGGATCACCTCGCTGCGGATCGCCATGGCGACCGACAAGGGATCCTGGTTCAGCACGCAGCGCAGATAGGCCATGAACTCGGGTTTGCTTGCTTCCGCCGTGGCGCCTGCGAACGCTGCTTGGGTTGCGCCGACCAGCCACTCCGGCATCGCCGTCAGGCTGTCGAGTGCCGTCACCAGTTCCGTCATCGACGCGACCTCCCCGGCTGCGGGCGGCGTGGCGGAGCCGTTGATCAGGACGGCACTGCGCAGCCGTTCCGGGTGGTGCGCGGCAAACACGCTGGCGACCAACGCGCCCCAACTTGTGCCGACCAAGTGGCAGCGGGCAATGCCGAGGGCGTCGAGCACGGCGATTAGGCAGTCGCCGCACTGGGTCAGGCTGAACAGCCTATGCAGGGGTTCGGACATACCGGCGCCGGGCGGGTCAACCAGAACGACACGGTGTGTGGGCGCGTAATGGTCATACTGGAACCGCCACATGGCGCTGTCCACCAGCAGGCTCGGCCAGAACACCATGGCTGCACCGTCGGCATTGCCGCCGAGCCAAACGTTGACCTCCCCGAGTGCGGTTGAGATGCGTCGACGTTCAAGCGCCGCCATCCACGCCTCGGTGGGTTGATCGGCTTTCGGCCGGCGGGGCACCACCAGGTTGGCGACCAGCACCTGCACCGCCTCCTGGCGGGCGTTCAGCGTCGTCACGCGTATCTTGGCCAGGCCACGATCCGGGCGGGACTTTGACGGCCGGACCTCCAGCACCTCGCTGCGGAGGTGAAGCGTATCGCCGGGCCGGACGGGCTTGGGCCAGCGCACTTCGTCCATGCCGGCGCCGACGATGCCGCCTGCGATGGGCAAACCGCCATCAACCAGAAGGCGCATGGTAAGGGCGGCGGTATGCCATCCGCTTGCAGCCAGGCCGTGGAACAAGGTGTCCTGCGCCGCGGCATCGTCCAGGTGAAAGGGCTGCGGGTCGTACTCGACCGCGAACCGGCGGATCATGTCGGCGTCCACGAACAAGCTGCCCGATCCGAACGATATGCCGGGCTGCAGGTCATCGAGGTAGATCGCTTCCGTCATGGCATGCTCCATTCGCCTGTTGATTGCGCTGGCGTCACGGTGCCGGTCACGTTCTGACAAGAACGGCCTCGATCACGCGGGCGCGGCCCTCGGCCAGGTTGCGGGCCAGGTTCACCGTCATGCCCTGGAAGTCCGGCCCCATGGCCAGGTGCAGCCCGAGGCGGTGCGGTTGCGCGACCGCCTCGGCCCGGGCGGCGCGCTGCTGCTCGAACCAGGCGACGCCTTCAGCGGTCCGGTCGGTCCAACTGCGCACCGTTAAGCCGTGATGCTCCAAGATGGACCGCATGGCGTCGGGCGCCATGACGAAGCTCGTGTCCGGCACGCGGGACCACGGGACGGGAAAGTGCAGTGCTTCGCCGGAGCCCGACACGACGTCATAGGTGGCCAGGCGCCCGCCCGGCCGCAGCACGCGGCGGATCCCGGCATAGAGCCGATCCCGGTCGGCGATGTTCATGGCCACGTGCTGCGTCCAGGCCACGTCGAAGCTTTCTTCGTCGTAGGGAAGCGCCAGGGCGTCCCCGGCGGCATAGGACACCTTGTCCGCCAGCCCGGCCCGCTCTGCCAGGTATCGCGCGGCCTCGACGAAAGCCGGGCTGAGGTCGATGCCCTCGACGGTGCAGCCGCAGGTGGCGGCCAGGTAGCGCGACGGCCCGCCCAGGCCGGCGCCGACGTCGAGCACGGCGTCTGCGGCGACGATGCCGGCGGCACTGGCGAGGTCCGCGGTGGCCGCAAGCCCGCGGGTGTGGAATTGGTCGAGCGGCGCCAGCTCCTGAACGGACACCGATCGCCCCGACAGGCCAGCGGCGTCCAACGCCTCAACGAGGCGTTGCTTCAACTGTTCGCCGGCGTAATGGGTGGCAACCCGGGTGGTGTCGATCACGGCGTTCTCCTGTTGGGATGGTCCTAATGGGCGTCGGCGGACGGGCCTGCCGGGCGGGCGGCCTTGCGCAGCAGCGGCGCCATGGCGGTGGCGAGCACGAAGCAGCAACCGATCGCCAGGAAGGCGTCGGAAAAGGTCAGGGTCAGCGCTTCCCGCAGCGCCGCCGCCCGTAAGGTCCGCAGAGCCATGGCGAGCCCGGCTTGGGAGTCGCCCCCGGCCAGGGCGGTGTCGCGCAGGCTGGCCCGTTGCAGCAACTGGGTCATGGCCGGGTTGGCACTGGTCAGGTGCTCCGCCAGGCGCAGGAAATGCAGGTTGGTGCGGTCGTTCAGGATGCTGGTGCACACGGCGATACCGATGGCGCCGCCGAGATTGCGCATGAGGTTGAACAGGCCGGATGCCAGCTTCAGGCGCGCCGGCGCCAGGCCGCCCAGCGTCAAGGTCACGGCGGGGGCGACTGCGAATTGCTGGGAGAAGCCGCGCAACGCCTGGGGCAGCAGCAGCTCTCGCCAGCCCCACTCATGCGTGATGGGCGCGAAGTTCCACATCGACAGCGCGAAGCCGGCGAGCCCGGCCATCATAAGCCAGCGCAGGTCGATGCGCTTTGCGAGCACCACGTAGACCGGGATGCCCATCACCTGGAACACGCCCGTCGACAGCACCGCCACGCCGATCTGCAGCGCGCTGAAGCCGCGCACTTGGCTCAGGAACACCGGCGTCAGATAGATCGTGGCGAAGATGCCGATGCCGGTGACGAACGAGAAGAAGCAGCCGAGCGAGAAATTGCGGCTGGACAGCGCCCGCAGGTCGACCACCGGGCGCGCGGAGGCCAGGCTGCGCCAAACGAACAGCACGCCGGAAATCCCGGAAATCCAGGCGGTGATGCGGATGGTCCCGTCGTCCAGCCAGCCCCAGCGCGTGCCTTCCTCCAGCGTGTATTCCAGGCAGCCGAGGAACAGCGCCATCAGCACCATGCCGGGGTAGTCCGCGCCCTTCAGCAGCGAAAGGTCCGGCTTGTCCACCCGGATCAGGATCGGCACCACGACGGCCACGAAAGTACCGGGCAAGAGGTTGATGAAGAACAGCCAGTGCCACGAGTAATTGTCGGTGATCCAGCCGCCGACGGTCGGGCCGAGCGTGGGGGCCAGTGACGACAGCGCACCGATGGTGGCCGCCGCGACCGCGATCTTCGGGCCCTGGAAGAACGCGAACGCCGTGGTGAACACCATCGGGATCATCGAGCCGCCGAGGAAGCCTTGCAGCGAGCGGAACACGATCATGCTCTGGATGTTCCAGGCCGAACCGCATAACAGGCTGGCCAGCGTGAACCCGGTCGCCGACACGCAGAACAGCCAGCGGGTCGACATCACCCGCGACAGCCAGCCGGACAGCGGAATGACGATGATCTCGGCGATCAAGTAGCTGGTCTGCACCCATGCCGTTTCGTCCGTGCCGGCGGATAGTCCGCCGCCGATGTCGCGCAGCGAGGCGGAAACGATCTGGATGTCGAGCAGGGCAATGAACATGCCGACGCACATCACCGCGAAGGCGAAGACGCGTTGACCCTGGGTCAACTCCGCCACCGGCGTGCTCACGGTGCGGGCCGCTCGTCGACGGAGACCGTCACCGAAAGGCCCGGCCGCAAGCTGCCCAGGCGGCTGGCGTCGCCATCCAGCAGTACGCGCACCGGCACGCGCTGGACGATTTTGGTGAAGTTGCCGGTGGCGTTCTCGGCCGGGAGCACGCTGAACACGGCGCCGGTCGCAGGCGCCATGCTGGCGACGTGGCCCGGGAACACCTGGCCGGGCAACACGTCGGCCACCACGGAGGCTGGCATGCCGGGCTTCAGCCCCGCCAACTGGCTTTCCTTGAAGTTGGCGTCGACCCAAAGCCCCTGCGCCGGAACCAGCGAAAGCAGTTGCGCACCGGGTGACACAAAGGCGCCAAGCTGGGCGCTGCGGTTGCCCACCGCGCCATCCACGGGCGCCCGCAATTCGGTGTAGCCGAGGTTCAGCCGCGCCGTGTCCCGATCGGCCACGGCAGCAGCCAGCGCCGCCAGCGTCTCGGCGCGCTCCGCATCGATCCCGTCGAGCCGCCGTTCCGCCGCGTCGACGGCCGCATGGGCCTGCGCGTCGGCCGCGGTCGCCTTGCGCCAGTCGGCGTCCGCCTGTTGCGAGCGCTGGATGGAGCCGAACTGGTCGCGGGCCAGGGAGCGATAGCGGTCGGCGTCGAAGCGCGTGACGGATGTCTGTGCCGCCGTGGCGTCCAACGCCGCCTTTGTTTGAACGATCACGGCAGCTTGCAGCCGGCGGTCTGCGGCGTTGCTGGCGAGCTTCGCTTGTTGCGCGGCGACCCCGGCCTCCGCCTTGGCCAGGGCAGCCCGGTAGTCGCGGTCGTCCAGCCGAACCAGGAGGTCGCCGGCGTGTACCCCCTGATTGTCGGTCACCGTAACGGCCGCGATGAAGCCCGGCACCTTGGGCGCCAGCACGGTGATGTCGCCGCCGACATAGGCGTCGTCCGTGCTCTCGGTAAAGCGCCCGACGGTCCACCAATGATGCGCATACCAGGCACCTGCCGCGGCGAGGATCAGCGCTGCTCCGGTAGCAAGCAGGCGGCGCGAAAGGCGGGCGGACTGGATGCGTCGCCCGGGAGCCACGAGCGGCCGGTCACCAATGTCTCGCGTCGATCCCGCCAGCAGCCGGTCGCTCATGAAGCCCTCCGCGGCACCCCGGTCAGGATGCAGTCACTATCTAATTGATAGCCACGTTCTGTGGCTTGTCAATCGCAAGTCACCTGGTTAGATTCTCCTCATGCGTCGCGCTTACCTCGACAGCTCACCTTGCCCGGTGGCCCGCAGCCTCGGCTGCTTCGGAGATCCGTGGTCGTTGCTGATCCTGCGCGACGCGTTCTACGGAATGACCCGGTTCGACGAGTGGGAGCGCAGCCTTGGCATCGCTCCGAACATCCTGACCGCCCGGCTCAAGGCGCTGGTCGGGGACGGCCTGCTCGAGCGGCACCGCTACAGCGAGCGGCCGCCCCGCCACGAATACCGCCTGACCCAAGCCGGGCGGGACGCACACTCGGTCATCATCGCCCTGCTTGCCTGGGGCAACCGGCATCTCGCCCCGGAAGGGCCGCGCGTCGTCGTGCTCAACTCGGATACTGGCCAGGTCGCCGAGCCCGTGATGGTGGATCGGATCACCGGACAGCTCCTGAGCGACCCCGTGTTCCGGATCGGCGCCGGACCAGCCGCCGACGACCGGGTGCAGCGCAAGGTTGCGGCCGCAGCCGGCCGCTTGGCTCCGATAAGCGGCGACCCTGGCCGAAGTCAGCGGTAAGCCGGTGCGCTACATCCCCACGACGCTCAGTTTATGTCCAAGGCCGTGAGCGTGGTCCGCACTGCCTCTGCAAGCGGTGTGCGCGGCTCCTCACCCAAAAAGGCGACCAGCCTGGTGTTGTCGAGTTGCAGCGGCCTCCGCCACAGGTAGCGCATCGCGTGGATTTCGCGCGGTGTTTGCTTGAACAATCCGGCGAGGCCGACCAGCAGCCAGGGCAGCGCACGGATCTTCGTGCCGGGCCGGCCGACGCCGTCCGCGATCGCGCGCACCATCTCCGTGCCGTCCGCATCCCACAAGCCGGCGAAATGCAACCGGGCGAACGGTTCGAGTTCGCTTGACCGGTCGAGCAGGCGGGCGATCGCTTCGCCCGCGTCGGGCAAGTAGGTCCAGGCATGACCGACGCCCTTCCTGCCGGGATAGGTGATCGCGGCCAGCCTCTTGCCAGGCTGCACGAGCCCTTGGCTAAACCAGTTGCCCCCGGGCGCCGGGCCGAAGAAATCGCCGAAGCGCACGATCAGCACCGGCGCCCCCGCGCGGCTGCCCGCTTCCAGCCGCCGCTCCAGCTCGACGCGGATGTGGCCCTTCCGCGTCGACGGGTGCTGCGGAAAGTCCTCGCGCAGCACCGGAAAGGCGTCCGGGCCGTAGTTGTAGACCGTGCCGGGCAGGACGACGCGCGCGCCGGTGGCCCGGGCCGCGGCGATCGTGTTGTCGATCATGGGCAGCACCAAGCCGCCCCAGTTCTGGTAGCCCGGCGGGTTCACCGCATGGACGATCGCCTGCACGCCTTCCGCGGCCCGGCGCACGTCGGCCGCTTCCATCGCATCGCCGTTCACCCACTGCACCCCCGCGAGTGCGGCCGCGGCTTTCCGCCGGGCGTCCTCGACCGGACGGCGAACCATCGCCACCACCGTCCAGCCGTGCCGCAGCAGCGCCGCCGCCGTCTCGCCGCCGATGCCGCCGGTGGCGCCCAGAACCAGCGCCGTTCCCTTGCCAGTCATTGCCTGTCCTCCTCCGTTCCGCTCAAGAATGGGTCGCAAGCAGTACCGCAGGAATTGCCAAGAGCTTTCCAGCGGCTAGCATGTTTCTGATGAGCAGCCGGGTCGATTGGGATGACCAGCGCGTCTTCCTGGCGGTGCTGGAAACGGGCAGCCTGTCCGGTGCGGCCCGGCAATTGGCTGTCGCACAGCCGACGGTGCGCGCCCGACTTGAAACGCTGGAGCGCGCATTGCGCACAGTGCTGTTCACGCGCTCGGCCCGCGGGTTGGTGCCGACCGAGCAGGCCCGGGCGCTCGGCGACATCGCGCGGGCGATGGCGCGGGCATCCGACGCCTTTGTCCGGGCCGCATCCGCCCTGCCGGGCGAGGTCGCGGGCGTGGTCCGGCTCAGCGTCGCCGAATTCGTCGGGGTCGAGGTGCTGCCGCCCATGTTGGCCCGGCTGCGCCAGCGGTATCCCCGCCTGCTCGTCGAACTCGTGCTGAGCAACGCCCTGGCCGACCTGCTGGACCAGGAGGTCGATATCGCCGTGCGGATGAGCCCGCCCCGGCAGGAAGCGTTGGTGGCGAGGAAGGTCGCCGCGATCCCGCTCGGCCTGTTCGCGCATGTCGACTACCTGGCACGCCGGGGTCAGCCAGCCACGCCCGAGGATCTCGCCGACCACGACCTCATCGGCCCGGACCGCGCGCCTGCCGACCTCAGCTTCGTCGCGACTCACTTCCCCGGCCTCGATCCCGACCGCTTCGTCGTCAGGACCGACAGCCATCCCGCCCAACTCGCGGCGGCGCGGGCCGGCCTGGGCATCGCCATCGTGCAGCGTCCCGTGGGTCTTGCCGACCCGGTGTTGCGCCCGGTGCTGCCCCACCTCGCCTTCGGCCATTTGGACACCTGGATCGTGACGCACGAGAACCTGCGCGACCTGCCGCGCGTGCGGGCGGTGTTTGAGTGCCTAGCGGAAGCATTCCAGCAGTTCGCCCAGGCGCACGATCCCGCTCGTGAGCGGTTGCCCCGAAGTTGAACTGAAAGCCGGAACAATCCACAGCTGCCGTGTGAAGCCGACACACCGGGGTTGCATTTACGGCCTCCGGTCGGCAGCGTCTTGGGGCGCTGAACGCGTAACTGCAGACGCATCCCACCCGGCCAAGGCGGGATCGCGGGCTGACGACCAAATGGGGAAGGTTTGCGGACGATAGTCAAAACGGGCGTGGCTGTGCCCAGCCGCCAGCGACGGGCGGGCGTGCCTGCGAGCCTCGTTCCGCCCCATGTGGCGGGCGACGCGATCCGCTCGCTCGGGACACCGGATTTTCCGGCGGCCTTTGCCCGCATGGTCGGAAGCGACTTTGGGGCCGACCAGATCGTGGTTTTCCGGATCGACAAGCCGGGGCAGGTCCGGACCTTGCTTGCCGACAGCCCACACCGGGATGCCAGCTACGTGCAGTCGCTCGCCGAGCGCTACACCTCGGGCTACTGGGCACACGATCCGAACTTCCCCCTCCTCACGCCCGCCCGGCCGGGTGCGGTTCCCAAAATCGTCGTGCTTGCCGCGCGCACCGAGGATCTGGCGGACGGCGAGTACCGCCGCCGCTTGTTCACCGAGCCGAGCCTCGGCGCCAAGGCGTCGTTGATTGCGCAGGCGCCCGGCCACGCCCTTTACGTCAACCTTTACCGCGGCATCGGCCACGGTCCCTTCACGCCTGGTGAACTGGACGGGGTCGGGCGGGCGGGCGACATGCTCCTTGCCCTGCTCGAGCGGCATTTCACGCTGGCCGACGACAAGGCCGCCAGCGACCTCGGCGCCTTGCAGCGCGTGATCGAGGACGCATCGTCCGAGGCAGGTCGCGCGGCGTTGTCAGCCCGGGAAGCCGCGGTGTGCGCCCGCATCGTGGCGGGATATTCCACCGAGGGCATCGGGCTCGACCTCGGCGTGTCACAGCATTCCGTCGTCAGCTATCGGCGCCGGGCATTCGGGAAGCTGGGCATTGCGACGCAGCGGGAGCTCTTCTCGCTGGTTCTGCGGCGGCATTTCCGGCTGAACGCCTAGAAAACCGCCGGACCGCGAGGCGCTGATTGCCCCCTCGAAAGGGGGCAGACGCGCCCGGCGCTGCTCTGACATCGTCCAGCCAATCGCCGCGATGACGTGGCGAGCAGACGGGAGCGGATCGGCCATGGACCAGGACCAAGCTGGCGTGACCGGCCAGCAGGCCGAGCGGTCCGCCGTCGTGATCGTGGGCGCCGGGCCGGTCGGCCTGGTTGCGGCGATCGAGCTGGCTCGCCAGGGCCTGCGGCCGGTGGTGCTGGAAGCCAAGAGCGAGGTTACTTGGAGCAGCCGCGCAACCTGCATTTCGCGGCGCAGCCAGGAGATCCTCGACCGTATCGGGGCGGGGCCCCTGTTCGCCGCAAAAGCCCTGCCCTGGTCGCGCGGACGCACCTTCTACCGTGACAAGCTCGTTTACCAGCTCGACATGCCCTATGGGGCAGAGCATCGGCACGCCCCGTTCGTCAACCTACAGCAATCCTACACCGAACGCTTCCTGCTCGACACGCTTGCGGCCGCGGGCGAGGCGGAGGTTCGCTGGGGGCACCGCGTCACGGGCTTGGAGGCGGACGAGGCCGGCGCCACCCTGGACGTGGCCGGGCCGGGCGGTGCCTACCAGCTTCGGGCGGATTGGCTGGTCGCCGCCGATGGCGGCCGGTCCGTCATACGCGAGCGCATGGGACTGCCGCTGCATGGCACGGCGTATGAAAGCCGATACCTGATCGCGGATATCGCCGTCGAGGGCGCGGATTGGCCGGTGGAACGGCGCGTATGGTTCGACCCGCCCTCCAACCCCGGCTCGACGGTGATCCTCCACGTGCAGCCCGACAGCGTGTGGCGAGTCGATTACCAGCTCCGCGACGACGAGGACGCCGAGGAAGCGCTCCAAGACGCGAACGTGGTGGCCCGGTTACAGGCGCAACTCGACATGATGAACGTCCGCGCGCCCTGGCGGATGATCTGGAAAAGCGTCTACAAAGCACTCGCGCTTTCACTCGACTCCTACCGGCACAACCATGTGCTGTTCGCGGGGGACGCCGCGCACCTCGTCCCCATTTTCGGCGTGCGCGGCCTGAATTCCGGCATCGACGACGCGCATAATCTCGGCTGGAAATTGGCCATGGTGGCGCGGGGCGAGGCGCCGGAGGCGCTGCTCGACAGCTACAGCCACGAGCGGCGGCGCGCGACGCGCGAAAACCACGAGCAGGCCACAAAGAGCACATGGTTCATGTCGCCACCCGGCGCCGGCTTCAGACTGATGCGCGACGCCGTCCTGTCCCTCGCTGCGGACCATCCTTGGGCGAGCACGCTGATCAACCCGCGCCAGTCCTCCGCGCATGTGTATGACGACTCGCCGGCCGTCCAGCAGGATCTCGTGCCCTGCGATGCAGGCGTGGCGCCGGGCGAACCGCTGCCGAACCTGCCCGCCCGTTTCGCCGGGCGCACCGATGACGCCGCAAAGGCGGACGGCCGCCTACAGGACGCGCTGCCTTCCGCTGGTTTCACGCTGCTGGTTTTCCCCGATGCCCTGGGCGATCCACAACAGGCAAGTGGCCTTTCAGATGCGCCGGCGCTTGTGGGCGCGCCGTTGGCCATGGTGTTGATCGGCTCGGAGCCTGGCCTGTCCGCGGTCAAGGCACCAGGCGTCTTGCACCGCATCGTCGACGCCGATGGGGCGCTGGCAAGGCGCTTCGCAGCCGCGCAGTTCCCGCTTTATCTGGTCCGGCCGGACGAGCACGTTGCCGCACGGTTGCCGGACGCCGATCCGGAGCATGTCGCCGCCGCGCTTGGCGTGGCCATGGGCCGGGTGACGGGTCCCATCCGAGCCACTGCACCTGAAGTCGGCGCTACGGCCATCCAGTCCGTGACCCCGAAGGTTTCCAGCATCGGCGCAGGCCTTGGCCCCGATGGACTCGAACGCGTCTTCGAAGCGATTAGCCTGGGGGTAGACGCGGCTGGAAAGGATGGCGCATCCGGCTTGCTGGCGAAGCTCGCTTTGCTGCTGGCGGAGAAGGTCGGCGATGCCGAGCGGGTCCTCGCGCTGGTGGCGGCGGCGCGCGGCCTGGCGCCCGTCAAGTAATGGGCTGAGCCGGTGCGCGGCTCCAAAGAAAGGAAACAGACATGGACGGCCGGATCGACACCCATCTGCATATCGTGCCGCGCCGCTACGCCGCCTGGCTGGCGGAGCGCGGTTACACCGCGGGCGGCATGCCGATCCCGCCCTGGAGCGTGGAAGGGGCGCTGGACGTCATGGACGCGCACGGGGTGTCCGCCGGGCTGCTGTCGATCTCCACGCCCGGCGTCCATTTGGGCGACGATGCCGAGGCGCGTGCGAAGGCCCGCGACGTCAACGAGGACGCCGCCGCCGTTGTCGCCAGCCGGCCGGACCGCTTCGGCTTCTTCGCCACGCTGACGCTCCCGGACGTGGACGGCGCGCTGGCCGAGGCCGCGTATGCCTTCGACGTGCTGAAGGCGGACGGCGTCGTGCTGCCGACCAGCGTGCACAACATGTATCTCGGTGACCCGGCCTGGGACCCGCTGATGGCCGAGCTGAACCGGCGCAAGGCCGTGATCTTCACCCATCCGGGCGGCCTGGAAGGGCCGACGGCGCCGGGACTCAACTCCCACGTCTGCGACTTCTTGCTCGACACGGTCCGCGCCGCCGTCAGCATCTGCAAGGCCGAGTACTTCACGCGATTTCCGGACCTGCGCTTCATCCTGTCGCATGGCGGCGGCTTCGTGCCCTTCGCGGCCCAGCGTCTCGCGCGTGACTGCTCGCCCGACCGCGACAACGACCGCGGCATCGAGACCCTGCGCCGCTTCTATTACGACACGGCGCTGGCGAGCAGCCCGTTCGGCATGCCCTCCCTGCTTGCCTTGGCGGATGGCAGCCGCATCACCTTCGGCACCGACTGGCCCTACGCCCCCAAGGACCGGGGCGTGATGTTCACGCGCATGCTGGACCAATACGCCATGGCCGACCAACAGCGCCGGGCCATCGACCGCGACAACGCCCTTGCCCTGTTTCCACGCTTCGGCAGCGCCTCAGGCTCCCGCACGTGAGCGTTGAGCCCGCCCTGCCGGGTGCGTCGATGACGGGCGGTGACGCAATCGTCGAGGCGTTGCTCGCGAACGGCGTCGACACCGTGTTCGGCCTGCCCGGCGCGCAGATGTATCCGCTGTTCGACGCGCTGGAGCGCCGCAGCGACCGCATCAGCACGATCGGCGCGCGGCACGAGCAGGCCTGCGGCTACATGGCGTTCGGCTACGCCCGGTCGACCGGGCGCCCCGGCGTGTTCGCCGTCGTGCCCGGTCCGGGGGTGCTCAACACGGCGGCCGCGCTTTGCACCGGGTGGGGTTGCAACACACCCATGCTGTGCATCACCGGCCAGGTTCCCTCGCAGTTCCTCGGACGTGGCCGTGGCCATCTGCATGAGCTGCCCGATCAACTCGGCACGCTGCGGACGTTGCTGAAATGGGCCGCCCGGATCGAACGGCCAGCCGACGCGCCGGCGGTCATCGAGGAAGCGTTCCGGCAGATGCTGTCCGGCCGTCCCGGACCGGTCGCGGTCGAGATGGCGTGGGATACCATGGCCGGGGCGGAGTGGGTCAGCCCGGCCACGGTCGCGCGCCTCACCCCGGCGCCGCCGCCCCCGCCCCCCTTGATCGAGCAGGCGGCCCGGCTGCTATCGGAGGCGAAGCGGCCGATGATCATGGTGGGCAGCGGCGCCCAGCACGCCGCCCCGGCGATCCAGGCGCTTGCCGAACGCCTGGACGCGCCGGTGGCCGCCTTCCGCGGCGGTCGCGGGATCGTGCCGGAGGACCATCCCCTCGGCATCTCCTCCTACGCCGCATCGCTGTTGTGGTCGGAAACGGACGTGGTGCTGGGGATCGGCACGCGGCTTGAAATGCCGACCATGCGCTGGACCGGGATGATGACCCTGGTCGAGGAGATTGCGCCGTCGCCGCGCGTGATCCGGGTCGATATCGACCCGGCCGAAATGCGCCGCCTGCGTCCGCATCTCGGCATCGTGGCCGATGCCGGGAGTGCCGCATCCGCTTTGTTCGCCGCGCTGGGGGACGGGCCGAAAGGTGGGCCAGAGCGGCAGGACGCCGTCGCGCGAGCCAAGGCGGAGGCCGCGGCGAAAATCCAAGCCGTCCAGCCCCACGTGGATTATCTCCAGGCGATCCGCCGCGTGCTGCCCCGCGACGGCATCCTGGTGGAGGAGCTGTGCCAGGCCGGCTTCGCGTCCTACTTCGCTTATCCGGTGCTGGCGCCCTACACCTACGTGTCGCCGGGCTTTCAGGGCACGCTCGGGTGCGGGTTCATGACCGCCCTGGGCGTCAAGGCCGCAAACCCCGACCAACCCGTGGTCTCCATCATCGGCGATGGCGGCATGTTGTTCGGCGTCGGAGAATTGGCGACCGCCGTGCAATACGGCATCGGCGTGGTGACGGTGCTGTTCAACAACGGCGCGTACGGCAACGTGCTCCGCGACCAGCAGACCGGTTTCGGCGGCCGCTTGATCGGGTCGGAGCTGCGCAATCCGGATTTCCAGCAGCTCGCCGCATCCTTCGGCATCGCTGCGCGCCGGGTCGACGCGGTTGCAGACCTGGAAGAAGCGCTGCGGGACGCATTGGCCACCGGCCAGCCCGCCCTGATCGAGGTGGTCGTCGACCGGGCCACTGAGGTGTCCCCTTGGCCGTTCATTCACATCAAGATGTAGCTTCGCGTACCGAATTGCGGCGGGATGCAGGTCTCGACCGAAACCAAAACAATGCCGCCAAGGGTTGGGAGAAAGCCGTGCAAGTTCTGGTGCAAGACGACGCGACCGTTGACCTGAGGGCGTTGATCGAGAACAGCCCGATCAGCCCGGTGCAGTTCACGACCTTTGTGCTATGCGGCCTGGTTGCGCTGCTCGACGGTGCCGACACGCAATCCTTTGCCGTTGCTGCGGCACCCATTGCCGGCACGTTCGGCATGAAGGTCACGGAGTTCGGCCTGGCCTTCGCGATCGGGCATCTCGGCGCCTGCGTCGGCGCCATGACGTGCGGTCCGCTGTCGGATACGGTCGGCCGCAAGCTCGTGCTTGTCGGCGCGGCGCTCACGTTCGCCGTTTTCACGATCGCGACGGCGCTGGCGGGCAGCTACCACGCGCTGCTGGCCATCCGGTTCTGCGCCGGGCTGGGACTGGGCGGTGCGTTGCCGTGCTTCCTCGCCTTGGCGAGCGAATATGCCCCTGCCAGCCGGCGAGGAACCTTGGCCAGCCTGCTCTGGGCCGCATACCCGCTCGGCGGCATGGTCGGCGGCTTCGCCGGTTCCTTCATCGTCGCCCATTACGGGTGGTCGATGATGTTCTATCTGGGCGGCAGCCTGCCGATCCTGGTCGCCCTCGCGATCCTGGTCGCGATGCCGGAATCGCCGGTGTTCCTGTCCAATCGCGACAGCGGGTCACCCCGGCTGCGATCCATCGCCGAACGCATCGCACGCCATCGCTTCGGGGCGGGAACGCGCTTCGTGACGG
Organism: Acetobacteraceae bacterium; assembly: GCA_965199555.1. Lineage (GTDB taxonomy): Bacteria > Pseudomonadota > Alphaproteobacteria > Acetobacterales > Acetobacteraceae > LMUY01. Next base: position 267,572 of record CBDASJ010000016.1, on the reverse strand, counting down.
CCGAGCAGAAGGTCGACAAGCTTCCCGTGCGCGAGCTGTTCTCCGGCGGCCGGCTGCCCGTGACGCTTGCGCTTTGGGTCGCCTTTTTCGGCGCCTTCGGGCTGCTCACGCTGGTGGTGTCCTGGGTGCCCGCGGTTCTCCAGGGGATCGGTGTCTCGGTCGCGGCGTCGGCCGGCGTTCTCGGCTTCTTCAACCTGGGCGCCGTGATCGGGATGGGGGCTGCAGGGCGTTTGGTGGACCGGTTCGGGGTCGGCGCGGCGCTGGTCCCGTCGCTCGGCCTGGCCACCGTGGTGGTTTGGCTGTTGGGCACGGTCGGCACCACGGTGCAGGCTTCCGTGGTGATGATGCTGATCGGGCTGTTCCTGGGCTGCGGCGCGTCCGGGGTGATCGCCGTGGCGTCCACCTTCTACGAGACGAGGATGCGCGGCACGGGCATTGGCTGGGGCATGGCTATCGGGCGCTTCGGCCAAGTGCTCGGCCCGCTGCTGACCGGCATGCTGTTGGTTCGGGGGTTTGCCATCGGCAACCTCATGCAGGCCTTGTCTGTCGTCCCGATCGTCGTGGCCATCGCCGTCTTGCTGGCCCGGGCCGCGGGCCGGCGGGCGGTGCCAGTTGACGCTGCCCAAGCGCCGCCATCGTGGGGCTGACCGGCCCCCTCTGGTCCCAGGCGCTGTACGTCGCCGGGCGAGGGCACTGACGCCGCAGTCGCGCATCGGCTACATCGCAGCCAATATGCCCAGCCTGGTCCAACCGGCAACAAGCGCCGCAGCCATACCCTTGTCTCCCGCCTTCTACGCGCGACCGGCGCCGGACGTCGCACGGGCGCTGATCGGCGTGCAGCTTCTCGTGGGCGGCGTCGGTGGGATCGTGGTGGAGACTGAGGCCTATGACCGGGAAGACCCGGCCTCCCACAGCTTCAACGGCCCGACTGCTCGGAATGCTGCCATGTTCGGCCTGCCGGGCAGGGCCTACGTGTATCGCTCTTACGGCCTGCACTGGTGCCTGAACGTGGTGTGCGGCGTGGCACCGGGCAGCGCGGTGCTGATCCGTGCCCTGGAGCCGGGGCACGGCCTGGACCTCATGCGCGAACGGCGGGGGCAGGGGGCGGACCGGGACCTTTGCCGCGGTCCCGGGCGGCTTTGCCAGGCCTTGGGCATCACCGGCGCACTGGATGGCCGGCCGCTGGACTCGCCTCCCTTCACGGTGCTGGACCGGGTGGCGGAGGTGGAGATACGCGCGGGCGGACGCATCGGCATCACGCGGGGCGCCGACACACCCTGGCGCTTCTGCCTTGCGGGATCGCGCCACCTCAGCCGGCCCATGCAAAGGTGAATACGCCACGACGTTGACCCGGCGCCACAAACTGATGCTTCTTCTCCGTCCGTGCCATCGTGTATTTGGCTGCCAGCATAACCGGAGGATCGTGTGAAGAAGACCGGCCTTATTGTCACTGCCGTCGTCCTGGTCGTTGCGGCAGGCGGGGCCTACTACGTGGCGCACGACCGCGCCGCCGCGCAGATGGACGCTGCCATCGCCGACTTCCGCAGCTCGCTACCGTCGGGATCGAGCTTCAACTATGCCAGCGCGGCGCCCCAATTGTTCAGCCGCAGCGGCCACTTCACCGATGTCGCGCTGACGACCGGCGGCAGCACCCTCACCGCGGCCACGTTGGATGTGTCGCCCGGCGAGGGCCGCACCCTGCGCCACCTCACCGCAACGAAGCTGACGGGCAAGGCCCCCGGCATGCAGATGAGCATGGACCAGTTCGACGCCGATGCGTTGACCATGCCGGTGCTTGCAACCAACCTGGCCGACATCGATCCGGCGGCCGTTACCTTCGACCATGCCGTCGCGCACGGCTTCCACAGCGCTCCCGACGCAGACGGCAGCTTGGACGCGGCAGACATCACCGTGGACGGCTACGGCGCCGGGAAACCCACGACGATCGACCTATCGAGGGTGGCCGCCAATCTGAAGGGCACGGCCATCGATCGCGTCAGCCTCGATCATGCCCGGCTGCGGGGCGTGTTGCTGGCGGACGTGATCTCGCGCGTACGGAGCGGCACAGGCGCGTGGCCGCGCAGCCTTGAATACGCGCTGGATATGACCGCGCTGTCCGCCACCGCGGGCGGCAAGCCGTTCGTCAGCCTTGCCTCCTTCACCGTCGGGTCGGACCGCAAGGGCACCGACCAGTTTGAAGGCCAGGCCGACATGAAGGATTTGGTCGTGATTGCCACGCCAGGGTTGACGCCGGGCCTGTCCGAGCTGGGCTACGATCGCTTCCAAGGCGGCATGCAAATGCATGCCACCACGGACCGTGCGGCGCATCAGATGCAGATGGACCGGCTGGACATCGACGCCCCCGCGATGGGACGGCTGCACCTGGCATTGGGCCTGGACAACATCCCCTACGAGACGATTGCCCCAGCCTCCGGTGAAGTGAACAGCATGGCGTTCCTTGCGATGCTGCAGGCAAAGCTGCAATCGGCCGAGTTGACGTACGAGGACCACTCCCTGGCCGGCAAGGTGCTGGCTGCCCAGGCGGCCCAACAAAACACGACGCCGGCCGCGCTGAAGCAGAGCAACATCGCGGCGCTCAACGCCACCGGGGCACAGCTCCATCTCACCCCCGCCGTGCTGGACCCGGTTGCGGCCTTCATCAATGACCCGCACCGCTTGGTCGTGACGATAAAGCCCCCGCAGCCCGTCGTGCTGATGAATTTGTCAACCGTGGCGACGGACCCGCAGCGCGGGCTTGGCTTGACGGTCACCAACTGAGTCGGTGGGTGGCCGCCACGGCCACTCACCACAAGGTGGGCTTTGTCACCATGAGCCAGAACACCACCACGAGCCCCAGGAAGGCGGGCCAACCGAGCCAGAACCACGCCCGAAAGGCTTGATGGTACGCGGCGGGAAGCGTGGTTGCTCCGGAAGACGCGGCAGCACGTGCCAGGCGCTCCATGCGCATCTGGAGCACCACCACCGGAATCCAGCATGCACCGGCCAGGATGTAGAGCAGGTACGTCACCACCAACCAGGATGACAGCAGCGGAAAGCCCGCCAACCAAACAAGGGTGAGACCGGACACCGGCTGGACCACCCCGGACGTCGAGGTGAACAGCCAGTCGGCAAGCACGACGTTCTTCGCGGTTGACGCGATGGCGTTGACGTCGCCCCGGAGGTGGGTGGCAAGCATGTGGAAGGCGGTTCCGGCCCCCAGGCCGAACAGCACCGTCGAGCTGATGATGTGGACCGTCTTGATCAGCGCGTAGGCATCCATGGTCATTTCTCGTCAAGCAGCGCGGCCCAGACGGCCATCGCCAGCAGCACCGGAATGTTCTTGAGCAACGCGCCGTAGGGATCGGCCCAAAGCGCCGGATCGGCCACACCGATGCCGAGCGTGTAGCCGAGCACCAGGATGATCTGCACCCAGGCCAGCAGGCGGGGACGACGGCCCAAGGCGAGGCCAAGCGCGATCACGAGGTCCACGGCGGAAAAGGCGGCGCCGACGAGCGAGGACCAGGAGGCCGGCAACTGCAAGGTTTGCACGATCCGGGCCTCGTCGGCTGGCGGATTGAAGAAGCCTGCCAATCCTGAGCCAGCCCACAGGACCACCAACGCCGCGGTCAGGGCTGGCCGGAGGAAGAACAGGCGGGCGTGCCACCGGTCCTGCACATGGGACGGTGCGGCACGGAACGCCTCGGCCATCGTTCGCGGCCGGAACCCGATCGCCTGTTCGAAGGCGGCCCCATCCGCCGTGTTGCCGTACACCATCTGGTCGATCGCGGTGGTCCGGAGCGGGCCTGCTCCCACGAGATCGCCGACCTTGGCAGCCAGCCGGACCAGCCGCTCGGGCACCTCGACGACCCGCGCGGGTGGCAAGTCGAGCCAGGCCCGGGTCTGCTGGGTGATCTGCTTGAGCGTCAGCGTTTCCGGGCCGCACGGTTCCAGCGTCCGGTGGCAGAGATCGTCGCGTTGCAGGCAGTCCGCGATCGTCCGGGCGAGGTCGTCGGCGTGGATCGGCTGGAACGGCTGGTCGCCGCGGCCGACCAGGGGTGTCACGGCGAAGCAGCCGGCAAGCCCCCGGATTGCCGACGTGCCGCCAAAGCTGCCCGAGGCATAGACAAGGGAGGGGCGAAGCAGGACCCATGGGAAGTCACGCATCCGCAGGTCGTCGTCGGCCGCCTTCTTGGTCGCCGCATATTCCGTGCCGGCATCGGCATTGGCGCTCACCGCCGAGACGTGCACCACCCGGCGCATCCGCACGGCCTGACACGCGGCGAACAGCGCGATCGGCGCCGTGGCATGAACCGCCTGTGCCGATTGGCCCGCGCCTGATTGAAGGATACCCGCGCAGTTCACCACCGCCTCGATGCCGGACAGCAGCGGCAGCCAGTCCTGTGCGGCGGCCATGTGGTTCAGGTCTATCCGAACCGCTTCGATCTCCGGAAATCGGCGCCGGGCGCTGGCGGTGTCGCGCACGGCCGCAACGACGACGTGGCCCTCACCCAGCAGGCGAGCCGCGACGTGCCGGCCGATGAACCCCGTCGCTCCCAGAAGAAGAACTCTCACCCTCGCATGGCCTCCTTCGACCGCACGTTGCTGAGGACGCCACGTGCATCAGCCTGCCGCAGGTCGGACTATCACGGGCCTGCGCGCACGCCGTCCCGTTCGGCTTCCGCCACCAGGCGGGTGACGTCCTCGGGCAGCATCATTCGTTGCGCGACCAGGTTCGTACCGGCCTGGCGGATGGCGGCAACGTAGGCGTCCTTGGTCGGGTAGCGCTCCTCCAGCGAGGGGCGAGGGTCGCCGATGGCGTCACGCTCCGCCTTTGTGGCGGCGAATGGGACGAAGCTGCCGTTGAAGTTGCAGAATCCGCCCTCGAACAGATCCGGACGGAACAGGTTCCAGCCGGTGTAGGTGCCGATCGGCACTTGCACGTACACGTCCCGGACGCCGCCCACATCGATCCCGTCCGCATCCGCCTGGGGCACCAAAACGCCGTAGCTGGCCGTGCCGACCCGGGGCGGTTCGACGGTGATGACCCCGGCGCTGTCGCCGGCGCGGAACCCCGGCCCGAAATCCAGCACGTGCAGGGCGCTGATGGCGCCGGTGTAGCGCATGGCTGGCCGGGCCACGCCGCCATAGCTGTTGGCGGGGATGGTGGGGAAGTGCACCTGGTCGGCGGCAACCAGCGTGCCGTTGTCGATCCGCGGCGTGACGGAGGCGGGCGGCGCCTTGCCGTCCCGCACCCATCCCGTCAAACCCGCAAGCAGGGCGCGCATCGTCCAGGTGTGCGGGTTGGGGTTGGATTGCTGAACGCAGGCCGGGAACGGCGGCTTGGTCGGCAGCGGCAGGCCGGGCGGCGCGTGCTGCGTGCTGGCCATGATGAAGGTCCGGACGTTGGGCGGCTCCGGTGCGTCGCGTTGGCCCAGCGGGTCGGTAAGGCCCAGGGATTGCCGGCCTTCCCACACTTCCAGTGCGGTGGCGGCGTGGAAGATGTCCGGGCAGGTGCCGGTCGCCTCGCAGCGGTCCAGCAGGCCCTGGGTGCGGCCGGTCAGCGGGTCGGCCTGGCGGGCGTAGGTGAAGGGGAAGTCATAGGCGGGGTAAAGGTGGTCCACTTGCTGGCCCCAAGCACGGCCGGGCTGGCTGAAGCGCAGGTTCAGCGGCATCAGCCCGCCGCCGATATGCGGCAGCGCGCCGTCGAACACCTGCTTGCCGTCCTCGCCCTGGTTGAAGCCCAGCGCGACCATGCTGCGGATGAACCGCCCGCTTTGCGACGTGCCCATGATGATCGAGCGGACCTGCGGCCCGCGTTCCACCAAGGGCGGCGCGTCGGCGGCGGGATGGCCGAGATAGCTGCCCAGGTCCCGCGCGGCGGCGAACCCCAGGCCCATCACCAGCGGATCCTTGGCCCGGTAAAGCAGCTCGTACAGCTTGCCCGGCTGGAAGGCGGACGGCAGGCAGATCTGGGTGTCGTTGGCGGCGGCACAGCCGCCGAAATGCCAGTCGGTGTTGGGGATGACGGTGCGTGGCGCATTCTCCGCCGCGCGCACGGTCAATTGCGGCAGGAAGCCATCCGGCTGTTTGGCCTGATTGTCGGTGCTGACGCTGGGCGCGGCCGCGTGGGTCATGCCGGTGAACCAGCCGCTCGATAGGTTCAGTGTGGTGGCCGGGTTTCCCTGCACCACCAGCTCCGCCCGCACCAGGCCGGTAACCGGGCTGCCGTCCGAATTGTGCGCAGCGGGCACGGTGAAGACCATGCGGCCATCGCCCGGCAACACGTCGGCCTGCCAGCCGAACCAGACCAGCGTGTAGCCCTGGCGTTGCAGCCAGCCATCGCCGGCGTCCCGCACCGCGTTGGTTCCAGTCAGCCCCGGCGGGACGTCGGCATTGAACAGCGGCAGCGCGCCCTTGTTGCCGCGGTTGGGCACGTTGAACAAAAGGATGCCGTTGCCGTGGGTGGGGTCCACCGGGCGCAGGATCTCGATGTCCGTGCTGTACTCCACCATGCCGCGGGCGTTGCGCGGCGCGAGGTCGATATCCTGGATGACGGCGTTGCCGGGCAAGGCCGGATCGACCTCGCCATAGGCACGGCCCACCACGCGCTGAAACGAGCCGGCGGTGCCGAAGGCATTGCCGCCGAAAGCAGGCTCCGTCCGCGTCACCTCGATCCGCAGGATGCGCGCGTCCGCCGGGCGAGGTGCCACGGCCAGGGGGCCGAGCGCTGCGGCCATTGCAGCCGCCAGTCGGAGCGATGTCATCTTCATGTCTTGTCGTTCCCGCCCTGCACGCACGCTCGGGCGTGTTGCCCTCATCCAATGTCGCACAAATCCGCACGGGCACCAGCGTTGGCCGCGCCAGTGCGGAAAAGCCATGCTGCCACAGCAGCGGCAACGTCGTTTCAGTCGGCTTACGGCCGACGACGCATTCCGTCGGCGATCTTCTCGGCGATCATCAGCACGGGCACGTTGAGGTTGGCGCACGGGATCGTCGGCATGACGGACGCGTCGCATACCAGCAGCCCCTCGACGCCATGCACCCGTCCCGCCGGGTCGCACACCGCCCGCCCGTCGGAGGCCGGCCCGATCCGGCAGGTGCCGCACGGATGCCACACCCCGCCCACGTTGCGGTGGAGGTGCTCGTGCAGCAATTGCTCGTCCGCGCACAACCGATCCACCGGCGGCGTGCCTTCCTGTGCGACGCGGAGTACCTGGCGGCGCACGGGTCCGATCGCGTCCATGGCCGGGCCGACCATCCCCATCAACAGGCCATTGGCGCGGCTGGGTGTCAGCCAGCGCCGCACCCGGGCGGAGTAGGTGGACGGCACCATGTCCAGGCAGTCGCCCGTGGCGGAAAGCGCCTCCAGCACCGAGGCCGCCAGCCGGAACGCATCGGCCAGGCGGAGCAGGTCGCGGCGGTCGGACAGCAGGCGGAAGTCCACCACGGGCGCCACGCCAACATCAGGCGACGCCAGTTCCACGGTGCCGACCGAGTAGGACTTGTTCACCCAGTTGAACAAGGTGCCGAGCCGATGCCCGACGGCGTGCCAGCCTGACCGTGTGTTGACGGCCGTGTGCATGTCACCGTCGGGTGCGCCGTCCAGCCCGGACGACCAGCGGAAGATGGATTGGATGTGGTAGCGATCCCCAGCCGCAAGCCGGTTCGCCCCTGGCAGGAAGGCAGACACGCCGATGGACGGGTGTTCCTGCAGATTGCGCCCGACGCCGTCCCGCGCCACCGCGACGGGGATGCCCAGCCGCGACAAGGCCGCCCCTGGCCCGATACCGCTCCGCATCAGCACCGCAGGCGAGTGCAGTGCCCCGGCGCTGACGACCACGCGGCGAGCCGCCACGCGCAACGGGCCGCCGGGTCCCGCCAGTTCGGCGCCCACCACTTGGCGGCCGTCGAGCAGCACGCGCCGTGCCGAGGTTCCGGTCCACAGCGTCAGGTTGGGCCGGGCTCGCACCGCCTCGGTCAGGTAGGCCGTGGCAGTGGGCGCACGCTTGCCGTGCTCATCCAGGTTGACGGCGATGGGGAACACGCCGTCCAGCCATGGGCCGTTCTGATCGTCCCGGCTCGGGTGGCCGCGGCGGTTCAGTTCGCGCTCTACCGCGCGGGCGAACCCGGCGTGCTCGGTACGGGGGACGCGACGGATGGGCAGCGGCCCGTCATCGTTGTGCAGCGGGTCGCGCCCGCCGTAATCGGCATCCCGTTCCAGCTTGCGGAAGAACGGCAGCACGCCGGCCCAATCCCAGCCGTCGGCGCCCAAGGCGGCCCACTCGTCATAGTCGCTGGGCGCCCCCCGGTTGGCGCCGATGCCGTTGATGGACGACCCGCCGCCGAGCAGCCGCGCCTGCTCATAAGCCCGCTCCGTCCGCGGCGCGGTGTTGGATGACGTGGTGCCCATGGTGGCACGCAGGCCGGGCCAGGTGTATTCGGGGTTGAAGTAGGCCCGGCCCGGATACGGCGAACTGATCGCGGCCGGCACTGCACCGGGCCGCACGTCCGGCCCGGCCTCCACCAGCAGCACGCGGGTCGCCGCATCCTCCGTGAGCCGCGCAGCCAACACGCAGCCGGCCGAACCGCCGCCCAGGATGATGACGTCGAAGTCCGGCGCGTCGTCGGGCACCTCAGCTTTTCCGGACATCCCAGAAGTAGCAGACCGATCCGTTCCGCACGCCTTGCACGGTGTCGCGGAACGCCGTCTTGACGAAGAACTGCCCGAGCGGCAGGCATGGCGCCTGATCCATCGCGCGATCCTGGATCGCCTGGAACAGGCTTTGCTGCTTGGCGGGATCGGCCTCGGTCAGCCACTCCGCCGTCATTTGCTCGGTCGGGGCGTCCATGAACCAACCTGGGTAGGCGCCGTCCCCGCGTATGGTGGCGTTCATCGCCGGGTTGGCAATGGACACGCTGGGCCAGTTGGTGTGGTACACGCTCCAGCCGCCGTGGTCGGCCGGTTCCTTGGACAGCCGGCGTTGCAGCACCGTGCCCCAGTCCATCTCCTGCAAGTCCACGTTGAAGCCGAGCTTGCGGAGCAGTTCGGCCGTGACCTCCCCGTGCGGGCCGATGATCGGGTAGTCGGTCGGGTTGATGACCACGGTCTTCTCGCCGGCGTAGCCTGCCGCCTTCACGGCGGCGCGTGCCTTGTCGAAGTCTGCCGTGGACGCGCCCACCTGCGTCACTCCCGGCATGCCGCAGGGGAACAGCGCCCGGCAGGTGCGGTAGGCCGAGGGATCGGCATCCCCCATGATGGCCTGCATGTACTCGGTCTGGTTGACGACGGAAAGCACGGCCTGGCGCAGCGCCGGGTTGTTGAAGGGCGGCTGGGAACTGTTGAACCGGGCCATGGCGACGAAGCCGTAGGGATCCTGCTGTTGCAGGTGGATGCCCTTCGCCTTCTGCAACAAGGGGATGAGGTCGGGTAGCGCCTGCTCCCACCAGTCGATCTCGCCGGCCTGGAGGGCGGCGGCAGCCGTCGCGGCGTCCGGCACGATGCTCCATTCCAGCCGGTCGAACTGGACGTGCTTGCCGCCGGAGGTCCAGTCGGGCGGTTCGGAACGCGACTGATAGCCGTCGAACCGCTCATACGCGGCCTTGGCGCCGGACACGTACTCGGATGGGAGGAAGCGGAACGGACCGGAGCCGACCATCTCCGTCACTTGCTTTGCCGGGTCGGTGCGGGCCAGGCGCTCCGGCATGATGAAGGCCGGGGAGGAATGCGGCTTGCCGATGGCCGCAAGAAGGAGTGGGAACGGGCGCTTGAGCCGGATGCGGAGGGTGCGGTCGTCGGCCGCCTCGAACGCGTCCACGGCGGCGCCGAGCGCCATGCCGAACGTGTCGCGCTTGCTCCATCGCTGCAGGCTGGCGGCGCAGTCCGTGGCGCGCACCGGCTCCCCGTCATGGAAGCGCAAGCCGTCCCGGAGGCGGATCAGCCAGGTCCGGCCGTCGTCGGACACCGTGGCACCCTCGGCCATTTGCGGCTGCGGCTGCTGCTTGCCGTTCACCCCATAAAGCGTGTCGAACACGCAGTAGCCGTGCGTGATGGAGACGGCCGCGGTGGTGAACACCGGGTCCAGCACGGACAAATTGGCCTGCGGCACGAAGCGCAGCGTTCTGGCGTCCGCGGCCCGGCCGATGCTCGGCATACCGAGGGGCGCCAGGGCTGCGGCCCCGACGGCTTTGGCCAGGGTGCGGCGCGACAACGGCATGGCATGGTCCTCGATGCGGTCGGGAAAGGCGCTGCTACCTTCTGCCGACATGCACACGCGGTCCAGTTCCATCCGTCATCGCGCCGTCGCCCGCACGCGCTCTTCAGCCATCGCATCGCCGACGGACGCCTCGTCCCACCCTGTCAGCCGCACGACGTTCGCCTGCTCTGCCGCGAGCCGTCCGGGCAACGTCCGGCGGTAATCAGCCGCCGATCGGCAAGCAATCGCCGCAGCGGCTGTCAAATGGTGGTTGATCACGTAGCGCGCCTGAAACGGCTCCTGGTCGGGTGTTTCCTGGAATTGCAGGTCTTCGGGGAAGTGCTCGCGGTCGTAGCGCACATGCAGCCGAGTGATGAAGCCGGGCTTCCCGTCCGTCCAGTTGGCGCCGAGTTCAGACAGGACGGCTGAGCTGAGCGGCGGTGCCGAGCACGGGTCGCACAGGCCGATATTCGCGGCCACTGGCCAAGCATATTCTAGAAACACCGCCCGCCCGTCATGCCGCTGCACCTGGCGGTCGAACAACGCGTCGTAGAAGCTGCCGAAGCGGTCGGCGATATACTCCGGCACCTCCACCCCGGTGGGCATCTTGGCGGTCTGATAGTTGGTGACGTCCACCCGTCCGGTATGCGTCAACGCCAGCACGATCATGTCTTGCGGGCCGTCCGCGTTGACGGTGCCGAGCCGGATCGGCAGGGCGAACTTGGGCGTCTTGTACGTCACGCGGATCGGCCGCAGGAACCCGCTCGGGTTGTCCTGCATGCGATCCAAGTTCACCTTGGCGACGAAGAAGTGCATGCCCTGCTTCAGGTAGCTGCCGACGACGGGCACCGCGCCTGGCGGCATACGATAGCCATTGGCGTTGAGGTAGCTCACCAGCGCGCCGCCTTCCTGCGCCGTGAGCACCTTGATGTCGTACTCCGCGACGGAGAACGCCGCCTCCACCGTCACCTGCCCGCGACTGGTAACTGTTCCTGCCGCCGCCGGCGCGGGCACGGCACGCATCAGCAACGGAGCTTGCGGAATGCAGGGATTGTTGTCCGTGTACTCCACCAGCCGCGGCTTGCTGTAGTTCGCCACCTGCTCCACCGTTTCGGGCTTCACCACCCGAACCTGGTCGCGGCCCACCACGGTGGGCACGGGGATCACCAGGGCAAACTGGTGCGGATCACCGTGCACGTCGCTGGCCATGGTCACCACCGTTTGCCCGGCATCGTGCACCATCACGACGCGCGACGCCTTGTTGGTCAGCGGTTCGTCCGTGCTGGCGACGTAGAAGCCGCAAAAGGCCCAGGCAGCCGAGCTGGCGCCGATCAGCCCGGCAGTGGCGAGGAGGGCAAGGCGGGCGACGCGCATGACGGTGTCTCCTGGATGTGGGGAACGTGGCGGATCAGCGCCGCCGGAAGGGCGAGCAGGGCCAGGGCGTAGAACAAGCCTTCCCGGACCTGCCAGTGGAATTGCAGCATGAAGCCTAGTACCGCGACGCATGCGGCGAAAACGATGCGGCCCAAGCGGTGCGACGGGGTGGTGCGCGGGTCGGTGACCATGAACAGGCCGAAAATGAGCAGGGCACCTGATTGCAACTGGTGCAACGGAATGGTCCAGGGGTCGCCCAGCACGGCGCAGCGCACCGCCAACAGCCCGGCATAGCTGCCGAGAAAGGCTGCCGCCGTGTCCAGCCGCCGGGCACGGCCCAGCACCAACGCCGCCGCACCGCCGACCAGCAGCGCCGACCAGGCAAGCGCGCCCCATTGGCCGGGCGACACCCAGGCCTGTCCCGTCAGCACGGCGAGCACGATGGCGAAGCAGGCCGGGTTGAACACGTGCCGGCCGCGCACACGAATCACGTATTTGGACCCGATGCCCAGCACGCCGACCGCGATCCAGATCGCTGGGTCATGCGAGCGCAACAGAAGGGACAAGGAAAGCCCGGTGATCAACGGGCTGCGCCAGTCGAACGGTCGGGCTGTCGCCTGACACGCTACCATCTGTGTGCCAATCGCTGCGGCAAGGGTCACGGCCGCCTGCGCCGGGGTGGCGCCAAAATCAAGCCAGGCAAGCTGCGCCACGAGAAGCATCGACAGGACAACAGCCTGCCAGTTGCGCGCGTCCCGCCAGCCGTCTGGCAAACGCGTGCCGTGTTGGACTGCTTTGTCGCCCATGGCCTCCATGGGGAGGAGGTTAGCTGCCTCGTCGGCCGCTGCCCAGCACCGAGGAGATTGCGGAAAGCTGCCGGGCGGCCTGTTTCCCTTGGTCTGCCGTGGAGCCGGAGCTATCTATGCAGTGGCAGCAGCGAGGATACGGCCATGGCTGGCGGGTGGACGCGGGACGGGGCGGTGCAGGACCAGATCGACGATACCGTGACCGACGCGGTGCTGGCGGCGCGGGCCCGCATGCCCACGGGCGCCGGCGACAGCCACTGCGTCGAGTGTGGCGAGCCGATCCCGGAGCGCCGGCGCCAGGTCCTCCCGGGGGTGCGAACCTGCGTCGACTGCCAGGCAGAGCGAGACGTCCGGACACCAATCAGCAGCATCAACCGTCGCGGCAACAAGGACAGCCAGCTTCGTTAGGCCCGTTCGAGTCTTCTGCGTCCCGATCAGACGCTCAGTCCCGGCCTCAGCACGATGCGGCCGACGGGGCCGCCCGTTTCGATGAGCCGATGCGCGTCCGCGGCCTGCTCGAGCGGCATCTGCATGGAGATCACGGGGCGCACCAGGCCGCGCCGTGCCAGTTGCAAACAGTCCAGCAACTGGCGGCGGTTGGTGCTCTGCGCCGTCAGGATCGTCAGGCCGTTCAGGAAAAGCTGCGCCGGGTTAAGCTGGACGAACGCGCCGGTGAGCTGGCCGATGAAGACCCAGCGGCCGCGCCGGGCGAGGCTGCGGCGCATGGCGTGAAACGTGTCGCTGCCGACATTGTCGATGGCGACGTCCACTCCCTCCCCGCCGGTCAAGGCGCGCACCTCGGACGAGAAGTCCTCACCATGCGGGCAAAGCACCACGTGGTCCGCACCGGCCTGGCGGATCATGTCGACCTTCTTCGGTGATCCGGTGATGGCGATCACCTCGGCCCCGGTCAGGTGCGCGACCTGGACGCCGTGGATGCCGAGACCTCCGCCGGCGCCGTTGACCAGCACGCGCTCCCCCGCCTTCACCTGAGCGACGTCGCGGATCGCGTTCAGCTCCGTCCCGACCGTGCAAGCCAGGATCGCCGCCTGGTCGAGCGGAACCTCCTCCGGCACGATTGCGACGTTGTCTTCCTCCACGCACACCAGCTCGGCATAGCCGCCGTTCAGCCCGGCATCGCCCAGGAACTCCCGTTCCGGGCAGGACGTCTCCTGGTCGTTGCGGCAATACCGGCAATGGCCGCAGATATGGCGCCGCTGCACGGTGGTGACGCGATCACCGGGCCGAAACCCGCGGACCTCCGAGCCGACGCTTTCCACGATGCCCGCCACCTCGTGGCCGGGGATCAACGGCATCTCCACGCCGCGCTTCAACGTGCCGTTGCGGGTGACGACCTCGTGGAAGCAGACGCCGCAGGCCTCCACGCGAATGCGGACGTCGTTGCGGCGCAGCGGCGGCGGCGCGACCTCCTCCAGCACCAGTGCCTCCGGGCCGCCCGGCGCACGGATGACAATGGCACGCATGGGTCAGGCCTTCGGCCACTCGGCCGCACCGGTCGCTACGTTCGGCGGGAAGACCGGGATCGGTTTGCCGCCCTGCCATTGCACGATCACCAGGTTGGCGTCAGCAAGCCGCCCCTTGTCGTCGAACTTGACCCGGCGGCCCGGCAGCATCAACGCAGGGCCGTCCGTCATGTCGATGCTGTGCAGCACGTCGGCGACCTTCTGCTTATCGGCCGCACCCGCGCGCTCAACCGCTTCCTTCAGCAACGTCATCTCGAAATAGGTCTGGATGGCGTCCTGGCCCATCCACGGCTCCTTCGTGCGGGCTATGAAGCGCTTGACCAAGTCCTCCTGCCCCCTGCCGCCCCAGTTGGCGACGATGACCATCAGGCCTTCGAGCTGGTCCTGGCCGACGATGTTCAGCATTTCGGACGCGGACATCGCACCTCCCGCGCCGAGCAGCGGCACCTTGCCGTGGCCGAGCCCAAACTCCTGCATCTTGTCCAGCAGCAGCTTGTTGTCCGAGACGTTGGAGGCACCGAGAAACAGCAGTTGCGGGCGGGCGGAACGGATGCGCTGGACCAGGCTGGTCACGTCGGAAAGCGGCGGCGTGTAGGTCTCGTCCAACAGAAGCTTGATGCCGGCACGGGGGATGCCAACCTGGCGCACTTGGCCCAGGAAGCTGACGGTCGACGCGGTGTTGTCGGCCACGATGCCCATCCGCTGCACCGTCACCCCCGCGCTTTTGGCAACAGCCAGCGCCACCGGAAGCGCAGTGTCGGATTGCGCTTCCGCCGTCATCGCGGTTTGGAAGACGTATTTGAAGCCGCGCCCGGTGATCAGGTTGGAGTAGCTTTCCGTCAACCAAGGCAGCCCGGCACGCTCGGTGACCTCCGTCACGGCCAGGGTGAAGCTGCTGAGCCAGGCGCCGCTGCCGCCGACCAGGTCCGGCTCCTGGGCGACCATGCGTTGGGCGGCATTCTTGGCCTTCTCGGCGCTGTCCCCAGCGTCAAACAACATCAGCCGCATCTTGGCGCCGCCCAGCGCCTTCACGCCACCCGCCGCGTTGATGTCGTCGATGGCCATGGTGGCGCCATCCTTCATCAGCTCGCCTTGCCGGGCCCAGGCACCCGAGAGCGGCGCCAGCAATGCCACCTTGACCTCCGCCGGCTCGGCGCGGGCTCGCCAGGCGGCCGCCGTGCCGGACGCCGCCAAGCCAAGCTGCACGGCCCGCCGCCGTGAAATTCCCGTGGTCATGATGCCGTTCCCTCGTTCATTGTTACGGTTCGTCGCCGCCTAGGCCGAGGTAGGATTGACGTATCCGGTCATCCGCCATCAGCGTGTTGAAGGAGCCTTGCATAACCAACTTGCCGGTCTCCAGCACGAAGCCTTGGTCGCAAAGCTCCAGTGCTTCCGCGACGCGCTGCTCCACCAGCAGCACGGTCAACCCGTCTTCCCGGTGCACCTGGGCGATGCGCTCGAAGATCATGTCCGCCACTGCGGGGGCGAGCCCCATGGAAGGCTCGTCCAACATCAGCAGGCGAGGGGCGCTGGCCAGGCCGCGACCGATGGCCAGCATCTGCTGCTCCCCGCCAGACAGCGTGCCGGCGAGCTGGCCGGCGCGTTCCGCCAGGCGGGGAAACAGGGTGTGGATGCGATCGAGCGTGCGCGCCCATCCGGCACGGCCCGCCTTGGTTCCGGCGCCGATGTCCAGGTTCTCGCGCACCGTCATCGCCTTGAAGACCTGCCGCCCTTCTGGAACATGGGCGATGCCGAGATGGGCGCGGCGGTCCGGGCGCATCGCCAGCAGATCCGCGCCTTCGAATTGGATCTCCCCGGCCTGCGCGGCCACGACGCCGCTGATCGACTTGAACAGGGTGGACTTTCCCGCCCCGTTCGGGCCGACGACGGTGACGAACTGGCCCTGGAGGATTTGCAGGGATACGCCGGTTAGCGCCTGCAATCCGCCATACGAGACCGAGAGTCCGGACACGTTGAGCATCGCCTCACGCCACTTCGCGGTTTGCGCGGGAAAGCCATTTTTTCCCGAGATACGCCTCGATCACGCCTGGATCCTCGATCACGTCGCGCGGCAGCCCGGTCGCGAGTACCTGGCCGTGGTCGATCACGAGGAAGCTGTCGGCGATGCGGAGCATGGCGTGCATCGTGTGCTCGATGATGAGCACGGTGACACCCTCATCCCGCAGGCGTGACAGAACGGTGAGGATGTCTTCGCATTCCTCCCGGCCCAACCCAGCCAGCGTTTCGTCCAGCAACAGCAGGCGGGGGCGGCCGGCCAGGGCGCGGGCCAGTTCCATCAGCCGGAGGCTCTTGTTGTTCAGGCCGCCTGCGGGCTCGGCTGCCAAGTGCTGCAGCCCGACACGGGCCAGGGCGTCGTGCGCCGAGCGGATCGCTTCCCGGTCACGCAGACCCGCCCCGTAGGCGCCAACGATGACGTTATCCAGCAGCGATAGGCGGGGGAAGCTGCGCACCACCTGGAAGGTGCGGCCTATGCCCAGCCGGGCGATTTGGTGCAGCCGCTTTCCGGTCAGCGCCTGGCCGTCCACCACGGCGATCCCGCTCCCGGCTGGCAGCACCCCGTTCAGCACGTTGAACAGCGTCGTCTTGCCCGCCCCGTTCGGACCGATGATGCCGAGGATCGCACCGCGTTGGGCTGAAAAGCTGACGTCGCTGATCGCACGCAGACCGCCGAACGACTTGCACAAGCCCTTGACGTCGAGCAGTGCCTGGCCGGGCGGCTGGATCGCGCGGTGCGGGTCGGCGCCCGCAAGCGGGACCGCTGCGGGAAGCAGGGGAGCGGGTT
The DNA here is from genome assembly GCA_965199555.1 of Acetobacteraceae bacterium. Lineage (GTDB taxonomy): Bacteria > Pseudomonadota > Alphaproteobacteria > Acetobacterales > Acetobacteraceae > LMUY01. The sequence goes on along the minus strand of CBDASJ010000016.1, from coordinate 250,912 downwards.
GGCGACGCTTCCACCGGTCAAGCAGTGTCCAGAACAGGCCCTCCGGTGCGAGCAGCATGATGGCGATGATCGCCGCCCCGTAGACCACACCCTGTATGCCGGGGAGGTAGCCGCCCAATTCGGCGTTCAGTGCCTCGGCGGTGGGGATGAGCACGGCGGCGCCGATCAGCGGTCCCCACACCGAACCGACCCCGCCGAACATCGTCACGGTCAGCGCCTGTGCGGAGGTCAGCATGCCGAACACGGAATCCGGCGTCACCGTCAGCAGCACGCACGCGTACAGGCCGCCGGCCGATGCGGCCATGGCCCCGCTGATCACCAGCGCCCGCATCTTCCAGCGCCAGCTATCCAGGCCGGCAGCCTCTGCCGCCAGTTCGTTCTGCTTGATGGCCAGCAGCGCCAAGCCAAACCGCGTGTTCTCGATGGCGACGCAGACCAGCGCCGCAATCAGAAGCAATCCCAAGGCGACCGCGGTGTAAAGCCGCGGGTCGGCGAATTGCAGGAAGGCGGCCGGATGCTCGCGCTTCAACGGCAGCGCGATCTCCTGCAAGCCGAGATATTGCAGCACGTAAAGGAACAGGATCGGGTAGGCCAGCATGGCAAGCGCGAAGTAGTGGCCCCGCAGCCGCAACGTCGGCAGGCCGATGATGAACGCCGACGCCGCACCCACGACGGCCCCGGCCGGAATGCCGAGCCAGGGCGTAACGTTGAACCACACCAACAGGAGCGTGACGGTGTAGGCGCCCAGACCGAAAAAGGTTGCGTGACCGAAGGAGATCAAGCCCACGTAGCCGGAGAAAAGGTTCCACGACAAACCCATGACGGCCCAGATCGGCACCAGCGTCAGGATCAGTTGGTAATAGGAGTTCGTCACCAGCAGGCAGATCAAGGCGTATAGCGCCAACGCCGTGGACAGCACCGCCAAGTCCCGGCGGATGCGCGGGGCCGCCCCGGGCCTCATGCCCGGTCCGCCGAGCGGCCGAACAGACCCTGTGGGCGCACGGTGATGATAAGCAGGAAGACCACGAAGATCGAGGCGTTCTGCAGTTGCGTGGGCAGCAGGATGGCCGAGATCTGCTGAACGAAGCCGACCGTCAGCCCGCCCCAGAAGGCACCCAGGATGCTGCCGAGGCCACCCAGCACCACGCCGGAATACATGATGAGCACGAACTCCACGCCAACGAAGGGGCTGAAGGAGATGTTGGTGGCGATCAGCCCGCCGGCGATCGCCGTCACGCCGCAGCCGATGCCGAAGGCCAGCCGATGCACCCGGCCGACGTTCACGCCGGTATAGGTCGCGGCGGTGGGGTTGTCGGAAGCGGCCCGCATGCTGCGACCAAGGGAGGTGTGCTCCAGCAGCACCCAAAGCAGGAACACGACGGCGATGGCCACGATCGTCGCCACCACGCGCGACTTGTTGAGGAAGAGTTCGGCGTCGTACAGCCCCGTCTCGACCTGCCAGGCGGATGAGGATAACGGGGACCGCACGGCGCGCGGCGTGGAGCCGAAGACGATCAGCCCGCCGTTTTGCAGGATCAAGGCCAGGCCGAGCGTGACGATCAGTTGCCCGAAATGCCCTTCGTCAGCGGTTCCGCTGCTGCGCAGGCCGGAAACGCGTGCGATCAGCAGGCGGTGCACCCCCAGGCCAAGCACGAACACGATTGGCCCGGCCAGCAGGGCGGCGATCACCGGTGCGGCAGAGGGGCCGGCCAGCGAAGCCAGGCCCAAGCCGCCCACCAGATAGAACGTCGCATACATGCCGAGCATCAGGAACTCGCCCTGGGCGAAGTTCACGACACGCATAATCCCGAAGATCATCGCCAGTCCGACGCACATCAAACCGTAGATGCAGCCCACCATCACGCCGGAGGTGAGCGCGCCGAGCGTGTTCTCGATCAGGGCTTGCGGGTCGTCGAACATCAGGCCGGGCGAAACCGAGGCAGGGTGATTGCCGGCGTGACCGGGTCGAACACGGCTTGCACTGCCATCCCGATGGCCGGGCCATCCGGTGGGGCGTCGACGAGGTTGGCGGTCAGTCGCGGCCCCTCCTCCAGTTCGACCTGGATGACGTTGTAGGGGATATCGGCGGCGAAGGCGGCGAACCACTCCTTGTGGACGACCGTGTAGGTCGATATTCGGCCCCGTCCGCTGACGGTGCGCCAGCCGAGTCTGGAAGACAGGCAGAACGGACAGACCGGGCCGGCCGGCAGATGCGGTTTACCGCAATCGAGGCAATACGGCAGCCTCAATTCGCCCCGGCGTGTGCCGGCCCAGAACGGCTCCGTATCGGGGCCGACCCGGGGCAGTGGCTTCTTGAGTTCGGTCATGGCCTATCTCTGCAAAAGAAAGGAATCGCCCCAGACGGTGCCCCATTGCAGGCAGGCGGCATCCGGAATCTGCGACGGCCCGGCGGTCCCGCGAATCTGGCGCACCATTTCCGCAACCGAGTTCCAGCCGCCGACATGCGCCTCCGACAGCAGGCCGCCGGAGGTGTTCATGGGAAGCGCGCCGCCCAGTTCGATCGTGCCGCCCTGCACGTAGTCCGCCGCCTCACCGGGGCCGCAGAAACCGAAGCGCTCCAGGGTGAAGAGGACGAGCGGGGAAAAGGCGTCGTAGGTGTAGAGGCCCTGGACGTCGCCGCGGCTCACGCCAGCGTCCCGGTAGACTTGCATGTCCGTTTCCCGCGCCGGAGCACGGCCGAAACTCTGCTGGGCGAGACCCAGGCCGCGCGGCGCGAAGATGAACTCCTCCCTGCCGGAGCGGATTCCTTGCATGCCGGTGATGCGGACCGGGACCTGCGCCAGGTCCTTGGCACGCTCCTCCGTGGTGACGAAGACCACGACCGCGCCATCGGTCATCAGGCAGCAATCCAGCAGGTGCAACGGGTCGGCAACCATGCGGGAGGCCTGGTGATCGGCAAGCGTCATCGGCGTTTGCATCAGGGCCGCCGGGTTCAGGCAGGCATGCTTGCGAAAGGCGATCGGCACGGCGGCCAGTTGCTCGGACGTGGCGCCGTGCACGTGCATGTAGCGCTGCATGGCGATGGCGGCGCCGCTGGCCGGAGCGGTCAGGCCGTAGGGCGGGGATTCGCCATGCGTCCCGCCTTCTTCCCGCATGCCTTCGCTGTCGGCCTCACCCCCCATCGCCTTGCGCCGCGTGAAGCAGATCGCCGTCACGCAGGCGACCACGTCCGCCAGCCCCGCCTCCACCGCCAGAGCGGCATGCTGCAACGACATGGTGACGAAGCGGCCGTGCGACCACGCCTGGTTGACGTAGCGTATCTCCAGCCCGAGGCCCTCGGCGACCCGATCGTAGTCGAGCGCCGCGGGCGACCCGAGGTGGATGGACAGGCCATCCACATCCGCCCGTTGCAGGCCGGAATCGGCCAAGGCCGCCTTGAACGCCTCTGCGCAGAGCGAGAGCGGGCTGCGGCCGGTGCGGCGGCCGAAGCTGCTGGCGCCGATGCCGACGATGCAAGCCTGCCTTGCGGTGCTACGCGCCATGGCTGGCTGCCTCCACGTCCCAGGCGTCCGGTCCGAGCCCGGCCGACATCAGGCGGGATTTCTCGATCTTGTTGGTCGCGGTGTAGGGCAAGCTCGGCACCACCTCGATGTAACGCGGCAGCATGAAACGCGGCAGGCGCGATTGGAGCCAGCCATGCAGGTCCGGCGCGGAAACCGCACCGCCCGGCTGCGGCACGACGAGCAGGCGGATGTCGTCCTCGCCTTCGCGGGCCGGGTGGGCCAACGCGGCGACGTCGGCAATCGTTGGATTGCCGCGAACGCAGTTCTCGATCTCGAGCGAGGAAATGTTCTCTCCCCTGCGGCGGATACGTTCCTTCGCGCGGTCGAGGAACCAGTAATATCCGTCGTCGTCGCGGCGGCCGATATCCCCGGTGTGGTACCACAGGTCCCGCGTCGCCTCGACGGTGCGGTCAGGCTGGTTCAGGTAGCCGCGCATGATCACGCCGGGTAGGCGAGGGCGGCACACGATCTCCCCGGCCTGTCCTTCGGGCACGCTGACGCCATCGGCATCCACCAGGTCGACATCCCAATCCGGCAAGGCCCGGCCGGCGGACCCGGCACGCTGCTGACCGGGCGGGCTGGCGATGAACAGGCCGACCTCGCTGATGCCGAACGCCTCGACCAGTTCGGCGCCGAACCGCTCCTGAAAGCCCTCGGTGTAGTGGGCGTTGAACATGCGGGTGACGCGGTGGCCCCGGTCCTGCGGGCCGGGCGGCTGCGCCATCAGCACGGCGGGAATGGAGAAGATGATCTGCGCGACCGTCGCCTCGGCTTCGATGGCTTCGGACCAGAAGCGCGTGCCGCTGAAGCGCTTGCCGGACACGATGCGGCAGCCCGTGAGAAGGGCAGGGAGCATCCCCATGCGCGTCGACATCCCGTGGAACATCGGCAGCGGGGTGTAGATCGTGTCCGCCGGGCCAAGTCCGGTAATTTCGGAGAAGGTGAGGGCGCTGCTGATCGCCTGGCCGTGGGTGATCATCACCCCTTTGGACGGCCCGGTGGTGCCGGACGTGAAGGTGATCGCGGTCAGCTCGGTGAAGCCGATCGGCTCCGGTGGTGTCCAGGCGCCCTGGCCGGGCAGGTCGGCAAAGGCCACGACGTGCTTCCACCGGGAAGCGGTGCCTTCCGGGATCGGCCCGGCGACGACCAGCGTTTCCACCGTGTCGCGCAACGCCTGCGGCAAGGCCTCGACCGCGGGCAGGTAGTCGGCCTGGACCACCCAGACCTTGGAGCGGCCGAGGGCGAATTGTGCCGCCAGCAGCGGGCCAACGAGGCTGGTGTTGACGCTGATGTAGGCGGCAGCGGCGCAGTTCACGCCGAACCAGGCCAGGATGTAGTCCGAGCCGTTGGCCAGCATGAACGGCACCAGATCGTCGCGCCGCACGCCGCAGGCCTGGAAGCCACCGCCGATGGCACGGGCCCGGTGCAACGCCCCATCGAAGCTGATCCATTCCGGCGATCCGCTTTCCCGCAGGAAGGGCTTGCTGCCATGGCTGGCGGCTGCCGCGTCAAGGAGGTTCAGCACCGTCCGCGCACGGACATCCCGCTTGAACACGTCCAGATCCATTTCTATGACCGTCCCCTCTGCCTTCCGGTCTTCCATCCGGCATGGCACACTGGCCATCCGCCGCAGCACGGCGCAAGCGCTTAAAAGGCATCCGGACGATGCGAAAACGGCATTGGCGCGAAGGAGGAATCACGATGGCAAAGGCGGGTGGCGCTGCTGAGGCTGCGCCTTAGATGGACCTTCGTCAGTTGCGTTATTTTTCGGCAGTCGCGACCTTGGGTTCGTTTTCCCGCGCCGCGGAACAGTTGCACGTTGCACAATCCGCAATCAGCCGGCAGATCCAAGGGCTGGAAGAGGAGATCGGCGTTGCCTTGCTGCGCCGCAAACCCAAGCTGCAGCCGACCGAGGCGGGCATCCTGCTGCTGGAACGTGCGGCCTCCATCATCGGGCAAGTGCGCGCGTTGCGCGACGATGTGCGGGAATACGCGGACGTGCCGAAAGGCGTGCTGCGGGTCGGCATGGTGCCATTCAGCGGCCAGGTGTTCATGCCCCGCGCCATCACGCGCTTCGTGCGCGAGTTCGGCGACGTGCGAGTGCAGGTGCAGACCGCGATGAGCGGCGTGCTGATCGGCTGGCTGCGCAACGACGCGATCGACGTGGCGATCATGCACAGCCCCTGGGCCGGACTGGACTTCGCCTGCGAGCCCCTGGTGTATGGCGGCATGGTGCTGGTGCTGCCGCCCGGCCCCGTCGGCTTTGCTTGCGACGGCAACGGGCCCTTCACGCTGCGCCAGGTGGCACCGCTGCCCCTGATCCTGGCAACCACGGAAAACCCGCAGCGCGTGCTGCTGGAAGGGGCGGCGCTGGCGCAGGGATTGACGCTGAACGTGGTGTTGGAGGCCGACAACCTCGCGACGATCCTGGCGCTGGTGCAGGAAGGCCTGGGCTGCACGGTGATCGCCTATGGGGCGGTGCACACCATGGCCGGGGCCGGGGCGGTGCGCATTGCCCACCTGGCGGACCCGATCCGCACCGATGTCTCCTTCGTCACCAATGCCAAGCGGCCGGTCACCGCCGCGATCCGACAGTTCCGCGGCGTCGTGCGGGCAGAAGTGGAAGCGGTGGCGGCGCGGGGTGAAATGCCGCCGCATTTCTTCCAACTGGCGCCAGGGCGCTAGCCGTGCAGCGGCCGCTCCCGCTTCACATCTGCCGCGCCAGCAAGCCGCGGCCGACGACGTTGGCCTGGATCTCGGCCGCGCCCTCGAAGATGTTCAGGATACGGGCATCGCACAACACCCGGCTGATCGGGTATTCCTGCGCATAGCCGTTGCCGCCATGGATTTGCACGCCGTTATCGGCGTTGCTCCAGGCGACCCGGGCGGCCAGCAGCTTCGCCATGCCGGCCTCGATATCGCAACGATCCCCAGCATCCTTCGTGCGGGCGGCGAAGTAGGTCAGTTCGCGCGCCACCACGGTCTCCACCGCCATCAAGGCCAGCTTATCGGACACCCGCGGAAAGGCCAGCAACGCCTTGCCGAACTGCCGGCGTTCGGTGGCGTAGCGCAGGGCCAGGTCCAGCGCGTTGCGGGCCACCCCCACGGCGCGCGCGGCGGTTTGGATGCGAGCGCCCTCGAAGGTCGCCATCAACTGGCGGAAGCCCGCACCTTCCGCCCCACCGAGCAAGCCTTCGGCAGCCACTGCGAAGCCGTCGAAGGCCAGCACATATTCCTTCATGCCGCGATAGCCGAGCACGCCGATCTCACTGCCCGACAGGCCGGCGTCGGGGAAATCGCTTTCGGCGGTGGCTCGGGTCTTGGCAGCCAGAAACATCGACAAGCCATCATAGCCGGGCTTGTCCGCCGCGCTGCGCGCCAGCACCGTCATCAGATCGCTACGGGCCGCGTGCGTGATCCAGGTCTTGGCGCCGGTGACCTCCCACCCCTCCGCTGTTTGGCGCGCCCGCGTTCGGACCGAGGCGAGGTCCGAGCCGGTGTCCGGCTCGGTGAACACTGCGGTGGGGAGCACGGCGCCGCTGGCGATGCCGGGCAGCCAGTGCGCTTTCTGCGCCGCCGTGCCGTTGGCGCCGATCAGTTCGCCGGCGATCTCCGACCGCGTGCCGAGCGACCCGGCGGCGATCCAGCCACGGCTCAACTCCTCCGACACGACGCACATGGCGAGCTTGCCCAAACCCAACCCGCCGTGATCCGGGTCGATGCAGACGCCGAAGACGCCCAACTCCGCCATGGCAGCAACGACCTCGTCCGGGATCAGCAGGTCGGCCAGGTGCCAACCATGCGCGTGGGGCGCGATCCGCTCGTCGGTGAACTGGCGGAACTGGTCGCGCACCATGTCCAGCATCTCGTCGCCGAGCGTCTCGTCCGGGCGCCAATCCTCTGCCAGGCGGTGTGCGAGGGCGGCGCGCGTTTCCGCGACGTTGCCGTGGCGCAGGAACCAGCGCACCGCATCGTCCCCTCGCAGCGCGTCCGCTGCGTCCTCCGCCTGAAGGTCGCCGGGGCGAACGATCTCGTTCTGGCTCATCGGTAGCCCGCCAAGCAGTTGGGCGAGGTATTCGCCTAGGCCGATCCGCAGCACGTCCAGCTCACCCGCGCCCAGCCGCCCGGCGGCCTCGAGCCGTTTTGCCCATGCGGCAAGCTGGGCCATGCCTTCCGCGGCCGTCGCCGCCCAGGCGAAACCGTGCAACTGGCGTTGGTGGACTTCGGCGAGGGCCGCAACCACGCGGCCTTCCGGTGCCACGGCCGTGCGGCACGCCGCCTGCACCTGGCGGAGATAGGTTCTCGCGGCGTCGACCGCCTCGACAGCACGTCCCGTGTCGTTCATGCAAACTCCGTCATTGCTGGTCCTGCGACCATGTCGCCGCCCCGGTGTCGTGCGATCATCCGCTCTCCGTGGAAAAGGCCGGGCAATCCTGTGAGCAGGTCAGACATCAGCGGCGCCAGGAGCCGTGGGGGGCTTCCACGCCGCGCCGTGCCGCGGCCAGGGCGTCCCGCATTGCGGCTGCGTCGAGTGGGACGCAATAGGCGGGCATGGCGCGCTGGAAACGCCATCCCTCGGCAAGCGGCCCGGCATCCACCGTGTCAAAGCCGAAGGCGTCCTGCACCGCCGTGACCGCCTGCTTGGCAGCGGTGTCGTCGCCGGCGATGGGCAGGGCACGGCGGTTCGCCGTGCCGGGTGGGCCGCCGCCTGCGGCCAGATCTTTCTGCAAGATGGCGTTGAAGGCCTTCACCATGTGGGCGCCAGGCAGTTGCTTGGCCAGCATCTCGCTGGTTGTGGTTTCTTCCGCATCCAGCGCGGCGACCCGGCCATCGCGCTCCGGGTAGTAGTTGTTGGCGTCCAGCACCGTCTTGCCGATGAGCGGCGCCGCCTGGACGCTGCCGATCGCGTGGAAGGGAATGGCAACCACGACGAGGTCGCCGAAGCCCGCAGCCTGCGCGGCGGTGCCGGCCTTGCAGCCGAGCGCGACGACCGTGCTGCCAAGCGTGCGCGGGTCGCGGGAGTTGCTGATCATCACCTCGTAACCCGCGCGCACGCCGAGCGCCGCCACGGCACGCCCGATAAATCCGGCGCCGATCACCCCCAGCCTCATAAGCGCCAGCCCCTCTTCCCGCCCGCAGATTTAGCAGCCTTGGCGGCAGACGCTCATATCAAAATGCGTCCGTCGATATGCTGCATCGGCATCGCATGCCGCATGGCGCGACGTGCCCGGGAAATCTACATATCGCGTAACGGGAGGGAGTGACGCGCTGATGCCGTACTGCTCGGATTATCGCGCCGTGCTGGGCGAAGGCCCGGTATGGGATGTGGCGAGCCAAACCTTGTTCACGTTGGATTGCATGTCCCGCGTGATGTACGGCCGCACGGCGGATGGGTTGGAGATCGCTCATCAACTGCCGCGGACACCCGGCTCCTTCGCGCTGCGCCGGGGCGGTGGGATGCTGATGGCCTATCGCCGCGGCTTGGCGCTGATCGACGTCGCATCGGGATCGCTGGAGGATGTGGCGGCGCCGATCGACTTCGCGACCGAAATCTTCAATGACGGGAAGTGCGACCGGCGCGGGCGGTTCTGGGCTGGCACGATGGATCGGGAGATCAAGCAGCCGGTGGGCGGGTTGTTCCGGGTGGAGCCCGATTTGACGGTGACGCGCATGGACACCGGCATCACGCTGGCCAACGGCATCGCCTGGAGTCCGGACAACAAGACGATGTACTTCTGTGACTCCCGGCCGGGGCACATCTGGGCATACGACTACGACATCGAGGCAGGGGCGGTCGCGAACCGCCGCATGCACGTGGACTTTGCCGGGCGCGCCGGCCGTCCCGACGGCTGCACGGTGGATGCCGAGGGCGGGCTTTGGGTGGCGGAAATCTCCGCCGGGCAGTTGGTGCGGTTCGCGCCGGACGGGACGGAAACCGCGGTGCTGAAATGCCCGGTTTCGCGGCCGACCAGCGTGATGTTCGGCGGTGCGGACCTACGGACGCTGTTCGTGACCAGCATGCGCCACGGCTTGGACGAAGAAGCGCTGGCGGGCGAGGCGTTGGCAGGCGCGACCTTCGCGCTGGATCCCGGCGTGGCGGGGCTGCCGGAACCTCGCTTCGCCGGCTGAGACGGAGGAAGGTCATGGACGCCACGCTTTCCGCCGAGACGGGCATCGACATGCGGAACGCCGCCTGCGTTGCGGGAGTGGGACTGACCACGTTCGGCCGCTTGCCGGACCACACCCCTGACGACCTTGGCGCCTGGGCCTTGCGGGAAGCGTTGGACGATGCCGGGATGGGCCTGCACGATCTGGATGGATTGATCGTCAGCCGTATCCCAGACTACCAGCATTTCGGCGAGCGGATGGGGCTCAACCCGCGCTACGTTGGCACCACCCCGGGCCAGGGGCGGATGGCGGGCGTGGCAATCCAAATGGCGGCCATGGCGATCGCGACGGGGATGGCCACCGCCGTGGCCCTCGTCTACGGCAATGACGGCCGGTCCAAAGGTGCAACCTACGGCGGCGCGTCGGACCAGTATGGCGGGGGCGGGCAGTGGGCCCCGTACGGCATGACATCGCCCGGCGCCATGCACGCGGTGATGTTCCAACGTCATGCCCACCTTTACGGCACGACCAGCGAGCAGCTTGCCGAGATTGCCGTTACCTTCCGCCGCCACGCGGCGATGAACCCAGGCGCCGTGATGCGCACGCCGATCACGGTGGCGGACCACCAGGCGTCCCGCTTTGTCGCGCGCCCGCTGCACCTGCTGGATTACTGCCTGATCAACGATGGCGGAGCGGCAATGATCCTGACTACACCCGAACGGGCGCGCGACTGCCGAGCGAAGCCGGTCTACCTGCGTGGCATGGGCCAGGCATCGGCCCTGAAGGGCAGCCACCTGCCACCGGAGGATTTCTGGCATGCCCCCATGCAGCGCGCCGCAGCGGATGTGTTCCGCATGGCCGGCGTGTCGCGGGACGAGCTGGACGCCCTGATGATCTACGACAATTTCACCCCGACCGTGCTGTTCTCCTTGGAAGGGTTCGGCTTCTGCGCGCCGGGCGAGTCGGGCGGTTTTGTGCAAGGCGGCACGTTGGGTCTGGGTGGCCGCTACCCCAGCAACACCGACGGCGGGCACCTGTCCAACTCCTACATGCAGGGTTGGGCGCTGAATGTGGAGGCAGTCCGGCAACTGCGCGGCGCGTGTGGCGACCGGCAGGTGCAGGGCGCGCGGTTGATCCAGTACATGTGCGCTGCGCCTCTCACCACCTCCATCATCTACGGGGTGGATGCAGCATGACCGCGTATGCCAAGCCGCTGCCAACCATCACGGCGCTGACGCAGCCATTCTGGAGTGCGGCACAGGCCGGCCGGCTCGTGGTGCAGCGCTGCCTGCATTGTTCGACGCTCCGCTTTCCCGCGGCGTTCACCTGCGACATTTGTGGCAGCACGGAGCTGGATTGGGTGCAAGCCAGCGGGCGCGGCACAGTATGGTCTTTCTGCGAGTTCCACCAGCTTTACTTCAAGGGCTTTGCCGGGGAACTGCCCTACGCCGTGGTTGTGGTTCAGCTTGAGGAAGGTCCCCGCCTCTACAGCAACCTGCTGGGAGTAGGCTTCGACGACATCGTCATCGGTATGCCTGTAGAAGTCGTATTTGAACCAGCAACCGACGCCGCGACGCTTGTGAAGTTCAGACCCAAACCCTGATTTCGGCCCGACCCGATGACGGGCGGACTTTGTCCCGCACCATCTCTGAACGGCAGGCGACGTGGTGACGCTCCGAGTGGGTTAGCCGGCATCACTCGCCATTTCGCCGCCTTCGCGGACGGGGGACAACACCTTGTCGACCGGGCTGGTCACGTCCGGGTCGTGGCGCATGGCCTGCGCCACCAGCCGGTCGACCCCCTGCGTGTCGTGCATCAGGTGCTGGCGCAGCGTGCGCACCATCCCGGGTGCCCAGAACGACTGCAGGTGGCGATGCACGCCGGCTACCGCCTCTTCCTCGGGGTAGGAGCGGAAGAAGGCGGCGATCTGGTTTGCCATGGCGATCAGCTTTTCGGCGCGCATTACTCGGCCGCCTCCAACGGCGCGGCCACTCGGGTCAGGGCGACGTCCTCGTCGAAGAAGCGGGCCTGCCAGTCCGACATCCGATTGGTCTTGCGGACCTGCACCGCGGTCACCTTGTACTCTGGGCAGTTGGTGGCCCAGTCCGTGAAGTCGGTGGTGATGACGTTGGCCCCGGTCTTGGGATGGTGGAAGGTGGTGTAGACCACGCCGGGCTGCATGCGGTCGCTGATACGGGCGTGCAGCGCCACGTCGCCGGAGCGGCTTTCCAGCCGTACCAGATCGCCGTCCAGCACGCCGCGGCTTTCCGCGTCGGCGGGATGGATTTCCAGCACGTCTTCCTCGTGCCAGCGGCTGTTTTCCGTGCGCCGGGTCTGCGCACCGACGTTGTACTGGGACAGGATGCGCCCGGTGGTCAGGATCAGCGGGAATAACGGGCCGGTGCGTTCCTCGGTCGGGACGAACTCGGTGATCATGAACCGACCCATGCCGCGCACGAAGCGCTCGACGTGCATCATCGGCGTGCCTCCCGGGGCGGCCTCGTTGCACGGCCACTGAATTGAGCCGAGTTCGTCCAGCTTCTCGTAGGACACGCCCTGGAAGGTCGGCGTGGTGGCCGCGATCTCCGCCATGATCTCCGACGGGTGGGTGTAATCCATTTTGAAGCCGAGCGCGTTGGACAGCGCCACCGTCGCCTCCCAATCCGCCAGCCCGCCCAGCGGCGGCATCACCTTGCGCACGCGGCTGATACGGCGTTCGGCGTTGGTGAAGGTGCCATCCTTTTCCAGGAAGGAGCTACCCGGCAGGAACACGTGGGCGTATTTCGCCGTCTCGCACAGGAACAGGTCCTGGATCACCACGCATTCCATCGCCCGCAGCCCGGCCGTGACGTGCTGCGTGTCCGGATCCGACTGCGCGATATCCTCGCCCTGGATGTATAGCCCCTTGAAGCTGCCCTCCACCGCCTCGTCCAGCATGTTGGGGATGCGCAGGCCCGGGTCGCCGCTGAGCGGCACGCCCCACATCTCCTCGTAGATGGCGCGGACCTGGCCCTCGGCCACGTGGCGGTAGCCCGGGAACTCGTGCGGGAAGGAGCCCATGTCGCAACTGCCCTGCACGTTGTTCTGGCCGCGCAGCGGGTTCACGCCGGCGCCGGGCTTGCCGATGTTGCCGGTGGCCATCGCCAGGTTCGCCATCGCCATCACGGTGGTGGAACCCTGGCTGTGCTCGGTGACACCCAGCCCGTAGTAGATCGCCGCCGCCCCGCCGGTGGCATACAACCGGGCGGCCGCCCGCAGTGCTGCCGGGTCCACGCCGGTCAACGGCGCGGTGGCCTCCGGGGAGTTGCGCGGCTCGGCGATGAAGCGGGCCCAGTGCTCGAACGCATCCCACTCGCACCGCTCCTGCACGTAGTCGGTGGCCACCAGCCCTTCGGTGACGACGACGTGCGCCATCGCGTTGACCAGAGCCACGTTGGTGCCCGGCTGCAACGGCAGGTGGTATTCCGCATGGACGTGCGGGGACTTCACCAGGTCGATCCGGCGTGGGTCGGCGACGATCAGCTTGGCACCATTGCGCAGCCGCCGCTTCATGCGCGACGCGAACACCGGGTGGCCGTCGGTGGGGTTTGCCCCGATCACCAGGATGACGTCGCTGTCGTCCACGGACGCGAAATCCTGCGTACCGGCGGAGGTGCCCAGCGTGGTCATCAGCCCGTAGCCGGTGGGCGAGTGGCAGACCCGGGCGCAGGTGTCGACGTTGTTGTTGCCGAACGCGGCGCGCACCAGCTTTTGCACCAGGAAGGTGTCCTCGTTGGTGCAGCGGGAAGAGGTGATGCCGCCGATGCTGTCCCGCCCGTAGCGCGCCTGGATGCGCTTGAACTCGGACGCCGCGTGGCCGATGGCCTCCGCCCAGCTCACCTCCCGCCACGGGTCGGTGATGGCGGCGCGGATCATCGGCTTGGTGATGCGGTCCTTGTGGGTCGCATAGCCGAACGCGAAGCGGCCCTTGACGCAGGAATGGCCTTCATTCGCGCGGCCATCCTTGTAGGGCACCATGCGCACCACGTCCGTGCCCTGCATCTCCGCCTTGAAGGAGCAACCTACGCCGCAATAGGCGCAGGTGGTAACAACGGAGTGCTCTGGCTGACCCTTCTCGATGACGGACTTTTCCGTCAGCGTCGCGGTGGGGCAGGCCTGCACGCAGGCGCCGCAGGACACGCACTCGCTGTCCATGAAGTCGGTGCCGCCGGCGGACACGCGGCTGTCAAAGCCGCGGCCCTCGATGGTCAGCGCAAAGGTGCCCTGCACCTCCTCGCACGCGCGCACGCAACGGCTGCACACGATGCATTTGGAAGTGTCGAAGGTGAAGTACGGGTTGCTCTCGTCCTTGGCCAGGCCGAGGTGGTTGGCGCCGTCCAGGCCGTAGCGCACGTCGCGCAGGCCGACCGCACCGGCCACGTCCTGCAACTCGCAATCGCCGTTGGCCGCACAGGTCAGGCAGTCCAGCGGATGATCGGAGATATACAGCTCCATCACGCCGCGCCGCAGCTTGGCCAAGGCCGGCGTTTGCGTGGTCACCACCATGCCGGCCTCGGCCGGGGTGGTGCAGGAGGCGGGGGTGCCACGGCGCCCGGCGATCTCCACCAGGCACATCCGGCAGGAGCCGAACGGCTCCAGGCTGTCGGTGGCGCAGAGCTTCGGGATCTTGGTGCCCAGCGCCATCGCCGCCGCCATGACGGAGGTGCCGTGCGGCACCGTGACCTCCTGCCCGTCGATGCTGAGCGTCACCTGCTTTTCGGCAAGGCGGATCGGCGTGCCGTAGTCGACTTCCTTGATCAGGCCCATCGCGACGGCTCCTTTATTCCGCGGCCATCGGCAGGGCCGGGCGCGTGAAATCTTCGGGAAAGTGGGTCAACGCCGACATCACGGGCACCGGTGTCAGGCCGCCCATGGCGCATAGCGAGCCGTCGGCCATCACGGTGCACAGGTCGCGCAGCAAGGCCAGGTTCTTTTCGGGCTGCACGCCGCCGGTGATGCGGTCCACCACTTCCTGGCCGCGGACGGCGCCGATGCGGCAGGGCGTGCACTTGCCGCAGCTTTCTAGCGCGCAGAACTCGAAGGCGAAGCGAGCCTGGGCGGCCAGGTCAACGGTGTCGTCGAACACCACCACGCCACCATGGCCGATCAATCCGCTCACGGCCGTGAACGCCTCGTAATCGAGCGGCGTGTCCAGCAGGCTGTCGGGGAAATAGGCACCCAACGGTCCGCCCACCTGCACCGCGCGCACCGCCCGGCCGCTGGCGGTGCCGCCGCCGTACTCCTCGACCACCGTGCGCAGGGTCACACCGAACGGCAGCTCGATCAGCCCGCCGCGCTTCACGTTGCCGGCCAGTTGCACGGCCAGGGTGCCCAGCGAGCGGCCGGTGCCATACTCGGCATAGGCCTTGCCACCCTGGGCCAGGATGAACGGCACCGCGGCCAGCGACAGCACGTTGTTGACCACCGTCGGCTTGCCGAACAGCCCCTCGATCGCCGGCAGCGGCGGCTTCGCGCGCACCACGCCGCGCTTGCCTTCCAGCGATTCCAGCAGCGAGGTTTCCTCGCCGCAGATATACGCACCGGCCCCCAGCCGCACCTCCAGCGTGAACGCCCGGCCGGAGCCGCAGATATCGGCGCCCAGGTAGCCCGCCGCCTCCGCCGCGCGGATGGCGCGCTGCATCGCGCGGAAGGCGTGCGGATATTCCGAGCGGCAGTAGATGAACCCGGCCGTGGCATCCACCGCCAGCCCGGCGATCGTCATGCCTTCCACCAGGCTGAGCGGATCGCCTTCCATCAGCATCCGGTCGGCAAAGGTGCCGCTATCGCCCTCATCGGCATTGCACACGACGTAGCGCTGCTCGGCCGGGGCGAGGCGGACCGTGTTCCATTTGATCCCGGTCGGGAATCCGGCGCCGCCGCGGCCGCGCAGCCCCGACAGCTTGATCTCGTCGACGATCTCCGTCCCGCCGAGCCCGAGCGCCCGCTCCAGCCCGGCATAGCCGCCATGGGCGCGGTAATCCTCGACTGAAAGCGGGTCCACGACGCCGCAGCGGGCGAAGGTCAGTCGGGTTTGGCCGGCCTGCCACGGATGCGCTTCCGGTTGGCCGATGCGCAGGGGATGGGCGCCGCCTTCCAGCAGGGCATCGAACAGCCCGGCAATGTCCCGCGCCGCCACCGGGCCATAGCCGATGCGGCCTTCCGGGGTCTGCACTTCCACCAACGGCTCTAGGAACACCATGCCCCGGCTGCCAGTCCGCACGATTTCCAGCGCGTTGCCGCGCCGCTCGGCCTCGGCAGCCAAGGCCGCGGCCACGCGGTCGGCCCCCAGCGCCAGGGCGGCAGCGTCGCCGGGAACGAAAATGCGGGTCATGGATGGGCCACCAGCTCGTCCAGCATCGCGCCGTCGACACGGCCCAGCGGCTCCCCATCGAACAAGGCCGCGGGGGCGCAGGCGCATAGGCCGAGGCAGAAGCTCGGCTCCACCGTCAACCGGTCATCGGCGGTCTTGCCGCCCCACTGCAAGCCCAGCCGGGCGAGCAAGCCGTCAGCCAACGACACGGCGCCCATGGCCTGGCAAGCCTCGGCACGGCAGATCTTCAAGACGTGCCGCCCGGCGGGAACACGGCGAAAATCGTGGTAGAAGGAAACCACGCCGAAAACCTCGGCCAGCGACAGGTTCAACGCGGCGGCGATCAACGGCTCGGCCTCGCGCGGCACGCAGCCGAACTCCTCCTGCAAGGCGTGCAACATGGGCAGCATGGCCCCCTGCATTCCGCCATGGGCGGCGATGATCGGCTCGGCGCGATGGGCCTCGGCCCAGCGCGGGGCGTCCGGACGCATGGCGGGCGAGTCTTTGTTCTGCTTGGCCATGTCCGGTCCCGTCTACAAGCGCGTCAGGCTATTTAAACGCTGGTTGGAGTTGATCAACCGGCTGAAATCCATGTTGCGATCGAACATGGCTATCAGCGGCTGGGAGGCCGGTGCCTCCCAGCCGCTTGCCTCAGCTTTCCTTGATCTTGTCCACCGTGCTGCTGGGCACCCCGGCGAAGTTGTTGGCCAGCAAGTATTTCGGCGAGGTCTCGACCCAGTGCTTGAGCGTGATCTCCTGGAACTTGCCGGCGTCCCAGGTTTGCACGATCTCGAGGTCACCGCTGCCGGTGTTGCGGATCGCGTGGCCGTAGCCGGCCGGAATGTAGGCCGAGTGCCCCGCCTTCACGTCGGCCACCTTGCCGCGGCCACCCGAGCCGAACATTGCCACCTGGCCCGTGCCCTTGAGGTAGTAGTGGAACTCGTTGGCGTTCGGGTTCCAGTGCAGCTCCTTCATCTGCCCGGGCTTGATGACCATCAGCCCGCCCGACATGGTGGTGGAGATCGGCCACTCGTCCACAGTGGCGAGGTTGAAGCTGCCGCCGTCGAAGTCGCGCCGCGCCCGCGTGTCCTTCAGCAGGCTGAACTTATGGGTCGACTCCTTGGGCCAGGGCGCGTCGATCGCCTGGGATGCCGGCAACACGGCCCCCGCCTGGATGTAGGTTTCGCCCTTCGGAAAGGCGTCGAACGCGGCCTTGTCGATGCCGAAATTGGCCGCCAGCATGTCCTTCGGCGTGAGGTCGATCCAGTCGGTGATCGAGAACGTGCCGTGCTCGGAAAACGCGCCGTTGTCGAAGGACAGGATGAAGTGGCACGGCTCGTCGCCGATCGTCTGGATCGAGTGGCCATGGCCCTTCGGGAAGAACCATAAGTCGCCGGGCACGTAGTTGTTGACCTCGGTCTGGCCGGACGGGTCCAGCACCACCGTCTGGCAGCGGCCAGCGATGACGTAGGCCCACTCCGCCGCGATCGCGTGCCAATGCAGCTCCCGCGAGCCGCCCGGGTTCAGGAACATGTGGACGCCGGCCAGGCCCTTCATGATGGGCAACTGGTGCTCGGTCGATTCCTTGGCCCAGCCGCCGGAGGTCACCTTCGGTTCCGACCCGTCCAGCGAGCGGGTGAACTCCGGCATTTGGCCCACGTCCTTCGGGTCGTGGTAGGCGACCGTGGCGCCGGGTGCCAAGGCGGTCGATTGCCGGCCGAAGCCGCCTTCGCCGGGCTTGCCGTGGTCCGTCGCACCCTCGGCGGAGGCGGCGCCGGCCAGCGCGACCAGGCCGCCGACGCCGATGGCGGCGGTGCCGAGAAAATTACGCCTGCTATTATCCATCGATCTTCCCCTTTCTTGGTTAGAACAGCCCGTCGACCTTCGACAGGGTCATGTAGAGGCCCCAGGCGATGGGCAGCAGCACGCACAGCCAGGCCACCGCGACGCCGGTAGAAAACCCGCCAAGGCCGATCCCGTAGGACCCGCCTTCGACAGTGACGGCGCGTGTGTCTTGCACCGCGGCCAACTCGGCCGGGGTCATGAACCAGTGCGCCGCCAGCGGGCGCACCAGCAGGTTGGCGACCAGGCCGAGGCAAAGCAGCCCGGCCATCACGTACAGCGTCTGGTCGTAAACGAACGCCTGGCCCACGCCGGCAGCCGTCGCTCGCTGGCTGATGAAGCCGACCAGCACCGGGCCGAGCACGCCGGCGGTGGACCAGGCGGTCAGCAGGCGGCCATGGATGGCGCCGACGAACTGCGTGCCGAACACGTCCGCCAGATAGGCCGGCACCGTGGCGAAGCCGCCGCCATACATGGACAGGATCACGCAGCAGATGGCGACAAACAAAGCCTTGTTGCCGGTATGGGCGGCCCAGGGCAGGGCCGCATACAGGACGATCCCCAGGAGAAAGAACGCGTAGTAGGTGTTCTTGCGGCCGAGCCTGTCGGAGATGGAGGCCCACACGAAGCGGCCACCGATGTTGAACACCGACAGCAGCCCGACGAAGCCCGCCGCCACGGCGGCAGGTGCGGCAAATAGCTGCTGCAGCATGGGCGACGCCACGCTCAGCACGCCGATGCCAGCGCTGACGTTCATCAGCAACACCACCCAGATCAGCCAGAATTGCGGCGTGCGGGCGGCCCGGGCCAAATGCACGTGGCCGGACGCGGCGGTCCGGCGCACGGCGAGCGTCGGTGCCCAGCCCTCCGGCTGCCACCGTGCCGGCGGGATGCGGTAGGCGAAGCTGCCCGCCATCATGAACACGAAATAGATCGCCGCCAGCACCAGGAAGGTTTGCCAAACGCCCGGCCCGGCATTGTCCTTGAAATGGCCCATCAACAGCGTGGCCAAGGGGGCGCCGATCATGGCGCCGCCGCCGAACCCCATGATCGCCATTCCGGTCGCCATGCCGCGCCGGTCCGGGAACCACTTCACCAGGGTGGACACCGGCGAGATGTAGCCGATGCCGAGCCCGATGCCGCCGAGCGCCCCCATGCCGAGCCACACGATCCAGAGCTGGTGCAGCTCGATGCCCAGGGCGGACACCGCCAGCCCGGCGCTCCAGCACACCGCTGCGGTGATGCCGGCGCGGCGCGGGCCGACCCGTTCCAGCCAGCCACCCCAGATCGCGGCGGATGCACCGAGGAACACGATGCCGAGTTCGAACCCGACCACCAGGGACGACACCGTCCAGTCGCACGACGCCGTCGTCAGCGATTGCAGAAATCCGACATCGGCGCCGCAGGCCGCCCCCACCGAATGCGTCAGCGGCAGCCAGAACACCGACATGCCGTAGATCATGCCGATGCAGAGATGGATCGCCAGCGCGGCGGGGGGAACAAGCCACCGGTTGAAGCCCGGCCGGGCAACGATCCGGGCCCGGCCCAGCGACGGCCCCGCAGCGGTTCCAGTTTGGTAGCGCGTGGTCGCACCCATTGGCGCCGTTCCTCATATTCGCAGCTTTATGCTGCGACTAGACGGGGCGTCTCGCGACCAAACAAGGCCGCGCTTCGGTGCTGCGATAGCACAAAGCTATCAAGCCTTGCTTACTTGCTCGGCAACCTTGATCAACGTGCGCAGGGCGGGCGACATGGGCTGCCGGTCCGGCACCACCAGCCCGACGGTGAAGGCCGCGTCGCCGTGGATCGGGATGGTCCGGAATGTTCCGGAGCCCGTCAGCAGCAGCGCAACCTGTTCGGACACGATCGTGGACACTCCACCCACCCTTACATGCGCCAGCAAGGCCAGGGTTGAGTCAGCCTCCAGCACGCAGGAATGGGTCTCGGCACTGGACGGGTGCAGCAGCCGGTCCAGGATGCGACGGTTCTGCATCTCGGGTGGCAGCAAGCAAAGCGGCAGCGCCGCGACCTCTGCCCAGGACAGGGTCTTGCGCCGGGCCAGCGCCGAGCCGGCGGTGGTCACCAACCGGTAGCGCTCGACATAAAGCGGCAGCGCACGCAACCGCCCCAGCGTCTCGTTACCGAGATAGGTGAGTCCGGCATCCACGCGCAGCCCTTCGAACTGCGACAGGATGTCGTCGGAACTGCGGGACAGGATGGTGAAGCGCACCCCGGGATGCAGCGCGCCGTATGGTTGGGTGAGGGTGGGCGTGTAGGGCAACGCGGTCGGGATCACCGCCAGCCGCAGGCTGCCACTCAGCCCGTGGCGGAACGACCGCACCTCCTGCCGCATCGCCCGCGCATCGCCGACCAGCCGCTGCGCCCAATCCAACACCCGCTCGCCTTCCGGGGTCATCCCCTGAAAGCGCGAGGAGCGGCGGACCAGTTGCACGCCGAGTTGTTCTTCCAGGCTCTTGATGCCGGCGGACAAGGTGGGTTGCGCCACGCCGCACGCTTCGGCTGCGCGGCGGAAGTTCTGCTCCCGCGCGACCGCGATCAGAAACTCCAGCTTCTCGATCATCGCGCCCGCATCGGCATGGCTCCCTTTTGGCTGGCACAGCCGCCGTAGCATGCTCCCGATACCGGGAAGACACGCAAGGGTTTGCTCCGCGCGGGCTTGAACGATTCAGGTGGGCTTCGGCACGAGGCGGTTTGCGTCACGCCGCCTGTTTGCGTGCGGTGCTCTCGATGTTCGGGAGCAGCACGGTAAGCAGCCCGATGACCGGCAGGAAGGAACACAGTTGGTAAACGAACTCGATGCCGGAGCGGTCGGCCAGGGTGCCGAGCACCGCGGCGCCGATGCCGCCCACGCCGAAGATGAGGCCGAAGAACATGCCGGAGATCATGCCCGTCCGACCCGGGATCAGTTCCTGGGCGTAGACCACGATCGCCGGGAAGGCCGAGGAGATGACGACGCCGATGACGACGCTGAGCGCCAGCGTCGCCTCGAACCCGGCGTAGGGCAGCATCAGGGTGAAGGGCAGCACGCCGAGGATCGAAGCCCATATCACCTTCTTGCGGCCGATGCGGTCGCCGACTGGGCCGCCGATGATCGTGCCGGTCGCAACGGCGGCGAAGAACACGAATTGGCAGAGTTGGGCAGACTGCGTCGTCAGCCCGAAGCGGTGCATCATGAAGAACGTGTAGTAGTTGGTGATGCTGGCAAGATAGATGTACTTCGAGAAGATCAGCACCACCAGCACGGTCATCGCCAGCCGCGCCTGGCCCGCCGTGACCGAAGGATGTCGCGACACGGCACGCTTCTCCGGCCGGCGCGCATGGCCGTTGCTGCGATACCAGTGGCTCAGTCCCGTCATGATGACCATGCCACCCAGGGCTGCGATGCTGAACCATGCCAGCCCACTCTGCCCGCGCGGCAACACGACATAGGCGGCGAGCAGAGGGCCAAGCGCCGAGCCGAAATTTCCGCCGACCTGGAAGATCGATTGCGCGAGGCCGTGCGCGCCACCCGAAGAAAGCCGGGCGATGCGCGAGGATTCCGGGTGGAAGATCGACGACCCGAGCCCGAGCATCGCGGCGCCGGCGAGCAGCATTTCGTATGTCGGTGCAAAGGCGAGCGTGAGCAGCCCCACCATCGAGGCCAACATGGCAAAGGGCAGCGAATAAGGCTGCGGCCGGCTATCCGTGTAGAAGCCGATCAATGGCTGCAGGATCGAAGCGGTGATCTGGTACGTCAGGGTCAACGTGCCGATTTGCACGAAGCTCAGGCTGAACCCGCCCCGCAGGATCGGGTACACCGCTGGCAGCAGCGCCTGCATCATGTCGTTCAGCATGTGGCAGACGCTGACCGCGCCCAGAACGGGGAATGCGGTTCCAACCTTGGGCCGGTCGAAGGTGGCCTGACTCACGACGAGGACCTTTCCAGTTTTCCAGCCACCCAGCGAAGTGTTGGGGGATTGTTGCGTGTGGTTGCCCGGTAAACTAAGGCAATACCGGCGGCCCGCCACCGAAGCCGGGCCGGACTCTTACGAGAGTGGGCCATGGTCAGGAGAATGCAGGTCGAGGCCGTGGACGGCGTGCCCCGCCCGGTCATTGCGGTCGGCAACGACTACCCCGACGGCCACGTCATCGCGCCCCATCAGCACCGACGGGGTCAGCTGATCTCCGGCGCCTCGGGTGTGGTCGTCCTGGCGACGCCGATGGGGACCTGGATCATGCCGCCGCAACGCGGAATGTGGATCCCGCCCGGAACGGTGCATGACGTGCGGGTGGTCGGCGCGGTCAGCATGCAGAGCCTGTATTTGGAGCCGGAAACCGCCCAGGGCATGCCGGATCGCTGCCAGGTTGTTGGCATTCCACCGTTCATGCGCAGCCTGATGACCGAGGCTCTGGACCTGCCGGTGGAGTACGCGCCGGGGAGCCGTGCCGAGGCCGTGATGGCCTTGCTCCAGCACGAGATGCGGCGTTTGCCGGTGCTTCCGCTTTCGCTGCCCTCTCCAGCCCATGGAGCTTTGGCAGCGCGGTGTCGCCAGTTCCTGCGTGAACCAGCCGTGCACGAGACGATTGACGATTGGCGCGAGCCGCTCGGCATGAGCCGGCGCACGTTCACGCGGCTGTTCCGGCGCGAAACCGGCCTCAGCTTCGTGGTTTGGCGCCAGCAGGCGTGTTTGGTTGCGGCCTTGCCACGGCTGGCGGCGGGCGAACCCGTCACGTCGGTCGCACTCGCCCTCGGCTACGATAACCCGGCGGCGTTCACGACGATGTTCAAGCGTAGCCTCGGGGCGTCGCCGCGCGGCTATTTCCGACAGGAGGGTTGATCCCTGAAGCGGTCCGCGCCGCCTACCGGATGATTTCGTTGGGACAGCATCAGACCTGCCCATCGGACCAGTGCCGAGCGGCCAAAATGTTCAACCTTGGCGCCCCACGCCAGTCGGCCCAGTATGGCTCGATGACCGATTTGCGGGTGGTCGAGCCCGCTTGACCGGAGCCGGATCGAAACGGAAGGATTTGCCGTGAAGTCGTTGCCCCTCCTTGCCGCAATGCTTGCCGTCGCGGCTCACGCGCGTGCCGTCGAGCTGCCCGAGGCGATTCGCACCGCCGGCACCTTCCACCTGTCGGTCAACTCCACGTACGCGCCGATGGAGTTCCACGACCCGGCGACAAACGAGCTGAAGGGGCTGGACGTCGACCTCGCGGCCGCGATCGCGAAGAAGCTTGGCGTCGGGATCGCCTGGACGGACGTGCCGTTCGACCAGCTGATCCCCTCGTTGCAGACCGGGCGCACCGACTTCATCATCAGTGGCCTGTCCGACCGCGCGTCACGCCGCGAAACGATGGACTTCGTGGACTACCTGGGCACCGGGCCGCAGTTCTTCGTGCTGGATGGCAGCGCCGCCAAGCTTGCGACCGATCTGTGCGGCCTGAAGGTCGGCACCGTCCGCTCGACCTCGTTCCCCACCGAAATCGAAACGTGGAGCAAGGCCAATTGCGAAGCGGCCGGTAAGCCAGCCATCGCCTACGTACCCGGCGAGAACAGCATCGACGTCCGCAACCAGCTCAAGCAGGGGCGTATCGACGCCGCCGTCCAGGGCAGCGAGACCTTGCCCTACGCCCAAAGCAACGAGCCGGGCCGCTACCGGGTCATCGGCGCGCCGTTCTCGGTCGGCTACCAGGGCATCGCATTCCGCAAGGATGCGGTGCCGCTGCGCGAGGCCGTGACGGAAGCGCTGCAATCATTGATCGCCGACGGCAGCTATGCAGCGATCTTGTCCAAGTGGGGCCTTTCGGCGAACGCGGTGGCCAAGCCGATGCTGAACGCATCCCCGTAATGGGCGTGGCCGACCAGGGGGCTGGCCTCGCCCCCGGCTTTCCGGACCTGTCCAGCCTGCCGGTCGCCCGGCGCCTGCATTGGGGCCGCTGGATCGCCGTGGCGGCCATCGTCGCCGTGGTCGCGCTCCTGGCGCGCGCCTTTGCGCGGGGGCAGATCGAGTGGAGCTATGTCGGCCGCTTCCTGACCGTTCCGGTGATCCTGGCGGGCATCGCCAACACGATGGTCATGGCCGTGCTCGCCATGGCGCTCGGGATCGCGCTCGGCATCGTCATCGCCCTCATGCGCCTTTCGCCGAACCCGGTGCTGGTGTCGGTCGCCGCCTTTTACACCTGGCTGTTTCGCGGCACGCCGCTGATCCTGCAATTGCTGCTGTGGTTCAACCTGGCGCTGGTCTTCCCCACGCTGGGCATCCCGGGCCTGTGGTCCGGCCGCGCCGTGGACATCATGACGCCCTTCCTGGCGGCCCTGCTCGGCCTGGGCATCAACCAGGGCGCCTACACGTCGGAGGTGATGCGGGCCGGCATGCTGTCGGTGGATGCCGGCCAGTACGAGGCCGCGTCCGCCATCGGCATGGGCCGCCTGCGCGCGATGCGCCGCATCATCCTGCCGCAGGCCATGCGGGTGGTGCTGCCGCCGCTCGGCAACGAGTTCATCGGGATGGTGAAGGCAACCTCGCTGGCCAGCGTGATCCAGTATCCGGAGGTGCTGCACGCGGCGGAGAACATCTACTACGCCAATTCCCGCGTCATCGAGCTGCTGATCGTGGCCGGGCTTTGGTACCTCCTGGTCGTGTCGGTCCTGACGCCGCTGCAAATGCTGCTGGAGCGCTACTTCTCCCGGGGCGTGATGCGGCAGGGCGGCCGATGACCGCTTCCGTGGCCGACACGCCCCTGGTCGCCATCCGCGACGCCCGGAAATCCTTCGGCTCGTTCCAGGCCCTGCGCGGCGTGTCGCTGGACGTGCGGCGTGGGGAGGTGCTGTGCCTGATCGGCGCGTCCGGATCGGGCAAGACCACCTTGCTCCGCTGCATCAACCAGCTTGCCAGCCTCAGCGGCGGCGGCATCTGGCTGGACGGCGAGTTGCTCGGGGTGGCGGAGCGCGGCGGCAAGCTGCACGCCTTGTCCGAACGGGAGATCGCCCGGCAGCGCGGCCGGACCGGCATGGTGTTCCAGCGCTGGAACCTGTTTCCGCACAAGACCGCGCTGGGGAACGTAACCGAAGGGCCGATCCAGGTGCAACGGCGCAAGCCCGCCGAGGCGAAGGCGGACGCGATGGAGCTGCTGCGCCGTGTCGGCCTGGCCGACAAGGCCGCCAGCTATCCCGCCCAGCTTTCGGGCGGGCAGCAGCAGCGCGTGGCCATCGCCCGGGCGCTGGCCATGCGCCCGGCGCTGATGCTGTTCGACGAGCCGACCTCTGCCTTGGACCCGGAGCTGGTGGGCGAGGTGCTGGCGGTGATGAAGGAACTGGCCGGGACGGGGATGACGATGATGGTGGTGACGCACGAGCTCGGCTTTGCGCGGGAAGTGGCCGACACGGTGGCGTTCATGGACGCCGGCACGATCGTCGAGATGGGGCCGCCCGCCCAGGTGCTCGGCCAGCCGCGCGAGGCGCGAACCCAGGCCTTTCTGTCCGCGGTGATCGGCTGATGCGCCGTAGTCTGGACGGTGGGCGCCATAAACGGCGTGACGGAAACCGCGACGCCGACCCTTTCACCCCCAAACCCTGACGGAACCCCCGACATGACACGCACCCTGCTTGCCGCCGCCACGGCGATCGTTCTCGCATTGCCCGCCCTTGCCCCGGCCTACGCCCAGGACCTTCCCGCCTCCGTCGCGGCGTCCAAGACGCTGCGCGTCGCGATCGTGCCCAACTATCCGCCGATGGACTTCAAGGATCCGGGCACCGGCAAGCTCACCGGCTTCGACGTGGAACTCGGCGACGCCTTGGCGGCCAAGCTCGGGCTGAAAATCGCCTGGCAGGAAACCTCCTTCGACCAGATGATGCCGGCCCTGGCCACCGACCGGGTGGACCTCGTCATCTCCGGCATGTCGGACCTGGCGAGCCGGCATGACACGGCGTCGTTCGTCGACTACCTCAAGTCAGGTCCGCAATTCTACGTGCAGAAGGCCCGCGCCGGGGAGTTCGCCGACATGAAGGCGCTGTGCGGCAAGAAGGTCGGGGCCAGCCGCCGCACGAGCTTTCCGAACGAGATCGCGGCGTGGAGCAAGGCGAACTGCCCGGACGACAACGCGGTGATGTTCGTGGGCACGGATGGCTCGGCCGACGCCCGCACCCAGTTGCGCCAAGGCCGCATCGACGCCGCAGTGCAAGGTGGCGAAACCCTGCCCTACGTGATGGAGCAGGATCCCAACACCTTTATGCCCCTCGGCAAGCCGATCGCCACGCAATACACGGGCATCGCGGTGTCGGTGAAGGACACCGGGCTGCAGAAGGCGATGGCCGGCGCGCTGGACGGCATGATCGCGGACGGGTCCTACGCCAAGCTGCTGGCCCATTGGCAGCTCGACGGGATGGGCGTCACCCAGGCAACCGTGAACGCCGGAAACTAGCCGATGCCGTTCACGCGGGAGCAACTCGACTCCATCCCCGTCCGCCCGGCGCACGCGGCCGGGCCGGCGCCCGACTACCCCTGGCCCGAGCCATATCGTGCCGCCATGTTCCTGTCCTTTGACATCGACGGCGAAAGCGCCTGGACGTCCAAGGACGCCGCCCATGCCGAGCGCATGGTGACGATGAGTTGGGGCGCCTTCGAGGCCCGGGTCGGCGTGCCCAAGCTGCTGGAGCTGCTGGACCAGCTCGGGCTCAAGGCCACGTTCTTCACCACGGGCTGGGTGGTTGACGCCTATCCCGCAACCGCCGAGGAAGTGCTGAAGCGCGGCCACGAGATCGGCCATCACGGCTACCACCATCTGTTACCGGACCCGGGCGACCCTTGGATCGTGGAGGAGGTAGACCGCGGCTTCGACGCGCTGAAGCGGCGGCTTGGCGTGGTACCCACGGGCTATCGCGCCCCGTTCGGCGAGTTCACGGAGGAGCTGCGCGTGCTGCTGAAGGCGCGCGGCATCACCTACACCTCCTCCCTGCGCGACGACGTGCGGCCGTATCGCCACGTGCTGGCGGACGGCACGCCCGGCACGATCGAGTTGCCGGTGACGCCCTCCTACGATGACTGGATGCACGGCCTGTCCGCCCGCTTCAGCCCGCGGCCGATCTTCCCGAAGGAGCACGTGCTGTCGATGTGGAAGGACGAGCTGGACGAGACGCGGGATTGGGGGGCGATGGTGACCACGGTGCTGCACCCGCAATGCTCCGGCCGGCCGATGCGGCTGCGGCTGCTCCGGGAGTTCCTGAGCTATGCGCGGTCCTGCTCCGACCTTTGGATCGCCACCGGGCAGGAGATCGCCGGCAATTTCACCGCGCACGAAGCGGGCTGATGCCGACCATCCTCGTCATCAACCCCAACAGCTCGGCCAGCGTGACGGCGGCGATCGACGCGGCCGTCGCACCGCTGCGGCTGCCGGGCGGCCCGGCCATCGCGTGCGTGACGCTGGCGGAAGGGCCGCCCGGCATCGCCACCCAGCGGGACGCCGACAGCGTGGTGGGCCCGCTGCTGAGGCTGGTCGCCGCGTCGGACGCGGACGCGTTCGTGCTGGCCTGCTTCAGCGACCCCGGCCTGCACGCGGTGCGGGAAGCGGCGGGTGGCCGCCCCGTCATGGGCATCGCCGAATGGGGTCTCCTCCGTGCGCTGACCCTGGGAGAGCGGTTCGGCATCATCGCGCTGTCCGCATCGTCCGTGCGGCGGCAGCAGCGGCTGGTGCGGCAGATGGGGCTGGACGGGCGCTACGCCGGCTCCTGGCCAGTGGACCTGCAAGCGGCCGACACCGCCGGCGACGCGGTGGGCGGCCGACTGGCCGAGGCGGGCGCGGCGCTGGTCCGTGAGCGCGGGGCGGACGTGCTGGTGCTGGGCTGCGCCGGCATGGCCCGGCACCAGGCCGCCGTGACCGCCGCCTCCGGCTGTCCCGTGGTCGAACCCTCCCAACAGGCGACGGCCGCGGCACTCGGTGCCGTGCTGCTCGGCCAAGGGACCGCCGCCTGACCCCACTCGGGCGCGCGCACCGCTGCAAAGCGCTGCCGGTGTCGAGCCGGTAAACCCCGGCGTTAACAGTCCATTCAGCAGTTCAACTGATAAGCGTCGCGCGGGCCGGTTTATTCGCGGGACGAGGATCAAACAGTTGGACATGGCCGAGGCGGGGCAAAATGCCCCGAGGATTACGCCGGAAACCATCCGTGGCGGCGATTTGGGATTGGATCCTTCGCACAGCCGCTTGCTGGCCGTCGCAGCGGTCGCACGGCACCATGGGGTCGAGCTCGCTCGTGGCGACTACCACATGGATGCCGGGGACACCGTCCCGTCGCCACTTTCGCTGGTGAAATGGCTGTGCGACCAAGGGTTGGTCGCGAAGGCCGCCCGGCTGGCCTGGCCGCAGCTCATCCGGCTGGCCAAGCAGACGGGGCAAGGCCAGGCCTCCCCCATCGTGCTGCTGTTTTCCGACGGCACGGCCGGCGTCCTAGTGGCATCCGACATGGCGCGCAACATCGTCTGGGTCCTCGACCCCGGCGCCGCGGCGAGAGAGCCTATGGCGCTCGACCGGCTGAGCCTGTCGCAGCGCTGGTCCGGGGAAGCGATCCTGGTCCGTCCGGCCCGGGGCCAGTCGGATGCCGAGCAGCCGTTCTCCTTGACCTGGGTCATGCGCCTTCTGCTCGGCCAGCGGAAGCTGATGAAGGATGTCGGCATCGCCTCGCTGACCTTGTCCGTGCTGACCATCGTGCCGCCGATGCTGGCCATGTCGGTGATCGATCGGGTGGTGGGCCACCACAGCATGTCCACGCTCATCCTGCTGGGCACGATCCTCGGCATCGCGGCGATCTACGAGACCCTGCTGGGATATGGCCGGCGCGAGTTGATCCAGGTGGTCTCGACCCGCATCGACACGCATTTGCAGCTGCACATCTTCAACCGCCTGCTATCCTTGCCGCTGGACTTCTTCGAACGCACCCAGGCCGGGCAAACCACGTTCCGCCTGATGCAGGCGTTCAAGGTGCGCGAGTTCGTGACCGGCAAGCTCATGAGCACCTTCCTGGACTCGATCACGCTTGTCTTCCTGTTGCCGTTCCTGTTCTGGCTGAACACGACGCTGGCCTGGCTGATCGTGGTGTCCGCCGGGTTGATCGCGTCCATCATCATGATCTTCCTGCGGCCGATCGGCCGGTTGATCGGCAAGACGCAGGCTGCGGAATCGTTGAAAAGCAGCGTGCTGGTGGAAAGCGTGCAGGGCATCCGCACCTTGAAGACCCTCGCCCTGGAGCCGCAGCGCAAAAGCGAGTGGGACAAGCGGGTGGCGGAGGCGGGAACGCTGCGGGTGCGCGCGGGCCGCCTGGCCAACTGGCCGCAAACCCTGATCACCCCGGTCGAGGTGTTCATCAACCGTGGCGTGCTGATGGTCGGCGCCTATTTCGCGCTGGACCCGACCTCCAGCGTGGGGGTGGGCGCGCTGGTGGCGTTCATGATGCTGGGCTCGCGCATCACCCAGCCGCTTGTCGGCCTGGCCCGGCTGATCGAGGACTTCCAGGAGGTCCGCGCCGCCGTCAGCGAAGCGGGATCCGTGCTGAACAACCGGCAGGAACAGCAGAGCGGGGCCGGGTTGCGGCCCGATTTCGCCGGCGATGTCGCGTTCGAGGAGCTGACCTTCACCTATCCCACGGGCAAGGTCCCGGCGCTGGACGGCGTGAGCTTCTCCATTCCCGCCGGCACCATGCTGGGCGTGGTCGGGCGCTCCGGTTCCGGCAAGTCGACCCTGACCCGGCTGCTGCAGGGCGTGAACCGGGACTACAGCGGCTTCCTGAAGATCGACGGCACGGAGCTGCGGGAAATCAACCTGGCACATCTACGCCGCTCGTTCGGCGTGGTGTTGCAGGACAATTTCCTGTTCCGCGGCAGCGTGCGGGACAACATCGCCGCCGGGCGGCCAGGGCTGACCATCGAGGACGTGGTCCGTGCCGCCCGGCTGGCGGGCGCGGAAGAGTTCATCGAGCGGCTGCCCCAGGGTTATGACACCTGGATCGAGGAGGGTTCGGCCAACATATCCGGTGGGCAGAAGCAGCGCCTCGCGATCGCCCGTGCTCTGATCACCGACCCTCGTATCCTGATCCTGGACGAGGCGACCAGCGCGCTGGATCCGGAAAGCGAGGCGCTGGTGAACGCCAACCTCACCCGCATCGCCCGCGGACGCACCATGGTCATCGTGTCGCACCGCCTCGCCTCGCTGCTGGACTGCGATCAGATCCTGGTCATGGACCGCGGCAAGGTCGTCGACATGGCACCACACGCCGTTCTGGTGGAGCGGTGTGCGATCTACCGCACGCTGTGGCGGCAGCAGAACCGCCACGTCGACGGACTGGGCACGCGTGCCGCCCTGGTGGCGCCGCTCGCTGCCCGGGCATAGGAGGAGGCGTATCATGAGCCTGACCACTGCAAACACGCGGCTCACGCGGTCCCAATCCTCGCAGATGCCGGTGCTGCTGGAGTTCTATTCGCCGTCCGCCGTGCTGCTGGACATTCGGCCGAAGGCACCGTCGCGCGGTGTGATCTGGACGGTGGCGACGATGTTCGCCGCCTGCGCTGCGGCTGCCGGGTTGATCCCGGTGGACAAGGTGGTGACGGCGCCGGGCAAGGTGGTGGCGACCGAGAACACGATCGTGGTGCAGCCGTTCGAAGCGTCCATCGTCCGCGAGCTGGCGGTGCAGGAAGGGCAGATCGTGCACAAGGGCGACCTGCTGGCCCGGCTGGATCCGACCTTCACCACGTCCGACAAGACGGTCACCGCGCAGCAGGTGGCCAGTTTACGCGCGCAGGTGGAGCGGTTGCGTGCCGAACGCGACGGGGCCGACTACATCCCGTCCACCATGGACGACGCCGCGCAGGTGCAGCAGATGATATTTGCCCAGCGCAGTGCGGAACGAGTGTTTCGCCTGCAAAACTTCCAGCAGAAGATCGCCGGGCTGCTGGCGACCTTGGGCAAGTCGATCGCCGAAGTTCAGTCCTACACCGATCGGGCCGAGGTCGCGACGGTGGTGGAAGGCAAGCGGATCGAACTTGAAAGGCTGGGCATCGGCAGCCAGTTGAACCGGCTGCAAGCCACCGACCAGCGCATGACGATGCAGTCGGGATTGCAGAACGCGCAGCAGGCTGCCAAGTCGGCGGCAGCCGATCTTGCCGCCATGCGCGCCGATGCGGCGGCGTACGACCAGGACTGGCATGCCAAGGTCTCGCAGGAGCTGCTGGATCAGGGCCGCAAGCTGGATGACGCGGAAGGCACCCTGGCCAAGGCCAACCTGAAGTCGAACCTGGTCGAATTCTACGCGCCGCAGGACTCGGTGGTGCTCAGCCGGGCGCCGGTGTCCGTCGGGTCCGTGCTGCAATCGGGCGACCAGTTCCTCAAGCTGGTGCCGTTGAACGTGCCGCTGGAAGTGGAGGCCTCCGTCGCCGGAACCGACGCGGGCTTCGTGCATGTGGGCGACACGGTGACGTTGAAATTCGACACGTTCCCGTTTGCGCAGTATGGCGCCGCGAGCGGGACGGTGCGCGTGGTCAGCCCCGACAGCTTCACCCAGCCGCCGCCGGACCAGACGTCGCACGGGTCGGTACCGGCAGCACAAAACCTGCCCGTCCCCGGTGGAAGCTTCTACCGCGTGAAGATCGCCATCGACTCGGTGAACCTGCACGACACGCCACCCGGCTTCCGCGTCACACAGGGCATGCCGGTGACGGCCGACGTGATGGTCGGCAAGCGTACCGTGCTGAGCTACATCTTCAGCCGCGCCCTGCCGGTGGTGATGGACGGAATGCGGGAGCCGTAGCGGAGGCGGCCCTGGCACCTCGTCCGCGTCGCCGGGCGAGGAACCAGGGTGCGTGTTCAAGCATAGCCCAGGATGTCTGCCGATAAAGGACGAATCTATTTAATAGTCCTGCGGCAGCGTTGTGTCCCATAAGCAATTGCCCGCGTGTTCGATCCGCGATCCCGTTCCCTGGGGATGATGTGGACGGCACCCGCACTTGCTTGCATACAACCATAATGACAAAATGCGTTGCGGCTCCCCGGGGGAATACAACATTGGCGGCTGACCCCGAAAGGCAGGCAGAAGCGCTGCTGGAGGCAGTCTGGACCTCCGCGTTGGACCCGTTGTTTTGGCGTTGCAGCCGCACCGGCGTCGAGAGTGCTTGGTACGGCCACGTTCCGTTTGCGCACTGGCTTGTCGGCGCCCTGGAACCCCGTTGCATTGTTGAGCTCGGCACGCATAACGGCGCGTCCTATGCCGCCTTCTGCGAGGCCGTGCAGCGCACCGGGCTCGGCACGCGTTGCTTTGCCGTCGACACCTGGGCCGGCGACGAGCATGCCGGGTTTTACGGAGAGGAGGTGTTCGCCCGGTTGCGGGCCTTCCACGACCCGCGCTTCGGCGCATTCTCGACGCTGATCCGATCCAAGTTCGACGACGCGCTCGACATCGTCGAGGACGGCGCCGTCGACCTGCTGCACATCGATGGCCGGCACCGTTACGAGGATGTGCGGCACGATTTCGAGACGTGGCGCGGCAAGCTTTCCCCCCGCGGCGTCGTCCTGTTCCACGACATCAACGTCCACACCGCGGATTTCGGCGTGTGGCGGCTCTGGTCCGAGCTGCAGCGGGAAGCGCCGAGCTTCGAGTTCCTGCACGCGCACGGGTTGGGTGTGCTGATGCTCGGTCCCGCAAGGCCCGCCCCTCGTCGCGGCCTTGACGCAGTTGCGGGACACGCGGGCGATCGGCGCGGTGCGGGAGCGGTTCGCCCAGCTTGGCGAACGCTGCGTGTTTGACGCCCAGGTCAGCCTGCTCGGCATCTTGTCCGCCGATCGGCAAGTGGAGAACGATGCCTTGCGCCGCCGCATGGACGGCATCGAGGCGGAGCTTGTCGCAGCCCGGCGCGACCTGGACCGCGCCCGCGCGGACGTCGCCCAAGCCGAGGCGCGGTATGACGTGGACGCGGCGGAGTTGCGTGGCGAGGCAGCCCGGCTGCAATCCGAACTGGGGACGGCCGAGGCGGCCGTCAGCCACGCCGAACGCGAACGGCTGGACTCCCTCACCAGCGAGTACTCCCACCGGGCCCGCATCGCCGAAGCGCTCGCCGCCGCAGATGCGGAGCGCGCGGAAGCCGG
This sequence comes from Acetobacteraceae bacterium, assembly GCA_965199555.1. Taxonomy (GTDB): domain Bacteria; phylum Pseudomonadota; class Alphaproteobacteria; order Acetobacterales; family Acetobacteraceae; genus LMUY01. The sequence continues at coordinate 217,969 of CBDASJ010000016.1, read as the reverse complement.
CCGCATCCAGGCGGCGGCAGCGGCCGCGCAAAAGGCCTGGCAGGCGGAGGCTGCGGCGGCGCACAGGGCCCGGCACGTTGAAGCAGAGCGCCGGGCCGGCGCCGAAGCCGCACTGGACCGCATCCTGCTGTCCGGCACGTGGCGTGCGACCAGGCCGGTGCGGACGGTGCTGTCCATCCTGCCGGCAACGCTCCGCCGCCGGCTCCTCGGCGCAACGCAGGTGGCCTGGCGGGCTGCCACGCCGCACCTGAACCATCTTCGGCGGCCATTGCCGATACCTGCTCCCCTCCTGCTGCCCATGGAGGCGGAGCCTGTCCCGGTTCTGCCGCCACCGCAGCCGGCCGCAGCGGCGGGTCCGGTGATGTGTTACGTCAGCGGGGAGCCTGACACGCCCGGGACCATCTACCGGGTGAACCACTACGCCGCGGCTTGCCGCGCGGCCGGCGCCCAGGTGACGGTCCTTCGCCTGGACCAATTGGCGGATCACCTGACGCAAGTGGCGGCGTTCGACGTCGTCGTGATCTGGCGCGCCATCTGGACGGAGCCGCTGGCGGCCTTCGTCCATGCCGCCCGCGGCAACGGCGCGCGCATCGTGTTCGACGTCGACGACCTCATGATCGACCCGGCGCTCGCCACGACCGAGATCATCGACGGCATCCGCTCCCAAGGCGTCGCCGAGGCGGCGGTGCAGGCGCATTACGCCCGGGTGCAGCAGACCATGCTGGCCGCCGATTACTGCACGTCGTCCACGACGGAGCTGACCGGCCACATGCAGCGCTTCGGCAAGACCGGGTTCGTGCTGCCCAACGGCTTCGACAGGGCGACGCTGCAGATTAGCCGCATGGCCATGCGCTGCCGCCGCGCCGCGCCGAACGATGGATTGCTCCGAATCGGATATGCCAGCGGCTCGCGCACCCACCAGCGCGACTTCGCCGAGGTGGCACGCATCCTGCCCGCCGTGTTCCGGCGCTTTCCGGAGTGTCGCCTGGTGTTGTTCCAGGTGGGTGCGGACACCAAGCTGCTCGACCTCCACGAATTCCCCGAGCTGAAGCCGTTTGCCGACCAGATCGAGTGGCGCGAGCTGGTGCCCCTGGCCCGCCTGCCGGAGGAAATCGCCCGCTTCGACGTGAACCTGGCGCCGCTGCAGCTCGACAATCTGTTCTGCCAGGCCAAGAGCGAGCTGAAGTATTTCGAGGCGGCACTTGCCGGCGTCCCCACCATCGCATCGCCGGTCGGCGCGTTCGCCCGAGCGATCGACACCGGCGTCAACGGCTATCTGGCAGCCACGCCCCAGCAATGGCACGACGACCTGACGCGCCTGCTGGGTGATCCGGCCTTGCGCCGCCGGATGGCACAGGCCGCGTTCGACGCCGTGCTTTGGCAATACGGGCCGGAACGCCGGACGCAGTTGATGCGGCGGCTGCTGGTGGAGTGGCAAGGCGGCTCGGCAGGCGCGGACGCATTTGCCCTGGAACTCGGCATCCGCTCCGGTCGGGTCCGGCGCGAGCTGGGCGTGCCGGCGGGGCAGGTGGTGTGGAGCGTCGACACCCTTCGTCCGTCCGACGTCACCGTCGCGATCCCGCTGTTCAACTACGCACACACCGTGGTGGAGACCCTGGAGTCGGTGCGCGCGCAAACGCTGGCCGACCTTGACCTGGTCATCGTCGACGACGCTTCGACCGACTCCTCGCTCAAGGTCGCGCTTGATTGGGCACGTGCCCATGCGGCGCGGTTCAACCGCGTGGCGGTGGTACGGAATGCTGCCAATGCCGGGCTGGGGCTGACCCGCAACGCGGCGTTCTCCGCCGCGGAAACGCAGTTCGTCCTGCCGCTCGACGCGGACAATTTGCTGCGACCGGATTGCTGCGCGAGCCTGCTCGCGGCGATGCGGAGTTCGGAGGCCGCCTTCGCGTATCCCGTGATCCAGGAGTTCGGCGGTCGCAGCGGAAGGCTGGGCACGGCACCCTACCACCCCAGCCGCTTCGTCGGCGGCAATTACATCGATGCGATGGCCCTGGTGGCCAAAAGCGCGTGGAGCGCGGTCGGCGGCTATGCGCCGATGCGGTCCGGTTGGGAAGATTACGAGTTCTGGTGTGCCATCGCGGAGCTTGGGCTGCACGGCCACGCCGTGGGGGGCGAGCCGCTGGCCGATTATCGCGTGCACGACACGTCGATGCTGGCGCAGGTGACGGACCTGCCGGACGCCAAGCGCCGGGTCATCCAGACCATCGAATCGCTGCATCCCTGGGTCAGCGTGGCCCTTCCGCTGCCGCCTTCGCCGCGGGAGCCGGGCCTGGTGCAGGCGGCAGACCGCGCCGCGAAGGTGTAGCCGGCCCGGCGCCCACGGTCATCTGTTAAGGCACGTTTAACCAGACCTGTTCAGAACAGCGGGGCCAGCCATGTCCGGCTGGCCCTCGCCGTAAAAACAGGCGGAACATGTCGAAGCAAAAGCCAATCCGTCCAGCGTCACGCCTGCAGGAATGGAGCCGCCGCAGAAGGCTACGCCGTTGGCGTCGCCGGGCAGATAGGCTGCGCCTCAGTGGCCGGCATGCCGCGGCCTTCGAGTACTTCGCCCGGGCGGCGCTTGGCGGTGACGTTCAAAGCCAGGCCGTGGTCGCCGACGATTACCTCCATGGCCGCAGCGTTCCGGCCAACCTCAACGCCGCGACGCTATGGTTCCACCGGGCCGCGTCGGGTGGTGATGTCGACGCCATGGTGCAGATGGCCCGGTTCGCGCTGGACGGCGTGCGAGTGGCAGGCCTGCCCGACCAACCCGGTGGCAGCGGCCCGGATCCCGTTGGCTGCCATGGTTGGGCTTCGCGGGCGGCCGAGGCCGGGTCGATCGAAGCCAAGGTGATCCTGGCCAGCATTCTGCTCGACGGGCCACCGCCGCTCCGGGACCAGGCCAAGGCCCGGGATCTTCTGCGTGAAGCGGCCGGGAAGGGCAATGTGTCGGGGTGTTTCGGCCTGGCCGTGCTGCTGGCCCGTGACCCGGCGGGTTGCGACCGGCAGGAGATCGCCGCGCTGGTCGGGAAGGCCGCTGCCGCGGGCCTGCCAGTCGCCGTGTACCTTGAGGGCGTGGTCAAGGAAGTTGGCGAAACCGGCTCGGACCCCGTCGGCCATTACCGCCGGGCGGCCGAACTGGGCGTGCGGGCGGCGCAGACCCGTCTTGGGTTTCGGCTGCTGCAAGGGATCGGGGTGGCCCGGGACGAGGTCGCCGGCGAGACCCTGCTCCGAAAGGCGGCCCTGGCCGGTGACGCGACGGCCGCGGCGCTTGTCGGCCAAATCTACGCCCAGGGTGGCGACGCGCCGCCCAACTATGTCGAGGCGGGCCTGTGGTTCAACCGCGCCGCGCAGGCCGGGCACCGCGAAGCCGCGACGGCGCTGGGCTTGATGCACCTCACCGGGATGGGTGTCCCGGTGGACGGGGCTGAGGCGGCGCGCTGGTTCCAGCGTGCCCGTGACACGGCGCACCGGGTGCCGCCGGGCGATCCGGCACACCTGCTGTTCCCCGATTGCGACGCGCCGGGCGGCCGTATCGACGTGCGGTCGTGGTTCGCGGCCGCGGCTGGCGCCGGCGACCACCGGGCTTGCTACCATCTCGGGGTGTGTCTTTTGGCGGGCGTGGGAGGTGACCCTGCCCCCGCATCGGCGGCGCCGTTGCTGCGCCACGCGGCCGAGCGGCTGCCCGCGGCCCAAAGCCTGTATGGGCAGATGCTTTCCCTGGGGCAGGGGATTGATCGTGACGAGACGGCGGCCCGCGATTGGTTGTCGCGGGCCGCGGCATCCGGCGTGGCCGATGCTCAGGCTTCACTGGCCGAAATGTACCTCAACGGCCGGGGCGGCCCGCCCGACGAAGCTGCCTCGCGCGACCTGTTCAGCCAGGCAGCCGAGCAGCAGCATCCTGGCGCGACGTTCGCGCTCGGCATCCTTTACACGGGGCAGCATCGCACCCCGGAAGATGCAGCCCGGGCCACGGCGCTGCTGGAGCGGGCCGCAAAGCAGGGCCATCCGCACGCCAGGCCTGCCTTGCTGCGCTTCCAATCGTGCCGGGCCGCGAACACCTCCGCTCCGGCGGCCGCGTTGGCGCAGCCGGCTTAACCACGGCCTTATTGGCAGGCTGAAGGGCCTGCGGGGCTTTGCCCCGAACCCCGCCAGAGGACAGTCGTCCTTTGGACACCTGCGTGGGTGTCGAGCTCTCAAACCGTGCATGACTTCGGAAGACGATCGCGTGGTTCAACAGCCGGTTTACATTTCATTCACTCACCGCCGGTAGAACCAGGACATCAAAAGTGTCCGGTCGCCACGCCGCTCCAAAAGCGGCGGTCGTTCGGATGTAAGCCGCAGGATGGGGCAGCATGGGTTTTTCGGTTCTTGAGTTGGAGCGGGGCGCCGATTGCCCGATTTCTTATCCTGCCGATATCCCGGTCGAACACGCCGAGACGCTGGACGTCGCACCGCCCCCACCCTCACCGGCGCCCGCACCCGTCACGTCCTCCAAGGCCCGCAGCAAATCCGCCTATCCGGCAGCTTCGGAACAGCCGACCCAGTACGGGCCGTTCGGCATCCGCTTCGACTTCAACTTCGGCGCGCGTATCACCCTGCCCACCGGACACGATTGGCGCGTGCGCCTGACGGACGCGGACACCGGCAACGTGGTGTTCGAAAGCCAGAACAACGGCGCCTTCATCAACAGCTCCAAGCGCTACTACATCCGTTTCAAGCTCGAGATCTGGAAGGATGGCGGGCTGTGCTTCGAGCACACGCATGATTGCCGGGGCCAGGAGGTCCTGATCCAGTTCCCGGTGGGAACGCTGGGGGACGTGCTGGCCTGGTTTCCCTATGCCGAGCGGTTTGCCCGTGAGCGCGGCGCGCGCGTGACCTGCGCCATGTCCGGCCTGATCGCCCCGCTGCTTGCGGAAAGCTATCCCCATATCCGCTTCGTCACGCATGAGGTCTTCGAGGACGAGGACCTCGCGCGCAATTTCTACGCCACCTACAGCCTCGGCCTGTTCTTCGACGATGCCGCTTGCCACTGGCAGCCATGCGATTTCCGCCACGTCGGGCTGAGCCAAACCGCAGCGTATATCCTCGGCGTCGAGCCGGTTTGCGAGGCGCCTCGCCTGGATCTGCCAGACGAGACACGGCCGATCGCCGAGCCTTATGTGGTGATCGCGACGCAGAGTTCGAGCCAGGCGAAGTACTGGAACAACCCAACCGGCTGGCGCGACGTGATCGCGCATTTGAAGAACGCCGGCTATCGCGTGATCTGCATCGACCAGAAGCCGGTGCACGGAACCGGCATGGTGTGGAACCACCTGCCGCACGGCGCCGAGGATGAGACGGGCGACCGCCCCCTAACGGAGCGGGCCCGCTGGATGCGCCACGCTGCCGCGTTCATCGGACTGTCGAGCGGGCTGTCGTGGCTCGCCTGGGCTTGTGGCACGCCGGTGGTGCTGATCAGCGGCTTCACCCACCCGACCAACGAATTCCCGACGCCATACCGCGTCATCAACTATCACGCCTGCAACTCTTGCTGGAATGACTCCAAGATCCGGTTCGACCATCACGACTTCCTTTGGTGCCCTCGCCATGCCGGGACAGCCCGGCAGTTCGAGTGCACGCGGCTGATCACGTCCACGCAGGTCAAGGCGGCTCTCGCCCGCGTCCCCGGCCTGCTCCCACAGAACGTTTCTTTGCCAAGCTGATGTTCCCGCGTCCCCGGGAATCAACCCGGTGGCGTGTCCTAACCCCATCGCTTCGGCCTTTTGAAAGAACCCCGTCATGACCTACACCGTCGTCACCTCCGGCTCGACCGCGTCCAACGTTGTTCTGAACAACGGCGACACGCAGCAGATCACCCAGGGTGGGCTCGCCACCGGCACCGTCATCAACGACGGCGGTGAGCAGGACGTCTTCGGCCGCCGGGCCAATTTCGGCTCCGCGAACTCGACCACGATCAACAGCGGCGGTGTGCAGGACCTATCGGCAGGCACTGGCGACAGCACCACGGTGAATGCCGGCGGCCTGCAGATCGTCGAGAACAACTCGATTGCCACGAACACCACGGTGTCAGGGGCCAGCGCCAGTGCTGTTGTAAGCAGTGGCGGTACCATCACGGGCGGGGTGGTTGCCGACGGCGGTGTCATCACGGCTGGCGGCGCAGGCCTCGTGTCCAGCACGACCGTCAGCAGCGGCGGCGTGCTCGATATCAATGCCGGCTCCGCCATGAGCGTCGTGATCAGTTCCGGCGGCTCTGCAACGGTTGTCTCAGGCGGCGCAATCAGCACCGATACCATCCTCGATGGCGGCCTGGTGTTCGTGAGTTCCGGCGGATCCGAGTCCAGTGGCGGCGTAATAAGCTCCGGCGGTCTTGAGGTGGTTGAGGGTGGCGCCACGGGCACCGTCGTGTCCAACGGCGGCGTCCAGATCGCGCAGCTTGGCGGCAACGTCTCACATGCCACCGTCCTTTCGGGCGGTCTGCAAGTTGCCTCGTCCGGCGGCCTTCTCCAAATCTCGCTGGTGAAGAACGGCGGCCAGGTCACGGTATCGTCCGGCGGCGCGTCCTACGCGCTTTCCGTAAGCTCGGGTGGCGTTGCGACGATCTCGTCTGGCGGCTCCGACAACGGAACGGTCGTGTCGGCTGGTGGCCTGATGGAGATCTTGGACGGTGGCAACTCCGACAACAGCAACGCCGTCTACAATGGCGTCATCACCGTGTCCTCTGGTGGCACGACTCACGGCACCTACGTCACCAGTGGCGGCACGGAAAACGTCCGTGCCGGAGGCGTCGCGACCGGAGGGTATGTTTCCGGTAGCACCATAAACGATGATGGTCAGATTATCGGGACGACCATCGATACGGGTTATATCACTCTGACGAGCGGTGCGTCCGCCGTCGGCACCTTCCTCCGGAACGGCGGAAATCTCACGGTATTGTCGGGGGCGACCGCAACCGGGACGGTCATCAACGCCGGCACCGAACGCGTGAGTGCCGGCGCCAGCGAGACGAGCGGCACGCTCAATGGAGGCGTGCAGAACATCTACGGCACGGTCACCAGCCAGACCGTCAACGGCGGGACGGAGAACGTCATCGGCTACGCGTCGGGGACGTTGGTCTACGGCGGCACCGTGACTGTCCAGGGCGCCGGCATTGCCAGCGGCGCGACGATCAGTGGTGGTACTGAGCAGCTGATAACCGGCGGCACGTCGCTGAACGCGCACGTGGTCGCCGCCGGTGTGCAGAACATCTTCAACGGCGTTGCAAGCGGCGCGGTCATCTCCGCCGGCGGCACGCAAACCGTCTACGCGCGCGCCGTCGATACCACGGTCGGAGCCGGTGGTGCGCAATACGTCCAAGGCACGGCGTCCAACACCACGGTTGCGTCCGGTGGCGTCGAGACCATCCAGGGCGGTGTGGCGTCTGGGACGACGGCTGCCGGCACGGTGGTTGTCACGGGTGGTTCCACGGTTAATGCAATCCTCGCCGCCGGCGCGGTCGAGATTGTGTCCGCAGGCGCCGCGGCGAGCGGGACCGTGGTCGGCTCCGGCGCCACCGTTTCGGCGGTGGGCGGCCTTGTGTCGGGTGCGACCGTCGCGTCCGGCGGCGTGATCGACGTGTTCAACGGCGGCGTGGCAAGTGCCGCGACGCTGTCGGCCGGCGCGACGCAGCTCCTGTATTCGGGCGGCACGGCCGCCGACATGGTGATCCTCGGCGGCACGGAGATCGTGTCCTCCGGCGCCGTCGACCTGCGGGCGACCGTGTCCGCCGGCGTGCTCACGGTGGCTTCGTCCGGCACCGCGACCAGCACCGTCGTCCTGGCGGGCGCCACGGAAACGGTGTTGCTGTCCGGCACGGCCAACAGCGCCCTGATCAACGGCGGCACCCAGATCCTGTCGGGCGGTGCGTTCGCCAGCGCGACCACCGTGCAGGCCGGTGGTGACCAGCAGGTGCTCGGCGGCGCGCTCGCCAGCGGCACCGTGCTGGCCGCAGGCACCCAGGAAGTCAGCAGCCTCGGCGTTGCCAGTGCAACGGTGATCTCGAACGGCGGCGTCGAAACCGTCTTCAGCGGCGGCTTGGCGGGCGTCACCACGGTCAGCGCCGGCGGCACGCTGGTCATCTCCTCCGGCGGCACGGCCACCGGCACGCTGCTTTCGGCCGGCGGTGCGCTGATCAACCATGGCGTCACCAGCTCCACCAGCGGCACTGCCGTGGTCGGTGTGGGTGGCGACGCGTCGATCTACAACGACGGCGTGATCATCGGCACCAACATCTCGGCCGGCGTCGCCATCTCGGTCGCCGGCGGCACCGTCACCAATGCCGGCACCTTGATCGGGCTGGACGGCATGGCCATCGCATTTGGCGGCACCACGACCAACCGGCTGATCGTGACGTCGGACAGCGTGATCAGCGGCGTCGTCAGCGCCACGGCTGCGGCCAGCAACACGTTGGAGCTGAGCGGCATCAACACCGGTGCCACGCTTTCCAACTACACGACGCAGTATCTCGGCTTCCAAACGCTGCAGGTGGACTCCGGCAGCACCTGGGATGTGGCGGGCAACATCAACCTCGGCACGGTGGTGAATGGCGGCACGCTGCTGGTTTCCACGGCCGACACCCTGCACGTCACCAGCGCCACCGGCTCGGGCAGCTACGTCGTCGCCGGCCACGGTGTGCTGGAATTCGACGGTGCGGTGGACGCCGGGCAGGTCGTCCTGAGCGGCACCACGGCCAAGCTCATCGTGGCGGACCCGGCGAACTTCTCCGGCACGGTGTCGGGCCTGGCCCGCGGTGACATCATCGACCTCAACGGCGTCCCGTTCTCCGGCGCCGCGGCCACGCTGTCCGGCAACACGATCACCGTGCAGAACGGTGCCAGCACCTACACGATCCAGCTCGCCGCGCCCATCCCGGACTCCGCGCTGAAGCTGTCCGCCGACGCGAACGGCAAGCTGCAGCTCACCCTGGTGCCGCCGGTGACCGAGATGCTGGCACACGACACCGGTGCGTCGCCGACCGACCTGATCACCAACAACCCGACGCTGACCGGATTGGCCGACCCGAACGCCACCGTCATCCTCAGCGAGGGTGTGACCGTGCTCGGCAGCGCCACCGCCGACGCCGGCGGGGTGTGGAGCTTCAACCCGACGCTGGCCGATGGCGCCCACGTCATCGTGGCGACGGATACGGACGCCGGAAACAACACCGGCAGCGCCACGCTTAGCTTCACGCTGGACACGACGCCGCCCACCACGCCGACCGTGGCCCTCACCTCGGGCAGCGACAGCAACGTCGTCGGTGACGACATCACCAACGTGAACACGCCCACGCTGACCGGCACCGGCGAAACCGGCGCGACGATCGTCCTGACGGACGCCGGCGTGCCGGTTGGCACCGCGACCGTGGTCGCCGGGGCGTGGTCCATCGCCCTGGGCACGCCGTTGGCCGATGGCGCGCACACGCTGCACGTGACCGAAAGCGACACGGCCGGCAACACCGCCACCGCCGACCTGAGCGTGACGATCGATACGACGGCCCCGGTGGTGCCGGTCCTCTCGCTCGACTCCGGCAGCGACACCGGCGTGCTGGGCGACAACATCACCCAGGCGACCACCCCGGCGATCACCGGCAGCGGTGGGGTCGGCGACGTGATCGAGCTTTACAGCGGTGCGACCCTGGTCGGTTCGGGGACCGTGGCCGCCAACGGCACGTTCTCCGTTGCACCCACCACCGCGCTATCGGATGGCACCTACACCTTCACGGTCTCGGAAACCGACGCCGCCGGCAACTCCACGACGTCGGCTTCCCTGGCGGTCACCGTCGACACGACGGCGGACGGCGCCCCCACCGGCCTGGCGCTGCTCGCGGCCGACGATACGGGCACGCAGGGCGACGGCATCACCACTTTCACCCAGCCCGTGATCACGGGCAGCGGAACGGCTGGCGACAGCGTGACGCTTTACGACGGCGCCACCCTCATCGGCACCGGCACCGTGGGGGTCGGTGGCACGTTCGCCATCACGCCGACGGGCGCATTGTCGCTCGGCGCGCACACGATCACGGCCACGCAGACGGACGCGGCGGGCAACGTGTCGGCTGCCTCCACCGCCTTCAACCTGACCGTCAGCGCTACGCCGCCAACCCCGTCCGCGCCGTCCCTGGCGGTGGCGGATGACACCGGAACCGTCGGCGACGACATCACCTCCGTCACCCAGCCGGCCATTGTCGGCACGGGCGCGGCTGGCGACACCATCACCCTGTATGACGGCAACACCGTCATCGGCACCGCGGTGGTCGCGCAGAACGGCAGCTTCTCGGTCGTCCCGACCGCGGCGCTGACGGACGGCGTGCATTCCCTGACCATCACCGACACGGACGCGGCCGCCAACGTATCCAGCCCGTCGGCGGCGCTGTCGCTGACCATCAACACCACGGTGGATGCGGCCCCCACGGCGCTGGTGCTTGACCCGGCCAGCGACAGCGGAACCGCCGGCGACGACATCACCAACGCCACAATGCCGGCCATCACCGGCAGCGGCGTCGCCGGCGACACCGTCACCCTGTTTGACGGGGTGACGGCGGTCGGAACGGCAATCGTCGCGGGAAATGGCACGTTCTCCGTCGCGCCGGCCAGTGCGCTGGCGGATGGCGTGCACAGCTTCACGGTCACGCAGACCAACGCGGCGGGCAACCCGTCCACCGCGTCGGTTGCCCTCAGCGTCACGATCGACACCGCGCTGCCCGCCACCCTGTCCACGCCGACCTTGGATCCGGCAAGCGACTCCGGCTCGGGCTCCGGCTCGACCAACGTCAGCACGCCGATCATCCAGGGCACCGGTGTTGCCGGCGATACCGTCACGTTGTTCGACAACGGCACGGCGATCGGCACCGCCGTGATCGACCAGGCCGGCAACTTCGCCGTCTCGCCCAGCACGGCATTGGCCGATGGTCCGCACACCCTGACCACGCGCCAGACCGACTCGATCGGCAACCAGTCGGTCGACTCGCCTGCACTTGCCTTGACGATCGACACGGTTGCCCCCTTGGCCCCCGTGCCGGTGCTGGATGCCGCGAGCGACAGCGGTGTCTCCCATGTCGACCGCATCACCAACGTGACGCAGCCGGCGATCACCGGGGCCGGGTCCCCCGGTGACACGATCAAGCTGTATGAGGGCAACGTCCTCATCGGCACCGGCACGGTTGCGCCGGGCGGGACGTTCTCCGTCACGCCCACGGCACCGCTGGCCGATGGCGTGCACACCTTCAAGCTGACCGCCACGGACGCCGCGGCCAACGTGTCCACGCTGTCGGCCGCGCTGTCCGTCACGATCGACACCGTCGCGGACGCCGCACCCACCCTCTCGGCCCTGGCCCTCGCCAGCGACAGCGGCGTGGTCGGCGACAACCTGACCAACGTCACGCACCCCGCCGTCACCGGCACCGGTGTCGTGAACCACACCGTCACGCTGTATGACGGCGGCGTCGCCGTCGGCACGGCGGTGGTCGGGTCGAACGGCAAGTTCTCCGTTGCACCGACCCAGGCGCTTGCCGATGGCGTGCATCAGTTCACCGTCAAGCAAGTTGACCTGGCGGGGAATCTGTCGGCTGCATCCTCGCAGCTCAGTGTCACGGTGGACACCGTTGCCGACGCCGCTCCGACCGGGTTGACGCTCAACCCGGCGGACGACAGCGGCACGGCCGGGGACAACCTCACCAACGCCGTGCAGCCGACCATCACCGGCCAAGGCGTGGCCGGGGACACGGTCACCCTGTTCGACGGTGCGTCGGTCATCGGCAGCGACGTGGTCGCCTCGGACGGCACGTTCTCCATCACCTTGGCTTCGGCCCTGGCCGAGGGCGTCCACACGCTGACCGCCCAGGAAACCAACGTGGCGGGCAACGTGTCCGTCGCATCCACCGCACTCGGCTTGACGATCGACACCACGGCTCCGGCCGTTCCGACGCCCACGCTTTCGGCCGCCAACGACAGCGGGACCATCGGCGACCGGGTAACCAACTTCAACCAGCCCGCGATCGTCGGCACGGGCACGGCGGGTGACGTCGTGACGCTGTATGACGGCGCCACCGTGATCGGCTCCGCCGTGGTGGGGGTGTCCGGCGCCTTCTCCGTCACGCCCACCGCCGCGCTGGCGGACGGGATCCACGCCCTTCGGTTGGATGCGACGGACCCGGCCGGCAACACGTCCAGCCTGTCCGCGCCATTCTCTCTCACGGTCGACACGACGGCGGACGCCGCTCCCTCGAACGTGGCGCTCGCCTTGGCCAGCGACAGCGGCGTGGTTGCCGACAATCTGACCAACGTGACGCTTCCGGCGATCACCGGGGTCGGCGCGGCGGGCCATCTGGTGACGCTGTATGACGGCGCCACCAATGTCGGCACCGCCGTGGTCGGCTCCAACGGCAAGTTCTCGGTGGTTCCGACGACGCCGCTGACGGAGGGGACACATGACTTCACCCTCAAGCAGACCGACATCGCGGGTAACGTGTCGGCAGCGTCCCAGACGCTCAGCGTGACGATCGACACCACGGCGGACGCCGCGCCGGCCGGGCTCACGCTCAACCCGGCGGACGATAGCGGCCTCCCTGGCGATCACCTCACCAATGTCACGCAGCCGACCATCACGGGCACGGGCACTGCCGGGTCCACGGCCACGCTGTATGATGGTGCGACGGCGGTGGGCAGCATCATGGTGGCAGCCGATGGCACGTTCGCCGTCACACCCACCAGCACCTTGTCCGAAGGGCTGCACAGCCTGACGGTTCGGGAGGCTGACCCGGCGGGGAACGTGTCCGCGTCCTCCAGCCCCCTGGTCCTGACGATCGACACGACTCCCCCGCTCGTCACGGCTCCGGTGCTGGCCCCGGCCAGCGACACCGGCACGTTGGGCGACGCGATCACCAGCGTTGTTCGGCCTGCCATCACCGGCACGGGCGTCGCCGGCGACGTGGTCACGCTTCACGACGGTGCGGCCGTGATCGGCACGGCCACGATCGGCCAGGCTGGCACGTACTCCATCACGCCGGCCACGGCGCTGGCGGATGGCATCCACAGCCTGACGATCACCGCCGTCGACCCGGCGGGCAACACGTCGCTCGCTTCCACGCCATTGGCATTGACGATCGACACGATCGCCGATGCGGCGCCGACCGGCTTCGTGCTTGCACCGGCCAGCGACAGCGGTGTTGCAGGGGACAATCTCACCAGCGTCACGGCTCCGGCGCTGACCGGAACCGGCATCCCTGGCCACACCGTCACCCTGTATGAGGGCACGACCGCCCTCGGCTCCGCGGTCGTGGGATCCAACGGCGTGTTCTCCGTCGCGCCGTCTTCCCCGCTTGCCGATGGGGTGCACAACTTCCAGCTGACCGTCACCGACCCGTCGGGCAACGTGTCCGCCCGGTCGTTGGCCCTGCCGGTCACGATCGACACCGCTGCCGATGCGGCACCAGGGGGGCTTGTGCTCGCCCTGGCCAGCGACAGCGGTGTCGTGGGTGACCACGTCACCAACATCACGACCCCGGTGATCACCGGGACGGGCGTGGCGGGCGACACGGTGACCCTGTTCGACGGCCTGAGCACGGTCGGCACGGCCACAGTGGCCGTGGATGGCAAGTGGTCGGTGACCACGACGTCGCTGGCGGCCGGCCTGCATAGCCTGACGGCGACGCAGACCGACGCGGCCGGCAACGTGTCGCCGGCAACGGTGGCCCTGGGCCTGACGATCGACACGACGGTGCCGGCGGCACCGGGTGCGCCCGTGCTGGCCTTGGCCAGCGACAGCGGCGTGGCAGGCGACAATGTCACCAACGTGACGGCTCCGTTGATCACCGGGTCCGGCGTGGCTGGCGACACCGTCACCTTGTTCGACGGCGCCACCGCGGTCGGCAGTGCCGTCGTGGACGGCACCGGCGCCTGGTCGGTCACGACCAGCCCGCTGGCGGCCGGCCTGCACAACCTGACGGCAACGCAGACCGAAGTGGCGGGCAACGTGTCGGTGGCGTCCGCGCCGCTGGCCTTGACGATTGCCACGACAGTGCCAGTGGCACCCGGCGTGCCGGTGCTGGCTGCGGCCAGCGACAGCGGCATGCTGGGCGATCGCGTCACCAACGTGGCAGCTCCGGTGATCACCGGGTCTGGCGTGGCTGGTGACACCGTCACCCTGTTCGACGGCACCACCGCGATCGGCAGCGCCATCGTGGACGGCACCGGCGCCTGGTCGGTCACGGCCAGCCCGCTGGCGGACGGTGTGCATGCTGTCACGGCAACGCAGACCGACGCCGTCGGCAACGTGTCCGCCGTGTCCGGCGCCTTGGCCTTGACCATCGCCACGGCGGTTCCGGCGGTGCCGGCAACGCTGAGCCTGGCCTTGGCCAGCGACAGCGGTGTCGTGGGTGACCGCGTCACCAACGTCACCACCCCGGTGATCACCGGGACCGGCGTGGCGGGTGACACCGTGACCCTGTTCGACGGCCTGAGCACGGTCGGCACGGCCACCGTGGCGGTGGACGGCAAGTGGTCGGTGACCACGACGTCGCTGGCGGCCGGCCTGCATAGCCTGACGGCAACGCAGACCGACGCGGCCGGCAACGTGTCGCCGGCGACGGCGGCCCTGGGCTTGACGATCGACACGACGGTGCCGGCGGCACCGGGGGCGCTGGTCTTGGCGGCAGGCAGCGACAGCGGAGTGGTGGGTGATCGCGTCACCAACGTGACGGCTCCGGTGATCACCGGGTCGGGCATGGCTGGCGACACCGTCACCTTGTTCGACGGCGCCACCGCGATCGGCAGTGCCGTCGTGGACGGCACCGGCGCCTGGTCGGTCACGACCAGCCCGCTGGCGGCCGGCCTGCACAACCTGACGGCAACGCAGACCGAAGTGGCGGGCAACGTGTCGGTGGCGTCCGCGCCGCTGGCCCTGACGATCGCCACGGCTCTGCCCGCTGCACCCGGCGTGCCGGTGCTGGCCGCAGCCAGCGACAGCGGCGTGGTGGGCGACAACGTCACCAACGTGGCGGCTCCGGTGATCACCGGGTCGGGCATGGCTGGCGACACCGTCACCCTGTTCGACGGCACCACCGCGATCGGCAGTGCCGTCGTGAGTGGCACTGGCGCCTGGTCGGTCACGGCCAGCCATCTGACGGACGGTGTGCACGCCCTCACGGCAACGCAGACCGACGCCGTCGGCAACGTGTCCGCCGCGTCCGGCGCCTTGGCCTTGACCATCGCCACGGCGGTTCCGGCGGTGCCGGCAACGCTGAACCTGGCCTCGGCCAGCGACAGCGGCGTCGTGGGTGACCACGTCACCAACGTCACGACCCCGGTGATTACCGGGAACGGCGTGGCGGGCGACACGGTGACCCTGTTCGACGGCTTGAGCACGGTCGGCACGGCCATCGTGGCGGCCACCGGCAACTGGTCGGTGACCACGACGTCGCTGGCGGCCGGCCTGCATAGCCTGACAGCGACGCAGACCGACGCCGCTGGCAACGTGTCGCCGGCAACGGCGGCCCTGGGCCTGACGATCGACGCGACGGTGCCGGCGGCACCGGGTGCGCCCGTGCTGGCCTCGGCCAGCGACAGCGGGGTGGCAGGCGACAATGTCACCAACGTGACGGCTCCGGTGATCACCGGAGCCGGCATGGCTGGCGACACCGTCACGCTGTTCGACGGCGCCATCGCGATCGGCAGTGCCGTCGTGGACGGCACCGGCGCCTGGTCGGTCACGACCAGCCCGCTGGCGGCCGGCCTGCACAACCTGACGGCAACGCAGACCGAAGTGGCGGGCAACGTGTCGGTGGCGTCCGCGCCGCTGGCCCTGACGATCGCCACGGCCTCCCCGTCTACGCCGACGCTGGGTCGGGCACCCGCTGCCACCGATCCGGCAAAGCCGGTGATCGGTGGAGCTGCGCAAAGCGGGAGCACCGTCAACATCTTCCAGGACGGCAATGTCATCGGCGCGGTGACGGCCGTTGGCGGCGCCTGGACGTTCAGCTACCCCGCGGCGTTGGCGGCCGGGCAGTATGCGCTGGACGTGACGGCAACGGATGCTGCCGGCAACGTCTCGGATGCATCGGCACCGCTGGAACTGACGATCAATGCCGACAACAGCTACGCCGTCAAAACATCCACTGCCGGCAGCGCGACGACGACGTCCTACAACTACACCAGTGCCGGCCTGCTCTCCACCATCGACACCAACTCCACCCAGGGCGGCCAGTTGTTGACCTCGGTCAGCAACACCGCGGCACTGATCAACATCTACGACACGGCGGGCACGCTCATCGGCACGATCACGCAACCGAGCACCTCCGCCTACAGCCTGCCGGTGTTCGACACGACGCCAAAGACGCTGGCTGCCTCCACGGGCAGCGGGCCGATCGGAAGCGTGGTGGACCTGCTGAGCGAAACCAACAATTTCGTCAGCCAGGGCAACGACACCATCACGGTCCATAGCGGCACGGCCACGATCGCCGCGATGGGTCCGTCCACGGTCGTCAACAACGTGGACGCCAACCTGACGTTCTACGGCAATGCTTCGGCGACGAACGTCTTTGGCGGCAACGGGACGATCACGGCCATCGGCGGAACCGGCGGTGGCACGTTGATCGGCGGGTTGGCAGGCAACAACGTGCTGGTCGCCGGCGGGGGAACGACAACCCTTGTGGGTGTCGCGGCCGGGGATACCCTCTTCGGTTCCGACACCGGCACGGACACCCTGTCCGCTGGCGGTTCGGGCGAAACCCTGGTGGGTGGCGGCGGGACTGAGACGCTTGTCGCCCGCGCCGGGTCCGTCGCCTTCGGCGGATCGGGGAACTCGACCCTGTTCTCCGGTGACGAGGGCGGCAGCATCCTCGTGGGTGGCAGTGGCACCAGCGTGCTGGTGGCGGGTGCCGGCAACGAAGAGATGTGGGGTGGTTCCGGCTACAGCACGCTGTGGGGTGGCTCCGGCTCCGACGTGTTGGGCGGCAACGGCGACATCAACAGCAACACCGTCATGATCGGCGGCGTTGGCAACGATGTCTTCGTGGCCTCGGCCGGCACCAACACCATCTACGGCGGCAAGGGCAACGACCTGGTCTGGGGTGGCAGCGGCAACCTGACCATCCACGAGGGGAATGGCAACGACACCGTTGCGTTCGGCACGGGAACAACGACGGTCGATGGCGGTGCTGGCACCAACGTCTACGTCCTGATCAACGGCCGCGCCGGCGGAAACGACGTCATCAACAACTTCAAGGTTGGGACCGACCACCTCAGCCTGAACGGGTACGACCCTGCGACCGTGAACCAGTCCGTCATCGGCGGGAACACCGTCGTGTCCTTGTCGGACCACTCGACCATCACGCTGGTCGGCGTGACGGAACACAACATCAGCAGCCTCACCTAGTCGTTCATGAATGACGTAGTTCAACCCTAAGGAGGAGATCCTGGCCCGTATGTGACTGATGCATCTCAGACGGCCTGGTTCAGTGTCCCCGCCTCCATGGAGGCGGGGGTAGGAGCGGCAAACGGTTGGTAATCTGCGGCAGACCACCTGTCGTAGGGTTACGCACCCGGAGCCGTGGGGAAACCAACCGGGCGGTCGAATCGCGCGCTTCGGCGCTATTCGGCCTTATCCACGTCGGGCGACGCCCACGCAGGCCAGCTCGCGCTGCTGGCGGGCATCACCGGCCGGGAACGTCGGCCAGCTTGTCGTGCAGGGTCTGGAAGTCGCGGTCGGCCGCCCCGATCCGCGTCGCGTCGCCCGAGGCGCGGGCCAGCGCCAGGCGGCGGTCCATGAAGCCCACCGCCTCGTCCGCCCGGCCGCCTTCGAAGGCGAGGACGCCGAGCTGGAACAGGGCGGTGTCGGTCGTTTCCGCATCCTGCGCCCGCGTTGCGTCCGCCAGCAGGCCCTCCAGCGTGACCCGCGCTGCCGCGGTTTGGCCAAGCGAGTATTGGTTCTGCGCCAGGTTGGTGCGCGCCGAAAAGGTCTTCGGGTCATCTGGCGGGAACAACGCGCGGCTGTCCGCCAGCAGCGCCTGGTTGACCTGCAGGGCCTCGGCGAACTGCCCGGCCTCGTGCAGGCAGAAGGCGAGGCGCTGGCGGGTGCCGAGCTGCCCGCTCAGGCTGGTGCCGTTCGCCGCCAACAGCGGCAGCACGGCCCGGTAATGCGGGATGGCAGCCTCGCACCGTCCGGCCGCCTCCGCTTGCCGGGCGACGCCGTACTGCAGCGACACCTTGTCCGCGAGCGACAGGAACGGGTGCGCCGCGTCCAGGCGCAGCGCCTCCTCCCCGTGCCGGATCGAGTCGTCCGCGCGGCCGCCCTTGCCTTCCACGAACGAGCGCAACCGCAACACCTCTCCGCGCCCGGCGCTGTCAGGCGCGGTCAGGGGCTCGATCCCGTCCAATTCGGCCAGCACCGCCCGCACGCTGAACGTTGCCGCCGGGTCGAACACCAGCGCGCGGATCGCCGCCAAGCGTTCTGCCGCCGTTCCATCATCCGCAGCCGCCGCACGGCGGCCGAACGGCAGCAGGACAGCCACCGTCGCCAGCAGCCGCCTGGACAGCCCGCTCACCATCCCGCGCGGCTTCGACCTGGCGGCGGCGTCACTTCGCGTCCTCCGGCGGGCAGGGTTGGGGCAGCGGAGTCACCGTCAGCCGCCAACCGCCGGCAACGATGTCCTGGGCGGGGTGCGGCACCAGCTCCAGCCCGGGTGCGCCCAAGGCCGCCTGCGTCGCCGGGCAGCCGGCGGGTCCGGCAAGGGTGCCGGTCTTCTCCCATCGCTCGGGCGCGACCTGCTCCAGGATGTCGGCGGTGAAGCCGTAAACCACCAACGCCGCGTCCGGGTTGCCGGGGACAAGGGCGAGGAAGCGAACCGTGCAGGTGGCGCTGCCGGGAAGGAAGCAGAATGGGATATCGTCTGCATCGGTGCCGAAGCGGGCGTGCAGCAGGGCGGCAGGAAGGGCGTGACCGGCAGGCAGCACGGTCACCCGGCCGGCAAGCTGGTCCGGTTCCAGCACCGCGGGAGGCCCGGCCGTGGCGGGCCCGTCGGCGGCGCGGGCAGCGGCGGCGATGGCGGCGTCCGGGTCGGAATGCAACTGCTCGACCGCCTTGGCGCCCCAGCGCGCGCCGTCGCTCCCGAGCGTGGCGAAGTCGAACGCGGCCGGCGCGATCCGGCCCGCGTGCAGGCGCCCGAGCTGATCGGCCACCATGAGCCGCGCCGGGTCGGCCACCGGCGAGAACAGCAGCAGGATCAGCAGCAGCCCGATGCAGGCGGCGACGAGGTTGGTCCGCTCCAGCAACGCCCACCGCCGGCCCAGCGCCGCGGCCACGTAGCCTCCGGCATAGCAGGCGAGCAGCACCAGGCCAGCAGCCGCGAAGATGCGATCCACCGACCAGCCATATTGCGCAACGCGCTGCCACAACGCCGCTGCGGCCAGCCCCAGCAGCAAAGGCAACTCCAGCGACGCAACGGACGCTGCCAGCCGCTTCACCCGCGACCCCCGCCAGTCTGCGCCTTCTGCATAGGCGGCATTGACCAGCACCACGACCACCCCCGCCGTGGACAGCAGCAAAGCGGCCGCGAAATGCGTCTGCCACAGCGGCTGCAGCGTGGTGAAGGGCAGCGCCAGCAGAAAGGCGAGCAGGATGAAAGCGAGCAGCGGCAGTAGCCAGGACAGCAGGAGCAGCAGCACGATACGCGCGCCGCGGATCAGCCCGGGCTGCACGTCCGTCACATGGACGGCGATGGCGAAGGCCACGGCCGTGGTGGGCAGGGCGAACCAGGGCTGCGCCAGGACCGGGCTGAACAGGTCGATGCCCAAGATCCCGAACAACCCGGCCCCTAGCGCCAGCACGCCCCACAGCAGCCCGGTGAAAGCAGCCGCCAAGGCGGCTTGCAGCGTCTGCTTCCAGGCCGTGTCGATGTGCCGACCATAGGGCGTCAGCAAGCGCCTTTCCTGCACGCAATCCGTGAGCAGCACGTTGGCGACGAAGAAGCCGGCGAGCAGGGCCGGGATCAGCGGCGGCCAGGGTATCAGCGCATCCATGCCGTCGGCCGGCCCCGGCGGGCGCCGCGCCACATCCCACCAGCCGAAGCCGAACAGCGCCATGGCGGCCACGGCGGCCCAAAGCCCGAGTGCCCTAACCGGCAGGCGGCCCGCGCCAGCGACGACCAGCAGCGGCACACCGGTGGCGATGAGAACCAGCGGCAGGAACAAGCCGGGGTGGCTCGCCGGCCACTGCGATGGCGGCAGGGCTGCCGCCACCAGGGCATACAGCGCAACGGCCTGGAGCAGCGCCGCCCCGATGCGCAAGGCCAGCACAGCCGAACCCGGCGCGGCCCCACGCCCGGCCGCCGGCGCCACTCCGCTCACCCTTGCGGCGCCAGTGGCAGCGTCATCGAAAGGCCGGACACCCCCGCGGCGGCGGCGATCGGCGCAGCGGAGGACAGCAGAAGGACGCGGCAGGGTAACGACAACCCGGTTCTCCTCCATGACGCCAAGGGCGGCCGAAACGCCCCCAGTCGGTGCAGCATGCGTGCATTCACCGTCGCCCTCAAGGTTGTGACGGCTTTGGCAGGGCGAGGGAGGCTGGAACGGCACGTGGTCCGCTCCACACAAGTGCTTGCAGGTCGCTAGGCGGGCGGCGCGGCTGCGGGAAACGCCTTCCTCCGGATGGCGCCCGGCGGGCGCCGGTAGACCTCCGCGAACACGGCATTGAACCGGCGCAGGCTGCCGAAGCCGGCCTGCATCGCGATGGCGGTCATGGGCAGGTCGGTTTCACTCAGCAGCCGCTTGGCCCGCTGCACCCGGGCGGTGCGCGCCACCGCCGATGGGGTGGCGCCCCAGTGCCGCAGGAACAGGCGGCTCAGGTGTCGGGCGGTGATGCCGAGCCGGGCGGCCAGCGCCTCCACCGTGGCGCCTTCGCCGTCCAGCGCGCCGTCGTCGATGATCAGCCGGGCCGCACGTTGCACCGTGCTTCGCGTGCCGTTCCAGGCCGGGCAGAACGGCGCCGTTTCCGGACGACAACGCAGGCAGGGACGATACCCCGCATCCTCCGCCGCGGCGGCGCTGGGCAGGAACGAGACGTTGCGACGGAACGGCAGCCGGACGGGGCAAACGCAGCGGCAATAGATCCCGGTGGTGCGCACCGCGATGAAGAACCGCCCGTCGAACGCCGGGTCACGCCGCTGCCATGCCGCTTCCCACACGAGGTCGCCGTCATCCGTCATCTGGCGCATCCTACACCGTGCCACGCGCTGCGGGATGATGAAGTGGGGGATGAGGTCCGTTCCCGGCGAGTGCGGCATCCCGGTTCATGCTCCAACCCGGTGATCGAGTTCCGGAGCCGCATGGCCGTCCACCACCGCGTGTCGCCGACCATCCTTGCCAATCCACCAGACTGACCTCGAAGGAGCCGAATTATGACCCAAGGCGATAAGGCAGAGCGTTTCCAAGCGTTGCACAGGGAAGGGTGCTTCGTCATCCCCAATGCCTGGGACGCCGGGAGCACCCGCATCCTCGCCAGCCAAGGCTTTTCGGCCATTGCCACCACCTCGGCAGGCCTGGCCTTCATGCTGGGTCGCCGCGATGGCGAAGCTGCCGTGACCCGCGCGGAAGCCTTGGCAAATGCGGCCGAGATCGTGGCGGCCACTGAGCTGCCCGTGTCCGCCGATCTCGAGGATGGCTACGGCGCGGCACCGGAACAGTGTGCCGAAACGGTGCGCCTGGCCGCCGCCGCCGGGCTGTGCGGCTGCACGATCGAGGACACCACGGCCGACCCGGCCTCTCCCATCCACGAATTCGATGTGGCCGTTGCCCGCATTCGCGCCGCCGTCACCGCGGCCCGGGCCGCGCCGCACCCGTTCATGCTGACGGCCCGGGCCGAGAACTTCCTGCACGGGCGGCCCGACCTGGACGACACCATCCGGCGCCTCGTCGCGTTCGCCGAAGCCGGGGCCGACTGCCTGTATGCCCCGGCCCTTCCGACGCTGGATGCCGTGCGCGCGGTTGTTTCCGCCGTCGCGCCGAAGCCGGTCAATGTGCTGTCCGGCCCCCGTGACGGCCTGCTTCCCGTTCAGGCGCTCGCCGATGCAGGGGTGCGGAGGATCAGCGTCGGAGGTGCGCTGGCCCGGGCGGCGTATGGCTCACTGCTGCAGGCCGGCCGCCTGTTACGCACTGGCGACCTGCCGTCGGCACTGGGCGGCATCACGTCCCATGCCGATATTCAGGCCCTGATGAAATGACCTCCTCCGCAGGAGGAGGCAAGCCGCCGCCTCGCAAGCCTATTGCACAGCCTATGTCTTCTTCAGCAGCGGGCAGCTCGACTGGGATGCTGGCCGGTAAGCGTCCTCCCCTTTCACCGTCTGCACGATATCCAGGTAATCCCAGGGATACTTCGACTCGGCAGGGCTTTTCACCTTCGCCAGGTACATGTCGCGGATCACCATCCCGTCTTCCCGCAACCGGGCGCCCTGCACAAAGGCGTCCGTCACCGGCAGCTCGCGCATCTTGGCCATCACGATCCCGGCGTCGATCGAGTTTGCGGCGGCGACCGCTTCCAGATAGTGCCGCACGGCGGTGTAGGTGCCGATCTGCAGCATGGTGGGCATCATGCCGACCTTGTCGAAATAGGGCTTGCACCACGCCTTCGTCGCGTCCGACATGGCCCAGTAGGCGGAGGTGGCATAGACCGTGCCCTGCGTCACTTCCAACCCGGCCGCCTTCACGTCGCTGAGGAACATGCCGAGCGCGGCCATGCGGCGGCCGGATTTCACGATGCCGAACTCGTTGGCCTGTTTCAGGGCGTTCGTGCAGTCGCTGCCGGTGTTGCACAGCGCGATCACGTCCGCCCCGGACGCCTGCGCCTGCAACAGCAGCGACGAAAAATCCGTCAGCCCGGTCGGGTGCAACGCGCCACCCACCACTTTGCCGCCGGCCTGCTGGATGAACGTGGTGGCGTCGGCCTGCAACTGCTTGCCGAACGCGTAGTCGGCGGCAATGAAAAACCAGCTCTTCACGCCCTGGCTGGCCAGCGCCGTGGTGACGACCTTGGCCGTGGCGTAAGTGTTGTAGGTGAACGACGCGGTGCGGTCGTTGCACCGGCTGTTGGTCAACTCGCTGGAGCCGGGGCCGGAGAACAGCCCGACCCGGTCCTTCTCCTTCAACAAGCTTTGCACCGCGAACGCGATGGCGGAGTTCGGCACGTCCGCGATGGCTTGTACGTTGTCCTGATCGATCCACTTGCGCGCGATCGTCATCCCGATATCGGGCGACATCTGGTGGTCGCCGATCAGGATCTCGACCGGGCGCCCGGCCACCGTGTTGTTGAACTCGCGCGCGGCCTGCTGGGCGGCATATACCGCGCCCGCGCCACCGTTGTCGCGCCCCCAGCTCGACAGATCGGACATCATTCCGATGCGAAGCGGCGCCGTCTGGGCCGTGGCCCGGCGCACCCAAGGCATCGCAAGGCCGCCAGCGGCCAGTCCCGCCAGTGCGGTGCGTCGGCCGATCGGAAATCCGGCTTGGCTCATGATCGTGCTTCCCCTCATAGGCGGCCATCGTCGTGGCCGGTCTGTTTGCACCCGACGATATATCGGCCGGACGGTCCCGCAAAGCGTGAATGCAACGAGCCGGCGTGAAATCTCGTTCGCGCTTAGCGAAACCGTTCGCACGGACCGAATGCGGGATTGCTTAAACGGGCGCTCCGTGGTTGCGTCCCCCATAAGGGGGGGGAGGGCCGGCGATATGCTGCTTGCAGGACGGGTTGCGCTCGTCACGGGCGCCGGGCAGGGCAATGGCGAGGCGATCGCCAAGGGCCTGGCCCGGGAAGGCGCCGCCGTGGTCGCCACGGACCTCGACCCCGTCACCGCCGAGCGCACCGCAGCCGCCATCCGCGCAGCCGGCGGCACCGCCTGGGGCCACCCCCACGACGTCACGGACGTGGCGGGCTGCAACGCCCTCGCGGCGGCCGTGGCCGAGGCAGCCGGGCCGGTGTCGCTGTTGGTCAACAATGCCGGCATCTGCCCGCGCCACAGCCTGGACAGCCCGGAGCTGGAGCGGTGGTGGGCCGCCGGCATGGACGTGAACCTGAAGGGCACGCTGAACACCAGCCTCGCCTTTCTGCCGGCGCTGCGCCAGACCCGGGGCACGATCGTCAACATCGCTTCCATCGCCGCCTTCGTCTCCACCGCGACCTCCGTCAGCTACCCGGTGTCCAAGGCGGGGGTGCGGGCGATGACGCAATCCATGGCCCACGAGTTGGCAAAGGACGGCGTGCGGGTGAACGCGGTCGCTCCCGGCACCTTCGCGACCGCCATGACGGAAGCGACGCGCACCAACCCCGAACGGTCCGAACGCTTTCTCGCCCGCATCCCGATGGGCCGCTACGGCGACCCGGAGGAGCTGGTCGGCCCCGTGGTGTTCCTGTCTTCCGCCATGTCCAGCTACGTCACCGGCACCACGCTGGTGGTGGATGGCGGCTACCTCGCGACGTGACGGTTTCTTTGAACGGAGGCATCCATGACTGAGACGCTCGAATGCGACGTGCTAGTGGTGGGTTCCGGCGCCGGTGGCCTGGCAGCCGCCGTGGCCGCCCAGGCACGCGGGCTGACGGTGATCGTCGCGGAGAAAGACAGCGTGGTGGGTGGCACCACGGCGCTGTCCGGCGGTTTCATGTGGGTGCCGAACAATCCGGTGTCCCGCCGGGATGGCGTCGCCGACAGCGCCGAAGCCGCGCGCACCTACCTGCGTCATGAGGCCGGCAACCACTTCAATGCCGAATGCGTGGACGCTTTCCTTGAGGCCGGGCCGGAAGCCATCGGCTTCTTCGAGGACAAGACGGTTGTGCAGTTCGAGCCGGCCTCCGCCTTCTCCGACTATCACCCCACCGCGCCGGGCGGGTTGCCGGGCGGGCGCTCCATCAAGGCCAAGGATTTTCGCGGCCAGGAACTGGGCCCCGAGCTGAAGCGGCTGCGGCTGCCGCTGCCGGAGCTGACCTTCCTGGGACTGATGATGGGCTCGGGGCCGGAGCTGCGGCACTTCTTCAACGTCACCCGGTCGGTCAAATCCGCCGCCTTCGTGGTGCGTCGCCTGGCGCAGCACGCGCGAGACATGGCGGGCAACGGCCGCGGCATGCTGCTGACCAACGGCAATGCGCTTGCCGGCCGGCTGTTCCGCAGCGCGCTGGATGGGGGCGCCACCGTGCTAACCGACGCGCCGGCGACCCGGCTGCTTGTGGTTGACGGGGCGGTGCGCGGCGCCACGCTGACCACGCCCAAGGGCGAGGTGCAGGTCCGCACCGCCCGCGGCGTGGTGCTGGCCGCGGGCGGCTTCCCGCAGGACAAGGCCCGCCGCAGAACCATGTTCCCGCACGACGCCGACAACACCGGCCACCACTCCCCGGCACCGTTGTCCAACACCGGGGACGGGCTTCGTTTGGGGGAAGAGGCCGGCGCCACGGTGGAAAACGGCTATCCGAACGCCGCAGCCTGGGTCCCGGTGTCCCGCGTGCCGCGCCGCGACGGCAGTTGGGGCGTGTTCCCGCACTTCATCGACCGCGGCAAGCCGGGCCTAATCGCCGTGCTGCCAAACGGGCGGCGCTTCGTGAACGAGGCCAATTCGTATCACGATTTCTGTCAGGCCCTGTTCGCCGCCGGCGAAGCGGGCAAGCCCGCCCGCGCCTTCCTGGTGGTGGACAAGCCGTTCCTGCGCCGCTTCGGCCTGGGCTTCGTCAAGCCGTTCCCCGTACCCTCCGGCTCGCAGGTGCGGTCCGGCTACCTGAAGCGCGGGCGAACGCTGGCGGAGCTGGCGGCGGCGGCCGGCATTGATCCGGTGGGGCTGGCGGAGTCGGTCGCCAGTTGGAACCGCGACGTGCCGGGCGGAGAGGACCACGAGTTCGGCAAGGGTTCGACCGCCTACAACCGCTTCAATGGCGACCCGGAGTTCACGCCCAACCCCTGCATGGCCCCGATCGCGTCGGCGCCGTTCTACGCGGTGGAGGTGGTGGTGGGCGATTTGGGTACCTTCGCCGGGCTGCGCAGCGATGGCCATGCCCGCGTGCTGGACGGCGCCGGCCAGCCGATCCCCGGCCTGTATTCAGCCGGCAACGACATGGCCAGCATCATGGGCGGAAACTACCCGGGCGGCGGCATCACGCTCGGCCCGGCGCTCACCTTCGGTTATATCGCCGCCCGCCACCTGGCCGGGGCCGAGCGCGCCATCCAAACCGACCGCCAGCCGCAAGCCGCCTGACGGCAGCGGCCGACGCAGAATGGACGTGCCCGGCCGCGGCGTGCAGTCGGTGGAAGTGGGCGGCCGCATCCTGGTGATGATGGCAGCCGCTGGCAGGCCGGTGATGCTGCGCGACATCGCGTCCGGCGCGAAGGTTCCACCGGCACAGGCCCATGCCTATCTGGTCAGCCTGCGCAAGATCGGCCTGGTGGAGCAGGACGGGGCGTCCGGACACTACCAGCTCGGCCCGCTGGCGCTGGACCTGGGCTTGGCCCGGCTCCGCAGCCTGGACGCGCTGCGCCTGGCCGGGGACGCCGCGGCGAAGCTGGCCGCCGAGCTGGGGCTGATGGTCACGCTGACCGTTTGGGGCTCGTTCGGCGCCACCATCGTCCAGGTGCACGAGGCACGCGACCAGTTGCATGTGAACCTGCGGCCCGGCGCCGTGTACTCCCTTGCAGGGACCGCCACCGGCCGGGTGTTCGCCGCCTTCCTGCCGCCTGCCATCATCGGGCCGCGTGTGAAGGCCGAGATGCGGGCCACCGAACGGACGCAACGCATCGGCAATCCGGTGGACCCCACCCAGTTCAGGCACGATGTGGCGGCAGTTCGGCAGTCGGGCTACGCGACCGCCATCGGCTCGCCCGTCCCGGGCATCAACGCGGTAAGCGTGCCCGTCTTCGACCATACCGGCCATCTGCAACTGGCGGTGACGCTGATCGGCCCGGCGGGGCTGGTCGAGACCGGCCCACGCAGTGCGGAAACCGCGCGGGTGATGACCGTCGCCACGGGTCTCTCATCGGCGTTGGGGTTCAAGGCCGTTGCGCGGTCGGACGAACCGGCCGGGTGAGCACGGCTGGCATGGGGCGGCGTTCGAGGGCGGCAGGCCGGTGTGGCGAAACAGGTCCGGGGGCTGCGACCCGAGCTCGGAGCCGGCGCGTCAGTTCACCGGGTCGCCCAGTTCGTCGGTCCTGCCAACCGGCCCGCCGCGCGGCTGGCCTGCCAGTTGATCTCCCAGGACCCGCAAGGCTCGCTGGACCCACGCCCTCGTCCGCCGCGGCACCTCAGTAGGGCAGCGGCGGCATCGGCTGATGCAGCCACTTCTGGTGAATAGCGGCCAACTCTCCATCGTTGCGGACATAGTAAAGGAATGTGTTGATCCACTGCAGCAGATTGGTTTGGTTTGCCCGAACGGTGATCCCGTTCGGCTGGCTGAGCAGCATGAACTTGCCTTCGATGTCCATGGACGGATTGCGCTCCGCAAGCGCGTTGGTGGTCACGTCGGTCTCGCCGATCGCATCAACCTGGCCGGAGAGGTAGGCCTGGTAGGTGCTGGCGTCGTCGTCGAAGCGCTGAATACGGGCGGTGGAGCCCAGCAGGTCTGTCAGCAGCAGGTCCTGGACCGAACTGCGTGGAACGCCGACGCGCTTACCTCGCAGATCTGCGGGCCCACTTACGTGCATGCCTTTGGATGCCCAGACCTTGTTCTGCAACGCGCTATACGGAATTGAGAACCAAACCTGCTTTGCCCGTGTCGGGGTGATCCCAAACGTCGCAACCAGGATGTCGACCTTGTTGGACAGCAGGAACGGGATACGATTGGGACCGGTTAACTGGACGATGTTGACCTTCACGCCAAGGTATTTACCCAGCAGATTGGCCACATCGACGTCATAGCCCTCGACCTCCTGCTTGTCGTTCAGCATGCCATACGGCGGCAGGTCCGCCAGCACGCCGATGTTGACCGTGCCGCGGCTGACCAACTCGTCCACCGTTTGTGCCTGCGCCACCGGCATAGCCAAGCCCAGCAACAGCAGCGTGCCCGTAGCCAGTCGGCAGAGGCGATTCATGACCAGGGGCATATTCTGTCGTCCTTGTGGGTAGTTGAGCGCGGCTGCTCGTTCGAGCACATGAACGGCCGGGTAGCTAGACATACCGCACGATTGCCCTCGACCGGTCCTCAATCCGCGAACCAGTTGCCGTGGAACCCGGGCGGGATACGGTGCGGCAGCCGAACCGTGGCGACCGGCCCGTCTTCGAAAGCCTGTGCGTCGAGGATCACGAGGTCGGTGGTCTCCTCCGCCGTGTTGATCACCAGGCCGAGCAGCCAGCCCTCGTCCTCCGCCGCATCGGCCGAGGCCGGGACGAACACGAACTCACCGGGCAGGTGGGTGTCGCCGAACTCGTGCACCTGGCAGCGGCCGCCGCCGGCGAGGTCGTGCTTGTAGATCCGCGTGGCGCCGGTGAGTTGCGGGTTGCCGTCTGGCGGCACCGCCACGGTATAGGCGTAGCGGTAATCTTGGCCGCAGCGGCGCTCGTCGATGCGGGGGAACTCCTGCGGCGTCGGGTCGATCACCCGGCGGCTGAGCCGGCGCGCCGCCAGGTCCACTGTCCAGCGCTCCAACTGGCCGAGCGCGTCCAGTCCGCTTGCCCCCGAAGCGAACATCGTGGCGTAGGCGATCACGTCCAGCACCACCGTGCCATCGGCAGCGTCGAAGGCGTTGGCCACGTGGAAGACGAAGCAAGGATCAAGGTCGATCCAGACCATGTCGGCCGGGTCGCCGTCGCGCGGCAGCAGGCCGAGCCGGGCCTGGTGCCGCGGGTTCCAGCGGAACGGGAACAGGTGGCCGCCGAGCACGGCGCGCATGGAGAAGGTGACCGGCAGGTCGAGCACGATGACGAAACGCGCAGTGATGGCGCAGTCGTGGATGCAGGGACCGTGCTGCACGGCAATCGGCACGTCGCGCACCACCGCGCCGTCTGCCGAGACGACGACGTGGCGCACCGTGTCCCAGATCCTGCCATCATACGCCACGGCGTGGTGTTCGCCGGTGATTGGGTCACGATGGGGATGGCCGGAAAACGAGCCGGCGAGCGTGCCGCCGAACGGATTGTACCGCTGCTCCTCCAGGGTGGGGGAAAGCTCGACCGGAAAGCTGCCCGCCTCCACCAGGGCGAAGGCGCGGCCGCCGAACTCGACCACGTTGGTGTTGACCGTGTCGTTGACGCCCCAGCGCGGGCCTGGTGCCGGCGCCCGGCCAAGCGCGGCCGCGGCCAGGCACGAGCCGATCCAGCGGTTGCGATACCACTCTGCCCGGCCGTTCCGCAGGGCGATGCCGTGCACCATGCCGTCGCCAAGGAACCAATGGTGCCCCGCCAAATGAGCCCCCGCCGGATTGGCGCCCATCTTGAGGTAGCGGCCGTTCAGGCCGGGCGGGATCATCCCGGTGACGGGCAGGTCTTGCAGCGTCAGTTCGGCCGGCATGGGCTTATGGACCCCGACCAAGTAATCGGCCGCGCTGCCAGGCAGCCGCTTGCGGTTCCAGGCCGCGATCCATTCGACGGCGCGCTCGGCGGCAGCGCGAAGGGCGGTCTCAACCGGGTTCGGCATGGCGTGTGGCTTTCAAACGGGTGGGGTCGGTTCAGCCTGCCTTGCGGCACGATGACGCCAGTAACGTTGGCGGCTTTCGCCTGTGAACCAGCCATGTGTTGATGAATTCGGTGACGCCGAGTGGACACGCGTTGGGGCGCGTGCGAACGACCGACACCCCTTAACGACGCTGACCTCCGGCAGGCCCCATCATGCGCGCTCACTTCCGCAAGCTGCTCAGTGTGCTCGGGGAGACGTTCTGGGTCCTGCCCGGCCTGATGGTGTTTTGCGGCGCGCTGGCTGCCGTGGGCCTGGTGTCGGTCGATCGTAGCGGGGTGGTGCCGCAATGGCTGATCGACAGCCCATGGTTGTACAATGGCGGGGGCACGGGTGCCCGCACTCTTCTCGGCGCTGTCGCATCCTCCACGATCGGCGTCGCGGGCACCGTGTTTTCCATCACGATCGCGTCGCTGTCGCTGGCCGCCGGGCAGATGGGGCCACGGCTGCTGCGCAACTTCACACGCGATCGCGGCAACCAGTTCACCCTTGGCGCCTTCCTCGGCACCTTCTCCTACGCGCTGATGGTGTTGCACGATCGCGTCGCTGTCGCTGGCCGCCGGGCAGATGGGGCCACGGCTGCTGCGCAACTTCACACGCGATCGCGGCAACCAGTTCACCCTTGGCGCCTTCCTCGGCACCTTCTCCTACGCGCTGATGGTGTTGCGCAGCGTACGCACCCATAGCGAAGGCGAGTTCATTCCGCATCTTTCGCTCACCGTTGGCATCGCGCTTGCCTTCGTTTGCGTGGGCACGCTGGTGTTTTTCGTCGGTCACATGGCCGGCCGCATCAACGTGGACCAGGTGATTGAGCTGGTGGCCAAGGACGTGCACTCGGCCATCCAGCATCTGACCAGCGAAGAAGCGCAGCCCCAGCCACCCCCTGATATTCGTTGGGGTGACGGGGTGCCGGTTGCCGATCCCCGCCGCGGCTACCTACAGCAACTCGACGAGGGCGGGCTCGCGGACTGGGCGGCGAAGCGCGGTATCACGATGCGGTTGCTGGTGCGTCCGGGCGACTACGTGTTCCCCGGCGCGCCAGTGGCGCTGGTCATCCCCGCGGTGGACGGGGCGGACGCGGCGATCCGTGATGCCACCGCGCTCGGGCCACAGCGTGTCAGTTCGGCTGACCTGGAGTTTTCGATACGCCAGCTGGTCGAGGTGGCAGTGCGGGCGCTGTCGCCGGGCATCAACGACCCGCACACCGCGATCAGTGTTCTGGACCGCCTTGGCGCCGCGCTTTGCGACCTGGCACCGCGTTACCTCTCGAGTGGCGTCACGCTGCGCGAAGGTCGGCCAGTGCTGGTGAGGCCCGCGGTCGATTACGACGGGCTGACCGATGCCATGTTCCACCTCATCCGCCAGAACGCGGCCGGCAGCACCGCCGTGCTGATCCGGCTGCTGGAGGTGCTGGCGGCTGTGCTGGGCTGCGAGCGTGATCCGGCACGGGGAATGACATTGCAGCGCCACGCCGACCTGGTGCTCGGGAATGCCGAGCACGATGTGGCCACAGCCGCGGATTTGGCCGATTTGCGCAAGCGTCACGCGCACTGCGTCGCGGTCCGCCAGCACGGCTTGGCGAGTGCCTTTGCCGCTGAGGCCTAGTTGGGGATGGGAGGTTCCGGCGGCTTGCCGTGGCCGGTGTCTCCCCGCCCGGGGCGACGCAGCAGCGCCCCGGCGATCGAGCGTGGACCCGGCACATCGCCCTGGCCGGCCGGCCAGCCCTCGCGCTGATGGGTTCGATCGCCATCCGTGGTCTCGGTCTGGTCGTGGAACAGCACCTGCCGCGTCGGAAACGGCAGATCGATGCCCTCCGCCACCAGTGCAGCCTTGATCGCCGCCAGCGCCTGGTCGAGGCTTGCGACCACATCAGTGCGCTGCGGCGGGTTTATCCACCACCGTGCCCGGATGTTGACGCTGCTGCCGGCCAGGTCCACCACCAGAGCTTCCGGTGCCGGGTCCTGTATCACCCCATGTACCCCGCGTAGCGCACCGATGATGACCTCGCGGGCGCGCGCGATGTCGTCGCCGTAGCCGATGCCGATGTCATATTGCAGACGACGCGTTTCGAAGGCGGTGTTCACCGTCACCGACTGCGTGAACAGGTTCGAATTCGGAATCACCACCCGCCGCCCGTCATAGGTGCGGATGGAGGTGGCGCGGGTCTGGATATCCTCCACCGTGCCCTCGTAGGCGTCGACGATGATTTGGTCGCCAATCCGGAACGGCTCCGTCAGCAGGATCAGGATGCCAGCGAGGAAGTTCTGCAGGATGTCCCGGAACGCGAAGCCGATCGCGACACCGCTGATACCCAGGATCTGGATGAGCTGCGCCGGCTTGAAGGACGGCACGGCGATCACCAGCGCCACCAGTACGCCCATCAGCATCAGCCCGCCTTCCACCAGGCGTCCGAGCACCAGGCCCACGTTCCGGTGCTTGCGCCGGCTTTCGGTCAAGCGGCCGATTAGCCGGCGCGACCACCGGGCCGTGACGTGGAATGCCGCGTAGACCAGCACCGCGATCACCAGGTACGGCAGGCGGCCGACGAAGGCTGCCAGCAAGCCTTGCAACGAGGTCAGGGCTTCAGTCAGGTCGAGGTTCATCGGCCCACCTTTCCGGCTGGGTGAGGAGCTGTGATCATCCGAGACCTCCAGAGGCGTGGCGGATTTTGGCCGAGGCCTTGATGACGCTGATGCTGCCGTCGGCTTCGAGGCTCACGGCCGCAGCGCCAGTGACCTCACGCAGGGGCAGCGTCGGCTCAGACCGCTGGAAGTGGCTGAACGGATCCGAGCACACTGGGCCGGAGGTTCCTGCGTGTGGGCATGGAAGGTGTTTCCTCGGGTAGCGGCGGCTCGGCCACGGCTTCAGCAGCAACCAAGAGCGTGCGGCACTGGACAGCCTACCCGACACGGCCCTGATCGGGGATAGAAGGAGCGTCAGCATGGTCCGATAGGGTCGCACATCGCGCGCCTTCCGTGTTCGGCATTCGGCGTCGGGAAAATTCCTGACAAGACGGCCGTCGCTCCTGCCTGCCGCAAGGCGCCGCGCCGCGGGGCGCTGACTGGTCAGGCGAAAAAGAATGCGATGCCCAGCACCGCGTATACGCCCATCAGCATCACGCCCTCGAACCAGGTGGTTTCGCCGTCGCCGGTGATGGCGTTGACGATGAAGGCGGTGCCAGCGATGGCGAACAGGTCGAGCGGGCTGCGGAACACCAGCGTCAGCGGGCTTCCGAGGAACCAGGACAGGATCACCAGAAGCGGCGCCACCACCAGCGCCACCTGGATGGCAGAGCCGATGCAGATGCTCATCACCAGCCCCATCCGATCCTGGCGGGCGAACCACACGGCGGCGAACAGGTCGGCGACCGTTCCCACCAGGGCCAGCACGACCACGCCCAAGAAGGTGGGCGATAGGTGCAGAGCGCTTGCCGCGTCCGCCAGCGCGTCCGACACCAGCTCGCTTTCCCATGCGGCGCCTGCGGTGGCGACGGCCAGCACGAGCAGGCACCGCCACAGGGGCCACGGCTCCACTCCCGCTTCCTCCTCGTCCTCCCCGGTCGAGAACACGTCCCGGTGCGTCACCAGCGTGTAGGCGAGGTTGCCTAGGTAGAGCAGCAGCAGCACGGCCGCCACCGCGAGGCTCAGTTTTTCGTCATTGGGTGCGGCGATCCCAGCCTGCTTGGCGGCGAGGTCGAACACGGCGGGCAACAGCAGCGCGATCACTACCAAAATCAGCAGGCTTGCCAGCAGCCCTGCCCGTTCCCGCTTAAACGTTTGCCGTTCCCGGCGGGCGCCGCCCACCACGATGGCCAGCCCGAGTCCGAGCAAGCTGGTACCGATGATGGAGCCGGTGATCTGGGCGTGCACCACCTCCGGGTGGCCCTGCGTCAGCACGAACAAGGCGAGGATCAGCTCCGCCAGGCTGCCCAGGCTGATCGTCAGCAGCCCGCCGACAGCCGGACCCGTGTGCCGCGCCAGTTGGTCCGTCGCCAGCCGGATCCAGTCCGCCAGGACGCCCACACCGACGATGCCGGTGGCGAACACCCAAATGGCGGGAACGCCGAACACGTAGTGCAGGATCGGCCCGGCCGGCACCAGCGCCAGGAAGGCTAGCCGAACCGGGCTCACGGAAACGGGGGCCAGCCACTGGCGACCCAGCTTACGCGGGGAGCGAGTTTGGTCATGGCGCGTCATGCCCCGTCCTGCTGGTGGGCACAAGCGGGCCAGCCAGGGTCACGTTTGGATGTACCGGGGCTCGCATGTTGGCCAACGGTCGGGCATCGTAGGTTCTGCGCCGTGAGCCGAATCGAGATGACGTGTCCCGAGCTCAAAGCGATGTCTCGTTCACTCCAACCACATCGGGATGACGGATGCGGCGAGCAGCAATCCCAGCAAGGCGTTGAGAATCCGCCACTGCCGCTCCGTCCGCAGCAGCCGCGCGAGCAGCAGCCCGGCCAAGCACCAGAGCGATAGCGACACGGCCGCCGCAAGGCCGAAGGCCGACCCGAGCAGAAGCGCAAGCTGCAAGGGCCCGCTGGCGAGGGTGGCGAACGACGCCGCGGCACCAAGCGTCATCGCCCAGCCTTTCGGGTTCAGCCAGAGCAGGCCAGCACCCCCCAGAAAGCGCGTGGGCACCCCCATGGTGGCGTTCATGGTCGGCCGCCCGCTTCTGGCGATCTTCCAAGCCAGCCAAAGCAGGTAGGCCGACCCGACCACCCGCATGGCCGTTTGCAGGGACGGCGCCGCCAGCAGCAGACCAGCCAACCCGGCCGCAGATGCGGCAGCAAGCGACGCCAGCCCGGCAGCGATGCCCGCCATCAACGGCACGGAGCGCCAAAAGCCGAACTGCGCGCCCGAGGCCGTTGCCAGGGTGGTGGCACCGCCTGGTGTGATGGTCGAAACAACCACGAACAAAATAAGTGGCAAGATCGCGTCGAATGCCATGTTGCCGTCCACCCCGCCCCAGAAAAGGCAGGATAGGTCCGCTGCCATGCCCCGATAAGCTAATGTTCGTCATGCATTGCATTAGCTTTAGCCCATCTTATTCAGC
Source organism: Acetobacteraceae bacterium (assembly GCA_965199555.1). GTDB lineage: Bacteria > Pseudomonadota > Alphaproteobacteria > Acetobacterales > Acetobacteraceae > LMUY01. The sequence continues at coordinate 183,259 of CBDASJ010000016.1, read as the reverse complement.
CATGATGGATGGCATGACCTGCAACCTCGACACCTTTCTCGTCCGCACCTTCGTTGCCGTTGCGGACAAGGCCAGTATGACGGCGGCTGCGAACGTGCTGCACCTCACGCAAGGCGCCGTCAGCCAACAGGTCAAGCGGCTGGAGGAAACGCTCGGGTGCAGCCTGTTCGAGCGGGACCGACGCGGCTTGCGGCTGACCCGGCCCGGCGAGCGCCTGTTAGGCCAAGCCCGGAAGCTGCTGGCGCTCAACGATGAGATATGGGCCGAGATGACCACGGCGGCTGTGAAGGGGCAGGTGCGGCTTGGCGTGCCTCCTGATTTGGTCAGCAGTCATCTAGCGCCGGTGCTGAAGGCCTACGCGGATGCCTTTCCACGAGTGGAACTCTCCCTGACGTGCGCGTCGTCCCCGGAACTGGTCGAAGCGTTGAGGGCAGGGCGGGTTGACCTTGCCGTGGCCGAGGAGCCGGCCGGGCCGGCCGCAGGCGAGTGCCTCAGCGTCGAGCGGCTCGTCTGGATCGGGGCCAAGGCCGGGACCGCGCACCTCAAACGCCCCTTACCCGTTTCAACGGTGGCCGACACCTGCGCGTTCCGTCTTGCGACCTTGGGGGCGTTGACCAGCCAAGGCACGGCATGGAGGGCCGTTTTCGAAAACGGCAGCATGGAGGCGACATTGGCGACCGTGCGGGCGGACCTTGCCGTGTCCGTCTGGCTGGCGTCCACCGTCCCGCCTGACCTGGACATCCTGCCATCCAGCTTCGCCCTGCCAGAGCTGCCGACCTTTGCCATCAATCTCCACCTACCCCGCCATCATGCCGGGGCAGCGGCGATGGAGTTGTCCCAGTACATTCGTGACGGATTGGTGCGGCATCGCCGCGCGGCCTGACGGATCGTGCCAATGTTGCCTGGCGCAATGACAACTGCAGGCAAGGTGCGTCCTGGGTGTCCGCCCAACCGACTCTGGGCGGTCACGCCCCGTCCCCTGCCGACTTACGACGGCGCCGCAGCCGGATGGTGACAGGCGAAGCCATGCCCCCCCGTGTCTTCCCAGCTTGGGTAGTCCCGTCGGCAGATGTCGGTCGCCGCCGGGCAGCGCGGGTGGAAGTGGCAGCCAGATGGGGGCGCCGAGGCGGACGGGATTTCACCCATCACGCGCGGCAGCGTGCCGCGTCGCGTCGGGTCCGGGATGGGCGAGGCGTCGCAGAGCATGCGGGTGTAGTGATGGCGGGGCCGCTCGAACACCTCGGCGACCGCCCCTTGCTCGACGATGCGGCCGAGATACATCACGGCCACCCGCACGCAGAACCAGCGGACCACGGCCAGGTCGTGGCTGACGAACAGGAAACCGAGCCCGCGCCGCGCTTGCAGCGCCTTCAGCAGCGTCAGGATTTGCGCCTGGACCGACACGTCCAGGGCCGAGACGGGTTCGTCCGCCACCAGGAATTCGGGTTCCAGCACCAGCGCGCGGGCGATGCCGATGCGCTGACGCTGCCCGCCGCTGAACGCGTGCGGATAGCGGTGGAGCACCGACCGGTCCAATCCCACCTCCTCAAGCAGCGCGGCGGCCCGGGCCTGGGCCGCCGCGCCCGTTGCGACCCCGTGCACCGCGAGCGGTTCAACCAGGGTTTGCCCGATCGTGCGCCGCGGGCTCAGCGACGAGAACGGGTCCTGGAACACGATCTGCATGCGCTGCCGCAGCCGAAGCAGTTGCGCCCCGCGCGCGGCCAGCACGTCCTCGCCGGCGAACCGCACCGACCCGGCGGTCGGCTGCACCAGGCGCAGCGCCAAGCGCGCCAGGGTGGACTTGCCGCAGCCGCTCTCACCCACTAACCCGAACGCCTCGCCCGCCTGGATCGCCAAGGTGACGCCGTCCACGGCCCGCACCGCCGCTGCCACCGCGCGCGGAAAGCCACGGCCGGCCGTGAAGTGCTTGGTGAGCCCGTCGAGTTGCAACAGGGGCGTCATAGTCCCCCCAGGGTAGGGTCGCCCGCGTCGCGCAGGCCGTCGCCGAGCAGATTCAGGCCCAGCACCAGCAGGAGGATCGCCAGGCCGGGAAAGATCGACAGCCAAGGCGCGTCCAGGATGTTCTCGAAGCCGTCGCGGAGCATGCTGCCCCAGCTCGGCGCCGGCGGCTTGATGCCGAGGCCGAGGAACGACAACGCCGCCTCCGTCCGGACCGCGTCTGCCATCCAAAGCGTCGCCATCACCAGCACCTCCGAGACCATGTTCGGCAGGATATGGACGAACAGGATGCGCACGTGGCTGAAGCCGAGCGCCCGCCCCGCCTCCACATAGGCGCGCTGCCGCAGGCTGAGCACGGGCGCGCGGGCCACCCGGGCGAACGGTGCGATGGCGGTCAAGGCGATGGCAAACACCAGGCTTTGCAGCGACGGGCCGATCAGCGCGACCACGATCAAGCCGAGGATCAGGCTCGGGAAGGACAGCAGCACGTCCACCACCTGCATGATGAAGAGGTCGGTGCGGCCGCCGACATAGCCCGCCACCAGGCCGATCGTGCCGCCCACCAGCATGGCCGAGGCCACGGACAGGAACGACACCAGCAGGGAGAAGCGCGCCCCCCACAGCAAGCGGGACAGCACGTCGCGTCCGAAATTGTCGGCGCCCAGTGGATACTCCGCGCCCGGCGGCGCCAGTTGGTCGACGATGTTCTGGTCGATCGGGTCGGCCGGGGCCAGGATGGGCGCCCCGAGTGCCGCGAGCACGATCAACAGGCACAGCAGTGCGCCGATGCTCGCCGTCGGATGCCGCAAGATCCAACGCAGTGCGGAGCGGAGGTGCCTCACGCCTCCCGCACCCGCGGGTCGAGCAATCCGTACGCCAGGTCGGTCAGGAGGTTCACCACCACGATCAGGAAGCAGTAGATCACCAGCAAGCCTTGCAGCATGGTGTAGTCCCGCTGGTTCAGCGCGCCGACGATGATGCGGCCCAGGCCAGGGCGGCTGAACACGATCTCGGTCAGCACGGAGTTGCCGATCAGGATGCCCACATACAGGCCCACGATCGTCACGATCGGCAGCGATGCGTTGCGCAGCCCGTGCCCCCACACGACCCGGCGCCACGGCACGCCCTTGGCACGCGCCGTGCGGATGTAGTCCTCGCGCAGCGCTTGCAGCATGGTGGAACGCGTGACCCGGGTGATGTAAGCCGCCATCACCGTGCCCAGCGTCACCGCGGGAAGCACAAGCTTGTAGAGCCGGTCGACCGGGTTGCCCATGTCCGTGTTGCCGACCACCGGGAACAGGCGCCAATGCAGGGCGAACAACAGCAGCAGGAAGATGCCGGACACAAACACCGGCAAGGACAAGCCTAACAGCGAACCGATCCGTACGGCGAAGTCCACCACGCCGTTGCGATACACCGCGGCATAAACCCCCGCCGGGACGCCGATCACCGTTCCCACCAGCACCGACGCCACCGCAAGGTCAATTGTGTAGGGCAGCACGGCGCCCACCTCGCTCAGCACGGCGCGGCCGGTGACCATGCTGCGGCCGAAATCGCCTTCGAGCGACTGGCCGAGGAAGGCGAGGTATTGCGCCCAGATCGGCCGGTCCAGGCCGAGCCGGACATGCAGCGCCGCTACGGCGCTCGGCGTCGCCTGGTCGCCGAGGATCGCCATCGCCGGGTCGCCCGGGACGATCCGCACGATGACGAACACCAGCGTCAACACCGCCAACAGCGTCGGCACCGCCGCCAGCAATCGGCGTACCACGTAGAGGATCACGCCGGGCGCGCCCTTACTTGAAGCCGGACGCCTCCGTCAGCAGCGGGCCGAGCGACATCGACCCCGTTTGCGGGAAGCCGAAATCGAAGTTGTCGTGATGCGCCCAGACCTGCAACGTTTCCACCAGGGGCACGGCGCACACCGCGGCGACGATCTTGCGCTGCGCCTCGGCCCAGTCCTGCGCCTGCTTGGCCAGGTCCACCTCGCTGCGCGCCGCGTCGATCTCAGGGTCGGCCACGTTGCAATGGCTGAAATTGGTCACCGCCGTCGGCCGCAGCACGATGGAGCGCGAGGAAAAGAACTGCGTCAGGTAGACGTCGGCCACCGGGAAGCGCGCGGCGGCGTAGAACGACATCGGGCTGAGGTCCTGCCGGATCATCTGGTGGTAGGTCGCGTGCTCCACCACGTTCATGTCGACGTTGATGCCCACGCGCTTCAGTTGCGCCTGTACCACCTGCATCAGCGCCAGGCTGTTGGGCTCCTGCGTCATGACCATCTTGATCGTCACGCCGTCCTTGTAGCCGGCCTCGGCAAGCAACTGCTTGGCCTTCGTCGGGTCGTACGGCAGCAGGCCATTATCGGCGGTGAAGCCGAGATAGCCGCTGGGGATCACGCTCTTCGGTTCGCGCGCGACATCGGCCCCGCGCCAGCGCAGGATCTCCGCACGGTTGATGCCATACGCGATCGCCTGCCTTACGCGGATGTCGTCGAGCGGCTTGGAGGTGATGTTCAGGTAGATCTGCGACAGCTCCGCAGGGTCCATCACATCGGTCACCGCATGCGGCACCGCCTTCATGCGGGTGACCCATTTCTGGTCTTGCAAACCGTCGCCGAGATCGATCTCGCCGTTCTCGAACGCCAGGTCGCGCGACGCGGCGGACGGCATGAAGCGGTAGCTGATCGCGGTGATCTTGGGCTTGCCGCGGAAATACGCGTCGTTGGCCACCAGCTCCAGCGACTGGCTCGGCGCCACCGACTTGAACATGAACGGCCCGGTGCCGATCGGCGCCCGCTTGAACCCGTCGCCACGCTCGGTATAGGCCTTCTTCGACAGGACGAACCCGCCGGAATAGTTGGCGACCAGGCCGAGCAGGCTCGGCACGGGTTGCTTCAACGTGATCTTGACGGTGTAGGGGTCGACCGCCTCGACCGACTGGAACTGCGCGTAGTCGGCGGCAAAGGCGGAGGTCGCGGCCTTTGCGACCTTTTCGTAGCTGAACACCACGTCGTCGGCCGTCATCTCGCCATAGCCGCCGTGGAACTGCACGCCGTGGCGCAGGTGGAACGTCCAGATCCTGCCGTCGGCGCTTTCCTCCCAGCTTTGCGCCAGGTCCGGCTCCAGCGTCTTCGGGTCGATCGTGCCCGGCTTGAACCGGGTCAACGCGTTGAAGATCCAGGCGACGGGCACGCGGTCCTGGGTGCCCACGGCGAAGTCCGGGTCCAGCGTGCCGATATCCTGCGCGAAGATCGAGACGGCGATGGCGGATTTCGGCTCGGCGGCGGCAACGCGGTTGAAGGCGAGGGCCAAGCCCAAGAGCGCGGTCGGCAACACCTTCTTCATTACGGCATCCTCATGGTTGCGGCCATCCTGCGATAGCGACGCGTGAAATAACAGGGGCTTCTTACGCTCCCCTCCCGCACGCTAACCATGCAGCGTCAGCGGCGCGGAGGGGCCGTTCCAGCCGTCGAAGCGGGCGAGTTGGAACGGTGCGATGTCCAGCCCGGTCGGGCGCCCCTGCACCAGCCCGGCCAGGATCTTCCCCGTGATTGGCCCCAGGCAGAAGCCATGGCCGGAGAAGCCCATGGCGACCACCAGGCCTTCGACCTGCGGCGGCGCGTCGATCACCGGCAGCGCGTCCGGCGTCAGGTCGATCAGCCCAGCCCAGACCGCCTCGATCGATGCCTCGGCGAAGGCCGGGATGACGGCCGCGAACGTCTCGACCGTCAGGCTGATGCTGCCAGCCGTGGGCGCCACGGCCGGGCGGGGCGAGGCCGCCATCCGGCCGTGCCACGGCAGCAGGCCGCTGGTCACGCGCCAGCGCCCGTCCGCCTCCTGCCGTCCGGCGCAATCGGCGTTGGCGACGCCGATCACCTGGTCCAGCACCGTCTCGCCCGGCACCGAGCGCAGCACGGTGACCATCGGCACCTCCAGGGGCACCTGCAAGCCGAGCGGCCGCAGCAGATCGTTGCCGAAAATTCCCGCCGCCAGCACCACGCGGCCGGCTGGGATCACCTCCGTTTCGGTGCGCACCCCGGTCACCGCGCCGCCTTCGGTTTCGATCGCCACCACCCGCTCGCCGAAGCGCAGCACGGCGCCCGCTCGCTCCGCCGCTTGGACGAAGCTCATCACGGTGGCGTGCGGGTCGGCATGGCCGTCGCTGAAGCAAAGCGACGCGGCGAGCACCGACGGCGAAACGGCCGGGGCTGCGGCGCGGATCTCCCCCGGGTCGTGCAGGAAGCGGATGTCCAGCCCGGCTGCCTCCTGCTCGGCAACCAGCCCTTGGATCACCGGCACCTCCTCCGCCGTGCGGGCCAGGCGCAGGTTGCCGCGGCGGCGGTAATGGGTGGTGCCGTCCAGCCGCTCCGCCAGTTCGGCCCACAGCGCCACGGCTTGCCGCGCCAACGGCAGCTCGGCCGGGTGGCGGCCGGACTGGCGCACCCCGGCCAGCGTCCACCCCGACGCCATCGCCGCCGGACCCCAACGATCGAGCAACACAACGCTGAGCCCCGCCGTTGCCAGCTCGTACGCGGTGGCCGCGCCGCTGATGCCCGCGCCGATGATCACGACGTCCGCCATAGCCCTAACCCTCCAACATGCCCGTCGCGACGTGGCAGCGCGCCAGGTGGCCCGGCGCGGCCTCCGCCAAGGATTGCGGTCGCTCGCAGCCTGCCCGCGCCATCCCGCAACGCGGCCGGAACCGGCAACCCGTCGGCATCGCATCCAGCGGTGGCACCCGCCCCGGGATCGCGGCCAATTCGCTGGCGGGTCGGTCCATGCGCGGGATCGCGGCGAACAGGGCGCGCGTGTACGGGTGGGCCGGGCGGGCGAACACCGCATCCACTGACGCCTGCTCCACGATCTGCCCGGCATACATGATGGCGACGCGATCGGCGACCTGGGCCACCACGCCGAGGTTGTGCGTGATGAACAGCATCGCCATGCCGTGCCGCGCCTTTAAATCCGCCAGCAAGCCTAGGACCTGGGCCTGGATCGTCACGTCGAGCGCCGTGGTAGGCTCGTCCGCGAGCAGCACCGCCGGGTCGCACACGACGGCCAGCGCGATCATCACGCGCTGCCGCATGCCGCCGCTGAATTGGTGCGGGTAGTCGTCGAAGCGCGTGGCCGGGGACGGGATCTTCACCTCTTCCAGCACGGCCAGCGCGGCGCGCCTGGCTTCCTTGCGGGACAGGCCCCGGTGCACGCGCAGGCTTTCCGCCACCTGGACGCCGACGGTCATCACCGGGTTGAGCCCGGTCATCGGGTCCTGGAACACCATGGCCACGGTGTCCCCCCGCAAGCGTTCAAGCTGCCGGCGTGGACATGCCACCAGGTCCACCCCGGCGACGCGGGCCGAGCCGGTGACCCGCGTGGCGGTTGGCGGCAGCAGGCCCATGATGGAGAGTGCCGTGACCGACTTGCCGCACCCGCTTTCCCCGACCAGGGCCAAGGTCTCGCCCGGGTCGAGGCGGAAAGACACGCCGTCCACCGCCGGGCGCCAAGTGTCGCCCAGCCTGAACTCGGTCCGCAACCCGTCAACCGCGAGCGTGCTCATCCGTGCAGGGTGAGCGGCTGCGCGGGGCCGTTCCAACCGTTGAAGCGCGCCAATCCGAAGGCGTCGAGCGGGACGCTTGGCGGGCGCCCGTGCACGAAGTCGCACATGACCTTGCCGGTCAGCGGCCCGAGGCAGAAGCCGTGGCCGGAGAACCCCATGGCGATGGCAAGCCCGTCCAGGCCGGCGCCCGTGTCCAGCACGGGCAAGGCGTCCGGCGTCTGGTCGATCAGGCCGGCCCAGATGCTTTCGATCCGCGCAGTGCGGAACGCCGGTACCAATTCGCCGAACACACCGAGCGCGTGGTGCACCGACTGCACCGTCGGCCGGACGGTGGGGGTGGCGCCTTCCTCCACCTCGCCATGCCAAGGTTCGTGGCCGCCGCCGGCGCGGAAGCGGCCGTTGTATTCCTGCCGTCCGCCGCCATTGGCATAGCCGGTGCCGACCACCTGCTCCAGCAGCGGCGGCAGCGGGGTGGAATTCACCATCGTCACCATCATCACGTCCAGCGGCACGCGCATGCCGAGCGGCTCCAGCAACTCGTTGCCGTAGACGCCCGCCGCCAGCACCACCCTTGCCGTGGCGATGCGGCCCTTATCCGTGACGACCGCCTGCACGCGCCCGGCCTGTGCCTCGATAGACGTCACCCGCTCGCCGAAGCGCAGCACCGCGCCGGCCCGCTCCGCCGCCTGCACGAAAGCGGCGACGCTGGCCTTCGGGTCCGCCTGGCCGTCGGTCGGGCACAGCGAGGCCAGCACGACCTTTTCCGACAGGGCCGGTGCCGCGTCCCGGACGGCGCTCCCCTCAAGCCGGATCATCTCCAGCCCGGCCGCCCTTTGTTCCGCGATCAGTTGCTCGATGATGGCGACCTCACCCGCGTCCCGGGCGCAGCGCAGGTTGCCGCGCTGGCGGTAATGCGTGGGGGCGTCCAGCCGTTCGGCCAGTTGTTCCCACAGCTTCACGGCCTGCATGGCCAGCGGCAACTCGGCCGGGTGGCGGCCGGATTGCCGCACGCCCGCCAAGGTCCAGCCGGACGCCATCGCCGCCGGGGCGTACCGGTCGAGCAGCACGACACGCAGGCCGCTGAGCGCGATCTCGTAAGCGGAAGCCGCACCGCTGATCCCGGCGCCGATAACCACCACGTCGAAGCTGTCCGCTGTCACATCCGTTCTCCCGTTCGGCGAAAGAGACCTGCGGTTCATTGATGTGCGAAACCCTCGCTCTCCTCAAGTGCCGACCGCTGCGCACGCGCCGCGGCGTCATGTTACGGTGGAGGGAATCTTGCGCTGCGCTGTGCGGCCGACGGCCGTGTTTGTTGTCGGAGTGGTTGTCAGGTTTGTATCGTCGCAGTGGGAGTGGGATTGATGGGGTGGACGGCCCCTGCTGACGGCATCGTGTGCCTGACATTCGCCGCAAGCTTCAACGTTCGGGATGGCTTTCGCTGAGACGGAATTTCAGCGCATTATGAACGGATTTGGTGGCGCACCCTTCGCGATCGACACCCAAACGCTTTTGGTTTCCAGGTAGTCTCGGATTGAGTCCATCCCGCTTTCCCGGCCAATGCCCGAAAACTTCATGCCGCCAAATGGCATCATATAACTCAGCGCCCGATACGTGTTCACCCAGACGGTGCCGGCCTTGAGGCCTATGAAGTGTCCGAACGTCTTCATCTCACCCATCCGCGACCCGCACCAGTTCCATTTGCCCGATCACGCCCAGGGACAGCCGCCACCCTGCTGGCAGCCACGTCGTCGCGGACATCTCCTCCACGATCGCCGGGCCGGTGATCGACATGCCCGGCAGGATGTCACCCCGGAGCCAGACGGGGCATGAGTCTGGAAGGCCGGCCACCTGCCGCGATCCCGTTGGTTGGCCGGAGCCGCCGCCAGGCGCCGTCCAAGCCGGTGCTTCGATCGGGATCCGACCGATCAGGCGGATGTTGACCATCTGGATCCCACGCCCGCTGTCTCGTCGACCGAACTGCCGTTCAAACGCTGTCTCGAACCGCTGGACGACGTCCGTGGCATTGCTGGCGCGGGGCGCCGTAATCGTCAGTTCGTGTGCCTGGCCGCGGTAGCGCAGGTCGAATTGGCGTTCCTCCACCAGTGCCGACAGGTCCGTGGCTTCGGCGCCAAACTCGTCTCGCACCTCCTCCAGCATCGCCGCAAACGCCGGCTCCGCCGCGGCGAGGCTGGCGTCGTCCAAGGTTTGGAGCAGTGTGCGCGACCGGTCCTTCGAAAGGGCCGAGCACAGCGCGCCGAATGCCGAGAACGCGCCGGGCGATGGGGGAACGATCACGCGCGGGATACCGATCTCGTCGGCCACCAATGCTGCGTGCAGGGGGCCGGCGCCGCCATACGACAGCAGCGCAAACTCCCGCGGGTCGAAGCCCCGCGCGACGGAAATCTCGTGCACCGCCGCGGCCATCTTCGCCACACCCAGCCGCAGGATGGCGGCCGCAGCCGTCTCGGCCTCCAGGCCTAAGCGCCCGGCCAGGTCGGACATGGCAGCTCCCGCGGCGGCCGGGTCGATGCGCAGCGACTTGCCGAGTTCCTGCGCCGGACCCAACCGACCCAGCACCACGTTCGCGTCCGTGATGGTGGGGCGGGTGCCACCCTTGCCATACGCGGCCGGGCCGGGCACGGCGCCGGCACTTTCCGGCCCGACCTGCAGGCTGCCGCCCGGATCCACCGCGGCGATGGAGCCGCCGCCGGCGCCTACCGTATGGATATCCAATTGCGGCAAGCGGACGACGAGGCCCTCCAGAAGGGTTTCCCGCTTCAACGGGAACTCTGCATCGGCGATGAGGGCGACATCGGTTGAGGTTCCACCCATGTCATAGGTGATCAGGTTCGGCGCCTCCACGGCGCGGGCTAGATGAAGCGCGGCTGCTACGCCTGCCGCCGGGCCGGACAGCACCGTTCGCACAGGTTGCCCGACCGCCGTTCGCGTGGACAGCAACCCGCCATTGGACGCCACGGTGTAGAAGCTGGCCCGTGGGTATCCATCGTGAACGGCGCTGGTCAGCCGGCTGATGTAGCCCGCCATGCCGGGCATGACGTAACCGTTGATGGCGGCCACCGAAAAGCGTTCAAACTCACGGATCTCGTTCAACACGGAGGTGGCGGCGGTGACGTGCTTGAAGTGGCGTGCCAGGATCTCGGCTGCTTCCCTTTCGTGTTCGGGGTTGCAGTAGGCGTTGACGAAGCCGACCACCACGGACTCGACCCCTTCGGCTTTCAAGGCGATCGCCGCAGCCTCGACCGCGTCCGCATCCAGCGCCAGGCTCGGCTCACCGGTCGCTTCCACGCGCTCCGGCACGCCGATTCGGTCGCGCCGGCGGATCAACGGGGCAGGGCGGCGGAAATACGGGTCGTAGAGGCTATTCGGCACGAGTCGCGTTGTCCGCCCAAGTTCCAAAACGTCGCGGAACCCAGCCGTGGTGACGAAACCGGTGCGTGATCCGCGCCGTTCCAACAGGGCGTTTGTCGCCACCGTGGTGCCATGCACGACCAATTCGAGCGTGTCCGATGCCAGCCCCGCCTTCTCCAGCACCGCCAGCACGGCTTGGTCGGGCGCGGCGCGGTTGGATGGCACCTTCAGTGCCCGGGTCGTGGCCGTGACCGTGTCGTAGACGATCAGGTCGGTGAAGGTCCCTCCGACGTCGATGCCGACGAAGACGCTCATGCCCGGCCCCGCCCGAGCCGGCGAATCTGGAAGCGGCCGGCGACCGCAGCGATCACGGTTGCGTCGGGTAGGGTAGGGTCGACCGCCTGCATCCAAACGCGGTGCGCCGGCCCAGCGGCCGCCGAAAGCTCCAGCAGGTCGCCCGGCGCTGCGCCCAGCTGGGCTGCCAAGGCTGCCGAGACATGGCAATGGCGCGGGTCGAGGCTGGGGATGGTGTGCGCGTCCACGGCCGGGGCAGGTTGATAGGCAGTGCGGCCCGCAGCGGACACGTAGCCGTCGGCCAGATCGTCGGCCATCGCCACCGGATCGCGTGCGGCCGGGTCGCCAAAGCCGCCGCCGCCAGATGATTGCATGATGACCACGTCGCCGCGCTGGAGAGCGAAGTTCGCCACCTTGCCCGGAAAGCCGCTGGGCTCGAACTCCGTCCCGTCCCGCCGGACGGTAAAGCGGTTGGCTGCTCCGGACGCACCACCATTAACGCCCGCGGGCGGGATGATGTTACGGTCGGACAGGACGGACAGGCGCGCGTCGCCGACCTGTACCTCCACCTCGCGCACGAGGCCGCAACCGCCGCGGTGTCGGCCGGGGCCGCCGCTGTCGGGGCGAACCTCCTGTCGCAGGACGCGCAGCGGGAAGACGCGTTCCACCATCTCGGTAGACTGGACGGACACGTTTTCGCCCTCGTTGAAGGCCCGCACCGCAGTGTTGCCGTCGCCCGTATCCCAGGCGCCTGTGCCACCGGAGGGATATTCGTAGAAGATGAAGCCGCGAGCGCCGATATAGGTGTGGTTGGACGTGCCGCGCACGTCACCGGTCATACGCCTGGGGATCGCCTGGCCCAGCGCGCCCATCAACGCGGCGTCACAGCCGAACCGCACCTCGTTCAAGCCGCCGCACGGCGCCGGGCTGCGCGCGTTGACGATGGTGCCGGGCACTGTGATGACCTTCACGGCGCGCAGCGTGCCGGAGGTGATGGTACCACTCGGGTCCAGGAAGGACTTGACCACCGTCATCACGGAAGTCGGGGCGATAGCCGGACCGGCGTTCAGCGGCGCCGCCACCTGCGCCGAGCTACCGGTGAAATCGGCTTCGATCGCATCTGGCCCAATCACGAGGCGAACATGGACCTCTAGCGGGTGCGGCGTCGCCTCGTTGCCGTCGAGATACCCGACATGGCGATACTCGCCGGGTGTCAGGGCCGCGATGGCCGCGCGCATCCGCCGCTCAGACGCGTCGAGGATGTCGTCCGTAGCCGCCTGCACGACAGGTAGGCCGTGCCGGGCGACCAAGTCGCGCAGCCGCCGTTCGGCCACGCGGCAGATGCCGAGCACGGCGTGGAAATCCGCCTTCGCTTCTTCAGTGGCCCGCACGTTGTCCAGGATCAGCCGCAGCAGCTCCGAGCGGCCCGATTTGTCGAGCTTGAGGTAGTTCATCCGCAGGCCTTCCTGCAGGATGTCGGTCGCCGCGCCGTTGAGCGACCCCGGCGTCATGCCGCCCACGTCGCCCCAGTGGGATCGGACCACGACATAGAAGATCGGCAGGCCGTCCGCGTGCACCGGCCAGATGGCTGCGACATCGTTCAGATGCGTGCCGCCGGTGTATGGATCGTTATGCAGCAACAGGTCGTCAGGACCGATGCTGCCGTGCACGGCCAGCGCACCCTCCACCGCCCCGGCCACGGGGATGATGTGAAACGGGTGATCCTCACCAGACTCCGCGATCAGGCGGCCCTGGCCGTCGATCAGTACGCAGGAGAAGTCGTAACCCTCGTAGATGATGGAGCTGTAGGAGGATTGCACCATCGAGCGGCGCATTTCGCGCACGATGGAACTGAGCTGCTCGCGGATGACGGCGCTGGTCGCAGCATCGGTGCGCCAGGCGGGGGTGCGGCTCATTCTACGCCAGGCAACTGGCGCCACGTTGCGGTCGCATGGGCGACCAGCACGCCGTCCGCCCGGCTGGCATGCGACTGCAGGAAAGACAGCGAGCGCCCTCTGCGCAGGAAGCTTCCCTGGCATCGCACGAGTCCTGCCTTCACGGGGGCCATGTATTGCACCTTCATCTCAAGCGTGGCCCCCGGGCCGGCGACGTGTTTCAACAGATGGCCCATGGAGATGTCCAGCGCGGTCGCCAGCACGCCGCCATGCAGCGTCCCCTGGGGGTTGAACAAGGGCGGCACGGCGTCGAACGTGACGATGCAGCATTCTGCCTCGTAACCCACCGTCATGCCCAGGAGGCGTGACAGAAAGAAAGAGCCGAACTCCTGCCTCGGGTCCGCGATGGCGCGGTCGAGCATTGCCTGCCCCTCCGCCTGCATGCTGCTCATGGCGCGACGGCTCCGAAGGCACCTTGCTCAGCCAGGCCGGCGATCTCGCCCGGCGCCAGGCCGAGCCATTCAGACAGCAGCGCCTCCCGGTGCTCGTCCAGCCGTGGCGCCGGGCGCGCAGGTGGCGGCGGGGCGTCGTCGAAGCGGATTGCGCTGGCGACGTGGCGCACTTCGCCAGCCGCCGGGTGCTGCACCGTTTGAACCTGGCCGCGTGCGATCAACTGCGGGGCCTCGCAAACCTCGGCGACCGTCTTGATCTCGCCACAAGGCACCCCGGCGGCGGAAAGCGCCGCGACCCACACGCCGCGCGGCTTGGCCTTGATGATGGGCTGCAGCAGTTCCCTGAGTGCAAGGCGGCCGGCGGCGCGGTCTTGCGCGCGCGCGAAGCGGGGATCGTCCCGCAGGTCTGGCCGGCCGAGCACGCCGCAGAACAGCTTCCAGAACTTATCGTTCGCCACCGCGATGTTCAGCCAGCCATCAAATGCGGCGAAGGTCTCATAGGGGCTGATGCTTGGGTGCGCATTGCCGCGGCGCTGCGGTGAAATACCGGTTGTGAAATACATGCCGGCGTTGAACGTGAGCAGGGACGCCATTGCGTCCAGCATGGACACGTCCACCCGGCCGCCAACGCCGGTGCGGTCGCGCCGGGCCAGGCCAGCCAGCACCGCCTGGGCGCAGTACAGGCCTGTGACCAGATCCGCGATGGAGGTGCCAACCTTTATCGGCGGCCCGTCCGGCTCTCCGGTGATGTCCATCACTCCGGATTCACCCTGTATGATCAGGTCGTAACCCGGGCGGTCCGCCTGCGGGCCACTGCGACCGAAGCCGGTAATAGCGCACATGACCAGCCGCTCGTTCCTTGCCGCCAGCGCGGTATAGCCCAGTCCCAGCCGATCGAGTGTTCCAGGCCGGAAGTTCTCCACCACCACATCGGCCACCGCTGCCAGGCGAAGCACGAGGTCGCGGCCGGCCGGTGATTTCAGATCGATCGCGCAACTGCGTTTGTTGCGGTTGATGGACATGAAGTAAGCGCTTTCGCCGCCGGGAAAGGGCGGGCCGTAGGTGCGGCTCTCGTCGCCGCGCCCAGGCTCCTCCACTTTAAGAACGTCCGCCCCCAAATCGCCGAGCTGCATGGTGGCGAACGGGCCGGATACCACCCGGCATAGGTCCAGTACCCGGATCCCGGCGAGGGCCGGGGTGTCAGACCATGGCATCCGCCAGGTCCTTCATCGAGGGGACCAGGATGTCCGGCTGATATTCGGTCTCACCGAATGGCCGGCTGCGGCGATCGATGAATGCGGTGCGCATGCCGGCGGCCTTGGCACCGATGCAGTCGAAAGCATGATTGGCAACGAACAGCACCTCGTCCATGGCGCAACCCATCAACTCGGCCGCCTTGGTGTAGGTGTCCACGTGCGGCTTGAAGCTGCCGGCTTCCGCTACCGAGATCACGCGGTCGAACGGCACCTGGTGGTACTGCTTGGCACCTTCCAGCATGTCACGGTCGCCGTTCGACAGCACGACGAGCTTGTAGCGCGTCTGAAGCCGGGCCAGTGCCTCGGGCACTTCCGGGAACGGGCGCAGCTTCACGATTTCGCCGACGAGGTAATGCACGTCTTCCGGAGTGTAGGCGATGCCGGCGCGATCCATGACGAAGGCCACCGCGCGGTGGCCGATCTCGCGATAGGGCGTATGCTCCTTGTGAAGCAGCGCGTCGATCATCGAGTTCTCGAAATGCGTGCGGCGCCACCAGGTGACGAAGCTGTTGGGGTTGCCGCTCCAGCCCTTGTCCTTGAGGAAGGGTCTGGCGATGGCGACCAGGCCGCCCTGCATGTCGACCACCGTTCCGTACTGGTCGAACATGCAGACCTTGATGGAACGTTTGAGTTCGGCAGCGTCGCTCATTGCTACTCCCTGGCTTCTAACCGGTCCGGCGGGCACGTCGGACGTCATTGACGATGAACCCTGCACTTTGTATACAGCGCTGGTCAAGTAAGGGCGGAAAGCCATGCCTCAAGCTAAGATCTACGGCATTCGCGAACATCTTGTCCCGATCCGGGATCTGCTTTCGGACGCTGTAAATGAATCGATTTCCGTCGGGCTCGCCTTCCCGCGAGAGCGGCGGCTGCAGCGGTTCTTCCCGATGGACCGGGCCGATTTCATCTACCCCGCGCATGAACGGTCCGAGCGTTACACCATTATCGAGATCGAGACCTTCCAGGGGCGTTCGAAGGAGGTCCTGAAGCGTTTGGTTCGGGAATTGTATACCCGTGTCCCGGCCGCAACCGGGATCGAGCCGCGCGACCTCGACGTGATCATCTCCGAGCAGCCGCGGCATGCTTGGGGCCTCATGGGCGAGAATGGCGACGAGATCGAGCTGACCTACAAGGTCGCCATTTAATGCAGCCGTCCTCGGCCCGCACCGAGGACGATCTTCTGCTTCGTGGCGCCGGCTGCTACACGGGCGAGTGCGCGGGCGCCGCAGCGCTGCATGCCCGTTTCGTCCGCTCGCCCATCGCTCACGCCAAACTGCTTGCGATCGATCTTGCCGAAGTGCGGGCGATGCCGGGTGTGGTCGCAGCATACGCGGCGGCAGATCTGGACGGCGTCCTGACTGCCTCACCCACCGCGCTGGACAGCATCACCAATCGCGATGGGTCGAATGCTACCGTTCCGCCTCGGCCCGCGCTCGCCCGCGACCGGGTCCGCTTTGCCGGCGAAGCCTTGGCGCTGGTGGTGGCGAGCACGGCAGCGGCCGCCGCGGACGGCGCGGAGGCGGCCGTGGTCGAGTATGAGGCTTTGCCCGTGGCCATGTTCCCCGGTGCTGAAGACGGCGCGGCGATCCATCCCGATGGCAACCTCGGGTTCGATTGGCAGGGCGGCGACCCCGTAGCGACGGCGGATGCATTTGCCGCCGCCCATCACGTCGCAAGGTTGCGTGTGGCGGTGCCGCGCATTTTCGGCCAGCCTCTGGAGCCGATGGCTGCGGTTGCCAGCTATGACCCGCAGACCGATCGCTGGACCCTCGTCACACCAAGCCAGGGGGCCCATGCCATACGGCGCGAGTTGGCGATGGGATATCTCGGCATCCCGCAGGAGCGGCTGCGCGTCCTCACCCCTGACGTCGGAGGTGCGTTCGGCATTCGCATCCACGCCTTGCCGGAGCAGGCAGCCTTGCTGGCTGCCGCACGGCTGCTGAACCAAGCGGTGACCTGGCAAGCAGACCGCTCCGAAAGCAATCTGTGCGAACCAAATGCCCGCGATTTCGACATCGATGCCGAATTGGCCTTGGGTCGGGATGGACGATTTCTCGGGCTGCGGGCCTGGGCGTCGTGCGCGTTGGGCGCTTATGTTCATCCTGGCGCCCGCGCCACGCCCACGGCCAGCCTGCTGTTCGGCCTGCAGGGGGCATACCGCATGCCGGCTATCAGCCTGTCCGTCCAGGGCTGGTATACCAACACCACGCCCACCGGCCCGTTCCGCGGCGCTGGGCAGCCGGAAGGCACGTTCGTGCTGGAACGGTTGATCGACTCGGCAGCACGCGAGATCGGCTTGACGCCAGCCGAGTTACGGATGCGCAACGTGCTTGCCGCATCCGATTTTCCATACCGCAGCGCCACCGGCCACCATGTGGATAGCGGGGACGCCGCTGCCCTGTTGCGCCGGGCAGAGGACTGGCTGGATTGCCAATCGCGCGACACTGAGGGCGGGCGGCTGCGCTGCGGCGCCGGATTGGCCTTATACATGAAGGTCAACGGCATGGGACGGCAGGAGCGTGCCGAGGTCGTCGCCTCATCCACCGCCGAAGGAGTGGTCGCTCGGATCGGCAGCCAGTCGAACGGGCAGGGCCACGCCACCACCTTCGGCGCCATCGTGGCCGCCCAACTG
Source organism: Acetobacteraceae bacterium (assembly GCA_965199555.1). GTDB lineage: Bacteria > Pseudomonadota > Alphaproteobacteria > Acetobacterales > Acetobacteraceae > LMUY01. Next base: position 165,849 of record CBDASJ010000016.1, on the reverse strand, counting down.
GGTCTTGCCCCGGAAGCGGTACGGGTCGTGCAAGGCGACACGGCACAGGTCGCGTTCGGCACCGGCACCGGCGCGTCGAGCGCGCTGGCGACCACGGGCTCTGGCGTGTCGCGCAGCACGGTCGACCTGCTGCGCCGCGCCCGGGCCATCGCAGCCGCGGTGTTTGATGTGGAGGAAGCGGCGCTGGACTACGCCGCCGGCAGCTTCACGCTACCCGGCACCAACCGCTTCGCCACCCTGCAGCAGTTGGCCGCGGAAGCCGGGGGAGAATTGGTCGGGTGCTCGGATGTGCCGGTCAGCCTGACGTTCACGCTCGGCTGCCACGCCAGCATTGTGGGCGTCGACCCGGATACTGGGGTAGTTCGCGTGCAACGCTACGCCGGCTTCGACGATCTCGGTCCTCTTCTCCAACCTGCGATCGCACACGGCCAATTGCATGGCGGCATCGCGCAGGGCGTCGGGCAGGCGCTGCTCGAAGTAGTTCGCTTCGACGAGACCGGGCAGCCGGTCACTGCCTCGCTGATGGATTACTGCCTGCCCCGCGCGTCCGATTTGCCAGATCTGGAGTGCTTTGTCGCCCAGACCCCCACCTCCAGCAACGACCTGGGCGTGCGCGGGGCTGGCGAAGCGGGTGCGATCGCCTCGATGGCGGCTATCGTGAACGCGGCGGAAGCCGCCCTTGGCGACGTTTGCCCGCTGGAAGCGCCGCTGACACCGCTTGCGGTCTGGCAAGCTATCCATAGCTCCCGTGCGGGCGGACACGTTCGGCCGGCGATCCATACGACCCACACCAGGAGCCATGCCGATGCGTGACCCCCGCTATGACATCTTGTTCGAGCCGGTGCCGTTCGGTCCATTGACGCTGCGCAACCGTTTCTACCAAGTGCCGCATTGCAATGGCCTCGGCGCCGATCTGCCCTATAGCCATGCGGCCATGCGCGGGGTGAAGGCGGAGGGCGGCTGGGCTGCCGTGTGCACTGAAATCCTGTCGATCCATCCCTCGTCGGACTCGACGCCCTTTCCCCAGGTCAAGCTGTGGGACGCGGATGACGAGCGCTCGCTTCGCCTGCTGACGGGTGCGGTGCACGAGCATGGGGCGTATGCCGGGGCGGAGTTGGCGCATGGCGGCTGGGCTGTCGCGAATCGCTACACGCGTGAGCCGCTGCTGTCGCCGACCGACATTCCTTCCCGGCGCGACCCGATCCAGGCACGGGCCATGGACAAGGCCGATATCGCCGAATACCGGCGGTGGCACCGCCGGGCGGCGCTGCGGGCCAAGGCGGTCGGGTTCGACATCATCTACATCTACGCCGCGGACGATCTCGAGCTGCTGCAGTTCTTCCTGTCGCGCCGCCGCAACCACCGGGACGACGAGTATGGCGGCGTGCTGGCGAACAGGACCCGTCTGCTGCGCGAAGTCATCGAGGACACGAAGGACGCGGTCGGCGACACCTGCGCCGTGGCCGTGCGCATGACGATCGACGAGATGAGCGGACCGGACGGGATTTGCGCCGACGCGGAAGGCCGCGACATCGTCGCCTCGTTGGCGGAGCTGCCGGACGCTTGGGACGTGAAGGTCAGCGGCTGGACCAACGACAGCGAAACCTCGCGCTTCAAGCAGGAAGGCTACCAGGAGCCTTATGCCTGCTACATCAAGCAGGTCACGACCAAGCCGGTGATCGGGACGGGTCGCTTTACCTCCCCCGACACTATGGTGTCGCAGATCAAGCGCGGCATCTTGGATGTGATTGGCTGCGCCCGCCCGTCCATTGCCGATCCGTTTCTTCCCAAGAAGGTGGAGGAAGGACGCCTGGAGGACATCCGCGAGTGCATCGGCTGCAACATCTGCGTTTCGACCTATAATCTGGGCGCGCCGATCAATTGCACGCAGAATCCGACGATCGGCGAGGAATACAAGCGCGGCTGGCATCCGGAGCGCTACGAGCCGGCCGGGTCTAGTGACGCTGTACTGATCGTCGGCGCCGGGCCGGCGGGGCTGGAATGCGCCCAGGCCTTGGGACGTCGCGGTTACCAAGTGCATCTGGCGGAGGCTGGACGTGACCTGGGTGGGCGCGTGTTGCGCGAATCCAGGCTGCAGGGTTTGGGGGAGTGGATCCGCGTGCGCGATTGGCGCGCCGGACAATTGGACAAGATGGCGAACGTTTCGGTCTATCGCGAAAGTGCGATGACGCCCGAGGACGTGCTGGCGATGGACGTGCCGACCGTGATCCTGGCGACGGGGGCGACGTGGCGGCGGGATGGATTCGGCCGCCGCAACCACAAACCCATTCCGGTCGAGCCTGGTGCCACCATGCTTTGCCCCGACGACGTCATGGACGGCGCGGCGATCGAGGGTCCCGTGCTCGTGTTCGACGACGATGACTACTACATGGGTGGAGTGATCGCGGAAACGCTGCGCAAGCGCGGCCTTGCGGTGACGTTGGCCACACCCTCCGCCCTTGTGTCCGCATGGACGGTAAACACTCTGGAGCAGGAGAAGATCCAGCGTCAGGTGCTGGAGGCCGGTATCACCGTTGCCGCAAACAGCAATCTCGTCGCCGTCGGACCGCATGCTGCCGAGTTGGCCTGTGTTTTCACCGGCAGGCGGCAAAGCATCGAGGCGCGCAGCGTCGTTCTGGTCACGGCCCGGCGACCCCGGGATGATCTATATAAGTCATTGGCTGACCATGTCGGGCACGGCGCTATCCGCACATTGCTGCGGATCGGGGATTGCTTCCAGCCTGGCACGATCGCTACCGCGGTGTTCGGGGGGCGTCGCACCGCAGAGGGTTTGGACAAGCCGGCTGCCGACATCATCGGGTTCCGCACGGAGCCGCTGGCGACGGATCGGCCGCTTCACCGCCACATGCCCGATCTGCGTGCCGCGGAATAGCCGAAGCGGCAGTGTCGAATATAACATACACATGAATGAAGTGGGGAAATCATGAACGTTTCCGTGCCTGTCCATACGATCGGCCGCAATGGCAACATGTCGAGTGCGGAAAGCGACCATTTCGTCATGGCCTCGCATGCGCTGCCGGGCGGTGCACTCGGCGGCAATGCGCTGGCAAGCGACGTGCGGTTCGTTGTCAGCCACGGCAAGGGCCCGCGCTTCTGGGACACGTCTGGCAACGAGTATATCGATTACGTGCTCGGTTCCGGCGCCATGTTCCTCGGTCACGCGCACCCGGCTGTGCAGCGTGCCGTGGCCGAACAGGCGGGGCGCGGCACGCATTTCTTCGCCTACCTCAACCAGCGCGCCGTCGAACTCGCCGACCGCGTCGTGCCGCTTCTGCGGTGTGCCGAGCGTATCCGCTTCACCACCTCTGGTTCAGAGTCCACCTTCCACGCCATTCGCCTCGCGCGCGGCTTCACCGGGCGCGACAAGGTGCTGAAGTTCGAGGGCGCCTATCACGGCACCCATGACTACGCGCAGCTCAGCACCGCGCCGAAGCAATCTTCCAACTTTCCCACCGCGCAACCCGACACCTCTGGCATTCCAGCCGCCGTGCAGGAGTTGATGCTGGTGGCACCGTTCAACGATCTGGACGCGCTCAGTTCGATCCTTGACACGCACGGTCATGAGATCGCGGCGATCATCGTGGAGCCGATCCAGCGCATCATCTCTCCCCTGCCGGGCTTTCTCGCCGGGGTGCGCGAGCTGACGGCGAAGCATGGCATCGTCATGATCCTGGACGAGGTCGTGACGGGCTTTCGCTACGGCCTTGGGGGCGCGCAGGCGTATTTCAACGTGGTTCCAGACCTGGCGACCTACGGCAAGATCATCGGCGGCGGTTTGCCGGTGGGTGCCGTCGCCGGGCGGGCCGACATCATGGACCAGGCCGACCCATCCAAGAAGGGTCAGCCCGGCTACGTCTATCAGAACGGCACGCTACAGGGGCACCCGCTCGGCTGTGCAGCGGCCATGGCGGTATTGGACGTGCTGAGCGAACCCGGCGTGTACGAGCGCACCTTCGCCATAGCCGACAAGCTGCGCGAGGGCATGCAGGAGGTTGCGGATCGCAACGACATGGGGCTGGTGGTATTCGGTGACGGCCCGATGTGGCACTTCCTGTTTGCCGACAAGCCGCCGGTGAACTACGGCGACATCCTGCGCACCGACATGAAGCGGCAAGCCGGGCTGGAAACCGAGATGATACGCCAAGGTTTGTTTGTGTTGCCAAACAACCGCCGCTTCGTTTCCATCACCCACACAGAGGACGACCTGGCACAGACGTTTGACGCGTTCGACCGAGCGTGTCGGGCGTTCAAGGCAGCTTGAGCCGCCGTTCGAGGTAGCGGACACCGGTGGCGCCGGCCAGGCTCACGATCAAAAAGGCCAGGCCAACCAGCGTCATCGGTTCCGTGTAGCGGAACGTGTCCGAACCGATGAGCTTGGCCCGCTGCAGCATTTCCGTGATGGAGATGGAAGCCAGGATGGGCGTCTCCTTCTGGATCGCCAGCGCGTAGTTGCCAAGCGCCGGGAAGATCGGCGGCAACGCCTGCGGCAGCAGCACATGGCGGAAGATCGTGCCGCGGCGAAGGCCGAGTGCGGCCGCGGCGTCGCGTTGACCGCGGCCGACGCTCCGAAAGCCGGCGCGGTACACCTCCGACACGTAGGTGGCGTAGTGCAGGCCCAACGCTGCAATCCCGGTCAGCATCGCGGGCAAGACGATGCCCACCGAGGGTAGCACGAAATACAGGAAGTAGACCTGCACCAGGAGCGGCGTGCCGCGGATGAACTCGACCGCCGCCAGGACCGGCAGGCGGATCGCACCGTTACGGGCGTCCCGTCCAAGAGCGAGTGGCAGGCCGAGCCCCAACGCCAGAATGAACCCGGCCACCCCGGCCAGCAGCGTCACCATCAGTGCGCGCAACAGGGGCAGGACGGCGTCCCCCGCCACCGACCAATCCCACAAGGTGTTCATGGGGCGGCATGGCGCCAACGGCCGATGCTGGCATCCACCCACCGCGTCGCAACGGCCACCGCCTGGGTCATGATGAAATATAGCAGCAGCACGACGCCGAAGATGCTGCTGGTCCGCATCGTCACCTGATTGAGCTGATAGGCCCGATAGGACAGCTCCGCGATCGTGATCAGCGATACCAGCGAGGTCGCCTTCACCAACTGCACCATCAGATTGCCCCAAGGCAGTACGGCGATGGCAGCGGCTTGCGGTAAGACGACGAGCCTGACCACTTGGGCGGGTCTGAGCCCGAGGGCGCGGCCCGCCTCCCGCTGCCCGGAACCAACCGCTTCCATGGCTCCGCGGACCACCTCGGCCCCGTAGGCGCCGTAGTTCAAGCCGATGCACAGCACCGCGACAGTGAAGGCCGAAAGGTTCACCCCGAAATCGGGCAACACGTAATACATCCAGAATAATTGGATCAGCAGCGCCGTGCCGCGAAACAGTTCGACATACGCGGTGGCCGGCCACCGTAGGATGCGTTGGCGGGATTGCCGCCCCACACCTGCCAGGACAGCCGAGACAAAGACCAGAATGGCGGCCAATATAGAAATCTCAATCGTGACCAGGCAGCCCGAAAGCAGCAAGGGAAGGCCCGGCATCATCCTCCGGTGTATCGCGCCTTGCGCAGCCGACGCACGCCGGCTGCTACCCAGCTCAGTGACACAAGGCCTCGGTAGTCCGATCCGGCAGGTTGGCCTTGGTGAAACCGAACGGCGCCATGGCGGCGAGGAATTGCGGCGTCCCTTGCAGCTCGGCAAGGGCGGTGTTGAAGGCATCCCGCAGGCTCGTATCGGACGGGCGGAAAGCAAAAGCGTCGTATCCGCGGGCAGGCCGGCCGCCGATCGTCGGGTCTGGGAAGTTCGGCACAAGTTGCAGGCCGCTGCCGTCTCCGGCCGTGGCCAGCAAACGCCGGGCCGGAAGGTCGCTGATGCCGAAAGCGTCCGCCCGACCGGCGGACACCGCGGCCAGAGCGCTCGGACCATCCGGGAATGCAACCACCCGGTCTTCCGGGATGCCCAGTGTTTTGGCGTAGCCCGCCTGGGCTGCCCCGGCCATCACGGCCAAACGCAACGGCTTCTTCGTGAAATCATCGTAGCTGGCGATGCCGGCGGGGTTCCCGGACTTCACCACCATGCCCTGGCCAATGGCGTAGATCGGTTCCGAGAACGCCACCTGGGCGCAGCGGGCTGGGGTGACGAACATCGCCAGCACCGTGTCGAACCGGTCGGCGCGCAAGCCCGGGATCAGCGCTGCAAACTCCGTCAGCACGGCGTCCATGGTCTTGATCCCCATGCGGGCAAACACCAGCCGGGCGATCTCCGCATCCGCCCCCGTCAACGTGCCGCTTTCATTCGCATAGGCGTAGGGCACCTGATTGGGGAAGCCGACACGCACGGTGCCGGAAGCGCGCAGGCGTGCCAGCGTGTCCTGCGCGGCTGCGGCGCCGGAAAACGCGGCGACGGATAGGATGGCGAGCAGGCAGCGGCGCAGGATCGGCATGGGGCCTCCTTTGGGGTTTATGCGGCGGTCGTGAAGGTGGCGCGGATGCCCTGCCAGGATTGTTGGATAAGGTCTTCCGTCAGCATCCGTGCTGTGCGCCCACGTCGATGGACGATGGCGTCGATGATCTCGCGGTTGGTTTCCACCGAAAGCTGCATCATGGCGGAGGTGCGGCTATACGCCAGGTAGCGATATCGCAGCGCCTGCTTGCCGATGGTGCCGATCAGTCGGCTGAGGGTGGAGTTGCCCGACGCCGAGAGGATCTGCTCGGTCAAGCGGACGTTCTGCTCGAAATACTCACGGACGTTGCGTTCGGCGAAGGCCGCCTGCAATCCGGCCATCGCTGCCTCCAATCCGGAGAGATGGGCTTCCTCACGGCCTTTGGCCGCCGCCTCCGCCGCCAGCCCCTCCAACGGGATGCGGCAGGCGTAGATTTCGTCTAGGTCGATCACGGACAAACCGCCTACCCGCACGCCGCGCCGGCGATCCCGAACCAGCAGGCCGTCCTGCTCCAGGAAACGGAACGCCTCTCGCACCGGCGATCGGCTGACGTTGTAGCGGCGGACTATGTCTTCCTCTATCAATCGCGTGCCGGGCGGGATGTCGCCGTATATGATCTGGTCCTGCAGGAAGCGCGCCAGCTCCTTCGCCAGGACATCGGGAATCTGGAACTCGGCCGGATCGGCGATGGTGTTCACGGTCAACTCGGTGCAGTTGCAGCCGGGGGAATAGCGTCCCGGCCGTTCTGTGCAAGGCCCGGCGCAGCCTGGCCCACGCCAAGGTAGCGGTCGAAGAGGCCCGGATCGTCCGCCAAGGCCGCGCCCGACACATTCGCCGCGATCCGTCCCTCCTCCATGAACAGGAAGCGCTCCGCCACCCGGCCAGCCACCGCCATGGTCTGCTCCACGACCAGCATCGCCACGCCAGCCGCGGCGATCTCCGCCAGCGCGGCCGCGATGGTGTCGATCACCAGCGGGGCCAACCCGGCGGTCGGCTCGTCCAGCAGCAGCACCCGCGGGTTTCCGGATAAGGCGCGCGCCATCGCCACCATCTGCTGCTGCCCGCCGCTGAGCTGCCCGGCCCGTTCCCCCAACCGACCGTGCAGCGCCGGAAACAGATCCAGCAGCCGCGACAAGGGCCAGGCAGTGCCCGGCGTGCGGGAAACCGCGAGGTTTTCGCCTACCGTCAAGCGCGGGAAGATGCCACGATGCTCGGGCACGTAGCCGAGGCCGGCGCGCACCGCGCGGTGCGGCTTGCCACCGCCAACAGCCTTTCCCAGCAGCGTGACCTGGCCTCCGGTCGGCTGCAGCACGCCGGCGATGCAGTCGAGCGTGGTTGTCTTCCCCATTCCGTTGCGCCCGAACAGCGCAACGACCTCCCCTTCGTCGACATGCAGGTCGACGCCGCGCAGGACGGTCACGGCACCGCGGGCGGCATGCAGGGCCTTAAGGCTAATGACGGGCAAAGGACGCACCGAGATAGGCTTCGCGTACCGCCGGGTCGGACACGATCGTGTCCGGCGTGCCGGTGGCGATCACCTGCCCGTGGTCCAGCACCGTGATCGTGTCCACGATGCCGAGCAGGAAGCCCATGTTGTGTTCCACGAGGCACATCGCCAATCGCGGGCGGAGCCAACGTAAAGCGGCATCGAGCTGGCCCATCTCCGCGGCGGTCAATCCCGCCGCCGGTTCGTCAAGCAACAGGACCTGCGGCTTCTGTGCCGCGACGTGGCAGATTTCGGCCAACCGGCGCAGGCCATGGCTGAACGTCCCGACACGGCGATCAAGGAAGCGATCGAGGCCCAGGCTGGTTGACGCCTCGAATCCCCAGCCTCCGTCGGGGCTGCCCAACAGGATATGCTGTCGCAAGGTCAGGCTTTCGAACACCTGCGGGGTTTGGAACGTGCGGCCCAAGCCGCGGCGTGCCCTCTGCCGCGACCCGGCCTGCATCAGCGATGCGCCGGCCAGCGCGATCTGCCCCGCGTCGGGAACCACGGTGCCGGCCAACACGCCGATCGCTGTGGACTTGCCGGCGCCGTTGGGGCCGATCAAGCCACGGATGCTGCCCTGTTCGAGGCGTAAGGACATGTTTTGCAGCGCCTGCTTGCCACCAAAGCGCTTGCTTAGGCCCTTTGCCTCCAAAGCCGGGGAACTCTCAGGCGCCACGCCGGACTCGCATGCCGCCAGGCGCCACCAGCACGACGGCGATGAAAGCCAGACCCAACACCAAGCGGTAATTCGGCAGGATCTGGCTCAACATCTGTTCGAACAGCGTGTAGCCCACGGCGCCGAACAAAGGCCCGATCACCGTGCCAACGCCGCCCAGCACCGCCATGACCAGCACGCTGCCGGATGCCGACCAGTCAAGGGAGGAAGGCGCCACCGACCCGACGATGAAGGCCGACACGGCGCCCGCGCACCCGGCCAGCAGACCGGACACGGCAAGGGTGGCGATCCGCACGGCGTGGACGTGAATGCCGCTTGAGGCAGCACGCAGCGGATTGTCGCGCACCGCATGCAGCAAAAGCCCTGGCCGAGACCGAAGCACGCGGCGCAGCAGCAGATATGTCATACCGGCCAGAAGCGCCGCCGCGGCGTAGAGGCCACGATCGTCCAGTTCGTGCCCCAGCACTTGCGGGTAGGGCAGGCCGACCAAGCCATCGCTGCCGCCCGTGACCTCCACCCAACTGTTGGCCACTTGGGTGACCATGCCGCCGAACGCCAGCGACCCGATCGAGAACGCCACGCCGGAAAGCCGCCCCAACACCAAGCCCAAGACTGCCCCGACCGCTGCCCCGAACAGCCCACCCGCGGCAAGCGCGGCGAGCAGGCTGTCGGACAGGTTCAATGCAACCCATGCAGCCGCATAGGCGCCGCCGCCAAACAAGGCGGCATGCCCAAATGATGTGAGCCCGAGCTGGCCCATCACCAGGCCGAAGCTCATTGCCCATGTGCCGTAGCACAGCACGAGCGCCAGCAGATGGATCGTGAAGGATGGCACCATCAACGGAAGGATGGTGGCAGCCGCCGCCACCGATAGAGTTGCCGCCATCATCGGCAGCCCTGCCGCCACGCCGCTCCCGGATGCCGGTCTGCGCACGGCGATGTCGTGCTTCATTCGCTGCGGCTCGAAACCAGGCCGAATGGCCGCACCAGCAACATGCCGATGACTGCCGCAAACAGCAGCAGATAGGCCAGAGAGGACGCGTATGTGGCCCCAAGGGTCAGGATCACCCCCACCAGCAAGGAGGCCAGGGCCGTTCCGGACAGGCTGCCCAGCCCACCAACGATAACGACGATGAACACCAGTACGGTGACGGTAAGGTCCATGCCGTTGCTGGCGCCGATCATCGGCAGGACCAGCACGCCCGCCAAGGTCGCGAAGGCGGACCCGACCGCCAGCACGGCGGTGAAGGCCGTGTCCACGTCCACGCCCGCGATCTCTGCCATGGCCGGGTTTTCCGCTGCGGCGCGTAACCGCAGGCCGAACCGGGTGAAGTGCAGAATCGCCACGAGCAGCCCGCTCACCCCGAGCGATATGGCGGCCAAGGCGATGGAGTAGACGGAGATCTGGCCGCCGAACAACGGCACCTGGCCGGACAACGCCGGGGGCGCCGCCACCGCATAGCTGCGCGCGCCCCAGATCCCGGTGATGGCCGCATCGATCACGATACCCAGACCGAAGGTGAACAGCAGCACCACCATCTCACCGTGGCTGCGGAGGCGGCGGATCACCACGAGATCCAGCGCGACCGCCACGGCTGCCACGAGTGCGGGAGCGAGCAGGCAAGCCGCCCATAGACCGGCGACGGCGTGGATGCTGGCGCCGAGAAAGGCGCCGAGCGCGTATAGCGTGCCGTGTGCGAAGTTCACGACGCGGCCGACGCCGAAGATCAACGTCAGGCCCGTCGCCACCAGCAGAAGGGTACAACCGTAAAGCAGTCCACTCACCACTGCGAGTGAGGCCGTCTGCATCAGCGCGGCACGCAGCCAGTCTGCTCCAGCGAAGGCATGACGTCCTCCGCCGCGTGCTTCTGCACCGCCACGAAGGCGTAGGACGAGCCTGCTATGGGCGTCGAGAGATGCTCGATGCGTGCCGACCACACGGGGGCGATCGCTTGTTGATCACCCTTGCGGAAGCGAACTGGACCCACGAGCGTGTCGAAGCTGCCCTCCTGCAAGGCGTCGCGCACCGCGGCGGGACTGGCGTCCTTCGCCGCGGCAAGCGCCTGCAGCATGATGTCTGTCGCGATAAACGATTGCAGGACCCCCTCGCTCGGCGCGCGGCCGTATTTGGCTCGGTAGGCCTCGGCCACCGGGAGGGAAGCCGGCTGAGTCATCATGACCGCACTGGCCGGTTCAACTGCGCCGGCAGCGGCCTCGCCAAGCTGATCGACGATCTCCTGCGGCAGACCGGTCGGTGCCATGACGGTGACATGCTGCAGCAGCTTCATGCCGTTTGCTGCCACCATCAACTGCACGTACGGGGAACCGAGCGCCACCGGCAGCCAAAGCCCCGTGGCGCCGGACTGGCTGACCTTGTTCAGGTAAGGCGTCCAATCCGCGGTATCGAGCGGGGCGTAGCTTTCCCCGACGATCTTGATGCCCGGGATCTCGGAGAAAGCGCGGCCCGAGGAACGGCCATACAGGTAGTCGCTGCCAAGGATGAAGAAGCCACCTGCCGACACTTTCGGCTGATCAACCGTGAACCGCGCCACGGCGTGCGCAATGACCGTCGCCGAGGGAACCGTACGAAACGTCCACTGGTTGCAGCTCTTGCCCGTGATCTCGTCGGCCACGGCGCTGGCCAGGATGTCGGGCACCGGCATGCGGCCCGCCTTGGCGGCCGCCGACAAGGCCGCCCCTTCGCTGCTCAGCGACGAGCACAGCAGCCCTGATACACCTGCCGACTGCAGGCTTGCCGCTTGCTGCTGCGCCACGGACGGATCGCTCTTGCTATCGCGGACCAGCAACTCGACCGGGCGCCCGCCCACCTCGGGCTTGGCCGCGACCGCGAGTTCGGCGCCCTCACGCAGCCGGGTGCCGATATCCGCACCGGCCCCGGACAAGGCGGCGACGCAGCCGAGCTTGATCGGCTCCGCGGCACGGGCCGCTGCCGTGCCGAAAAGCAGAGCCGCGGTGATGGCCGGCAGTGTAATGGCGCGCATCGCGCTTCCTCCCATGATCGCCTTTCGATGGCACAACGCCGGCTTCGAAGGCATTGGTAGTATACAATAGACGATGAGGTGGATTGCACCTGTGTCTATGTGGCTGGGTTCCGGTCGCGTCAGGCTGCTGCTTCTTCGACCAAATAGCGCCGGATCTGATGGCCCATCTCCCGGATTTCCGCGCGAACCATCGGGCTGACGAACATGGCCCGGAAGAAGGGGTGCGCACCGCCGGGAACCCGGCGCAGCGTCGTCGAAACCCCGGCTTCCATCAAGCGATGGGCATAGAGCTCCCCCTCGTCGCGCAGGATGTCGAACTCGCATGTGACGACGTAGGCCGGGGGCAAGCCCGTCAGGTCCGGCTCCTGCAGGGGAACCACCAGAGTGTCGGTGGGCATGCCCTCGCCGTAGAAATGCCGCCAGAACCATTCCATGTACGGCGTGGTCAGCAGCAGGTTATCCCAGCTGTGGTATGACGGGCGAGAGGTGTCGCGGTCAGTTAACGGGTAGATCAGGAGCTGGAACGACAGCTTGGGCGTGCCGTGCTTACGCGCCAGGAAAGTGCAGGCGGCACTGAGCTGCCCGCCTGCACTGTCTCCGCTGACGCCGATGCGGGTAGCATCCAGCCCCAGGCGGGCGGCGTTCTCGGCGATCCAGCACAGCGCGTCGTAGCAATCGTCGATGGCGGCCGGGTAAGGATGCTCTGGCGCCAGGCGGTAATCGACCGCAAAATAGGCGACGCCACTCGCTTCGGTCAGCGCGCAGACGTAGCGGTCATGCGTGTCGATGTTGCCGATCACCCAGCCGCCGCCGTGGAAGTAGAGCATGATCGGCAACGGGCCGGTGGCGTCACGCGGCTTGAACAGCCGCAGCCGAATGCTGCGGCCCGGTAGTTCCGCGACCAAGTCTTCCGTCACCACAGTGTCTGGACGTGGTGGCATGCCATCGCGGGCAAACCCGTCCATCAATGCCCGCACGGCTTGCGGTTCGCGCGTTTCCATCGGCGGGTCGCAGGCGGCGACCATGGTGGCGAACAGCGGTGCGATCTCCGGGTGCAGTTTGGCTGCGATCATGAGAGGCACCCTTGTGACGTTGCCGCGCAAGCCTGCCCCAGACCCAAGCAGCCAGCAAGGCGGGATTTTGTGTACATTATAGCTTGCATCGTTTCGGCTTGATCTGCATGGTTCGTTTCATGCACGAAGCGCACCACATGGCGCCGCCCTCGGCCGCTGCGTGCGGCACCGCCCTGCAGCTCTGCGGTGTGACGCGATCTTACGGCGGCTACCACGCGCTACGCGGCGTTGACCTCGCGGTGCAGACGGGCAGCTTCGTCAGCCTGTTGGGTCCGTCCGGCTCCGGCAAAACCACCATGCTGCGGCTGATCGCCGGCTTCGAGCCCGCGACAACTGGCCGCATCCTGATCAACGGGCAGGATATGGCCGGCGTGGCTGCGCATCGGCGGCCCGTCGGCGTGGTGTTCCAGAACCTGGCCTTGTTCCCGCACCTGACGGTTGGCGGCAACGTTGCATTCGGGCTGGAGGTGCGCCGGACACCGCGAAACGAGATCGCCCGTCGCGTAGCTGCGGCGTTGTCGATGGTCGACCTACCAGGCCTCGAAAACCGCAAGGTTCACGAGATGTCGGGGGGACAGCGTCAACGCGTGGCGCTGGCCCGCGCGCTGGTGCTGCATCCGGCCGTGTTGCTGCTGGACGAGCCGCTGAGTGCGCTGGACCTGAAGCTGCGGCAGATGTTGCAGGACGAGCTGAAACACATCCAGCGACGATCCGGTGCAACCTTCGTGTTCGTGACGCACGACCAGGATGAGGCTTTGCGCTTGTCGGACCGGATCGTCGTGGTCAATCGCGGCCGGATCGAACAGGCGGGGACAGCGGACGAGATCTACGACCGTCCGTGCTCCGCGTTCGTCGCCCGCTTCGTCGGCGACACCAACATGCTGCCGGGCCGCATCACCGCCGTCGCGCTTGGCCACGCCACCATCGTGCTGGACGGATTGCCGCGCACGCTGGAAGCGCCGTGCCATACCAAGGTCGGCGTCGGCGACGATGCATTGCTGTCGCTACGACCCGAGAACCTCCGCTTGGATGACGGGGAAGGATTGCCGGCGCTGGTGACGGACGTGACGTACGCGGGCGCCCGCATTCGCTACACGCTTCAGGCCGGTGGCAGAACCTTGGTGGCCGAAGTCACGGTTCGGCCGGGCGGCGGCCAACGGCTACAACCCGGCGCTGCCACCTCGGTCGGCTGGAGCCCGGGGGACAGCGTGATCGTTCCATCAAGCGACGGAGTGGCGGCATGAAGCATCTGGTTCGAACCCTGCTGGCAGTCGCGCCCTTGCTGACGGCAGGAAGCGCCTGGGCGGACGGCGTCACCATGGCGGCGTATGGCGGCGGCAACGGCGAAACCTGGCGCAAGGGCCTGCAACAGCAATTCACCGCTGCGTCCCATATCGGCGCCAAGGTGGTGGATCTGCCGGATACGGAGGCGGCGTTGCGGGCCAACGCGGCCAATCCGCAATACAATGTCGCCTGGGTCACTGCGTTCTCGGCGGCCAATCTGTTTCGCGACGGGCTCTTGCAAACCTTCGATCCCAAGGAGTTTCCGGAACTGGCCGGTCTGCCCGATGCCGACCTCATGCGTGCGCCGGACGGTCGGCTGATCGGCGTGCCGGTGCAGTTCCAATTCTACGGCCTGGCTTTCAACACGTCCCAGGCGAAAGCGTCTGATTTCCCAAGCTGGCGCACCCTTGGCGAGCCGGCGTGGAAGGGACGCATCGCCGTGGCGCAACCCTATATCGCAGCAAGCTACGACGTGCCGATGCTGGCGCATGTCGACGGCAAGGACGCGGACATGGCAGCCGGCCTTGCGTCCTATAAGCCTCTGCTGGCCAATGCGGTGACGACGCTGAATTCGTTCGCCCAAGGCAATCTGCTACTGACCCGGGGCGAGGTTGCGGTGTTACCGTTCTATTCCGCCCGGGTTTGGTCGCTGAAGCACGATGGCGCGCCGGTTGAGATCGCCTTGCCTAAGGAGGGTGGGCTGCTCCTGCCGTATTTGCTGGTGGTGCCGAAGAATGCGCCGGACCTGCCAGCGGCGACGGCCTGGCTGAAGGCAGCATTACAGCCGGACGCGCAACTTCGCATGTTCGACATCTCCGGCTACCTGCCGTTCAGCCCCAAGGCCGCGTTGTCGCCGCAGCAAACCCATGAATTGGGGAGTGACCTGCTGTCCTTGCGGGCCAGATTATACGAACCGGACTGGTGGGCATTGTCCAGCGGCGAAAAGGCTTTGTCCGCTCAGATCGAGCAGATGCAGGCTGCACTGCACTGAGGACCATCCGGCCCTGGCGACTACTCGCCTTGGTGTTGCCTGGATGTCTGCTAGCCACTTTCCTTGCCGGTCTTGTCCAGCTCGTCGGGTCATCCTTCGCACAGGCCGGAGCCGAATACGTCGCTTTCTTCGCCCGAGCCGACTACGTCCGATTGCTGCTGCGCACGTGGTGGATGGCGGCCACGACCTCCGCGCTCTGCCTGCTGCTGGGCTATCCAACCGCCTGGTTCCTCGCCCGGACGCGGTTACGGCGAGACCTGCTGCTTCTGCTGGTGGTGATGCCCTGGCTGGTCAGTATCGTGGTTCGGACCTATGGCTGGATCGTTCTGCTGGGCAATCGCGGGCTGATCAACGATCTGGTCATGGCTTCCGGCCTGGCCGACCGGCCTATACGGCTGATGTTCAACACGGGCGGCGTCGTCATCGGCTTGGTGCACGTGTTCTGCCCGTTCACCGTGATGACCGTGCTTGGATCGCTGCTGCAACAGGACAGCGCAATGGAGGAGGCGGGCACGAGCCTTGGTGCCGGGCCTTGGACCAACTTCCGCCGCGTCATGCTGCCGCTGAGCGTACCCGGCATCATGTCCGGCTTGACCTTGGTCTACCTGATGAGCACGGGTGCGATCGTGACGCCGCTTCTGCTGGGCGGTATCGGGGACCAGATGCTGGGGAGCCAGATCTACACGGAAGTCTTCCAGCAATTCAATTTCCCCAAGGCGGCAGTGTTGGCTGTCTTGCTCGGCGCATCGTCCTTGCTGGTTATTTTGCCGCTGCGCTGGATGGAGCGGCGGTTGACCCGCAACCTGCCGCAGTCCGGGCGTTGACCGTGCGGCGGCCGGGCCCATTTGCCTCCGCCGTGGCGACGGCGGTGCTGTTGTTCTTGCCGGCGCCGATCGTGATCGTGATCGTGTCGTCCTTCACCGCAAGCGGCTTCATCAGCTTTCCACCGGCCGCTTTGTCGTTGCGCTGGTATGTCCGCTTCCTGGGGGACGCGGATTGGTTGCGCGCCTTGGCAGCCAGCACGGTTCTGGCCATCGTGGCGGCCATTGGCAGCGTGGTGGCGGCGTTTGGCGTCGCCTGGGCGGCAGAGCGTTGGTACTCCCGCTTGCGGCCGATGCTGGAGGCCTGTGTCATGTTGCCGTTGGTGCTGCCGCAGGCGGCGTTGGGCATGCTGGTGTTGTCCGTGGCCGGCCGGCTTGGCCTTGTCGGCAGCTTCTTCGGCATCCTGTTGGCACATCTGCTGGTGACGCTGCCATACGCCTATCGGCCGCTTGTGGCGGGTGTCGCCATGCTGGATCGCTCGCAGGAGGAAGCGGCGCAGAACCTCGGTGCCACGCCCCTTGTCGTATTCCGCCGTGTGACGTTGCCCGCCATGCGCTCGGCCTTGGCCATCGCGTTGCTGTTCTGCTTCATCATCTCGTTCGATGAAGCGACCGTCACCTTGTTCCTTGTCGGACCGGACGCGACCACGTTGCCGATCCGGATATTCAACACTCTACAGGATAATGCCGATCCAGTGGTTGCCGCCATCTCAACCCTGCTGATCGGAGTGACGGTTGTCCTGGTGTTGGTAGTGGGGCGGGTCGCAGGATTGCTGACCTTCGTTCAGGCGGAGGGGCAGGGGTCTAAGGGCAGGTAGACGTGTCGTGAGTTCGGCCCGCAAGGTTACGGCTGGGGACATGGCAGCCGGAGCGGGGAAGCAAATCGCCCGCGCCGGCTCTCACGACGCCTACTTTGACGCCCAGATATTGAAGCGCTTGGTCAAGTCGTCCCGGTGCTCGCTCCAAAAATCATCGTCGCGTGCGACCGAGTGGGTAAGCCGCTCCGGCGTGAGGATGTTGTTCTGCAGATTGGCGCCGGCCTGGTCCGCCTTCACGACCAGTGTCGGGCCGTAGCCAGACGCGGTGGAGAAGGCAAGTTGGCGCTGGACTTGCGCGGTACTGGCGATGAAGGCGATCGCCGAGTCGCGGTTAGGCGAACCCTTCGGAATGCCCCAGTAATCGTGGAAATAGATTGATCCGGCATCCCAGATCAGGTTGTAGTGCTTGCCTTCGCGCACGTTCGCCGAGATCAACCGGCCGCTATACGCCGCCGTCATCGCCACCTCGCCGCTGGCGAGTGCCTGCACGGATTGTGCCCCCACGGTCCACCAGCTGATGTAAGGCTTCAGGGCATCCAGCTTGTGGAACGCCCGGTCGACGCCCGCCGCTGTCCCCAGAACCTTGTAGACGTCGGCCGGGGCTACCCCATCGGCCATGAGTGCCACCTCCAAGGTGGTGTTCGCGTCCTGGCGCATCCCGCGCTTGCCAGGAAACTTGCTCACGTCCCAGAAATCGGCCCAGCTTGCCGGGCCACCGCCCGGAAACTTGCTGGCATCGAAGCCCAGCACCAACGCACCAGTCAGGAAGCCCAGACCGCAGGGAGTGTCGACGGCGGCCGGGATGAACGCGCTTTTAGCGGGAAGTTTCGACCAATCGAGCTGCTCCAGATACCCCTGGTCGCAGCCGGCTCGCATCACGTCGGAGTCGAAGTCGACCACGTCCCACGTCACGCTCTTGGCCATGACTTGCGCCGCGACGGCGGATAGGGCGCCGGAATAGGTGTCCTCGATGAGTGGCGTATGGGTGTCGGCTGCGAACGGCTTGGCAAAACTCTCGCGAATACTGTCCTGCAGCACGCCTCCGAACGAGACCCAGGTCAGGTCGCGTGCCCCGGCTGGGGCGGCGGCAAGGGCCGTCGTAGCAAGGAGAGCGGCGCCAAGGCGGGTGAACGTCATGCGAAACCTCCAACATCATTGAGAGTATACAGAATCCAAGATACCACGCAAAGTAATCTCAGCGGAATTGAGACGGACGTTTCCCGAATGCATCCAACATCCCCTGCCGCCGTTGCCGAATGGCCTCTCCGGCGCCAATGCGAGACCATCGCCCGGTTCTGGGGCCTGCATTGGAGCGCCATCCAGCTCGTCATCCTGCAGGAAAAGGGCGAGCGGGATCTGGCCGCCCTGAAATACGCCATCCTGCGCCGGCACCAGCGCAGTCATTTCCTGCAAGGCGTGGACAAGCTTGGGATTGACCGCAGCCTTCCACCTGCGGTGGTCGCGGGCCGCTACCACTACTTCTCCAATGCGATCGGCGGCCTCGCCATGGAGTATGTCGAGGAAACGCCGCGAAAGGTCTGGATCCGCTACCTTCCACCTGCCTGGAGCTTCCCTGGACAGAGCCTGTTCGCCGTGCCCGCCTCTGTCGAACGCGCCATGTTCGCGGGCTGGCATCCGTTCAACGGCCGCTCGCTCGGTTGCCGCCGCCTGGGCTTCGTCGTCACCAAGGTCTTCCAGCAAGGTGAGCCCTATGACGAGGGCTATTTCGAGGAGCATGACCGCGACCTTGACGACGACGAGTGCCTTCGCTTCGAAACCGTCACCGCGTCACCCGATTTCGTTGCCGAAGCCGCGCCGCGCCTCGACCCAGTGGACTGGCCCGAAGAGCGCCTGGTCAAGGCACGGCGGAATTTTGCGCTGGGGTACGTCGAGGATGCGGTGCTCGCTACGCTGAGCGCCTACGGAGTGCATGCCGCCGCCGCGTTGCTCGCGCAAGCCACACGGCTGGTCGCCATACAATTTACCCACGAATTCCGGGCGGCCTTCGGCATCACGGGCAACGGCGCCGCTGACCTGGTCGACCTGCTGCAGGGCTTGGCCACGCTGGCCAATGAGTCGTTCGTCGCAGCCCCGGAGGCGGAAGGCCTAGGCATCCTGCGGTCCAGTCCTATCCTGGCCGCTCAGCCAGTTGCCCGCGAGGTTTATGCCGCGCTCGGCGAATTCGTCCCCATGGCAGCCAAGGTGTTCGGCCCGCGCGTTCGCGTCACCCGCCGGCCACACGCCGGGGCCGGCGACAGTTGGCTGATCGCGGACTCGGCGCAACGCCTGTTCTGAGGCTCAATCCTGCTTCAGGCGGCCGGCGCGGGATGCCAAACGGTTGGTCACGATCATCATGATCGTGGACACGGCGGTCAGCATTGTCGCCGCGGCCAGGATGGTGGGGCTTATATTCTCGCGCAATCCGTTGAACATCTGGCGTGGCAGGGTGAGTTGGGCCGGGCCGCCGACGAACATGGCGACCACGACGTCATCCAACGAGGTGGCGAAGGCGAACAGCGCGCCCGAGGCGATGCCGGGCCCGATCAGTGGCAGCAAGACGCGGCGGAACGCCCGCCAAGGCGGGGCGCCCAGGCTCTGCGCCGCCCGCATCATGTTCTCATTCAATCCGCTCAGCGCCGCCCGCACGTTGATGACCACGAAGGGCAGGCCGAGCGTCGCGTGCGCCAGCACGAGGCCAGGGTAGGTGCCGGCCAGGTTCAAGCGAGCATAGAAGAAGAAGAAAGCCACGGCGCAGATCACCGTCGGAATGGCCATGGGCAGGATCAGCAGTGCCGACACCAGTGCGCGCAGCCGTGGGGGCAAAACGGGCAGGCCGAGCGCCGCCACCGTGCCGAGGATCGTCGCCAGGGCCGCGGCGCCGGTGCCGACCAGAAAACTTACGCGAACCGAGTTGAGCCACTCTGGCCGGCTGAAGAAGTCGTCATACCAGCGCAGCGAGTAGCCCGGTACGGGGTAGACCAATTCAACGCCCGACGTGAAGGAGAGTGGCAAGATGACCAGGATCGGCACGACCATGAACAGCAGCGTCAGCACACCCGCACCTCGGCCCAGCCAAGCGAGACAGCGGTAGAACACCTCACCGGGGGTCATGCTGGAGAGCGCCCGCCGCCCAGGCGGTTGACCGCTGCGTAAACCACGCCGGCAAGTACCAGCAGCAGCCCGCCAAGCGCGGAGGCCAAGCCCCAGTTCAGCGACAGATTGATGTAGGATGCGATGAAGTAGCTGATCATCTGGTCGCCCGGCCCGCCCACCAGCAGCGGGGTGACGTAGTAGCCGAGAGCCAGGATGAAGACGATCAGCGAGCCCGCCACCACCCCAGGCATGGTTTGCGGCAGGTAGACCCGGCGGAAGCCGCGCCACGGGTTGGCGCCTAGGCTGCTAGCCGCGCGTATCAGCTCCGGCGGCACCTTCTGCATCGCGCCGTATAGGGGCAAGATCATGTAGGGCAGCAGCACCTGGGTCATCGCCACCATGACGGAAAAGCGATTGCCGTAGAGCGGTAGCGGTGCCGCGATCAGCCCGAAGGCGCGTAGCGCGTGGTTGACCAGGCCCTCGTTCTGCAAAAGCACGATCCAGGCCGTGGTGCGCACCAGGATCGGCGTCCAGAACGGTAGCAGAACGAGTACTAGCAGGAACGGACGCCGCCTGGGATGGGCAGTGGCAAGCAAGTGGGCTGCCGGGTAGCCGAGCAGCAGGCACAGCGCAGTCACGGCGGCGCTGATGCTCAGCGTGCGTCCGAATAACGTGAGGAACAGCCGTTCGCCGGCCGAAACCCGCTCGATGCCGCCGTCCGCACCTCGCCGCAAATCCAGCGCGGCCAGCACGTAGAAGTCGGTGTAGGGGCCCGACTGGCTTTTCAGGACCGACCAGATGTCGTGTCCAGCCCAGCGTCGGTCGATGGCCGTCAGCTCCGCCTTTGCATCGGCGGCCGGCTGTTCCGGAAGCAGGTTCGCCGTCTTCGTTATCAGCGTGCGATACCCGGCCGCGACGAAGTTCAGCCGCCGCGCGAGTATGCCGAGCGTTTCGGCAGAGATCGCCTGCCGAAGGTCGGCATCCATGGCGGCATACGCCTCCTCCGGCGGTACGCCGCTGCCATCCCATCGCTGCAACGCCGTGACCACGTGCGGCAGCGTGTCCGGGATTTCAGGATTGGCGACCGACTGGAACAGGAACTGCGCGATGGGAACCAACAGGCAAGCTGTCAACGTGAGTGTCGCGGGCGCCACCAGCAGGAGGCCACGGCCCCAGCTAGGCCATACCCAACGACGCCGGTCTGCTACGGCCCCTCGTGTTACGACAGCTTGTGCCCTCATGGCCGGATTGCGCCCTGCACTGCCGGTGAGCTTCGCCTGAAGGGGCGACCGCGGTTTGACATCGCCCAAAATCCTACCCTAGCATCAACAACAGTATACAGTGTCCGAAAGGCGGGAACATGTCGATCATTCTTCTCGGATCGTTCCCTGGCTGAGGCTCCGGCGACGGACGGCGTTGCCGCGCTGGAACTGCAGGGCGTCGCTAAATCCTACGGCAGTGCGCGCGCAGTGGACGGGATCAGCCTACGCGTCGAGCCACGCGAGTTCGTCACGTTGCTGGGGCCGAGCGGCTGCGGCAAGACCAGCCTGCTCAACATGGTTGCAGGGTTCTTCCCGCCGAGTGCCGGTCGCATCCTGTTGCATGGCAAGGACGTGACGCGCACTGCCTCGTACCTGCGTAGTGTCGGTGTGGTGTTTCAGAACTACGCGTTGTTCCCGCACATGACGGTTGCCGGCAACGTCGCCTTCGGTTTGGAGGAGCGGAGGCATCCGCGCCGGGAAATACCCGCGCGTGTCGACGCAGCGCTCGAGATGGTCGGGTTGGCCGGCTTTGGACATAGGCGCCCCACGGAATTGTCGGGCGGCCAGCAGCAACGTGTGGCATTGGCCCGTGCCCTGGTGTTCGAACCGAAGCTGCTGCTGCTGGACGAGCCGCTTTCGGCGCTCGACAAGAACCTGCGGACCCAGATGCAGATTGAGATCAAACGTATCCAGCGGCAAACCGGCGTCGCCGCGATCTTCGTCACTCATGACCAGAACGAGGCGCTCAGCCTGTCGGACCGTATCGCGGTTCTGAAGGCCGGTCGCATCGAACAGATCGGCACGGCGCGCGAAATCTACTGCACCCCTTGCTCCGCCTATGTGGCCTCGTTCGTCGGCGATATCAATCGCTTCGCTGGCACCGTGACCGCGGGCGGGATGCCGGGGGAAATGATGGTCGAGATCGATGGTGGCGTGCGGCTGTGTGCGCCGCAGGGTGGCTTTGCCGATGGGGCCAAGGTGGATCTTTTCGTGCGGCCCGAAGGCATCGACATCGCGAACGGGTATGGCGGGCCCAACATGCTCGAGGGGACGGTGACCGCGCACAGCTATGGGGGCAGCTTCACCCACGTCGTGGTCGCAGTTCCGGGCTTGCCGCCGGTCATGCTGTCCGTTCCCGGTGGGGAGGTCGTTGCTGCGCACCCGGCGGGCTCCGTCGTACGGCTACGGCTCGATCTGGCCCAAGCCTCCATCCTTCCCGCGTGAGCCGCTCCATCGAGCGATTGTTGCGGCCGCGCAGCATCGCGTTCGTCGGCGCATCCGAGTCCGCGGTCAAGGTCGGTGGCCGGCGGTTCCTTTCATTGATCGCCTCCGGGTTCGAGGGCGCCTTGTACCCTGTCTCGCCGCGGCCGACCGTCGCGGGATTGGCCGCATATCCCGATATCGCCACGTTGCCGACCGTGCCGGACCTGGTGGTGGTGGCCATTGCCTCGGCCGGCGTCGATGCGGTGGTCGCGGCCTGCGCCGGCCGGGGCGTCGGCGGCGTGGTGGTGATCACCGGCGGCTTCGGTGAGCAATCCGCCGAAGGGCTGAGGCTCGAGACGGGCTTCGCTGAGACGTTGAACGCGGCAGGGGCGCGGCTGGTAGGGCCAAACTGCGCCGGGCTGTTTTCGGCCGAGGGCCGGGTGAACGTCACCGGAATGGATTTGGTTTCTGGCCCAATCGGGTTGATTACGCAAAGCGGCAACGTGCTGCTGGACGCCGCGCACCGGGCACGCAGGTCGGGGATCGGCTTTAGCAGCGCGGTGAGCATCGGCAACGGCGTGGATCTGCGTGCGCCGGAATTGCTCGACTTCATGCTCGACGACCCGGCGACGGAAGCGGTCCTCGTGTATCTGGAGGGATGGCGCCCCGGGGAGGCCCGCGCCTTCTGCGATACGGTGCGGCGGCGCCCGCCCAACAAGCCTGTCATCGTGCTGAAGCCAGGTGACACCGAAGCAGGTCAGCGGGCCGTGGCCTCGCACACCGGGGCACTGGCAGGCGAGGCGCGGGTCGCGGCCGGCGCGTTCCAACAAGCCGGTATCCTGCAGGCGCGCTCGCTGGATGAGGCCTGGGCGCTGGCTGAGGCGTTGACCCACGCGCCGCCGCTGCGGAAGGCGGCCATCGCCGTCGCCGCGGATGGCGGTGGCCACGCCACGCTGGGCTGCGACGCGCTAGGGCGTGCCGGTCTGCGCGTGCCGGTGTTCGGGCCGGCCCTGCAAGCGGGCCTCGCCGCCTTGCTGCCGGCGCGCTGCCCGGTCACCAATCCGCTCGACTATGCCGGGTTCGTCGAGGAACAGCCAGCTGTGGCCGTCAGCACGATCGAGCGCTGCCTCGCCGATCCGGAGATCGGCGGGGTCCTCCTGGCGGGGCATTTCGGCGGCTATCATCGATTGGCGGGCAATACCGTGGCGGCGGCCGAATGCGCCGCCGCCTCCCGGTTGGGCGAACTCGCGGCAGCGGCCGGCAAACCGGTGGTGGTGCATTCCGTCTACGCCGACGATCCGGAGCCGGCTGTGCGAACCTTGCGCGCGGGCGGCGTGCCGGTGCTGCGCCGACTGGATGATGCGGCCACCGTGCTGGCAGGGCTGCACCGCTGGGCGGAGCTCCGCTCGCGTCCCGTCCATGCCGCCGAGACCGCGGTCGAACCGCGGCTGGTGCTGCCGAGCGGGCCTATGCTGGAACCGGACGCACGGGCGTTGCTCGCTGCCCGCGGCATCGCCATGCCACCAGCACAGACCGTCGGGACCGCGGCGGATTGCACCGCTGCCGCAGTATGCTTCGGCGGTATGGTGGCGCTGAAGATCGTTTCGGCCATGGTCCTGCACAAGAGCGACGTGGGGGGCGTGCTGCTGAACGTGACGCCAGATCAGGCCGCTGCCGGTTTTGCGCGGCTTCTTGCCGTTGGGCGCGAGGCAGGTGACCCTGCCGCGAGCGTGCTGGTGACACCGATGGCTGCGCCGGGCACCGAGTTGGTGGTAGGCGGCTTTCGCGACGTCGCCTTCGGCCCGGTCGTCATGCTCGGGCTCGGCGGGGTCCTGGTGGAGGTGCTGGGTGAGGTGGTGTTTCGCTTGGCGCCGCTCGAACTTGTCGAGGCGCTCGCTATGCCGGCTTCGCTGCGGCAGCCGGGATTGTTGGCCGGCCATCGTGGCCAGTCACCGGTCGACAATCCTGCGCTCGCGCGTCTGCTTATCGCTGTTGCCCAGCTGATGGCGGACGAGCCGGGCATCCTTGAAGTCGATCTCAACCCGGTTATTGCTACTTGTAACGGACTCGTCTGCGTGGACGCACGGGTTGTAGTCGGCTAACGGTAACATCCGCAGTGGCAACTCGATCCAGGCCGAAGTATTGCGGGGACGAAGGCGACATAGGCCAAACCCGCTGAACTGGCGAGCAGTGGCAGGTCCTGCCCGGCCATGTTCCGGTCGATCGAGAATGGCGCGATCGGGTGCGTGGTGTCCCGGATCATCATGCGCAGCCCGCTCAGGCTGGTGACGTCGCACGGCCACGACACCCGCCGGGTCAGCTCGGCCAGGGCCGGGCTGGCCACGGCCGTGATCCACTGCTCGTTTTCGAACCCGCCCGAAGGCTGCGGACCTTGAGGCAGAGGTGGAAGCGGTCGTCGGCCGCGCCACGCCCGACATAACCGGCCTCGAGCAGCGTTTGCAGAAGACGGTAAACAGCAGCCGGGCCCCCGCGCCAGCACGAGCGCGGAAGCGGTGCCGTGCCGGTGGAGTGCCGCAAGCATGGCCCGCGCGCGTGTTCGAGCTGCTGGCAACCTGGGTCGTGCCGGATGACGTGGAGCTGGAGCGCGCGGCGCTCTATACCTTTCATTCCGCCATTGCCCGGTGCTGGCGCGACGGCCGCCTCCTGATCGCGGGCGACTCCGCCCATCTCACTCCGCCATTTTTGAGGCAGGGCATGTGAGCGGGCATGCGGGACGTCAGGAGCAGACGCTGAACCGTGGAACCCATTCCGTTTTCGCGTGACGGTTGAGATTTGATCATCTAAGCTCGGCGAAGGCGGCCCCAGAAGCGCTGACAGGGAACGGGAGAATGGGAGTAGACCGTAAGCTGGTCTGTGCCGGGGTCGTCTTCGCATTGATCGCGACCGTTGCTGGTGCTGAAGCATTGATGTTGAGCGTAGGCACCCCCACGCATATGGGGCCGGGCTTCTTTCCCTTGATCCTATCGATCCTGTTGTTGATCGTCGGGTTGACCAACATCTGGCTCGGGGTACGCGCTCCAATCCAAGTGCTGCTCGAACCGTGGCCCATACTTCAGACGGTGATCGTGCTAGCGGGCGTGATTTGCTTCTCCGCCCTGATCGAAGGGCGCGGCCTAGTCCCGTCCGTTCTGGCCGTGATCGTTCTCAGCTGCGCGGCCCGCTTGCGGCACCGGCCGCTGGAGGTGGTTGCGATCGCCGCCGTCATGCTTGCCTTGTCCGTAGGTATCTTCATCTACGGCATCCAACTGCCGATCGCCTTGTGGTGAGCGCCTCCTGGAACGGCGTTGCGCAATGAGCGTGATCAGCAATCTGGGCCTGGGCTTCAGCGTGGCACTTTCGGTCGCGAACCTGCTGTATTGCCTCGCGGGGGCGGCGCTCGGCACCTTGGTGGGTGTTTTGCCGGGCATCGGGCCGGTAACGACGATCGCGATGCTGCTGCCGCTGACCTTCAAAATGTCACCGGTGGGCGCGTTGATCATGCTGTCCGGTATCTATTACGGCGCCCACCACGCCGGCTCGACGACCGCCATCATGCTGAACATGCCGGGTGAGCCGACCTCAGTCGTCATATGCCTGGACGGATACCCGATGGCACGCCAAGGCCGGGCAGGGACGGCGCTGTGCATCTCCGCCTTCGGCTCGTTCTTCGCAGGGTGTGTCAGCGTGCTGATCGTCGCGAGCCTGTCACCGGTGCTCGCGCAGGTTTCTCTCGCCTTTGGCCCGGCCGAATATGCCTCGATGATCGTCATGGCACTGGTCACCGCATCCGTGTTGTCCAGCACCACGCTGATCAGCACGTTGGGCATGACGGTTTGCGGCCTGCTGCTGGGGTGTGCCGGCACCGATGTGGAGACCGGCACAATGCGTTACACCTTCGGCCTCCCGCAGCTTTCAGACGGCGTGAGCTTCGTTGCCGTCGCGGTTGGCCTGTTCGCCTATGCCGAAATCATCCTGAACCTCGCCACCACTCACAAGATGCCGGCCATCACGGCGCGGATCACGAGCTTGTTGCCGACAAGGGCGGACCTCAAGGCGTCTTGGAAGCCGATCCTGCGTGGAACTGGGCTCGGCGCGGCCTTCGGCATCCTGCCTGGAACGGGACCGCTGCTCAGCTCCTTCGCATCCTACGCGTTGGAACGGCGCCTTGCGGCCGACCCGTCACGTTTCGGCCAAGGCGCGATCGAGGGGGTTGCCGGGCCGGAAGCAGCCAACAACGCGGCTGCACTGACGCATTTCATCCCGATGCTCACCCTCGGCATTCCGGCCGGGGCGGCGATGGCGCTGATGTTGGGCGCGTTACAGATCCAGGGGGTGTCCCCCGGGCCACAGGTCATGTCCGGCCACCCCGACCTGTTCTGGGGTGTCGTCGCCAGCATGTGGATCGGCAACGTCATGCTGCTCGTGCTCAACCTGCCGTTGGTTGGCGTCTGGATCCGGCTGCTCCGCATCCCCTACAGGCTGCTCTACCCTGCCATCCTCGTCTTCTGCTGCATCGGCGTGTTCAGCGTTTCTAATTCGGCGTTCGACGTCGCACTTTCGGCGGTTTTCGGGCTGGTTGGCGTCGTCTTCAAGAAGCTGAGCTGCAGCGTGGCGCCGCTGGTCCTTGCGCTCGTTCTGGAACCGACTCTGGAGGAGAACTTTCGTCGGGCGATGCAATTGTCGCGCGGCGACGCGACCGTCTTCATCACCAGCCCGATCAGCTTGGGCATCCTCGTGCTGACGGGGCTGCTCGCGTGGTTCTTCCTCAAACGGCGTCCGGCGGAGATTGCCGTTGGGCAGGCCGCGGACACCCGGGTTCACTGACGCGACCGGGCTTCGGCCACAAAGGGAGTAGAGCAGTGCGAACGCACGGATCATCGACAACCCCGTTACTTGCGACACTACGGCGCCGATCGCTCTTGGCATCGGCGCTGGCCGCCGCCGTCGTGCCAGCTTGCGCCGCGTCGGCTTGGCCTGCCCGTCCCATTCGCTTGATTGCCCCATTGGCGCCCGGAGGCAGCGTCGACATCATCGCCCGGCTACTCGCGTCAGAATTGACGCCGCGGCTCAGCCAGCGCGTGGTCGTGGAGAACCGGCCCGGTGCCAGTGGGAACCTCGGCGTGCAGACGGTCGCAACCGCAGCGCCGGACGGTTACACGCTGGTGGTCGGCAGCTCAAGCACATTTGGCGCCAACCCCAGCCTGTTCAAGAACCTGCCATACGACCCGATCCGCGGCTTCGCACCGATCTCCCTGGTGTCCGTCGCCCCCAACGTACTCGTCGTCACCCCGGGGCTGCCGGTGTCGAACGTGGCGGAGCTTGTGCAATACGCCAAGCAACGGCCGGGGCAGATCAGCTACGCCTCGTCCGGCTATGGTGGCTCGCCGCATTTGGCTGGGGAACTGTTCAAATCCAGCGCCGGCATCGATATCGTGCATATCCCGTACAAAGGGACCGGGCCGGCCATGGCCGACCTTCTGTCCGGACGGGTGCAAATGAGCTTCGCAACGGTGTTGGCCGTGCTGGATCAGGTGAAGGCAGGCAAGCTAAAGGCGCTGGCCGTGACCGGTGACAAGCGGGCGCCCGCGCTGCCGGACGTACCGACCATCGTCGAAGCTGGCTATCCTGCGGTGCGGATCACCGGGTGGAACGGCGTGCTGGCGCCGGCGGCTACGCCCGATGACGTCATACGGATTCTGAGCGACGCAATCCGTGCCACGGTCGCCGAGGCGGCGTTCGCACATAGGCTCGAGATGGAGGGTGCCACCCCCATCGGCAGCACGCCGGCGGAATTCGCCACCTTCATCGCTGCCGAGATCAAGCAGTGGGGCGCGGCCATCCATGCTGCTGGGCTGACGGCTCAGTGACGTTGAAACAGGAGTTCAGCCGATGATCCGAGCCTCTTCCGCCATCGTTTTCGCGGCCGCCTTCCTGCTTTGCCCCGCCGCAATGGCCCAGTCCTATCCTGACCACCCGATCCGCTTGGTGGTGCCGCTGGCGGCCGGAGGCGGGACGGACATATCGGCCCGGCTCGTTGCCAAGGAGCTGAGCAGCCAGTTCGGCCAACAGGTCATCGTGGATAACCGCCCGGGCGGCGGCACTGTGGTGGCGAGCGAGATCGTCGCGCGTGCCAAGCCGGATGGTTACACGCTGCTGATGGGTTCAACCACGCTCGGGATCAATCCAGGTTACCGGACGGATCTGCCTTACGATACGGAAAAGGCCTTCGAAGCGGTGTCGCAGGTGTCGCAGGAGCCCTACGTCGTGTTGACGAGCCCGGCCACCGGCATCACCTCCATCCAAGATCTGATTGCCAAGGCGAAGGCGAAGCCCGGCACGATCAATTTCGGCTCCCCCGGCGTCGGCAGCGGCGGCCATCTCGCGGGGGAGCTGTTCAAAACCGAGGCCGGCGTCAACCTAATGCACATTCCCTATAAAGGGAACGCGCCTGCTTTGACCGACCTGCTCGGCGGCCGCATCCAGCTGATGTTCGCCACGGTCCTGGCGGCCACGCCGTATATTGAAGGTCATACATTGCTAGCGCTGGCGGTAACGGGTCCGGAGCGCTCCAAGGTATTTCCAGGGGTCCCGACCGTCGCAGAATCCGGCGTCCCCTCCTACACCGCCACGTCATGGAACGGCATTCTCGTCACCGGTGGAACGCCAGCGCCAATCGTTCAGAAGCTCGCTGCGGCGATCGCCACCGCTGTGAACCAACCGGATGTGCAGAAGATCCTGTTGCAGAGCGGCGCGGAGCCGGCGGCACATGGCAGCGAGGCGTTCACGCACTTCATCGGGGACGAGATCGCAAAATGGCGGAAGGTGCTGACGAGCGCCAACATCAAGATGTGATAGGGCGGCCGAACGTGCCGGCGGGCAGGTCGATCCCGACCTGATCCGCCAGGGCCCGGCTCAGCACCCGCTCGCCGGCATACAGGTCCAGCACCCCCATTCCCTGTGATTCGAATAGTGTGATCTGTTCGGGTGCGATGCGGCCACGCCGCTCGCCCGCCAATACGCCGCCTAAATCGGCGATGGTGCGCCAGTGCAGCAGGCCGCCCTCGATGGCGGGCAGTAAGTCGCCTGCTTCCCGCTGCGCCACCTCGATCGAATCGACGACGATCACGTCGCAGGCCTTCAGCGCGGCCAAATCCAGTTCGCGGCGCGTCAGCGCGTTGGAGCCGACGGCGTTGATGTGCTGGCCTTTGGTCAGCAGCTTGCCGTCGAACAACGGCGTATCGGCCCGGGTTACGATATTGACGATGTCTGCGCCGTCCAGCGCCTCGGCCGCAGAGCCAGCAATCTCCGCCTCGATGCCGAAGCGCTCGGCAATCATCGCCTTGAACAACTCAAGCCGCGCTGGTGTGCGCCCCACGATCCGCACGGCCTGGATCGGGCGCACCGCCACAACCGCTTCGAGTTGTGCCACGGCGTGGCGGCCCGAGCCGAAGCAGGCGACCACGCTGGAGTCTTCCCGTGCGAGCGCCCGGACCGCCACGCCGGTCGCCGCGGCCGTGCGGCGAATGCCGAGCTCGTCGGCCTCGATAACGGCGCGGAGGTGGCCGTGTTCCAGGTCGATCAGGTGGACGAGGAAGGTGCGGGCATCGCGTCCGGGAAAATAGGCCTTGAAGCCGATCAACTTCAGCGCCGTCGAGGCAGCCTGCAGGATGTGCAAATGCCCATGCGTCGTTGTGGTCCGTTCCCGCGGCGTGTCGACAGCCAGGCCGGAGGCGAGGTCGCGGAAGGCCCGCTCCACGGAGGGGATCGCATCGGCGATCGACAGCAGTGCGGCGACCTCTGCCTCGTTGATGTACCGCGCCATTGCTAAGCCCTACTGAAACACGTTCTGCGCGCGCAGGGCTTCGATTTGCTGGTCGGACAAATGTAGCACCTCCCGGCAGATCTGGTCCGTGTGCTCGCCAAGCAGCGGGGCGGCGGCATGCGGACCGACCTTGCTCGACGCAAAGTGAAAGGGCAGGCCGTTGTACGACATGGCTCCCATCTCCTTGTGATCCAGCCGGTGCCAATGATTGCGGTGCTGTAGTTGTGGATCGCTGCCGACGATGTCCGCCGCTGTCAGCACCGCACCGGCCGGAACCCCTTCGGTCTGGAGCGCTGCCATCAGGGCGTCACGGTCCCACGATTGAGTGCAGAGGGCCAAGGCCGCGTCGATCCGGTCCTGATCCTGCTGCCGCTGTGCCGCCAGCATCCAGTCCGGGGCGCGCAACGCGGCCTCATCGAGCACGCCGGTCAGCGCCACCCACTGCGCGTTCGTTTCCACGGCGATGGCGATCCAGCGGTCGACCCCGCTGCACGGGTAGACGCCGCGTGGTGCAGCCAGGCCGTTGCGGTTGGCCGTCGGACCTGGGTCGTGGTCGTTGACTGCCTGGTCCAGGATGGCAGTGGCGAGCAAGGCCACGGTCGGCTCCGTCTGCGCGATGTCGATCGATTGCCCCTGGCCAGTCCGCCGACGGTGGCGCAGCGCGGCCAACACGGCGAAAGCGGCATGGCCGGGGTTGGGAATATGGTCCGGGTAGTTGGTTCCCGTCCCGGCGGGTTCGCGCCCCGGCTCGCCTGTCAGGTGGTGCAGCCCGGTCACCGCACTGATGGTCAGCCCGTAGCCGACCGCGTTGCTCTCCGGCCCGTCGCTGCCCTGAGTGGACATGGCGATGTAGATCAGCCCGGGATTGAAGGACCGCAGTGTGTCGTAACCGAGGCCCAGCCGCTCCATCGTGCCCGGGGTAAAATTATTCGCCACCACGTCACATGCCGCGATCAGCCGCTTTACCAGATCGATCCCCTCGGGCGTCTTGAGATTGAGCACCATGCTCCGCTTGCTGGTGTTGCGGTCCGCGAAGTAGCCGCTGCGGTTGATGCCCGGCACGCGGTCCTTGAACGGCGCGGAGAGGCGAAGACTATCGGGATAGGTGGAGCTTTCGATCTTGATGACGTCGGCGCCCATATCCGCCAGCATCTTCGTGGTGTATGAGCCGGCGCCGATCCAGGTGAAGTCAACCACTCGTACCCCGTCCAGCAGACCGTCTTCCATCAGATCGCTCCTGCCGCCCGCAAGGCCTGCAACTCGGCGGGGACTATGCCGATGCCCGCCAGCACCTCTGCCGTGTGCTCCCCCAGCGCCGGCGCCGGGCGGCTGACTTTCCACGGCGTGGCACTGAACTGGTACGGCGCGCCCGGCATGGTGATGTTACAACCGGCAAAGGCGCTCCATACCTCGACAAAGTATTTCCGGTGCCGAAGCTGCTTGTTGGCGAGGATCTCGGCTGGGGTCGCGACCGGAGCGATTGGTATCTGCCGCTCCCGCCCGGCCTCGTATAGCTCGGCCTTGGTGCGGGCGGAGGCAAAGGGCTGGAATATACGCTGGAAGGTAGCCTTGGCGTCCGCCGTTGCGAGGAACTTCATGTCCAGCCACTCGGGCCGTTCGAACTCCGCGGCGTCCGCGACGCCGAAATCGAGCAGCCATTTGGTGCTGCGCCGCCAGAACCGGTTCGCCGCGATACCCCCCGCCAGCATCACCACGTAGCCGTCCTTGCAACGGTATACGCCGGAACCGGCTTGCCGCTGCTGGCCGCCGTAGCGTTTGCGTACACTGCCCTCCAACTCGAAGAATTGCGCCGCGTTCTCCATCGCCATGACGGCGGATTCCTGTGCGGACACATCGATGTGGTCGCCGGTGCCGTGCGCCTCCGCCGCATAGATCGCCGCCATCGACGCGAAGGCGCCGAATAGGCTGGCGGCGGCAAAGGCCTGGTTGCCGTAGGCGCCGATCGGCGCCCCGTCGTGGTAGCCGCCCAGATACAACATGCCGCCCAGCGCCAGCGTCACCAGATCATCCGCTTCGTAGCCAGCATACGGGCCGGTCTGGCCGAAAGGCGTAATACTGGTGGTGACGAGTGAGGGCCGCAGGCCGGCCAGAACGGCATGATCCAGACCGCGTCGTGCCATCGCGCCGGGCTTCTCGGTCTCGATCACCAAATCCGCCGTGGCAGCCAGCCGGCGGAGAACCGCCTGGCCATCTGTGTGGTCGAGGTCGAGCGTGATGCCGCGCTTGCTGGTATTCGCATAGGCAAACCCTAGGCTGGCTTCGATCACCGGGTTGCCCCCGATGAATGGCCCCTGGAAGCGCAGCCGGGACCCGCCGGGCGGCTCCACCAGGATCACGTCCGCGCCCATGTCGGCAAACAGCTTGCCGCAATAATTGCCGATCGGGCCCGAGAGGTCGAGCACGCGGATGCCGTCCAATGCGCCGGGCGCGGCGGATGCGGGGTTCATCGGCTGTTATGCGGCAGTGGGCCGAAAGCGGGGGATGCTGATCTCGTCGGTCGCTGGTTCGAACACGACTTCGACCCGGTCGCCGACCTTCACCTGGTCGTTCGGCACGCCCACGATGTTGCTGATCATGCGCGGGCCCTCGTCCAGCTGCACGATGGCCACGTTATAGGGCACATCACCGGCGAATTCCTTGTTGTACACCTGGTGGAACACGATGTAGGAGAACACCGTGCCCCGGCCGGATAACGCCTCCCAGTCCGCAACTTCGGACAGGCAGCGCGGGCAGACGTGGTTGATCGGGTAGCGGATGTGCCCGCACGCGCCGCACTTCTGCATGCGCAACTCGCCCCGGCGGGCGGCGTGCCAAAATCCCTCGTTCTCGGCGGAAAGGATCGGTAGCGGCTTGGTGTAGCTGGTCATGGCGTTTCCCGGCTTCAGGCTGCGTGCAGCAGCATGGCGTTGGAACAATTCAGCGTCATGCCGCGCCCGGTTACCAGGCACACCTCCGCGCCCTTCACCTGTCGCGGTCCGCAGGTGCCACGCATTTGCCGCACGCCTTCCACGATGTGCAGCCAGCCCTCCATGTAGGATTCGGAAAGGTTCCCGCCCGCCGTGTTGATCGGCAAATCGCCGCCCAACTGGATACGGCCGCCCTCCACAAACGGGCCGCTTTCGCCCACCCCGCAGAATCCCGCATGCTCCAGCCAGAGCAGCACGCTCATGGTAAAATTGTCGTACAGCTGCGCCACATCGACATCGGACGGCTTCAGCCCGGCCATCGCGAAAGCCCGGGCCAGTGCCTGCTTCTGGTGCGGCACGTAGCACCAATCCTCCCGTTCCAGGTTCTGGGTCGTGTAGGCCTGCCCCATGCCGGCCAGCAGGACCGGCTTCTGCTTCAGGTCGCGCGCTCGCTCGGCCGAGGTGACGATGATGCACACGCCGCCGTCGCTGATCAGGCAGCAATCCAGGAGGTGGAACGGCTCGACCACGAAGCGGGAAGCCTGGTGGTCCTCGATGGTGATCGGCTCGCGCATGACTGCGTCGGGGTTCATCGAGGCGTGACGTCGGCATGCCACCGCCACCTCGCCCAGTTGCCGGCTCGTCGTCCCGTACAGGGCCATGTGCCGGCTGGCGGCGATGGCGCTATTGGCTGCGGCGGCGTACATCCCCCAAATGCCCCAGCTATCGCCCCAGCCCGAGGCGCGGTTGAAGCGGGAGCCGCCGGTGCGTGCGGCGTCGCCGAACACGCAGGCGACGTTGGTGGCCAGCCCGCACGTGATCGCCATCGCCGCGGCCTGCACCAATGCGCCGGCGGTGCCGCCGCCCATCGTCATGCTGCCCGTATAGGCCGGGTCGATGCCAAGCGTTTCGCCCAGGCGAAGGTAGTTGAGCGAGGCTTCCGGCGCCGTGGTGCCGGGCATCGTCAGCAGCCCGTCGATCTCGTGCTTGGCCAGCCCACTGTCGTCCAAGGCGCGCTTGAACGCCGTCACCGCCAGGCTGAGGCTGCTCGATCCCGGCAGCTTGCCCTGCGGTGATGCACCGACCCCGACGATCGCAACTTTGTCTCGCAACGACATGCGGATTTGTGCCTCCCTTGCTCTCGTCTGCTTACCCGGCCGTCTACGCGATCGGTTCCAACGTTCGGCTCATGTTGCTGCCGAGGCGGACGGATATCTCGCGCCCACCTTCCAGCATCATCTCGATGAACTCGTCGTTCCGCCCGGCGAAGCGGAAGGTTGGGCCGGTGACCGTCAGGCAGTAATCGACGCTGCCCGACGCGCTGTGCAGCGGAACGGATACGGCGCTTGCCCCTTCCACCCGCTCACCGCTGGTGACGGCGTAGCCGCGTTTGCGCACCAACGCCAAGTCGCGCCGAAGCTTGGCTGCATCGAACGCCTCGCCCGCTTCGTGCAGCACCTGCTCCAACAGAGAAGCTGGGGCGTATGCCAGGAAGGCCTTGCCGGTTGCCGCCCGGTTCAAATTCACGACGTCCCCGACGCGAATGATGCTCTTCAGCGGATGCGGACTCTCGACCACGTCGAGGCAGACGCGTTGCATGCCGCGAAGGATGCTCAGATCCAGCGTCTCGGAGGTGCGGGTGGCGATCTCTGCCATGACCGGGTGGGCAACGGTGATGATGTTGAAGCTGCGCTGCGCCACGGCGCCGAGCCGCAGCACCTTATGCGACAGATGGTAATCCTGGCTCGGCGTTTGGATGACGTAGCCAGTGTCCATCAGCGTCGCTAACAGCCGGAACGTCGTGGTCTTGGGCAACCCGATCCGTTCGGCGATCTGGTGCAGGCTGAGCTGAGGACTGCGCTCGTCGAACGCTTCCAGCACGTTGAAGGCGCGCTGCACGACGCGGACCAAGTTAGATTTATCAACTTCCATGGACGCTGCCCTCACTTCAGTGGCCAATAGCATCACCGTGCCACTTTCCGCAAAGCAGAATGCATTCCGAATTCTGCTTGACAGACTGTGTCCCGTCTTGCGAGCCTACGTCAAGCGATAGCCGCAAGCACTACAAGCGGCGGACAGGGTGCGGATGGAAATGTCATGACCCGGAATTTCACCGCTCTGATTGCCGTCGGTGCGGCCTCGTTGTTTGCGGCGCTACCAGGTGCCGCCCATGCTCAGCCGGCAGCCGCGCTTGCAGCAGCCCGGCAGAGTGCCGCGCAGTTTGCGCCGGGCTTGCCCGCCGCCACGGTGGACGCGGCCTGCCAGGAAGGCACGGTCATGCTCTACACCCTGGTGTTCCGGGGCGACTTGAAAGACCTCGCGGCGCAGTTCAACGCCCGCTTCCCCTGCCTGACGCTGCAAACCTTCGTCGGCTCGGGCGGTGTGTTGGCGCAGCGTTTCATGAGCGAGTATCAGGCTGGCAGCTACAATGCCGATGTCTGGATGAACTCCAGCCCAGTCTACGGCGACGATATGGCGGCCAAGGGCGTGCTGTTGAATTGGACGCCGCCGAATGCGTCGCGCGTGCCGGCCCTGTGGAAGCGCGAGGGCGCCTGGTATTCCGTGGGCCTCGCGCATATCGGCGTCGCCTGGAACACCGATGGCCTGACTGCTGAGCAAACAAAGTGGCTGGACGGCCTGACGCGTTGGGACCAGTTGCCCTCGGCGCCGTTTGCGGGCAGCGCCGCGCTCGTCGATATCCGTGCGGGCGGCACCACCCAGTTGCCCTACTTCATGTTCCAGAAGGAGTTGGGGGCCGACTTCATGACGAAGCTCGCGGCCCTTAAGCCGACGGTCTTCAACGCAATCAACCCGCTTGCGGAGCGCCTGGGCACCGGCGAGTTTGACCTGGGCCTGGCCGTCACCGCCGATACCGCGATCGCCACCCAATGGATCAAGGGCGCGCCTGTACGGTGGAAATTCCCCGAGCCCGGCTTGGCCGTGCCGTACTACATTGGACTGCCGGCCAAATCGCCGCACCCCGATGCTGCCAAGCTGTTCATGGCGTGGTCGCTGTCGTCGGAAGGGCAAAAGGACTGGGTGGCCAGCACCGGGCTCGCGCCGGTTGACAAAGGCATCGAGGACGACAGGAAGTTCGCGCACGAGGCGTGGTACAAACTCCCAACCAACTATTATGCCGCGGATTGGAACGCCATCTCGGCTGGACTGCCGGCCGACACGGCTCGCTTCGTCGCGCAGTTCGGTCACTGAGCGTGTCGTCGACAACTGCACGAATGTTGCCGAGGTTACGCACGCGCAGCGCTGCCACGACCCAGCGGCATGACAAGACTGCGGTGACGTTGTGCCTAATTCTGATCGCGATCCTCGCCGTCATCATTTTGGTGCCGCTCGGGTTCCTGTTCTACGGCGCGGTCCGCAGCGGGCCGCCCCGCAGCCCGGCGGCGGAGTTCACCCTCGCGAACCTTGCGCAGATCTACGGCTCGACGACATTCATCGCGCCTTTGCTGGGGACGCTGTCGATCGGCATCGCCGTGGCCGTTGCAAGCGTCGCAGTTGGCTTCCTGCTGGCCTGGGTCGTCGTGCGGACGGACGTGGCGCGGCCCGGGCTTTGGGAAAAGCTGTTCCTGATGCCGATGTACTTCTCGCCGTTGATGCTGGCCCTGGCCTTCATGGCATTGGGGGCGCCACGGGTCGGCTTCCTGAACTTGCTATGGCAGGGCGTCGGCGGCACTGGCTCGGTGGTCAACATCTACACCTTCGCCGGCATCGTCTTCGTTTTGACGGTGCATTACGCGCCATATTCCATGTTGGTGTTGAGCACCCCTATCCGGGCGATCAGCGCCGAACTCGAGGAAGCAGCGCTTGTGCTCGGCAGTGGCCGTTGGCAGGTCGGCCGCCGCGTGGTGTTGCCCATGCTTTGGCCGGCCGTGTTCTCGGCCATGCTCATTGTCGCCACCATGGCGGCGGAGAATTTCGCCGTTCCCACGCTGCTGGGACGTGAAAGCAAGGTCCGCACGATCCCGAGCGAGATTTACTACTGGCTGTCATACGAGCCGAGTAGCCCCAACCTGGCCGCGGCCGCTGGCACCATGCTGCTGCTGCTGACGCTGGCGGGCATCTATTTCTATCGCCGGCTCACGCGCGTTTCCGGGCGGTTCGTGACCGTTGCGGGCAAGCCCAAGCCGATGCCCCGGCAGTCGCTTGGCCGATGGCGGCCTGCAGTCACGGCGGCGATGCTCGTCTACTTCCTGGCCTCGACGGTGCTGCCCATCGCGGCCCTCGTGTTCGGGTCGTTCATGCGGTTCATTGGACGGCGCATCGACCTGAACCTGCTCACGCTGCAGAATTACCGTAACGCACTCAATGCCGAGAACCTTGCGGCGCTCGGCAACAGCCTCCTACTCGCGGTAATGACCGCGAGCGCGGCGACGCTGCTGGGTTATCTGGTCAGCTACTCGGTCCGGCGCACAGCGGTGCCCGGCCGCGGTCTGCTCGATTATCTCAGCGCCCTGCCGATCGCGATCCCGGGCATGGTGCTGGGCGTCGGCATGCTGTGGACCTATGTCGGCACGCCGTTTGGGATTTGGGGCTCGATCTGGGTCCTGCTGCTCGCTTATTTGGCCCGCTTCGTCGTCCACGCCGTGCGGGCAACCGGCGCCAGTCTGCTGCAAGTCTCGGGCGAGATGGACGAGGCGGCCCGGGTGCTCGGCGCCGGGCTGCTCCGCCGCGTGTTGCAGATCAACCTGCCGATCAGCAAGCGGGCCGTGCTGTCGTCTTGGGTGCTGGTGATGATCTTCGTGCTGAACGAGATCACCTCCACCGTGCTGCTCTACTCCTCTCGCTCCGTCACGCTGTCGGTGCTGACGTGGAACGCGCTCGACATGTCCGGCGCGATGCAGGCCTTCGCCTTTTCGGTCTTGCAGGGGGGCATGACCGCCGTCCTGGTTTGGGTGTCATTTCGGGTTGCGGGGCGCACGACATGGTAGCGCCGGCACAGGTTCGGCTTGACGGCATCACCAAGCAGTTCGAGGGCTGGCAGGCTTTGCGCGGCATCGACCTGTCGATTGCCAGCGGTGAGATCGTGGCACTGCTTGGCCCCAGCGGGTGCGGCAAGACGACCTTGCTGCGGTGCATCGCCGGGCTGGAGCAGCCAACGACCGGTACCATCCGCATCGGCGGCAAGGTCGTGTTCTCAAGCGACCCGGCGGTGAACGAGCCGCCGGAGCGGCGGCGGATCGGCCTGGTGTTCCAGTCCTATGCGTTGTGGCCCCACCTGACGGTGGCGGAGAACGTCGCCTATGGATTGCGCATCAAGAAATTCGGTAAGGCGGAGATCTCCGCCAAGGTCGCCGCCATCCTCGGCACTGTCGGCTTGTCCGGCGTGGCGGACCGGTTGCCCTCCATGCTGAGCGGCGGCCAGCAACAGCGGGTCGCCCTAGCCCGCAGCCTGGTGGTGGAAGCCGACATCATCCTGTTCGACGAGCCGCTGAGCAACCTCGACCTGAAGTTGCGGGAAGAAATGCGGTTCGAGCTGCGTCGCCTGATCAACCGGGTGGGCGTCACGGCGATCTTCGTCACCCATGACCAGAGTGAGGCCATGGTGTTGGCGGACCGGATCTGCCTGATGAAGGCGGGTGAACTGGTGCAGACCGGCTCGCCGCGTGAAATCTACGAACGTCCGCGCACCCGCTTCGCCATGGATTTCCTCGGCTCCTCCAATTTCTTCGCGCAGGAGGGCGTAGCGGAACGGACCCTGACCCTGCCGAATGGCGAGGTGTTGGAAATCGCGCCGGGACATGGCAACGCCGTGGTTGGCATCCGTCCCGAGAAGATCACCATCGAGCCGCGCGGATGCACAGGCGCCAACTTATTGGAGGGACGGGTCAGCGACAGCGCCTTCCTCGGCGGGTCGACCATCTACAGCGTCGAGGCGGGCGGCCTCAGCCTGCAGGTGTTCAGTGTCGATCCAGACCACCAGGTCGGCGAGCCAGTCATGCTGCGACTGCCGCCGCAATGGCTGCTGCGGCTGGCGCCATGAACCCGGGAGTGACCATGGGATCCAAGCTGACCGAGATCTTTGCAGATTTCGTGACGCAGACGTCATCCTCCGCCATTCCTGCCGCCGCGTTCGACCGGGCCGCGAAGTGCATCGTCGATACGGTCGGCTGCATGCTGGCGGGCTCGGCCAGTGAGATGACCGAACCGATGGAGCGATTCCACGCTGCAAACCCCAGCGCGGGTGAGTCGGTTGTGATCGGGACCGCGTTGCGGACCAGGCCGGAACTGGCGGCCATGATGAATGGCAGTTTCGGCCACGCGCTGGATTTCGACGACACGCTGTCGATGATGCCGGCGCACCCCAGCACCGTGATCTTGCCCGCGCTGCTCGCCGAGGCTCCGGTGGGGACCACGGGCCGGGCGCTGATGGAGGCATACATCATCGGGCTGGAAATGGGCGCCAAGCTCGGCCTCGGCATCAGCAACGGGCATTACCGCCGGGGCTTCCATGCCACGGGCACCCTGGCGATCTTCTCGGCGGTTTCCGCCCTGGCACGGCTGCATCGATTGAACGCCGCGATGCTGCGCACGGCCTATGGCATCGCCGCCTCCATGGCGAGCGGGGTGCGCTGTAATTTCGGCACCATGACCAAGCCGTTCCACGCCGGCTGGGCGGCCCACAACGCGGTGATGGCCATCACGCTCGCCCGCTGCGGCATGTCCGCGTCCGACGACGTGATGGAGGCACAGGCCGGGTTCTTCGACGCGTACGGCACCGAACAGTCGGATTTGGCCGCCTGCGCCGCCGGGCTCGCCAATCCGTGGGTGCTGCTGTCGCCCGGCGTGGCGCTGAAGCAATATCCCTGCATCTACGCGCTTCATCGGCCGATCGATGCCCTGCTGCAGCTCCGCGCGGAATTGGAGATGACCCCAGACAAGCTCGAGTTGATCGAGTGCCGTGTGGCGCCCGGCGTGTTCCGGCCATTGCTGAAACGACGCGCAACCACCGGGTTGGAGGGCAAGTTCAGCATGGACTACGTGCTCGCCACCGCCGTGTTGGGCGACCACTACGACCTTGGCACCTTCAGCGACGAGGCGGTCAACCGCCCGGAATTGGCAGCCCTGTATCCCCGGGTCCGCGCGCTGGAGGATCCGGAGTGCCTGGGTGGCGACGACAAGCCGCTGGTTCGCAGCGCCGGCACGCTGGGCCATGTGGTGGTGACAATGCAGCGGCGGGATGGCGCGAGCAGGACGCAGCGGGTGGACAAGCCGCGCGGGTCGCCCGAGTTGGAACTGACCTGGGCCGACCTT
Organism: Acetobacteraceae bacterium; assembly: GCA_965199555.1. Taxonomy (GTDB): domain Bacteria; phylum Pseudomonadota; class Alphaproteobacteria; order Acetobacterales; family Acetobacteraceae; genus LMUY01. The sequence continues at coordinate 125,649 of CBDASJ010000016.1, read as the reverse complement.
GAGCATAAATTCGTCGGCTGCGGTCGGCAGGCCGGCCTATCGGTAGAGGCGGGGCTGGCGCTGTTCACCGAGTGGCGCGCCATCGAGGAGGCCGCATCGGTGCCGGCCTTGGCTGCAAAGCTAGCGAGGGAGTGACGCATGGCCCTTATCGCCGAGTTACAGGACCGGATCCTGACGATCCGCATCGACCGCCCTGAAAAGCTCAACTCGATCGATCCCGAGACCCGGGCCGAGTTGCGAGCCGCCTGGGAGGATTTCCGCAGCAACGACGACGCCTGGGTCGCCATCCTGACCGGCACCGGCGAGAAAGCGTTCTGCACCGGCGCCGATTTGGGCAAGACCAACCCGCCCGACGAGAGCTTCGCGCGCACGCATTTCGCCGGAACCTTGCCGGACGAGCTTTGGCGACCCCTGCAAGGCGTTTGGAAGCCGGTGATTGCTGCCGTGAACGGTTACGCCTTCGGGGGCGGGCTGGAGTTGGCCCTAGCCTGCGACATCCGCATCGCCTCCACGACCGCCGTCTTTTCGCAGTCCGAGGTGCGGGTCGGCAGCATGGTGGGGGGCGGCGGGTCCGTGCGATTGCTGCGCGCGGTGCCGCACGCCGTTGCCATGAAGATGCTGCTGACCGGCCAGCGCATGGATGCGGCGGAGGCGCATCGCGTCGGCTTGGTCAGCGACCTATTCGCACCGGATGAGCTGATGCCGGCCGCCATGCGGATCGCGGGCGAGATTTGTCGCAACGCCCCGCTGGCGGTGCGCGCAACGAAGATGGCGGCCTCGCTGGGCCAGTCCATGGGTGAGGACCAGGCGCTTGAGGTCGAGCGGTTGTTGTGGGGCATCCTCCGCAACACCGAGGACCGTGTGGAGGGGCGCCGCGCGTTCACGGAGAAGCGCCCGCCGCACTGGCGTGGTGCATAGGAGGATCGAATGGCCGAATTGACGCCGGTAAAGATCGTGATGATGCGTGGCGGCACCAGCAAGGGCGTATTTTTCTCAGAGACCGACCTGCCCACCGACCCAGCGCTGCGCGAACGCATGATCCTGGCGGTGATGGGCAGTCCAGACCCACGCCAGATCGACGGGTTGGGCGGCGCCGACCCGCTGACCAGCAAGATCTGCATCATCGGCCCCGGTCGGGCCTACGATGCCGACGTGACCTACACCTTTGGCCAGGTCGGCATCGACGAGGCGTATGTCGCGCTGACCGGCAACTGCGGCAATCTTTCTGCGGCGGTGGGGGTGTATGCCATCGAGGCTGGCTACGTCCTGCCACAGGAGCCGGAAACGGTGGTGCGCATCTTCAACACCAATTCCAAGCAGATGCTGATCGCCCGGGTGCCGGTGCGCAACGGCAGGCCTGCCGTGGCGGGCCCCTACGCCATCGCCGGCGTGCCGGGCACCGGGGCGGAAATCCGCATGGACTATTCCGGCACGGTCGGCGCCACGACCGGCAAGCTGCTTCCCACCGGCAATCCCCGCGACGACATCTTCGTCCCAGAACTCGGACGGGCGGTCACGATCTCCATCGTCGATGTCGCGAAGGCGACCTGCTACTTCCATGCGGAGGAGGTTGGCATCACCGGGACGGAGGGACCGGATCAGTTCACGGCCGACATCCTCGACCGCTTCTGGGCCATCCGGAAGGCCGCGGCCATCGCGGTCGGGTTAGGCCCGAAATCACGGCTTCCAACGCCTGTCGCAGTGGCGCGGCCGCAACCTTACACGAACTACTTGACCAAGGAGACGATGACGGTCGAGTCGATGAACTTCGTCGCCCGGCGGGTGATCGGGCCGCCGCCCAAGCTGCACAAGGCCTTCGCCTCTACCGGTGCCGTCTGCACCGCCGCGGCGGCCAGCATTCCCGGAACCATCGTGCATGAGGTTTCGAGCCCGATCACGGACGGCGTTGTCCGCATCGGGCATCCCACCGGCATATTCCCGGTGCGCTTGAGCCTCAATCCGGACGGCACGCTTGCCGAGGCGTCGTACTCCCGCACCGCCCGGCGTCTGATGGAAGGCTTCGCCTATATCCAAAGCGCCGACTTCCGGGATGCTGCTTGATGGCAGGCATCGCACCGCTCGCGGTGCAGATTGCGGACTTCGTCGACGGGATCACCTATGATCGCCTGCCGCCCAAAACGGTCGTTGCCGTCAAGCGCCTGACCCTGGACGCGGTCGGCTGTGGCCTGGGTGCGCTGGGGGCTAAGCCAGTCGCCATGTTGCAGCCTTTGGCGGCGGAGGTCGCACCAGGTGCGTCGGGTGCCACGCTGTTCGGCAGCGGACGCCGGACGACTGCCGAAGCCGCCACGATGATCAACGGTGCGCTGGTCCGCTACCTCGACTTCCTCGACGTCTACTGGTCGCGCGACGTTTGCCACCCGGCGGAGAACATCCCCGTCGCCATCGCCTGCGTCGAGGAGGCGGGCGGCGGCGGACGCGCGCTGATCGAGGCGATCACCGCCGGCTATGAAGTGCAAATCCGGCTTTGCGACGCTTTTTCCTTTCAGGATCGTGGTTTCCATCATGTCAGCGCAGCCGGCTTCGTGGTCCCGTTCGTCGCCGGCAAGGCGTGGGGCCAGACGGCAGCCGTCATGGCGCATGGCAGCGTCCTGGCCGGCATGCGGAGCCTGACGCTGGGGGCGTTGTCCAAGGGCAAGCTCAGCATGGCCAAGACCATTGGCTATCCGTTCGGTGCGGCGGATAGCTTGATGGCCGCGCGGTTGGCTGGCCAGGGGTTCACCGGGCCGCTCTCCGCCTATGAGTGGCTGTTCGAGAAGACGGCTGGCCGAGCGGAAGCCGTTTCGGCCTTCGCGCTCGACCATGAATCCTGGCGGCTCGAGCAGGTTAGCCTTAAGCAGTATCCGATCCAGTACGCGCTGCAGGCGCCCGTCGCCGCTGCCGCCCGCCTTCATTCGGACATCGCCGGCCGCTGGAGTGAGATTTCCGCCATCCGCTCCCGCGTCCGACACGAAACCCTGGCCCGTGCCGCCGACCCGGACAAGTTCGATCCGATGAACCGGGAAACGGCGGACCATAGCCTGCCGTCCTGCGTGGCGATGGCGCTGCTGGACGGCACCCTAACGGAAGCACAGTTCCACGCCGGGCGCTACCGAGACCCCGAGGTGCTGCGCTTGACCCGGCTGGTCGAGCCGGTTGCCGATCCCGAGTTCGACCGGCGCTTCCCTGCCGGCCGTCCCGGCGCTGTCGAGGTGCTGTTCCATGATGGCCGCACCATCCAGGCGACCGAGGAAATCCCGTTCGGCGATCGGGAGCGTCCGATGGACGATGCCTCCGCCGAGGCGAAGTTCATGGGACTTGCGAGTCCTGTTCTCGGGGCCAACCGGGCGCGGCAGATCCTCGCGTTTGTGAGTGAGTTGGACAAGCAGCCGAGCCTCGCGCCGCTGCTTGCCCTGTGTCAGACGAATGGATCAACGCCATGATCCCAACGTCCATGTTGCACCTGGCCCGACTTGGCGGGATGCCGGACCCTGGCCCCTCCGACGTCGATCTGGACGTGTCGGATCCGGTCCTCGCCACGCGCTACCGCCTCTCAGAGGCGGGGGCGGCCGCGATCGCTGCCTCTGGGCTCGCCGCCGCCGAATTGTGGGCCATGCGGACCGGGCGGCGGCAGCGCGTCACGGTGGACGGGCGGCATGCCACCGGCGCGATGCGCAGCAATCACTACCTCAAGATCGACGGCGCCGCCCCGGCGCGTCCGCGCGACGCGGTGACTGGTTTCTACCAGGTCAAGGACGGCCGCTGGGTCTACCTGCATTGCAACTTCCACAACCTGCGCGATCGCAACATCGGGGTCTTGGGTGCGGAGCCGACCCGTGCGTCGGTCGCGGCGAAGGCGGCGGCATGGGATGGTCTGGCGTTGGAGGACGCGCTTTTCGCCGCCGGGGGCTGCGGCGCGCTGATCCGCAGTGAGGCGGAGTGGGACGCGACGCCACAGGCCGCCACCGTCGCTGGCATGCCGCTGATGGAAATTAGCCGCATCGGCGATGCGCCGCCCGCGCCATTGCCGGCGGGTGATCGCCCGCTCTCCGGCATTCGCGCCCTGGACATGACGCGCGTCCTGGCCGGCCCAACCGGTGCGCGTACCTTGGCCGAGCATGGGGCCGAGGTCATGCGGGTCGCGCGCGCCGACCTGCCGGATTCAGGCATGTTCGATCTCGACACCGGGCTCGGCAAGCTGTCGACCTTCCTGGATTTCCGCAACCCGGCGCAGGCGGAAACGCTTCGCGGGCTGATCCGGCAATCCGACGTGTTCTGCCAGGCGTACCGGCCTGGCGCGCTGGCGTCCCACGGCTTCGGCCCGGAGGAACTGGCGGCCCTGCGCCCCGGCATCGTCTACGTCACGCTTAGCGCCTGGGGCCATGAGGGGCCGTGGCGCGACCGGCGCGGCTACGACACGGTGGTGCAGTCCGCCAATGGCATGGCGTTCACCAGCGCCGGGTCTCAGCCGGCCTTCTTGCCTGCCTCGCCGCAGGATTATGTGGCGGGCTACCTCATGGCGTATGGCGCCATGGTGGCGTTGGGCCGCCGGGCGACGGAAGGGGGGAGCTGGCTGGTCCGCCTGTCCCTGGCCGGTGCCGGGCACTGGATACGCGGTCTTGGGTCGGTCGACCCGGCCAAGGGTGCGGCCGAACTTTCATCGGACGACCTGGCGCCGTTCATGATGGAGTCCGCCTCCCCAACCGGGCGGCTCACCCATTTGGCCCCCGCCGCCGTGCTGTCCGAGACGCCGGCGCGCTGGCACCGGCCCGCCGTGCCGCTGGGACACAACGCACCCGTTTGGCCATGAGGCCGCGTGTCGCCATCCTCGACGACTATCAGAACCTCTCCCAAACGCTGGCCGATTGGTCAGCGGTCGAGGCCCGGTGCGACGTCACCGTGTTCGGCCAGCATTTGTCGGAGGATGAGGCTGCGCGGCAGCTGGACGGCTTCGACATTGTCTGCCTTTTGCGCGAGCGCATGGCGTTCCCGCGCAGCCTGATCGAGCGCCTGCCGTTGCTGAAGTTCATCGCCTTCACAGGCGGCCATAACCGCACGTTGGACATCACGGCAGCGCATGAGCGGGGCATCGCCGTGTCGTGCACGCTGCGCCGTGGCAACGGCCCCTATGCCACGGTCGAACTCGCCTGGGGGCTCATTCTCGCCCTCCTGCGCCATATTCCCACCGAAGCGATCAACATGCGCACCGGCGGCTGGCAAACCACCCTCGGCAGCGCGCTCAGCGGCCGTACGCTTGGCGTGGTAGGGCTGGGCCGGCTGGGTAAGCGGATGGTGCCGATCGGCCAGGCATTCGGCATGGATGTCATTGCATGGAGCCAGAACATGACGCCCGAGGCAGCCGAGGCCGCCGGTGCGGAGTACGTGTCGAAGGATGAGCTGTTCGCGCGCAGCGACGTCGTGAGCCTGCACGTCGTGCTGAGCGAACGCACCCGTCACCTCGTCGGCCCTGCCGAGCTGGGGCGGATGAAACCAAGTGCCATCCTGGTCAACACGGCGCGCGGCCCGCTGGTGGACAAGGCGGCGCTGATCGAGACACTGAAAGCACGCCGGATCGCCAGCGCCGGGCTCGACACGTTCGACATCGAGCCGCTTCCGGATAGCGACCCATTGCGCCGGCTCGACAACGTCGTTCTGACCCCGCATCTCGGCTACACCGTGCGCGAGTTGTTGCAGCCGTTCTACGAGGACACGGTGGAGAACGTGCTGGCGTTCCTGGATGGCGCGCCGATCCGATCGGTGTGAGCGGATGCGCCGGTGCGTGCAGCAAAAAAGGGACGGGGCGATGTCGATGGCCGTGTGCATGAAGACAGGGATTTTGGCTGCCGGGATCGTGGCAGCGGCGCTTGCGACCGCAAAGGCGCAGACGCCGACCGAGTTGGCAAACGGGGCAACGCTGAACCTGCCGCCGGGGATCGTGACGGCGGCCTGCGCGGAGGGCCATCTTTCCTTCTACAGCCTCGTCTTCAACAGTATGGGACCGAACAGCTTCGACAAGTTCAAGGCTCGATTTCCCTGTATTAAGATGTCAGTTTTCGCAGCCTCGAGCGGGGCGCTAGCCCAGCGGTTCACCGCCGAGTTCCAGGCTGGCACCAAAGGTGCCGACGTACTGATGAACTCCAGTCCGTCCTATGGCAAGCACATGATCCAGGAGGGGATGTTAGCGCAATGGGCGCCACCCACTGGTGACTTGATTCCTGCGCCATGGAAGGAGCCAGGCTACTGGTATTCCGTCGGCCTCAGCTACATCGGTATGGCATGGAACAAGCAGGAGACAAACGAGAAGCAGCGGGCGTGGCTGGACAAGACCACCACTTGGCGCGAGGTGTTAGAAGCGCCATTCCCCGGCAGTCTCGCAATGGTCAACATCCGCGCCGGCGGCTCGACTCAGATGCCCTATGATTACCTGAAAACCACCTTTGGGCTCGAGGCCTGGACGAAGCTGGCCGCACTCAAGCCCACAATGTTCAATGGTATCAACCCGCTTGCCGACCGTCTCGCCGCGGGGGAGTTCGCATTAGCCCCGGTCGCGACGATTGATACGGCAATCGGTGCACGCTGGGCGGAAGGCGCGCCATTGCAATGGAAATTCCCCGAACCGGGCTTAGCCGTACCCTACTTTTTAGCCGTGACGGCAAACGCGCCGCACTCAAACGCCGCCAAGGTCTTCCTCACCTGGTCCCTCTCGAACGAAGGCCAGTCGGTTTGGGTAAACCAGAGCGGGTTGGCACCGGCCAGTGAAAACGTGGACGATGAACGGCCCTTTACCAAGCAGGCTTGGTATAAGCTTCCGCATCAGACAATTGCAGCAGATTGGAACAGGATAGATGCGGATGCATCAACGTTGAATAGGGACTTTGACCAGATCTTCGGCCGCTGACGCGACAGGATCGGGCGATAAGATTATAGGTTTCATTCTGGACTTGGGAACTACATTTCGGCTTTTGGCGGCCTCCCGTTTTGCTTCGCAGGTCATCGGTGATTGGCAGCCCACGCCTCACTGACGGCCTCACATCCGCCTCCTCGCAGCGCTTGCCGAAGGCTACCGACGTATATTGGCTGCCTTGATCGCTGTGATGAATGACGTCCTTCCGCTGCCGCTGCCCAAGGCCGATCTCGCCAGCGCTCCAACAAGGATTGCTGGCCCGCCAAACATGGCGACTGGGGCAGCCGCGGCGATCCAGAATTGCCTCGGCGAGACCGCTTGTAGCAAGCGTGTTGCACTCGCAATCCATGCAGCGCATTTCGGCAGAGACCTGCAAGCGCTCATAGATGGGCTTCTTATGCGCGGCAATGTCAACGCGGCCGCCGAAAGGAGGCCGAGCGGACTTGGGTAGCTGCCGCAATCCGGGGTGTATATGGACACAAGCGGTTGAAGATCGCTTGAAATCCAGCGTCGAACTTCACCCTGATCGCCGCGCCGATTGGTCGCGGACGGTAGTGATCGTGCACCGGCGGCTGCCAACAAGCACCGCAAATACACCCACGTCCAAACTCAGCATCTAGAGGACATCTAAGGGAACCGCCGGACAGCGGCTCAACCCATTGTAATAACTGAAAGACTGGAGCGGGCGAAGGGATTCGAACCCTCGACCCCAACCTTGGCAAGGTTGTGCTCTACCCCTGAGCTACGCCCGCGCTCCGGCGGCGGTCTTAGCGGGTTTGCGGAAGATTGCAAGCGTGTAGCATCCGGCGCCCGGCGTTTTGCCGTTCGGGCCAGAACTCAGCCGTATGGTCTCGCGTTCAATGGGCATGTTCGGCGCCGCTTCGTGGAGGTGAGCCGGGCCGGAGCAAAAGCCAGTGTGTGACGTTGGACCTGGCCGCGGCAGGTGACTACCGCCGCGGCTGATGTGTCGGGACTCGCCCGCTCGGCTCAGGACAGTGCTTTGCTCGACGGACTGTCCCAGGTCGTTTGGAGCGGTTCCTCCGCAACCTCCTCCAATCGCCGCCCGTTCGACTCCACGCCCAGGATCAGCACGGCCGCAATCAGCATGGCCAGCAGGCCGACCATCAGCGTCAGCACCCCGCCTACGCCGTAGTTTAGGAACAACGGCACGATGGCGAACGGTGTCAGGATCGGCGCGGCCCGGCCGAACGTGTTGCAGATGCCGGACGCGCGCAGCCGCACCTCGGTCGGAAACAGCTCCGGGATGTAGACGCCGAACACGACCGCGGTCAGCACGTAGATGGGTATGGTCAGCCCCAGCCCCGTGGCCGACAACAGGATCGGGTCATGCGCGAAGGGATAGGCGCAGCCAAACACCATTGCGAACAGCCCGGCCACGGTGATCGTCCGGCGCCGGCCCCACCGGTCCACCCACAGGGCCCCGATGGACGCACCGATCCGCGCACCGCATCCCATCACCAGCGTGTAGCCGAGGGAGGTGGTGATGGAGAGGCCTTGGCGCGTGAAGAAGGTCGGCAGCCAGGTGATGAAGCCGTAGATCACCGTGTTCATGATGGTCAGGGCGACGCAGCCCAGGATCATGCGCTTCAGCAGCGGCGGCGCGAACAGGGTGCGAAGCGCGCGCGAAGGGGGCGTGATCGACGGCGGCGGTGCCGGCGGCGGCAACGACCCGCCGGCCGCGACCTCTTGCTCGATGGTGGCAAGCAAGGCCTCGGCCTCGTCCACGCGGCCGACGCTTTCCAGCCAACGCGGGCTTTCCGGCATTGCCTTGCGCGCCTGCCACACGGCCAACGCCCCGAGCCCGCCGATCACGAACATCGCCCGCCATCCGAACATCGGCATGACCAGCAACGCGATCAGCACGGATAGCGGCAGCCCGATCGTCAGCAGCACGGCTACGAGGCTGAGCCAGCGGCCGCGCGTCGCAGGCGGCACGAACTCGATCAGCGTGGAGTAGCCGACCACGGTCTCCGCCCCGAGGCCGAGGCCCATGATGAAGCGCAACAGGATCAGGACGGTCATGTTCGGCGCAAAGGCGGAGGCGAGTGCGGCGAAACCGAAGATGGCGAGGTTGGCCTGGTAGCTGAAGCGCCGCCCGTAGCGATCCCCGAAAAATCCCGTCAACAAGGCGCCGAGCATCATCCCGACGAAGGTCGCCGAAACGAACGCGGCGTTCTCCGTGATGGTGGAAAAGCCGGATCGAAGGGTCGCGCCGAGCACGGCGCCGGCGACGTAGATGTCGAACCCGTCGAAGAACATGCCGAGCCCGATCAAACGCAGCATTCGCCGGTGAAAGGCCGAGATGGGAAGGCGGTCCAGCCGCGCCCTGCGTTCACCGAACGGCCCATCGTCGTGTCACCCATCGCAAAGCTCCGTTTCTTATTGGGACGGTAAAGCGTTGCCTAAGCGGGTTGTGCCTCCAGCCTCCGATCGTGGCCGAGCCCGGCAAACGTGGCCGAGCCGGCGCCGCGCACGATGTCCAGCAGGGCGCCGACATCTTCCGGCACGGCGAGGCCGCGCCAGGCGACGTGCTGGTCGGGCCGGATCAGCACGAGCGGCGCCGCATAACGTGCCCGCAACCGCGCATCCCCCGGCCGCACCACGTCCAGCGGCAGGCCAATCCGTTCGGCGCTGCGGCGGAATGCGTCGGCCGCGGCCTCGTGCCCGTCCTCGGTGACGAGCAGGCTGAACCCGGTGCCGAAATGGTCGTACAGCGAGGAGCCGTCTGCCAGCCAAAGGTGCGGCGCCAGGCAGCCGGGATGGGCGGACGGCACATACAGCACCGAGTCGGACACGGGCGGCGTGCTTCCGTCATCCACGACGAGGGGCGAGTTGCCATAGCGGTAGCCGAGCACGATGCCGAGTGTCTTGAACTCGCGCACCTTGCTCGCCTTGATGATCTCGCTCACCTCGCATCGCGTCGCGGCGCCGACCGGGCCCGACGCCTCGATGGCCGGGCGCACCAACTGGTTGGCCACCAGCGCGTAGTTCGCTACCGCCTCCGCAATGGTCCATTCATGGACGGCCCGCCGCTCTGCCTGATATGACCCCAGCAGGCCGGGGCCGCCCCAGCCCTGCAGGGTGGCGGCCAGCTTCCAGCCGAGGTCGACCGCGTCGCCGATCCCCATGTTCATGCCGAAGCCGCCGAACGGCGGATGCAGGTGGCAGGCATCGCCCGCGAGCAGCACGCGCGCCGTGGCATAGCGGTCGGCAATCAATTGCTGCGCGGTCCAGGGATCGGTGCCCACGATCTCGATCGCCAGGTCGCCGAGCCCGGTGCTGCGGCGGATCAGTGCCACGGGATCCACGCTGTCGGCATTGGTGCCGGGGGGCAGCCGGGTCGCCATCAGGAACCACAGCCCGGCGTCGTCCATGGGGCCGAGCAGGGATGGCACGTCCTCGTTCACCATCCAGTACATGATCGCCTGGCCGAGCTGATGCCGCGCGGCCAGGTCGGGGGCGCGGAAGATCACGCTGTAATTGCTGGCCAGCGCGCCTTTTCCGACCATGGCGGCGCCGATGCGCTCCCGCACGGTGCTGCGCGCACCGTCCGCCCCCACCAGGAAGGCGCTGGCCACCGTTCGCACCGCACCGGTGGTGCGCTCCCTGAGGTCGGACGCGACCTCGCCCGCCGTTTCGGTGAAGAAGGCAAGTTCCGTGTTGAAGCAGATTGACACGCCGGGCAGGGTCGCGGCGTGCTGGCGGAGGACTTCCTCCAGCGTGTATTGCGGCACCCACTGCGCTTCTTCGGAATAGAGGTCGTTGCGCTCGCGGCTGCCGTTCAGGGCGTTCTCGAACTCCGCCAGCTTCCAGCCATTCATGCGCGTCGCGAACATGATGGTGGACGGGTAGTCCGGCGGGATGGGGGACGCGGCCCGCAACGCGTCGGCGATGCCCCAGCGGCGCAAATGCTCGCGCGTCCGCACGTTCGTCGTCTTGGCCCGCGGGCTGTAGCCGACGCGGTCGTTGCGCTCCACCACCAGGCAGCGCACGCCGCGGGACCCGAGTTCGATCGCCAGGGACAGGCCGACCGGTCCGGCGCCCACGATCAGGACATCCACAACCTCGCCCATGGTAGCGACGCTCCCGTTGTTCTTGTGGAGGCCGGTATCCCAGGTTGGCACGGGGCCTGAAAGATAGCAGACTCGCGTCGATGATGCGGGCTTGTTATCACCAGCCCATCATGAAGCTGCAACATTTCCGGGAGGTCGTGGCGGTCGCGGAGCAGGGCAGCATCCGCGCCGCCGCCCGGGCGCTTCAGGTGACGCAGCCCGGTCTGACCCGCAACCTGGCCGAGCTGGAGCGGTCGATCGGTGCCCCGTTGTTCGAGCGTCGGTCGCGGGGCGTGGTGCTCACCCCGCTTGGCGTGGCGTTTGTGCGCCGGGCGACCTCCATCCTGCACGAAGTCCGGCGGACGCAGGACGAGATGCAGCAACTGTGCGGCGCCACCTCCGGCACGGTGACGGCCGGGCTGTCCATTGCCGCCCATCTGGCATTGCTGCCGCCGGCGCTGAACCCGTTCCGCCGCCGCTATCCCGCCATCAAGCTGCACATCATCGAGGGGTTCTACCCGACGCTGGAAGCGGGGCTGCGGGACGGCAGCGTGGATTTCTATGTCGGGGTAGACCCAGGCCGCACCATCGCCGCGGGATTGTCGCGGGAGTTGGTGTCGCCCAACCGCCGCACCGTGTTGTGCCGCAACGGCCATCCGCTGGCGGCGGCGACCAGCCTGGCGCAGCTTTGCGGGGCGGACTGGGCCACCACCTCCATCACCGCGCAAGCCGAAGAGGAAGTGGGGGCGGTGTTCCGCAAGCACGGCTTGCCGGCACCCAACCTGGTCCTGCGCAGCCAATCGGCGCTGACGCTGCTGAGCTGCCTGCTGCACAGCGACCTGCTGGCGATGGTGCCGGTGCAGTGGACGGAGGCCGCGGTGACCCGCGGGCTGCTGTCGGCGATCCCGGTGGCGGAGGAGCTGGCCGCCTTGCCGATGGTCGCCGTCACGCGCGCCGACCTGCCGCTGACGCCGGCCGCCACACATATGCTGGACCTGCTCAAGCGCGGGCGCGTGCTGCAACCGCCCAAGCGCTGACCGGCCGGGCGGGGCCGAGAACGCCCGCGATCAAACGATGCCGAAACGGTATCTGCCCGCCGGAATTGCTATCTTTGCCGGTCAGCCTTCCATCCCTACGGTTCGTGCAACGACCACCGCGACGAAGAATGCGGGGTGAGGGAGAAAGCGATGACGCTGAACGATCACTCGGGCGGCCGATGCCGGCACGTCGCGGCGGCCTGCCGGTGAGCACCGTCCGTACTCGGCCAACGGCCTGGCGGCCCGCCGCGTTGGCGATGGCGGCCATGCTCGCATGTGTCCACACCGCCCGCGCCGAATTTCCGGACCGCCCGATTCACCTGATCGTGCCGACCGCAGCCGGCGGCACGGCGGACATCATCGCCCGCATGGTCGGCCCGCGGCTGGCGGCGGTTTGGGGCCAGTCGGTGATCATCGAGGACCGGGGCGGCGGCCTCGGCGTGGTCGGTACGGACGCGGTCGCGAAGGCAGCGCCGGACGGTTACACGATCGGGTTGTTCCCGAGCAGCCAGGCCGTCGACCCGCTCGTGATCCACGACATGCCGTACGACCCGTTTAAGAGCTTCAGCGCCGTGGCGATGGTGGCGACGGCGCCGGGCCTGCTGGTCGTCAATGCCAAGGAGGTCAGCGCCACCGACGTCAAGGGCGCGGTGGATGCGGCGCGTGCCAACCCGGGCAAATACAACTACGCCTCGGCCGTGCCGCTGACGGCGGGCCACCGGTCGATGGAGCTGCTGAAGCACATCGCCGGGCTCGACATCCAGAACATCCCTTATAACGGCGGCGGCCCGGCGGTGGCGGACCTGCTCGCCGGGCACGTGCAGTTCATGATCGGCGCCGTGCCGTCCCTGGCGCCGCAGGTCGCGTCCGGGCGCCTGCGTGCCCTGGCCGTGACCTCGCCCCAGCGCTTCGACGGCATGCCGAACGTGCCGACCCTCAACGAAAGCGGCTATCCCGGCTTCGACTCCGTGGAATGGTACGGGATCTTCACGCAGGCCGCCGTGCCCCCGGCGGTCGTGCAGCGGATGTCGACGGACATCCAGCGCGTCATGGCGCAGGACGATGTGCGCAAGCAGTTGCTGGCACTCGGCGCCATCGCGTCGCCGAGCACGCCGGAACAGTTGCAGGCCACGCTGCTCGCCGAATACCAGCGGTGGCATGACCTGGCCGGTCAGGTGGACCTCCATGCCGATTGATCGGCGGATGCCGGGCGTGTCGCGCCGGCTGCTGCTGGCCGGGGCTGGCGCCGCGGTGGCGCGGCCCGCCTGGGCGCAGAGCTACCCGACACGGCCCGTCCGGATCGTCGTCGCGTATTCCGCCGGCAGCGGCCCCGACCAGATCGCCCGGCTGCTGGCCCGCGCGCTGCAAGAGGTGTTGGGGCGAAGCTTCATCGTCGAGAACCGGCCCGGCGCGCTGGGCATCCTCGGCACGGGGGAGGTCGCGCGCAGCAAGCCGGATGGCTACACGTTGCTGCTGACCACCAACACGGGGCAGGCCGCGAACGTGGCACTGGTGAAGGACCTGCCGTACGACCCGATCCACGATTTCGCGCCGATCGCCCTGCTGGTCACGGCGCCGCTGATGCTGATGGTGCGGCCGGACTTTCCGGCCACCGACGTGAAGGGGCTCGCGGCCTACGCCAAGAGTCATGACGGCGGGCTGTCCGCCGGCTACGGCTCCGCCGCGTCGCAGGTCTCCACGGCCAAGTTGCAACGCGGCCTCGGGATTGACCTGGTGACCGTGCCGTATTCGGCGATCCCGCTGGCGATCAATGACGTGCTGGGCGGCCATCTCGACCTCGCCTTCGCCGACATGCCGGTCGCGGTGCCGCAACTCCGCGCCGGCCGGCTCAAGGCCCTGGGCGTCACGTCCCACGATCGCGTCGCCAGCGTGCCGGACGTGCCGGCACTGAGCGAAACGTTCCCCGGCTTCCAGGTCGCGGGCTGGCAGGGAATGGTGGCGCCGGCCGGCACGCCGGAGGCCGTGGTCAACCGGCTGAGCGACGTGCTGCTGCAATTGCTGCGCCAGCCCGACATGCTGCAGCGGCTGGACGGCATGTTTCAGCAGGTCCAGCCGCTGGGGCCAGGCCCGTTCGGCGACTTCATCAAGGCGGAGGTCGCCCGCTGGTCGAAGGACGTCGCCGACGCGGGTATCGAGAAGCAGTAGTCACAAGGGGACCGACAGGGTGGAAGACAGGATCGACGGCGAAGGCGTGGACTACACGACCTGGATGGAAGTGGCGGAGCTGCACCAAAGATATGCGGACGCGATCGACCGCGCCGACATCCCCGCGCTGCTGGCGCTGTTTACGCCCGACGCGGTGTGGGAGTACTCGCCCACGGTGCTGCGGCACGGCCATGCGGAGATGGAGGGGTTCTTCCAGGAACGCCTGCGGGCGTTCGACCGCACCAGCCACAACGTGCACGCCCCCATCGTGCGCCGCGGTGCGGAGGCAGGCACCTTCACGTCGCGGGCCTACTTCATCGGCATGCACCGGTTGCGCGACGGCACGGATTACTGCGTGTGGGGCCGCTACCTCGACCACCTGGCCGAGACCGGGCAGGGGCTGTTGATCACGCGCCGGGCGGTGGTCGCGCACCTGACGGAAGGCACCAGCCGGGTGTTCAACATGCTGAAACGCCAGCCCGTCGCCGGGATCGACACGCCCCTTCCGGCGAGCGGAGCGGCCGGCGCACCCGCAATCCCGTGACAACAGCCGCTGGCTCGCGCCAGAAGGATCGGGTCGGCGGCGCGGCCGTGACGGCGATCGGCCTGGGCGCGGTGTTCCTGGGCCGATCCTACCCGCTGGGCACGCTGACGCGCATGGGGCCTGGCTTCTTCCCGGTGCTGCTGGGCGTCCTGATGGCCGCCACCGGGGTGGTGATGCTGCTCATGACCGTGTGGGCCGCGCCGGACGGGCTGCGGGGCGAACGGGTGGGGCCGAGCTGGCGGGGCTGGGCGGGTATCCTGGCCGGCATCGCCGCGTTCGGGCTGATCGGCAAGCATGCCGGGCTGGTGCCCGCGACGTTCGCCATCGTGTTCATCTCCGCCCTCGGCCATCAAAAGAACCGGCTGCGCGATGCCCTGCTGCTGGCTGCCGCCACCGTGGTGTTCTGCCTGGTGGTGTTCGCCTGGCTGCTGCGCATTCCGTTCCCGCTGTTCGGGTCGGCGGGCTAGCGGTGTCGCAATCGCTGGTCGACCTGTGGTACGGCTTCGGCGTCGCCCTGACGCCCCACAACCTGATGTGGTCGTTCATCGGCGTGCTGATCGGCAACTTGATCGGCGTGCTGCCCGGCATGGGGGCGCTGACCGCGATCTCCATGCTGTTGCCGCTGACCTACACGTTGCCGCCGGTGCCGGCGATCCTGATGCTGGCCGGCATCTTCTACGGGTCGCAGTACGGCGGCGCGATCGGTGCGATCCTGCTGAACATGCCGTCCCATCCGCCGCACGCAGTGACGTGCCTCGACGGCTACCCCCTGACCTTGCAGGGCAGGGGCGGCGCCGCGCTGGGCATCACCATGATCGCGTCGTTCTTCGCCGCGTCCTTCGGCATCATCGTCATGGTGTTCGCGTCGCCGCTGCTGGTCAGCGTGGCGTTCAAGTTCGGCCCGGCGGAGATGTTCGCCATCATGCTGCTCGGGTTGCTGGCGGGCGCCACCATGTCGCGCGGCTCGCCGATCAAGGGCCTGGCCATGACGCTGCTCGGCCTGTTGATCGGCACCGTCGGGACCGACGTCAACAGCGGCACGCAGCGCTTCACCTTCGGCATGGTGGAACTGGCCAGCAACGTGGAGCTGGTCGCGCTGGCGATGGGCTTGTTCGGTGTGGCCGACTTCCTGGTCAGCATCAACCGCCTGCAGGATCCCGCCCAGTCCGGCACCCGGGTGCGGCTGCGGGAGATGCGGCCGAACCGAAGCGAACTGAAGCAGTCGTTCTGGCCCATGGTGCGCGGCACGTTGGTCGGCACGCTGTTCGGCGCCATGCCCGGCACCGGCCCGACCATCACCACCTTCATCGCCTACGCGCTCGAACGCAGCATCTCGCGCACACCGCAGCGTTTCGGCCACGGCGCGATCGAGGGCGTGGCCGCGCCGGAGGCGGCATCGCATTCCAAGACGCAGGTGGATTTCATTCCCACCATGAGCCTGGGCATTCCCGGTGACGCCGTCATGGCGCTGCTGCTGGGTGCGCTGATCATCCAGGGCGTGCAGCCGGGGCCGCAATTGATCACGGAACATCCGGACCTGTTCTGGGGCCTGATCGCCAGCTTCTGGGTCGGCAACGTGTTGCTGATCATCCTCAACGTGCCGCTGATCGGCGTGTGGGTGACGTTGCTGCGCGTGCCGTTCCGCTTGATGTACCCGTGCGCGCTGTTCTTCATCGCGATCGGCGTCTACAGCACCAACTCCAGCCTGTTCGAAGTGTATGAAACGCTGGTGTTCGGCGTCGCCGGCGCGGCGCTCCTGGCGCTGGACTTTCCGGTCGCGCCGATCCTGCTCGGCTTCGTGCTCGGGCCGCTAGTGGAGGAGAACTTCCGCCGCGCGCTCCTGCTGTCGCGCGGCCACCTGAGCGTGTTCGTCGAGCGGCCGATCAGCGGCACCATCATCGGCCTGTGCGCGCTGCTGCTGGTGGCGCAACTCGGCTTCGCCCTGCGTGCGGCGGTGCGGAAGCGGCGAGGAACCACCACCCTCGCCCAAGTCGCCCCGCTTTCCGCCGTGCCGGATATCGAGTAGCGGCCGGGCCGCCGATCCGTTCCCCGCGGCGCTTACGGCTTTGTCGCAGCGTCGTAGTAGCTGAGGTCGTAATAGTGGGACGGCTCGGCCAGCGCCTTGTGCGGCTCGGCATAGGTTTCCCTTATGTCCAGCACCCTCTTCACCCCTGCGACGTCGATGGCGGCCTTGCGGTCGAAGCCGTTCTGCGGGTCTAGGAACACCGCGTAGGATTTCGCCGCGATCTCGGCGGTGGCGCCCGGCAAATGCTGCTGGAAGATGGTCAGCGCTTCCGCCTTGTTCGCCGGGTCGTAAAGCCAGGTCACCGCCGCGATGTAGGCCTTGATGTAGCCCACCAGCTCGTCCCGGTGGTCTCGTGCCCAGCCCCGCCGCACGGCCGCCACCACGCCCTGGTAATGCCCGAGCACGGAGATCGCGCTGCCCAGATCGTTGAAGCCCTTCGCCGCCCCGAGGAAGGTGAAGGGCGGCACGGACAAGGTGCCCGCCTGCGCGCCGGCCATCACGCCGTCGAACCGCTGCTGAAAGCCGCCCGCCCGCACCAGCTTGTAGTCGCCGTCGTTCAGGCCCTGCACCTTCAGCATCTCGCGCAGCACGAAGGCGTAGCCGGTGGTGAACGCGTCCACCGACAGGGTGGTGCCGCGCAGGGCGGCGAACGTCTTGGCGCCCGGTGCGGCCAGCAGCGACAGGAAGCCATTGTCGCTGCCCATCACCGCGACGATGTCAGGCGTGGTTTCGGTGGTGGCTTCGCCCTCGCCCTCCATGTACGCGATCAGGTTGTCGACCGCGGTCATCGCGATGTCGA
Organism: Acetobacteraceae bacterium; assembly: GCA_965199555.1. GTDB lineage: Bacteria > Pseudomonadota > Alphaproteobacteria > Acetobacterales > Acetobacteraceae > LMUY01. Next base: position 108,103 of record CBDASJ010000016.1, on the reverse strand, counting down.
ACTTGCCGTCGATCAACCCTTCCATCTGCGCCAGGGAGCCGGGCGTCGGGATCAGGTGGACGTCGAGCCCGTTGGCGGCAAAGAAACCCTTCTCCTGGGCAACCCAGATCGGCCACACGGTGCCCGAGTTGAACACGTCGACGTCAAGCCGGTGCAGCGCCTGCGCCCTGGCCGACACGGCGCCAACCAGGCACAGCGCCAGGACGGCGCAGGTTCGAGCGATTTTGAGCACTTGGTTCTCCCTAAGACTGGACTCTGCTTGGAATGGTAGACGGCGCCGCTAGGCCGGCCGGCGCAGCGCGTCGGCCATGGCTTGCCAATAGGGCGTGCGGTGCCCGTCATCGTCGAGCGGCAGGCCGCGATGTTCCAGCCCGTCCTGCCGCTTCACGAAGGGGTTGGTGGCGAGCCAGGAATACTTGTCTTCCAGCCCCCAGGTGATGAAGGTCTTCACGCCGCCATCGATCGCCGCGTCCATGAAGGCCTTCACCCGGTCGGCGACCAGCTTGTCGCGCGCGGCGAACCCGTCCGGGATCTTCCAATGCTCGCGCACGTCCATCTCGGTGACGACCAGCTCCACGCCCTCGTTGCCGAGCAGGCGGCAAAACTGGGTGAAATACGGCCCCGAGAAGGGCTGCACCATCTGCAAATGGCCCTGCAAGCCCACCGCGTCCAACGGCACGTTCGCCTTGCGCAGGCTGCGCACCAGGTTGAGCAGGCGGCGCCGCTTCTCGAAATGGTGGGGGGCCGCTTCCTCCGTGCCGTACTCGTTCAAGGCCACGCGCACGCTGCGGTCCCGCTCCTTGGCGATGCGGAGCGCGGTGGCGATGTAGTCGGGGCCGAGCGCGCGCAGCCACGGCGAGTCGCGCAGCTCACCCGGGCCGGTTTGCGGCGTGTCGCTGCCGGACGGGTCGGCGACCACCTCGTTGACCACGTCCCAGTCGTGGATGGAGCCCTGGGTGTGCGCCAGCACGCGTGTGATATGGGTGTCCATCACGGTGCGCGCGCGGTCCGCGCCTTCGCCGAGCGCCTTGGTGACCCAGTCGGGCAGGTCCAGGTGCCAGACCAGGGCGTGGCCGCGCACCGGGCGGCTGCGCAGCCGCGCCCAGGTCAGCAGGGTGTCGAGCGGGGCGAAGTTGAACGTGCCTTCCTTGGGCTGCAGCATGCCCCATTTGGTCTCGTAATCCGGCATCAGCATGCCGCATTCCACGTTGACGGCCTCGGCGAAGACCGGGTCGGTCTTCAGCAGGTTGGATTGGATCGCGGCGCCATACATCCGCCCATGTGCCGCCGCGACCGGCCCCAGCCCCGGCCCGGTCGGCGGGGTGGCTGGGGCGGCCGTCGCCGGGGTGGGAATGGGGGAGGATGGCAGCGGCACGTCCGACACCCGCCGCGCCGGTGGTGCCGCGGCCCGGGAAGGCACGGCCCACAAGCCCATGCCGGCAAGCGTCGCGGCGACGATGTCCCGCCGGCCGGCCGGGCGGGGCGGTTTGACGATCATCGCCGGCTCGGGAACGAATGGCGGGCGGGCCGGCAATCAGGCAGGCCGGCGAGGCCACGCCGCAGGGAGTTCAACACAACCATGATCGTCGACATGCGCATTTATAGCACCCGGCCGGGAAAGCTGGCGGCCTTCGTCGCGCTTTACAAAGATTATGCCTGGCCGTTGCAGCAGAAATACCTCGGTCGCTGCCTGGGCTGGTACACCGTGGCGGAAGGACCACTGAACCAGGTGGTGCACCTTTGGGCGTATGACAGCATGGCCGACCGGGAAACCCGGCGTGCCGCCATGGCCGCGGACCCGGCCTGGGGCGAGTACCTGCGGGAGTCGGAAAAGGCGGGCCTGCTGGTGGCGCAGGAAAACCGCTTCCTGAAGCCGACGGACTTCTCGCCCGTGGCGTAGCCTGCTCCCTTTCCGCCGGGGAAAGGGAGCACGGTGGAAGGCTACAGCGCGCCCTGCACCCACGCCTTCAACTGGCTCTTCGGCAGCGCGCCGACCTTGGTGTCGGTGGGCTTGCCGTTCTTGAACAGGATCAGCGTCGGGATGCCGCGCACGGCGTAGTTGGTGGGCGTCATCGGATTGTCGTCGATGTTCACCTTGGCGACCGTCACCTTGCCCTTCAGCTCGGCGGCGATTTCTTCCAGCGCCGGGCCGATCATCTTGCAGGGGCCGCACCATTCCGCCCAGAAGTCGACCAGGACCGGGCCGTCCGCGTCCAGCACGTCCGTCTTGAAGGTCTGGTCGCTGACGGCGATCGTGTTCTCACTCATGCAACATCTCCTGCGCTTCGGCCGAGAAAATGGGCGTTCGCCTGCACCGGATCAAGCTGACCCGGCGCGTGCGCGTCCAGCAGCCCGCCCGGCAGGGTCATCACGGCGGCGGAGCGGGTCCATACCAGGTGGCATTCCACCGCGTGGGCGGGGAAGATGGCCTGCACCACGGCGCGATACGCCGCCATCTGGCGCAGGTACAGCACCGGCGTGGCGTCCGCCTGCGCCGGGGCGTCCCGGTTGGTCTTGTAGTCCGCCAGCACGACTCGGTCCGGCAGCACGGCCAGGCGGTCGACGATGCCGGACACGACCGCGCCGTCCACCAGCCCCGACAGCGGCTGTTCCGCCCGGCCATGCGGCCCGAACAGCGGCGCCAAGGCGGGGTGGTCGATGATCGCCGCGATCTCCGCCGCCACTCCCGGTTCCGCCCCCGCGGCCTCCAGGTATCGCAGGGTGGCGGCGTGCCGTTCCGCTGGGGGCAGTGCGGGAACGTGTTGCAGCACGTGGTGGATCAGGCTGCCCCGTTGCAATGCCCCGCCGCGGCCGGCCGCCGGCGACGCGGCATACGGCACCGGGCCGAGCCCGGAATCGGTGGGGCGGCTGGGCGCCAGCGGCGTCGGCCGGGGCGGCTCGGCCGGGATGGCATGCGGGAGCCAGTCGGGCGGCCCGCCCACCCAGGCCGGCAAGGGCGGATGCTCGGCCGCCGCCGCCACCTCCGACCCGCGCGGCGGCGCGGTTTGCGCGGTTTCATGCACCAGCGCCGCGCCATCCCATGGCTCGCCGACATCGGCCAGGTCGTGTTCCGCCGCCGCCAAGGCGAGCATGCCGCGCCGCACGGAGCCATACCAGCTTTCTTCCGGCACCTCGTGGCGAGTCTGCCAGCCGCACACCAGCAGCCGGTCCTCCGCCCGGGTCAGCGCCACGTAGAGCAGCCGGTTATACTCCTCCATGCGGGCCTGCCGGGCGAGGGCGCGCAGCCGGTCCACCGCGGCACAGCGCAGTTCGGATCGCGGCGACCACAGCGGGCAGCCGTCCGCCCAGACCAGGCCGCCGCCGTCCGGCGGCAGCGACGTCGTGTCCGGCAGGATCACCAGCGGCGCCTGCAACCCCTTGGCGCCATGCACCGTCATCACCCGGACCGACCGGCCGGCTTCTTCCGCCTGGCGCTTCACCTCGGCGCCGGATTGCCGCAGCCAATGCACGAAGCCCTGCAAGGAGGGCGGATGCGCCGCGGCATGCGCCAGGGCGGCACCCAGCAACTCGTCCAGCGGTTCGGCGGCTTCCGGACCCAGGCGGCGCAGCAGCCGCGCCCGGCTGCCCAGCGGGCCAAGCGCCTCCACCAGCAGCGCGTGCGGCGTCACGTAATCCACCCGGGCCAGCAGCGCCTCCACGAAGGCGGCGGCGCGGTCCCATTCCGGCCGTTCCGCCCGGCGCCGGCGCAGAACGGACCACAGCGAGCCGTCGCGGCCGATCGCCAACGCCATCAGGTCGTCGTCGCTCAGCTCGCCGAGCGGGCTGGTGAGCACGCAGGCCAGCGACAGGTCGTCCTCCGGCAGCAGCAGCGTGTCGCACAGGGCGAGCAGATCCTGCACCGCCGGCTGGTCAGTCAGGTACAGCCGGTCGAGCCCGGCCACCGCTACGCCCAACCCCTTCAACCGCCGCACCAGGGCGCGGGCGAAGTCGTCGCGGCGGCGCACCAGGATCAGGATGTCGCCGGCCTGCACCGTGCGGCCACGGCTGGGCAGCGGCGTGCGGCCGATCTGCGCCGCGATCCAGCGCGCCAAGGCCTCCGCCAGGCGCTGCGGCGCCGTAGTCAGCCCGTGGTTGCGGTCCGCCACCGCCCAGGGCTCCGGCGCTTCGTGCGGCGGCAGCGGCACCAAGGGCCACAGTTCCACCCGGCCGGCCTGTCCGGCGTGATGCGCCTCGTGCCGCAGCGTTTCGCCGGGGGCCACGACGCCGGTCGCGGCGAGCGGGTCGGCGAACACCTGGTCCACCAGGGCCAGCACCGCCGTGGTGGAGCGGAACGACACGTCCAGCACCGTGTTGCGGAACCGGCCGCCCGCCGCCTGGACGTCGTGGCCCATGCGGCCGCGCCACAGGTCGAAGCCGGCCGGGTCGGCACCCTGGAACGAGTAGATCGATTGCTTGCGGTCGCCCACGGCGAACACCGTGCGCGCCCCGCGCTCCGCTTCCCCCGCGAAGAACTCGGCGGTGAGCGCACCGGCGATCGCCCATTGCTCCGGCGCGGTGTCCTGCACCTCGTCCAGCAGCAGGTGGTCCAGCCCGCCATCCAGCTTGAACAGCACCCAAGCGGTTCCCGGGTCCAGCAGCAGGTCGGAGGTGCGGGTGACCAGGTCGTCGTAATCCAGCAGCCCGGCCCGCTGCTTGCGCCGCTCGAACCCGGCAAGCACGGGGGCGGCCAAGGTGAGCAGCGCGTCGGTGACGGCGGCGACCTTCAGCGCGCGCCGGTCATCCTCGACCGCGGCGGCCCGCTCCGCTTCGGCCACGCAGGCGGCGGCCAGCGCCGGGTCGGACTTGGCCCATTTGCTTTTGCAGAACCCGCCCGGCTTGCGCGGGGCGCCGTCTTTGGTCAGCAGCAGCGCCAGCCACTCGTGCCAATGCTCCGCCCGCAGCGCCGGCGACAGGCCCAGCCAACCCGCCATGTCTGCCGCCAACTGCTTTTCGCTGGCGGAGCCGTGGGCCTGCAACTGGGCGATCACGCCGCGCAGCGTGCCGTCCGGCCATTCGACCCCGGCCCGCACCAGCCCGGCATCGTCGCCGGCGGCACCCGCCGCCCGTTGCAGCCGCGCCAGACGGGCGGGGGCGGGCAGGCCGAGCAACGGCCGCAACGCCGCCGCCTTAGGGCGCAGATCGGCCACCAGCCGGCCGAAGCCGACATCGCTGACCAGCCCGGCGATGGTGGCCAGCGCCGCCGGGTCCGCCGCCGCCATCGCGTCCTCGCGCGCGCCTTGCAGTTCCGCATGGCCGTCCGCGTCCTCCAGCAGCCGGAAATGCGGCGCGAGCGCGGCCTCCAAGGGGAAGCGGCGCAGCAGGGATTGGCAGAAGGCGTGGATGGTGCTGATGCGCATGCCGCCCGGCAGGTCCAGCACGCGGGCGAACAGCCCTTGCGCGCGGTCGATGATGTCAGGCGACGGCGCGATCCCGAGGATCTTGAGCGCTTCCACCAGGTCGGTGCGCGGCAGCGTGACCCATTCGCCCAGCGTGCGTTGCAGCCGCAGCGCCATTTCCGCCGCCGCCGCCTTGGTGAAGGTGAGACAAAGGATGCGGGACGGCTCCGCGCCGTCCAGCATCAGGCGCAGCAGCCGGTCGATCAGCAGCTTGGTCTTGCCCGACCCGGCGGACGCCGCGACAAAGGCCGACACCGTCGGGTCCGACGCTTCCCGTTGCAGGTTGGTGGCGCGGGCAGAGGCGGCGAAGGCGGGCGCGTTCACTCGCCTTCTTCCAGCGCCGCCCATTCCGCCACGCGGGCAAGCTGGGTGTAGTCGGAAAAACGCGGTGCCTGGCCGGGATGCGGCTGGGACAAATAAGGGTGGTTCGGGTCGTCGAACGCCGCCACCAGCGCGGCTAGGCGGTCGCGGGCGATGGCGACCACGGCGCCGATCGCTGCGGGGTCCTGCTTGAACAGGCTGGTGACCTCGCCGGGGACGAAGCCGCCGGTCAGGTGCCAATAGGTCAGCTCGCTGGCCGGCCCGACCAGCTCCGTGCCGAACGCGCCGTCCGCGGCCATGGCGGCTTCCAGCAGCAATTGCGGCGCCAGCCCGGCCTGCACGTCCCGGGCGGAGGGCGGAGTGCCCGTCTTATAGTCCAGGATGGCGATGCCGCCGTCCGTGCGCCGCTCCATGCGGTCGGCCCGGCCTTTCAAGGTGAACGGCAGCGCGGTCGGCAGCGGCCAGTTGCCGTCGGTTTCCGACGCGATGTGGGCGAGCCCGGCACCGAGGCGCCGGTCCCGCTCGGCCTCGGCCAGCCAGGCGGCGATGCGGCGCAGGCGCGGGCGCCACCAGGCCGCCAGTGCCGGGCGCAGGGCCTGTTCGTCCAACGCGTCGTCCATCGCCTTGGCCAGCCGCCGTTCCGCGTCTGGCGGAAAGGCCGTCCCGACTTCCCGCAAAAAGGCGTGCACGGCCGCATGCACGACGGAGCCGTAATCCGCCGCGTCCGCCGGCTCCTCCAGCATGGGCAGGGCCTTCAGGTCCAGGATGCGGCGGGCGTAGATCGCGTACGGGTCGCGCAGCCAGGTCTCGATGTCGGTGACCCGCAGCACGCGCGGGCGATGGGCCAGCGCCGGGCGCGGGGCAGGGGGCGGCAGGCGCGGCGGCTCGCCGGCCGGCTGGTCCAGGGCGCGGGCCCAGGCCGCCGCCGGGTGCTCCGGCAAGGATTGCCCGGCGCCGCGCAGCATGGCGTCCAGCCGTTGCAGCCAGCGGGCGGGGACGGCCGGGGCGCCATCGCGGCGCAGCGGGCAGGAAAACACCACCTCCGGCGCGGCGCAGGCGGTCATGGTCCAGTCATGCGCCATCTGCCCCACCGCTTCCTCCGGGGAGGGCAGGTCGGCGGCGGCGCGCATCGGCCGGCTCATCCACGGGCCGGGGTCGGCGGCGGCGGGCCACACGCCTTCCGCCAGGCCGCCCAGCACCACGAGGTCGGCGCGTTGCAACCGAGCTTCCAGCAGGCCCCAGATGAACACGCGAGGATGTTCCACCCCGTTGCGGCCCCGCAGGGCGCGGCGGCTGCGCACGGCGACGCCGGCCAGGGCGGCATCCAGCAGGCCGGGCAGCGTGCCGGGCGGCTGCGGCGGCAGCACCGCCACGGCAGGCAACAACTCGCCCAGCAGGGCCGCGAGCGCTTGGCCGTCCTCGCCGGCCCATAGGCGGCGCGCGCCGGGCTCCTCCGGCGTGGCGGCCAGCGCTTCCGCGGCGGCAAGCAGCGCCGCCAGGGCGTCCGCCGGCGCGGCTGCCTCGCTCGCGGCGACCGCCAGCAAGGGGGACAGGCACGCTGCCATGCCGTCAACGAAAGCGCGGCTCCCGTCCGTCCGCAGCACGAGGCGCAGGCCGTCCACGCCCGGCGGCGGCGCCGGGCCGCGCAAGGCTTCGCGTTCCAGGCGGCGCGCGCCGGATCGGCATGCGGCTGGGGGGAGGCCGGCCGCCGCCAGCGGGTGCTTCAACAGCGCCAACAACGGCACCGGCCGCAGCCCGTTCGCCGCCGCTTCCGCCAGCAGGCGCAGGAACACCGCGGGCGGGGTGGCGGCGAGCGGCTCGCCGGCGCTGTCGTCGGCGACGATGCCGAACCGGCCCAGCTCCACCGCCACCCGGCCGGCCAGGTCGCGGTCCGGCGTGACCAGCGCCGCCCGGTGGTGCGGCACCGCCAACGCCCCGCGCAGCACCAGGGCAATGGCGAGCGCTTCCTCCTGCTGGTCGGCCGGGGTGAGGCGGGACAGGCCGGTCGGCGCGTCCGGCACGGCGTCGCGCCAGGCGGCCAGCGCCGGGGCGGGCAACAGCGCGCGGTGCAGCAGGGCCGTGCGGGCGGGCGGCGCCACGGCGGCGGCCGGGTGCGGCTGCACGTCCCCGCGCGTGGCGCCCAGCCGGGTCAGCAGGCGGCGCATGCCGGCTTGCGGGTGGCTGTCTTCCAGCGCGTCCCACGCAGCGTCGGGCAGGTCGAGGTCCAGGCCCGGCAGGATCACCGCGCCGCGCGGCAGCCCGGCCACGATCCGCAGCAGCCGGGCGACGGCGGGGATGCCGCCGGTGGAGCCGGCGGCCACGACCCGGCCCGCGGGCGGTGCCTGCGCCCATGCCTCCGCCTGCGCGTCCAACAGCTTTACCTGGCGGGCTGCCGGGTTCATCAGCCCCATTTCGCCCAGCACATCCGGCCAAACGCGGGTGACGATGCGCAGGAAGTCGAGCGTGATGCCCCAATGGGCGGCGTAATCCTCCGCCGCCAGCCCGGGCAGCACGGCGGCGAGGTCGATCTCCGCACGCTCCGCCTCGTCCATCAGCGCCGCCAGCTCGACGGCGAGGGGCCAGGCGTGATCGGCCGTCACGGGGGCACCGAACCGGCCGTCCAGCGCCATCACCAGCCGGGTCAAATGGGCCAGGCGCACCGGCGCGGGGATGGCGGGGCGCAGCGTCAGGGTGCCGGCCAGGGCCAGCGGCGCCTCGTCCAGCGCGCCCAGCGCGGCGATGCGCGGCAACAGCAGCGGGCGCCCCTCGGTTCGCGCCAGGAACGCTTCGGCCAGCGCACGGGCGGCGCGGCGGGTGGGCAGCAGGATCAGCCCGTCCGCGACGGCCAGCGGGTCGTCCCCCGCTTCATGGAGCCAGTCGGCCGCCAACGCATCCAGGAAGGCCTCGTGCGGGGCGATCGTGGACAGCCTCACCGGGTTTCGCCGGTCTCGTTCGCGTGCAGCGCCACCTCCGCGTCGGACAGGTCCTGCGGGCGCGACAGGTGGAACCACAGCCCGTCATGCACCACCGCCCGCAGGCGCCCGGCGGCGATAGCGCGGTCCCACAAGGCGTTGACGCTGAACGGCACCGCCGGCGGGTCTGCGAACAAAGCAGGGGTCGCCAGTTGCAGGCCGGCATATAAATAGGGCGCGACCTCCCGCTCCCGCCGGCGGCGCACGGCGCCCCAGGGGTCCACGGCGAAGTCGCCCCGGCCCACATTGCCGTGCACCTGGAAGGTCCGGTGGACCAGCAGCAGCGCGTCCAATGCCGCCGGGTCGAAGGCGGCGGCCAGGCGGCGCAGCGCCGGGGACGGGCCGTCCAGCCAGAAGCTGTCGCCGTTCACCACGAAGAACGGGGCGTCGCGCAACGCGCCGGCCGCCAGCGCCGCGGCCACGGCACCGCCGGTGTCCAGCAAGGTCGCTTCGGGCTGCAGGATGATCTGCGGTCCGGCGCTGCGGCGGTTCAGGTGGCGCCGCACCAGATCCGCCTGCCAATGCGTGTTCACCACCACGCGCTCCACGCCGTTCGCGTGCAGCCGGTCCAGCGCGTGGTCCAGCAGGGTGCGGCCGCCCAGCGGCAACAGCGGCTTGGCGGTCCGTTCGGTCAGCGGGCGCATTCGGGTGCCCAGGCCGGCCGCCAGCACCATGGCCTGGTCGATCATCCGGGCGCGTCAGCCAAGCCGGTCCGCCCAGCCGGTCAGGATGGCGGACCGTGCGTCGCCCTCCGCGTGTTCCAGCAGCACGGACAAGGCGTCGGCAGGCCGCAGCACGCCCAGCCGATCGGCCCATTCCACCACGACGATGCCGTGCCGCGCCTCGTCCCAGCCCAGCTCTACCACGCCGCCGGAGCCTTGGAGCCGCCACAGGTCGAAATGGTGGATCGGTCCCAGCCGCGTGTCGTATTCCTGCACCAGCGTGTAGGACGGGCTCGGCACCTCCAGCGCCGGGTCACCGGCCGCGGCGCGCAGCAGCGCGCGGGCCAGGGCGGATTTGCCGGCGCCAAGCGGGCCGTCCAGCAGGATGGCGTCGCCGGGCCGCATGGCGGCGGCGATCCGCCCGCCCAAGGCTTCCGTCGCGCGCAGGTCGGGCAAGGCGAGGCGCAGGGCCGTTTCGGTCGCGGACATGGCGCAACCTAGCCGGTGCTTGCGCGCGGGAAAAGCGGCGCTAGGTTCCGCCCCATGGGTGAAATCATCGACACGGACGTGGCGATCGTCGGCGCGGGGCCCGTGGGGCTGTTCGCCGCGTTCGAATGTGGGATGCTGAAGCTGACATCGACCCTGATCGACGCGCTGGCGGAGGTGGGGGGCCAATGCTCCGCCCTGTATCCGGAGAAGCCGATCTACGACATCCCCGCCCACCCCGCGATCCCGGCCGGGCACCTGATCGCGCAGCTGGAACAGCAGATCGCGCCGTTCGCACCCGCCCGGCTGCTGGGCCGCCGGGTGGAGCGGCTGGAAGGCGCGTGCGGCGGCTTTACCCTGGCCACCGACCGCGGCGACACGGTGCGTGCCCGCGCCGTGCTGCTGGCCGCCGGGGCAGGGGCGTTCGGCCCCAACCGGCCGCCGCTGGACGGGCTGGACGGGTTCGAGCAAAGCGGTGCCGTGCAATACCTGGTCCGCCGCCGCGCCGATTTCGCCGGCAAGCGGGTGGTGATCGCTGGCGGCGGCGACAGCGCGGTGGATTGGGCGCTGTCGTTGAAGGACATCGCCGCCAAGGTCTACGTGGTGCATCGCCGCGCGAAATTCCGCGCCGCGCCAGAAACCGCCGGCCAGTTGGACGCGGCCGCTGCCAGGGGCGAGCTGGAACTGGTCATCCCCTATCAACTGCATGGCCTGCGGGGCGAAGGCGGGGTGCTGAGCGGGGTGGAGGTGGCGCATGTCGACGGCTCCACCCGGATGCTGGACGCGGACCGGCTGCTGCCGTTCTACGGCCTGTCCATGGATCTGGGCCCGATCGCCGGGTGGGGGCTGGATCTGGAGCGGCACCACGTGCAGGTCGACCCGGCCACCTGCCAAACCAGCCTGCCCGGCGTGTTCGCGATCGGCGACGTGGTGACCTATCCCGGCAAGTTGAAACTGATCCTCCAGGGCTTCAGCGAGGCCGCCATGGCCGCCCACGCCATCCACCCGATCGTGCATCCCGGCCAGGCGCTGCACTTCGAATATTCCACCAGCAAGGGCGTTCCCGCCTGAGCGTGGTGAAAATCAACCGCCGCCATCCCATGTTCCGGCCCATCGGCCAGCAGGAGACAGCATGATCCGACTAGACGACGAGCCCGAGACCCCCGACCAGCCCGACGTGCCGGAGCCGATGGGGCCGGACCCGAAGGAGCCGGGCGACAACCGCACGCTGAACTCGCCGATCAACGAGTTGGAAAGCCGGCTGTTCCGCCAGCGCAAGGTGCTGGTGTTCGGCGCGATCAACGACAAGGTCGCGCGCGACGTGACCGGGCGCCTGCTGGCATTGGCCAGCGAAGGCAGCGATCCGATCGACGTCTACATCAACTCGCCCGGCGGCCACGTGGAAAGCGGCGACACCATCCACGACATGATCCGCTTCGTCGACGCCGACGTGACGGTGCGGGTCATCGGCACCGGCTGGGTGGCCAGCGCCGGCGCGTTGATCTTCGTCGCTGGCCGGAAGGAAAACCGATTCTGCCTGCCGAACACCCGCTTCCTGCTGCACCAGCCGATGGGCGGCGTGCGCGGCCCGGCCACCGACATCGACATCGAGGCGCGGGAGATCATCAAGATGCGGGAGCGGCTCAACCGCCTGATCGCCCGGGAAACCGGCCAGGACTTTGACCGGGTGGCCAAGGACTCCGACCGCAACTACTGGATGAGCGCGGAAGAGGCTATCGCCTACGGCCTGGTCAACCGCGTGGTGAACAGCGCTAAGGATCTCTGACGGTTCACCACTTTTGCTACCCCCTTTGGGAGAAGGGGTGCCCGCCGCAATCCCGCTCCCGCTGGCGGGAGAGGGCAGGGTGAGGGAGGCCGACCAGGCGGCAGTCCACTGTAAATGCTTGAGTTCAGCCGGGCGGCGCCACCCTCTCCCGCCAGCGGGAGAGGGCTTCGTAATTGTAGGAGAAGAGTGCGGCTCAGCGGACGTTGGTGACGCCGCCGAACGCACCGTAGAACCCGTTCAACCGAACGTGGGCGCTTCCCGGCTCGCCGGACGGGTTGTCCGCGCAACCCGCGAGCAGCAGCAGCAGGCACAGCAGCCGCATCAATCGCCCATCAGCTTCTTGATCTCCGGCTCAAGCGCCATGGCATACAGCGCGTAGCCGACCGGCGTCAGGTGCAGCAGGTCAAACGAGACCTCGTTCGACAATTGCCCGGACGCGTTAACCAGCGAGCGGCCCACGTCGATGTAAAAGGTCGTCTGGTTGTCCGCGCAGCGGGCGATCAGCTCGTTGGTGCGGGCGTTCACCGTGCGCAACGGCTCCCACGGTCCGGCGCCGCGTGGCAAGATACCCACGATCAGCACCTTGGTGGCGGGCGAGCGGCTGTGGATCAGCCTCACGATCTCCGCAATGCCGAGCGACAGGTTCTCGGGCGTGCTGTTGCCCCATTGCGTGTTGTTGGTGCCGATCAGCAGCACGACGAGCTTCGGCCGTATCGTGCCCCATTCGCGCGGCAGACGCTCCAGGATGCCCTGGGTGACGTCACCGATCACGCCCAGCAGCACGGGGGAGCGCTGGCCGTAGAATTGGCTGAAGATGCCGGGATCCCAACCGGCGGTGATGGAGTCGCCGATGAACACCAGTTGGCGCGACGGCAGTTGCAGGCTCGGCAGCTTGCTGTCCAGGCTGGACACCTGGTCGCGCCAGAGTTGCAGGTCGATGGCGGTCGGCACTGCCTCGGCCGGCATCGGGGTGCGCCGGGGCAGCGCCGGGCAGTCGCCGGCGGCCCAGGCCGGCCCAGCACCCAGCACGGTGGCGGCCGCCAGCAGCCAAGCGCGCGCCAGCCTCATCCGCGCGGCGGCGCGATGGTGTCGTGGGCCACGAAGGTCAGGAGCTGACCGGTTGGGTGCATCATCCACACGCTGTACAATCCTCCGGCGTCCAACTGGCCCAGCGGCAGGGGAGGGGCTTTGCCGCCGCCGCAGGCCGCCGTCACGGTAGCGGCAACGGGATTAATGGATCGTGCCTGGACGCTGTCCGGCGGGACGTTGCTGAACACCGGCCGGCCCGCCTGCTCCGCCAACGATCCGGCCGGGCAGTCGTCCGTCGCGTTGTAGAAGGTCAGCCGCGCCTTGAGTTGGTTGTACTCCGGCTTGTCGGTGACGATGGAGGCCGTCACCGCGTCGCCCTTTGGGATGCAGCACGACGGTGATGAAGGTGCCGGATTTCGGTTCGAAGCTGGCCGTCACCGTCTTGCCGCCCTCGTTCACCTGCAGCGAGACGGTTTTGCCCCCCGCGCTGCCCGCCACGAAATACGGACGAAATGCGGTTGGCACCGTCAGCGCCCAAGATCCACCTTGCCCGCGAAGTCGGTCTGCACGCTGGCAGCCCCGGGCAAGGCGCTGGCCAGGCGGATGTAAACGGTGCCCTCGGGCAGGCGCTGTGCGTAGAGTAGGATTTGCGCCCGTGCGGCGCCTGCCAGGCTCAATAGGGCAATGGCGGCCGCAAGCCAAGCACGCGAGGAGGCACGCTTTGATGTCACGGCTAGAACCCCGCATTGCTCGATGCCACGGAGATTATCCAGGCATACGGGGGCAGGCAAATAGCCGCGCCTACCCCATCTCGCCGTGCGGCTTGTCGGCGCCCAGCATGTGGCCGAGCGCGTGCAGCCCCGGCAGCCGGTCGCACACGATCTTCGCCACCGCGAGCAACGGCACGGACAGCAGTGCGCCCGGCACGCCCCACAGCCAATCCCAGAAGAACAGCGACACGATCACCAGCACCGGGTTCAGCGTCAGCCGCCGGGCCAGCAGCATCGGGGTGACGGTTTCCCCCTCCAGCACGTGGATGCCGAGGTAGATGCCGGCCGGGACAAAGGCGAACAGCGAGTTGTCGAAGGTGAACAGCCCCACGACAAAGAACAGCACCACCCCCGTCATCGGCCCGATGATCGGGATGTAGTTCAGCAAAAACGCCAGCGTGCCGAACAACAGCGGATCCGGCATACCGAGCAGCCACACCTGCAGCCCGTTCACCACTCCCACAAGCAGGTTCATCACGGTGATGGTGGCCAGGTAGCCGGCGACGTTCTCCTCGATCTCGGAGGCGATCTCCACCGCGCGCTTCTTGTCTTCCAGGGTGGGCAGCACCTCCACCAGGCGCCGGAGCAGCGAATCGCCGGCCGACAGGAAAAAAAACAGCAGCAACAGGATGGTGAAGCCGTCGCCCACCATCGTCTTCACCCCGACGAGGATCGAACCCCCGACCGAGGTGAGGCTGCCCAGGCCGGGCGTGCTGGCCGAATGGCTGTCGGAGCCGCCACCCCCCATTTTCTCCGTCAGCGTTTGATAGCCGTGCTGGAGGTAGTTGATCGGCTCCTGCAGGAAACTGAGCTTCTGTTCCAGGCGCGGCAAGGCTTCCGGCGCCCGAGTGACCCAGTTGCTGGCGGGAACCGAAATGGCGGCGCCGACGCCGCCGACCAGGACAACCAAACCCAGGATGAGCAGGAGGGCGGCGAGCACGCGAGGAAGATGCAGCCGCTTGGTCAGGATGCGCATGAGCGGCGACAGCAGGAGGTAGAGCACGATGGCCAGCACGAACGGCAGCAGGATGGAGGCGGCGAAATACAGCGTGTAGGCCACGGCCAGGATCGCCAACGTGCCCAACGCCTTGCCATGGGGCGCTGCGGGCACGCGCATTTCCTGTCGGGCGGCTGCCGTGTGGTCGGCGTCGCTGCCGGTGCCGTGCACCGCGGGCTCGATTGCGTCCATGCGTCTGGTCCTTTGCCCGGCAGGGGCCGTCCGCGTGCCCGGTTCAGGCCGGCTTGGCAAGGGCCGCGGCGATCGCCGCCTGCATGGCCGACGGGCTGGTGGAGGGGGCGAACCGCTCGATCACCTGGCCATCCCGGCCGAGCAGGAACTTGGTGAAGTTCCATTTGATCGCCCCGATGCCGAGCAGCCCCGGCTTTTCCCGCTTCAACCACTGGAACAGCGCGTCCGCCCTGCTGCCGTTCACCTCCACCTTGGCCATCACCGGGAACGTCACGTCGTAGGTGGTGGTGCAGAAGGTGGCGATCTCCGCCGCGTCGCCCGGTTCCTGCCCGCCGAACTGGTTGCACGGAAAGCCGAGCACGGTGAGCCCGGCCTGCCGATGCTGCCGCCACAACGCTTCCAGCCCCTCGTATTGCGAGGTGAAGCCGCATTTGGAGGCGGTGTTGACCACCAGCAGCACTTGGCCACGGAAGTCGGCCAAGGGCTGCTTCCGCCCATCGGCGGTCCGGACGGCGAGGTCGTAGAGATCGGTCATCGTGAAATCCTCAGCGTGCCGCCCGTCGGCGATGCGTAACGACGTGCTCCGCCATCCACCGTTCGGACCCCAGCACGCCTTCAAGCAACGCTGGAACATACAGATCGGCGTCGAGGGTCGGAAAATGGATGCCGAGTCCTTGGTTGTCGAGCCGGACCAGCCGGAGGTCAGCGGCCGATGCGTTTTGCAGGCCTTCGGCGTCTTGAGGTGCGAAGCCGATTTCGACGCCGGTCGTCAGCCGGACCACAATGCGGTTCCGGCCAGCATCATAATGGACCTGTTGGGCGCGTGGTCCGGCCAGGCGTTCACGTCCGCGTCGTTCAGCGTCTTCAAACTGCTGCTTCGTTGCCTCACCCATGCAACTGCCTCCAGGCAACAAGGAGGGCGGGGCGGCGATCAGCAACGACCCGCAGCACCCGGCGAGCCTGGCGTTCACCGCATCCAATCAACTCGCGCACGCTTGGCTCCCGAAGTTCGACGACCACGGTCCAGTCCGGTCAATGACATGCACATGAGCCGGCGCATGGTCGTTTGGGTAGACAACGAAGCGCCACCCATGCAGACGCAGAATGGTCGGCACGTCATCCCTTTGGCAGGTGCAACACGAAACGGGCGCCCAGCACGCGGCCGGTTTCGTCGCGACGGTTTTCCGCCGCGATCTGGCCCTTTAACGCCTCGACAATCTGCTTGCTGATCGACAATCCCAGGCCGGAATGCTGGCCGAAGCGTTCGCCCTGCGGACGTTCGGTGTAGAAGCGGTTGAACACGTGCTCCAGCTTGGCGTCCGGCATGCCGGGGCCTTCGTCGTCCACGCTCACCTCCACCATGGCGCCGGCTTCCCGCGCGCGCAGCACCACGCGGCCGTTGGCGGGGCTGAAGCTGCTGGCGTTGCCGATCAGGTTGCGCAACACCTGCACCAGCCGGTCCTCCACCGCCTCCACCAGCATGGGCCCGTCCGGCGCGTCCACTTCCAGCCGCACGCCGCCTTCGGGCCGGGTCGCCTCGTCGATCTCCGCCAACAGGCGCAGGATCGCCACCACGTCCACCGGGGCCGGCTCCGCCCGGCTCAGCTCGGCATCCACCCGGCTGGCGTCGCTGATGTCGCTGATCAAGCGGTCCAGCCGGACCACGTCCTCCGCGATGATCGCCAGCAGGCGGCGCTGCGCCACCGCGTCCTCCACCCGGCGCAGCGTTTCAATGGCGCTGCGGATGCTGCTCAGCGGATTCTTGATCTCATGCGCCACATCGGCGGCGAAACGCTCCGTGGCGTCCATGCGGGACCACAGCGCTTCCGAACTGTCGCGCAGCGCATGGGCCAGCTCACCGATTTCGTCGCGCCGGCGCAGCAGTGCGGGCGGCACCGCCCCGGCACGGCCATGGCCTTCCCGCATGTCGCGCGCCGCCTGGCTCAGCCGCAGGATGGGGCGCGCGATGGTCAGCGACAGGTACCAGGACAGCAGCACCGTCAGCACCAGCGCGATCACGAACAGGCCCAGGATGGACATGCGGATCGCCACCAGGCTGTCGTCCACCTCGCGGGCATCGCGCGTCAGTTGCACGATGCCCACCGTGTGGCGGTTGCGCGTGACCGGCTCCGCCACCGTCACCAGCAGGCGGTTGTCGGCGGTGCGCCGGATATAGGGCGGCGTTTCCCGCCCCTGGTCGGAGGAGTTGAGCTTCAGCTCCGCCTTCACGTCCGGCTGCCAATCTGGCCCGGCGGCGGACGGGCCGATCTGCACCGTCGCGGTTTCCCCCCCATGCGGCACGAGGGAGAGCAGCCGGTCGTAGATCGCGCCGACCGTCCCTTCGAACGGCCCGCGGTCGGCAGCGGGCGGCAGCGGCTGGGTGTTGATGGCGCCGCCCACGCCTTCGCGCACCCGGCTGTCGGCGATCACCTGGCCGTCGGCGCTGTACAGCTTGGCCTGGCTGTTCGGCGTCGGGTCGGTCAGCCGGCGCAGCAGCGGCCGGGCGATGTCGGGCACGAGCTGCGGGTTGTCCGGGTCGGTTTCGCGCACGGCGCTTTCCCCCAGCGCGCCCGCGTAGATGCGGGCCTGTTCGCGCATGGCGGTGACCTCGTTCTCCAGCAGGCCGTTCTGGTACTGGTCCAGGTACAGCAGCGCCGCCACCAGCAGCGCCAGCGGCAGCGCGTTGACCAGCAGGATGCGGCGCAGCAGCGGCGGCAGCCATTGGCGCGGCACCGTGGGGCGGCGGCGAACCGCCAGGGCCGGCATCACGCCGATGTCGGGCACTCAAGCCTCCTTGTAGCGATACCCGATGCCGTACAGCGTTTCGATATGGTCGAAGCTGTCCTCCCCGGCGCGGAACTTCTTGCGGACGCGCTTGATGTGGCTGTCGATGGTGCGGTCGTCGACGTAGATGTTCTCGCCATACGCCGCGTCGATCAACTGGTCGCGGGACTTCACCATGCCGGGCCGGGCGGCCAGCGCCTTGACCAGCAGGAACTCCGTCACCGTCAACTGGATGTCGTGCCCCTTCCAGGTGCATTGGTGCTTGGTTTCGTCCAGCAGGAGGTCGCCCCGGCTCATCACCCCGCCGGGTGCCGCGCCCGAGCCTTCCGCCCGGCTGTTCTCGTTGCGGCGGAGCAGGGCGCGGATGCGCTCGATCAGCAGGCGCTGGGAGAACGGCTTGGTGATGTAGTCGTCGGCGCCGAGCCGCAGGCCCATCAGTTCGTCCACCTCCTCGTCCTTGGAGGTGAGGAAGATCACCGGCATGCTGGACCGCTGCCGCAGCCGTTGCAGCAGCTCCATGCCGTCCATGCGCGGCATCTTGATGTCCAGCACGGCCAAATCCACCGGGCGCTGGGTCAGCCCTTGCAGGGCGCTTTCCCCGTCCGTGAAGGTGCGCACCTGGAAGCCTTCCGCTTCCAGCGTCATGCTGACGGAGGTCAGGATGTTGCGGTCGTCGTCGACCAGGGCGATCGTGTGCTTCATGGGGGCGCAAGCCTTTGCGGACGTTCGGCAGGATCGGACCGGATTGTGGCGCAAAACCGACCGCGGGGAGAACAGGGAATGGCAGCACCGCCGAACCGCGCCGCCATCGTCTGGCAGGCACGCAGCCTGCTGCGCGCGGCGCGATCCGCCACCCTGGCCACGGCGGAGGACGGGCAGCCCTACGCCGCCCTGGTCACCCCCGCGCCCGCGCCGGACCTGTCGCTGCTGATGCTGCTGTCCGGCCTGTCCGCGCACACCCGGCATTTGGCGCAGGACGGGCGCTGCGCCCTGCTGGTTGCGGGCGAGGCGACCGGCCCCAACCCGCAGACCGCGCCGCGGCTGACCGTCACCGGCCTCGCCACGCCCGAGCCTGACCCGGCCTCCAAGGCGCGCTGGGTGGCCCGGCATCCATACGCCGCCTTCTACGCCGATCTCGGCGATTTCCGGCTGCTCCGGCTGCGCCTGTCCGGCGGGCAGTTCATCGGCGGCTTCGCCAGCGCGCATCGCCTGGCGGCAAGCGACCTGACGCCCGACCCGGACGCCGTGGCCGCGGTGCTGGCGGCCGAGCCGTCGATCCTCGCCCATGTCAACGCCGACCATGCCGACGCGCTCGCCCGCATCGCCGGCAGTTCGGGCTGGCGGCTGGCGGCGGTGGACGTGGACGGCTGCGACCTGGTGCGCGACGAGGCGGTGCGCCGCGTGGCATGGTCCGCGCCGGTGGCGGATGCCGGCGGCGTGCGGGCGGAGTTGGTGCGGCTGGCGAAGGCTACCGCCGCCCCCCCGGGCCTTGCGGACCCGGCGACCCCGTAGCGCCGCCCCCTGGTCCCGCGGCGAACGACGGCGAAACGCGCGACGACGGAAACCCATGGCGCGCCGGATCGAACGAGTCACCGCCGCCGGGCGCGGTCGGCGCGGGGCTGAAGGCGCGGTCCGGCGCGAACGGGGTCATGCCGCCACGGCGTTGGGAAACCAGCCCGCCGTCCGGTCGGCGGCTGAATGCCGCGATGCCGCGGCCGCGCGCTTCCGGCCGGAACCCATCGCCCCGGACGAAGTCGCGGTTGACGAAGAAGCCGCCGGCCGCTGCGGCAAGGTAGCCTTCCACCACGAAGTTGGTGACGTTCGGGCCGAAATACGCGGCCGGGCTCTCGTCGGCGAGGTCGCGCGTGATGCTGTCCACCACCAGCACATCGTCTTGCAGCGTGCCCGTCGCCAGCACCGGGAAGCCGCCGGGGATGGTGGAGCCTTCCGGCAGCCGCAGGCTTTGCCCGCCGATCCGCGCGGTGCCGTAGATGCGGACCAGTTCGCCGCGCAGCAGCACCGGTCCGGGCGGCGCCGGGTCGATTCGGGTGGTGACGACGGCGCCGCCGGGCTGGCGCAGGCCGCTCACCGCGACGAATTGGCCGGGCCGAGCGTCGACTGCCGAGCCGGTGGCGTCCCCCACCTGCACCTGCTGGCCGGCCACCACCAGCATGCCGCCTGCGTTTGCCTGCACCGGGCCGATTACGACGTGGCGGACGGCGATCTCCTCCGCGCGCAGCGCGTTTGCCGGGCCGGCCGCCTGCACCGCCACCACCTGGCCGGCGCGAAGGTCGTCCAACGTGCCGGGCTTGCCGTCCAGCAACGCGGGCAGGCTTGCGGGCAGTGCCACCTCCTCCCCCGCGACGCACACGCTGGCGAAGCCGGTGATCACGCCGATGATGCCGGTGCCGCCGATCCCGCGATCGGCGGTTTGCACCGTGGGCGCGCCGGTGCCGCCGATGCCGCGATCCGCCACCGGGCGCCCGCCGCCGGGGCCGATGCGGCACACCGCCGGGCTGCTGCCCGGGGCGGCGACCGACGGCGGGGGAGCGGTCGGGACGGAACACGCCGCCAACGCCAGCAGGCACAGCCAAGCCGCCCGCGTCATCCCGGCGTCTCGTCCTCGGCCAACAAATAGACGCCGAAATTCACCCGGCGGGTCGGGCTGCCTTCCGGGGCGTCGGTGGCCAGGCGCATGGCGTGGCGGTTGACCTCCAGCAGGACGCGCTGTGCGGCGTCACGGCCCAGGCGTTCCAGCTCCGCCGCCGCGGCGGGCGTCAGCCGGTCGTAATGCACGCTGCGGTCGATAAAGGGCGCGGTTCCGTCCGCCAGCACGTTGGCACTGCCGGCCGCGATATGGTCGTGCAGGTTGCGGGCGAAGTAGAAGAGTTGCTCGTCCCGGCCCGGCTGCGGCAGGAAGGCCCCGGCGGAAAGCTGCACCCGGTCTTCGGCATCCAGCGTTACGATGCCCTGGGCCAACCAGTCGTCCAGTACCGCCCGCGGCCGGACGTCCCGGGTGACGGACGCCACCAGCCCGTCGAAGCTGGGCGCGCTCGGATTGCCGACATCCGCGGCCCGCGGCAAGGCCAACGGCAGGCCGGTTGCGTCCGTGAAGCCCGGCGCGCCCAGCCAGGCGCCGATCAACTGGCCGTTGCGCGTCACCAGCGGCGGTGGCGGCTCATCGGCCGGCAGGCCGCGCTGCCGCCGGATTTCCTTGCGGTGCACGCCGGTCAGCAGGCTCACGCGGCTGTCGGTGCGGTGGTCGGGACCGAGCTCCTCCCGCGCGACCTCGACATACAGCGCCCGCAGCAGGTCGGCCACCGCCGGAAAGGTGACGCCGCACCGCATCGCCAAGCGCACCACCGGCCGCAGCAGCCGGCGCAGCGGCAGGAGCATCGTTTCGGGCGCGGGGCGCGCAGGGGACATGAGGCGGCGGCAACTCCGGCGGAGAGCGCAACCCTACCACGCAACACGTGGGAAAGAACCCCACAACACGCTTGACGTGGGATTATTTCCCACGTTTAGTGCGGACGCTTCATTGGAGTTGCAGATGTCACACACTTCCCCCCGCCCGATGCGGTTGACGGCGGCAACGGTCGCTCCCGTCCTGATGACGGAGCGGGAGCCGAGTGCCGAAGCGATCGCCATGCGGCAACTGCGCCACCTGACCAAGAACGCGCTGCAACGGATCATCGCCCAGGTGGCGCACAGCGACCTGCGCGCCACCCCGGCCGGCGCGGCAATGGCCGACGAGGTGGAGCGTCGGATCTGCCTCAGCGCCCGCGTATCGGACGCCTTGTTCGGGTTCACCGCCTGTCCCGGCCCGCTTTCGGACCGCCTGACCGCCTTGAGCGAGGCTACCGTCAAGTTGCTGTCGGATCAGGAGCAAACCGTCGCGTTGGACGTGGTCGTCACCGGCGGCTGCCCGTCCTCGCTCGAGAGCACGGTGTTGAAGGTCGCGCACGAGATGGTGGCCAACGCGGTCAAGCACGGCATGCACATGCGCCTGGTGGGCCGGATCGCCGTACGCCTGCGCCGCCACGGCAACGGATCGATCGTGCTGCGGGTGAGCGATGACGGCTGGGGCCTGGGGGACGGCGCGGGCGAAGGGCTCGGGATCATGCGCTGCCTGGCGGAGTGGGAAGGCGGCCGCACGTCGATCGAGCGGGTGGAGGGCTGGACCGTGGCCTCGCTGACCCTGCCGGGACGCGTTTGACCCAGGCACGCGGGCGGGCGGCGCTGTGGTGGCTGCTCGGCACCGGGCTGCTGCTGTCCGCCGCGGAAGCGGAGCGGCTCCGCCGGCACGTGGACCAGCCGCCGCTCTGCTTGGCGTCGGTGATCCTGCTGCGCGGCAGCCTGTGCCAGGCGCAGCGCCAAGGCAGCGCGGTTCCGCTATGATGCCGGCATGGACGACCTTCCCATCACGCCCACCCTGCGCCTGGCCGGGTCCGAGTTGGAGGAACGGTTCATCGCCGCCGCCGGACCGGGCGGGCAGAACGTCAACAAGGTGGCCACCGCGGTGCAGTTGCGCTTCGACGCGCTGCATTCACCGGCGCTGACCCCGGCGATCCGCTCACGCCTGGCGGTGCTGGCCGGGCGGCGCATGACGGCGGAGGGCATCCTGGTGATCGCCGCCAATCGCCACCGCACGCAGGAGCGCAACCGGGCCGACGCGCGCGAGCGGCTGGCCGACCTGATCCGCGCCGCCATCGTGGCACCGGTCTACCGGGTGAAGACCCGCCCGACCCTTGGGAGCAAGCGGCGGCGGCTGGACGCCAAAACCGCGCGCGGCACGATCAAGCGAGACCGTGGCCGTCCGGACGCCGAATAGCGCTCAGCGCAGCCGCCGCAGCAGGAACAAAGCCTGCTCCCCGAAGATGTTGGCCATCCACGGCGCCCGGCGCCAAGGCGAGCGGCGGCCTGCCTCGTCCACGGCCAGCCAGCGTTCCACGGCGTAGCCTTCCTGCGCGCACAGGTCGAAGAAGTCGCGCACGCTGCACGGGTGGATGTTCGGCGTCTCGTGCCACGGCCGGTCCCAAGTCTTGGTCATCGGCATGCGGCCGCTCACCAGCAACTGCCAGCGCACCAGCCAGTGGCCGAAATTCGGGAAGGAGACCAGGGCGCGGGTGCCGATCCGCAGCATCTGCCGCAGCACCTCGCGCGGGCGTTCCACCGCCTGCAAGGTGCGCGACAGCACCACGTAGTCGAAGGCGGCGTCGGGGTAATGCTCCAGGTCGGTGTCGGCGTCGCCATGCATCACCGGCAGGCCGTGCGCCACGGCGTGGGTCACCGCCGCCATGTCCAGCTCGATGCCGCGGGCGTCGCAGCCGCGGGTGCGGAACAGATGTTCGATCAGGCTGCCGTCGCCGCTGCCGATGTCCAGCACCCGGCTGCCCGGCGTGATCATCTCGCTCATCAGCCGCAGGTCGAGCCGCATGTTCTTGCCGACGAACTGGACGGGCTCCCGCAACATACGCTTCCCCGTCGCTCAGAACGCGTGGCGGCTGCGGACCTCCCGCAGGACGGTCATCAGCATAATCTTGATATCGAAGTAGACCGACCAGTTTTCAATGTAGAACAGGTCGCAGGCGACCCGCTGCTCGATCTGCTCCACCGTTGCCGTCTCGCCGCGCCAGCCATTCACCTGCGCCCAGCCGGTGATGCCAGGCTTCACCCGGTGCCGCACCGCGTATTGCTTCACGACCTCGGTGAACAGCCGGTCCGCCGCCTTGGTGTTCGGCGCGTGCGGGCGCGGCCCCACCAGCGACATCGTGCCGTTGATCACGTTCAGAAGCTGCGGCAGCTCGTCGATCGACAGCTTGCGGATCACCCGGCCCACCCGGGTGATGCGCGGGTCACCCCGCGTGGTCTGCTGGTCCGCCAGCAGATCCGTCATGCCGTGGTGCATGGAGCGGAACTTGTAGCAAAGGAACAGGCGGTTGTTGAAACCCATGCGCGGCTGCCGGAACAGCACCGGGCCCGGCGTATCGAGCTTGATCAGCAGCGCGGTGATCAGCAGGACCGGCGAAAGCACCAGCAGTGCCAGCACGCCGATGCCGTAATCCACCACCGCCTTTTGCAACGCCTGCCAGTCCTTCAACGGCGCTTCCCGCACCGAAACCACGGCGTTGCGGCCGATGCCGTCGAACTGCGTGCGGGTGAACCGCAGGCCGGCCGTGTCGGTGGTCAGCACGATATCCGCCACGGTGCTGGCCAGCTGGTCCATGATCACCTTGATCCGCTCCCCCGCGCTGAGCGGCAAAGCGACCACGATCACGTCGATCTTTTCCATGCGCGACCGTTCCACCAAGTCCGCGACGTTTCCCAGCACGTCGACGCCCGACTGGCTGCTCGGCAGGCGGTCGGTGCGGTCGTCATAGATGCCGACGATGCGAAAGGCGTGCGGCTCGTCGCGCAGGCGCTCAATGAACTCGCGGCTGAAATCGCCCATGCCGACAATGGCGATCTTGCGTGCCAGCCGCCCGCTTGCCGTCCAAAAGCGCATGAGCCGCGCCAGCGGAAGGCGGCTGGTTCCGATCGCCGCGACGGAAAGCGCCGCCCAAAGCAGCGGCCACCACCGCACCGGCAGGCTGCCCTGGTACAACACGAACAGGCAGGCGATCAGGCAGAACGTGCCCATTAGCACGGGCTTGACCATCAGGCGAAGCTGCGTGGACACCGACAGCATCGCCGACTGGGCATAGGCACCATCGCGTGCCAGCCCGACGCTCGTGGCCGCCATGCCGGCCAACGCCGCGAGTCGCACCGGCCCTTCCGGGTAACTGCCATACACCCAGGTTACGGCCGTGATGGATACCAGGCTGGCCAGGGCCAGCAGCAGCAGGTCCAGCAGGCGGATCATGCCGGCGGCCACGGGGAAGGAGACGGTGTCGCCCCCCTTGGAAGCGGCTGCGCTGGGCAGCACGTCGGACATAACTGCCTTTCCCACCATCGATGTCATGCCGCTGCCGAACCCGTGAATGAAGGATGGATCATACCGTAGTCGCGGGAGTATGCCCGAATCCAATAAATACTCCCGTAACGGCGCAGCGTTCCCAGCGATGCGACATGCGAGAATGCCGCTAGGCCTGCTTCAATTCAATCAGGCTGCGGCGGATCGCCCGGCCGCGTTCGATCTTGTGGGCGATGTAGTCGCCGTCGCCCCAGCGCACCGCGCGGGCCATGGCCTGTGCGTCCTCGGTGAACCGGGCCAGCATTTCCAGCAGCGCGTCCCGGTTGTTGAGGAACACGTCCCGCCACATCACCGGGTCGGAGGCGGCGATGCGGGTGAAATCGCGGAAGCCGGCGGCGGCGAAGCGCATCACCTGCTGCCGGCTTTCGTCGGCCAGGTCGTCCGCCGTGCCGCAGATCGTGAAGGCGATCAGATGCGGCAGGTGGCTGACGATCGCCACCACCCGGTCGTGGTGACCGGCCTCCATCACCTCGATCTCGGCGCCCATCCCGCGCCACAGCGCCGCCACCTTCTCCACCGCCGCCGCATCGGTGTCCGGCGGCGGGGTGAGCAGGCACCATCGGCCCTGGAACAAGGTGGCGAAGCCGGCATCGGGGCCGGAAAACTCCGTGCCGGCCATCGGGTGGGCCGGCACGAAATGCGTTCCGGCCGGCAGGCTGGTCGCCAGGTCGCGGATCACCGACTGCTTGGTCGACCCGGTGTCCGTCACGACCGCACCGGGCGCCAGATGCGGCGCGATCGCGGCGGCCAAGGCCGCGAAGCTGCCGACGGGCGCCGCCAGCATCACGCAATCCGCGTCGGCCACCGCGGCAGCCAACTCCGGCTCCACCCGATCGGCGATGCCGAGTTCGGCCACGCGGCGGAGCGCGGCGGGGCTGCTGTCGGTGGCCACGACTTCGCCCACCAGGCCAGGCTGGGCGCGACAGGCACGCAGCACGGAACTGCCGATCAGCCCAATCCCGATTACGCTGAGCCGGCGAAAGACCGGATCAGGCATGGACGATGCGGTCCGACAAGGCTTCCGCCACCATGTCGCATTCCTCGGCCGTGCCGACGGTGATGCGCAAGCAATGCGGCAGGTTGTAGGCTCGCAAGGCCCGCACGATGATGCCGCGCCGGCGCAGGGCGGCATCCGCGGCGGCTGCGTTGGCCGGCAGGTCGAAATCGGCGAGCACGAAATTGCCTTCGCTCGGCCACACCTTGATGCCCAGCGCTTCCAGGGCTGCGGTCAGCCGGGCGCGTTGGGCGGCGTTGTGGGCGCGGCCGGCCTCGATCCAATGCGGTTCGGCCAGCGCGGCCACCCCGGCCTCCTGCGCCAGCAGCGACACGTTGAACGGCCCGCGCGCGCGGTTCAGCACGTCGATCACGCCGGGCGGCCCGTAGCACCAACCCAGCCGCATGCCGCCCATGCCGAAGATCTTGCTGAAGGTTCGCGTCATGATGACGTTGTCGCCGGCGTCCACCAGCTTGGTGCCGGCATCGAAATCCGGCCGGTCGACATATTCGCAGTAGGCGGCGTCGATCAGCAGCAGCACGTCGGGCGGCAACCCCTTTGCTAAGCGCTCCATCTCGGATTGCGGCAGGATGCTGCCGGTGGGGTTGTTCGGGTTGGCGATGATCACCATGCGCGTCGCCGGGGACACCGCCGCCAGCAGCGCGTCCACGTCCGCGGTCATGTTGCGTTCCGGGACCTTGGTCACGGTGGCGCCCACCGCCGTGCCGCCGATCTCGTACATGACGAAACCGTACTCGCTCATGATGATCTCGTCGCCCGGCCCGGCATAGGCATGGATCAGCAGCGCCAGCAGCTCGTCCGAGCCGGCGCCGCACACGATGCGCGCCGGGTCCAGGCCGAAGCGGGAGCCGATCGCGTGCCGCAGCGTGTGGCATTCGCCATCGGGATAGCGGTGCATTTCGGCGGCGGCGCGGCTGGCGGCGAGCGTGGCGGATGGCGGCGGCCCGAACGCTCCCTCGTTGGACGATAGCTTGATGACGCGGTTGACGCCCTCCAACTGCGCCTCGCCGCCCACATAGGGGGCGATCTTGAGGATGCCGGGGTTCGCACGCGGGGTGGTCATGGCTGGGCAGGTCCTTCAAGGGGAATGGCGTAGGCGCCCAGCACGACCGGCGGGCGCAAGGTGAAGGGCAGGGCGGCGAGGCGCGGATCGGCCTCCGTAACGAAGCCGGCGACGTCGATCAGCACCCGGGCGGACGCGTCGCCCGGGTCCCGCCGCAGCACGATGGCGCCGGCGTCGAACCCGGCCGTGGCCAAGCCCTGGGACAGCCGCGCGCGACTTTGTTCCAACGCTACCTCCAGCCCGAGCAGGGAGCGATCCGCCCCGCTGGCGTCCGGCGGGGCGGCGGACACGACAAGGGCCTGGACCTTCGGCGCGCCTTCCGGCCGCGGCGCCCAGAACGGCAGGCTGGCCGTGACGAAGATCCGGGGATCGTCCTTGTGCAGCAGCGCGGTCCACCAGGCTGCCGCGGCACTTTCCCACTCCGTCGGCAGCGGCAGCACGGCGGCGGTGGCGGAGCCGTTGCTGATCTCCCCGATCGCCTGCGCCGGCGTGCGATAGCTGCGCAACGGCATCAGGGCGCCGAAATGCTCGCGCGCGGCGGCGGTGTAGGCAGCGGCCGGGTCGGCGTCGCATACCGCCAGGGAATACGGGCCTTGCAACGCCGTCATGCCGCCGATCAACTCGCGCCAGGTTCGGACCAGGCTTGCGCGCGGGAACTGGCCGGAATGGCGGCCGAGCAGGCGGCGGATGATGGCAGCTTCCCGCCCGGGGCGCAGGGCGACGCGGCCCTTCACGCCCAATTTGCCCACCTGTTCGACCACCAGGGCGCGGCGTTGCAGCAGGTCGTGCAGGGCGTCGTCCAACTGGTCCAGCTCGCCCCGGAGGGCCGCGAGGTCGGGGGGTGTCCCGGCGGGCTGGGCGATCTGTGACATACGGGGGGGAATAGCCCGCAGCCCGGCCCTGGGGCAAACGCCCTTGCAACGGAGTTGCCCCGCGCCAGGCGCGTTGCCATACAAGCGGCGTGGACCATCCCGCCCCATTGCCCGAGGTCACCCATCGGGGACAGCACTTCCCCGAGCCGTTCGCGCTGGATTGCGGCCAGTCGCTGCCGGGGATCGAGGTCGCCTACTGCACTTACGGCGCGCTGAACCCGGAGCGCAGCAACGCGGTGCTGGTGTGCCACGCGCTGACCGCCGACCAATACGTCGCGGACCGCCATCCGCTCACCGGGCGGCCCGGCTGGTGGGATGCGGTGGTGGGGCCCGGCAAGCCGATCGACACGGACCGCTTCTTCGTGATCTGTGCCAACGTGCTCGGATCATGCATGGGCACGACCGGCCCGCGCTCGGTCAACCCGGCAAGCGGGGATTTGTGGGGAACCGACTTTCCCCCGGTGACCATCCGGGACATGGTGCGGGCGCAGAAGCGCCTGGTGGACCATTTGGGGGTGGGCCGGCTGTTTGCGGTAGTCGGCGGCTCCATGGGCGGCATGCAGGCGCTGGCATGGGCGGCGACCTTCCCGGACAGCGTGTTCGCCTGCGTGCCGATCGCCACGGCGCCATTCCATTCGGCGCAGAACATCGCGTTCCATGAGGTGGGGCGGCAAGCGATCTTCGCCGACCCGAACTACCTGGATGGCCGCTATTGGAACGCCGGCCGCGTGCCGGCGCGCGGCCTGGCCGTGGCGCGCATGGCGGCGCACATCACCTACCTGTCGGAACAAGCGCTGACCCGCAAGTTCGGCCGCCGCCTGCAGGCCGGGCCCGACAAGGCGAAGGAGGCGCTGAGCCTGTTCGGCGACATGTTCGAGGTGGAAAGCTACCTGCGGCATCAGGGCAGCACGTTCGTGAACCGGTTCGACGCGAACTCCTACCTCAGCATCACGCGGGCGATGGACTATTTCGACCTGGCGGCGGACCATGACGGCGACCTGTCCGCGGCGTTCCGCGGCACCCGCACCCGGTTCTGCGTGGTGTCGTTCACCTCGGACTGGCTGTTCCCGACCGCGCAATCCCGCGCCATCGCCCGCGCGCTGAACCGGGCGGCGGCGAACGCCAGCTTCGTCGAGATCGCGTCCGACAAGGGGCACGACGCCTTTCTGCTGGACGAGCCCGATTTCTTCCGCACGCTCAGCGGCTTCCTGCGCGGCTGCGCGGAACATGCCGGGCTGGGATAACCGCCTTTTCTGCCAGTGCATCCACAGGCAGCCGGCGGATTGTTGGCGCCCGTGGTTCCATGCCAGACTTGCCGCGGATTGGGGATGCTGCTGATGGTGTTGACCCGGCGCAATGTGATCGGGACGGGCTCGCTCCTCGCCCTGTTCGGCCAACCGGCCAGGGCGGCCGGGGTGCTGCAACTCGGATCCTACCCGTCCAACCCGCCCTTCGAGTTCAAGGACGACGCCGGGCACTTCCAAGGCTTCGAGATCGACCTGGTGAACGCGATCGCCGCCAAGCTGGACATGACCGTGGAGATCAGCGACCTGGGCTTCCAGGCGCTGTTTGCGGCCACTGCCTCGCGCCGGGTCGACATGGCGGTTTCGTCCATCACGGTGACGCCGGCGCGGTTGCAGAACCAGGACTTCACCCAGCCCTATCTGGACACCAACCTGGCGCTGATCGCCGGGCCATCCTCCCGCCTGCATGGCCTGGCGGACCTGAAGGGGGCGACGGTCGGCGCCATCGCCAGCTCGACCGGGGAAAACTGGATTAAGGCGCATGCGGCGGAGTATGGCTTCGCCGACACCAAGAGCTACGACACGGCGTCCAACATGTTTCTGGACACGGCAAATGGCCGCGTCGATGGGTCGATCAACGACTTGGCCGGCTCGCTGTATGCCTTCAAGTCGATGCGCGGCATGCGGGTGGTGGATGGCGGACTAGCCGGCGTCAACAGCCTCGCCATCATGCTGCCGAAGAACTCGCCCTTGACGGCGAAGGCCAACGACATTCTGACCGCGCTCAAGCAGCAGGGCACCGTCGCCCAGCTTTACACCAGGTGGTTCGGTGCAGCGCCACAGGCAGGCTCCAGCACGGTAGAGGTCCAGCCGCTCCCCAGCCGGAGTTGAGCTTCACCGAGACGTTCCTGAACGGGGACGTTTTCTTCCGCGTCCTGCCGCTGCTGCTGGCGGGGCTTTGGATGACGTTGAAGCTGGCGGCGGCGGCGATCGTCCTGGGCCTGCCGCTGGGGCTGGCGATATCGGTGGTGCGGCTGTACGCGCCGGCGCCGCTGAGCTGGCTGGCGACCGGGTTCATCGACGTGTTCCGTGCGCTGCCGATGCTGATCCTGCTCATTTTATTATACTACGCGCTGCCGTTCACGGGCGTGCGGCTGTCATCTTTCGTGTCGGCCGTGGCCGCGCTGACCATCGTGCTGGCGGCCTTCAGTGCGGAGGTTTTCCGCGCCGGCATCGCCGCCATCCCGCCCGGCCAGATCGAGGCAGCCCGCGCCTTGGGCCTGCATTTCGCCGGGATCATGCGCCACATCGTGTTGCCGCAGGCGATCCGCCTGGTGGTGCCGCCGCTGACGGGCAACTGCGTGGGCATCGTGAAGGAGACGTCCCTCGCCTCCGTCGTGGCGCTGCCGGAGTTGCTGAAGCAGGGCAACGACGCCCAAGCGCTGACCGCCAACCCCACGCCGCTGATCGGCGTCGCGGCGATCTACCTGGTGGTGCTGTGGCCGATGGTGCGCCTGCTGGGCCAACTGGAGAAGAAGACCCCACGCTGATCCATCTGGCGCACGGAACCGGCGCGGTGTTCCTTTTCCAGCGACATTTGGTTTTGACACCCCGTCCGTGCTTGCGGCCGATCGTAGCCCGCATCTTGATGCAGGAGGCGCGCACAGTTCGGCAAGCGAATGGCCATGCAATCGGGCGCTTGTGCGGCGGTAAGGCATCCCGCATCAAGATGCGGGCTACACGTCAGCAGGCCAACACGGGTCGGCGGGCAAACAATTGATGGGTCACAGTTCAGCGCCGCTGGTAAGTGACTAAGTGATTGGCGGACGCGACACGGCTCCAACGTGCGACCGTCGCCTTCGGTGGCCGGGAATGGGCTCTTATCGCTCGGGCGTAGGCGTGACCTCGTGTATCAAGGCTGCCTCCACCCTAGGAGGCATGGTCCCTTGAGACATTTGGAGATGAGCCCATGACCGAAGCAACAACGCCCACGGTTCCGCCCCCGCAGCAGCGCAACATGGGCGGCGCGCTGGGACGCAACATAAATGCGCTCGCGGAGCGGCGTCGGCAGGAAGCTGGGGCTGCCACGAAACAAGAGAAACTGGCGGAGGCGATCACCTCGTTCACCGGCAGCATGACGTTTGTCTACATACACTTGGTGCTGTATTCGGCCTGGATCCTCGCCAACCTCGGCGTGATCCCCGGCATCGCCAAGTTCGACCCCTCGTTCGTGGTTCTCGCGATGGAAGCGTCGGTCGAGGCGATCTTCCTTTCCACCTTCGTGCTGATCAGCCAAAACCGGACGGCCAAGGCGGCTGACAAGCGCGCGGATCTCGACTTGCATATCAACCTGCTTGCCGAGCATGAACTCACGAAGTTGACCGAAGTGGTGACGGCTATGGCGGCCAAGATGGGCGTTGAGTTTGGCCGGACGGAGATGGCCGAGGTCGAGAGGGACGTCGCGCCGGAGGCGGTCCTGGATGCCATAGATGCCGCATGATTCGCACGGCGGGCTGGAAAGGAACTCGGCCTCGCTGCCGGCGAAGGGGCTGATATAGAGCCGTTGATTGGCGGACCCGACACGATTCGAACGTGCGACCTTCGCCTTCGGAGGGCGACGCTCTATCCAGCTGAGCTACGGGTCCAATGCGCCCTCATACCGCACCCTAGAACTCGATGCCACCCCCCGGGTGATAGCGCGTGGCCCAGGCGGCGGCGGCGATGTCGGCGCCGGAGGGCAGGGGGGCGTCGGGCCGCTTTATCCAGGCGATCACGTCATCAATGACCGCCTGGCGATCCAGGTCGCGCATCAGCAAGTGGTAGCCATTGGGGTAAACGGCCCGGCGCGTATCCGGGGGGAGGTGCGCCCAGGCCACGCCCATCGCGCTGGCCGGCACCAAGTCGTCGTGGGCGCCATAGGCGAGGAAGCTGCGGCCGTGGACCCTAGGCGCAGCCTGCTGGGCGGAATCCATCAGGTCCACCAGGCCGTTCAACACCGACACTTGCGTGCTGTGGATCGTCAGCGGGTCGCGGACCAGCGCGATCAGGGCGTCCCGGTTGTCGCTGGCGTGGACCCGCACCGGCACGTCGCCGGATTTGATCCGATAGCCGGGGATCAACCCGTTCGCAGCCCACAAGGCGCTCGCCAGCACCAGCCCTTGTTCGGGCCGGCCCCAGACGGCGGGGGACAGCATGATCGTCCCGGTGATCGGCGGCGGGGTTGGGCTGGCCGCGAGGTCCAGCGCGACGGCGCCGCCCATGCTTTCGCCCATGACGTAAAGCGGCGTGGTGGGGTAGCGGCGGCGCAGGTCGCGGGCCATCGCGTCGGCGTCGCTCACCAGGGTGGCGCCGCCGGGCCAGGTTTGCCGGGCCGCGGTGTCGCCGAAACCGCGCTGGTCCGGCGCGTACAGGGCCACGCCGGCGGCGGCGAACACCGGGCCGGGCAGCGCCCACTGGTCGCGGCTGTCGTTGAAGCCGTGCAAGGCGAGGATCACCGCGGACGGCGGCTGCCCGGCCGGCGGCAGCCACACGCGGGCCGGCAGCCGCGTGCCGTCCGGCAGGGTGAACACCTCGTCCGGCACCGGGTGGATCGCCAGCGGCGCATCGGGCGTGCCGAAAGGGGGCAGGCGGTTCGCGCATCCCCCCATCAGCAGGGCAAGGCAGGCAAGGGCAGCGCGCGCGGTTGAACTCATGGCCAGCATGCGTATCATTGTGCCGCGTCCCCTACCAGTCGAGGTCCACATGCCGTTCGGCGCGTCCACGCCAGAGTCGCCGCCGGGAATGCCGGTGGGCGAGCACGAGATCATCCACGTGGACGACCGCGTCGTCGCTTGCGACGGCGGTAATGCCGGGTTGGGCCACCCCCGGGTGTGGCTGCGGATCGTGCACGAGCAGACGTTTTGCCCGTATTGCTCGCGGGTGTTCGTGCTGAACCCGGGCGCGATGGACGCGGACCACTGAGCGCCGGCGAACCCCTCCATCTGGTGCTGGTCGACGGCTCGGGATTCATCTTCCGCGCCTTCCACGCCTTGCCACCCATGACACGGCCGGACGGCACGCCGGTCAACGCCGTGTTCGGCTTCACCAACATGCTGGCGCGGCTGCTGAAGGACCATGTCGGCACCCATCTCGCCGTCATCTTCGACGCCGGGCGAACGACGTTCCGCAACCGCATCTACGACGCCTACAAGGCGCAGCGGCCGGACCCGCCGTCGGAGCTGCTGCCGCAATTCGCCCTGGTGCGCGACGCCACCGCCGCCTTCAACGTGCCCGCCATCGAGTTGGAGGATTGGGAAGCCGACGACCTGATCGCCGCCTACACCAAGGCCGCGGTGGAGGCCGGCGGCCAGACGACCATCGTTTCGTCGGACAAGGATCTGATGCAGTTGATCCGTCCCGGCGTGACCATGCAGGACCCGATCAAGCAGAAATCCATCGGCCCGGACGAGGTGCGCGAGAAGTTCGGCTGCGGCCCGGAGCACATGATCGACCTGCTGGCGCTGATGGGCGACACCGTGGACAACGTGCCCGGCGTGCCCGGCATCGGGCCGAAGACCGCCTGCCAGTTGCTTGCCGAGTTCGGCGATCTGGACGGAGTGTTGGCGGCCGCGCGGGGCATGAAGCCGTCCAAGCGGCGTGAACTGCTCATCACCCATGCCGACCAGGCCCGGTTGTCCCGCCAGTTGGTGGTGCTGCGGGACGACGCGCCGCTGCCCCAGGCGCTGGACACGCTGGTCACGCGGCAGCCGGACCGTGCCGCCCTTTCGGGCTGGCTGATCGGCATGGGCTTCCGATCCACCGTCACGCGGCTGGGGCTGGAAGGGCCGGTCGGCGAAGACGCCCCGGCCCCGCCGCCCCAGGAGGAAGCCGCCCCGTTCGGCCCCTACCCCGTGGTGGCCGACCAGGCCGGGCTGGCGGCAGTGCTGGAGGATGCGGGCCGCAGCGGCGTGCTGGCGATCTACCCGGTGGTGGGCGGCGCCGGACTGGTCGGGCTGGGCTTGGCCACAACGCCGGGCCGCGCCTGCTACGTGCCGGTTGGCCACGAGGCGGATCTGGAGCGGGAGGTGCAGCAGGTCGAGCGCGAGGACCTGGTGGCGCAATTGGCGCCCGTGCTGCGGGACGCGTCGGTGCTGAAGGTGTTGCACGACGCCAAGGCCGGGTTGTGGGCCTTGGGGCGCGCCGGCTTCGGGGTGGTGGCGCCGGTGGATGACGCCATGCTGCTCTCCTACGCGCAGGATGCGGGGGCGCATGCCCACACGCTGGAAGATTTGTCCCGCCTGCATCTGGGGCATGGCGTCACCGGGCTGGATGCCGTCACCGGCACCGGGCGCGCGCGCCTGACCCTGGCGCAGCTCGCAACGGACCGCGCGGCGAGCCATGTCGCGGAGGCCGCCGATTGTACGCTGCGGCTGCGCCACGCGCTGCGCGTGCGGTTGGCCGATGCCCGTGCCACGGCGCTGTACGAGCAGTTGGAGCGTCGGCTCATCCCCGTGCTGACCGAGATGGAGCGGGCCGGGATCAAGGTGGACGAGGTGGAGTTGCGCCGCCTGTCCGCCGATTTCGGCGAGCGCATGGCCGTTGGCGAGGCGGAAATCCACCGGCTGGCGGGGCGTGCCTTTAACCTGGGCAGCCCCAAGGTGCTGGGCGAAATCCTGTTCGACGAGATGAAGCTGCCGGGCGGCCGCCGCACCAGCAGCGGAACCTGGGGCACGGATGCCGCCGTGCTGCAATCCTTGGCGGAAAGCGGGGCGGAACTGCCGGGGCGCATCCTGGAATGGCGGCAATTGTCCAAGCTAAAATCCACCTACGCCGACGCGCTGGTCACCGAGATCGACCGCGACACCGGGCGCGTGCACACCACCTTCACCATGGCGGCCACCACCACCGGCCGGCTGTCGTCGAACGATCCGAATCTGCAGAACATCCCGATCCGGACAGAGGAGGGCGGGCGCATCCGGCAGGCCTTCGTCGCCGCACCCGGCCATCTGCTGGTCAGCGCCGACTACTCGCAGATCGAGCTGAGGCTGCTGGCCCATGTCGCCGACATCCCAGCGCTAACGGAGGCGTTCGCTACCGGGCAGGACATTCATAGCCGCACGGCCAGCGAGGTGTTCGGCGTGCCGATGGCGGACATGACGGGGCTGGTGCGACGCCGGGCGAAGGCGATCAATTTCGGCATCATCTACGGCATCAGCGCGTTCGGCCTGGCCCGGCAACTGCAAATCGAACCGGGCGAAGCCAAGGCGTATATCGACGCCTACTTCCTGCGCTACCCGGGCATACGCGCCTACATGGAAAGCACGCGGGAAGAGGCGCGCATCCGCGGCTTCGTGCTGACGCCGTTCGGCCGGCGCTGCTGGGTGCCCGGCATCGCCGACCGCAACCCGGCCAAGCGCGCCTATGCCGAGCGGCAAGCCAGCAATGCCCCGCTGCAAGGCGGGGCGGCGGACATCATCAAGCGGGCCATGGTGCGCCTACCCGCCGCGATCGGCGCGGCCGGGTTGCGCGGGCGCATGCTGTTGCAGGTGCATGACGAACTGCTGTTCGAGGCGCCGGAGGACGAAGCCGACGCGCTGGCGGATCTGGTGCGGGACGTGATGCAGGATGCGGTGCAGCTCTCGGTCCCCTTGGTGGTGGAAACCGGCAAGGGGCGGAGCTGGGCGGCAAGGGTCCGCGTCTGAGCTGGGCGGAAATCTGATTCAAGCTGCTGGCTTGAAAGGAGGTCAGCAGCGATGACCAAGCCCTAAGGACCTGCGTGAACGCGTTGTGGCTGCCGTTGATGCGGGCCAATCTCGGCGTGCGGCCCGGCTTTTTGATCGGTGCGCTGGGTCGATCCAGCAGGCGCGTGCGCACCCAAGCCAATGTTGTTCTCGTCCCCGACGCCCAATGGGCGTTTTCTTCGCGACGCTGCGGGCCGCCGAGCAGACCGTGTCGCAGCCGTTGCGGGGCCGAACTTCGTCGATGAGACCCGACAGCCCAGCGTGCCGACATGCGGCGAGCGCCTGGTTGCGGCAGATTCATCCGCTGGTCAACCATGACGTTCGCTGTGCAAGCGGCGCATCACGGGCCGATCATGTCTGCCAGGAAGCCGTGCCAGCGCCCCGGTGACATCGTCGTCCTCGGGGCCATACCAGGTGCGCCGAGCACCTCCTGTTCCTGCCGCCCTAGGGAGATGATGTTCGCCAAGCTTCCTGCGCAAGGCCGATGAACGCTCGATTGCAGCCGTGTGGCCGCATCGGCGCACGCTGAAAGAGTTCCTGCGAACTACATTCGGCCGGCTATGCCCCATCTTGAAACAGACAGGCTCTAGCCGACGGGCAGGGTTTCGTCCCCGACGCCCAGGGCACGCTGCATATAGACCGTGTCCAGCCAGCGGCCGAACTTGAGCCCGACAGCGCGCAGCGTGCCGACATGGTGGAAACCGAGCGACGCGTGCATCCCGACCGAGCCGACGTTTTCGCTGTCACCGATCACGGCGATCATCTGCCGGAAGCCGGAGCGTTCCGCCTCGGCCAACAGGCGGAGCACCAAGGCCTTGCCCACGCCCTGGCCGCGCACGTCCTCGCGGACGTAGATGCTGTCCTCCGCGGTGAACCGATACGCCGTACGGTCGCGGATTTGGCTGTAATAGGCGTAGCCGAGCACACCGGTCGTATCGGTGGCCACCAGCCACGCCCACCCGCGCTGCGCCCCCGCCTGCATGCGGGTGGTGATCTCTTCGACGGACGGCGGAACCTCCTCGAACGTGCCCGTGCCGTGCAGAACATGGTGGGAATAGATCGCCTGGATGTCCGGCAGGTCCGATGCGACGGCGGGGCGGATGTCCATTCCGGCTGGTCTCCTTTGTCGTCGGGCAGCTTGCTTCGGCTGAAAAGCGTTTGAAAGGCCGAATTCCCGATCCGGCGGGCCGCGCCTGCCGTGTTTTTGCCGACAGCCTCGCCAAGTGTGCTACGAGCAAGCCTTCCGCAACGATGCGCGGGGGATAGGGCACGTGGACAGGCTGGGGGCGGCCCGCGGGACGCCGGACATCACGCCGGGAACGATCAGCGGCAGCCAGGATGAGCTGGACGTGGCGGACATGCGCCTGTCGGCAGTGGCCGCGGTGGCCCGGCACCACGGGTTTCAACTCGACCGCAAAGACTATCGCCTGGACCCTGGCGAGACGATCCCGTCGCCGTTGTCGCTGGTGAGGTGGTTGCGCGACCAAGGGCTCGTGGCAAAGGCGAGCCGCCTGGAATGGGCGCAGTTGCTTCGGCTGACGCAGGCCGGCAGCGGCGGGCAGGTATCCCCGGTCGTGCTGCTGTTCGCGGATGGCACGGCGGGCGTCCTGGTCGGCTCGGACGCCAGCCGCAACCTCGTCTGGATCCGGGACCCGCGATCGGCCGGCATCGATGCGATCGCGGTCGATCGGTTGCGCCTGTCCCAGCGTTGGACCGGCGAGGCGATCCTGGTGCGGCGCCCGCGCGGACAAGCCGACACCGACCAACCCTTCTCGCTGGGTTGGGTGATGCGGCTCATGGTGCGCCAGCGCGGCCTGGTGAAGGATGTCGGCATCGCGTCGTTGACGCTGTCGGTGCTGACGATCCTGCCGCCGTTGATGACCATGTCCGTGATCGACCGCGTGGTGGGCCATCACAGCCTGTCCACGCTCGTCCTGATCAGCCTGATGCTGGCGATCATCGGCGTCTACGAAACCCTGCTGGGGTATGCCCGGCGCGAGCTGATCCAGGTGGTGTCCGCCCGGGTCGACACCCGTTTGCAGCTCCACATATTCACCCGCCTGCTGTCGCTGCCGCTCGATTACTTCGAGCGGCATCAGGCGGGCCAGTCCACGTTCCGCCTGATGCAGGTCTACCGGATACGCGAGTTTGTCACGGGCAAGCTCATGGGCACCTTCCTCGACACGATCACCCTGCTGTTCCTGCTGCCGCTGTTGTTCTGGTTGAACGCCACGCTGGCCTGGACGGTGCTGGTGGGTGCGGGGCTGATCGCCGCGGTCATCATGGCCTTCCTGAAGCCGATCGGCCGGCTGATCGCGAGGGTGCAGGCTGCCGAGTCGGCGAAAAGCAGCGTGCTCGTCGAAAGCATCCAAGGCATCCGCACGCTGAAGACGCTGGCGCTGGAACCCACCCGCAAGGCGGAATGGGACAGCCAGGTCGCCACCGTCGGGGAGCTGCGGCTGCAAGCCGGCCGCCTGGCCAACTGGCCCAACACCTTGATCACGCCGATCGAGCTGTTCATCTCGCGCGGGATCATCATGCTTGGCGCATACCTCGCGCTGGACGGCACATCGAGCATCGGGGTCGGCGCGTTGGTCGCGTTCATGCTGCTGGGCCAGCGGGTGACCCAGCCCTTGGTCGGCCTTGCCCGGCTGATCGAGGATTTCACCGAGGTGCGCGCCGCGGTGGCCGAGGTCGGCTATGTTCTGAACAACACGCCGGAGCAGCAGAGCGGGGCGGGATTGCGCCCCACATTCGCCGGAGCGGTTTCGTTCGACGGCCTCAGCTTCACCTACCCGACGGGCAAGACGCCGGCCCTGGACAACATCAGCTTCTCGATACCGGCCGGCACCATGCTCGGCATCGTGGGCCGTTCGGGGTCCGGCAAGTCGACCGTGACCCGGCTGCTCCAGGGCGTGAACCGCGACTACAGCGGCTTCCTGAAGATCGACGGGGCGGAGTTGAAGGAGATCAACCTCGCCCATCTCAGGCGCTCCTTCGGCGTCGTGCTGCAGGACAACTTCCTGTTCCGCGGCTCCGTGCGGGACAACATCACCGCCGGGCGCCCCGGTCTCACGATCGAGGACATCGTGCGGGCCGCCCGCCTGGCCGGGGCGGAAGAGTTCATCGAGCGGCTGCCCCAGGGCTACGACACCTGGATCGAAGAAGGCTCCTCCAACATCTCCGGCGGGCAGAAGCAGCGTTTGGCGATCGCCCGCGCGCTGATCACCAACCCACGCATCCTGATCCTGGACGAGGCGACCAGCGCGCTCGATCCAGAAAGCGAGGCTTTGGTGAACGCCAACCTCACCGCCATCGGCCGCGAGCGGACGATGGTCATCGTTTCGCATCGGCTGGCGTCCCTGGTGGATTGCAACCAGATCCTCGTCATGGACGGGGGCAAGGTGGTCGACATGGCACCGCATGCCGTGCTGGTGGAGCGGTGTGCGATCTACCGTGCCCTGTGGCTGCAGCAGAACCGGCACATGGACCCGGCGGGTGCGCGCGCGGCTTTGCTGACCACCATCGCGTCCAAGGCCGGCTGAGGAAGGCGACCATGAGCGTAACCACCACGCGGAACACCAGGCTGACCCGCGGGCAATCGGCCCACATGCACGCCTTGCTGGAGTTTTACTCACCATCCGCCGCGTTGCTGGATGCGCGCCCCCTGACGCCGGCCCGCGGGGTGATCTGGTCGGTGGCCAGCCTGTTCGCCGCCTGCGCCCTGGCCGCCGGCCTCGTGCCGATCGACAAGGTGGTGACCGCGCCGGGCAAGGTGGTGGCGGCGCAAAGCACCATCGTCGTGCAACCCCTGGAAACCTCCATCGTGCGGGAAATCGACGTGCATGACGGCCAGGTGGTCCGGGCGGGAGAGTTGCTGGCTCGCCTGGACCCGACCTTCGCCATGTCCGACCGGACCGCGACGGGGGAACAGGTCGCAAGCCTGCGGGCGGAGGTGGAGCGCTTGCGCGCCGAGGCCGCCGACGGGGAGTACCACCCCTCGACCAACGATGCCGCGGCCCTGGTGCAGCAAGCGATCTTCGCGCAACGCCGCTCCCAACGCGCGTTCAAGCTGGAGAACTACCAGCAAAAGATCGCCGCGCTGCAAAGCACGCTGGACAAGGCGCAGGACGACATCCAATCGTTCAAGCAGCGGATGCAGGTGGCCGCGACGGTGGAAGGCAAACGGGGCGAGTTGGCGCGGCTGGGCTGGGGCAGTCAACTGAACCTCCTGCAAGCGACCGATCAGCGGATGAGCATGCAGGCCGGGTTGCAGGAAGCGCAGCACACCGCCCGGTCGGCCACCGGCGACCTGCAAGCGATGCGGGCGGAGGCGGCGGGCGAGGAGCAAACTTGGAAGGCGCAAATCTCCCAGGACCTTACGGACGCCACCCGCAAGTTGGAGGACATGCAGGGCAATTTCACCAAGAACATGCTTCGCTCGCAATTGGTGGAGTTGCGCGCGCCCCAGGACGCGACGGTGCTGTCCCTTGCGCCGATCTCCGTCGGGTCGGTCTTGCAGTCCGGCGACCAGTTCCTGAAGCTGGTGCCGCTGCACGCCAAGCAGGAGATCGACGCCACCGTCGCCGGGAGCGATGCCGGGTTCGTCCACGTGGGGGACAAGGTGAACGTCAAGTTCGACACCTTGCCTTTCGCGCAATACGGCAGCGCGTCCGGCACCGTCAGCGTCGTCAGTCCCGACAGCTTC
The DNA here is from genome assembly GCA_965199555.1 of Acetobacteraceae bacterium. Taxonomy (GTDB): domain Bacteria; phylum Pseudomonadota; class Alphaproteobacteria; order Acetobacterales; family Acetobacteraceae; genus LMUY01. The sequence continues at coordinate 68,114 of CBDASJ010000016.1, read as the reverse complement.
ACCAGTTCCGAAACCGCCGAGCAGGCGGTGGCGCACGGCACCCAGCCCGCCGGGTATCAGGACCCAATGCGGGGCCAAAGCTTCTACCGGATCAAGGTGGCGATCGATCAGGTCGGGCTGCACGACACCCCGTCCGGCTTCGTTATCGCACCGGGGCTGCCGGTAACGGCGGACGTGATGGTCGGCAAGCGCACCGTGCTGGGCTACCTGTTCAACGCAGTGCTCCCGGTGATGAGCCAAGGCATGCGCGAGCCGTGAGCCCGGCCATGCCGGGGCGCCGGGGCAGCAGGCCGGCGGTGCCGTGAAGGGCTTGATCTCCGGCCTGCTCGCAGGCGGGCCGCGGCTGGCCCTGAAACGTGCGGACAAGCTGCTGGCGAAGGGGGACCAGGCCGGCGCGTTCAGCCAATTGGCAGTGGCGGCGATGGCCGGGATACCGGACGCGCAGTTCCGCGTCGCACAGGCCTACATGGACGCGGCCGGCGTGCCCGCCTCCATCCCAGACGCGGCCGCGTGGTTCGAGAAGGCCGCCGCCGCCGGCCATGCGGAAGCGCAGGCGCGGCTCGCCGGCCTCCTGATGCAGGGCTTGCCCCGGAACGGCGCCACCGGGTCGGCGGGGCTGTTTGGCGGCACCCCTGCCGCCGCGGCCGACTTCCCGGCGGCGGCACGGTGGGCGCGCAAGGCGACCGAAGCAGGCTCGGCCGCGGGCATGGCGGTGTTGGCGTCCCTGCTGTCCTCCGGCCCGGAAGACATGCGGAACCTGCCGGCCGCCCTGGCGCTGTATCGCCGCGCCGCGCAGGCGGGCAATGCGCAAGGCCAGCTCGAACTGGCGCTCATGCTCATGCGCGACCAGCCCGACGAAGCGATGCAGCGCGAAGCGGCGGAGCACATGCGCAAGGCGTGCGACGCCGGGGTGCCGATGGCGGTCTACCTGCTGGGTGTCATGCACGATTTCGCCGTCGGCATGGAACGCGACCAAGCCGCGGCGGTGCAGCTTTACCGCAGGGCGGCGGAGGCGGGAGTCCGCCCGGGCCAGGCCCGCTGGGGGCTCGCGCAGTTGGAAGGCCGCGGGACGCAGCAGGACAAGGTGTCCGGCGAGTCGTGGTTGCGCCGCGCCGCCCTGGCCGGCGATGCGGAAGCGGCGGCCCTGGTGGGCGATTTATATGCCAAGGGCGGAGATTTGCCGCCGAACTACGCGGAAGCGTCCCTATGGTTCAGCCGTGCGGCCGAACTCGGCCATGCCGCCGCCGCCCGCGCGCTCGGCCAGTTGCACCTGACCGGCGCCGGCGTCGCCCGCGACCCGGAGGAGGCTGCGCGCTGGTTCCGCCGGTCCGCGGAAGGCGGCAACCAGGAGTCGCAGCACGATCTGGCCAATCTGTTGCTCCGCGGCGCCGGGACCGAGGCCGATCGCGTCCGCACCCGCGAATGGTTCGAGGCGGCGGCGGGTCGCGGCGACCTGGTCGCGGCGTTCAATTTCGGCGTGTGCCTGGCCGAAGGCGTGGGGATCGAGCGGGACGAGCGCCGGGCGGCGGAATGGCTGCGCCGCGCCGCCGACGGCGTCGTGACCGCCCAGCACTGGTTTGGCCGCCTCCTGGCCGAGGGCCGGGGTGTCGAGCGGGACGAGGTGGAGGGCCGCGCCTGGATCACCCGCGCCGCCACGGCCGGCCTGCTCGACGCCCGGGTTGCCTTGGCGGAGATGCTGATCAACGGGCGCGGCGGCCCACGGGACCCTGCCGCCGCCCTGTCCTTGTTTGAGGGCGCGGCCGGGGAGGGTCATGTCGGTGCCATGTTCGCCCTGGGGGCGCTGTATGGCGGCGGCCACGGCATCGAGCCGCAGCGAGCGGTGGCGCAGCGTTGGTTCCGCTTGGCGGCCGAACGCAACCACGGCTTCGGACAGATGATGCTCGGCCGCTACCTGGCGCGCGGCCTGGCCGGCGAGCGCGACGGCGCGGAAGCGCGCCGGTGGCTTGAGGCAGCCCGCGACCAGGGTGTCGCCGAAGCAAACGCCGATTTGGCAGCGCTTGCACCCCACCAGCCCGCCCCCGCCGCGGTCGTCACCGCCAGCTAACCGCTGGTGATGACGAAGGCCGAACCGGCTCAACCAGGCCGGGTCACGGACGGGCAATGGTCCCGCTTGGCAAAGGCGGCGTGGCGCCGGGGCGAAGCCGCGGCGGACCCGGTGGAGGCGCGCCGCTGGCTCCAGCGGGCCAGGCGCATGGCACCGGACGACGACACGGTCGCCCTCAGCCTGGGCCTCGTTCACCTGCGATGCGGCGACGCGGTGCAAGCCCGTGCGGCCTTCGCGCCGTTGGCTGCACGGCTGGACCTGGCGGAGGCGTGGCTCGGCCTGGCTGCGAGCGCCCTGCGCCTGCATGACCCGGCGGCGGCGGTCGCGGCGATGCAGGCGGTGCTGTCGCGTCACGCCGCAACCGCTGCCGCATGCTCCCTGGCGGCGGCGGTCGCCCGGGCGGCGGGTTTGCCGGGATGGTGCGCGCTGGACAGCACGGGCCGGCTGCGGGCCCATCCGCCGGCTGAGGTAAGCGTGGACGGCCGCCCCGTCACGCCGCGCTGGCGCGACGGCACTTGCCCGCTTCCGCCCGGCCGCATCGTTGCGGTGGCGCAGGCCGGGGTGCCGCTGCTGGGCAGCCTGATCGACCGCGGCGCGATTGACGCGATCGAGGGCGTCGTTGCCGTCGGAGGTGGGTGGGCATGGCACCCCCGCGATCCCGACCGCAATCCAGTGCTGCTTGTCGACGGCCAGCGCACCGAACTGCAGCGGCTGCTGGACGATCCTGCGTTCGGCCGACCGCTGGCCCGGCCCCGCGAACTCCGTCTACCCGTCCGGGCCGGGCCGATCAGCGTGACCACGCTGGATGGCCAGCCGCTGCTCGGCAGCCCGGTCGCAGCCGAAAGCCTCACGCCCGTTCCGCCCCCTGACCGGCCGCCGCAATGCGTGCCGCCCCGGGCTGTGGTGGATGTGGTGATCCCGGTGCATGACGGGGGCGAGGTGACGCTCCGCTGCCTTGCTGCCGTGCTGGCAACCCGCCCGGCGGACAGCCGGGTCCATGTGGTCGACGATGCCGGACAGGACGCGGTTTTGCGGGCGCGGCTGGACGGGATGGCGGCCGCTGGGCAGATCGTGCTGCACCGGCTGCCGCGCAATCACGGCTTTCCGGCTGCGGCCAATGTCGGCCTGCGGGCGGCCGCCGGACGCGACGTCGTCCTGCTCAACAGCGACACGGTGGTGCCGCAGGGCTGGCTTTCGGGGCTGGCCGAGGCGGCCTACAGCGCCGCGGAGATCGGCACGGCGTGCCCGCTGTCGAACGAAGGCTCCATCCTCAGCTACCCGAACGCTGCTGGCGGCAACCCGATGCCGGAGCAGCCGGACGCGGTCGCGGCGCTGGCCCGCCGGGCGAACGGAGCCGGCACGGTGGATCTGCCCACCGCCGTGGGCTTCTGCATGTTCATGCGGCATGACTGCCTGGCCGCGTTCGGGCTGCTGCGCGAGGATTTGTTCGCCCAAGGCTACGGCGAAGAAAACGACTGGTGCCTGCGCGCCGGGCAGGGTGGCTGGCGGCACGTGGCCGCCACCGGATGCTTCGTCGCGCACCGGGGCGCCGCGTCCTTCGGTCCCGCGCGACGCCACCTGATGCTGCGCAACGCCGCGGTGTTGAACCGCGTGCATCCGGGCTACGACGCCGCCGTTGCAGACTGGATCGAACGCGACCCACTCGGCCCCGCCCGGCGGCGGATGGACGCGTTGCGCTGGCGCGCCGGGCGCCGGGATGCCGCCGTGGTGCTGGTCACCCATGGCAGCGGCGGCGGGGTCGAGCGGGTCGTGGCCAACCGGGCCGCCGCGGCGCGCGCGGCCGGCAAGCGGCCGGTGCTGCTTCGCCCCGATGGCTGCTTCACCGCCGTCGGCGACGCGGACGTGCCGAACTTGCGCTTTCGCCTGCCCCGGGAATGGCCCGCCTTGCTGCGCCTGCTGCGCGGGGAGGGCGTCGAGCGGGTGGAACTGCACCACATGCTGGGGCATGCCCCGGCCTTGCTGACCCTGGCTGAACGGCTGGGCGCTCGGCTGGAGGTGTTCATCCACGACTACGCCAGCTTCTGCGCCCGCATCAATTTGGTGGCGGGGCAAAGCTACTGCGGCGAACCGCCGGTGACCGCCTGCGCCGCCTGCGTCCGCCGTCACAGCAGCCACCTCGAGGAGCCGATCGCCCCCGCCTCCCTGGTGACCCGTTCCGCCGCGCTGCTGGCGGGGGCAGCGCGGGTTGTCGTGCCGTCCCGCGACACGGCGACCCGCATCCAGCGGCACTTCCCAGGGGTGCGGCCCGTGGTCGAACCCCCGGAGGAAGACGCCGGCCTTCCGGCGCCCCCGCCGACACCCCGCCCGGTGCGGCACGTGTGCGTGGTCGGCGCCATCGGGGTGGAGAAAGGCTACGAGGTGCTGTTGGGATGCGTGCAGGACGCCGCCGCCCGGCGTCTGCCCCTCCGCTTCACCGTGGTAGGCTTCACCTCGGACGACGAGCGGTTGCTGGTGGCCGGCCCGATCTTCATCACCGGACGCTTCGCAGGCGGAGACGCCGAAGCGTTGATCCGGGAGCAGGACGCCGACCTGGCATTCATCCCATCGATCTGGCCCGAAACCTGGTGCTTCGCGCTGGGGGAGGCGTGGCGGGCCGGCCTGCGGGCGGTGGTGTTCGACCTGGGGGCGCCGGCCGAGCGGGTGCGGCGAACCGGCTGGGGCCACGTGCTGCCGCTGGGCTTGCCACCCGCCGGCATCAATGACTGGCTCCTGCGGTCCGGCATTGCCCCGCCGGCCACAACGCCGCATCCTCGCGCCTGAGCGCAATCCCGCGCGCCATAAAGGCGCCCGAATGTCCGAAGCCACGCCGCTTCCGCCAGAGCGTATCACCGAGTTGCAAGTGTCGGCGCATCTGATGCAGCTGGATGCCGGGGTTTACTGCATCCATCACGCCCCCGGCTCTTCGCCGCCGGACCCGCAAACCGGCCTGCCCGGGGCGCGATTGTCGCTGCCGCCTGGCGGCCAAGGGCGGGGTGTCACCATCCTGAGCTTGCGCGACGATGGCTGGCTTGGCGGGCTGGACGGGGCGGCGCTGATCCGCGTCGGCGCCGGGTCGGCCCAGGTGCTGATGACGATCTATCAGGCCGTGGGTGCCAGCCAGCCGCCACGGCTGCAAGTGAGCACGATCGTGGACGGAACGCCGCCGCCGGCGCCTGGTCCCGCCGTGGTGCCGCCCGGGGTTGCCGCCGGCGATACCGAAATCGCGGCCCACATCCAGAACCGCGGCGACGTCGGGGCGAGGCTGGGCGAGTGGATCGGTGAGCGCGGCAGTCGAAATTGGGTGGAGGGCTTCGCCGTGTCGCCCCGCGCCGGCGCGGTGGCGCCGGACGACATCGAGTACCAGGCCGTGCTGGGCCGGGGATGGCTGTCGCCCTGGGCCGCCGGCACGCAGTATTGCGGCAGCCGGGGCATGGCGCTGCCGATCCTGGGGCTGCGGGTTCGGCTGCGCGGACGGGCAGCGGCAACGCATACCGTGCGGGTCAGCGCCAGCTTCACCGACGGAACCGCGGTGGGGCCGGTCGGGCCGGGCGACGCGTGCGAGGCGGAAAGCCTCGCGCCGCTGGAAGCGTTCAAGATCGAGTTCGCCGCCCTGCCCACGAAGGCGGCAAGGCCCGCGCCCAAGCCGAAAGGAGCCAGGCGGTAGCAAGCGCGGCCCTGCCGCCCCGGCGATGAAGTTCCTTTTCGTCCACCAGAACTACCCCGCCCAGTTCGTCCACATCGTCCGGCACCTGCTGGCACAGGGCATCCATGACGTCCTGTTCATCTGCGAACCGAACAGCAACGTGATGCCCGGCGTGCGGCGCATCAGCTACCAGCCGCAGCAGCGGCCGACCGCGCCCACCCACCACGATGCCCGCGACTTCGCCCTCGCCATGGCCCGTGCGGAAGCGGCGGCGCTGGCGGCGGCCCAGGTGAAGCGGCTCGGCTTCACGCCCGACATCATCATCGGCCATCATGGCTGGGGCGAGCTGCTGAACATGGGCGATGTGTGGCCGGACGTCCCGCTGCTCGGCTACCACGAGTTCTATTACGCCCTGCATGGGCAGGACGTGGGCTTCGATCCGGAATTGGGGGTCGACACCCGGGCGCATGCCAGCATCCGCGCCAAGAACGCCGTCAACCTGATCGCCCTGACCAATCCGGGCTTCGGGCAAACCCCGACCGAGTTCCAGCGCAACACGTATCCGGCCTGGTCCCACCCGAAGATCAGGGTGCTGGCGGAGGGCGTCGACACCGGGCGCTGCCGCCCGGCGGAAACTGTCGGGGACACGGTGGTCGCCGGCGTGCCGGTTGCCGCGCGCGAGAAACTGGTCACCTATGTCGCCCGTGACCTGGAGCCGTATCGCGGCTTCCACCAGGTCATGCGGGCCCTGCCGGCGGTGTTGCGCGCCCGGCCGGACGCCCGCGTGATCCTGGTCGGCGGGGACGGCGTCAGCTACGGCACGCGGCCGGCCCATACCACCTGGCGCGCGCACATGCTGGCGGAGCTGGGCAGCGCGCTCGATACGAGCCGGGTGCATTTTCCCGGCAAGCTGGATTATGGCAGCTATCTGCGGCTGCTGCAGCGCTCGGATGCGCATGTGTACTTCACCTATCCCTTCGTCGCGTCCTGGTCGCTGCGGGAAGCGCTCGCCTGTGGCTGCGCGATCGTGGCAAGCGACACGGCACCGGTGCGCGAGTTCGTCCTCCACGGCGAAACCGGCCTGTTGACCCCGTTCTTCGACCCGGCCGCGCTGGCCGACCGCGTCCTCGAAACCTTGGAAGGCGGGCCGGCCGTGCAGGACAGGCGCCGCAAGGCGCGTGCCTGGGCGGAGCGGCATTTGGCCATGGCCGACTACATCCGCCGCTACGAGGCGCTGATCGCCGAGCTCACCGGGCAGCCCGTGCAGCCGATGCGGCGGCCGTCCCGCAGGCGCTCCGCGGCGCGGCAGTAGCGCTGCCCATTCCCTCCGCCGCCAAAACACCCCATTTCTCCCGGCATGACCGACTATCTGACCCGGCTGAATCCCGAACAACGCGCCGCGGTGGAAACCGTGGACGGGCCGTTGCTGGTGCTGGCCGGTGCCGGCACGGGCAAGACGCGGGTGCTGACGACGCGCTTCGCCCACATCCTGCTCACCCGGCGCGCCTTTCCCAACCAGGTGCTGGCCGTCACCTTCACCAACAAGGCCGCGCGCGAGATGCGGGAGCGGGTGGGCGCCATACTGGGGCAGCCGGCGGAAGGGCTGTGGCTGGGCACCTTCCACGCCCTGTGCGCCCGCATGCTGCGCCGGCACGCGCAACTGGTGGGGCTGCAATCCAACTTCACCATCCTGGACACGGACGACCAAATGCGCCTGCTGAAGCAGGTGATGGAGGCCGGCCGCGTCGACACCAAGCGCTGGATCCCAGCCGCGCTGATGGCCGTCATCCAGCGCTGGAAGGATCGCGGCCTCGGCCCGGACCGGATCACCCCGGCGGAGGACACCGACTTCGCCAACGGCCACGCCAAGGCGCTGTACGCCGCATACCAGGCGCGGCTGGTGGCGCTGAACACCGCCGATTTCGGCGACTTGCTGCTGCACGTGACGGACATCCTGCGGAGCCACCCCGAAGTCCTGGCACAGTATCACCGCAGCTTCCGCTACATCCTGGTCGACGAGTACCAGGACACCAACCTGATCCAATACCTTTGGCTGCGGCTGCTCGCGCAGGAGCACAAGAACATCTGCTGCGTCGGGGATGACGACCAATCGATCTATTCCTGGCGCGGCGCCGAAGTGGAGAACATCCTGCGCTTCGAAAAGGACTTCCCGGGCGCGCGCATCGTCCGGCTGGAAAGCAACTACCGCTCTACGGCGCCGATCCTGGCCGCCGCGTCCGGGCTGATCGCCCATAACGAGGGCCGCCTGGGCAAGACCCTGCGCTCCGGCCGCAACGATGCCGCGGGCGAGCCGGTCAGCGTGGTGAGCCTGTGGGATTCCGACGAGGAAGCCCGCATGGTGGGCGACAAGGCGGAGGCGCTGCGCCGCGACGGCCATACCCTGGCGGAAATGGCGGTGCTGGTGCGGGCGTCTTTCCAAACCCGCGCGTTCGAGGAGCGGATGATCACGCTGGGTCTGCCATACCGGGTGGTCGGTGGCCTGCGGTTCTACGAACGGCAGGAGATCCGGGACGCCATCGCGTATCTGCGTGTAGTGCATTCCCCGGCGGACGATCTGGCGTTCGAGCGCATCGTGAACCTGCCGCGCCGCGGCGTGGGGGATGCCGCGCTGCGGTCGATCCACACCGTGGCGCGGGCCGGCGCCATGTCGCTGCACGCCGCCACCCAGCATGCGGTGCAGGATGGCACGGTGAAGGGCCGGGTCGCGCAGGCCCTGCGCGAGCTGCTGCACGGCTTCGATCGCTGGCGGGAGATGCTGGGCCGCGACGGCCACATCGTCACGGCCGCGACCGTGCTGGACGAAAGCGGCTACACCGAGATGTGGAAGCGCGACAAATCCGCGGAAGCGCCGGGACGCCTGGAGAACCTGAAGGAACTGCTGCGTGCCCTTAGCGAGTTCGAGACCATTGCCGGCTTCCTCGACCATGTCAGCCTGGTGATGGAGAACGAGCAGGGCGGCGACGCCGACCGGCTCAGCCTGATGACGCTGCACGGCGCCAAGGGATTGGAGTTCGACACCGTGTTCCTGCCTGGTTGGGAGGAAGGCGTGTTCCCGTCCCAGCGCACGCTGGACGAAAGCGGCAACAAGGGGTTGGAGGAGGAGCGGCGGCTCGCCTATGTGGGGATCACCCGCGCCCGGCGGCGGGCGATCATCAGCCACGCCGCCAACCGTCGCATCTACGCCAACTGGCAAAGCTCCATCCCGTCGCGGTTCATCGACGAGCTGCCGGAAGCCCATGTGCAGCGTGCCGGCTCCGCCGCGCTGGGCCGGGAAGCACGCCTGACGGCGCCGACGGTGTTCACTGGGCAGTTCCCGCTGATGGCGCGGCGGCCGAAGGTGACGGAGGTGTGGGAGCAGCCGGCGCGTCCGGCGCGCGAGGATGCGCTGGCGGTGGGGACGCGCGTGTTCCACCAGAAGTTCGGCTACGGCACGGTGAACGCCGTCAGCGACGACCGCCTGGACGTAGCGTTCGACAAGGCGGGGGCGAAGCGCGTGCTCGACCGCTTCGTGGAGCGTGCCTGACGCTTTAGAAGACGGCGACGCAGATGATGCCGGCAACCATCAAGGCCGCGCCGATCAGGCGTCCCATCCCGGCGGCATGCTGCTTGAAGCCGACCAGGCCGAAATGATCGAGCGCGATGGAGGCGATCACCGCCGCGGTCACCGTCAACCCGGTGAACAGCCCGGAGCCGAGCTGGCCCGGTGCGACCAGCATCGACAGGATGTAGATCGCGGCGATCGCGCCACCCGTCCATCCCCACCATGGCACGGTCCGTATCGCGTTCGTGGGGAACGGCCCACCGAAAACAAGCAAGCCGATCGCGAGCAGGACGGTTGAGATCACCGAGAACAGGATCGCTGCCCACCACGGGCCGCCCAGCACGCGGGTGAGTGTGGCGTTGGCGCCGGCCTCGACGGAGGTCAGCGCCCCGGCCACGGCGACGAAGACGTAGAGCAACGCTTTCACGCAGCGGCAACGTCTTGCTGACGCCAGGGTTCAGGCGGCGCTACGTCTTGTCCCATGTCGCGCCTGCCCACACATCACCGACGCGAGCAGGGGAGGCGGGTGCATGGCGTTCCAAGGCAAGGCACCGGGCAGTGGCGCCGGCGACATGTCCAAGCGGACGGAGCTGCTGCGTCCGCCCATCCTGCTCACCCCGCTTCAGGTGCAGCAGGCCCGGCGCATGCGTCGCACGGGGCTGGCACCGGAGGCCATTGCCCAAGCGCTCGGCAAGCCGGTCGATGAGGTTGAAAAGGCGCTGGTGCAGATGCGTATGCCGCGCCCGGAAACCACGCGCGGCACCTTGAACGTGACGCTTGCCGCGCACCGCGTCGTCATGGCAGAGCGCCGTGGCGACGAGCCGCTTTGGCAGACCTTCGATCGCCTGGTCGATGAGTTGCTGCAATTGCGCGGCCAGGTTGCGGCAGCAGCACCCCGCGCGCGCGGGGCCAACGAGCGGCAGCGCGCGGCCGTCGCGGCGGCGCCGATGCTACCGGGCCTCGACGGCGGGTGAAGCCGCCGGTCTACCGGCTGCCGGCGGTACGGACCGCCGCGGCCCGGCGATGGCTGTAGAACGCGTAGACCACGGCGCCTAGCACGAACCACCCGCCCAGCCGCAGCCATGTCGGCCAGGGCAGGAACACCATCATGAGCAGGCAGGTGGCGATCCCCAGCAGGGGCACCGCCGGGCCGCCGGGCACGCGGAACGGGCGGGGACGGTCCGGCTCCCGAATCCGCAGCACCAGCATGCCGCCGCACACGATGGCGAAGGCGAGCAGCGTGCCCACGGAGGTCATCCGGCTCAACGCTTCCACCGGCACGAAGCCGGCCAGCACGCCGGACAGCAGCATCATGACCGCGTGCGCGACCATCGGCGTTTGCCGGGTCGGGTGCAGGCGGCCGAGGCGGGCAGGGAGCATGCCGTCCTTCGCCATCGCGTACACGACCCGGCCTTGGCCGAGCAGCCCCACCAGGATGACGGAGGTGAAGCCGAGGATCACGCCCAGCTTCACCGTCACCTGCAGCCAAACGAAGGGCGTGCGCTCGATGGCGGTTGCCACGGGCGCGGCGTCGCCGTGCATTTGCTTGTAGTTCACCATGCCGGTCAGCACCGCCGCGAACCCCACATACAGCACGGTGCAGATCGCCAGCGCGCCGAGGATGCCGATCGGGATGGTTCGTTGCGGCCGGTGTGCCTCGGCCGCCGTGGTGCTGACGGCATCGAAGCCGAGATAGGCGAAGAACACCACCCCGGCCCCGCGCAGCACGCCGGACCAGCCGAAGCTGCCGAACTGCCCGGTGTTGTCGGGGATGAACGGGTGGTAGTTGGCTGCCTGGACGTAGAATGCGCCCAGCCCGATCACCGTCAGCACCACGGCGACCTTCAGCACCACGATGGCCGCGTTCACCCGCGCTGATTCGCGGATGCCACCCACCAGCAACAGGGTCAGCGCCACGATGATCCCGATGGCCGGCAGGTTGACCACCCCGCCCGATCCTGGGGCCGCGGTGATCCAATGCGGCAGGTCGACGCCCCAGCCATGCAGCAAGGATTGCACGTAGCTCGACCACGACACCGCCACCGTGCCGGCGCCGACGGCGTATTCCAGCAGCAGGTCCCAGCCGATGATCCACGCCACCACCTCGCCAAGCGCCGCGTAGGCATAGGCGTAGGCCGACCCGGCGGACGGGATCATGCCCGCCAGCTCGCTGTAGCAGAGCCCGGTGAATCCGCAGCCGAGCGCTGCGATCACGAAGCTGATCACCACGGCCGGGCCGGCATAATCCGCCGCCGCGATGCCGGTTAGCGAAAACAGCCCGGCGCCGACGATGGCACCGATGCCGAGACCGACCAGGGCGGTCGCCCCCAGGGTGCGGCGCATGCCGGTCTCCGCGTCCGGGTCGATCGGCTTGCGTGCGAAGATGTCGTGCATGCGGACCGGTCCAGCGGTCCTACGACGCCGGCTCACCCGAAACCGGCACCAGGCCGAACTGCTTGATCAAGGCCGTCACTTCGGCAATGGCCGCGTCCGCCTCCGCCGCGTCCGTCCCCTTGGCCACCAGGGCGACGCCGTTGCCGGTGGCGCGGTAGAACGGGTAGGAGCCGAGGTCCAGCGCGGGATGCCGCTCCTGCACCGCGCGCAGCCCGTCCGCCACCTGGCCCTCCAGCAGCCCGATGGCATGGACCGCGCGGGACAGGACGGGCTCGCCGCCCGCCAGCGACGGGGCCAACGCCTCGAACATGGATTGCATGATGCGGGGCACGCCGGCGAAGACGTGGACGTTGCCGATGGTGAAGCCCGGCGCGACCGAAACGGCGTTGTCGATCAGCGTGGCACCCCGCGGCATGGTGGCCATGCGCTGCCGGGCGGCGTTGAACTCGCCGGGCTTGTAATGGCGCTCCATCCGCGCCCACGCGTCCGGATGCGGCTCCCACGGCAGGCCGAAGGCGGCGGCGATGCATTCGCTGGTGATGTCGTCATGCGTCGGGCCGATGCCGCCGGTGGTGAACACGTGGTCGAAGCGCGCCCGCACCTCGTTCACCGTGCCGACGATGGTGCCGGGCACGTCCGGGATCACCCGCACCTCGCGCAACGGGATGCCGATCTGCCCCAGCCTGGTGGCGAGGAACTTGATGTTGGCGTCCTGGGTGCGGCCGGACAGCACCTCGTTGCCGATGACGAGCAGGCAGGCGGTGGGATTGGTCACAGGAAGTCCCTCAATAACGGGATGAGCGGCTTGTCGGCCGGCGGCATGTCGTATTCCGTCAGCTTGTTGGGCCGCACCCAGGCCAGCGCCTGGCCTTCCACCCCGGCGGGCGTGCCCGTCCAGCGCCGGCACAGGAACAGCGGCATCAGCAAGTGGAACCGCTCGTAATCATGCGACGCGAAGGCGAACGGGGCCAGGCACGCCTCGGTGACGTCGATGCCCAGCTCCTCCTTCAGCTCGCGGATCAGTGCCTGCTCCGGCGTCTCGCCGGGGTTGAGCTTGCCGCCGGGGAATTCCCACAGCCCAGCCATCTTCTTGCCTTCGGGCCGGCGCGCCAGCAGGACGCGGTTGTCCACGTCGATCAGCGCGCAGGCGGCGACCAGCAGCAGCGGCTTGCCGGGCGCCGGCTCGGGCGTGGCAACGGGGGTCTCCACGGCGCCGAATAGGTCGTCCCGGGTCGCCTCGAAGCGGATCACCGGGTGGTCGCCGCCGCGGGCTAGGAATGCCTCGCGCCCATGCCCGACCTCCCGCAGCCCGACGCGGCGCAGCACCGCCGAGGAAGCCGGGTTGTCTTCCGCGACATGTGCCTCGATCCGCGCGATCGGCAGGTTGGCCAGCGCCCAGCGGGCCACCCGGCCCACCGCCTCCGTCGCCACGCCGTGGCCCCAGTAGTGGCGGCCCACCCAGTAGCCGAGGTTGCCCACGCCGGGCGTCTTGTCCAGCCGCAGGCCGACGCAGCCGATCACCAGTTCCTTGCCGTCCTCCTGCCCGGTGATGACCAGGTGGTGGGCGGTGCCCTTGGCGCGCTGCTCCGCGGTGGAGGCAATCCACTCATCCGTCAAGGTGCGGGGGTAAGGGAAGGGCAGGTGCGACAGCATGCGCACCACCGCCCAGTCATTCACCAGACGGTGCAGTTGTTGCGCGTCGTCGGGCGCGGGCGGCCGCAGCAGCAGGCGCTCGGTTTGGAGCGTCGTCGGCATGTCGGGCGCGGCGGCGGGCGGCGGGGCTGGGACACGGCGGCGGGCAGGGGGCATCTGCCGACAAAATGGCGCAAGCGTATGGGCAAGGGCAAGGGCGGTGCGGCCCCCGTCAGCCCACCCGGCGCCCGATGATGGCCAGGCGTAGCCTGCGGGACACGAGGTCGATCGCGGCAACGGTCACCAGCACCATCAGGATCAGGAACGAGACCTGCTGCCATTCCAGCACGCGGATTTGCTCATACAAATGCAGGCCGATGCCGCCGGCGCCCACGATGCCGATGATGGTGGCGGAGCGGGTGTTCGACTCGAAGAAATACAGCAACTGGCTGGCGAAGACCGGCAGGATTTGCGGCAGGATGCCGAAGCGGACGGCCAGCAGGTGGCTTCCGCCGCTGGCGACCACGCCCTCGACCGGTTTGCGATCCGCCGTCTCGATCGCCTCCGACATCAGCTTGGCCAGCGCGCCGAAATCGGAGGAGGCGATGGCCAGCGCGCCGGCGAACGGGCCCAGCCCCACGACGTTGATCCAGATCAGCGCCCAGATCAGCACGTCGATACTGCGTACCGCGTCCAGGCTGCGCCGGGCCAACCCATGCACCAGCCGGTTGGCGACGACGTTGCGGGCGGCCAGGAAGCCGAAGGGCAGCGCCAGCAGGGCGGCCAGCAGCGTGCCGAGGAAGGCGATGGACAGCGTTTGCCCCAGCGCGTCCAAGTAGAGTGCGAAGTGCCCGCCGGTGCTGGGCGGCAGCATCAGCACGACGATAGTGCCCAACTGGCCCAGCCCGCGCCAAATCCGCACGGGCGAGATGTCGAGCACCACCAGCCCGGCGACGTAGCTGGCCAAGCCCAGCGCCGCCAGCGCCAGCATCGCCCGGCTGCCGCGGCCGCCGTCCAGGCCCGGGCCATAGCGCGCTTCCACCTGGGGGCGGCGCGCCTCCAGCTCCGCGCGCAGGGTGCTTCCGCTCACCGGCCGCGCTCGCCGGCCAGCAGGCGATGGCGCAGCCGTTCGGATGCGAAGTCGATGGCGATCACGCATAGCAGGATCATCAGGAGGATGGCGCTGACGTCCGAGTAGTAGAACTTGCGGATCGCGACGATGAGTTCCTGGCCGATCCCGCCCGCGCCGACGAAGCCGATCACGGTGGCGCCGCGGACGTTCACCTCCAGCCGCAGCAGCGTGTAGCTGGCGAGGTTGGACACGACCTGCGGCAGCACGCCGAAGCGGATTTGCGACAGCCAAGTGCCGCCGGCACCTTGCACGCCCTCCACCGGCTTCATGTCGATGTTCTCGATCACCTCGGCGAACAGCTTGCCGAGCGTGCCGGCCGTGTGCAGCGTGATCGCGAGCACGCCGGGCAGCGGGCCGAGCCCGAACGCCACCACGAAGATCAGCGCGAACACGATGTCCGGCACGGTGCGGTCGAACTCCAGCACGCGGATGGCCAGGAAGCGGACCGTGCCGGAGCGCGTGACGTTGCGGCTGGCGAGCACCCCGCCGATCAGCCCCAGGGCGGCGCCGGTGGCCGTGCCGACATAGGCGATCAGCAGCGTTTGGCCGAGCTGCAGGCTCCAGCGGCGCAGGCCCCAGAACCAATAGGCCGGGTCGGTCCAGACATGGGCGCCGGTGTCCAGCAGCGTCAGCCGGGCGAAATAGCTGCCAAAATTGCCGAGATTGTCCCAGAACGTCGCCGGGCGGACCTCGGCCCCGAAGGCGGACAGCAGCGTCGCCGCCAGCACCAGCACGATGCCCGCCAGCGTCATGCGCCGACGTGCGGCGACCGAGCGGTCGTAGCCGTCGAGCAACGGGCGGAGTTGCGGCTCCGGCGGCATGGCCACCGCGTGGGTCACGCCCCCGGAGCCGCTTGGCCTCAGCCGTTCTGCTTGCGGAGGTGGTCGACGAAGGTGATCAGCTTGATCGTGTCGTCATAGGCGGCATTGTCGGTGGCTTGCCACGGCTGGTTCTTGCCGTCGGAAAGCCGGTCGAACGCAGCCTTGTCGTTCTTGGCCGCGTCCAGCCAGGCGGTGCGCATCGCCGCCTTCAGATCGTCCGGCAGGCTGTCAAGATAGGCGGTCGGGCCGTTGATGATGAGGTCGGATTTCAGGATGATACGGAAGTCGTCCACGGTGGCGGGCTTGCCGTCCGCCGTCTTGATCATGCCCTTGTTCAACATGCGGGTCAGGTTGCTGTCGTCCGGCGCGTTCCAGAAATTGGCCGCCACCTGCACCGTGCCCTGCCACAGCGCCAACACGGCGTTCTCGTGGCTGCCGGTGATCAGCACCTTGCCGAAGAACCTTTCCGCATCGATGCCCAGCTTGTTCAAGGCGAACAGCGGCATGTTGTAGCCGGAGGTGGAGTTCGGGTCGACCAGACCGATATCCTTGCCCTTGAGGTCTTGCACCGATTTGTACGGGCTGTCGGCCTTCACGTAGAACACCGAGTAGTAGCCCTTGGTGCCGTCGCTGTTCACGTCGATGACGAAGGCCGTGGTCTTTACGCCGGTCACCAGCGCCCGCGCGAAGGAGGCCGGGCCGTAATACGCAACGTGGATGTTGCCCGCCCGCTGCCCCTCGATCAGGGCTGCGTAGTCGTTGGCGATACGCAGGGTCACCTTGGTGCCGAGTTGGCGGGACAGGTACGCCACGAAGGGGGTGTAGCGGTCGGTCACGCCGGACGCGTTCTCGGCCGGAACCACCGCGAACACGAGTTCGGGGAAGGCCTGCTTGTAGCTTTGCGCGCGGACGGTCGTGATGGATGTCGTGGCGGCGGCGAGGCCGGCCAGCAGGGTGCGGCGGTCGATCATGGTCGCTCCTTATGGGATCGGTCAGGCGGTGACGGCGGATCGCAGGCCTGTGGGGAGTGGGGCGGGGTGGCGCTCCATCACCTCGTTGGCTTCCAGCCCATACAGCTCGCGCGCCGCGCCGTCGGTCAGCGCGGCGGGTGTGTCGTCGAACACCACCCGGCCGGCGGCCATGCCGACCAGGCGGTCGCAATAGCTGCGGGCCAGGTCCAGCGAATGGAGGTTGCACAGCACCGTCAGCCCGAAATGCCGGTTGATGCGCTGCAGCGAGTCCATGACGATCTTGGCGTTGCGCGGGTCGAGCGAGGCGACCGGCTCGTCCGCCAGCACGATGTCCGGCTCCTGCATCAGGGCGCGGCAAATGGCGACGCGCTGCTGCTGCCCGCCGGACAGGTTGTCGGCGCGCTGGGCGGCAAGCGGGGCGATGTCGAACTGGTCGAGCGCGGCCATGGCGAGGGCGCGGTCGTCCCGCGTCCACAGCTTGGCCGCGGAGCGCCAGCCCGGCGTGTGGGTCAGCCGGCCCATCAGGACGTTGTCCAACACGTCCAGCCGTCCGATCAGGTTGAACTGCTGGAAGATCATGGCGCAGCGGCGGCGCCAATCGCGCAACGGCCGGCCCTTCAGCGCGGTGACGTCCGCGTCCCCGTGCGCGATGCGGCCGGAGGTCGGGTCCGTCAGGCGGTTGATCATGCGCAGGGTGGTGGACTTGCCGGCGCCCGACCGCCCGATCACCCCGACGAACTGGCCGCGCGGAATGGACAACGATACGCCGGACACGGCGACCGATGCCCCAAACGCCTTGGTTAAGCCATCCAGGACCAGCAAGCTGCGCCTCCTTCGATCACGGAGGCGGTGTACACAACGGCAGCGGCGGGAGCGGTTAAGCTTTCATGACGCCGACGGTCGTCCTACGGAATGGCTTCGTCCACGAGGCCAAGGCGCGTCTTCACCCGTTCCATGTCGCCGCCCATGCGGTCCAGGCGGCGAGACAGCGATGCGTATTGCGCCTCAAGGAACCCCAGCCGTTCCTTGATTTCAGAGATGTTTGCCTTGATGTCGCCGACGTCGGCGCGGATTGCCCGAAGCAGCGTCAGGACCAAGTTGTCGGGGGCGTCGCTCATGCATGTCATCATGCCACTGGGCCGCCGGCCGGACAACGCAAACCAGCAGCCCCGCCCCTGGCCCAAGCGGCCGGGCTGCGGTATCTCCGCCTATCATGCCCAGCAGCAACGACATCCGCGCCACCTTCCTCGATTTCTTCACGCGCAACGGCCACACCGCCGTGCCGTCTTCGCCGTTGGTGCCGCGCAACGACCCGACGCTGCTGTTCACCAACAGCGGCATGGTGCAGTTCAAGAACGTATTCACCGGGGCGGAAAAGCGGCCCTACGCCCGTGCGACCACGGCGCAGAAATGCGTGCGGGCCGGCGGCAAGCACAACGACCTGGACAATGTCGGCTACACCGCGCGCCACCACACGTTTTTCGAAATGCTCGGCAATTTCTCCTTCGGCGATTACTTCAAGCCGCTGGCGATCGAGCATGCCTGGACCCTGCTGACGCGGGATTTCGCCCTGCCGCAGGAAAAGCTGCTGGTGACCGTGTATTCCGAGGATGACGAGGCGGCCGACCTATGGAAGCGCATCGCCGGCCTCGGTGACGACCGCATCATCCGCATCCCGACCTCCGACAATTTCTGGCGCATGGGGGACACCGGGCCCTGCGGCCCGTGCTCCGAGATCTTCTACGACCATGGCGACAGCATCCCGGGCGGCCCGCCGGGCAGCCCGGACGAGGATGGCGACCGGTTCATCGAGATCTGGAACCTGGTGTTCATGCAGTTCGAGGAAGGGCCGCCCGGCGTGCGCGCCCCGCTGCCCCGGCCCTCCATCGACACCGGCATGGGCATGGAGCGGTTCGCCGCCATCCTGCAAGGCGTGCACGACAACTACGATACGGATACCTTCCGCGCGCTGATCCTCGCCAGCGCCGACGCCACCGGGCAGGAGCCGGACGGCCCGTTCCGCGCCAGCCACCGGGTGGTGGCGGACCACCTCCGCTCCACCTCGTTCTTGATCGCCGAGGGGGTGCTGCCGTCCAACGAGGGCCGCGGCTACGTGCTGCGGCGGATCATGCGCCGGGCGATGCGGCACCTGCACATGATGGGCGCGCGGGAGCCGACCATGTGGCGGCTGGTGCCGGTGCTGGTGCGCCAGATGGGGGCGGCCTACCCCGAACTGCCGCTGGCCGAGGGCCTGATCGTCGACACGCTGCGGCTGGAGGAAACGCGCTTCAAGGCGATGCTGGAGCGCGGCCTGCACCTGCTGGCAGACGAAGTCACCAAACTGGGCGAGTCGCAGGCGCTGCCCGGCGACGTGGCGTTCCGCCTGTATGACACGTACGGTTTCCCGCTGGACTTGACGCAGGACGCCCTGCGCGAGCAGGGGCGGTCCGTGGATATCGGCGGCTTCGATACCGCCATGGCGGAGCAGCGCACCCGCGCCCGCGCCGCCTGGGCCGGCACCGGCGACGCCGCGGCCGAACGCGTGTGGTTCGAGCAGCGGGAAGCGGTGGGCGCCACCGAGTTCCAGGGCTACACCACGGAAAAGGCCGAGGCGCAGGTGACCGGGCTGGTGATCGGCGGCATGGCCGTGCAAACGGCCGAGGCAGGCGACAAGGTGGCGGTGCTGCTGAACCAAACGCCGTTCTACGCCGAAAGTGGCGGCCAGGTCGGCGATGCCGGCACCATCACCGGCCCGGACGGGCTGCGCATCGCCGTGGCGGACACGCAGAAGCGGGCGGGCGACCTGTTCGCCCATGTCGGCGTGGTGGAGGCGGGCAAGCTGTCGGTCGGCGACGCCGTGGTGGCGGAGGTGGACCATTCCCGCCGCGCCGCCATCCGGGCGCATCACAGTGCCACGCATCTGCTGCACGAGGCGCTGCGCCGCCGCCTGGGCACGCATGTGGCGCAGAAAGGCAGCCTCAACGCGCCCGACCGCCTGCGCTTCGACGTGAGCCAGCCCACGCCGATCGGCAAGGCCGATCTGAAGGCGGTGGAGGCGGAGGTGAACGCCCGCATCCGCGAGAACGCCCCCGTCACCACCCGGCTGATGACGCCGGAGGCCGCGGTGGCGGAAGGGGCCATGGCGCTGTTCGGCGAGAAATACGGCGACGAGGTCCGCGTGGTTGCCATGGGCGACGGCGACGAAGCGCGGGCCGCCTACTCGATCGAATTGTGTGGCGGCACGCATGTGCGGCGCACCGGTGATATCGGGCTGTTCCGCCTGGTCGGCGAAGGCGCTGTCAGCGCCGGCGTGCGCCGGATCGAGGCGGTGACAGGGGAGGCGGCCTTGCTCCAGGTGGCGGAGTCGGAGCGCCGGGTGGAAGAGTTGGCCGGTTTGCTGAAGGCCAACCCGGCCGAGATCGGCGCCCGCGTCGCAACGCTGATCGAGGACCGCAAGCGGCTGGAAAAGCAGGTCAGCGAATTGCAACGCAAGCTGGCGACCGGTAGCGGCGCGCCCGAGCTGGAGGAGATCGGCGGCATTCCCCTGGCGGCCCGCAACGTGGGGGAGGTGCCGGGCAAGGAACTGCGCAGCCTAGTGGAGGCGATCGCGCAGCAGGTTGGCAGTGGCGTGGTGGCGGTGGTTTCCACGGCCGACGGCAAGGCAAGCGTGGCCGTCGGCGTGTCACCGGACCTGGTGAAGCGCGTCAGCGCCGTGGACCTGGTGCGTGCGGCGAGTGCGGCGGTGGGCGGAAAAGGCGGCGGCGGCCGGCCGGACATGGCCCAGGCTGGCGGACCGGACGCCGAGCGGGCGGATGACGCGCTGGAAGCCATCCGGGGCGTGCTGCGGGCGGCTTAAGGGCACTACCCATGACCGCCACCGCCACCGAACCATGTGTCATCGGGCCTGTCGTCCAGGCGGACGAACTACAGCCGGCCGGTAGGCTTTCTCCTGTAACTGTTGGCTTTTGCCACGTGATGGCCGTGAAACCCGCCGTGTGTCGGAACCGGATAATACCAGCGGCCCCTGACATTGACCGATTCAAGGTGGGCTGAAGCCCATCCTAACCGTCCTTGCTCAGCGGCTTCAGCCCACCGAACAAGTCAGGACCAAGGCCGCGGGTATAAGCCGGCGGGACTGCTGGATACGCCGTTCGGCAGTCAGCTGTTCAGGAAAAGGCCGATGCTGGTTGCCACGACGTTGATCACCAGTGCGACGGCGGTCGTGGAAACGACATGGGCCCAGCGCGACGTGGCCAATCGCGCTCCGAGCAAGTCGCCGGGGATGATTGCGAAGGGACCGACAATGCTGATGCCCAGGATCGCGGGCCAAAACTGATCACCGCCAAGCTCCGCGGCACCGAGCGGCTTGGTCAGGAGTACGGCGACATAAAGAATAGGAATTCCGGGCATCCCCAGAAGCAGAAATCCGGCGACTGCCAGGATGATCGCGAGCAGGCACAATCGGATAAGTTGTCGACGCATCGTCGCCCTACTCTGCCATGTTGGGGATCGTAGGCCCTTGCGCACGAGCGACCGCCGCAGCCTTGCCGGGCGGTCCGCCCTTCTCCCACCCGACGGAACAGCCATCCTGTCTTCTCGCACGCAGCGCGACAAGAACAATCGCGCTACACGTCCATTTCCTCGACAGCCAGCGTCTTGGCGTGTTCCTGGATGAAGCGGAACCGTAACTCCGGCTTGCGCCCCATCAGGCTTTCCACCAACTCGCTGGTTTCCGCCCGGCGCTCCGGCGCTGCCACCACCTTCAGCAGGGTGCGCTTGCCCGGGTCCATCGTGGTGTCCCGCAGCGCTGCGGGCGGCATCTCGCCAAGTCCCTTGAACCGGCTCACCTCGATCTTCGCGCCCGCCTTGAACGTTTTGGCCAGCCGCTCGCGATCCGCGTCGTTCATGGCGTAGACCGAGCGTGCGCCCTGGGTCATGCGGAACAGCGGCGGCTGCGCCAGGTAAACGTGGCCTTCCCGCATCAGCTCGGGTAGCTCGCGGTAGAAGAACGTCATCAGCAGGCTGGCGATGTGCGCCCCGTCCACGTCCGCGTCCGTCATGATGACGATACGGCCGTAGCGCAGCTTTTTGATGTCGAACCGGTCACCCACGCCGCATCCCAGCGCCTCCACCAGGTCACGTAGTTCCTGGTTCTGCCGCAGCTTGTCGACGGTGGCGCTGGCGACGTTGAGGATCTTGCCGCGCAACGGCAGCACGGCCTGGGTTTCCCGCCGCCGCGCCTGCTTGGCGGAGCCGCCGGCGCTGTCACCCTCCACCAGGAACAGCTCGGTGTCGGCCATGATCTCGCTGGTGCAGTCGGCCAGCTTGCCCGGCAGCCGCAGTCGCCTGGTGGCCGTTTTGCGCGCGACATCCTTGTTATCGCGCCGCCGCAGGCGTTCCTCCGCCCGCTCGATCAACGCCGTCAGCAGGTTGTCCGCTTGCTGCGGGTTGCCGGCCAACCAATGGTCGAACCGGTCGCGCATTGCCGTTTCCACCAAGCGAGTCGCGTCGACGCTGGTCAGCTTTTCCTTGGTTTGCCCCTGGAAATGCGGGTCGCGCACGAAGGCGGACAGCTTGCCGGCCATGCCGCCCGTCACGTCCTCGCCGGTGACCTGGGCGGCGCGCCGGTTGCTGCGATGCTCGCCCCAGGCACGAATGCCTTTCAACAAGGCGGCGCGAAAGCCTGCCTCGTGCGTGCCGCCCAGCGGGGTGGGGACCGTGTTGCAGTACGAGTGAAGGAACCCGTCGGCGCCTTCCAGCCAGGTGACGGCCCATTCCGCCCGCCCGCCGGGGCGGCCGTCGTCGCGCACGGGCAGGTCGGCCTCGCCGGCCCAGATTTCAGGTACCGCCACGGCCGCGCCGCGGATGTCCTCCGCCAGGCTGTCGCGCAATCCGCCGGGGAAATGCAGCACAGCTTCCGCGGGGACGTCGTCGCGGTCCTTGATCAACGCCGAGTCGCAGGTCCAGCGGATCTGGACGCCACGGAACAGATAGGCCTTGGACCGGCATAGCCGATACAGCCGGGCCGGACTGAACTGCAACGGGCCGAAGATTTGCGGGTCGGGCTTGAAGCGGATCGTGGTGCCGCGGCGGTTCTGCACGGCGCCGGCATTGACCAATTTGCCCGTCGGCTTGCCCCGCGCATAGCTTTGCCGCCACAGCGTGCGGTCGCGCGCCACCTCCACCTCCAACGACTCGCTCAACGCATTGACGACGGAGCTGCCGACCCCGTGCAGGCCGCCCGACGTCGCGTAGGCATCACCGCCGAACTTTCCGCCGGAATGCAGCGTGGTGAGGATTACTTCCAGCGCGCTCAGCGCCTTGAACTTCGGATGCGGATCGACCGGGATGCCGCGCCCATTGTCGCGGATGCTCAGCCAGTTTCCCGCCTGCACGGCGAACTCGATGGTCGTGGCGTGGCCCGCCACCGCCTCATCCATCGCATTGTCGAGGATTTCCGCCGCAAGGTGGTGCAGCGCGGTTTCGTCGGTGCCGCCGACATACATGCCCGGCCGCCGGCGGACCGGCTCCAGGCCTTCAAGGACCTCGATGTCCTTGGCCGAATAGTCATCGCCCGCCCGCCCGGCCTTGGCGGAGCCGAAGAGATCGTTCATGCTGTGTTCCCGTGTCTCCCCCGCACGCTAAGCGCCCGGGGGAGGGGAACGCAAGGCTACTGCTTGGCCGGGAAGCTCGCGCTCGGCGACTGTTCCTGCGTATGGGCTTCCAAGAACCACAACTGCTTGTCGATGCCGCGTGAGACCTCGGTGAAGATGTCCGCGGTGTCGGGGTCGCCCGCCTCATCCACCTCGTCGATGCTGGCCCGTATCGCGTTCGCTACCATGGCGTAACGGTCTATCAAGGCATGCACGTGGTCACTGACCTGGTAGATGTCGACCGGGTATGGCTCCAGCGCCGTCTTCTTGGCGACTTCCTGCAACGTGCCGCGCGCCGTGCCGCCAAGCTGAGTGATCCGCTCGGCCATCGTGTCCACAAACTCGTCCTGCTCCTCGCGGAACTTGTCGAGCATGAGATGCACGCCGATGAACTGCGGCCCCTTCAGATTCCAGTGCGCTTGCTTGGTGATCAGCGCCATGTCGATCGAATCGGCCAGGCGCGCCTGCAGCAGTTCGACGGCGACGGCCTTGGCGTTCTGGTTGTTCTTGGTCGCGTGCAGGTGGACGCCGCCCTCGGTCTGGTCGGGCGGCATCGGCTTGTCTTTCGCCATCGTACTCTCCTGTGGTGGATCGGGCCCAAGAACGCGGCAGGCTTGCGGTCGTTGCCTGCGTCAGCCGCGGGCGCGATGGATGTCGTGCGTCACGATGCCGCGCTCCCCCGGCTGCATTTCCAGCCAATGGCGGCGGTCCAGCGTCGCGCGCGTGTCGCGCAGCCCGGCGGCCCAATGGTCGCGCATGGACGACTTGCTGAAGTCGTAATCCTTCGCCTCTCCCTCATGGGCCGCCTGCTGATAGATCAGTTGCAGGATGTTGATGGAGGGAAGCGCTGCCAGGCGGGATTTCAGCGACCGCTCCTCATCGGAAAGCTGGTCCTCCGGGATGCGTTCCAGCAGCCGTTTGATCTGGATGCGCTGGGCATGCGCCTGCTGGTAATAGTCCGTCGTCAGGCGGGTGCGTGAAGAGTACTGGATATCCTTCGCGCGCCCCAGCGCCTCCGCCATGTCGCGCGGGATCGGGCCGCGGGCGCTGAACAAATCCACCTGGAACACCAGCGCGTTCTCCGCATCGATGTGGTCGAGCAGGTGTTGCAACGGGGTGTTGGACACGATGCCCCCATCCCAGAACTGCTCCCCGGCAATGGTCGTCATCGGCAGCGCCGGCGGCAGGGCGCCGCTGGCCATGATGTGCTCCGGCTGGATGGTGGTCCGGGCGTTGTCGAAATACGCGAAGTTGCCGGTCGCCACGTTCACCGCACCCACGGCGAACCGGATGGCGCCGTCATTGATGCGGTCGAAATCCACCAGTCGCAGCAGCGTGTCATACAGTGGCGTGCTGTCGTAATAGGCGGTCGCGCCGGTAGAACCGCGTGGCCGCAGCCAAGGCGAGGGGAAGTTGGGCTTGAACAGCCCGGGTTGCCCCAGGCTCATCGTCATGAACGACGACCACAGATTGTGCAGCTTGCGCGGGTCGTCGCCGTCGGGGAGGAAGCCCCAAACGGGCCGCAGCGTGATGGTGCGCCAGAAATCCTCCAACGCCGCCAGCCGGCGTTCCGGCGGGTTCCCCGCGATCAGCGCGGCGTTGACGCTGCCGATCGACACGCCGGCGATCCAGTCCGGCTCCAACCCTGCCTCGTGCAGCGCCTGATAAACGCCGGCCTGATACGCGCCCAACGCTCCGCCGCCCTGCAGCAGCAGGCTGATGCGGTCGCATCCTTCCGGCCGCCAAGGTTTGTCGTTGCTGTGCGGCAGCGGTCCGGCATCCATGCACGCGTCTCCCGTCGATTGCCGCCTATCTGAGCACAGGGCGCGCGTCTTGCCATACCGGGCCGATCCGCCAATGATCCGCCGGCAACGACCGGGGAAGCAGAATGGGCCTGAAGGGCAAGGTGGCGCTGGTCACGGGGTCGACCAGCGGGATCGGCCTTGGGATCGCCCGCGCGCTTGCCGCCGACGGGGCGGACATCATGATGAACGGCTTCGGCGACCCGGCGGCGATCGAGGCGTTGCGCGCCCAACTCGCCGCGGAGCACGGTGTGCGGGTGATGCATGACGGTGCCGATGTCAGCCGCGCCGCCGCGATCAAGGTGATGGTCGACCGCGCGGAAGCGGAACTGGGACGGCTGGACATCCTCGTCAACAACGCCGGCATCCAGCACGTCGCCCCGATCGCGGATTTCCCCGCCGAGCGCTGGGACGCCATCATTGCCGTGAATCTATCCAGCGCCTTCCACGCCACCCAGGCCGCGATCCCCGGCATGAAAACCCGCCAATGGGGGCGCATCATCAACATCGCCTCCGCCCACGGCTTGGTCGGCAGCCCGGAGAAATCCGCCTATGTCGCCGCCAAGCACGGCATCTTGGGGCTCACCAAGGTCACGGCGCTGGAACTGGCCAATGACGGCATCACCTGCAACGCGATCTGCCCCGGCTGGGTGCTGACCCCTTTGGTGCAGAAGCAGTTGGACGCCCGGGCGGAGCGGGAAGGCCGCAGCGTCGCGGATGTCACCCGGACCTTCCTGACCGACAAGCAGGCGCTTGCCGCATTCTCGACCCCAGAGGGCATCGGCGCGTTGACGGTGTTCCTGTGCTCGGACGCGGCAGCCACCATGACGGGCGGCCCGATCTCGATCGATGGCGGGTGGACCGCGCAGTAGGTCCGGCCTTCACCCGGCGGTCGTCACCCGCCGTCCCACGACGCTGCCGATCATCACCAGCGTCGGG
>CBDASJ010000016.1:0-37500 GCA_965199555.1 Acetobacteraceae bacterium | reverse complement strand
TGAGCTGTGGCTAGGGGTGAAAGGCCAATCAAACTCGGAGATAGCTGGTTCTCCGCGAAATCTATTGAGGTAGATCGTCGTGTGTTTACCGCGGGGGGTAGAGCACTGGATGGGCTAGGGGTCCCCAAAGGATTACCAAACCTAACCAAACTCCGAATACCCGTGAGTATAGCGCGGCAGACAGACGGTGGGTGCTAAGGTCCATCGTCGAGAGGGAAACAGCCCAGACCACCAGCTAAGGTCCCCAAATCGTGGCTAAGTGGGAAAGGATGTGAGGATTCCAAAACAACCAGGAGGTTGGCTTAGAAGCAGCCATCCTTTAAAGAAAGCGTAATAGCTCACTGGTCTAATAGAAACCTTGCGCCGAAGATGTATCGGGGCTCAAGCCACGTACCGAAGCTGTGGGATTGGAAACTTTGTGACAGTCTCTTGTTGCCGGTCTGCTGTGTGAGAGCATGGTGGGGCGGTAATGGGCGACTGTCACGGGGGGACTGATCGGTAGCGGAGCGTTCCGTAAGCCTGTGAAGGGCAAGGGGTGACCCTGCCTGGAGGTATCGGAAGTGCGAATGCTGACATGAGTAGCGACAAACAGTGTGAGAAACACTGTCGCCGAAAGTCCAAGGGTTCCTGCGCAAGGTTAATCCGCGCAGGGTGAGCCGGCCCCTAAGGCGAGGGCGAGAGCCGTAGTCGATGGGAACCAGTTGAATATTACTGGGCCTGCTGGAAGTGACGTATGCAAGATGTTGTCAGGGCTTATTGGATTGTTCTGGCTTTTTGCGCATACCGGGAAATAGCTCCAGCGTATAGACCGTACCCGAAACCGACACAGGTGGACTGGTAGAGCATACCAAGGCGCTTGGGAGAACCATGCCGAAGGAACTAGGCAAATTGCTCGCGTAACTTCGGGATAAGCGAGACCCGTTCGTGGGCAACCATGGGCGGGTGGCACAAAGCAGGGGGTAGCGACTGTTTAGTAAAAACACAGGGCTGTGCGAAGTCGAGAGACGACGTATACGGTCTGACGCCTGCCCGGTGCCGGAAGGTTAAGAGGAGGTGTGCAAGCACTGAATTGAAGCCCCGGTAAACGGCGGCCGTAACTATAACGGTCCTAAGGTAGCGAAATTCCTTGTCGGGTAAGTTCCGACCTGCACGAATGGCGTAA
The DNA here is from genome assembly GCA_965199555.1 of Acetobacteraceae bacterium. Classification (GTDB taxonomy): domain Bacteria; phylum Pseudomonadota; class Alphaproteobacteria; order Acetobacterales; family Acetobacteraceae; genus LMUY01. The sequence goes on along the minus strand of CBDASJ010000016.1, from coordinate 36,338 downwards.
CGACTTCCCCACTGTCTCCGGCATGGGCTCAGCGAAATTGAATTCCCCGTGAAGATGCGGGGTACCCGCGGTCAGACGGAAAGACCCTATGAACCTTTACTGCAACTTTGCAGTGGCCTCAGGGGAGAGCTGTGTAGGATAGGCGGGAGGCATTGAAGCATGGGCGCTAGCTTGTGTGGAGCCACCCTTGAAATACCGCCCTGATCTCTTCTGATGTCTAACCGCGTCCGGTCAGCCCGGACCGGGACCCTGCATGGTGGGCAGTTTGACTGGGGCGGTCGCCTCCCAAAGTGTAACGGAGGCGCGCGATGGTGGGCTCAGGCCGGTCGGACATCGGCTGCTGAGTGCAATGGCATAAGCCCGCCTGACTGCGAGAGCGACAGTTCGAGCAGAGACGAAAGTCGGCCATAGTGATCCGGTGGTCCCGCGTGGAAGGGCCATCGCTCAACGGATAAAAGGTACTCTAGGGATAACAGGCTGATCTCCCCCAAGAGTCCACATCGACGGGGAGGTTTGGCACCTCGATGTCGGCTCATCACATCCTGGGGCTGGAGCAGGTCCCAAGGGTTCGGCTGTTCGCCGATTAAAGTGGTACGTGAGCTGGGTTTAGAACGTCGTGAGACAGTTCGGTCCCTATCTGCCGTGGGTGAAGGAGACTTGAGAGGATCTGTCCCTAGTACGAGAGGACCGGGATGGACGCACCTCTGGTGAACCGGTTGTCGCGCCAGCGGCACGGCCGGGTAGCTATGTGCGGACGGGATAACCGCTGAAAGCATCTAAGCGGGAAACCCACCTCAAAACCAGGTCTCCCCGAGGGCCGTGGTAGACCACCACGTCGATAGGCCAGATGTGAAAGTGCGGCAACGCATGCAGCTAACTGGTCCTAATCGCCCAATAGGCTCCATGCACCACCATGCACAGCAATCATCGCCGAACAACACCACACCAAACAAACCGCACCAGAACCAAATCAACACCAAAGTCAGCCCGGTGTTTGGACGACCTGGTGGCCATGGCGGGGTGCCTACACACGATCCCATCCCGAACTCGAACGTGAAAAACCCCAGCGCCTATGATACTGCACCCCAAGGTGCGGGAAAGTCGGTCGCCGCCAGGTCTTCCAAACACCACATACACCCACGCGGGGTGGAGCAGCCCGGTAGCTCGTCAGGCTCATAACCTGAAGGTCACAGGTTCAAATCCTGTCCCCGCAACCATCTTTACCGAACGATCAAATAGTAGCGGTTGCATCGGTATCCCGGTTGCTCGCCGGCGTCGTTAGGCCAGGACCGCCGCAAACTCGCCACGCAGTTAATGCGCAGCGCCACTGGCGCTTCTACAAACCCAGTAGCGCGCGCCATCAACTCGCTACCGATGCCACCCAACATCCCTAGGTGGCAACCGCACAACTCAACAATCCAGTCCACCTCGCGGATCGTCGTGCTGTTGTGGAGGTCGTAGTGCAAGGCATCGTGCGGTGAGCTGCTGCCGGTTCTGTGGACACCGCGGTTAGGGTGTTTCACGAGATTGGAGGGTGCAGATGGGACGGCGACAGTTCAGCCGGGAGTTCAAGCTGGAGGCGGTCCGGTTGGTCAAGGAGCGCGGCGTTTCGGTGGTGCAGGCCAGCCGGGACCTGGATGTCGGCGAGAACATCCTGCGGCGCTGGATCAAGGAGCTCACAGCAGATCCTGGGCAGGCGTTTCCAGGTCAGGGCCAGATCAAGCCAGAGCGGCAGGAGATCGATCGGCTGCCGCGTGAGGTCGCCAAGCTCAAGGCGGAGCGCGACATCCTAAAAAAAGCCGCGGCCTACTTCGCGAGGGAGTCGCTGTGAAGTTCGGCTTTGTCGCGAAACATCGAGGGATCTGGCCGGTGCGGTGGCTTTGCGAGGCGCTCGGTGTCTCGCGCAGTGGGTTCCATGCCTGGCTGTCCCGGTCGCCCAGTGCCCGCGCGTGCAGCGACGAAGTTCTCGGCGCCCAGGTCAAAGCCAGCTTCATCGGCAGCGACCGGACCTATGGTGCCCGGCGGGTCTGGCACGACGTGCTGGCCGAGGGTGCCACATGCGGGCTGCACCGTGTCGAGCGGCTGATGCGTGAGCAGGCCTTACGAGCCCGGCCACGGCGCAGGGGCCTGCCCTCGGACAAGGGCACCCGGCACGAGGCGGCGGACAACGTGCTGGACCGGCAGTTCGAGGCCACGGCGCCGAACCAGAAGTGAATCGCCGACTTCACCTATATCTGGACGGCAGAGGGCTGGCTCTACGTGGCGGCCGTCATCGACCTGTTCTCACGCCGTGTGGTCGGCTGGTCGATGAGCGCCATGATGGCCGCCCAGCTTGTCGCGGATGCGCTGATGATGGCGATCTGGCGCCGTGGCAAGCCGGACGCGTTGCTCCACCACTCGGACCAGGGAAGCCAATACAGCAGTGAGCAGTTCCAGAAGCTGCTGGCCGGTCACGGCGTCACCTGCAGCATGAGCCGATCGGGCAATTTCTGGGACAACGCGGCGATGGAGAGCTTCTTCTCCTCGCTGAAAACCGAGCAGACGGCCCGCAAGATATATCGCACCCGCGACCAGGCCCGGGCCGACGTGTTCGACTACATCGAGCGGTTCTACAACCCGCGTCGACGCCACTCGACCATCGGGTACCTCAATCCTATGGAGTTCGAGCGGACCAAGGCGTCAGCTTAAAGCCACGTGTCCACAGAACCGGCAGCAGCTCAAACCGACTCAGCCGATTAAAGAACCTGCCGGACAGACACTTAGTGAATCGCGTTCCGCGCCATATGACACGTTCCGAGCCTCAGCGCCTCAGAACGCGGCCGCTTTTCCAACAGCCTCATGCGGCGCCACTGCCACGTCGAACCCAGCACCCGGCGGATTGCCACCTTCGCCTTCCTGCGCGTCGGAATTCACCAGCCTGGTGCTAGGCAGGCTGCGACAGAACAAGGAGCGCAGGAACTCGACTGAGGATGGCTCGGCCTCGCTGTGGCCGACGGGCGTGCCGAGCACCTAGCCGCCGTGGTAGGTATCAACGCCGATGGCGATGAAGACGATCCAGTTGTTGCGCCGGGATCTCACGTAGGTGGCGTCCAGCCAAATGCACGGCCAATCGCCTTATCGGGCGCAGCAGGAAAGCGCCCAGCCACTCGCCGCTCTGCCGCAAGGCCGTAACTTCGATTTACGACCAATGAAGATTGGGTGTCGTTCTGGGTGCAGATTTGCGCTGGTTGTCAGCGACCTGCCGCGCACGCGGGCGAGCACCCGCGGCAGCTAACCCGTTGACGCGTAAAAGCCTCACAACCGTCGGCGCACGCCCGCGAACGGCGCTCCTGAACTTGCCAAGGTTGGGATCGAGGGTTTGAACCCTTCGCCCGCTCCATTTCCACGGTAAATCAGTTGTTAAACTCCGGTTTCCGGATGCCCTTCGAAGCGTCGGATGCCAATTTAGATGTTGTTTTGCAGTGGCTGTCAGCGGTCACCGACGCACACGGGCGGCCTTCGGTGACCTGACGGCCCTAAACCCAGGGGTAAGTCGGGTGCGTTTCGAGGTTGTCGCGGAGGCCGCGTCGGTGTTGCTCAGAGCCTGAATCGCACACGCGATGCGCCCCTTAGCCCCGTCAGCTTGGCCGACTTCGCCCTCAGCCCCACCTGTATGGCCGGCACTACCGAGGAGACACAGACATGGCCGGTGGTTGGGCGCGTGACGGGGCCGTGCAGGACCAGATCGACGACACGGTGACCGACGCCGTGCTGGCAGCCAGGGGGCGCATGCCCGTTGGCGCAGGCGAGACGCATTGCCTGGAATGTGGCGAACCAATCCCGGAGCGACGCCGTCAGGTGCTACCCGGTGTGAGAACCTGCGTCGCCTGTCGGATTGAGTTGCACGCTCGCACACAGGTTGGCGGGATCAATCGACGGGGAAACAAGGACAGCCAGCTCCGTTGACAGTGGCCGGTTTGCGCGCCCTGATCGTTCAGCCTTGGAGGTCGGCACTGAAAACTATCGCCGGGTTGACGCATCGCTGCTCGAGTGACACCGGAGATACTGACGTGTTTGGGCGTATGACTTCGTCGAGGACCGCACCCGGGACCGTCGCAAATTCCGCATGCTGAACGTGGTCGCGAGTTTACCCGGGAGTGCCTCTACATCCGGGTCGGGCGCAAGCTCGCTGCTCGAGTGACACCGGAGATACTGACGTGTTTGGGCGTATGACTTCGTCGAGGACCGCACCCGGGACCGTCGCAAATTCCGCATGCTGAACGTGGTCGCGAGTTTACCCGGGAGTGCCTCTACATCCGGGTCGGGCGCAAGCTGAAGGCGGCCGACGTGATCGACGTGCTGGCGGAGCTGTTCATCTTCCGTGGCACACTTGGGCACATCCGCTCGGACAACGGGCCGGAGTTCGCCGCCAAGGCCGTCAAGGACTGGATCACCGGGGTTCGTGCTGGCACGGCCTACATCGAGCCCGGCAGTCCCTGGGAGAATGGCTGTGTGGAAAGCTCAACGGCAAGCCCAGGGACGAGCTACTGGGCTGCGAGGTGTTCAACATGCTAGCCGAGGCCAACGTACTGATCGTGCAGTGGCGCAAGCACTACAACACGGTGCGGCCGCACTCTGCGCTCGGCTACCGGCCGCCCGCACCGGAGGTGAAACTGGCGGCATCAATCATGCTGCCCGGCAAGCCGGGACCAACAGGGTCAGTCCCATCAAGTCCAGCTGTGCACTGACATTTCGCCCGGATCACCTCGTGGGGGCTGCACAGTTCCGGCCATCACGCCCGCCCTAGCGTGCGGTGGACCCTATCGGCCTCACCGCGTCAGTCATCGCGAGAGCAGCGTGGCGATCCATGCCGCGAACCCGCCGCTCGGGCCGAGGCATGTATCATGGCACTCCGCTCGCGACGACGTACGTCAACGGAGAGGTCCAACTTAACCTGAACCGGCCAGGCTCAGCTGGTCTCGGTGGAGGTCAGCACGCTCGGCACGCCACCCTTCACTTCGTTTATGTTAATCTGCACCACGGACTGCCCGCTTCCCGGCGAGAAGCGGTAGGTTTGTAGCAGGCCCTTGTACTCGAACGAATGCAGGGTGTCGCGGACCTTGGTTCCGTCGATGCTACCCGCCTTCTGCATGGCCGCAATCGACAGCATCAGGTTGTCGTATGCCGTGACCTCATAGGGCAACGCCGGGTGGCCGGTCACCTTCTGCAAATCGGCCCCGAACGCGGCGAGCTCCGGCGTCTGGCTGGTGGTCGGCCCGGTGGAGAGGTAGACCCCTTCAACCGTACGGCCCGCCGTTTTCATAAAGGTCGGCGAGGACCAGATGACGCCCAGCGCCATCACAGCCGGCTTCATCTGCAACTCGCGATATTGCTTCATGAGGGACAACCCGTCCTCGATGTAACAGGCGATCAAGACCGCGTCGGGACCGGCCGCGCGGATTTTGGTCAGCAGGCCATAGAAATCCATGCTGCCTACCTCGAAATACTCGTCGGCGACCACGGTCGCGCCGAGCCCTTTGCTCTGGTCCTTGATCTGGCCGGCGGCAGTGCGGCCCCAATCGTCGTTGCGTCCCAAGAACGCAAGCTTCTGCGCTGCCTTGGCCTTGACAAGAAACTGCATCGCCGGACTTACATTCATCACGGAGGACAGCGTGGTACGAAAACTGTAGCTGTATTCCGGGCTAGTCACCGGCTGCGCCGCGGAAACGAAGGTGATTGCCGGCACTTTGTTTTTTTCGGTGATCGGCAGGATCGCCAGCGTTCCGCTGCTGTTCGGCGGGGTGAACAGCAGCGACACCTTGTCGTCGTTGATCAGCCGCTCCGCACCCGCCACGCCGCGCTCGGTCTTGGACTCGTCATCCACGTTGGTCAGCTCGACGCGGTAGGTGTCGGGACCGATCTGGACGCCACCGGCATCGTTCAGCTTCTTGACCCCGTAGTTGAGCCCCGTGAGGGATTCCTTGCCGATGGAGGCGCTGGGTCCCGTCTGGGTACACAGCGACCCCAGCTTGAGGACCTTGCCGGGCGCCTGGGCGAAAACTCGGGCGTTCGGCAGAAGCAGGCTGCCGCCGATGGCGGCGAGGGTGGTGCGTCGGTTGAGCATGGTCGTGTCCTCCGTGCGGCCCTGCTGGGCCGTTCTGTTGTCAATGCGTCTGCGTAGTCCCGCCCAAATAGGCTTCCTGCACGGCAGCGTCGCCCAGCAGTTCGGCGCCGGTGCCGGTGCGGGCGATGACGCCGTTGACGATGACGTAGGCCCGGTTTGCCAGGCGGAGCGCCATGCGGGCGTTCTGCTCCACCAGCAGGATCGTGCTGCCGTCTTGGTTGAGGCCGCGGATGATGCCGCCGAGCTGCTGGACGATGGCCGGGGCTAATCCCAAGGACGGCTCATCCAGCAGCAGCAGGCGCGGCCGGCTCATCAACGCGCGGCCGATCGCCACCATCTGCTGCTGCCCACCGCTCAGCCGCCCGGCCGGGCTGCGGAGCCGTTCGCGCAGGATGGGGAACAGGTCCATGACCCGCTCCAAGTCCTGCCGCATGCCCTTCCTGTCGCGCCGGTAGTAGGCGCCGAGGTCGAGGTTGTCTGCGACCGACATTTCAGCAAAGACGTGCCGACCCTCTGGCACCATGACAAGGCCGCGGGTGATCATCGTGGAGGAAGACATCCCCAGCACCGACTTGCCGTCCAGGGTGACGGTGCCGCCATGGCCGCGCACGACACCGCTGAGCGTGCGCAGCAAAGTCGATTTACCGGCGCCATTGGCGCCGATGACGGTGACGATCTCCCCCGCCTCCACCCGCAGCGAGACGCCACGCAGCGCGGCGATGGCGCCGTAGGAAACTTGCAGGCCGGACACCTCAAGCATCGGCGTCCGTCCCAAGATAGGCCTCGATCACGCGGGAGTCCTGCCGCACTGTGTCCGGCGTGCCCTCCACCAGCTTGCGGCCGCCGACGAGCACGACAATCCGGTCGCAGATGCTCATGACCGCTTGCATGTCGTGCTCCACCAGCAGCACGGTGACGCCGGTGTCGCGGATGCGCCGCACCATGCGGGCGGCGTCCATGGTTTCCCGCGGGTTCATGCCCGCGAACGGTTCGTCCATCAGCAACAAGCGCGGCTCGCCGGCCAAAGCCAGGCCGATGCCGAGTAGGCTTTGCCGAGCGTACGGCAGGGATCCGGCCATGACATCCGCATGGGGGGTCAGGCCCGCGAACTCCATAATGGCCGCGACCCGGCGCTCCACCTCCGCCCGGAAGGCGCGCCCGGCGCCATACCAGCGTGTCCGCAAGCTGGCCCGGCTGCGCGCCAGAAATGGCACCCTCAGGTTCTCCACGACGGTGAGCTTGGGGAACGTGCGCGTACCCTGGAATGTGCGGCTCAGTCCGGCCTGTGCCACTTGGTCCGGCCGCAACCCGGTCAGGCGCCGCCCGGCAAGCTCGACTCGGCCCGCACTGGGCGGGAACAGGCCGGAGATCAGGTTGAACGTCGTCGTCTTGCCGGCGCCGTTCGGCCCGATCAGTCCGCGGATCTCGCCAGGCGATATGCTGAAGCTCACGTCGTCCACGGCCTGGACGCCGTTAAACCGCTTACTCAGGCCCGTGACGGTCAGCAGCGGCGCCTCAGCCAGCATGCCCCGCCTCCGCGTCGGCAGGACCTATGGCCGGACGACGACCGCCGCTCCCCCAGGGCAGCGTCACAAGCCCCAGCAGCCCGGCGGGCAGGAACAGCGTCACCACGATCAGCAGCCCCCCCATCAGGATGGGGCGCACGTCGCGCAAGAAGCCCAATGCCTCCGGAACGTAGGTAAGGAACACCGCACCCAGCAGCGGCCCGACCAAGGTTCCGGCGCCCCCCACCACCACCATGACGATCATGTCGACGGAAGCGAACACGGAGAACTGTTCGGGCGACAGAACGGACAGAAAGGGCCCGATCAGCAAACCGCCCAATCCGGCGACGAAGGCGCTGATCGCCAGCGCCATCACCTTGCTGCGCATGACCGGCGCGCCGGCAAACTCCGCCAGCACCTCGTCCTCGCGGATCGCCACCAACACGCGCCCGAGCCGCGAGCGGATCAGGACCATCAGGCCGAGCGTCGCAGCGACGACGGTCGCGAGCACCAGGTAGTAGAAGCCGAGCCGGGTGCCGAAGTGGAGGAACAGGATCGGCTCCGGCGCACGAATGCTGCGGATGCCGACCATGCCACCCGTCACGTCCTGCCAATTGGCGATGATCAGGCGCACCACCTCCCCGAAGCCGAGCATGACCAGGACGAAGTAGGGGCCGCGTAGTCGCAGCACGATCAGCCCGACCAGCGCCGCAACGACGACAACAAAAGCCAGTGTCGCTGGGGCAGCGAGCCAAAAGCTGATGCCAAGCTGCGTGCGCAGTATGGTCGAGCCATAGGCCGCCAGCGCGACGAAGGCCGCTTGCCCGAGGTTGATCTGCCCGACATAGCCCAGCAGCAAGCCCATGGAGAGCGCGAAGATGCCCCAGAGTAGGCTTTGGGTCAGCAGGAACACCTGGAACTCGCCGATGAACGGCGGGAGCGCCACGAGCAGGGCGGTGACGGCGATCCCGGCGGCGAGCTTCATGCCAAACGCCCGCCGAATAGGCCGCGGGGCCAGACCAACAGCATCGCCACCATGATCAGGAAGGTGAACACGTCCTTGAACGCGAAGCTGACGTAAGCGCCGGCGAAGGTCTCGACCAGGCCGATCAGCACGCCGCCGACGATGGCGCCGGGTACGCTGCCGAGGCCGCCGAAGATGACGATGACGAAGCTCTTCAGCAACGGCAACTGGCCCATGGACGTATCCACGGCATACAACGAGCCTAGCAGTCCGCCGGCGGCGCAGGCCAGCGCGCCGGACAAGGCGAAGGCGAAGCTGACGATGCGGTCGACATTCAGCCCGATGGCTTCCGCGCCGAAGCGGTTCTGCGCCACGGCGCGCAGCGCCTTGCCGATCCGCATTCGGTACAGCGTGAGGTAGAGGGCGGCAACCAGAACCAGCATGGCGCCGACCACCAACAGTCGTTGCAGGGTGATCACCACGTCGCCCAGGATCACTACGCCATCGATCCCCATGTCGAGCTGCTGCGGGTCGGTACCCCAGATTAGCACCGCGCCCTGATGCAGGATGTAGAGCAGGCCGGTGGTGACGAGCAGCACTTCCAGTTCGGTGCGCCGCAGCGCCCGACGGACAACGAGCAGGTAGAGCAGCACGCTGAAGGCCGCCATGATCAGCATGGCGATGCCGAGGCTCGGGAAGAAGCCGAGATCGGACACTTGGAGCACGACAAGCGTGGCGAACGCGCCGAGCATCAACAGCTCGCCATAGGCGAAGTTCACCACCCGCGCGGCGCCGAAGATCAGGGTGAAACCAAGCGCGGCAAGCGCGTAGATGCTGCCGAGCACCAACCCGTTGGCAAGCTGTTGCCCGATCACGGTTGGGCCACCGGTTCCGGGTTTGGCGTCGTCAACATCGGCTCCTCCCAGAACCCGAGTTTTTTTTGGGTTTAGCCTAGGCTCTGCGCCGTTACAACATCGTAGAGTTTGCCCCGGGGATGCTAGTTGGCAGCGGATCGCCGCTGGGCAATCCGGGGCGACGGCTGCGCGGGTTTGGCGGCCGGCAACGGCAGCACGGCGGATAGTAGCCGGTCCAACATGGCACTCACGCCGCGCATGATGTCCCTTGGCTTACGATAAAGCAGCCAGGTGATCACCATCTGGTTATGGCTGCCGATCAATATGGATGCTGTTTCGTAAGGGTTCGGCTCTGGCGGCCATTCACCCTCGGCCGCTCCCGCCCGTACTAGACGAACGACGAAGCGGGCATAATCGTCCAGCAATTGCCGGGCTGGCGAGTCGCCCACCAGGACGCTGGGCCAGATCTCAAGGTATAGGGTGCGTCCCCAATCAGGGTTGCGCCGGGCGAAGTCGGCCGAAAGCCACAGGAACAGGCGCAGTCTGTCCCGCACGGTAGCGGCATCGCGGGCACGCTCGGCGTACTCCAAGAAGAAGCGGGCGAGTTGCACGACCGGGACGGCGTAGGCGATATCCTCCTTGCTCGGGAAATACTCGTAGAGCGACGATGGAGGCATTCCGGCCTCGACCGCCACGTCGGCGATACGGGCGCGGGCGATGCCTTCCCGGGAAAAGACGCGGAGCGCCGCCTGCAGGATGTCATCCTGCCGCCGTCGGCTGCGGCCCTGCCGGCGTTCCGGGACCTTGTCGCGCCAATGGGCGGCCAGGGCGTCCATCTCGTCCGCCCAGCCCGCTGCCGGAGCGACCTTCTTCACCGCCGTCACCAAACCCGTCATGCCTGCTGTCCATCTGCCCCGCGCCCGCTCTGTCGCAAGCGCGCAGCCCCATGGCAAATGGAGCGTGGCGTTCAGGCCGGCATGCCGTCCGGGCAAGCGAACCATTGTTCGGGCAGGACGCTCGGGATCCGGGTGTCATGGGCCGGCACCACGATATCCACCTGCTGCATCACGCGCCGCATGGACGCGATGTAGGTGCGCTCGCTTTCGCTGCGGATGCCGCCGGGGCGGAAGGTATCGGCCATGAAACGCTGCGGCGTGCGGGTGGCGCGCGGGTCTGCCGGGAACCAGCATCCATACTCCTCCCCCAAATCGGACACCAGGCCCACGCGGCCGCGCGCGGTCTGCACGCACACGACCTGCATGCCGGGTGTGTGGCCCGGCGCCTTGAGCACCGACAGTCCCTCGCCGAGCGACAGGTCGCCCTCAATCAACTCCAGCGCTGCCGGGCGCCGCCGGTCCAGCACCTGGTTGAGCGTGTGACGGGTGTAGTACAGCCGTTGCGATGGCACCGGATCAATCGCGTGCATCAACTCGTCCTTTTGCAGCAGCACCTTGGCCGCGGGAAACAGCTCCAGGTTCCACGCATGGTCGAAATGCAGGTGGGTCAGGATCACCCGGTCGATGTCACCGGGCCCGATGCCGAAAGGCTGCATCGCGTCCAGCAGAGACTGCTCACCGCCGCCGCGTGCCTCTACCTTCCACTTTGCGCCGACCTCGGCCGCCGATGCCATGCCGGTGTCCACCAGCGTCCAGGACGCGCCGTCATGCAGCAGCCAGGCGCAGATCGGTGTCCAATCGCCGCTCTCGTGCGCGCCCGGCAGGTGCAGCGCCCCCAGGCGAAGAGTGTGGATGATGTAGGCCATGGTAATTCCTCCGGCTTGTTTGCCTTGCCCTGCCGGGAACGCCAGCTCGCGGCAGCGTGTGGGTGGCCAAGTTGGTTTACACCGGCTTGGCTTGCGTGCTAGCCCGAAAAAAAATCGGGAGTGAGGCTGGTGTCGACAGGCCTTTACGAGTGGTCCGAACCGGCCGCCATGTCGACCGTGAACCGCGGTAAGACTGGAAATGGGGCCCGGCCGTGAACCGGGCCGATCATCTGTTCCGCCAAGCCCGGGAACGGCCGGACGCCGTCGCGCTGGTGTTTGGCGAGCGAGAGATCACCTTCGGTGAATGGTGGGACCGGGCGCGGGCGGCGGCGGACGGGCTGGTGCGTCAGGGCGTCCGACCCGGCGACCGCGTCGGCTTCGTCGTGGGCACCCGGCCGGACTTCATGATCCTGCAATATGGCTGCTTTGCCGTCGGTGGCGTGGTGATGCCGCTGAACACGCTTTACCGCAGCGAGGAGATGGAGCACGCGGTGGGCCAGTGCGAGGCCCAGTACGTGATCGCTGATGCAGCCTTCCTGGACCGGTTCGGCCCGGAGTTCCGCGCCCGTTGCCCGTCCGTGCGCCGTATCTTCGTGCTCGACGGCGTGGAAGCCGAGGACGGGTTCATGGTCCCGGCCACTGTATTGCAGGGTGATGCCGCTGGCTTTGACGAGCCGGTGGACATGTCGGGCGATGCAGTGGGGCAGATGCTGTACACCAGCGCCACCACGGGCCGGGCCAAGGGCGTGATGTTGACGCAGGACAATTTGGCCGCCAACTACGATCCGTCTGCGGAGTGGCTGGGCTACACGGGGGCCGACACCATCCTGTGCGCCTTGCCCCTGTTCAACACCTTCGCGCTGAACCAATGCATCAACGCGACCACGGTCACCGGCGGCACGCTGGTGGTGCTGCCGCGGTTCGAGGCTGTGGCGGTTATGCGCGCTATCGCCGAACGCCGCTGCACCGTATTCCCGTGCGTGCCGACCATGCTGCAGAAGGTGTTGTCCCATCCGGAGGTGGGCCAGCATGATTTGGGTTCGTTGACCAAGATCATGGTCGGCGCCGCGCCCGTGCCCACGCCGCTGCTGCTGAGGGCGCGCGCCTATTTCGGCGACGGGCTGGCCGTTATCACGGGATATGGCCTGACGGAAGCCACGGCGCTGGTCACCACCATGACGGTGGAGCTGGACATGGACGGGCGGCAAGTCCGCGAGAAGTCGATCGGGCGCCCAGTGCCCGGCATGGAGGTCCGTATCCTTGGCGAGGACGGCGCGGTGCTGCCGCCCGGGCAGCCGGGCGAGATCGGCATCCGCGGCCCCAACGTGATGGCCGGCTACTACAAACAGCCTGCCGAGTCCGCGGCCGCCCTGGCTAGCGGGTGGCTGCGCACCGGCGACGTGGGCGTGATGGATGCGGAAGGCTATTTCTGGATCGTTGACCGCAAGAAGGACGTTATCATCCGCGGCGGCCAGAACATCTATCCGGCAGACGTGGAGGAGGCGCTGTACGGCCACCCCGCCGTGGCGGAAGCCGCCGTGGTCGCCCGGTTCGACGCGTTGTTCGGGGAGGTCCCGGCCGCCTACGTCGCCTTCAAGCCGGGGCAGGAGGCGAGCGCCGAGGAGTTGATGGCGATCTGCCAGGACAAGCTCGCCCCGTTCAAGCTGCCGAAGAGCATCGAGGTGCTGCCGGAACTGCCCAAGGGACCGACCGGCAAGATCCTGCGCCGCGGCCTGCGCGGCCCCATGCCGGGGACGGAGGAAGCGGCCGTCCATGTCTGACCCCAGCTACGAGAACCTGCTTTACGAGGTGCGCGACAACGTCCTCACCCTCACGCTCAATCGGCCGCGCGCCTTGAACGCCCTGAACCGTGCGCTGAAGCTGGATCTGGCGGACGCCATCGGCCGGGCCGCAGCCGACGGTGACGTGCGCGCCGTGGTGCTGACGGGGGCCGGTCGTGGCTTCTGCGCCGGCGGCGACATCAAGGAGATGGATCCGCACGCCGGGCCGGCCGCCACCGTGCGCAAGCTGGACCACATCCTGTCCACCGTGCTGGTGCCGCTGACAACGCTGAAGAAACCGGTAATCGCCGCGGTGAACGGCCACGCTGTCGGCGCCGGCTTCAACCTCGCGCTGGCCTGCGACATGATCGTGGCCGCCGACACGGCCGTGTTCAGCCAGATCTTCGTCCGCGTCGGCCTGGTGCCGGATGCCGGAGGGCTGTATTTCCTGACCCGTGTCCTAGGGCTGAACCGCGCCAAGGAGCTATGCTTCACCGGCCGCAACGTGTCCGCGGCGGAAGCGGCCAGCATGGGCTTCGTCAACCGCGTGGTGCCCGAGGCATCGCTGGCGGAGGAGGCGCACGCTTTCGCGGTAACGATCGCCCGCGGCCCGTCCGTCGCCTTGGCGCTGACCAAGACGGCGCTCAACCTGTCCTCCACGGCCAGCTTCGCCGAGATGATGGAGTTGGAAGCCCTGGCCCAGGCCGTTGCCGCCAGCACGCCCGAGCATCAAGAGGGCCTGGCTGCCTTTGCCGGGCACCGGGCGCCCGACTTCACCAACGTTCGTAGCGCCTGAGGTAGCAGCATGGTGTTCAACCACCCCCCGGGACAGAATGGCGTTTGCGCCGAGGGCGAGGGTCGGGTCCGCCATCGCGCGCCGTGTGCCCGCGCCGTGATCGGCGGCTGACCGCCATGGCGACCATGGCCGCCACGGTCCTGCCCCGCTTCGGCAACCCATCCGTCTTCGTGTGCCAGCAGGTGACCCGGCCGGAGCCGCGGCCAGACCAGTTCCTGGTGCGCGTGCACGCGTGTGGCATCTGCGGGCACGACCTGCTGACGCGCCTGGGCGCGTTCCCGCACACACGCTTGCCAGCCGTGATCGGGCACGAGATCGCCGGGGTGGTGGCGGAGGTTGGCGCCCTGGTCACCCGGTTCCGGTCCGGCGATCGCGTGGCGTTGAACCAGCGTCAATCGTGCGGCGTGTGCCAGCCCTGTCGCGAGGGGCGCAGCAATGTGTGCCGGGACGGCTACGGCTTCTACGGCGAGGACGTCAGTGGCGGATACGGCGAATATGTCGTCGCCACCGAACGCAATGCGGTCCACCTGCCGGAGGGCATCGATTTCACGACGGGCGCCATCCTGAGCTGCGCCGTGGGTACGGGATTCCACGCCCTGGGCCGGGCGCGCCTGCAGCCCGGCGATCCCGTGCTGGTGACAGGCGCCGGCGGCGGGGTCGGGTTGCACACCGTTCAACTGGCACGCGAACGCGGCTGCCGGGTTATCGCCCTGACCAGTCGCGAGCAGAAGGCGCCGCACCTGCGCGCCGCGGGTGCCGACGAGGTCGTAGTGACGGGGGACAGGCCGTTCCACGCCGCCGTACGCGACCTCACCGCCGGACAAGGCGTGGCCGCGGTCATCGAGATCACGGGCACACCCACCTTCGGCTCCAGCCTGCGTTGCCTGCGGCCAGGTGGGCGGCTTGTCGTCGTCGGCAATGTCCAGCCTGGCAACGTCCCGTTCAACCCGGCCGTCGGCATCCTTAAGGAGATCGAGTTGGTCGGCAGCAGCCATGCCACGCTGGACGACCTGGTCCGCGTCACTGACTTGGTCATCCGCGGCCGCATCAGGCCCGAGATCGCGGCCGTCTTGAACGTGGCGGAGGCTGCTTCCGGGCACGAGATGGTGGAGTCCAAGCAGCATTCCGGCCGCATCGTCCTGTCGCACGACGCCCTTGCTGACCACAACGCCATGACACGGGAGAAGCCAAATGTCGGATGACAGCGTGCTCTATACAGCCGACGGTCCGGTCGCAACCATCACGATGAACCGGCCCGAAAAGCTGAACGCACTGAACGGGGCAATGCTGGACGGGCTTAATCGTGCCCTGGACCAGGCGGAAGCCGACGCGACGGTGCGGGTGGTGGTCCTGTGCGGCGCTGGGCGTGCGTTCTGCGCCGGAATGGATCTCGACCCGGCCGCCGGCGTGCCGGAGGATCTGGGCGTTGCGGCCGATCGTGACGAACTGCGCCGTGCGATCGCCACGTTCGTCCGCTTCTGGGACTGCCCCAAGCCGACCATCGCCCAGGTGCATGGGTTCTGCATCGCTGGAGGGACGATGATGGCGATGGCCTGCGACATCACCTTCGTCACCGCCGATTGCCGCATCCGGTTCCCCTCCATACCCGTCGGCGGCGGCTTCGTCAGCACGTTCTGGACTCTGTTCGTCGGCCCGAAGAAGGCCAAGGAACTGGATTTCGTCGCTGGCAGCGAAGTGACAGGAGCCGAGGCCGCATCCTGGGGCTTCGCCAACCACGCGGTTACGGCCGAGGAGCTGGAGCCCCGGGCGACCGGCTTGGCCCGCAGGATCGCGCGCACGCCACCCGACCTGCTAAAGCTGAAGAAAGCGGCGATCAACGCCGTTTCCGAACGGCAGGGTTTTCGCGAGGCGATGATGGGCGGCGCCGACTGGGACGTGCTTTGCCATTTCAGCCATGGCGCGTTGGAAATGCGGCGGCGTATCGGCGAGATGGGGCTGAAGGGCGCGATCGCCTCGCTGGATCGCGATGCCGGGATCCGCTCGCAGGGGTGACGAGCCTTTTGGGATGCCGTCGGCGCAACCGCCGGGTCAGGCAGTCGGCAGGGTTCAGGCGGCGCGGAAGCGCCGGCCGACCAGCCGAAGCCGCCCGTCCCGCAGCAACCTGTTGGCATGCGCCAACGCCTCGCAGAACGCGAAGCCCGTCTCATAGGCACCCTCGATCGGCCGCTGGAACACGACGGGCAGCAACTGCGCCCCTGTGAGGTCCTGGGACTGGCAAGCTGCCAGGATCGAGGCGCATCGTTCTTCGTGATGCATCCGCAATTCGTTCAAACGGGCGTGCAGGCCGACGAAGGGCAGATCGTGGCCTGGGAGCACGAGGGCATCGGCCGGGATTTCCGCCTGCAAAGCTGAAAGCGAGCGCAGGAAAATGCCGAGCGGATCGCCCTCGGGGTCGATCGCCTGCACGCCGATATTGGGCGAGATGCGGGCCAGCACCTGGTCCGCGCAGAGGAAGATGCCGTCTGCGGCGCAGTAAAGCATGATCTGCTCTGGGGCATGTCCACCGCCGGACAATACGTCGAACCGGCGTTCACCAATCTGCAGCACCTCACCCGCAACCAGGCGATTGAACATCCGCGGCAGCCCAGTCGTCATCGTCAAATAGGACTGCCCGTGGTTGAGGAGGTTCTCGGTGGTTTCAACGTCCAGCCCGTGACCCAGATAGAAGTCCCGGTATGGCGTCGTCCCGAGACCGCCCGGGTCGAGCGTGATGTTGACGCTGGTGAGGTAGTCCGTCTGGCTCATCAATAGAGGCGCGCCGGTCCGCGTGGTTAGCCATCCGGCCATTCCGACGTGATCTGGATGGTAATGCGTGGCGATGATGCGCGTCAGTGGACGATTATGCAGCGGCCCCGCCAGCAATGCTTCCCACACCGCCTGGTTGCAGGCATCCCCGATACCGGTATCGAACGCCACGACACCATCGCCATCGTCGAGCAGGTAGATGTTCACGTGGTCGAGCCGAAACGGCAAGGCCAGTCGGACCAAGTGGATGCCCGGCGCGACGAGCGTCGGCATGCCAAGCGCGGGTGGGATCGAGATCGGGAAAGACAGCGCGGGCGAAGGTGTCTGCGTCATCATCGCGCCCGTGTCTCCGGCGTGATCAGGTGCTCCCTAAGCTAGGGCGCATGCTCGTGATCCATTCTGCCGCTCGGGGTTGGAATACGCTTGTTGGTAAAGCACCAAACTGCCTTGATCAAGCGACGCGCCTCATCAGCCGACTTCCCTTAGTTTGAGGCAAATCGGCGCCGAAGTGCTCCACCGCTCTCGATTGACAGCCTCGCTGACAGGTCGAGCGCTTCCGTGAGCAGCCGGACTGCGTCCATCGGACGATTCTGCTCGGCCGCGACTTCTGCTGCCAGCCTGTTGTAGACGATCACCCCCGGCCAATTCCCGGCGTAACGGAAACAGCGTGATACGTCATCGGCGACGGTCTTCACGCTGTCGCCCCAAAGGCTGATGATGGCCTGGCCGAACACGTGATACCGCTGGGTCCGTCGCGCCGGCGGCTGGCCGTTCAGAAAGGCTTCCTGGCCGGCAAGATCCTGAAATCGGTAGATCGGCGTTCGCCTGCCATCTGGTAGAGTGTACGATCCATCGCGGCGTAGATATTGCTTAGCCGCGTCCAGATAGGACAGGAGGTCCTCGACCTCCGCCACCTCTTTGCCCAGAATACTGGCGACGGCCCAGGCACAGAAGCGGGGGCCAGCGATGCTTCCCGCTTCCAACGCCGACCGCACCGCTGGCAACGCGGATCCAACCGATCGTTTCCCTCCCTCGTCATCATCTTCGGCATCGCCGCCGTGCAGTGTGTCGACCGATACACGACATCCCACCGGCGATGACAGCCCGGCCCGGCCGCGGGCTGATGGCGGGAGTGCGATCTCCCTCGCGCGGCTTTGGAACACGAGGTTGTCGACCGCTTCACGCACCGGGCACAGCCCAGCCGCGCCGACCGGGCTATATGTGGCCACCGTCAGCAACTTGGCGGAGTAGCGCCGCAGCCCAAGGCACACGAGGAGATCGATCGTGTCCGGGTCGGCCCACTGCAGGTCGTCCAGCGCCAACACGATGGTGCTTCCGCTGGCGAAGTGTTCCAGCAGGGCACAGGCTTCCCGGACCATCGTCTGTGGCCACCAGTTTGGTCTCGACTGGTCCGGTAGCGGATCGCGGTCGGGACCAAGGCAATGCCGCCAACTCGGTGCATGAACGACCAGCGCCTGCGTCAGCGCCGCCGGATCCATCTGGCCGGTCAGGTCCTGCAGCAAGGCGATGGCCAATGAAAGCGGTTCGGGCGAGCCACGTGCCGGGGCGCCGTACGCAATCGCCGTCAGCACCTCCGACCCGCCCCTGGCTGCCTCGATAAAAGCGTCTAGCACGGCGCTTTTGCCCGAGCCGGCCTCACCGCTGATCACCAGGCAATCACGTTGGCCCGCTTTGGCCTGGTCGAATGCGACGGTCAACGCCGCGTTCTCCTGCTCCACTCCCTCTGGTACGCACGTGGAGGCGTCGGCCACGACCGCCTGCCGATCCGGCAAGCCACCCAGGAACCGATAGCCGCTACGCGGTCGGGTTTCGATGAACCGGGGCTGCCGGACATCGTCGTCCAGCAAGCGCCGCAGGGTTCGGATGTAGGTCTTGACGATCTCCGGCTGGACGAAACGCCTGCACCAGACGTGATCGAGGATTTCGTCCTGGCTGACGAGACGGCCGGGATTACGACGCAGGTAGTCCAGCACGTCGAAGGCTTTGGGCGGCATGTCCAACCGCTTGCGGCCCCGCCACAGGCATCGATTGCTGCGGTCGATGGTAAAACATGGCACCGCGAAGGCCGCGGGCTCGGGTGCGACTCTGGATAAGTGGCTCATTCCGCTCTCCCAAGCAGCCGGATTGATCCGACCATGCCGACGTTTGTTCGGCTGTTTCGCGAACACTAGCCGCAGCTGGGAGTAGACGGCAAGGGAGACGTGGCAGGCGGGTATCGTCCAGGGGGCCGGGTCAGGACGCGCCCTATGGAGGTTGCGCACGATATTTCACCCGGGCTTCACCAAGAGCATGACGGGATGTTGGATAATCGTGCCATGACCCAGCCCACTCATCTAAGCCGGTCCGGCCCCGACATGCCCATCCCGCTCGGTCCGGAGGCGGACACCCTGCGTCACCTGCTCAGCGACCGCTTCAGTTGCCGCGGCTTTCTGCCGCAGCCTGTCGGGCAACCGACCATGCAGGCGATGTTCGGCCTAGCGCAATTCGCGCCATCTGGATGCAACAGCCAGCCTTGGCACGCCATCGTCACGAGCGGTGCCGCCACGGAGCGTTTCCGCGCCGCATTGGCGGCGCAGGCAGAAGCAGGTCCACAGACGCCCGACTTGCCATTCCCATCGGAGTACCGCGGCATGTACCGGCAACGCCGGCGGGATGCGGCTTGGGGCCTTTATCGCAGCCTGGGGATCGCCCATGGCGACCGGGCAACTTCCGCGGGGGAGATGCGGCGCAATTTTAGCTTCTTCGGCGCGCCGCACGTGGCGATCATCACCACGGACGAGGCGCTCGGCCCTTATGGGGTGGTCGACACCGGCATCTATCTCGGCACTTTGCTTCTGGCGGCGCACAGCCTCGGCGTCGCGGCCGTTCCGCAAGGAGCCGTGGCGGAACACTCGGCGTTTATCCGGTCGTACCTCGACGTTCCTCCCGGCCGGCTGGTGGTGTGCGGGCTTTCTTTCGGCTACGCCGATCCCGCACACCCCAGCAACCATTTTCGGACCGACCGTGCTCCGCTGACCGATGCGGCCACGTTCCTCACCGAGTGAGCGTCAAGCCCGCGCCCGACGGAGCGATTCACGCGCAACGATCATCTTCATGATCTGTGCGGTGCCGTCCCCGATCTCCAGTCCCATGACATCCCGCATGCGTTGCTGGTGCGGCATGTCGAGCGACCAGCCGTAATGCCCGTGGCACAGCAGGCACTGCCGGATCGCCTCGAACGCCGTTTTCGGCGCCAGCCACTTGCACATCGCCGCTTCCGACGTGTGCGCGCGATTGTCGTCGCGCAATCCGAGCGTGCGGTAGCAAAGCCGGCGAGCAGCCTCGATCAAGCCCTCGAATTCCGCCAGCGGGAAGGTGAAGCCTTGATGTTCGGCCAACGGCTTGCCAAAGGTTTGGCGCTCGTTGGCGTAACGCCACGTCTCATCCAGCGACGCCTGTGCGGCGCCGGTGCACATCAGCCCGATCATGGCCCGGTTGAAGTCGAAGCCGGACATGACTTCGTAGAAGCCCTTGCCCTCCTCGCCCAGCCGGTGCTCCATCGGCACTTCCACCTCGTCGAAGAACAAGGAGCCACGGCCGACGATCTTGCTTCCCAGGTCGTTGAACCGCGTGCGCGACAACCCCTTGCTGTCGGAGGGCACCAGGAACGCCGTGACGCCGCGACCGCCTTCCTCCGGGGTGCCGGTGCGGGCGAACACCACGAAGCCATCGGCCTGGTCGGCCATGCTGATGGAGGTTTTCTCGCCGGACAGTATGTATCGGTCGTTACGACGCTCCGCCTTCAGGCGGAGCCGTGCGGCGTCCGACCCGGCGGATGGCTCCGTTAAGCCGATACCCAGCAGCTTCTCGCCTTGCACGATCTGCGGCACCCATTCGCTGGCCACCGCTTTGCTCGCGTTCCGCGCGATCACCTGGCCCAGCAACGAGCCAGAGGACTGCACGTAGGCGACATTGAAGTCGCCATAGGACAATGCCTCGATAACGACGCCACTGGCGACGTTGGTCAGGCCAAGGCCGCCATATTCCTCCGGCAGCTCCGGCCCGATGAAGCCCAACGCTCCCATCTCGCGCATCATGCCGCGGTCCAAGACGCTTTCCTGTTCGCGAGCCTGGTAGCGAGGAAGCAGCTTTTCCCGTGCATACCGGAACGCGGTTTCCCGCAGTTCCGGGTATTCATCTGGATCGTGCATGCGACAGTCCTTCAATCAACCATGGTGAGGCCGCCGCTGACGCTCAACACCTGGCCGGTGATGTAAGACGCGCGGTCCTCGAGGAAAAACATGATGGGTCCGGCGATATCCTCCGGCTGTGCCAAGCGACCGAGCGGGATTGCCCGCAACATGCCCTGCACAATCTTGGTGACGTTCTCGCCAACCTGCTCGAACATCAGCGGTGTCTCGGTCGGCCCGGGACAAACGCAATTCACCCGGATGTTGTGCCGGGCCATCTCACGGGCCAAGGCTTTGGTGAACGCGATCTGCCCGCCTTTTGCGGCCGAATACACCACTTCCCCGCTACTGCCGACCCGGCCCGCATCGCTGGACGTGTTGATGATGACACCGCGCTTGGCCGCGATCATCGGGTCCAGCACCAGCCGCGTGATGCGGATGACGCCGAGGAGATTTATGTCAAGCAGTTGCTCCCACAACGCCGGATCGTTGTCGAGAAACGGTTGCACCCGGTCCCAGCCAGCGACGTTTACCAGCGCGTCGGCGGCGCCCCCGAACTCGGCATGGGCATTGTCCACGAACGACGCGCACAGCTCGGGATCGGTGATGTCCAATCGCGCGAAGGAGATCGAGAGGTTCTCCGCCCTGGCCTCTTCCAGCATTGCGGCACCGGTGTCCGGATTGCGATCCCCGACAAACACGCGGGCGCCGTTGCGCGCCAGCAGGAAGGTTGTCGCCTTGCCGATGCCGGAGGCTCCCCCGGTCAGTATGATTGATTTACCGTCCAGCACCATTGATGCACTCTTCACGATGATTTCGACAAGAAGTTCGCTACCAAGCGGCGCGTTTCCGGCGTGCCCAGCAGGTGGCGGACGTTCGCCACCTCCGCTGCCTCACCATCCCTGCTGATCCCACCCGCGGCGGCAATGCAGGCCTTCGCGGCGGCAACGGCATGCCTCGGCAAGCGGGCATAGTCTTGCGCAATGTCGCGCGCGCGCGCGCCCAACTCGGCTCGGGGGCTTACCCATTGCACGAGGCCGATCCGATGCGCCTCCAGACCGTCGACCACTACACCGCCCAGGATCAGCCGCAAGGCCTGCGGCCTGCCGCATAGCAGCGTCAGCCGCTGGGTCCCGCCAGCACCGGGAATCAGGCCCAGGCCGACTTCCGGCAGACCGAGCCGGGCCTCCTCCGCCGCCACCCGGAGATCGCATGCCAGGGCCAGTTCCAGTCCGCCACCCAATGCCGCACCACTGATTTCGGCCAGGGTAACCGCGCCCAACTCCTCGATCCGGCGGAACAGCGCCTGGTAGCGGGCGCCGACCTCTGCCTGCACGGCGGGATCCAGGTCGAAGTTATCTCGGAGCTGCTTGAGGTCCGCCCCGGCGGAAAACGCCTTCACCGCGCTGCGCAGATGCAGCAATGACCAGTCCTGACGGGCGGCCAGCATGTCCAGGCTGCGGTGGAAATCCGCGATCCAGGCATCGTTCATCGCATTGACCGGTGCCCGGCTCAACGTGAGCGTGGCGATACCGGCTTCCACGCTGACCTCCATCGTGGCATCCGGCGGCATGCTCAGCCGCCTTTCTGCCGGCGTCGTGCCGCGCGGAAATCCGGCTTGCGCTTCTCCATGAACGCCTTCACGCCCTCACGCGACTCTTCGCTCATGTAATAGAGCGCCAGCGCCTCCAGCCCGAGGTTGCCGATGCCTGCGATGTTGTTGGTGTCGGCGTTGAACGAGCGCTTGGCGATGGCGATTGCCGTCGGGCTGCGCTCCATGATCTCCTGGCACCAGCGGTCGACTTCCTCGTCGAGCTGTTCGGCCGGCACCACTTTGTTGACCAGGCCCATCTGATACGCTTCGGCCGCACTGTAGCGGCGGCACATATACCAGATTTCACGCGCCCGTTTCTCCCCCACCACGCGGGCGAGATAGGCCGTGCCCCAACCCGGATCGACCGAGCCCACCTTCGGTCCCACCTGGCCGAAGACCGCCTTCTCCGACGCAATGGTCATGTCGCACATCGTCGCAATGACGTTGCCGCCGCCGATGGCGTAGCCTTGGACGCGGGCAATGACCGGAATGCGGACGTCGCGGATGGCACTGTGGAATTCTTCGATCGGGATACCGACCACGCCGCGGCCGCTGTAGGTGCCAGAATGCTCGGACTGGTCGCCGCCCGTGCAGAAAGCACGGTCCCCAGCCCCGGACAGGACGGCCACGCCAACCGAGTCATCGGCGTCCGCGTCCCGCAAGGCGTCGGTCATCTGCTCGATCGTCTGCCCACGGAAGGCGTTCATCACTTTCGGACGGTTGATCGTGATGCGGGCGACGCCGTTCACCTTCTCATAGTCGATATCGGTGTAGTCCATGCCTGCCTCCCGGATGCCATCGCCGGATTAGCAGTCTTCAGCCCATCCAGCGTGAAGGCCCGGTGGAGTTCGCATGACGTGGCGGCGCTCTGGCCGTTTACGCCGATTCCACCACCCCTTCACATCCCGCCGTCGCAGGCATGGTTTCGTGGGTCTTCGATGAGGGAGGCGCCGGACAGATGGGACGAGGGTCATGAGCTCGTTTGCAGGCTGGCAGGATGTCGGCGTTGCCGTACAACGAGAGATGCACTTCGGGGATCGGGTCGTCACCTGCTTCGTTGACCGGCCGTTTAGCTACACTGCAATGCTGCAGGATGCGGTGCGTCGCCGTCCGCATGGCGAGGCCCTGGTCGCGGATGGCGAGCGCCTGAGCTGGGCGGAGCTGGAACAGCGCTCCTCCGCACTGGCGCGTGGACTGCTGGCCCGCGGCATCCAGCACGGCGACCGCATCGGCCTGCTGCTGGGCAACCATGTGGAGTTCGTGCTGGCATTGCTGGCAGCGGCGCGGATCGGCGCCATCGTCGTGCCGGTCAACATCCGTGAACAGGCACCCGGTGTCGCCAAGGCGTTGAGCGCGAGCGGCGCCTGCGCCATCATCCACAACACGGAATTGTCCGGGCTGCTGCCGCCGCTGGATGGGACGTCGGCGCTGCGGTTGCGCATCGCCCGCACGTCCTGCCCGGGTTCGATCGATTTCGCCGATGTGCTGGACAGCGGGGACGGGCCGGACTGCCTGCCGGTGACCGAAGAAGACACATTACTGATCCTGTACACCTCCGGTACGACCGGCATACCCAAAGGCGTCGAATTCTCCCATTTGTCCGTCATACATTCGGCGATGCATTCGGAGATTTGCGCGAAGCTGAACGAAGCGGATCGCAGCGTGATCGCGATCCCGTTGAGCTTCACCGGCGGCGTCGTCTCCGCCTTCACACCAATGGTTCGCTGCGCCGGGACTGTGATCCTACTGCCGGAATTTAAAGCCGCAAACTTCCTCGCCACGGCGGCCGCGGAGCGGATGACGCACACGCTCATGGTTCCCGCCATGTACGAGTTGTGCTTGCGCCAGCCGGAATCCGGTCTCGACCTGTCGCACTGGCGCGTCGGCGTGTTCGGCGCGGCGCCGATGCCGGCGGTGACCGTGGAACGCCTGGCGGTCCGCTTCCCCCGCTTGCACCTACAGAACTCCTACGGCGCCACGGAATCGGGTGGCCCATCCGTGTTCATGTCGGCTGAGGAAAGCGCGTCTCACCCGGACAGCGTCGGTCGCGCCCTGACCTGCGTCGAATTGTGCGTGATGGACGAAGCGGGACGGGAACTGCCACCCGGCGAAACCGGCGAGCTGTGGATCCGCAGCCCGGCCAACGGGGCCCGGTTCTGGAATGATCCGGAGTCCGCGCGTCGGGAATACATTGGCGGATGGTGGCGGTCCGGCGACATCGCCAGCCTTGACGAAGCCGGTCGCCTGCGTCTGATGGACCGGAAGAAAGACATGCTGAACCGGGGAGGGTTGAAGATCTCTTCGACCCAGGTCGAATACGCCCTGCACGAGCACCCCGACGTGATCGAATGCGCCGTGATCGGCCGGCCCGATCCGGTATTGGGCGAGCGGGTCCATGCCGTCGTGCGGCTCGCCGACCCGGCGGTGACGGCGGAGACGCTGCGGGCCTTCCTGATGACGCGGTTAGCGGACTACAAGGTGCCGGATTTTATCGAATTGTCCGCGACGCCGCTGCCTCGTAACCTGAACGGCAAAGTGATGAAGCATGAACTCCGAAACGCCGTTCTGGCGACCCTATCGCCGATGTGACGGTGAGTCCGATAGCCGACAGACGTTCGGGTTCAGTTGACCGTACGTGGTGACCTGAGGCATGTTTGCCGGGTCAAAGTGACATCTGCCACGCCCATGCTTGCCCGCGAAGGATCACCGATCAATGTCCACGGTTCTTAATTGGCGGCGCCAGACCATGACGTGCCGTTCTCATCCTTGGCTGGCGTGCTAGTCGATGGATTTCAGTTACTCGGCCAAGGAAGATAGCTTCAGACAGGAAGCCCGCTTGTGGATCCGTGCGAACCTCCCGCAGGGTTGGGGCAAAACCGTTCACGAGTCGGCGAACGAGCGCGAACGCTACATGTTTCGTCTCGAGTGGGAGAAGAAGCTCTTTGCTGGTGGATGGGCAGGGCTCGCTTGGCCGCGTGAGTACGGTGGCGCCGGTGCGACACTGGTCGAGCAGGCGATCCTCGCGGAGGAGTTGGCGAGTGCCTCTGCCCCTGAGGGGCTGAACATCATCGGCCGGAACCTGACGGCTCCCACCCTGATGCATCACGGCACCGAGGCGCAGCGGCAACGCTTCTTGCCGAAGATCCTGTCCTGTGAGGAGGTCTGGTGCCAGGGGTTCTCCGAACCCAATGCCGGCTCCGACCTTGCTGCAGTCCGCACCACAGCAGTGCGCGAAGGCGACGAGTTCGTCGTCAACGGTCAGAAGGTCTGGACCAGCTTCGCACAGTATTCTCACTGGTGCTTCATGTTGGTCCGCACCGACCCGGCGGCACCCAAGCACAAGGGCATTTCCTTTCTCCTGGTGGATCTGCAAACGCCGGGCATCACCGTGCGCCCGTTGCGGCAGATCTCTGGCGAGAGCGAGTTTAACGAGACGTTCTTCGACAATGTGCGCGTTCCCGTCGAGAACCTGGTTGGCGGGCTCAACGAAGGCTGGAAGATCGCCATGACCACCCTGGCGCATGAGCGGGGTCCGGAAGACGCGCTTGCCCGTCAGATCCGGTTCAAGCGCGAGCTAGGAGTGCTGCTGGATGTGGCTCAATCGCAACGCCGGGGCAACCGTGCGGCGGTCGACGATGCCTCGCTGCGGCAGAAGCTGGCAACGTCGGTGATCGAGATCGAGTTGATGCGGTTGAACTGCCTGCGCAGCTTCTCGAAGATGATCCAGGGCAAGCAGCTCGGCCCGGAATCGTCGTTCCAAAAACTCTATTGGAGCCATGTGGCGCAACGCATGTATGAGACGGCGCTTGAGACCATCGGTCCCGAGGCAGCGCTGGCGCCGGGTGACCCGGCCGCGCCGGCTGCCGGGTTGTTCCAGAACAGCTATCTGCAATCCCGCGCATTCACCATCTACTCCGGAACGTCCGAGATCCAGCGCAACATCATTGCCGAGCGGGTGCTCGGGCTGCCGAAGTCGCCATGAACTTTGACTTTGGGGCTGACCAGTATGCGATGCGGGACAGCGTCCACAGCTTTCTCGCGGACCAATGGAGTACCGGCAAGCTTCGCGCCCTGGCAGATGGTGACGGGTTCGATGCTGCGCTTTGGCAAGGGCTCACCGGAATCGGCTTGCCGGCGATGCTGCTGCCGGAAGCGCACGGCGGCTTGGGTTTGTCGTTCGTCGATCTTGCCTTGGTCCTGGAAGAGTTTGGGCGTGCCTTGGTGCCGGGGCCGCTGGTCGAGACGACGCTCGCCGCGGACGTGGTCGCCCGGTTCGGCACCCCACAGCAGCAAGCAACCCTGCTGCCTGCCATCGCCGAAGGGGCATGCCGGGTCGTGCCCGCGGTGACCGAGGCCGGCAGCGACGGCGAACATGGGCTTCCTATGTCCCGCCTTACCAAGACGGCGGACGGCTTTGTGCTGAATGGCCGCAAAATCCTCGTGCCCTACGCCGGGACGGCGGATCGCCTGCTCGTCTCCGTTCGCTTCGATGAAGCGGACGAGGCCGGTCTGGTTCTGGTCGATCCGTCCGCACCTGGCGTCACCCGCCGGTCCCACACGCTGTTCGACTTTGCTTCACGAGCGGATGAGGTTGTTTTCGCCTCCGTGCCGCTGGCAGCAACGAGTGTGCTCGGTGGATCACCGTCTTCGGCCGCCCTGCAACGGTTGCTTGACGCGGGCGCCGCCGCGAGCGCCTTGCAGCTTACCGGCATCGCCGGGCAGATGCTTGATATGGCTGTGGACTACATCGGGCAGCGCGTTCAGTTCGGCCGGCCGATCGGGGCCTTCCAAGCGCTCAAGCATCGCTGCGCGGATATGCTGGTGCAGGTGGAAACCAGCCGTACCGCCGCATACTACGCAAGCTGGGCGATGTCTTCCGGCACCGCCGAGGAAGCTGCCAAAGCCGTTTCCATGGCCAAGGCATTTTGTGGTGATGCGGCAAGGTCCGTGTGCAACGAGGCCATTCAGCTTCATGGCGGCGTTGGTTTCGCTTGGGAGCTCGATCTACACTTGTACCTCCGACGGGCCAAGTCGTTGGAGTACGCGTTCGGCGACGCGAGCGTCCACCGGGAACGCGTGCTGGCGGCAGCGCTGGCGGCCCAGGGAATGGCTCCTGGATAGAGCGATCTCAGCCATCTCGTTCGCCCGCCGGCGTGCCACACGACCATCTGCAGTGAGAAATTTACGACCCGCGTAGCGGATGCAAGCGGAGGTGGGGCTGATGTCGGAGACGGACAGAACGTCGGGCCCTGTTGCATCACCCGGCCCCCTCGATGGGGCACGAGTGCTGGAGTTGGACGGCATCGGTCCCGGGCCGTTCTGCGGGATGTTGTTGGCGGATATGGGCGCGGATGTAGTACGGCTCGAGCGCGCGGGTGGATCGATGACCAGCCCAGCCGGCATCCAATCCCAATTCGACATCACCAACCGCAACAAGCGTTCGATGATTGTAGACCTCAAATCGCCGGCCGGCGTCGAGACTGCCCTGCAGTTGGTGGAGCGGGCCGACATATTGATCGACCCGTTCCGGCCCGGGGTGACAGAGCGGCTCGGTCTGGGCCCGGAGGACTGCAATGCCCGCAACCCGCGCCTCGTATACGGTCGCATGACAGGCTGGGGCCAAGACGGACCGCTGGCGCAGGAAGCGGGGCACGACATCAACTACATCGCTCTCAGCGGCGCCTTGGGGTCGATCTGCTCGGCGGACGGCGCGCCTGTCATCCCGCTCAACCTGGTTGGCGATTATGGTGGAGGCGCCCTCTACCTGGCATTTGGCCTATTGTGCGCTCTGCACGAAAGCAAACACTCCGGCCGCGGACAGGTGGTGGATGCGGCTATGACGGACGGTGCGGCAAGCCTCATGTCGGTGTTCTACGGCTTGCGTGCCGCGGGCAATTGGCCCGGTTCGCCCGGCGAGAACCTGATCGACGGGGGTGCGCCCTACTACAACGTCTACGAAACGGCCGACGGCGGCTACGTAAGCGTCGGTGCGTTGGAGCCGAAATTCTACGCCGCCTTGCTACGCTGCCTCAGCATCGATCCGGGAAGCTTGCCGCCGCAGACTGACCCATCGGGTTGGCGGGCCACTAAGGCAAGGTTCGCAGAGACTTTCCGCACCCGCACCAGAGCCGAATGGATCGCCGCCATGGTGAACCAGGATGCATGCTTTGCGCCCGTGCTACGGCTGGATGAAGCCCCTGACCACCCGCACAATCATGCGCGCGGGACCTTCCAGACACTGGACGGTGTTGTTCAGCCAGGCCCAGCACCTCGTCTCAGCCGTACCCCTGGCACCTTGCGCACATCCGCCCCGGGGCGGGGCCAACATCAGGCGGACATCCTGCGCGACTGGCTAGGACCGGTTGGTTCTGCCCGGAACACCTCAGGGCCGGACAAAAGACGCCAGGAGTAGCCGCCGCCAAGCAAAGCCAAATCTACATCGATTCCACCCGGTCTTCACCTGCGCGAGAGCTGTGCGTCTTAGAACAGTTCACAGACCCCACGACGCGCTGAGAGCTACCCGGTTGTATGGTTCTGAAGCGTTTGTTTCTGTGCGTGTCGCCCCGACAAGAATGTGGAAATACGAAATGGAAACGATGACCATACCCCGGCGCAGCCTCATCAAAGTGGGCGTTTCCGCAGTGGGCGCTACCGTCCTCAGTAAGCCGGCGATCCTGCGCGCTCAAAGTGCCGACGCGGTGAAAATCGGTGTGCTCGGGGATTTCTCGACCGCCTATGCCAGCGTCGGCGGCCCCGCTCTTCTCGAGGGCGTGAAGATGGCAGCCGAGGATGCCGGGTCGATCCTGGGCAAGCCGGTGGAGGTCGTATCAGCCGATACCCAACTCAAGCCCGACATCGCCAGCGCGATCGCGCGCAAGTGGTATGACGCGCAAGGCGTGGACGTCATCACCGACCTTCCGACATCGGCCATGACTTTCGCGGTGATGGATATTGCCCGCGAGCGCAAGAAAGTCGTGTTGGCCACCAGTGCATCAAGTTCGGACATCACCGGTTCGCATTGTTCACCCTATGTGGCGCACTGGACATACGACACGTACTCCGTTGCTCATTCGACACCTACGGTTCTGGCCAAGCAGGGCGCTAAGACTTGGTTTTTCATCTCGCAAGACACGGTTGCGGGTGCCGTCTCGGAAAGGGACTTTACCGAAGTAATAAAAGGCGTGGGGGGCACCATCGTCGGCTCGGTCAAAGTGCCGAATAACACGGACGACTACTCGTCATTCCTACTGCAAGCGAGGGACTCGAAAGCCGACGTCATCATATACAGCGTCGCTGGAACGGACGCGGTCCGCGTCGTGAAGCAAGCCGCCGAATTTGGTGTCATGCAAGGCGGCCAGAAGATGACGGGGGTGTATACAATGCCCGACGACATCAAAGCGATGGGTCTGGACATCGCTCAGGGCCTTATCTACGCCACAGCCTTTGATTGGAACCTCAATAACGACTCACGTGCATTCTCCAAAAGATTCCTTGCTCGCACTGGTAAAATGCCCAACATGGACATGGCCGGAAGCTACAGTGCCGTGCTGAACTATTTGAAAGCTGTGCAGGCTGCGGGCACCAAGGACGCCGACCGGGTTATGGCGACGTTACGGTCGATGACCTTCAATGATCCGTTTGTTCAGGGCGGTACGCTCCGTGTGGACGGCCGTATGGTGCACGGTATGTACATCATGCAGGTAAAGTCTCCAGGCCGGTCAAGCGGTGAGTGGGACTTGGCGCAAGTGATTGCCGATGTTCCAGCCGACGTCGCAGTTCGGCCACTCAGTGAAGGACACTGTCCCTTGGTGAAGTGAAGACTGAGATCATGGAAGGACTCAAGGTCGGTGATGGCGCGAGTTTCTCGCGCACGATCGCTGAATGTGATATCTACAACTTTGCCGGCCTGACCGGGGATTTGGCACCCCAGCATCTGGACGAGGCCATGATGCGGCGGTCCGCCTTCGGGAAACGCATCGCGCACGGCGCCATGATGGTCGGCTTCATGTCCCGGGTCTCTACCATGGCGGCCGCTGGGGTAGTCAGCACAGACGGATCCGAGACCCTGGTAAACCAAGGTTATGACCGGATTCGCTTCGTGGCACCAGTCTTCATCGGCGACACGATCACGGTCACTTACCGTGTGACTGAGTTGGATGCTGTAAAGCGCAGAGCCAAGGCCGAAGTGCGTATTACGAACGAAAGCGGCGCGACGGTGGCAATTGCGGTGAACATTTTGCGTTGGGTCACGACCACCGCTTCCACGGTCGTGGAGAAGAAGCAGTCTGTTTGTCTGCTTCACCAACCATAATCCAGCCGACAGCCAATGCTTCATGGGCGGTAGTGTGGCAGTCTGCCTCGGCTTGGGGGAAGCTTCGCCCGGCTGATCGTCAGTTATAGCTTTGTCGGCTAAGCCGACGGGAGTGGCGGTCAGAACCGGACCAATAGCCGTGTTTGACATAAGAGGGATTAACCCATGCTGTTTGACGCGCAGGGCGATCGTGATGGCCGTGCTTCCTTGGCGCAGCCACGTCCAGCCTGCTCGCGCAGCGCGACACCGCTGGACAGCTTCTTTCTGCCACTAAGGGCTGGTTGCGCCATTGTGGCCGTGCGACGTCGCTGCCTTCACCGAAGCGGTAGGTCGCCGTCCCCCCATCCCGTCGACCTGTCTCTACACGGTTACAGCCGGCCCAGTTGCGTGGGGCAGTTGCTTGGACCCGGACACCCCGACGGACTGTTTCGAATTCAACGTTTCAGATCATGACACCCTTTTATATCCAGAGCTGACCCTCCCTGACGGGGCACGGCGCTTGCCCAAGGTAAGGATTATTCTTACCATGGCCCATGATCACCAGCAAGCTTACCAGCAAGGCGCAAACGACAATTCCGCAGCCGGTGCGCGCGGCGTTGCGTCTGCGCGAAGGCGATGAGATTGTCTATGTCATCGAGCCAGGTCGAGTCGTGCTGACCCGGGCTCAATCCAACAGCGCGGCCGACGATCCGTTCAGGACGTTTGCCGAGTGGGACAGCCCAGCTGACACCGAGGCCTATGCCGGGCTTTGAGGTGTGGGACCTGGTGAAGGTGCCATTCCCCTACACCAACCGCCCGGTGCAGCAGCGACGCCCGGCCTTGGTCGTCGCGGTCCCAGTCGCCCCAGGGGCGCCGGAGCTGCTTTGGGTGCTGATGGTGACGAGTGCAGCCAATCGTGGCTGGCCAGGTGACGTCGCCGTGTCCGACCTGACCGCCGCGGGGCTGCCGGAAGCATCCGTCGTGCGGTCCGCCAAGGTTGCCACGATCGAGGCACGGGATGCCGAGCGGATCGGGCATCTTCCATCCGAAGACCGGTCCCAAGTTGCGATGGCAGTGCGCGGCAGCCTCGCGCAGCTTCTCGCCACCTGACGTTTTAAATCCTGCACCGAGGGCCTCTGCCTTGAGCCAAATCCGCATCCCTGTCCGCCCTTATCTGGTCTGTCGCCGACCTGCTTCGCGGCGACTACAAGCCGTCCGAATACGGCCGCGTCATCCTGCCTTTCACCGTGCTACGCCGGTTGGATTGCGTGCTGGCCCCAACCAAGGCCGCCGTGCTGGCCGAGAAGGCGACCAAGGAGCCGCTCGGCATCGACCCCGAGCCCTTCCTGCTGCGCGTCGCCAAGCTGGGTTTCGTCAACACGTCGCCCTTCGACCTGAAGACGTTGATGGGCGACCAGGACAACCTGCTCACCAACCTCGCCGCCTACATCCGCGGCTTCTCCCCAGCCGTGCGCGACATCTTCGAGCGGTGGGATTGCCCCGGTTTTGTGGACACCCTGAAGCTTTCGCCAGAGGTGTTGCTGATGCCCAGAACCCGTCCGCCGTATTCAGGCGGTGGTGCTGGACGCGTGGAGCCGCAAGGTCGTCGGCTGGTCGATGGCCAACACCCTGCATACCGAGCTGGTGCTGGCCGCGATGGAGATGGCGATCGGGCAGCGCCGGCCGAACGACGTCATCCATCACAGCGACCAGGGCAGCCAATATACGTCCGTGGCGTTCGGCAAGCGCTGCGGCGAGGCTGGCGTGCGGCCGTCGATGGGATCCGTGGGTGACGCCTACGACAACGCCATGGCCGAGAGCTTCTTCTCGACCCTGGAAGCAGAGTTGCTAAGCCGCCGCCGGTTTACGTCCCAAGTCGAAGCGAGGATGGCCTGCTTCAGCTACATCGAGGGCTAGTACAACCCCGTCAGGCTGCACTCGGCCCTGAGCTACCGTTCACCCATGGCCTACGAAGCCAGCATGCAAACAGCAGAAGCCGACACGTAGTTCCCACGCCCACAAACCGTCCACAAGATCGGGGCAACCTCAATTTCAACCTCAGATTTCACCTGGTCCACCCGCGACAGCGGGGCTCGCGCGCCGGGTGGTCAGCAAGGCCGAGTGGCTGCCGGGATCAGCCAGCGACAAGGTTAACCCGCGCTTCGTGGTCACCTTGCTCCCGTCCGCCGAGGCCTCTGCCCGGCACCTGTGTGCGGCGGTCTACTGCGCACGCGGCGAAATGGAGAACCGGATCATGGAATGCCAGCTCGACCTGTTCGCCGACCACACCTCGGCTGCCACGATGCGGGCCAATCAGCTGCGGCTGTGTGGTTCGCCTCGGCTGCCTACGTGCTGCTGTGCGTGCTGCAGCAGATCGGGCTGGCGCACACTCAATTCGCCGCCGCCTGCGGCACGATCCGCCGGCGGTTGCTTCCACTCGCATTTGCAACCCAGTTGCGCGCCTGCACTTGCACGATCCTTGCGACATGTTACTGATATCGTAATAAGCAGAAGGCTTTGAGGTTATGCTGAAAACTTGTTCATAGGGGCAGCCTTCGTCACACTATGCCCAATTAAGCAGCATTCTAACTATTGGGCGGATACTCTTAAATGCGGCGCTTGGGTTTCCACGCTGAGTGTCACTGCGCCGAGGCAGGTATCCTACGCGCTGTATTCATTCCCCATTGACCCCGGAGAGCCTGAACATGACCGGCAAGCCTTCATGACGATCCTGTGGCCGATCGGGCGCGCAGTCCGATTGGCGGCTGTCGCAGGTTGTCTTTGCGCGAGTGCCACGACGCATGCGGCGGACTTGAAGAAAGTCACCATTGTCCTGAGCACCTCCGACCAGGACGTGTCGTACGAGCCGTATGGCCCGTTCGCCCAGCAGATGGGCTGGTTCAAGGATGAGGGGCTGGACGTCAAAACGATCGAGACGGCGCCGTGCAGCGCGCACGCTATCCAACTTGACGCTGGCGAACAACGCGCAGTTCGCGCCAGGTCTCAGCAATGATGTCCCCGTCAGCCTGGCCGGGGCGCTTGCAGCCAACGCCTGATGCGCTACGTCTACACTAACGCCTGCAAGCAGCATACGGGGCGCGGTGGTGCTACCGTCATCGCCAATCCAGACCTTTGGCGACATGAAGGGCAAGGCCATCGGCCTACCGTCCTAATCGCCGGCGATCAGCGCCTTCGTGGGCGCCCGCATGCACGACGACAACGCCGACCTGCAGGACGTGAAAATTGCGGCGGCAGGCTACGGCATCACGTCCATGGAGGCGCTGAAGAGCGGTACGATCGCTGCGTTCATCGCGTGGCCCGGCTTGTTCGCGTCCTTGAGAATGCCGGCTACAAGCTGCGGCAACTGCCCGACGCACCCTGGCAGAGCGGCTATTACGGCATCGGCCTGGGCGCACGCGACGATTACATCCAGCAGAACCCGGACGTGGTTGCCAAGATCGGCCGCGGCCTGGCGCGCAGCGCCGTCGCGTTGAAGACCAACCCGGAGGCTATGGTTCGTGCGTTCTGGAAGGCTTACCCGACCCGGGCGCCGCTGCCCGGGGAGGATGAAGCCGCCGCCATGACCAAGCAACTCAACATCCTTCGCGCGACCGCGGCGCAGATGCGCGTGGATGAGTTACCGGTGACGTTGGCGTGGGGTTCGCAGGACGATGCGACCTGGGCACGCCACGTGCAGAACCTGGTCGACACCAAGCAACTGGCGAAGCCGATCGATCCGGCGCCTTATTACACAGACGCCTTTATCGCCCAATACAACGCGTTCGACCATAACACGGCCCAGGGCAAGTGAGCGGGGCGGCGTCCCCGCGCGACATTCGCGTCGACCGTGCGAGGAAGCTATTTCGCACCAAGGAAGGCCGTGAAACGACGGCGCTGGCCGAAACTAGCTTCTCCATCGCTGGGGGAGAGTTCGTGTCCCTGGTGGGCCCCAGCGGCTGCGGCAAGTCCACCCTGCTCCGCGTCATCGCCGGCTGCTCCCCGCCACCGCGGGAACGGTCCTGGTGGGGGAGCGCCCGCTGGCTGGTCCGTCGCCGCAGGTCGGCATCGCCTTCCAGCGCCCGGTGCTGCTGCCGTGGCTGACGGTCGGCGGCAACGTCGCCCTGCCGGCGGAGTTGGCAGGGCGCTGGTCCCGCACGGAGATCGCCCGGCGCATGGAGAGCCTGCCGGACATCGTTCGGCTGAACGGCCAGGCCGCGCGGATGCCGCGGGAACTGTCCGGGGGCATGCAGCAGCGCGTCGCCATCGCACGGGCCTTGATGACCGACCCCGGCGTCCTGCTGATGAACGAACCGTTCGGCGCCTTGGACGCGCTGACGCGCGAGCACCTGAACGACGAACTGCTCGCAATCTGGGAACGGACGCAGCCGACCGTGTGTTGATTTTCGCTGAGATCTGACCCGTGGTTTTCGTCGAGATTTGACCGTCTTGCGGTATCTCCCGCGTGCTGCGGGCGTGGGTCAAGCGGGTGTTTTGGTTCTCCTGCTTTTTCCGTCTGCCGAGCTGTTCCTGAACCGGAAGCTGTCGTTGCCGGTTTCCAGGATGTGGCAGTGGTGTGTGAGCCGATCGAGCAGCGCCGTCGTCATCTTGGTGTCGCCGAAGACGTCGCCCCATTCGCTGAAGCTCAGGTTGGTGGTGATCACCACGCTGGTCCGCTCGTAGAGCTTGCTGAGCAGGTGGAAGAGCAGCGCGCCGCCCGATGAGCTGAACGGCAGATAGCCGAGTTCGTCCAGGACCACGAGATCCAGGCGGAGCAAGCGATCGGCGAGTTGCCCGGCTCTGTTGGCGGTCTTCTCCTGCTCGAAGGCGTTGACCAGGTCGACCGTGGAAAAGAACCGCACCTTTTTGCGGCCGTGCTCGATGCCCTGCACGCCGAGCGCCGTGGCGAGATGCGTCTTGCCGGTGCCGGGACCGCCGATCAACACGACGTTGTCGGACCGATCAGTGAACTCGCCCCGGTGCAGCTGCCGGACCGTGGCCTCGTTGACCTCACTGGCAGCAAAATCAAAGCTGGCCAGGTCCTTGTAGGCGGGGAACCGGGCCGACTTGATGTGATAGGCGATGGAGCGCACCTCGCGCTCGGCCATCTCGGCCTTGAGCAGCTGGGACAGGGTAGGGATAGCGGCCTCGAACGCCGGTGCACCCTGTTCCACCAGGTCGCCGACGGCCTGGGCCATGCCGTACATCTTCAACCCGCGCAGCATGACCACAAGCGCGGCACTGGCGGGATCATGACGCATGGCGCACCTCCCGGACCCGCAGCGCGTCGTAGCGCCCGATGTCGGCCCGCGGCTCCTGCGCCAGCACCAAGGCCTGCGGCGCGTCGATGGCCGCGGCCGGGTTCTTGCCGTCCACCAGGCGGTGCAGGAGGTTGAGCACGTGGGTCTTGGTGGCGACACCCTGCTCGAGCGCCAACTCCACGGCGCATAGCACGGCCTGCTCGTCGTGCTGCAGCACCAGGGCGAGGACGTCCACCATCTCCCGGTCGCCCCCTGGTCGTCGCAGCAGTTGGGCCTGGAGCATGCGGAACGCCTCCGGCATCTCGGCAAAGGGCGCACCGTTGCGCAGCGCCCCAGGCTTGCGCTGGATCACCGCCAGGTAGTGCCGCCAGTCGTAGATCGTGCGGCCGGGGACGTCGTGGGAGCGCTCGACGATCCGGGCGTGCTCGCACACGACCTGGCCCTCGGCCACCACTACGAGCCGGTCGGGGTAGAT
>CBDASJ010000015.1:0-354080 GCA_965199555.1 Acetobacteraceae bacterium | reverse complement strand
AGCTGCAAGCCATACAGTCGTTCCCAGCGCTGCGGCTCGTTGCCACCAGCGTCCTGCTCGGTCACCGGGCGCAGGTGGGCGCCGGCCCGCGCGGCGAGCGTCGCGGCGAAGCTGGTCTTGCCCGTGCCCGGCGGCCCATACAGCAGGATGTTCACCCCGCCTTCTCGCCCGGCGAGCGCCGCGCTCAGCAGGGCCGCCGCCACGTCCGCCTGTTGGCCAAGATGAACGAAGGCGCTCCACTCCAGGGACGGTGCCAGGCTGTAGCCTAGCAACTGCGCGAACGGATCGGCATCTGGCAAGGTGGCGGACCGGACCAGGCGCGCCAAGCGGCTGAGCACACCCAGATCGCCGTCGCCGTCGATGTTCACCAAACCACTGGTCAGCAGGCGCTTCGTGGGCAGCAACCGTTCCTCGATGGCAGCAGGCTCGCTCGCCAGGAGCAGGGCGAGCAAGGTCGTGTCAGCCTGCAAACGGGACGGGCCGCCCCGCGCCGTGTTGACGGCATCGACGAGGTGCTCGACCCGGTCGTCCAAGTCGTAGAACAGCGCGAGCGCCAGGATTTGCTGCTCCACTAGATCGAAACCGATCCGGCTGGCGAGTACGGCCAGCCATGCGGTGCCGGCCGCGCCAGAATGGTCGGGGGCAAGCCGCTACGCGCGCGTGATGGCCGCGCGGACCCGCCGCCAGTTGGCCGCGGGGAGCGGTTTGCGTGCACCGGCCACGGCAAAATCCTGTCCGTCTGGCAGGCCCAGCGGCACACGGTCCTGGTCTATCCACCCGGCCAGGGCGACCGCTTCGGGCATGCGCCGATCCACCGCTTGCGCCACGTTGCTGGCGATCCGGAACACTTGGCTTGTCCCGCCCAGGACGACGCCATGGCCGCGATTGAAACGAAGCGTCATGTCAGCACCGGGCCTGCCGCCCAGGCAGAACCGCCCGGCTTTGGCTGGGTGGACGCGAGATGGTGATGTTGGTGGCGGTGGTCGGGTTCGGGGCGAGGCAGCGCGGGTATCGCAAAATGGCGGCGTCGGTCAAGCCCCGCCCTCATGCCTGGCCTCCGGCGCGCAGTGCCCGTTCGACAGCCCGGCGATACTCTCCCGCGGTGACGACCCGGGCTACCTCCCGCTCGTCACCCAGGCCGAGTTCGACGACGATGAAGCCGTCCGTACGCAGGCGGGAGCAGAGGGCGAGGGGGATGCCTGCGTGTCGGAACGCGAGGTGAGCAAACTCAAGCCCTTCGCCCCGCCGGGCGATCTGGCGCCAGGCGGCAAGCCCAGCTTGGCGGAGCTGCACCCCCAACGCCTGCCGGGCTTCGGCGGTGGGGTGGATGACGACGGGTGCGACAACGCGGAACATGGGTGGCCTCCTGAACGCAGTGTGCCGACGCCCGCGGGACATCCCCGCAGGCGCAACATCGGATCAGGTCAGGTCTGTTGCCTTAAGGCCCCCCTCCTATGTTTCCTGGCTACGTCAGTAATGGACGCAGATCGAGACGGCCGTTAGTTGTTCGTTTGCCGTTCAAGAAATCCAAGTATCAAAGCTGGCTTGTTCCCACCACTGCCGATATAGCCAAACCGTGCGTAATTCGACTGCTTCTTGGAAGCTCTGGATGCGTTCCTCGCTCCAGTCTGAATCTTCCTTGTCTGCACCGGCCGCATACCACAGATTGCGTTGATTCCCGTCGAATATTCCGAGCCTCCAGTCAGGTTCTGACCGTGTGTCATTAGCTTCGGGATCTGGCACAATCTTGCCTGGCGGGTTCAAGGCCAGCTTTTCGCGCAAGCCAAGGTCGCCATCGCTCCGGTTTTCGGATGACCCGATCCATCGCAGGTTCCCAATGGCATTGCCAAGATAGTCACGCCCGTTTCGGAAGCGCTCCACATCGCTCGTTTTACTGAGGCGCTTACTTTGAGTCTGCCAATTTGCGCCCCAGCTCGCTTGCGGTTGGATATGGTCCAGATCGTAAGGCGTTTCCTCGTCCCGATCTGCCGAGGGATCGTAATTCGGAAAGCGTTCAGAGAGGTAACTCCGTTGCAGCCAGAGCAACATCTTTCCGCGACCTCTGCCACCACAAACGAAAGACATCTCTGACTTGCACGTTGCTTCTGTCGTGTTCGAAGCGTTCCTTCCAGCTCAGCCACCCGTCGGATGGCTCGTGCTTAGAGTATTGCGCGATTGAACATGGAGGAACGAGGGGGAAAGCGGTGCGGTCTACCCTTGTCAAGTGCGTGTAGAGGGCACGGCCTGGAAAACAGGTTTCGCCGGCTGCAGCAGACTTTTTCAAACATTCGAATGCGCGGCGTGCACCACGTTCATCGTTGTCCGAACACAGATTCCAGAACAAGGCGAAGCGCACCATCTCAGCGCGGTCAGGCCTCGGTGAGCTTTTGGCCACGTCTACAGTATGTCCAGTAGACCAGCAGTTGCAGGAGCGGCGTCGCAAGCCTGGCCAGCATGATCGGCGGAATGCCAGTTGGATTAGTGGATTTGCAGTAGCGTAGCAAACCGAAAGTGGTCCGGAATGCTTGCCCGAGAGGTCCATCTTCATCCGTGCTTCCTTTCGGGATAAGCAGGTGCAAATTCTTCCATAGGGGCGATCGCTCTTCCTCTCTCATTGCTGCGACGAAGGCCACGTGGTCTGGAAGCCAAAATTTGTCGTCTTGTGCCGACGCGATACGGAGCGCGGTCGCCACGATGTCAACGGGCGACATCAACGTGTCCAACCTTCTTTTGGATGGCGCTCACCGCATCGTGGATCGAGGGTTCATAGTGTTTATAGATGGAGTAGCTGCGTTCATCGCTGCTTAGCGGGGTGCCTCCAGCCCCGATCTTCTCAAACCACCGCAGCAACCAGTCGGCGCCAGCTTCGCTTTCCAGACCCATAGGCGGACGCGTGCAGATGATAGCAATACTGGCGCGATCCAAGCACACTAAGCCTGCTCGAAGCCGTTCGATGTTTGCGTCAATAGTGTCGTCTGAATCTTGACCAATTCTCGCCGCAGCCAGCCGTCCCAACGCTCACGATCAACATGCCACTGATGCAATACGTCATTCATCTTGATGGCTGTGAGTGCACTGCGGGATGTCTGATTGCGGAATGGCCGCGGGGGACCACTAGGCGCATCACAGAAGAGCCTGTGATCGAAGATATCCTTCACGGTTGAGGCATTTTCCATCAA
Source organism: Acetobacteraceae bacterium (assembly GCA_965199555.1). GTDB lineage: Bacteria > Pseudomonadota > Alphaproteobacteria > Acetobacterales > Acetobacteraceae > LMUY01. The sequence goes on along the minus strand of CBDASJ010000015.1, from coordinate 350,901 downwards.
GGCTTTGTCAAACAAAACGCGTGCATCGCGCCGCTGTTGCAGTGAGAGCTTCGCGCCATTCTCGGTGTAGCCGAAGGGTTGGCTGGTCGTCGTAAGGCGGAGAGGAACAACCATCTCCATCGGCTCCACGCCGAAGTCGACCCACAAGCATTTGCCCGTTTCTCTCGGTTGCCTGACGGCAATCAACATTGCCCGAAGCCGCTGCTGTCCATCGAGAAGGTCATATCCCCTTTCTGGAGGAGCCGCTGTGTGGTTGATCGGCACGTCAAGGACAGGTCGTCGCCCCGGCCGTGCAGGTATGAGGTAGAACGCGCCGATCGGCATACCCCTAAGGAGCGAGTCCCATAAGCCGAGGATCTGTGAGGGCCGCCACAACGCGGTCCGTTGAACGGATGGAAGGCATAGTGGGAGAGGTAAGCTGCTTGCACCTTGGATCGAGGCGGTGGCCCATTCGAGAAAACGTCGCAGTCGTGCCGATGACACACCGTCGTCCGAAATGTCGATCATTTGGCTTTTCTCCCAGGTGCAAAACAAAGCTGGACTTCCGGAAAAGAGACCGCCTGTCCTCGCGATAAGAACACGAGAAGCCCTTGAATTGCGCGAGTTGCCGCCATGTAGGCCTCGATCTGACTCCGATACAACATGATCGTTTCCGGCGTCGGGTCCACGTCGCTCTTCCAGTCCACGACTAGGCTCAGCGTGCCGTCCGACTCTCGAACCACCGCATCCGCGACGCCCAAGGTGACGCGTTCGGCATCTGGCTTGGTCTGGCTGGCGGACACGGTGCATTCCGGCACCAGGCGGTCCCGCACGGCTCGTATCTCCGGCAGCGCGAGGCCGCGCAGAACCGTAAGGGCGGCTTCCGCTGCGTCCAGCGCGTTGGCGCCTGGTGTATCGTCGAGCTGAGCCGCCAGTTCGGCGGCGCGGGACTGCAGGGCGGCCGCGTCTTCCGGGAGTTCACCGGTCAGGACCTCCTCCAGCAGCTTGTGCAGCACCAGGCCGCGGGCGAGGCTGCCGTGGGGCGGTGGCGTTTCGGCAGGATCGTCCTCGAGCAGCGGCAGCGGCATGGGATCGGCCGCCACCGCGTCTGCGCCCTCGGCACGCGAAGGGGTGATCCGCACGATACGGTGGGTGCGACTGGCGATTAGGGCCGCTTGCGCCTCGAACACCGGCCGATCTTGTGCGTTTGGCTGATCTCCCTGCGCATGCATCTGGCTGGTGGGCAGGTTCGACGGGTCGAACGGGTCCAACCCGTCATGCCGCAGGCCGAACCGCTCCATCCAGGAGTTCCTTGGCACCCCGGTCGAGAACTCCGGCAACAGCAGCAGGTCGCGGGCGCGGGTGGCGGCCACGTACCAGATGCGATGCCGTTCGCGCTCCAACTCGTCGCGCTCGGCCTGCAAAGCCGCGGCGGCGCCGGGTCCGCGCAAGGCGGAGAGGTGCAGGCGGCCGTCGGCATCCAATGCGGCCGCCACGGATGCCTTCAGCTCGCCGCCCATGTTGACCGGCACCACGACCGGCCATTCCAGTCCCTTGGCGGCATGCATCGTTACCAGCGAGACAGATTGCTGCTCGGTATCCGGCCGCCCTTCCATGGCGCGCTGTGCGTCCCGCCACTGAGCCGCCATTGCCTGTGCGAAAGCCGGCAGTCCTCGCAGGTCAAAGGCCCGCGCCGCTTCCAGGAATTGGTCGATGTTGGCCAGGGCCCGTTCGGCCGCACCCCCCTGACGGCGGCGCAGCAGCGGACGGACCTGCATCTCTTCCACCGCCTGACACAGCAGCACGAAGGGCGTGGTGCCGCCGGCGGCACGGGCGAGGCCCTGCAGGATGTCTAGCGTCTCGCGCAGCAGTGCGTGGCGAACGTCTATCAACGGTGTCCAAAGGAAGAGCTGGCCATGCCGCCCGTCCTCCGCTGGCGGCAGCGCGTCCGTCGCGTCCAGCAGCGCCTCCTCGGTCAGCCCCACCAGCGGGCCGCGCAGCAGAGCGCCAAGGGCGAGGGTGTCGCGCGCATCGGCCAGGGTGCGGGCCAGGGCGATCAGGTCCTGCACCTCCTGCCGGCGGAAGAAGCCCTTGCCGGCCTGGGTGGAGACGGCGATGCCGGCGGCCTCCAGCGCCCGTTCGTAGCGCCACAGTTCGGTCCCGGTCGGGGCCAGCAGCGCGATGTCGTCCGGCTGGCAGGGGCGTTGCCCATCCCTGCCGCGCACCGCCAGCGCACCGATCACCCGGGTGCAGAAGGCTGCCACCGCCTCCGCCTCGGCGTCGCGCCGAGTGTCGGGGCTGCCGCCCTCAACGGGGACCGGTAAGGTCGCCACGGCCACGTGGCCGTCCGGTGCCGCCGTGGCGGTGAACAGCCGCTCGAAGCCGGGTTGCCCGGTCGTGGTCAGCGGCACCTGGAAGCGCTCGTTCACCCAGTCGAGGATCGGCCCATAGGAGCGGAAGTTCTGCCCGATCACCACGCGGGCATCGGCGTCCATGGCTGTCAGCCGGTCGCGGGCGGCGACGTAGCTGGCCACGTCGGCGCCGCGGAAGCGGTAGATCGCCTGCTTGGGGTCGCCGACCAGGAACAGCGCGCCGGGCCGCAGCGGCCACGCTGTCCAGGACAGTGTCGGGTCGGGTGCGGCGGCGCAGAGGCGCCACAGGATTTCGCCTTGCAAGCGGTCGGTATCTTGGAACTCGTCTACCAGCACGGCGGTGTAGCGGGCGGCCAGCGCCGCGCGCACGATGGCGTTGCCGGCCAGTAGGTCGCGTGCCTTCAGCATTAGGTCGTCGAAGTCGATCAGCGCGGCCTGTCGCTTGGCAGCGTCGAAGCGGGCCAGAACCTGCCGCATCTCTCCAGCCAGCCGGTGCAGCACGCGCCCGGCGGCGTAGGCCTGAGCCGCCTCGTGCGCCGCCTTGCAGGCCGTGTAGCAGTCGCTGGCTTCCTCGTTCAGCCGCTCGGCCGCAGCCTTCGAACGGCTCGCCTTCACGGCGGCCTGCCACTTTCCCTTTTTCTTGTATTCCTTCCAGCCGCCATCGACCTTGGCGCAACATGCCGGGGCGGACATCTGCATGACGTGCAGCAGCATGTCCGTCTCCGGCGTCGCACTGCTTGGTGCGGTCTGCAGAAGCGCCCCCAATTCGTCCGCGACCCGGGCAGTTTCTTCCTCACGGCAGGCCGCGTTTGCGACGAAGGTGCGCAGCGCAGCTGCGGCGGTTCGCAGGTCGGCCAGAACGTCCGTCTGCATCGGCGCATCGGGCACCGGGGCGCCACGGTGGTGCACCATCCAGCGCAACAGATCGCGCACCAACGCGGCGGTGCGGGAGGAATTGTCGGCATACAGCGCCACCAGCAGGTCGTCCGGCTGGCGTGGACCGGACAGGCGCTCGCGCAGCCAATCCTCCAGCACTTCGGCCAGCAACGCGTCGGCGTCGGCGCGGTCCATCACCACCGCCCCCGGGTCCATCCCGGCCTCGACCGGGTAGGGCCGCAGCAGGCGCTGGCAGAAGCCGTGAATGGTGGTGCACAGCAGCTCGTCCAGCCGGTCGCGTGCGGCTGCCAGGGCGGCACGCTGCCCCGGTGCGGGGCCACCGGCGGGGAAGGCCGCGCGCAGGTCCGGGCGGACCACGCCGTCCGCCAATTCGGTCACGAACTCCACCACGCGCTGTCGCAGCTCGCCGGCCGCCAATTCGGTGAAGGTGATGGCCGCGATCTCCCACGGCGACCGCCCGGCGGCTAGCAGCGCCGCGACCCGGCCGGCCAGCACGGAGGTCTTGCCCGAACCGGCACCCGCCTCCACCAGCAGGGTGCGGTCCAGCGCGGTCAGCGCGGTCACGCGCGCGGCGGTGTCGGCAGCGAGCAGCGCCTCGGTCATCACGACTCCTCCCAGATCAGTGCGGCATCACCCATCAGCGTCGCAGCTTCCGCCCGCTTGCTCTCGGTCAGTGCGCCGGGGCCGGCCGGCAGGGCGAAGGCCAGGTCGTCGTAGGCGCCGCCTGTGTCCGGGCCGAACAGTGCATGGCCGTCCCGCAGGCTCGCCTCGGCGCGCAACAGTGCCGTGGTCAGCGTGGTCAGCGCGGCCGTGGTGTCGGCCAGGGGGTGGTAGGCGCCGTCGTCCTTGGGGAACAGCAGCGCGGCCTCGACCGTCACCTTCGGCCCGAGCAGCGCCTGCACCACGTAGCCGTACAGGCACCGCTGCAGCTCGCTGCCGCCGTTCAGCACGCCCGGGTCCTTCGGCTTTCCGGTCTTGTAGTCCACCAGCCGCGCGATCCGCCGATCCCCCGACAGGTCAAGCCGGTCGATCCGCCCCTGGATTCGCAGCGTCGTGCCAGGGATGATGACGGGCGCGTCGGTGTCCCACGGGCCGCCGGCGTTCACGGCCTCCAACCCGCCGAACGCGACCTCGGCATGGCTGCGGCTGCCGGGCCAGCTGGGCAAAGGCCAGCACAGGGCGGTCGCAGCCATCGCCTGCGCCCGGTCCAGCGTCATCGTCCATAGGATGGCGGGCGGGACGCCGGCCTCCGCCTCCCACGCCGCGGCGACGGACGCGCGGGCGGCAGCGACGGCGGCGGCTATGGCGACCGGCGCGGCGCCATGCAGCCCGCCCGCCGCCTCGATCGCCGGCAGCGCGGCATCCAACATGGCGTGCACCAGGCTGCCGAATTGCAGCGCATCCAGCTCCATCGGCTCCGACCCGGTATCCGGCGCGCGCCAGCCCAGCGAGTAGCGCCAAGTGAAGCCGAGCGGATTGCGCAGCAGCGCCTTCAAGGATGTTGCCGAGTGTACCCGGCCCAGCGCGCGGGCAATGGCCGGGTGGCCGGGCCGCACCGCTCCGTCATGAGCCGTAACGGCGGGGTTGTTCCAATCCTGCCAGCAGGCGTTGGCCGAAACGGCGCGGGGGGTGCCTGCGAACTCGGTAGGCCGGGCCATCATGCGATCCTGCTCACTCATGGCGTGGGCAGGGATGCGGGTGCGAGCCAGGCGCTCGGGCGCTGGGCTGGCCGGCATCAGCGGCGACAGGCCGAGCAGGCGACCGGTGGCATCTCGGCGGCTGGCGCTGCACACCAGCTCTGCCGTCGTGTTGGCCTGGATCGCGTGGAAGGCCAGCCGATCGGCCTGCGTCACCGGCAGTGGATCCAGCCGGTCCGCGGCGATGACGTGGCTTGGCAGCAGCGGGTCCTCGGCTGCGCTGCGCGGCCAGGTGCGGGCGTTCAGGCCCAAGAGCCAGACATGTGGGCGGGGGCAGCAGGCGAGTGTGGCCGCGTGCATCCAGGCGATGGATGTCGCCGCCTCCGCCAGGTCTGGTAGGCGGAGCCCGCCGAGGCTGCCCTCCAGCGCGGTGGCCGGGGCGCGCATCAGGGCGCGCTGCCACAGCAGCCGTGCGGTGCCGCGCAGGAACTGCTCGCCGGCCTCCGCAGCCTTTGCCGGGCCTTCCGCCAACAGGTCGATGGCGGGCAAAAGCGTCGCCAGCGCGTCGGCTGGCAGGGCGCTTGTGGCCTGGCGCCAGCGCTGCGGTGTTGGCAGCGGGGCGGCACGGGGCAGGGTTCGCAGCCAATCCTCCGGCATGCGGCCGAACGGCGTACCGTCCGCGTGGGCGAGGCGGGCTAGGCGGCGCACCCGGTCCTGCGACAGCCCATGCAGCAGCAGATCGGCCAGGGCAGCGGCGGCCTGACCGTCGCGCGTGGCCAGAGCCCGGCGGCCGTGGGCGAAGTGCACGTCCAGGCTTGCCTCCGCGCTGATCGCCAGCAGCAGGTCGTCGTACTCGCCCGGTGACGCCGCCGCGATGGCGATCTGCTCGGCCTGCACATTGCCGCGGGCCAGCAGCCCACGCGCCCAGCGCATCGCTTCGATCACTTCGTGCCGCGCGGTGGCACAGGTGATGGCCCGCAGCGCGGGCGAAGATGCCGGTGGGCGAGCCGCCGGCCGGTCACCCCACCAGGGCGGAACGGTGTTGCCACGCCAGACCAGCTCCGGCAGCCCGTCCAGCAGGCCGCGCCAGCAGGGCGCCACATCCAGCAAGGGTGCCAGCTCCACCGGGCCGAGCACGGCGGGTGCGTGGCGCAGCCGGTCCATGGCGCGTTGGGCCAGTTCGGCCGGACGCAGCATGCCAGGTGGCAGGCGCTCCAGCACGGCTCGTTCCAGCCGCGCTATCGTGGCCAGCCGGGGGGTGCCAGGCCGTGGCGGCGGCTTCCTCTGCCAGGTCGATGCCGGCGAGCCACGCCTTGGCCAGGGACGCGGCGAGTGCCACCGGCAAACCCGGCAGCCCGGCGATCGCGGCCAGGTCACCCAGGTCCGCTGTGGCACGGATTGCCTGTTCCGCGGCACGGGCAAGGGTGTCGCCGTCCACCGGTCGCAGGAAGCCGCCGGCCAGGCGCTGCGCCACCTGGTCCATGGTTCGCACCTCCAGCCCGTGCTCGCCTGCGCGGGCCGCCTGCAAGCGACGGGCGGAAGCGGCCGCACCTCCTGCGACGATGACCGTGCGCTTCATGGCGTGCTCCTCGGCACATGGGCGTGGTGGTCTGCGGCCTTGCGCGCCCAGGCTGCCAGTTGTTCGCGGAGGGCGGCTGGCTGCAACACCTCCACCGCGTCCTCCCAGGTGACAAGGTGCTGGCACATCTCCAGCGCGCCGCCGGCCGTGAAGCGTACCAGCAGCCTGCCGTCGGGCTGCGGGTGCAGCGTCTGTGTGGGGTGGAAGTGGAACGAAGCCGCTTCCGCTGCGGCGGCACCGCTGAAGCGCAGGCAGACCGCGAGCGGCTCCTCCTGCCACACCCCGAAGGAGCGCTGGGCATAGGCCTGCAGGCTGAACGCCGGGTCGCGCACGAAGGCATCCGCCAGCACGGCATGGTCACGCACCCGGTCGAGGCGGAACACGCTCGGACCCTGCAGCGCATCGGTGATCTGTGCCACCAGATACGGGCGCTGGCCGTGCAGCAGACCGAGTGGCTCCACAACGTGCTCCCGCGCCGCAGCCAGGTCGGCACCATACCGCAGCCGCATGCGCTGGCAGGCGAGCATGGCGTGGCGGATGGCGGCCAGCAAGGCGGCTGACACGACCGGCCGTGGGCCGGGGCGGATCGCGGTCCCCTCCGCCTGCATCAGCGCTTCCACGTCCGGCTCGGCCCGGCGCAGGTCGGCGGCCTTCATCGCGCCGCGCAGCTTGGCCGCCAGCCGCTCCAACGCCTCGGCCCGTCCGGCGGCGGCCCCCTCCTCACGCAGCCGCCGGGCCGCCGCTTCCAACTCGACCAATTCCGCCGGCTCCGCACCGACCAGGCCGCGCAAGGCGCTTCCGGGCAAGCGCCAGCGCTTGGCTCGCTCGTCCGTTTCCACTTCCTCCAACCCGGGAAGCGCTCACGGATCGCAGCCATCATGCGCTGCGCCGTACGATGCGTCGTCGCGAACTCCCGCTGCACGTCGGCGATGGCGAGGCCGCCGTGGGAGCCGGACAGCAGCAGGGCCAGGCGAAGCAGGTCGTTCTTGCCCTCGAAGCGCATCGGTGATGTCCACCTTCGTATCGGCTGCATGGTATGAACGTCAGCTACGACAGGAACGGTCGCAGCATGGAGAAGCCGGGCCAGAGGTTCCTGTCTTGATGTATAAACTCGATTCTTGTAGACACGTTGCTACATTGCGGTAGGCAAACTATGGCAGGCACCACGCTTTCCAGTCGCGAGTTCAATCAGGATGCCAGCGGGGCGAAGCGGGCCACCAAGAAGGGGTCCCGTCTTCATCACCGACCGCGGCAAGCCTGCGCATGTTCTGCTCAGCTTCGAGGATTACTGCCGGCTCGCCGGAAGCCAGGAAAGCATCGTCGACCTGCTCTCGGTGGAAGGCGCGGGTGATATCGAGTTCGATCCAACCCCGTGCCGCGGACGAGCTGTTCCGACCGGCCGATCTATCCTGATGTATCTGCTCGACACGAATGTCGTGTCGGAGTTGCGCAAGGTAGGAGCCGGCAAGGCCGACGCGAACGTCGTTTCGTGGGCCGCCAAGGTTCCCGTGCCGAACCTGTTCCTGTCGGCAATCAGCATCATGGAATTGGAGACTGGCGTCTTGCTGATCGAGCGGCGCGATGCAGCGCAAGGCAGGGTGCTGCGGACTTGGCTTGAACGGAATGTGCTGCCCGCGTTCGAGGGCCGTATCTTCGCGATCGACACGGCGGTCGCGCGGCGTTGCGCAGCGTTGCATGTGCCGGATCGCCGATCAGATCGCGATGCGCTAATAGCCGCCACCGCGCTGGTCCATGGCATGACAGTTGTCACTCGCAACGTCGCCGATTTCGACGCGGTCGACGTTGCGTTGTACAATCCGTGGATTGCTAGAGGATTGATCCGGACAATCCCTCCTGTGGGTGCCAACAATTATGGAAATACCAGTCCCAACTCTCGCTTTAGGATCACTGGATCATAGCGGCTTTTCGCCCGGTGACGACTGCGCTGTCAGTCACAGACAGCGACATACATACTGTTTGCTCAAGTCACCCAGAGCCTGAACCAGCAGGAATTTGACGGCCTCAAGCTCTTGCTGGTCTATTATCAGAGCGAACGCACACGCGGGAAGCAGCAGTGTTGCGCTTAGAAGTGGCAATTGCTGTCGTATTCGTATTCCCCTGCGAGCCGTCCGGAATGTGCCCGGGCCGGCTTCAGATTCGATGCTATCAGCACTCACGCTACTGTTCCTGCTCCCTTGCGTGTCCGTTCGGTTTGGTGACACTTCGTGCACGTCATCTGGACAACAAAGAATGGTGGACGCGCCCGCATCGGTGTTCCAGAGCGACCTGCCCGTCGCCGCCAAGCTCGACCGGGCACGCGCCGAACTCCTGGATCTGTCTGCACGCAACCGCCTCCTGAACGTGCCGCGCTTCTCGAAGGCGGCCAAGACAGTCGAAGTCGTAGACGAACGCTCGGCCGAAGTGTTCCGGCTGCTGGTCCGCGAAGGCAAGGCGTTCACCTTTGTGCCTGGCAAGGAGACTGCTCAGGAACAAGCCGAAGCCGAGACGGACGAGGACGTGCTCGCCGAGTTGCCGCAGCCGGAGGAGGGCGAGACGCTCGACGATCGCGGCGTCGCAAGTCGGCACGCCGACACGCGGCTGCAGACCCGGATGACGTCCAAGGGCCTGCAGAAGCGTTTGCTCGATCTCTACGGTGACGCGCGCACGCTGGAGGAGGAGCAGGGCGTCAACGTCCTGTATCTGGCGCTCGGCATGCTGAAATGGGTCGACCCGCAGAACGCCGCGCATGTCCGTCACGCACCGCTTATCCTTATACCTGCGCGCTTGGAGCGGGGGGCCGCCGGAGAGCGCTTTCGCCTGCGCGCGAGGCCCGAGGATTTGTCGGCCAACTTGTCGCTCGAGGCCTTCCTCGACCGCATCCACAGGCTGAAGCTGCCGCCTCTTGACCTGGGTGAAGATTTCGATCCGGCGGCCTACTTAGCCTCGGTCGCGGCGGCGGTGGAGACAAAGCGGGACTGGGAGGTCAAGCAAGACGATGTCGTCTTGGGCTTCTTCTCCTTTGCCAAGTTTCTCATGTACCGCGACCTGGACACGGCCAATTGGCCCTCAGACGCGACCATCGCGGACCGCCCCATGATCCGATCCCTCCTGTCGGACGGGTTCGCCCCGCGGGACGGGATGCTGGGCGAGGATGCGGCTATCGACCGGCACATCACGCCTGCCGACATGCTCCACATCGTGGATTGCGACAGCTCGCAAACCCTGGCGGTGCACGACGTGCGTCACGGGCGCGATCTGGTCATCCAAGGACCGCCCGGCACCGGCAAGTCGCAGACCATCTCCAACGTCATCGCGTCGGCCGTGGCCGATGGGAAGACGGTGCTGTTCGTCGCCGAGAAGATGGCGGCTCTGGAGGTGGTCAAGCGCCGTCTTGACATGGCGGGCGTTGGAGACGCTTGCCTAGAACTGCACAGCAACAAGGCTAACAAGCGCTCCGTGCTGGAAGAGCTGCGGCGGACGTGGGACCTCGGCGCTCCGAAAGGCGAAAGCCCCGACGCGCTGACCCGGCGGCTGACCGAGGCAAGGGATGTCCTGAACGGCCACGCCGAGCGCCTGCACCGCATCCATCCAGCCGCCGGGCTGACGCCCTACCAGGTGTTTGGCCAGCTCGCGCGGCTCAAACAGGACGGACGCAGCCCGGTCGCCTTCGAGCTGCCCGCAGCGCCGACATGGACACCGGAGGGCGTCGCAGAGCGCGAGCGCCTGCTCGCGGATCTCGCCGGTCGCATCCTGGACATCGGCCTCCCCGACCGGCACCCGTGGCGCGGCGTCGGACTGGCCTTTATGCTGCCGACCGCCGTCGAGCGGTTGATGGTACGCCTCGACGAACTGGCCGGGCGGGTGCAGGAGTGGCGGGCAAAGCACGCCACGCTGTCCGGCATCCTGGAGACCGCCTCGCCGCCCACCTTCGCCACGACCACGGCGCTGACGGCACTTGGACGCCGGGTTGCCTCCGCACCGCAGCTGGAAGCCGGACCGCTCGGCGGCCCACATTGGGCCGACCGCGTCGAGGCCATTGTGGCACTGATTGCGATCGGCCGGGAATTCCAACGCTGCTCCGCCGAGCTCCATGGGCGCGCGACCCCGCAAGGCTTGGACACACCGGTCGATGCCGCAATCGCTGCACTGGCCACGCTGCCGCCCGACTTCGGCGGGGCAGGCTTCGCCCATGTGGCGTTCCTCCGTGACGCGCTGCCTCGGCTGCTGTCCGGGGCGGACCAGCTCGATGCAGAACTCGGGCGCACCGGCGGTGAACGCACCCTGTCCAGTCTGGCGCGGTCGATCGAGACTGCCGAACGCGTTGCCGCGGCACCCGACGCCAGCCCGGAGGCATTCGCGGCGACAGTCTGGGACCACGGCGTCGAACAGGCAGGCGACCTAGCCGAGGCGGTGGCCGCGTTGGAACGCGCTCGCAGCACCCTGAGGGGTAGTGTCAATGACGCCGCCTGGACGACCGACATCGCCGCTGCCAGGCAGACAATGGCGACACAGACGGGATTGCTGCGCAAGCTGAACTCAGAATGGCGACGGGCCAATGCCCTGGTGCGCTCCGTCGTCAGGAACGCCGACGTGCCGCTGCCCGAGCTCCTGGAGCGCCTGGACGTTCTCATGAAGGGCCAAGCCGCACTGCGAGCGGTGGAGGATGGCGCCGAATTCGGCAAGTCGGCTTTCGGAGCCGACTGGCGTGGGGAGCGGTCCGCCTCCGCCCCGCTCGTGGCGCTGGTGGATTGGATGCGGACCCTGCGTGGTCTCGGGGCCGAGCCGCGGCTTATCGCAGGCCGCATGCCGCAGCGGTCCTCGCTGGGCGAGATGGCGGCCAGCCTCAAGGCGCTACATGCGTCCGTGCGGCCAAGGATGGAATCTCTGCGGAACGACGCCGCTGGCGGCCTGCCGGTCCTGTTCGGCGACAACCTGTCCGAAGACAAGGTCGCGCTGCCGGAGTTCACAGGGCATATCCACAACCTCTACGCTGCGGACCAGGTCGCCTCAGCGACCATGTCCTCCGCCGAGCGGGCAGGCGAACGTCTGGAGGTGCTCCGCCGCATCGCCGCCCGGCAGGACGCCGCCCGATCCATCGACGAAGGCGAACGGCTGGGTGTCGAAGCGTTCGGCCGGTCCTGGCAGGGACGGCAGTCAGATTGGCGCAGCCTCGCTCAGGCGGCGCATTGGATTGCGACCAATCCGGACCTACGCCAACTGGCTGCACGTACTGCGGACCGGACGGCGGTCGCGGACATGGCGGTCTGGATCGAGACGGGTCAGGAAGACCTCCGCCGGGAGGCGGGCGAAATCTTTGCATCGTTACACGCCGACATGACCTCTCTGTTCGGGCATGCAAACGTCGATGCCGTGCCGCTGGCCGACCTTGAAGAACGCCTGGCGGAATGGCGGGCCAACGGCGAGCAGCTGTCCAAGTGGGTCGCCTACCGGGAGCGGGCGGATGGAGGCCGCAAGCTGGCCCTGACGCCGCTCATTGACCGCCTGCAGGATGGCCGGATGGCCCCGGCCGACGCACTCCCCGCTTTCCAGATGGCGTATTTCGAAGCACTGTTGGCCGAGCAGGTGCGCCTCGATCCCGAACTGGGCCGGTTCGACGGCACGTTGCACGGGGCGCAAGCGCGCGAGTTCGCGGCGCTGGACCTGCAGCGCATCTCGGCCGCCAGCCTCGAGGTGGTGCGCGCCCACCACCGCGGCATACCCGCCCCGGTCGGCATGGGTCCGGTCGGCGTCCTACGCGGGGAGATTGCACGTCGCCGCGGGCACATGCCTATCCGCCAACTGGTGCAACGTGCGGGTCCGGCGATACAGGCGCTGAAGCCGGTGATGATGATGAGCCCGCTTTCGGTGGCGCAGTTCCTCACGCCGGGTCGCATGACCTTCGACCTGCTGGTCATGGACGAAGCCAGCCAGATCCAGCCGGTGGATGCCCTAGGCGCCATCGCGCGGTGCCAACAGGTGGTGGTGGTCGGCGACGAACGGCAGCTGCCGCCCACGCGGTTCTTCGCCCGGATGATCGGTTCTGAGGCTGAGGATGACGAGGACGGCGCGTCCGTCGCCGACATCGAGAGCATCCTGGGTCTGTTCACCGCGCGCGGACTACCGCAGCGCATGCTGCGCTGGCACTACCGCAGTCGGCACCAGTCGCTCATCGCGGTGTCCAACCGGCAGTTCTACGAGAGCAAGCTGTACATCGTGCCCAGCCCCTACACGCGCGAGGCGGGCATGGGGCTATCCTTCCGGCACGTGCCGGAAGGCGTGTTCGACTCCCGCGGGACCGGCAGCGGCACGGGGACGAACCCGGTCGAAGCCAAGCTGCTAGCGGAGGAGGTCATCCACCATGCCAAAACGCACCCGGGCCTGTCCCTGGGCGTAGCAACCTTTTCGGCGGCCCAGCGCCGCGCCATCCAGGACGAGCTTGAGGTAGTCCGGCGGCTGAACCCGGATTGTGAGGACTTCTTCCGGTCCCATCCGGGCGAACCGTTCTTCGTCAAGAACCTGGAGAACGTGCAGGGCGACGAGCGCGACGTCATCCTGATCTCGGTCGGCTACGGCCGAGGGGCGAACGGCACAATCTCCATGCGGTTCGGCCCGCTCGGAGCCGACGGTGGCGAGCGGCGCCTGAACGTCCTCATCAGCCGTGCGAAACGCCGCTGCGAGGTGTTCGCCTCCATCACGGACGAGGACATCGACCTTGAGAGGGCGAAGAGCAAGGGCGTGCTCGCCCTGAAGCTGTTCCTGCATTACGCCAGGACCGGACGGCTGGACATGGCGCGGCAAACCGTCCGCGGCCACGACAGCGTCCTGGAGGAGCAGATCGGGCGGGCCCTGCAGGAGCGCGGCTATCAGGTCCATCCCCAGGTCGGCATCGCCGGCTTCTTCATCGACCTAGCCATCGCTGACCCGGAACATCCCGGGCGCTACCTGCTGGGCGTCGAGTGCGATGGGGCGGCCTATCACAGCTCCCGTTCGGCACGCGATCGCGACCGTCTCCGCCAGGCGGTCCTGGAAGACCATGGGTGGACGATCCACCGCGTGTGGGGTTCGGACTGGTTCCAGAGACCGGTCGAGCAGCTGGAGCGGATCGTGGCCGCTATCGACGCCGCCCGCGCCGAGTTCGCCGAGCGCGAGCGCACCGGGCGTCTCCCGGGACGGGCGGTTCCGGTGGAGGTCGTCACCGTGGAGCGGGCCGACGTCATCGAGATCGGCCTGTCGGACGCTGACGCTGGGCCCGCGTCCTACCGGGAGGCGACACCGGAGGTGCCACTCGGTCAGGAGATGCACGAAGTGCCGATCGGCCGCATGGCCGAGCTCGTGGAGCAGGTCGTTGCCGTTGAGGGGCCGGTGCATATCGACGAGGTCGTTCTGCGGCTTCGTTCAGCCTGGGGTCTGCAGCGTGCCGGTGGACGCATCCAGGGGGCGGTTGAGCGCGCCTGCGACGTCGGCGTGCGGCGTGGTCGTCTGATACGTGACGGAGCGTTCCTATCGCTGCCGGGTGGCGTCGTCACCGTGCGGGACCGTGGCTCGGTGACGTCCGCTACGCTGCGCAGGCCAGAAATGCTGCCTCAGGCAGAATTGGAAGCCGCCGTCCTCCATGTGGTACGCTCGGGACTCGGGGCGAGTCCCGAGGAGATTGACGCTGCGGCTCCACGCCTGCTCGGCTTTAAAGCAGTCAGCGCGCAACTTCGTCAGCTCGTCCGCCTAGCTTCGGACCGGCTGGAGGCAGCCGGGACCATAGTTCGTGAAGGAGAAGTGGGGCTCTTTGTCGCGGCAGCAGCTCCGGCCGTCCCCTGATAGCGCCGCTTGCAAGGGAAAAAAATTCATAGCTCGGAAAATGCTTATGGCTGACAAATAGGACGGCTTGCCGCCGAGGCGCGGAACGGCTGATTCAGCACCCATTGCGCATCACTCAGCCGCAACTGCTCTGACATAATACACCTCCAAGCTACTGTGATCAGAGCCGACGTGACCATAGCGAGAGGAACAGAGCCTAGGCTCAAATACGATTGCTTTTCGACAAATTACAGCCTTCACAGAGCAGCTGTAGGTTTCGGATGGAGTTCCCGCCTCCTTTGGAGAACGGGATTATATGGTCGAAGCAAAGCCGCTCGCGCGTGGAGCACTCCACGCACCTGCCGCCGTCCCTCTGCCAGACACCTCGCGCTGCACCACGCGGGGTATTGCCTCGCGCCGGGGCTTGGGCGGCTCGGCCCTAGGCATTGAGGAAGGGTTGATGAACGTGCCAGAATCTGGGGCGGTGCCCTCTCGGCAGGCGCTGAGAAGCGGATGCGTAGGCGACATTCGTCGCAACACAGCCCGCGGACTTGTTGCGGGTCGGGCGACTCCAGATGCCATGGCCTTGAGATAACCTACCGCTTCGTCGAGTTCGGCCGCGTCGCGGAGCGTCAGCTTCAGGGCCGGTTCTCCACGCTTGAGTCCGGCTACGGGGTATGTGCCGCTGTGGCGGCCTGCCTCTCCTGGATATTCGAGAGCGGCGTCCGGGACTGACTGGCCCTCGCCTGGGTATGGCAACCAAAGATATGCCATGTCCTCCCGTGTCGGCTGGTCCACCTGCAGCACGATGCCAATCTTGTCGGCAACGTCCCATGACTTGACCTTCACCACTTCCCGCGACGGAGGCCCGAACTCCTGGGTTAGCCGCTCGGCAACTGCAGCTCTCATGTTCGCGTGAGGCAATTTCTCTGTCTCCTTGCGGTCGTGCAGGCCGTCGTTGCAGCCTCATCTTTAGAGGTGCACCCACAACCTACCGGTAAGCCAAGACACGGCTTTAAGGCACGGGTGACTCGCAGCAAGCCGCCCACCGCCATTTGTAGGTTTCAAGTGCGCCGCGAGCATGCGTAATTCGACGCAAACTAGCCGGCGAGGCCATGATGAAGTGCCATCCAGGAAGCTACGATGAGTGAAACACACCGCATCACCGTCGATTCAGCATCGCTGCGGCGGAAAGCCGTGCCTGCGCGGCTTACGCATCCGGGTCAAGGATGTGCTCGATCTGCTGGCCGCTGGCGCCGAACGAGATGAAATCCTGACGGATTATCCTTCGTTGGAAGCCGGGGATATCACAGCTTCGATCGAATACGCAGCACGTCAGACCGATCATCCGGTCCTGCGCGTCACCTGA
Organism: Acetobacteraceae bacterium; assembly: GCA_965199555.1. GTDB lineage: Bacteria > Pseudomonadota > Alphaproteobacteria > Acetobacterales > Acetobacteraceae > LMUY01. The sequence goes on along the minus strand of CBDASJ010000015.1, from coordinate 335,277 downwards.
TGCGCTTTCTTGTCGACGCACAGCCGTCCCACTGGCTGGGGATCGCTTCCAAGGGAGCATGAGGCGGAACATGCTCGATCTGCTGGCCGCTGGCGCCGAACGAGATGAAATCCTGACGGATTATCCTTCGTTGGAAGCCGGGGATATCACAGCTTCGATCGAATACGCAGCACGTCAGACCGATCATCCGGTCCTGCGCGTCACCTGATGCGCTTTCTTGTCGACGCACAGCCGTCCCACTGGCTGGGGATCGCTTCCAAGGGAGCATGAGGCGGAACATGTTGGGGCACCGGAATGCAGACCGCCAACAGCCGGCCATCGGAGACCCGATTGTGCCTCACCGTCATGCCCTGGATCATTGTGGTCCCGACGTGTAGTACACAGCCTCATCACGTGCTCGCCGAGTCCTTGAGAACGGTCGCTGGATTGGGTTGGCTGGGGGTCCACGTCCCCCAGCCACCTCTCTGCTAAGCTGCTGAAGACTGGTCGCGTGCGTCAGCCGGGCGTGTGGGATCGGTAAACCTGCGGTGCGTCTTGTTGCCACGATCATATCGCCGCTGATCACGTCGGGGCGACGCCGAGACTTTGCCGGATGGTGCGGGATCGCTGATTGCCTCAGCCGATCGCCCGAGTCAGGACGTTCACGTCGGCGACGTCTTCGAGCCTCTCGACCAAGTCGATCAACCGGTCGGACTCGGCCGTGCTCCAGGGGCGGGCGGCGAAGGTGCAGCAGGTGCGGAATTTCTCCCGATGCTGCTGCGGGGTCAGGGGGCGGGTGGCGGAGGCCAGCATCGCGTCGCAGGACCATTCCAGCAGCCGGCCGTTGCGCAGCCGGACACTGAGCCATTGCGGCACGAGCGCGTTCGGGTCGGGATTGTCGTCGGCCGCCACGCGCACCAGCGCAGCCAGGCGGTGCGTCAGCGGGTCGCGAAGCGCGTCGCCCCGGAAATGCGCCAGGTCGAGGCGTCCGTGTTGCAACACCTTGGCCAACACGAATCCGGTGCAGAGCCGTGCATAGTTGGGCAAGGGATCGGGCACGTCCGGACGCGAGATCAGGCGGCCGGTCAGCGGCGGCACGGTGACGACGATTTCGGCCACGTCGTCGGGGGCAAAGCCGTGCTGCTCGCGCAATGCCATGACACCTTCGATGGCACCGTGCGTGGCCCGGCCGGCTGGGTATGGTTTGTGGCTGAGGCCCGCGACCAACCAGGTCTTCCCCAACTCGGCGCGCATGGCGGTGAGATCGAAGCCGCCTTCCATCAAGGGCAAGTAACCGAACGGCCCGTCGATGCTGCCGCGCGGCGCATCGAGCCCGGTCATCGCGAGGTCGACCGATTGCAGCGCCGCCCGGCTATTGAAACCCACCTGCAGCGGCAGCACCGGGCTTGCCTCGATATGCGCCTGCATGGTGCCGGAGGTTTGGGCGTATTGCAGCCCGAACGCCCGGACGATGCCGTCCTCGTCCAGCCCGGCCAAGCGCGCCACCGCCGCGGCCGCGCCGAAGCCGCCGGCCGTGGCGGGGCGGAAGAAGCGGAGCGGCTGCGTCGAGGAACTGCCGATCCAGCCGGACACGTCCACCCCGACGGCCGCGGCAACCAGCAGGTCGGCCCCGCTCACCCCGCCGTCCCGTTCGGCAAAGGCGAGCGCCGCCGGCAGCAGGGTCGCCATCGGGTGCAGCACCGCCGGTTCGCAAACGCAGTCGAACTCCTGGCAGTGCATCTGGAACGCGTTCACCATCGCCGCCTGCGGGGCAGGAAGGTGGCCGCCCCCGCCCCAGAGCGTCGCTTCCGACCCGGTGCCCCAGCGCCGGGCGGCCGAAAGCACCTCGTCACGGCCCGGCGCGGTCGCGCCCGCGATCGCCACGCCCAGGCTGTCGAGGATGAACACCTTGGCGCGCGCCACGGCGGCGGCCGGAAGGTCCTCCAGCCGGGTGCGGGCGATGTGCCCGGCCAGCAGTTCCGCCGCGTTGGGTTCGGCCATGCGTCGCCTCAGTAGCGTGCGAAGGGGGCGACCGGCCCGCCCACATCCCGCAGGGCGGCGGGCAGCACGGGACGGTGCGGCGGGTCGAACCTGAAATCCATCGGCGGATCGTGCTCCGTCGACTGCGGGCCGCCATGGCTGCGGAAGAAGAACACGGCGCCGGTTGTCGAGCCGTATGGCCCGTGGGTCACGTTGGCGGGCCGCCAGACATAGGCACCGGCCCGCATGATCCCCTGGGGGCCGGCCGCTTCCCCGGCCAGCACAAAAAACTCCTGGATCACGGGATGCCGCTCCGGCTGGCTTTCCCGCCAATACGGCATGGCCGCCGTCACGTAGGTGATCTCCCCCGTGCGCGGGTCGCTGCGCAGCCGGCGCAGCCGCGCGAAGCTGGCCATGACCTCCAGCCCCATGGCGGCGAGGTCGGCGTGCCAATCACCGTGCCGGATGTCCAGGCTTTCGGTCAGGCGTGCCGGATCGAACGGCGCGTTGCTCGGCGCCGACAGGAACGTCAGCACGGCCGCGCCATCCGGGGCGGTCACGCGCCCGCGTGGGAAGCCGCCGGGCCAAAACGCGTAGGTGTCCGGCCCGAGGCGCTTGCCATCGTGCTCCAGCGCGCCGTCCAGCACGAAGAACTCTTCGTCCCGGTCCAGGGCGCCCACTGGCGCGCTCCAGCCCGGCGGGTAGCGGAACACCGCGGACATGGCACCCGTGGCGGTATCCTCGCTCAGCAGCTTCATCGCGACGCCGGGCCGCAGCCGGGCGTCTTGCCAGGAAAGGTGCTGGGCTTGCACGAATTCGATATGCGGGCGTGCCATCGGTATCAGCCGGGCGCCAGAACGGCGTCGCGGCGGGACGCCATGAGAGGCTGCACCTCCTGACCGAACGCCTCCATCCCCAGCAGGAAATCGTCGAAGGTCAGCATGATCCCGGCCACGCCCGGCACGGACGCGACCTCGTCCAGCAGCGCCGCGACCGTGGCAAAGGAGCCGACCAGCGTGCCCATGTTGAAGTTCACGGCCGAGACCGGGTTGGTCATGTGCCGGGCCGTGGCCTTCAGGTCCGCCTTGTCGTCCGCGGCGGCTTGGATGCCCATCCAGCCCAGCGCTTCGGTATCTTTGCCTTCCTTATACAGCTCCCACTTCGCCTGGGCCGCCGCGTCGGTCTCGTCGGCGATGACCATGAACAAAGCATAGGCGCCGACCGTGCGGCCGGTACGGGCGCTCGCCTCCACCAGGCGTGCCACGGACGGCGCGAACTTGGTCGGCGTGTTGACGCCCTCGCCCATGCAGAAATTGTAGTCGGCGTATTGCGCGGCGAACTCGATGCCGGTGCCGCTTTGCCCGGCGGCGACCACCGCGGGCATGTTCGACGGGCGGGGGCTGAGCCGGCAGTCCTTCATCTGGAAGAACTCGCCTTGGAAGTCCGATGTCCCGCGGGACCAAAGGTCGCGCAGGATCGTGACGTATTCGGCGCAATACTCATAGCGCCGCTGGAAATGCGACTGGCCCGGCCAGATGCCCATCTGGCTGTACTCCGCCTCCTGCCAGCCGGACACGATGTTGATGCCGAACCGCCCCGGCGCGATGCTGTCGATGGTCGCCCCCATGCGGGCTGCAATTGCGGGCGGCATGGTCAGCACGGCGCTGGACGCGATCAGCTTGATCCGCGACGTCACCGCCGCGATCCCCGCCATGAGGGTGAAGCTTTCCAGGCAGTGGTCCCAGAACTCGCTTTCCCCGCCAAAGCCGCGCAGCTTCACCATCGATAGCGCGAACTCGAACCCGTAGCGCTCCGCCAGCAGCACCGTGTCGCGGTTCAGCGCGAAGGAGGGCTGGTAGCGCGGGGCGGTAGTGGAGATCAGCCAGCCATTGCTGCCGATCGGGATGAAAACGCCGAGTTCCATGGGATGGGCTCCGTGGTGAGGTCAGCTTTGCGCCAGCGCGTGCAGGATGGATGCCGCCCGGGCATGCCGATCGGTCCCGGGCGTGATGGCGGGCGCGTCACCGGGCGCGTCGGCCATGGCGGCCGCGAGGGTTTGGCGCGCTGCCGGTCCACCCCGCATCCAGTCGGCCAGAACGGCTTGCAGGGCGAGGACGTCGGGGTCCAGCCCGGCATCGATGGCGTGTGCCGGGTCACGCTGGAACCAGGGGCGCCACAGCGACGCATCGCGCAATTGGTGCCAGGCGGCGAGCAGGTGGCTGCCGTCGATCCGCGGCGACGTGTCGACCACGTGGTCGAGGGTCGCGGCGCGGTCGGCATCCGGCACTGGATCAACCAGCACCAAGGCCGCGCCCGGCGCGGCCCGGGCGAGCGCCGCGCCGATGGCACCGGATTCTCCCATCGCAACCACGTCGAACGCGTCGGCGCCGGCGGCGCGCAAGGCGGCCAGCAGCGCCGCCGCGATCGCGGCGGCGTCGGGCGTGCCGGCCAGCAGGCTCGCGCCGAAACCGGGCAGGTCCAGGGCGATCACCGGCCGGCTATCGGCCAAGGCCCGCGCCAGCCCCGCCTGCCCGCGAGCGGAGCCGGGAATGGGCGGCAGAAGCGCGATTGGCCGCCCGGAACCGCTGCCGTGGCGAACCAGGCCAACCGTGCCGCCGGGCACGCGGTGCACGGCGGTTACGCCGGCCAGGGCGGGCGGCGGCGTCGGGGCGGGCGTCTGACCGGTGGCTCCTACGGCCAGCGCGGCCGCCATCGCGTCCGCCCACTCGGCGTCGTCGCTGCCCAGTGCGCGAACGGCAACGTTGTCCGGCATGTCGGTCAGCAGGTTCAAATGCTCGATCAGCATGTCGTCCGACCGGCACATCGCCACCGCGGGAACGCGCACCGCCCGCAGCCCGGCGATGTGGTCGTAGCGGAACGCCGCGGCATAGGCGTGGCGGTAGTTGTCGCCGGCCGCCAGGAAATCCTGCACCACCGCCTGCATGAATTGCAGCGACGCCAGGGGCCGGCCCAGCCGGGCGGTTTGGGCGCGCCAATACCACGGGAAGGCCGTGAACTGGTCCTTGACCCGGCTCCACAGCCAGGCCAGGTGCGTGCCGTCCCATTGCGGCACGATCGGCGTCAGGTAGCTGGCCAGGAACTCCGCCTGCGTCGCCGCATCGAACGCGGCGTAGCCATCGAGCGCCAGGCACGCCACCCGGTCGGGATAGGCCACGGCGGCGGCGACTGCGATGGCCGCCCCGGTGTGGGAGCCGTAGACGGGGACGCGGTCGAGGCCCAGCGCATCGAACCCCTCGATCAGCGCGGCGGCGTAGTCGCGCGCGTCCGCCCGATCGAACGGCAACGGGTCGGACCAGCCGAAACCCGGCGTGTCGAACGCGAACACCGTGAATCGGTCGGCCAGCCGCAGGCCCAGCGGGAGCATCGCCGCCGATGACCGGGGCGAGGCATGCAGCAGCACCACGGCCGGCCCGGCGCCGAACCGGCGATAACCGATCAGGCGCGTTCCGACGGCGACGGTGCGCGGGGCGGTGTCGTGGTTGCTCATGGATGGTTCCGCAACTCGGTCTTGAGGACCTTGCCGGCGGCATTGCGCGGCAGCCGGTCGATGAAGGCCACGTGCCGCGGGACCTTGTATCCGGCGAGGTCCTGCTTGCAGGCCGCGATCACCGCGTCTGCGGCCAGGCTGGCGCCGTGCTCCAGCACCAGGAACGCCTTGCCGGCCTCGCCCCAGTAATCATCGGGCACGCCGACCACCGCCGCTTCGCGCACGCCCGGCAGGCGGAACAGTAGCTCTTCCACCTCGCGCGGGTACACGTTCACGCCGCCGGAGATGTACATGTCCTTCTTGCGGTCGACGATGTAGTAGCAGCCGTCTTCATCCTGCCAGGCCAGGTCGCCCGCGGAGAACCACCCATCGCGCATGGACGCGGCGGTGGCGTCCGGCTTGTTCCAATAGCCGACGAACAGGCACGGGGAGGTGCTGAACAGCTCACCCACCTGGCCCGGCGCCGTTGGTTGGCCGTCATCATCCAGCAGCTTCACCTGGTTCAGGGTGAAGGGCGTGCCGACGCATTGCTGCTTGCGCAGCTGATCCTGCGGCCGGAGGTTGCACACGATGCCGGCCTCGGTCGAGCCGTACATCTCGTGCAGCAGGCCGTCACCGAAATACTCGACGATGGTTTCCTTGGTCCGCTGTGCCAGCGGTGCGGCATTGGACATCAGGGCGCGCAGCGAATGGCCGCGCAGCCGATCCAGCACCGGGCGTTCCAGGGCGAAGATGGCGTGGAAGATGGTGGGCACCAGGAACGTGCCCGTCACCGGTTCCTCGTGCAGCCGCTGGAGGAACGGCTCCGGCTCGAACGCCGTCATGATCTCGCAGGTGCCGCCGAAGAACACGGCCGCATGCGCCCAGGAATAGCCGGCGCCGTGGAACAGCGGCGTCACGGCCAGGAACCGATCGTCCGGTCCGTAGCAGCCGAACTCGGACGCCATGCAGAAGCCGGTCAGCACGCGGGAGCGGTGGGGCAGCACGACGCCGCGCGGCTTGCCGGTGGTGCCGGAGGTGTAGGGGATGGCGAAGGCCTGCCATTCCGCGACGGACGGCGGCGCGGCGGCGCGCGCATCCGCCAGCAACGCCTCGTAGGCCGGTCCTATGACCACGATGCGCTCGACCGCCGAACACGACGTTGCGCGGACCAGCGGCTCCGTTTCGGCCGTGACGAAGGCGACCCGGGCGCCGCAATCGTCCAGGATGAAGCCCAACTCGGCCGGTGTTTGACGGGGGTTCACGGTGGCCACGGCAATGCCGGCCTCCGCCAGCCCGTCCACGATCTCGATGTATTCGAGGCAGTTGCCAGCGACGATGGCAGCCCGGTCGCCCGGGTGCAGCCCCAATCCGCCGGCCATCGCACACACGCGGTCGATCCGGTCGACCAGGCTGGCATAGGTGAGGCTGCGGCCGGCGCAGATCAGCGCCGTCTTGCCCGGGTTGCGCCGCATGGAGGAGCGTATGCCGCCCGCCATGGTCATGTGCCGGAACGTGTCGGGAAGGGCCGGACCCGCTGCCATGACCGGGCTCGGCATCACTGCGCGGCGCGCGCCGACTGGCTCGGCGGCAGCCGGAACACCTGCAGCGCGTTGTCGCGCATCAGTGCCGCGTGGCTCTCCGTCCGCAATCCAAGCTCGGCGATCTCCCGCACCGCGCGCTCCGGATCAATCACCGGCCAGTCCGTGCCGAACAGGACCTTGGCGCGGCCGTAGCTGTCCAAATAGTGCACGAGCTGCTTGGGCCAGTGCTTCGGGGCGTAGGCGTCGACGCCGATGAAAACGTTCTCGTGCTTCCAGGCCATGGCGATCATCTCGTCCGTCCACGGCACGCCGACATGGATGCCGAGCAGCTTGAGCTCGGGAAAGTCGATCGCGACCTGGTCCAGGCAGATCGGCCGGCCCACGCTCGGCAGGCGGCGTTCGCGCGAATACACCAGGTTCTGCCCGACCTGCATCATGATCGGGATGTCGAGTTCGCAACATTTGGCGTAGTACGGGTAGTATTTGGCGTGATCGGGCGCCAGGCCGAACCAGTGCGGATACAGATGCGCGCCCACGAAGCCGTGCTGCTTCACCGCCGCTTCCAGGTCGCGCAGGCCCTGCATGCCGCGGAACGGGTCGATGCCGGCCAGGCCGGAGAACCGGTCCGGATGCGCCGTGCAGACTTCCGCCACGCGGGCATAGGGTATCTCGAACGAGCCTTTGACGTTCAGGTCGCCCGCCCGAACCGCGATCAGCAAGGACCGTTCGATGCCCGCGCGGTCCATCTTCGCGATGTAGTCGGTGACGGGCACGCCGCCGCGCATCGTTTCGGGCATGCGCACCTGCGCCTTGAATGCCTCGTCGATGCCGGTTTGATGGTTCCGCACCTCTTCGGGCGTGAACAGGTTGCAAACGATGTCGACCGCGCCAGCCATGCCATTTCCGCCGGATTGCTGACGGGAGGCTAGAAAAGTGCTTGCGCTGTGTCGAGCAATTTTTTCATAGTGTGAAACGAACGAGTATAGGCGTTTCACACTGTGAAATCAGCACTGCACCCTGGTGGCTGGCTGTGAGCTGTTTAAGCAAGCCGCGTGCCCTAACTCCAGTTGCCGCGTGTCGCCCCCAGCTAGCGCCGGGCGCGCAGACCGTGCGAGAGCGTGGGAAAGGACGGGGATTGCTGAAGGCAGATGGCGCGACCACGACACGGCACAGGCTTGGGCAGCACGACCGCGCCCGGCACGGAAGTCCGCGCGACGACCGGCGCCCAGGCGGTGGACCGCGCGCTCGGCTTGTTGCGGCTGGTGGCGGCGGCGCCGGGCGAGGGCCTGCGCTTGGCGGACCTGGCGGACGCGAGCGGGCTGGACCGTGCGACGGTGCACCGGCTGCTGTCGAGCCTGGCGGGCAATGCGTTGGTCGACCAGGATGCCGTCAGCAAACGCTACACGCTGGGGCTGGAGTTCTTCACCCTGGCCGCGGCAGCGTCCAACCGGCACGACGTGGCGGATCTGGCGCGGGCGTCGCTGCGAACCCTGAGCGAACAAACCGGAGATACCGCCACGCTTTGTCTGCGCTCCGGCGCGAACATCGTGTGCATGGACGTCGAGATGGGAAGCTTCTCCATCAAGACGCTGCCCATGGATATCGGCTCGCGCCGGCCGCTCGGCGCCGGCGCGCCGGGCATCGCGATGCTGGCGGCCTTGCCCGATTTCGAGGTGGAGCAGGTGCTGGACAAGGTGGCGCCGCGCTTGGCCGAGGTGCCGGGCCAGGACCGGGCGCAGGTGCTGGCCGCTGTCACGTCGTGTCGCGCCTGCGGCTATGCGCTGGTGCCGGACGAACCGATGGGCCGCATCATCGGCCTCGCCGTCACGCTCAACAACCGGCGCGGCCGGCCGGAAGGCACGCTGTCCATCAACGGCATACCCGAGCGGTTCGCGCCCGAGCGTTTGCCCCAGTTGCTTGCTGCACTCGACGCGCAGATCAGCGCGATCAGCCAGGCTATGCGGGGCTTGCCCGACAAGGCGCGGCATCGTTCACGCTGGGCCGACAGCTAGCCTGCACTCAGCCCTACCGAGCCGGCGCATGAGCGACGAGACTGGCATCTACGGTCGCCAGGGCTTTGCCCAACCCACGGGCCTGGGCCGCGCGCCCGCCGTCGTGGTGGTCGACTTCGTGCACGGCTTCACCGACCCGGCGCATTTCGGCGGCGGCAACATCAACGCTGCCATCGCTCGGACGGTCGAATTGCTCGCCCTGGCGCGCGCGCTGCGCTGGCCGGTGGCGCACACGCGGGTGGTGTATGCCGATGACGGCAGCGATTGCGGCGCCTTTGTGCGAAAGGTGCCGCCGCTTGCCGGGCTGACCGAAACCAGCCGCTTGTCGCAAATCCATCCTGACGTCGCCCCGGCGCCCGGCGAGCTGGTGCTGCGCAAACGGCAGGCCAGCGCGTTTTTCGGCACCGGGCTGGCGGGCTGGCTGTCGTTCCGCCGGGTGGACACCGTGCTGGTCGCGGGCTGCACCACCAGCGGCTGCGTGCGTGCCACCGTCGTCGATGCGTGCAGCCACGATTTCCGCACCACGGTGGTGACGGATTGCGTTGGCGACCGCGCCCTGGGTCCGCACGAGGCCAACCTGTTCGACATGGGGCAGAAATACGCCGACCTGCTCAGCCTCGGCGAACTAACAGCGCTTTGTTCCCCGCCTGCGTCCCAAGGAGACACACATGCATAAACGGTTTCGTGGCCTGTCCTTGGCCGCGCTGGCGGCGTTCGGCGTCACCGCAACGGCGGCGCGTGCGGAGGAAACCCTGTTCGTGGTCGGCGACGGCGTGCCGGCCAGCATGGATGTCGACGGGCCGTCCGGCACCTATCCGCCCAGCCAGGAAGGCATGCTGAACGTCATCGAGCCGCTGGTGAACTACGCGGTGAACCCGCCCAACGCCGACGGCGTGCAAACCTACGATTTCAGCACCTTCGCCCCGGCGCTGGCGACCGCCTGGACGTTCGACGCGCCAAGCAACACCTGGACGCTGACGCTGCGCACCGATGCGAAAAGCTGTGCCGGCAATGCGTTCACCGCCGACGACGTGATCTACAGCTTCGGCCGCGCCAAATCGGTCAGCGGCCAGGCGCCGATCGGCGAGTTCCTGGCGTCCGTGGCGTCGCTGGAGAACTTCAACGGCAAGCTGTTCGCCAAGACCCCGGACGTGGCGGAGCTCCGCCGCCTGGGCGACGAGGTGACGAAGGTCGACGACCACACGGTCCGCTTCAAGCTCGATGGCCCGAACCCGCTGTTCCTGCGCGTGCTCAGCGTGCTCGGCCTGCTGATCTACGACTCCAAGGAAATGCGGGCGCATGCGACACCCGAGGACCCGTGGAGCCACGGCTACGCCAACACCACGAACGCGCCGAGCTTCGGCGCCTGGTGCGTGGAATCGTGGAAAAAGGACGAGGAGTTCACCGTTCGCCGCAACCCCGGCTATTACGGGCCGAAGCCGTTCTATGACCGCGTCATCTACCGCCGGGTGCCGCAAAGCTCCAACCGGATCGCGATCCTGCGCACCGGCCGCGCGCAGGTGGCCGAAGGGCTTAACCCCCAGGAGCTGAACAGCCTGCGCACCGCGCCGGGCCTGCGGGTGACCGGCGGCTACCTCAACAGCTCTTTGTCCGTGCTGCTCAACTACAAGGTCAAGCCGTTCGACAACGTCCTGCTGCGCCAAGCCATCGCCTATGCCTTGCCCTACGCGGACATTGCCCGGACCAGCTATTTCGGCGATGCGCGGAAATGGGATGGGCTGATCCCGTCCACCTTCCCGAACTACGTCAAACCGGACACCGTCTACGACTACGATCCCGAAAAGGCCAAGGCGATGCTGGAACGGGCCGGCTATCCCGGCGGCAAGGGGTTGGAAGCGTTCCCGGAAGCGTTCAAGCTCGCCTACCCGGCCGAGCGTGAAAGCATCCTCGGCCCGAGCGCGACCCTGGTGCAAACCCGGCTGCGCGCGCTGGGCATCCCGGTCCAGCTCGACCCCCTCCCGGCCACGCAATACGCCGACCGCCAATTGGTCAAGAAGGACCTGCCGTTCGGCCTGCAGGACCAATCCAAGCCGATTGTCGTCGACGCGGTCTACGCGATGAAGCTCAACTACGTCACCCCGCCGCAGGGCGTGAGCAACGCGTCCAACTTCTCCAACACGGAGTTCGACGACACCTTCACCAAGGTGCTGCTCCAAACCGACGCCGCGACCCGTCAATTGGAGCTGTCGCGGATGCAGAACATCCTAGCGGACAACCTGCCGATCATCCCGGTGCTGGAAACCAAGCTGCTTTATGCGCAGCAGGCGGGCATCCAGGGCCTGACGCTACATCCCAGCCAGGTGCTGATCTGGCGCTTTCTGCACCGTTGAGGACGCGGCGATGATTGGCCGCTTCATCCTGGTCCGGCTCGCGGTGTTCGTGTTGCAGTTGGCGGGCATCACGGCGGCCGTGTTCGTGGTGATCCGCTTGCTGCCGGCCGACCCGGTGGCGCAGCTCGTCGGCCTGAACTCCAGCCCCGAGGCTTACGTGCAGGCTAAGCACGCGCTGGGCCTGGACCGGCCGATGTGGATGCAGTTCGTCAGCTTCCTCGGCCTCGACTCGGCGCATGATGGGCTGTTGCAAGGCAATCTCGGCACCTCCTGGGTCAGCAGCCAGCCGGTCGGGCGGGAAATCCTCGAGAGCCTGCCGGTCACGCTGGAGATCGTCACCTACGCGCTGGTGCTGGCCTTCGCCGTCGCCTTGCCGCTGGGCCTGGCCAGCGCCCGCAAGCCCGGCGGACTGGCCGACCGGTTCACGCTGACCTGGGGCCTGTTCGCCGGCGCGCAGCCCGATTACTGGTGGGGCCTGCTGTTCGTCTTCGTGTTCTTCTTCCTGCTCAACATCGCACCGCCACCCATGGGCCGGTTCGATCCGCTGATGACCGCCCCGCCCCAGGTGACCGGCTTCATCACGGTCGACTCCCTGCTGGCGGGTGATCTCGGGGCGTTCTGGACGGCGGTGCAGTACATCGCGCTGCCCATCCTCACGCTCGCCTTCGTGGTGTCGGGCGCCATCATCAAAATGGTGCGCACCAACACGTTGCGGGCGCTGCAATCCGATTACATGCTGTATGCCCGCGCATCCGGCCTGCCCGAACGCATCGTGGCCCGCTACGCGCTGCGGGCGGCGTTGACCCCCGCCGTCACGCTGGTCGGCATCTTCTACGGCGTCCTGCTGTCCTCCGCCGTCACGGTGGAGGTGGTGTTCTCCTTGAACGGCATCGGCCAGTACGCGGTGCGCTCGGTGCTCGCATTCGACTACCCGGCCATCCAGGGGACGGTGCTGGTGGTCGCGATGGTGTCGCTGCTGGTCTACCTGCTGCTCGACATCGTGCACGCCTATCTCGACCCCCGCATCCGCAGCTGAGGACCCCGCGCATGATGTCCACCCGCGCAGCCTCCACCCCCGAGGAGTTCGACCAGCACATCGACCCGGCGGTGCTGCATGCCGGCGACGCCCCCGGCGGGTTGCGGCGGCGCGCCCGGCGCGGCGGCGTGCTGCTCGGCATCGGCATCTTCATCATCGTGCTGTCCCTGGTGCTCGCCGTGTTCGGCCCGTCGCTCACGCCGTTCGATCCGGTGGCCGCGGGTTCCGACATTTCCGTGCCGCCACCCAGCCTGGCCGAGTTGCCCGGATTGCTGTGGGGCAGCCTGACCGGCGGCAATGCCGTGGCACCGCATTGGATGGGCACCGACCAATCCGGCCTCGACATCTTCTCGCGGATCATCGCGGCGCCCCGCACCGACATGACCATCGCGCTGTCCGCCGCCATCCTGTCCTGCGTGGTGGGCACGCTGCTCGGCCTGCTGGCCGGGTCGCGCCGCGGCCCCGCGACCGAGACGCTGATGCGCGTATCCGACCTGTTGCAGGCGTTTCCGGTGTTCATCACCGCAATGATGCTGGTGGCCATGGCCGGACGCTCCCCGGTCAACATCGTGATCGCGCTGACGCTGGTTTACACGCCCATCTTCGTGCGCCTCACCCGGGCGGAGGTGATGAGCCACATGCCCCGCACCTATGTCGAGGCGGCGCGCGCGGCCGGCAACACGCCGCTGCGCATCGCGCTGACCCATGTGCTGCCGAACTCGCTGGTGCCGTCCATCGTGCAAAGCTCGGCGACGGTGGGCTTCGCGATCATCCTCACGGCCGGACTGTCGTTCGTCGGCGCGGGGGTGCGGCCGCCCACGCCGGAATGGGGGCTGATGATTTCGCAGGGCGCGCCGCAGATGATCCTGGGGCAATGGTGGTGCTCGATCTTTCCCGGGCTGGCCATGTCGATCGTGGTGTTCGGTTATGCCGTCGTCGGCCACAGCTTCGAGGCGCGGTTCCGATGAGCGTGGCGGTGAGCAGCGTGGTGCCCGCGACGGCTGGCGAGCTGATCGCGGTCGAGGGGCTACGGGTGAGCTTCCCGCTTCCCGATGGCGGCCGCCTTGTCGCGGTGCGCGACGTGTCGCTGTCGATCGCGCCGGGTGAGTTCGTCGGCCTGATGGGGGAGCCGGGCTGCGGCAAATCCACCGTCGCCACCGCGCTGCTCGGCCTGGCGCGGCCGCCGGGCCGGATCGAGGCGGGCACGGTCCGGTTCGAAGGCCGCGACCTGCTGAAGATGCCCGAAGCGGACCGGGCCAAGCTGCGTGGCCGCAAGATCGGTCTGATCGTGCAGAACCCGCGCACCTCGCTGCATCCGCTGCTCAACGTCGGCAGCCAGATCGCCAACGTTTACCGCGCCCACAACGCGTGCAGCCGCCGGGCCGCCTGGGCGCGGGCGGTGGAGATGCTGGAGATGGTCGGCATCAACGACCCGGCCCGCCGTGCCCGGGCCTTTCCGCACGAGTTGTCGACCGGCATGACCCAGCGGGTGCTGATCGCCATGGCGCTCAGCTCCACCCCGCGGCTGCTGATTGCGGATGAGCCGACCTCCGGCCTGGACGTCACCATCCAGACCGGGTTCCTGGACCAGATGTGGCAGGCGGCGCGCGCCACGGGTTCGGCGGTGCTGCTGGTGACGCAGAACCTCGGCATCGTCGCGAATTACTGCGACCGCGTGCTGATCATGCGCGATGGAGCGATCGTGGAGCGCGCGCCGGTGCGGCAGTTCTTCCAAGCGCCGCAGCATGAATACTCGCGCCGTGTGCTGGCGTTGCAGCGCGAGGAGGGCGGGGCGGCCCTGGCCGCACGATCTGCCGAGATCGCGGAGGCCGCGCCGCTGATCGACGTGCAGGCGCTGACCAAGCATTTCGTGCTGCGCAACGGCGGCACGGTGCATGCTGCCGACACCGTGTCGTTCACGCTGCGGCCGGGCGAGTGCCTGGGCTTGGTCGGCGAAAGCGGCTCCGGCAAGACCACCACCGGGCGATGCCTGCTGCGCCTGGAAACCCCGACCAGCGGCACGCTGGCATTCCGGGGTGAACCCTTGTCCGGCTTGTCCGAAGCGTCGTTCAGGCCCTACCGCGCCAAGCTGCAGATCGTGTTCCAGGACCCGCTGGATTCCATGAACCCGCGCTGGTCCGTGCAGGACGTGATCGGCGAGCTGCTGGCACTGCATACCGACCTGTCGCCTGCCGACCGGGCAACCCGGGTGGGCGAGCTGCTGACCCTGGTCGGCTTGTCGCCGGACTTGGCGGGCCGCCGCCCGTCCGAGCTCAGCGCCGGGCGGCAGCAGCGCGTGGCCATTGCGCGCGCCATCTCCACCAATCCCGACTTCATCGTGCTGGACGAGCCGACTTCGGCGCTGACGCCGGAAACCACGGCCGAGATCATCACCCTGCTGATGGATCTGTCGCGCCGGCTCGGCCTCGCCTACCTGTTCATCTCCCACGACCTGACCACGGTGAAGTACATCTGCCATCGCATCGCGGTGATGTATCTCGGCCAGATCGTCGAGACCGGGACCAAGGAACAGGTGTTCGGCGCCCCGGCGCACCCCTACACCCAGGCACTGATCGGCGCCCATCTGTTCCCGGACCTGGCCACGCGGCGCGTCGACAATCCATCGCGGCCCATGTTGTCCGGCGAAATCCCCAGCCCGATCAACCTGCCCCGCGGCTGCTATCTTGCCAGCCGCTGCACCTATCGGACCGACCGGTGCACGACGGAGCGGCAGGAGCTGACGGTGCTCCATGACGGCCGCCAGGTACGCTGCTGGCGTGCCGCGGCGGGTGAGATCCAGCCCGACGCCGGAGCCCACCCGTGACGGACGCGCTCGGCTGGCGGCACTGCTTCGGGGTGCTCGGCCCATCCACCAACACGGTGGTGCAGCCCGACCTGGAAGCGATGCGTCCGGCGGGCGTCACCAACCACTACAGCCGCATCTTCACGCCCGACAACAGCGCCGTCAGCAACGAAACGTTCATGAGCGGCGTGCGGCTGATCGGCGACAACACGGTGGACGCGGTGCGCAGCATGATGACGGCGGGGCCGGACTCGCTGGTCATGGGCATGTCGGCGGTGACGTTCTTCGACGGAATGGCGGGCGCCAACGCGTTCCAACAGCGGCTGGAAGACGCGAGCGGGCTACGGGTCAGCATCGGCTCGCACGCGGTGGCGGCAGCCCTGCGGGCCTATGGCGTGCGGCGGGTGGCATTCATGTCGCCGTACTTTCCGGCCGCCAATGCGGAGGTGCGGCGCTTCCTGACGGAGGCCGGGTTCGACGTGAAGCGGGACCGCTGCCTGCAATGTCCGAGTTGGACCGCCATCGCCCGCATCCCGCCCGGCACGGTGCGGGACTGCCTGCGCGAGCTGGACGGTGACGACGTGGACGCCATCGTGCAGGTCGGCACCAACCTCAGCGCGGTGCGCGTGGCCGCGGCAGCCGAAACCTGGCTGGGCAAGCCAGTGATCGCCATCAACGCGGCGACCTACTGGCACGCCCTGCGCGATGTCGGCATCACCGACCGCGTGACCGGGTTCGGGCGCTTGCTCGAAGACTTCTGACCGAAGGCCCGGGAACGTGACAATGACCGACATCATGGCCATCGACACCGTGGTCAATCTGTGGACGCCGGACGCGATGGCCCGGCGCGAGGTGCTGAAGGACTTCTTCGTCGACAAGATCGGCATCGAGGACCAGCAGTACCAGGGCATGACGATCGAGCAGATGCTGGCACGCATGGACGCCGCCCGCATCGAGCGCGGCTTCCTGGTGGCCTCGCGCACCGCCTGGAAAGGCATGCCGTCGCACGACCTGCCTTACGAGATGGTGGCCGACGCCGTTCGCCAGCACCCCGATCGCTTTTCCGCCCTGGCCGGCATCAATCCCACGCTGGGCATGCAGGGCGTGCGCGAGTTGGAATATGCGGTGAAGGAGCTCGGCTTCATCGGCGCGCATTTCTATCCGCATTGGTTTGAGCTGCCGCCCGACCACGCCCGGGTTTATCCGTTTTACGCCAAGTGCGTCGAGCTCGACATTCCGATCCAGATGCAGGTCGGCCAATCGCTGATTTACCAGGCCGACATGCCGCGCCGCAGCGTCGGCCGGCCCATCACGCTGGACGCGGTGGCGTGCGACTTTCCGGAACTGACGATCATCGGCATCCACATCGGCATTCCGTGGACCGACGAGATGATCGCCATGGCCTGGAAGCACAAGAACGTCTTCATCGTCGGCGACGCGCACTCGCCCAAATACTGGCCGCCGCAATTCACGCACTACATCAACAGCTATGGCCAGGATAAGGTGATGTTCGGCACCGACTTTCCGGTTCTGGGGTTCGAGCGCACGCGGCAGGAAGTGGAGGCGCTGGGCCTGCGGCCGGAGCCGTTGCGCAAGTTCCTGCGCGACAACGCACGCCGCGTGTACCGGCTGGGCTGAGCCATGCACGGGAAGCAACCGGCATGAGACGCGGGCCGATGGCGGCGATCATCGGCGTGGGCGAAAGCGCGGTCGGGCGTGTGCCGGGCCGCTCCGCGCTGGAGCTGATGGCGGACGCGACGACGCGCGCGCTGGCGGATGCCGGGCTCGACCGCGACGCGATCGACGGCGTGATTACCCTGCCCTGCGCGACGGAAAACTGGATCATGCCCGCGGCGGTGGTGGCACGCGGGTTGGGGCTCGACCCCGGCTATGTCAGCACCGTCGACCTGGCCGGTGCGGGCGGCACCGCGATGGTTGACCAGGCCGCGCGCGTGGTGGCGACCGGCGGGGCGGAGGCGGTGCTGGTGGTGGCCGGCCAACCCCTGCTGAGCGGGTTTTCCCGCGAGGGCGCGGTGTCGCGCATGGCGCAAAGTGCCGCGCACATGGCTGCGGAGGTGCCCGCCGGGGTTCCGGTGCCCGGCCTGTACGCGCTGCTGGCGGCGCGCCACATGGCGCTGTTCGGCACGACGCGCGAGCAGATGGCGGCCGTGGCCGTCACCACGCGCGCGCACGCCGCGCTGAACGACAACGCGCATTTCCGCACGCCGATCACGGTCGCGGACGTGTTGGCCGCCAAGCCGATCGCGACCCCGCTGACCCTGTTGGACTGCGCGCCGGTGTCCGACGGCGCCGCCGCACTGGTCGTGGTGTCGCCGGAGCGGGCGCGCAGCCTGAAGGCACGGTCCGCGTTCCTGCTCGGCAGCGGCTATGGCTTGTCGCATGCCTATCTCACCGATGCCGACGACCCGCTGGTCACGGGCGCCCGACGGTCGGGCGCCACCGCCTTCGCCGCCGCCGGCCTCGCTCCGGCGGACATGGATTTCGCTCAGCTCTACGACTGCTTCACCATCACGGTGCTGATCGAGCTGGAAGACCTCGGCTTCTGTCCGCGCGGCCAGGCCGGGGCGTTCGTCGCCGCGGGCGGGCTGGCACGCGGCGGCGCGTTGCCCGCCAACACCGGCGGCGGGCTGCTGTCCGGTGGCCATCCCGGGCTGCCGGCGGGGCTGTTCCCCGTGGTGGAGGGGGCGCGGCAGATCATGGGCACGGCAGGGGCGCGGCAATTGCCCCGCGCGGACCTGGCGCTGGTGCACGGCAATGGCGGGGTGATCGGAATGCACTGCTCGTTGGTGCTGGGGAGCGCGCATGTCTGACGCCACACCTGCCGTGCGGGCCTGCACCGCGTGCGGCCGCCTGCAATCCTACCCAGCACCGGTTTGCCGCGGCTGCGGAGGCGGGATGTTCACCGCCTGCGTCCCACCCTTCACCGCGGAGGTTTACAGCCAAACCGTGGTGTCCCGCGCGCCAACCCCGGCGCTGCAGGCCGAAACACCGTACACCGCCGTGCTGCTGCGCGGCGTGCAGGGCGGGTTAATGCTGCTGCGCTGGCGCGGCGACGCGCCGCCCGCCATCGGTGCCAGCGTGACGGTGCGCGAACAGGACGGCACCCTGGTCGCCGCCGCATGACCCCAATCACTGACCTGGCCGAGGCGCTGCGTCCGGTGCTGGGCGACGCCGGGGTCGTCACCGACCTGGCGCATCGTGCCCTGGCCGGATCGGACATTCTGCCCGGGGAGGACGCGGTCGTCCCCGACCTGCTGATCCGCCCGGGCACGACGCAGCAGGCCGCGGCGGCGTTGCGCATCCTGGCGGAAGCGAACCGGGCCGTGGTGCCGCGCGGGGCTGGGCTGTCCTACACCGGCGGCGTGGTGCCGAACGCGCCGGCTGTGACGGTGGACACCGCTTTGCTGACCACGATCACCGTGGACGCCCCCAACCTCACCGCCGTGGTCGGCGCCGGCTGCACGTGGCAGGCGCTGGCCGACGCATTGCAGCCGCACGGGCTGCGGACGGTGGTCGCCGCACCGATCTCCGGCAGCCACTCCACAATCGGCGGCGCGGCCAGCCAGGGCGTGGGTGGGTCGGACGGGATCATCGGCCTGGCGGTCGTGCTGGCGGACGGCAGCGTCGTGCGGACCGGAAGCTGGACCACGCCCGGCGGCATCCCGTTCCTGCGCCAGTACGGGCCCGACCTGACCGGCCTGTTCATCGGTGATTGCGGCGCGTTCGGGCTCAAGACGGAAATCGTGCTGCGGCTGCTGCCGCCGGCGATCAAGCGCTTCGCCTCGTTCGGCTTCGGCGACGGCGGCGCGGTTCTCGCGGCCATCACGCGCCTCCAGCAGGGGCCGGGCGGCACGGCGCTGGCGTTTGACCGTGCCCGCGCGGAAGGCGCCGCCAAGGCGATGGAGCTGGGCGACGCGCTTCGCACCGCCGCCGCGGTGGCGGGCCGCGCCGGCTCCATCAGCCGCGCCGTGCGGGACGTGATCGGCCTGCGCCGCGGCAAGGACGCGCTGGAGGAAGCGCCCTGGTCGCTGCACGTGACGGCGGAAGGCTGCACCGCACCGCATGCCGAGGCGCAGATGGACGCGATGCGCCGGGTTTGCATCGAAGCCGGCGGCACGGAAATCCCGCCCGCCGTGCCGCAGGCGCTGGATGCCCGGCCGTTCTCCGTGCGCGGCATGGTTGGGCAGGATGGGGAGCGTTGGGTGCCAGTGCATGGCCACTTGCCACTGTCGGCGGCGCGCGACTGCTTCCATGCGGTGCAGGCGTTGTTCAAGGCTCAGGCGTCCGACATCGACCGGCACGGCATCCGCATCAACTGGCTGTTCAGCGCCCATGGCGCCTCGGTCACCATGGAACCGATGTTTTATTGGCGTGACGCGCTTGACCCCCTGCACCTGCGCCACCTGTCCGACCGCAACCGGGTGCGCTTCGGCGGCACCCCGGCCGACCCGGCGGCGCGCGCCGCCGTGCGGCAATTGCGGGTGGACGTGCGCGACGTGATGGACCGGCACGGTGCGGCCCACAACCAGCTCGGCCGCTTCTACCTGCCCCCGTCCGGCGACCTGCCCGGCCGGATCAAGGCGGCGCTCGACCCGCAGCGCCGCATGAACCCGGGCGTGCTCGGGCTGTGACGGACCTTCGCTCGCTGCTGGCGCCCCGTTCGGTCGCGATCATCGGCGCGTCCGACGACCCGACCCGGATCGGCGGCCGAACCCTGGCCGTGCTGCGCGCCAGCGGCTTCACCGGGCCGATCCACCCGGTGAACGCGCGACGCAGCCTGGTGCAGGGGCTGCCGGCCGTTCCGACCGTCGCGGCCATTGCCGGGCCGGTGGACTGCGCCATCATCGCCATCCCGGCGGACGGCGTGCTGGCCGCGGTGACCGACTGCGCCCGATGCGGCGTGGGCACGATCATCCTGTTCAGCGCCGGGTTCGGCGAAACCGGCCCCGCCGGCCGCGCGCTGCAAGATGAGATCGTGCGCGTCGCCCGGGCCGGCGGCACCCGCGTGCTCGGCCCCAACTGCACCGGCGCCTATAACCTGGCCAGCGGCGCGTATCTGAGCTTCTACGACGCCCAGCCGCGCCCGCTGGTCCCGGGCTGCAACGTCGGCGTGGTTTCGCAGAGCGGGGGCTATGGCGCGCACATCATCACCCTCGCGCGCAGCCGCAACCTGTCGGTCGGGCATTTCGTGACCACCGGCAACGAAAGCGACATCGAAATCGGCGAGGTGCTCGGTGCGTTTGCCGCGGACCCGGCGGTGGACGTGCTGGTCGGCTACATCGAGGGTATCCGCGACCCGGACAGCTTTCTGGCCGCTTTGGCGCTGGCGCGAACCAACCGCAAGCCGGTGATCCTGATGAAGTCCGGCGCCACCCCGGCGGGCGCGTGGGCGGCGTCGTCGCATACCGGTTCGCTGGCCGGGTTCGACGCTGCCTATGACGCGGTGTTCCGGGAATACGGGGTGCACCGGGCCGGCAGCACGGAGGAGGTGCTCGACGTCGCCTATGCCGCCGCGCTGACCGCGTCCCGAGGCCGCTTGCCGGCCGGGCGGCGCGTCGCCGTGATGACCAATTCCGGCGGCATGGGCGTGCAGATGGCCGACCATGCCGCGCAAACCGGCCTTACGCTGTCGCCGGTGCCGGACGATGCCCAGGCGAAGATCCTGGCCATGGTGCCGAACGGCGCGGCGCGCAACCCGGTGGACTTCACGGCGCAATGGCTAGCCGAGCCGCATCTGATCCCGGGCTGCCTGTCCGCCCTGCTGGAAACAACCGCGTTCGACGCAGTGTTCTGTTTCATGGGCAGCAGCGGCAGCAACCCCGTCGTGCTCGCAGGGGTCGGGCCGGTGCTGGCGCGCTGTCCCAGCGTTCCGGTGGTGATGTGCATCAGCGTGGATGAGGACTGCGCTACCAGGTTCGAGGCGGCAGGTTGCCTGGTGTTCGAGGAGCCGGTGCGGGCGATGCGGGCGGTGGCCGCGCTCGCCGGCTTCGCCGCGCACTTTGCCCGGGTCCCGCCGGCCCGCCCGGCGCCCTCCGGCCACCCGCCTTTGCCGCCGGGCACGCGCTGGAACGAGCATGACGCCAAGCAGGTGCTTGCCGAGCGCGGCCTGACGGTGCCGCCGGAGGTCGTCGCGGCGACCCCCGACGCGGCCGTCGACGCCGCGCGCGACCTGGCCGCCCCGGCATGCCTGAAAATCCTGTCGCCCGACATCGCCCACAAGACGGAGGTGGGCGGGGTGGCGCTGGACCTCGTTGGGGACGAGGCGGTCCGCGATGCGGCAACCGCCATGCTCGCCGCAGTCCGGCAACGTCGCCCCGACGCGCGCATCGACGGCTTCCTGGTGGGGCCGATGCTGGCTGGCGGTGTCGAGTGCGTGGTGGGCACCCATGCCGACCCGGTGTTCGGCCCGCTGGTCATGGTCGGCATGGGTGGCGTTGGGGTCGAATTGTTGAAGGACGTTGCTTGGCGCCGTGCACCGGTCGGCCCGGACGAGGCGGAGGCGATGACACGGGAACTCAGGCTGGCCCCCCTGCTGCTCGGCTATCGCGGGCGCCCGGCCGTGGATGTCGGCGCGCTGTGCCGCGCCATCGTCGTCATCTCCCAGCTCGCGGCGGAGAATGCCGGCAGCGTCAGCACGGTCGAAGCCAACCCGATCCTCGTCATGCCAGGCGAAGGTGGCGCAGTTGTGCTCGACGCGGTTATCGCAAATTCCGCCATGCCGTAGAAGCCACCCGGCACGGACGCATGCTGCGACATGCGCCGTGGACGGTCGCCATAGTCTATCGATGGCCGACGTGCTGCAGTCATCACGTCCGATCTTAATTCGGACCAGCCGAAGTTCTCACCGAAGCCAGGGACCGTTACCGCCTCCGCAAGCGGCCTGATCGATAGGGCTTGACTCACCACGCTTCTGAACGCGGCTGGCTACGATTTCGGGAACAGCTCGGTTTGACAGCACCGCCGTCGAATGTAATTGTCTGGACAATTACAAGATGGGGAGGACGGATGTTGGCCGGGATCCAAGCTCATTGGCCGAGCCCTTGGCGGCGGCAACGGACGCTCTGTTCTGGGGTGGTTGCGTGAAGCCGCTCAACGGCGTTCGCATCCTGACCTTCGAGCAGTTCGGCGCAGGACCGTACGGATCCATGTTCCTCGCCGATCTGGGCGCTGACGTGATCAAGATCGAAAACGCCGCGACCGGTGGCGACGCCTCGCGCCACATGGGTCCTCACATGCTGGGGGCAAACGACAGCCAGTATTTCCAGACCTTCAACACGAACAAGAACAGCGTCGCGCTGGACGTCAAAACAAAGGCGGGCCGAGAGGATTTTCTGCGCCTCGTCGGCACGGCAGACGCCGTGATCAACAATCTCCGCGGCGACCAGCCGGAGAAACTCGGCATCGATTACGCCGCCCTCGCCGCAACCAACCCCCGTGTCGTCTGCCTCCACATTTCCGCCTACGGCCGTGACAACAGCCGGCGCGCCTGGCCCGGCTACGATTTCCTGATGCAGGCGGAGGCCGGCCTGATGAGCCTCACCGGGGAGCCGGACGGGCCACCGTCGCGCCTCGGCGTGTCCATGATCGACTTCATGACGGGGATGACGGGCGTCACCGGGCTGCTGGCGGCGGTGATCCAGGCGCGCAGCACCGGTGTCGGTTGCGATGTCGACACCAGCCTGTTCGAGGTCGCGCTGCACCAACTCACCTACCCTGCCACGTGGCACCTGAACGAGGGCGATACCCCGACCCGCCTGCCGCGCGGCGCGCATCTTTCGCGCACGCCCGTGCAGACGATCAAAACGGCGGATGGCTGGATCTTCGTCGGCTGCATGATGGACAAGTTTTGGGAGGCGCTGATCGCCGGCATCGGCGGCAACGATCTCGGCAGCGACCCGCGCTTTGCCACCGCCGCGGCGCGGACCGCCAACCGCGACGCGCTGACCGCCGCCCTCGACGCGATCATGGGCGCGCGGCCGACGGCGGAATGGTTGAGCGTGCTGGAAGGCAAGCTGCCGGTGGCGCCCGTGCTCGACATCGGTGAGGCGCTGGCCAATCCGTTCGTGGCGGAGATCGGCATGGTCGCCACCGTGCCGCATGCGACGCGCGATGATCTGCGCATGCTGGCCAATCCGCTCCGGATCAACGGGCAGCGGCCAAGCCAGCGCGTGTGCCGCCCGCTCGGCGCCGACAACGACCTGCTCGCAACGGACGGGCAAGGGCCGCGCACATGAAGCTCGCCGGCATCAAGGTGGTGGACCTGTCCGTCTTCCTGCCCGGTCCATACCTGACCATGGTCATGGCCGACCACGGGGCGGAGGTCATCAAGATCGAACAGCCCGGCGAAGGCGATCCGGGCCGGCATATCGGGCCGGGCAACGTGTTCTTCCGCAACGTCAACCGCGGCAAGAAGAGCGTGGCGCTCGACCTGAAATCGGACGCGGGACGTGCGGCGCTGCTGCGCCTGTGCGACGAGGCGGACGTGTTCGTCGAAGCGTTCCGCCCCGGCGTGATGAAGCGCCTCGGGTTCGACCAGGAAACCCTGCGTCAGCGCAATCCGCGCCTCGTCTATTGTTCGATCAGCGCGTTTGGCCAGACAGGCCCCTATGTGGCGCGGCCCGCCCACGACCTGGCGACCGAGGCGCTGGCCGGCACGATGAGCATCAATTTGGGCGGGGACGACGCGCCGGCGATCCCGGCCATTCCCGCCGCGGACATGCTGTCCTCGCTCCACGCTCTCAGCGGCGTGCTGATGGCGCTGCTGCGCCGGGCAACCACCGGCCGCGGCGACTACCTCGACGTGTCCATGCATGAAAGCGTGCTCGGCAGCATGCCGAACGTGCTCGGCCCAACGCTTGCGGAAGGGCGCCAGCCCGTGCCCAAGCATGAGCGCAGCATGGGCGGTTCGGCCTTTTACCGCATCTACGAGACGGCGGATGGGCGCCACGTCGTGTTGGGCGGCCAGGAGATCAAGTTCGTCCGCAATCTGCTGGAGCGGTTGGGGCGGCTGGATTTCATCCCGCTTTGCGAAGCGGGGCCTGGCCCGCACCAGGGGCCATTGGTCGCCTTCCTGGCCGAGACGTTCCGCCAGCGCAGCCAGGCCGAGTGGGTCGCGTGGTTCGCCGAACTCGACGTCTGCTTTGCCCCCGTGAAAACCTTGCCGGAGGCGCTGGATGACGCGCAGGTGCAGGCCCGCCATGCCGTGCTGACCGACGCGCAGGGCCGCCGCCACCTGGCCCCCGTGGCCCGCTTCGAACACGAACCGTCCCAACCCAACCTGCGGGAGCCCGCGCTCGGCGAGCACACCGCCGCGTTTACATCGCCCCCTGAGGAGACTCGTGCATGAGCGACTTCTTCGACGCTGCCGGCTATGGCGCGCTCCCTGTCGGCTGGGGGCACACGCCGGCCGTGCTGGTCGTGGACTTCCAGCGCGCCTTCACCGATCCCACGCTGCCCGCCGGCGGCTCGCCGCACATCGCGGCGGCCGTCAAACGCACCGCCGTGTTGCTGGATGCCGCGCGGCGCGCCGGCGTGCTGGTCGTGTCCTGCCGGACCGCCTGGTGCAGCCCGCGCGACATGATCCCGTGGAAAACCGCGGCGATCCGCACCGGGCTGTTCCACGGCGATCCCGGCACGGAAATGGACAAGCGGGTCTACGATCCCGCCTATGACGTGAACGTCATCAAGGCCGGCCCGTCGATCTTCTTCGGCACGCCTGTCAGCAGCATCCTGCAGCGCAACGGGGTCGACACCGTCGTCATGACGGGCTGCACGACCTCCGGCTGCGTCCGGGCCTCCATCATCGACGCGTTTTCGCACGGCTTCCGCGTGATCGTCCCGGCCGATTGCTGCGGCGACATGGAGCCGGGGCCGCACGAAGCCAACCTGCTGGATGTCGGTCGCCGCTACGCCGACATCGTCACGGCCGAATCGTGCATCGACCGGTTTCGCCCCGTACCCCTGCAACAAGCGTCCTGAGGTCCGCATGCCCACGGCTCACATCA
The DNA here is from genome assembly GCA_965199555.1 of Acetobacteraceae bacterium. Taxonomy (GTDB): domain Bacteria; phylum Pseudomonadota; class Alphaproteobacteria; order Acetobacterales; family Acetobacteraceae; genus LMUY01. Next base: position 310,060 of record CBDASJ010000015.1, on the reverse strand, counting down.
ACGGTCACACGATGTTCTTTGAGCTGCACGGGGAGGGCGATCCGCTCATCCTCTCCGGCGGCTGGGGCACGTTCTGCCATGGCGGGGAACGCCACCTGCCGGCCGGGCTGACGGATCGCTACCAGGTCATCATCTTCGACCACCGCGGCATCGGCGAATCCGACGATGACCTTTCCCGCCCGGCGACGACCGCGCTGTACGCCGATGACGTCATGGGGCTGTTCCAGCACCTCGGCATCGAGCGGGCGCATCTGGTCGGGCTGATCGGCATGGGCGCGTGCATCATGCAGGAGGTGGCGATCCGCAAACCGACGCTCGCCCGCTCCATGGTCAACACCGGCGCCTGGCTTTCGGCCGACCGCTTCCTTGCCGACCAGCTCCGCATGCTGATGTGGACGCACCGCGATTTCGGCTTCCTGCCGTTCCAGAAGATCGTGTCGCTGCTGTCATTCGAGGCCGACTACTACATCCGCAACGTGGACCGGCTGCTGGGCGAGACCGGCGTGTGGAGCGAGCTGAACGGGCGGCTGACCACCCATGAACGCTTCATCGAGGCCTGCGTCGCGCACGATGCACGCGACCGCGCCGCGCAGATCAAGGCGCCGACGCTGGTCCAGCATGCCTGGCTCGACCAGGTCACCGGACCGCGCACGACCCGGCCGATCCAGGACGCGATCCCCGGCGCCGAGGGCCTCGATATGCCGGAAGCGGCCCACGTCATCGCCGGGTCGAAGCGGAAGGCCGAGTTTGCCGACGCATTGCTTGGGTTTCTCGCCCGCCACTAATTGCCGAACCGGCCAACAATAAAACGAGGACAGGTCCATGGCTGACATCATCAACTCGGGGGCGAGGCTCGACCGGCTGCCCATTTCACGGTTCCATTGGCGCATGCTGATGCTCATCGCCGCCGGTGGTTTCGTCGACGCGTTCGACGTCTACCTGACCGGCGGTGTGGTCGCGTCCACCGTGAAGGACGGCTTTGCCGACCTTTCGCACGGCGCCATGTTCGTTTCCGCCGGGTTCTTCGGCATGCTGATCGGCGCTGCGTCCGCCGGCTGGCTCGGCGACCGCTATGGCCGGCGCTTTTCCTACCAGGCCAATCTGGCGATCTTCGGCGTAGCCTCGCTGGTCGCTGTGTTCGCGCCGAACATCACCGCGCTGATCGCCTGCCGCTTCGTCATGGGCATTGGGCTCGGCGCCGAACTCGTCGTCGCCGCGGGGACGTTGTGCGAGTTCATCCCGCCGTCGCATCGTGGCCGCTGGGGCGCGCTGCTTGGCATGCTGATCAACATCGGCCTTCCCGTGTCGAATGCCGCCGCGTTCTTCCTGATTCCACATTTCACCTGGCGGGTGATGTTCCTGCTCGGCGGCGTCGGCGCCCTGATCGTCTGGTTCATCCGCAAGCAGATGCCGGAATCCCCGCGCTGGCTGGAATCCCGCGGCCGGCTTGACGAAGCCGAGCGGACGATTGCCAAAATCGAGGCGGAGGTGGCCGCCAGCGTCGGCCCGCTGCCACCCGTCACGCTGACGCGTGACCTGCGCACGCCCTCTGTCCCCTTGAAGGTGCTGTTTTCCCGCGAACTGATCGGCCGCACCTGGGTGGCCGCGCTGTCGCAGATCGCCGTCAACGTCACGCTCTACGGCATGATTTCTTGGATCCCGACTTTCCTTGTCAAGCAAGGTATGTCCGTCGTGTCCTCGCTCGGCTACACGACGCTGATGTCGTTTGGCGGCCCGATCGGCGCGTTGATCGGCTTCCTGCTGGTCGATCGCCTGTCGCGCAAGGCGTCCATGATCGGCGCCAGCCTGCTCACGATCCTGTTCGGCGTGCTTTACCCGAACATGGTCGACCAGGCGGCGCTGACAGCCGTTGGCTTCCTGCTTACGGCAGCGCTGTACTACCTCGTTGCGGTCGCATACTACTCCTATGGCCCGGAACTTTTCCCGACGGCGTTGCGGCTGCGGGGTGGTGGTTTCGCCAATGCATGCGGGCGGTTCGCCTCCATCCTCATGCCGTACGCGATCGTGGCGCTGTTCAACGGGTTCGGCATGGTGGGCGTGGTCGGCATCGTGGTCGTGTGCCAGATGCTGCTGCTGGTCAGCGTGGCGCTGCTGCCGGTGGACATGCGGCAAAGTTCGCTGGAAGAGGCCGACGCCGCGACGATTGCGCACGGCATGGGATTTGTGCCGAATGGCCCGGCCAAGACGGTCTAGCCGGCCGGGCGCAATAGGAAGAGGGTAGGAAAGCATGGCAAAGCCGGTCGTCCCAGGGTCTGGCCCGGTCGCCGATCTCCGCGTTATCGAGATGGGGCAGCTCCTTGCAGGACCGTTCTGCGGGCAGTTGCTGGCCGATTTCGGCGCCGAGGTGATCAAGGTCGAGGCGCCGGGCATCGGCGACCCGATGCGTGAATGGGGGCAGAAGTCGGATGGCGTGGGCTTGTGGTGGCCGGTCGTGGGCCGCAACAAGAAATCCGTGGAGATCGACCTGCGGCAGGCCGAAGGGCAGGCGCTGGTGCGCCGAATGGTGGCCGAAAGCGACATCCTGCTGGAAAATTTCCGGCCCGGCACGATGGAGAAATGGGGCCTTGGCTTCGACGCGCTGTCGGCCATCAACCCGCGGCTGATCATGATCCGGGTGTCCGGCTTCGGCCAAACCGGCCCCTATGCACACAAGGCCGGTTACGGCTCGGTCGGGGAGGCGATGGGCGGCATGCGCTACGTCGTGGGCGATCCTTCCACACCGCCCTCGCGCAGCGGCATTTCGATCGGTGATACGCTGGCGGCGACGTTCGCCTGCCTGGGCGGCATGATGGCGCTGCACGCACGCGAGCGCACCGGCCGTGGCCAGGTGGTCGACAGTGCGATCTACGAGGCCGTGCTCGCCGTCATGGAGTCGCTGGTCACCGAATACGACAAGGTGGGCTACATCCGGGAGCGCACTGGCGCGATCCTGCCGCGCATCGCCCCGTCCAACGTCTACCCGACCAAGGACGGCATCTACGTCATCATCGCGGGCAACATGGACAGCGTGTTCAAGCGGCTGGCCGAGGTGATGGGCCAGCCCGAACTCGCCAGCGACCCGCGCTATGCCACCCACACCGCCCGCGGCCAGAACCAGGCGGAACTCGACGCGCTGATCGCCGACTGGACGATCACACTGGGCCGGGAGGAGCTGGGCCGCGTTCTGGACGAGGCCGGGGTGCCGCGCGGCGACATCTATCGCGCGCCGGAGATGCTGGAGGATGCGCATTTCAAGGCGCGGCAGACGATCGTCGATGTGCTGCATCCGCGGCTCGGCACGCTGAAGATGCAGAACGTCGCCCCGCGCCTGTCCGACACGCCCGGCCGGGTCGCGACGCCGGGGCCGGCGCTGGGCCAGCACAATGCGGAAATATTCCGCGACCTGCTCGGCCTCGACACCGCGAAGCTCGAGGCGCTGGCGGCGGCAGGCGTGATCGGCCACTGCGCGCCGGCCGCCGCCGAATGACGAGCGCACTCCCGGACCGCGTCGCGATCCTCGAGGTCGGCGCGCGCGACGGATTGCAGAACGAGAAGCAGATCGTTCCGACCGAGGACAAGATCCTGCTGATCCGCCGGCTGGTCGAGGCGGGACTGACGCGGATCGAGGCGACCAGCTTCGTCAACCCGGCCAAGGTGCCCCAGATGGCGGACGCCGAAGCCGTCATGGCCGCGGTGCCGCGCGACCGCGGCGTGACCTATGCCGGGCTGGTGCTCAACCCGCGTGGGGCGGAACGGGCGGTCGCCGCCGGATGCGACGAGCTCGGCTACGTGGTCGTCGCGTCCGAGACGTTCAGCCGCCGCAATCAGGGCCGCTCGGTCGAAGACACCTTGGCGGATTGGCGGCGGGTCGTAGGCATCGCCCGCGCGGCCGGGCGGCGGGTCACAGTGACGATCGCGGCCGCGTTCGGCTGCCCGTTCGAGGGGCCGGTCGCGCCGGACACCGTGGCCGCCTTGGCCCGGGAGGTCATGGCGGACGGGCCGGACGAGATCGCGCTGGCCGACACGATCGGCGTCGGCGTGCCAAGCCAGGTCCTGGACCTGTTCGGCCGCCTGCGCGCGATGGCGCCGGAGTTGACCCTGCGGGCGCATTTCCACAACACGCGCAACACCGGGTACGCCAACGCCTATGCGGCGCTGCTGGCCGGCGTCCGCGTGCTGGATGCCAGCGTCGGCGGGGTTGGCGGCTGCCCGTTTGCCCCGCGCGCCACCGGCAACATCGCGACGGAGGACCTCGTCTACCTGCTGGACGGCCTCGGTGTGGCGAGCGGCGTCGACGGGCCGGCCGTTGCAGCCCTCGAGGAATGGCTGGAGGAACGCCTGGGTCATCCGGTGCCGGGCCAGCTCGGCAAAGCCGGCTTTCCCGCGGCGCTCAGCTCCGGACGCGCAGCGTGACGGCCCGCATCGGCTGCTCGAACCAGTAGCTGCCCGAGGAATCGCTCTCGCCCAAATCGTTGAACGCCGCTGCCACGGCGGGCCGCACGCCGGGGATCAGCGCCTTGCGGGTCGGGTCGGCGCTGACCAGGCGGTCGAGCAACTCGTCGAGCGAGCGGTAGCGTTCGCGCCGCGTGTAGCGCTCGTCCGCCGCAACCTCGAACAAATCGCCCGTCGCGAGTTCGGCGATGGCGGCAGCCGCTTGCCGCCGCACCGCCGTTTCATCCTCCACGGCGCGCACGACCTCGAAGAAGCTGCCTTCGGCTAAGGGTTCCACCACCACGACCGTGCGGCCCGAACCGGTCACGCGCGCCGCTTCGCGCAAGGCGGCGCGCATCGACACAGCCGGCACGTGGTGGAGGGAGTTGAGGAACACGGCGCCGTCGAACGCACCGGCCCCAAAGGGAAGGTCGGCGCCGTCCGCCACCTCGAACGTGGCACTCGGAGCCGCTTCCCGCGCGGCCGCGATCGCGGCGGCAGACGGGTCGACGCCTGTCACGCGGGCATCCAGTTTCATCAGGGCGCGGGCGAGCGCCCCTGGGCCGCAGCCGATGTCCAGGATGTGGCGGCCCGGCAAAGGCGCGAACGCCTCCTCCAGCACCGTCATCGTCGTGCGCGGCGCCGTCATGCCACGTGTTGGAGGATCGCCTCCGCCTGCAAGCGCACCGGACGGTCCACCAGCTTGCCGTCCACGACGATGGCCCCTGCCCCGGCCTCGCAGGCGGCCACCACCCGGCGGGCCCAGGCAATCTCGCCCTCGCTCGGGGAGAAGCCGGCGTTCACGCCCGCCACCTGGCTCGGGTGGATGCAGAGTTTCGCCCCGAAGCCGAAGCGGCGGGCCCGTGCGACGTCTTCGCGCAGGATGTCGTCCCGCTTCACCTCCATGGTGACACCCTCGACCGGCGCGGCCAGGCCGGCCAGGCACGATTCCAGCACCATTTGTCCGCGCACGAAGTCCAGCTCGGCCCCGTAACCGCGAATCGCCGTTTCCGTGCAGAAATCCACGGAGCCGAAGGCAATCCGGTGCAGCCCCGGCACCGAGGCAACCCGGCGCAAATCCGCGACGCCCCGCGCGGTTTCCACCAGCGCGAGCAGCGCCGGCCCGTCACCGATCCGTTCGCGCAAGGCTTCAAGGGTCGCCGGGTCTTCGGCCTTGGGCAGCATCACCCCGGCCAGCCCTGGCAAACCGGCCAGCGCCGCGACGTCGTCCGCATGCCACGGCGTTCCTGCCGCGTTGACCCGGACCATCACCGGCGTTTCCCCCGCGCGCAGCCAATCCACGATGCCGTCCCGTGCCGCTGCCTTCGCGTCCGGAAGCACGGCATCCTCCAGGTCGAGCACGACCCGGTCCGCGCCGCTTGCCAGCGCTTTGCCGAACCGCTCGGGGCGGTCGCCGGGACAGAACAAGTAGCTGCGTTCAGCTTGCATGCGCCTTACACCTCTTTGCCGCCGCCCCGACCGTCACGGCGGAAGGTTTGCGAGTAACTGAACCGGTCTTCCGGATGCGTGCTCATCGCTACCTCGACCACCAGGCCGCGCCGGTTGAGGTAGGAGCGGCACACCCAAAGCGCCGGACTGTCGGGCCGGGCGCCCAACGCCGCCGCCTGCTTGCGCGACAGCGCCACGGCCCGGATTTGCTGCTGCACCTCGACGATGGTTTCGCCGAATTGCTGCTCGATGCGCTTGTAGACCGGGACGGTCGCGCGGCCGCCGAGCTGATCGATCGTCCGGAACGTAGGGTGGAGGTAAATCTCAACCAAGCAGATGGGCGTGGCGTCGCCGGACGCGAAGCGGCGCACACCCCGCAAATGCAGCCAAGCCTGCCCGACCGGCGCCTTCACAAAGGGTGCCAGCGCCCCGTCGACCTTCATCATCTCGACGTCGGTGATCTCGAGCGCGGTGTCGGCCGAATATTGCTGCAGGTCGGCCATCCCCTGCATGACCTGCCGATAGCCGGTGCGCGATTGCGTGCTAAGCACCCGGGTGCCGACTCCGGCCTGGCGGCTGATCAGCCCCAGCTCCACCAGCCGCTTGGTGGCCTCGCGAACCGTGAAGCGGCTGGCGCCGAACTGCTTGCAGAGCTCGTGCTCCGTGGGCATCAGCTCACCCACGGCGTAGCGGCCCGCCTCGATCTCGCCGATCAGCGTCCGGGCGATTTGCAGGTAGAGCGGCTGGCTGGCGTCCAGGGTCATGGCGGCGAACTCGGGTCGGAGATCGGGCAGGTGCCCGCCATCCAGCTTTACGCCACCACGCGTTGCTCGCGTAGCTGCCTGATCCGGTCGTCGCTGAGGCCGGCGGCGCGCAGCACCGCATCCGTGTCCGCGCCGAGCGTCGGTGCGGCCTGGGTGGGCAGCGCAGCGCCCGCAGCACGCACCGCGCCGGCGATTCCGCGGATCGGACCGTGCTCCGGATGGTCGAACGCCACGACGCGCTCGCGCTCTTGCGCGAACGGCGCGTCCAGCGCGCCGGCGACGTCGAAAACGGGGGCGACCGGCACCTGGCCGCCAAGCGTTGCGACCCAATCCGCCGTGGTGCGGGCCGACAGCGCACGATCGATCGTCTCGTTCAGCCGCTCCCGATTGCGCAGGCGCGCGGCGAAATCTGCGAAGTCCGGGTCGGCGATCCATTCGGGATGACCGACCAGGGTGGCAAAGCTCTGCCAGAACTTCTCCTTCTGGCACATGACGAACAGCCAGCCATCCGCCGTCCGGTAAAGCTGGCTCGGGGTAAGCGAGGGGTGGCCCGAGCGCGGCTGCCGCGTCGTGTCAGCGCCCCCGTTGAGGTACCATGTGCCGACATAGGCGAGGTTGGTCAGCGCGACGTCGTAAAGGCAGACGTCGTAGTCGCGACCGCGCCCCGTGGTTCGCGCATCGAGCACGCCGGCCAGCAACGCCATGGCGGCGGTCGTTCCGGTCATGTAGTCGACCACGGACAGGCCGAACCGCGCTGGCGGGCCGTTCGGCTCCCCGGTCAGCGACAGGAACCCGGCCTCCGACTGCATCAGGTAATCGTAGCCCGGCCAGGAGGCGCGCGAGCCCTCCCGGCCATAGGCCGAGAGGTGGACGCACACGATCTTCGGGTTGGCCTCACCCAATGCCGCGTAATCGAGCCCGAGCTTGGCAGGCAGGTCGCCGCGCAGGTTGTTGAACACCGCGTCGACCTCCCCGACAAGCGCTAGCAGAACCTCGCGTGCGTCCGGCGCCTTCAGGTCGAGCGCGACCGAGCGCTTGTTGCGGTTGAACGCCTCGAAGAAGTGGCTGTCGCCGGGTCCGAAGAAATGCGGCCCGACATGGCGGCCGATGTCGCCGCCATCCCGGTGGTTTTCGACCTTGATGATTTCGGCACCAAGGTCGGCCAGTTGCTGTGTGCCGAACGGACCGGCGCCGTATTGCTCGATAGAAAGGATTTTCAGCCCGGCGAGTGGCTGCCCACTCACGCCTTGTTCCTTTCGATCAATTGCTTGGCGATGATGATGCGCTGCATCTCGTTGGTGCCCTCGCCGATCACCAGCAGGGGCGCATCGCGATACAGCCGTTCGATGTTGTATTCCTTGGAATAGCCATAGCCGCCATGGATGCGCATGGCTTCCGTGGCGTTCTCCACCGCGGCTTCGGTGGAGAAGTACTTCGCCATGCCCGCTTCCATGTCGCAGCGCTCGCCCCGGTCGAACGCCTCGGCGGCGCGGTATGTCAGCAGCCGCCCGGCCTCGACCCGTGTCGCCATCTCGCCCAGCTTGAGCTGGATCGCCTGGTGTTCGCAGATCGGCTTGCCGAACGTCTTGCGGATTTGGGAATAGCTGATCGATTCGCTGAGCGCCGCCTGCGCCACGCCGACGCCGCGCGCGGCGACGTTGATGCGGCCCAGCTCCAACCCACCCAGGATCTGTTGCAACCCACGGCCTTCCTGTCCGCCGATCACCAGATGGACCGGCACGCGGTAGTCCTCGAAGGTCAGCTCGCAAGTGTCGATGCCCTTGTAGCCGAGCTTGGGCAATTTGCGGCTGACATTGAAGCCGGGACCCTTTTCCGCGATCAGCAGGGTCATGCCCTTGTGGCGCGGCTGCGCCGCCGGGTCGGTCTTGACCAGCAGTGCCACGGTGTTGCCGTACATGCTGTTGGTGATCCAGGTCTTGGCGCCATTGATGACGTAATGGTCGCCGTCGCGCACGGCGCGGGTGCGGATCGCCTGCAGATCCGTGCCGCAATCCGGCTCGGTCAATGCGATGCCGCCGCGCTTCTCGCCCGTGGCGAACAGCGGCAGATAGGCTTGCTTCTGCGCCTCCGTGCCATAGCGCTGCACCGCCATGGCCATGATCAGGTGGGAGTTGATGATCCCGGACACGGACATCCACACCGTCGAAATACGCTCGATGATCTTGGCGTAGGTCAGCGTCGATAGACCGAGCCCGCCGTACTCCGGCTTGATCAGGCAGCCGAACAGGCCAAGCTCCTTCATCTTCTCGACGATTTCGGTCGGATACTCGTCCGCCGCTTCCAACGCGTGAACGTAGGGCTTCACGTCCACTTCGAGGAAGCGGTCAACTGAATCGAGGATGAGGGCCTCGTCGTCGAGCAGGTTGGCGTTGGGAGCGATCATGTCCATGAGGGTGTGCCCTTCGTTGTTCAGGTCAGATGTGCGGCACGACGGCCGGGCTTGCATTGGCAAGCCCCACGGCGTCGCCGGTGGTCTCGTCCAGCGAAATGCCGCCGGTCTCGATGCGCAGGATGGCAATGGCGGCGATCAAGGCGAGCAACATGATCGACACCATGCCAAGCACGCCTTGCAGGCCGAAATGCTCGAACAGCCATATGGTGAGGAACGGTGTCGCGATCGAGGTGCCCCGCCCAAAGACGCCGGAAACCCCGGTGCCGCGTAGCCGCAGCGATGTCGGAAACAGCTCGGGAATGTAGGCATACAGGCCCAGCGTCACCAGCGTATAGATGCTGGTCACGAGCAGGAACCCGATCACGGTGATGGCCGCCGGGTCACGCAACGAGGGGTAGACGGCCCCCAGCGCGATGATGACGACGCAGGTGCCGACAAGCGACCACTGACGGGATACGCGGTCCCCCACCGCCATGCCAACCAACGCGCCGGCCACGCTGCCGCAAGCCATGAGCGTGGTGAACCCGAGCGACTGCACGATGGTCATACCCTGCTTGACCAGGAACGTCGGCAGCCAGGCGACAAAGCCGTAAACTGACATGTTCACCGCCATGCAGGTTAGCGACGCGGCAACGGTGCGCCCGATCATGCCGCGGCGGAACAGGGCGGCAAACGGCGCCTGCACCGGGTCGACCGAACTGACGCGGGAGATCGGCGGCAGCGGCCGCCCGGCGCCGACATCGGCCTCGATCGCCGCCAACGTGGCTTCGGCTTCTTCGACACGGCCGACCGCCTCCAGCCAGCGCGGGGATTCCGGCATCCGCTTGCGCATGAACCAAACCGCCAGCGCGCCCACGCCGGCGATGCCGAACATGTAGCGCCAGCCGAAACTCGGGATGACCAGGTAGCCGACGCCGGTGGCGATCAACAGGCCGGAGTTCGTCACGATGCCGAGCATGGAAATCCACCGTCCGCGATAGGCCGGCGGGATGAACTCGCAGAGCGTTCCCGCCGCCACGACCAGTTCGGCGCCAAGTCCGATGCCCATCAGGAACCGGAACACGGTCAGCAACAGGATGTTGGGGGCGAAGCAAGCCGCCAGCGAGGCAACCCCGAACAGCGCCAGGTTGAATTGGTACGAGGCGCGCCGCCCATATCGGTCGCCGACCCAGCCGGCGAACCCGGCGCCGAGCAGCATCCCGACGAAGGTGGCGGAAAGAAAGGTGGCGTTCTGCGCCAGGGTCGAGAAGCCTTCCTTCAGCATCGCCGCGGTGACGCCTGCCGCCAGATAGATGTCGAACGCGTCGAGCGCGGCGCCAGCGCCGATCAGCCCGAGGATCCGCCAGTGAAATCCGCTGATCGGCAACCGGTCCAAGCGTGGCCCGGCGTTCACCGCTTGTGTTATCATGGACGTTCCCTCTCCAGATCGGCCAATTTCGGCTCGATGTTCTCAGTCACTTCGGAAATGCTCGGCTACGCGTCGCCGACGCCGTGGCCGCGCTTCGGCACCAGGGCCGAGCGAACGAAGTCCATGATGGGCGTGCCGTCCTGGTTGAAGGCGCGGGTCTTCACCGTGACGATGCCCTGGGTCGGACGCGACTTCGACTCACGCGTTTCCAGCACTTCGGACTCTGCGTAGAGCGTGTCGCCCGGGAAGACCGGGGCGGTCAGGTTGATCTCTTTCCAGCCCAGATTGGCAATGGCCTTGCCGCTGACATCGGCAACCGACATGCCAAGCACGATAGCCAAGGTGAGGCCGCTGTTTACCAACGGCTGCTTGAACTCGCTCTTCTCGGCAAAAGCCCGATCGCAGTGCATCGGGTGGAAATTCATGGTCGCCAGGGAGAAGTTTATGTTGTCGGTTTCCGTGATGGTCCGGCCCGGCCGATGCTCGTAGGTGTCGCCCACCACGAACTCCTCAAGGTAGCGCCCATACTTGGTGGGGTGACGAACTCCGCCTTGCGCCATCGTTTCCTCCATTTGTCCGGACATTAGTCGCCGTGCGACCTCCAAGTCAACGCTGGAGAAGGTCGGTGCCGTTACGCGGAGCGCCGTTCAGCCGAGCTTTGGTGCGGCAAGGTGGAAGCTCGTGTGACGCTGATACGTGCAGCCTACCCGCAGCAGCAGCGGCTCCTGCCACCGGGCGGCCTCGAAGTGCACGCCGATGGGCAATCCTTCTCGCGTCAGGCCGCACGGCACGGACAAGGACGGCAATTCGGCAAAGGCGCCGCCATAGGTGTTCTTGGTGGCTGAGCGCGTCGCCTCCAACAGCGATTGGCCATCGTCGATCACGGGCGCGCCCGACGGCGCCGTCGGCGAAAGCAGCAGATCGACCTGGTCGAACAGACCGCGCATCGTGTGGCCCCACTCGCGCCGGAAGGCCATCGCCCGTGCGTAATCCAGCCCGCTGACCGCAAGCCCGGTCCGCATGCGCGCGACCACGTCCCGATCCATCGTTTCGGGCGCGGTTTGGATGCGTTCGCCGTAAAGCGTGCAAGCATCGGCAAACACGATGGCGGAGGTCATCGCATGCACCTCCTCCGCGCGGGGCACGTCAACCGGCACCAGCGTTGCGCCCTGTTGCTCGAGTACGTGCGCAGCCGCCATCACGGCCTCGACCACCGCGTCGTCACAGCCCTCGAAGTAGTGGTTGCGCGGCAGCCCGATGCGTACGCCGGCGATGCCGTCGGTGAGCGCGGGCAAGAAGTTTCCCAGCGGATGGTCGATCGAGCACGGATCGTCGGCGTCGAACCCGGCCATCACCGCGAACAAGCGCGCGACGTCGCTGACCCGGTGCGCCATCGGCCCGATCGTGTCCTGCGCGGCGCACACCGGCACGCTGCCGCGGTTCGGCACGCGCCCCCAGGTCGGCCGTAGCCCGGACACGCCGCAATACGCCGCCGGAAGCCGCACCGAGCCGCCGGTATCCGTTCCCAGCGCCGCGGTGCAGAAGCCCGCCGCTACCGCGGCGCCGGAGCCGCCGGAGGAGCCGCCGGGAATGCGCGCCATATCCCAGGGATTGCGGCATTGGCCACCGACGGTGCTGCGGCTGCGGATGCCGAACGCCAGTTCCGCGAGGTTCGCTTTGCCGACGATCACCGCACCGGCCCGGCGCAGCCGCGCGACAACCGGCGCGTCGTCATTGGCCAGGCGATCGCGCCGGAACGACGCGCCGGCGGTGGTCGCCGTGCCGGCCACGTCGATATTGTCCTTCACCGCGATCGTGATGCCGTGCAGCAGGCCGGACGGCCCCTCCCCGTCCAGCCGCCGGGCCGCGGCGGAGGCGCCGTCTGGATCGAGCGAGATCATCGCGGCAAGCTGCGGGTTCCAAGCGGCGGCGCGCCCGAGTTGCTGTTCGGTCACGGCAGCGATCGTCACGATGGCGTTCTCCTTAGCAGCAGCCGGCCGCGATTAACGGCCACAAGGACTTGAGGCCCCTGCTCCGGCGACGCGGTCAGACCGGCGGCGAGGAAGCCGCCATCTACGACAAGGAGCCGACGGTGCTTTCCAGCGTGGCCCATGCTTCTTCACCGAAGCGCTTCTTCCAATCGGCATAGAACCCCGCCTGGCGAAGCGCATCGCGGAACACGGCCGGGTCCGTGTCGTTGAACTTCAGTCCACGGGCGCTGAGTTGCGTCCGGAGATCGGCATTCAACTTCGCCACGTCGACCCGGGCCTCGGCCACGGCCTGATCGAACTCCTTGGCCACCAAATCCTGCATCGCCTGCGGCAATGCTGCGAAGGCGCGCTTGTTGGTGAGCAGCCAGAACCCGTCCCACATGTGGTTGGTCATGGAGCAGTAGCTCTGCACCTCGTAGAGCTTGGCCGTGTCCACCACGGAAAGCGGGTTTTCCTGCCCGTCGGCGACCTTGGTCTGCAACGCCGAATAGGTTTCGTTGAAGCTGATCGTCGTGGGGGACGCGCCGAACGCGGTGAACATGGACGTCCACAACGCGGATGGCGGCACCCGGATCTTCATCGATTTCAGGTCGGCGGGCGTCTGGATCGGCTTCACGCTCGAGGTGATCTGGCGGTAGCCGCTGTCGAAGATATGCGGGAAGGCCATCAACCCGCGCTTGTCGATCTCCGCCCGCACCATGGCGCCGAGCTTGCCGTCCATCGCCGCGAACACCTGGTCGGTGTCCTTGAAGGCGAACCCGACGCCGTTGATCGCTGCCAGCGGCACCAAGGTGGACAGGATGAGACCGGACAGGGTGAAGAACTGGATCGCGCCCGAGCGCACCTGGCTCAGCATGTCCGGGTCCGAGCCGAGCTGGCTGTTGGGGAACAGCCCGATATCGAGCTGCCCGTTCGTCGCCGTCTTGATCCGCGCCAGCGCCGCCGTGATGCGGACGTTCATGGGATGCGTCGGCGGCAGGTTGGTGGCGAACTTGTAGTCGAACTCCGCGGCGCGAAGGGGGCGCATCGCGACGGAAACCAGCGGCAGGGCAGCCGCCCCGGCCAACAGCGTGCGGCGTTGGATCGCAGTCATTCCACCCTACTCCCCTTCCGGCCAGCCGTGGCCACGATGTGGATGCACACCACGCCAGCCTTGATTTTCTTGGCAGGCGACACTTACAACCCGCGCTTTCTGCTTGCAAACACCCGGCGAACTGCAGCGTTCGCGCCACGGACGTTGCTGCAATGCACAAGACGTGGCCTTCGCCCGAAGGCGTCCATTACTAGCGACAAGCGGGACAAAGAAGGCAGCCAAAGCCTTGTGTCGGGAAAACGTTGGAGGAGATAGCATCATGAATGAAACAGGCGCCGGTGGCTGGCTCCTCCTGGGGCGCGCCGCTTGACCGCCTCCGCCGCAGCGCCGAAGGGCGGCGTGGCGCCGATCAGCCGCCGGGTCATGAACCTGTCGCATGTCCTGCGACAGAATGCCCGGCGCCACGCGGCGGAGCCGGCGTTGATCTGGGGCGACCGCTCCTGGAGCTGGGCGGAAATGGACCACCGGGTCGACGCAATGGCCGCCGCGTTGGCGGCCCGTGGGCTGAGCAAGGGCGACCGGGTGCTGGTGCAGTCGCGCAACTGCAACCAGATGTTCGAAGCCATGTTCGCCTGCTTCCGGCTGGGTGCGGTGTGGGTGCCGGCCAATTTCCGCCAATCACCTTCCGAGGTGGCCTATCTCGGCTCCTCCAGCGGCGCCACCGCCATGATCTGCGCCGCCGAGTTTACCGAGCATGCCGCGTCGGTGACGGCTGCCGTGCCTGACCTGCGCATGGTCGTATCTATCGGCGAATCGACGTTCGGCGTGGAGTACGACGCGCTGGTGGCACGGCACATCGACACGCCCGTGTCGGTGGCCGATGTCGAGTATGACGATCCGGCGTGGTTCTTCTTTACCTCCGGGACCACCGGGCGGCCGAAGGCGGGCGTGCTGACCCATGGACACCTGGCGTTCGTGATCACCAACCACCTGTGCGACCTGATGCCGGGCACCACCAATGCGGACGCGTCGCTCCTGCTAGCACCGTTGTCGCATGGCGCCGGCATCCACCAGCTCACGCAGGTGGCGCATGCCGTGCGGACCATCATGCCGGCCGGCGAGCGGTTCGACGCGGCGGAAGCGTGGCGATTGGTGGAACGGTGGCGCGTCACCAACATGTTCACCGTCCCCACCATCGTGAAGATGCTGACCGAGCACGACTCCGTCGACCGGTACGACCACTCGTCCCTGCGCTACGTGATCTATGCCGGCGCGCCGATGTATCGGGAGGACCAGAAACACGCCCTGCGCAAGCTCGGCCCGGTATTGGTGCAGTATTTTGGCCTGGGCGAGGTCACTGGCAACATCACCGTGCTGCCGCCCGCGCTGCATTCGGCGGAGGACGGGCCGGACGTGCGCGTCGGCACGTGCGGGTTCGAGCGGACCGGCATGCAGGTGCAGATCCAAGACGAGTCCGGGCGCGAACTGGAGCCGGGCGAAACCGGCGAGATCTGCGTGTGCGGGCCTGCCGTGTTCGCGGGCTACTACAACAACCCGGACGCCAACGCGAAGGCGTTCCGCGACGGCTGGTTCCGCACCGGCGACCTCGGCCATCTGGACGCGGCGGGGTTTCTGTTCATCACCGGGCGCGCGTCCGACATGTACATCTCCGGCGGCTCCAACGTGTATCCGCGCGAGATCGAGGAAAAGCTGCTGACCCATCCCGCCTTGGCGGAAGTGGCTATCGTCGGCGTGCCCGATCGCCAATGGGGCGAGGCGGGGATCGCCGTCTGCGTTTGCCGCCCCGGGGCCACGCTGGACGAAGCGGCGTTGCTGACCTGGCTGGAGGACAAGGTGTCCCGTTACAAGCTGCCGAAACGCGCGGTGTTCTGGGAAGAGCTGCCGAAATCCGCCTACGGCAAGATCACCAAGAAGATCGTGCGCGAGGAGTTGGCAGCCCGCGGCTGCCTGAGCGAAAGCGAGATGGGCGCGTAGGCCTCCCCCGCAACGGCAGGGCACGCCTGCAACCAACTGAGTTGCAGTTCCAACGAGGTTCCGGGTTAGTCTTGGTTCGAAGCGACAAAGGAATCAGGCCATGCCGACCGCCTTGATCATCGGTGCCTCGCGCGGGCTTGGACTGGGTTTGGCCGAGGAGTACCTGCGGCGCGGCTGGTCGGTGATCGGGACGGTTCGCGGCGAGGGAACCAAGCTGCACGAGCTGGTCCCGGCATCAAACGGGCGGCTGCGGATCGAAATGTTGGACATCACCGACGACGCGGCGCTGGTCGGCCTGCGCGACACCCTGGACGGGCAGGCGCTTGACCTGTTGTTCGTCAATGCCGGGATCGCCAACGGCCCGGCGGAGACCGTCACGGACACCACCACCGACGGCTTCGTCCAACTGATGCTGACCAACGCGCTTGGACCATTGCGGGCGCTGGAAGCGTTGATCGGTCTGGTCGTGCCGGACGGTACCGCCGTGGTCATGTCCTCCGGCCTCGGCAGCGTGGGCAACAACACGAAGGGCGGCTGGGAGGTTTACCGGGCGAGCAAGGCGGCGCTGAACACGCTCACCCGCAGCTTCGCGCTGCGGCAGGGTGGCGGTCGAACGGTGCTGGTGATGGCGCCGGGCTGGGTCCGCACGGATATGGGCGGGTCCGGGGCATCCCTGGACGTGGGCACCAGCGTGCGGGGATTGGCTGACACAATCGCGGCACGGCGCGGTTCCGGCACTTGCTTGTACGTGGATTATCAGAACACGATCGTTGCTTGGTAGGCGGGAACTGCCTTGCCGCATCCATTGGAGGACAGCGTGCGCGGCGTCTTGCACCATCCCGATCTTCCCGTCGCGATCCCAGATCCACCCCACGCCGTGGTGGAGGTGACAGTGGCACCGGGGCTGCAGGCGTGATCACCGGCAAGGGGCGGGTGATCGGGCATCTCGGCTTTCCCACCGCTTCCTTCAAGGCGCCGATGATCTACAACCCGTGGTTCGCGGCGAAGGGCATCGATGCGGTCGTGGTGCCCCTGGGAATCCGCGCGGAAGACTACCGCGCGATGTTCCGCGACCTGTTCCGCATCACCACCCTGCACGGTGCGCTGGTGACGATGCCGCACAAGGTGACGACGACGGAGCTGGTGGACGAGCTGACGCCCACGGCCGCCATCGCCGGGGCCGCGAACGCGGTGCTGCGGCGGCCGGATGGCAGCCTGCTGGGCGACATGTTCGACGGCGCGGGGTTCGTGCGCGGGATGGAGCGGAAGGGCCGTGCCGTGGCGGGCGCACGGGTGCTGGTGGTGGGGGCTGGCGGGGTCGGCTGCGCCATCGCGGCGTCGCTCGCCGCGGCCGGCCCGGCGGCGATGACGCTGTTCGACGTGAACGGCGCCAGTGCCGACGCGCTGGCCGGCCGCCTGCGCCAGCACTACCCGGCGCTGCCCATCACCACGGGCACGCGTGACCCGGCAGGGCACGACGTGGTGGTGAACGCGACGCCGTTGGGCATGAACGAGGGCGACCCGCTGCCGATCGAGGTAGACCGCCTGGCACCGGGCACCTTCGTGGGCGAGGTGGTGATGAAGGAGGAGTGGACCCCCCTGCTGCGCGCCGCCAAGGCCCAGGGCTGCCCGGTGCAGGTGGGAACGGACATGCTGTTCGAGATGATCCCGGCCTACCTCGAGTTCTTCGGCTTCGGCACGGCCACGGCGGAGGAGCTTCGCAGCCTGGCGCGACTGGACGGCTGACCCGGCAGCCAAAAGGCTGACGGGACGACAATCAACACGGAGAGGACGCCATGAGCGACGTGACGGCCCGCGGCGGCGAGCCAGGCGGACACAAGCAGACCAGGAAGGCGACGGCCAGCGGCTGGATCGGCTCGGCGCTGGAATACTACGACTTCTTCATCTACGCGACCGCCGCTTCCCTGGTCTTCCCGCAACTGTTCTTCCCATCCAGCGACCCTACCAGCGCCATCATTGCGTCGCTGGCGACGTATGGCGTTGGCTACGTCGCCCGCCCGGTCGGCGCCTTCGTGCTAGGCCATCTGGGCGACACGCATGGGCGCAAGAACGTGCTCCTGGTGTGCATGTTCATGATGGGCATTTCCACCATGCTGGTCGGCTGCCTGCCGACCTACGGCCAGATCGGCGTCATGGCGCCGGTGCTGCTGGTGATCCTGCGCCTGGTCCAGGGCTTTGCAGTGGCAGGGGAGATTTCCGGCTCCTCTTCCATGATCCTGGAACACGCGCCGTTTGGACGGCGGGGCTTTTTCTCATCCTTCACGCTGCAAGGGGTGCAGGCCGGGCAGATCTTCGCAGCCGCGGTGTTCATCCCCATCGCGCGCTTCATGCCGCGGGACCAGTTCCTGTCCTGGGGCTGGCGCGTTCCCTTCCTGCTAAGCGCACTGGTGATCATCGCTGGCTACATCATCCGCCGTGAGGTGAATGAAACGCCGGCCTTCACGGAGGAGGGCGCGCAAGGCACGGTGGCACGCGCGCCGATCCCGGAAGCGTTCCGGCTTAGCTCCGGCGACATGCTGCGCGTCGTCTGCATGGCGTTGATGAACGTCATCCCCGTGGTGGCGACCGTCTTTGGTGCAGCCTACGCGGTGCAGGCCGCTTACGGTATCGGCTTCGCGCCCGACACCTACCTATGGATCCCGGTGGTCGGCAACATCGTCGCCGTGCTGGTCATCCCGGTGGTCGGCAATCTTTCGGACCGCATCGGTCGGCGACCACCCATCATCGTGGGGTCGCTGCTGTCCGGCCTGTTGTCCTTCGCCTACCTATACGCGATCAGCATCAAGAACATGCCACTCGCCTTTCTCGCGTCCATCCTGATGTGGGGCGTGGTTTACCAGGGCTACAATGCCGTCTTCCCGTCCTTTTACCCGGAGCTGTTCCAGACGCGGATACGCGTGACGGCGATGGCGATCGCGCAGAACATCGGCACCACCATCACGGCGCTGCTGCCGGCGCTGTTCGCCTATGCGGCACCTCCTGGGGCAGCGAACATCCCGATGACGGTCGGGGCGATCGCATTCGGCGTGACGGTGATTGCGGCACTGGCGGCGTTCAGCGCGCGCGAAACGTTCCGCCTGCACATCCGCGACCTGGGCCACGCCGGGGCGCAGCCGGTGCCAATGGCAGAGTATGACCGGATGCGGGCAGAGTCGCTGCGGGTTACCCCCGCCTGAACGCTGCGGGCCCTATATCGACCGTGTGTGGTGGCGCGACACGCCCGCCACCACATGCGGGCTGGCCCTGTTGCCATACCGACGGCTTATCCCATCGGATGATCTGCGATCAGCTTTCTTTGCGGACGCGGACCAAGAAACTTGCATCACGTTCTTGCGACCTTTTAAGTGCCTGAACTTCCGCAAGCGAGTCGCTATCGTTGTTCGGGCGCGCAGGCCGCGCAGTAGTGCATCGCTTAAGCTACGGAGAAAACCAGATAAAATCCGCTTAAGAAAATTATGTATAGTGCAGATAACACTGCACCATGACTAAAACAGATCATGGATGGTTCCGAACTGTTTCTCGAAACCACCATTTCAATTAGCTACATCATAGGCTAATCGCGGTCCGTCACCAACCGGCTTCCTGCCGACCAGGGGCTCGCCAAATGGGCAAGGATCACGTCGAGGGTGACCTCGACAGCAAGGACTCACCATGACTGACGAAACCATCGTAGCTATTTACGACACCGCTGCCCACGCAGAAACAGCCGCAACCGAACTGCGGACGGCCGGGGTGCCGGAAAGCGCCATCAGCATGCATGTCGGCACGGGCAGCGTGTCCGACACGGGCACCACGACCGCCGCAGCGAACGGCCGCGACAGCGGCTTTTGGCCCAACGTATTTGGCGGTGAGCCGGACCACGACACTGCCGTCTATGATCGCAGCCTGTCGGGCGGTTCGACCGTGGTCACGGTGAAGGCTCCGGACGCATACGTCACCAGGGTGATGGAAATCCTGGAGCGCCACAATCCGGTCGACATCGACGAGCGGGCGACGGGCTACGGCCTGACGGGAGCGACCACCGGCACGCCGGCGGTTGGCGCCGCGACGGCCACAACTGGCGGCATGATGCAGCTATCGGAAGAAAACCTCGCCGTTGGCAAGCGCGTGGTAAACCGCGGTGGCACCCGCATCCGGCGCTTCGTGGTGGAAACGCCGGTCGAGGAGAGCGTCAGCCTGCACAGCGAGAAGGTGACCCTGGAGCGGCATCCGGTCACGGACGGCCGCCCGGCGGTCGACAGCTTCAGCGAAAAGACGATCGAGGCGACGGAGTCGGCCGAAGAAGCCGTGGTATCGAAGACCGCGCGTGTTTACGAGGAAGTGGGCCTGCGCAAGGAGGCCACGGACCGCGTGGAAACCGTTCGCGACACCGTCCGCAAGGAGGAAGTGGAGGTGGAGCAGGTCCCCGGCTCGACCACCACGACGACGACCGGCACGACGCTGGACCCGCGCGCGCCCAAGATCTGACGCCAAACGGCCGGAGCGCAGCAGCGCTCCGGGCCCTCCTTTGAAAGCAAAACCATGTCCGCCTCCGTCTACAACGAGCCGCCGCTCCGCGGCCCCGCGCTCGAAACCACCACAACCACCATGGGTGGCGGTGCGCATGTGCATCGCCGGATTTCCTGGGGCGCCATATTCGGCGGCGTCGTCCTCGTCGTCGCCGTGCAACTGGTGCTGACCCTGCTTGGTGCCGGTATCGGCCTTGACACGGTGAACACCAACGCCGGCACCACACCCGACGCCAGCAGCATCGGCATCGGCGCCGGCGCCTGGTGGATCGTCAGCTGCGTGATCGCACTGGCATTCGGCGGCTTCGCGGCAGCCTGGCTGGCCGGGATCCACACGCGGTGGGATGGCGTGCTGCACGGCCTGATCACCTGGGGCATCGCGTCCCTGTTGACGGTCTACCTGCTGACCTCCGCCATCGGCGGCATTATCGGCGGCAGCGCCTCCGCACTCGGGGGCATCGCGTCCTCCTTGGGCAGTGGCATCAAGGATGCGGCCAAGCCGGTCGCGGACGCCGCGGGCGTGACGCCGGACATGCTTCAGCAGCAGGCGCAAGCCTATCTGAAGCCAGCCGATCCCGATCCGGCGACGATGAGCCCGCAGGACGCCCAAAAGGAGGTTGTGACCGACCTGGCGACCTACGCCAAGGGCGGTCCGGATGCGGCGACGGCCAAGACGCGCATCATCGCGATCATGGCGGCGCAGCAGCATATCTCAACCGACCAGGCGACCAAGCAGTTCGACGACGCCCAGGCCAAGCTGGCCCAGGCCAAGGCACAGGCGGTGCAAACCGCCAAGAACGCGGCCGATGCAACCGCGACGGCCGCTGCCCACACCTCGTTTGCCGCCTTCGCCGACCTGCTGATCGGCGCCCTCGCCGCGGCCGTGGCCGGCTCGCTTGCGGTACAGCGCCGCATGCACGTGTCGCAGCGCGTCGTCTAAGCTTCGCCTGAACCACCGCCCGGTACCGGTGCACCGGGCGGACTTCCATCCGAACAAAGGAGTTCCCGCATGTCGATCATTGGTTGGCTCATCCTCGGCCTCATCGCCGGGTTCATCGCAAGCAAGCTCGTCAACAAGACCGGGGAAGGTCTCGTTCTCGACATCATCCTGGGCATCGTCGGCGCGATTGTCGGCGGATTCCTGTTCAGCTTTTTCGGCGCATCGCCCGTGACCGGGGTGAACATCTACAGCATGATCGTTGCGGTAATCGGCGCGGTGGTGGTGTTGGTGATCTATCACGCCGTTACTGGCCGCAACCGAACCATCACCTGAACGCTGATATACAATCACGGGAGAGATCACATGGGATTACTTGACTCGGTTTTGGGCGGTTTGATGGGTGGTGCCGGCGGCGGCGCCAGCCCGATGCAGGGCGTGTTGATGAACCTGCTGGGCGGCGGCCAAGGCCAACAGGGCGGCATGGGCCAGCAGGGAATGGGCATGCAGAACCCCGGCATGGGTGGCATGGGTGGCATGATGGGGGGGGTTGGGCGGCCTTGTCTCGGCCTTCGAAGGCGCGGGGCTTGGCCACATTGCACAATCCTGGGTTGGAAACGGTCCCAACCAGTCGGTGTCGCCGCAGCAACTGCAAAGCGTGTTCGGTGAGCAGCAGGTTCAAAGCATGGCCAGCCAGTCGGGCATGGAGCCGAACGATTTCCTCTCCCAGCTCAGCCAGCATCTGCCCAACGCCGTCCACGGCATGACGCCGGACGGACGCCTCCCGGATGAAGGCACCATGTCGGTCTAGGGCTACGGTGTAACGGGGAGGAGACTGGGTGATGGTTGACGAAACAGGCACGCAAGGCGCCGCCAAGACGTTCGGCGGCAAGGTTAAGGACGCGGTTGGTGGCCTTGCGGGCGATGCCACCACCCAGGCCAAGGGCAAGCTCAACCAGGCGGCGGGAACGGCGCAAAATGCGTTCGGAACCGCCAAGGATGCAGCAGGCGAGTGGAGCGGCAGCGTCGCGGGAATGGCCACGGATCGGCCTCTCACGGCGCTGCTGATCGCGCTGTCCCTCGGCTTCCTCCTCCGCACGCTGTCGCACACGAGCCGTCGATGAGCCGGATGCCAAGCAACGGCGGCCGGATCAATCGGGTGGCCGCTGTTCTCGTCGCCGCCTCGCTGTTCGCAGCGCCGTTGCTGCCGAGTCCGGCCAGGGCCGAGAACCAGATGGGCTACCAGTTGTTGTCGCCACAGGACGCTGCCGGCTTGCCACGCAACCATGGCTCGCTCGGTATGGACATTGAGCGGTCGCAGGTCATGAACAGCGGCGGCATGACGTTCGACATCATCCGCGTCAAACAAGTCCGCCGGGGTTCACCAGGCGCACAGGCAGGGTTCGCTCCCGGCGACCAGATCATCGCCGTGGACGGTCGGGTGTTCCCCAGCCTGACGGCCTTCGCGGCCTATGTCGGTTCCGTTCAGCCGGGAACACCGGTGAGCGTCGACTACATCCCCGCGAACGGCGGTCCGGCGCAGGCGCAGCGGGTCGCCGTCACTGTGGGAGCAGCCGGAAGCCCAGCCCGGCAAACCGCCCCACAAGCCCCCGCCTCGACCGGCATGTCCACTGGAACCAAGGTCGCCATCGGGGTGGGCGCCGCGGCGCTCCTCGGCTGCTACGAGATGGGGTGTTTCTCCAAACGTCGCCCGGCCAGTGACGCATCCCGCTATCAGCAGCCAGGTGGCCAGCCACAAGGCGCATACCCGTTCCAAGGCGGCTCAAACCAGCAACCTGGCTTCCAGCGTTAAGCCGAGCCTGTCCAGCGACAGTGCGCCTGGCCCCTAGCTGGGTCGGGCGCTCACGTCTCCTCGAGTGCCGGAAAGGTTTACGCGCATGGTGTGGAGAATCTCCGGCGTCGTCCTCCTGGCATAAGGCCGCTGATGACCAGCGTCCAAGCCGAGCAAAAGCGGTTCACGCCGACGGTTTTCGCCCGGCGAGGCATCGTCTTAAGTGCCGCATGCGCGGCAATCGCTCGGCTGGCGGTGGATATCGGTGCTGCGACCGGCGGTGACCTGGCACCACTGACCGCTTACGGCTTTACGGTGCTTTTCCCGCTGGTCCTAATCGGCTTGCTGCTGTCGTTGGGGCCAGGTCGAACGTGGGAAGGCGTGCTCATGCGCCTTGGCACAGCCTGGCAGTTCATTCTTATCGTGGCAGTGCCGCCCTACGCGTTGCACCTCCTGCTTGGCCTTCCCCTCATTTTCCTGCTGGTTGAGCTGTTCGAGACGCGATTGCCCCGCCGGGTGCGCGAACCGGTCACGGCTTGGTTCGTCGAATGCTGAGCATGCCGTGGCCGGCCGGATTGCTGTTCGTGCTTCGCGCCATGCTGTTCCTGGGGCCGCTCGCGGCGACCGTCCTACTCATAATGCGGACAGATCGGGGCTCCCGACGGGCGGTCGGCGCGTTCTTTGCGTTGCTGTACGGCCTCGCTTTGGTGTTCGTCGGACACACGCTCGCCATCCACCTCGGCGTTTGGAGCTACGGCGGGATCTCGCTGAAGCTGCTGGGCTTGCCGGCCGACATTTGGTTCGGTGGGGCGCTGCTTTGGGGGCCGGTGCTGTTCCTGGCGTTTCCCCACGCCAATCCGTGGTTGTTCGTGCTTCCCTGCACCGCGTTGAACGGCGCCATGCTGCCCGTCCTCGTGCCCTTCTTCTTGCCCGGCCGGTTCTGGTTTGCGGGGGTCGTCCTGGTGTTCCTGGCTGCACACCTCCCGGCACTCTATTTGGCGCGCTGGACGGCGGAGGACCGCAACCTGGCATTGCGCGCGGCGCTTCTTGCGATGGGATACGGCTGCTTCGCCTTCTTCGCCATGCCGTCGATCATCATGCACGCCATGGGCGGCAATTGGGGGGTGCTGGCAGCGCGACCGGCCTGGGTGCTCGGCCTTGCAGCCTTGGGCCTGGCGGCGGCCTGCACCATGGGGCTTTCGGCCGTGCAGCTTTTCGCCTTGCACGGCGGCGGCACGCCGATCCCGTTGGACCCCACGAAGCGCCTGGTTCGCACCGGGCTTTACGCGTTTCTGTCGAACCCCATGCAACTGGCCACCGCGTTTGGCTGGCTGGTGCTCGGCGCGGCACTTGGCAATGTGTGGGTGATGCTCGCGGCGGGTATGGCGGTGTGCTTCGTGCTCGGCATGGTTCGGTGGCACCATCGGCAGGATTTGGAGGTCCGTTTCCCCGAGGGTTGGCCGGAGTACCGCGCCCACGTGACCGAGTGGGTGCCGCGTTGGCGGCCTTGGGTGCCGCACCCGGCGCGGCTTGCCTTTGACCCGTCGCGTCGCCCGCATCGGGTGCTGCTGGCGTGCCTGCGCTGGTTGGATGCGTGCGGCCTGGAGCTGGTTCCCACCCCTGGTCCGCTGCGCTATCGCGAAGCCGGCGAAGCGCGTGATTTCGTCGCGCCGGCAGCCGTGGCGAAGGCGCTGAACCACGGCAACTTCGTTAGCGCCCTGGTCGGCGCGGGGATCCTCCTGCTCGCCTTGCCGCTCGCCTCCGTTGCGGGGTGGGTGCGGGACCTTATCGTCCGGCCGCGGGAACGGCGGCGTGCGTAAGCGCCAAGCGCACCACCCCTCCTCCCCCTTGTTCGGCTTGGGGCACGTGCTCCGGCTTCGGGCGGACCAGTTGGCCTTCTACACCGACATGCAGGCACGGCACGGCGACGCCGTCCGGGTTCGGCTTGGCCCATGGCGAAGCTGGCTGCTGTTCCATCCCGACGCCATCGAGGCCGTGCTGGCGACGCACGCAGCCTCCTTCATCCGGTTCGAGCGGCTTATGGCCGTGCTCGCGCAGTGGAACGGTCGCAGCCTGCTGGTGTCGGAGGGCGAGCGTTGGCGCAGCCGCCGGCGCAAGGTGCTGCCGGCCTTTGCCAGCCGCCGACTGCCGGGCTACGGCGAACGGATCGTCCAGCGCACCCTCGTGCTTCGGGACGCGTGGGAGGCTGCCAGCCAGGGGGGCACGGCGCCGCTGATCGACACCGACCGTGCCATGGTGGGGCTGACGCTCAACATCGCGGTCGACACCCTGTTCGGGGAACAGTTGGGAGAACGCGCCGGGCCGTTCGGCGACGCGGTCGCCGTGCTTTCAGACGTGGCGTTCCGCGAATCCACCAGCGCAATGCGGTTGCCGGACTGGATGAAGCTGCCGGGCAAGGCCCGCAAGCGCCAGGCGATCGCGGAGATGGACGCGCTCGTGACCAGCATCGTCGCCGCCCGCCTGGCGCACCCGGCGGCGGATCGCGGCGACCTGCTTTCCATCCTGGTGGAGGAAGACAGCGGCAACGCCGCCGCCATACGGGACGAGGTCATGACGCTGCTGATCGCCGGCCACGAAACCAGCAGCGCTCTGCTGTCCTGGGCCAGCGACCTGCTGGCGCGCCACCCGGACGCGCTGGCGGCGGTGCAAACCGAACTCGACGGCACGCTAGGGGAGCGGTTGCCGGACGCGGCCGACCTTGAAGCATTGCCCACGCTCCGCGCCGTGGTCGCGGAAGCGCTGCGGCTATACCCGCCCGCCTACACCCTGTTCCCACGCCGGGCGGTGGAAGATGTGGCGGTGGGCGACGTGACGATCCGCAAGGGTGACCTCGTGCAGGTCATCCCGTTCGTGACCCAGCGGGACGGCCGCTGGTTTGATGACCCTGCCGCGTTCTGGCCGGCGCGGTTCCTCCGCCCACCGACCTGGCCGCGCTACGCCTATCTGCCGTTCGGCGCCGGGCCTCGGGTTTGCATCGGGCAGGCTTTCGGCCTGCTGGAAGCAAGCCTGGTGTTGGCGACGCTGCTGCAGCACTTTTCGCCGGAAACGGTCGGCAGCGGCGTGGCGGTGCCGGAAGCCAAGTTCTCGCTGCGTCCGCGCGGCGGGCTGCCGCAGCGCTGGCGGCGGCGCGGATCAAGCGGCGGGTGACGCGCCGCGGACCCCGATGAAGCGGTGACGCTCGCCGGGCGGAACCACCGTGCAATCCGCACGCCGGCCGAACCAGCGATAGCGCCGCCGGGCGACAAAGCTGTAGACGGCATCCCGCACTGGCCGAGGAGCCGTCGCGAGCACGGGGGCAAGCCATCGCCAGGGCGCGCGGAGATGGCGCAGGATTTCGATCCCGGCGGTTGATCGCGTGAGCACCCGGCCGCCGCTCAGCACCAGGAAGGTGTCGTGGAGGTCCGCGCGGGAAAAGCCATTCCGTGCGGCCAACTCCAGCCCCTCGGCGGACCAGGCGCCGGCGAAGCGTAGCTCTGGCGCGCGCTCCCGGCCGAGCACGAAAGAAACCATACCGCTGCAAAGCACGCAGTCGGTATCGAACACCACGATGGGATGGCTCGCCGTCATGGCAGAATGATACACGGGAATGACAAAGGCCACCCACGTCGCACGGGATGGCGCTGAACCTCAACACCTTGGAGACGCCCATGATGCGCGCCTGCGTGGCTTTGTTGGCCTGCTGTCTTGCCGCCCCCGCCATGGCGCAGGAGGTGGACGCCGATGCCCTGGCGCAAACCGCCGGCTTGTTGGGCGACGCGCTGATCGCAACGGGATGCCATCTGCGGGGTGACGCATGGTTCGTCATCGCCGGACCCGCCGTTTCCCACGAGTTGGACGAGATGACCAAGCACCTCAGCCCGGGCGGCGGTGTGGAAACGGCGGACGCGCCGACCTTCGTTTATGCCTTGACCATGCGCGGCACGAGCGAGGGCATGACGCAGTGGAAGCGCTACGGCCAGGCCGCCTGCCAGGCCATCCAGGCAGACGGAAGCCTCGCCCGCCTTGACGCGCTGGTGGCGGGGTTCAAGCGGCCGAACTGATGCCGTGCCAAGGACGCAGCGCATGCCGCTGGCCGCGTTCGGTCACGCCTTCACTTCGTTCGCGACCTGACCGGAGTTCAGGGCGGCCACCAGGGTCACGCCCCCTACGATGTTGCCAAGCAGCGTCGGCGCGAAGAACCGCCACAGGTAATCGGTCGCGCCGGCCTGGCCGGTGAGCACAAGGAAGCCGGCGTCCACCGAGCCGGCGACGATGTGGGCGAATCCCGCGACCGACACCAACCAGGTCAGCAGCACGATCACGGCGGACCGCGCTTCCCCGGAGCCGGGCATCAGCCAAACCAGCAGCGCGATCAACCAGCCTGCGAAGATACCCTTCAGGACGGTGCTCCCGAACGAGGTCTCGATGGCATGCTGGCTGATGGCCGAGAACGCCGCCTTGATCTCGGGCGGGAACAGGTCGGTTCCCGCCAAAGCCGCCGAGATCGCCCAGGTGCCGGCGATGTTGGCCGCGAGAACCAGCGCCCACAGCCGTGCAACGCGGCCGAGTGTCGGCATGTCGCGGTTGTACAGCAGCGACAGGATCGGGGTTAGCGTATTCTCGGTAAAGAGTTGCTGGCGGCCGAGCACCACGACCAGGAACCCCACCGCGTAACCGAGCTTGCTCACCAGGTCCCGCCACGGCGCATCGGGCAGATGTGCGCGGAGCAAGCCCTCCGCCATCAGCGAAAGCCCCATGGCGAGCCCGGCCGCGAGCCCCGACAGCAGCAGCGCCGGTATCGCCCGGTTCAGCTCCCCTTCGCCTTCCGCCCGGATGATCTCGTGGATGAGGGCGGCGTTGGGCCGGCTATGCGCTTCGACGATCTCCCGCTCCGGTTCGGACACGTCCGACATGCCGGATGCGGCACTGAGGGCGTGGCCTCCGGAGCTTGCTTGGTCGCCTTCGGCTTGGTCCACCATCGTTAAAACATGGCGCCGGGCCACTCGATCACTGCGGTCCGGATGGATGGCAGTGCCTCCGTCGCAGCCGAAAACGCGGTGACGCCGGGCAGCCTGCCCGCTTCCCAGAAGGTCGCCACCCCCATGTTCTTCATCCGCAGCAGCTCCACGCCCCAGAACAAATCCGCCATGGTCACGGCATCACCGAACAGCCAGGACCCGGTTCGACGCTCGAGCTTGCGCTCGAAGGCTTGCAGCGCCGCATCCGCCCGGTCGTAGGCGCCCCGCATCGCTTGCGGCGAGAACAACTCATCCGCGGCCGACAACTCTTTTGCACGCTTGGCGGTGTAGGCCTGCACCAGCGTGGCATCGTCCGCGTGCTGCTGGAGGAAGCGGTCGCACAACGCCACCTTCCGCCGGGAAAAGCTGCCGCCCACGTCGTTGCGGGTCGCGGCATCTTCCGACTCCGCCACCTTCCGACCCATCAGGAGCTGGTAGTTCGGCAGGTTGTCGACGACCGCTAACTCGTCGTCGATCATGGCTGCCAGCGGCGCTGGGTAAAGTCGGTGCGCCGTCGGCACCTGGCCGTCCAGATACAAACAAATCCGCTTCGAATCGACCACCACGGCGTCCTGTTTCCAGTCAACCAGCGTGGGGACCACGGCGCCGTCGCATCCGCCGGCCGCGGTCGACGTGCTGCCGCTATGGTGGGACGCGAGCGGACTGCCCAACTGCCCGCAGCCGACCATGCGCAGCCGCACGTAGCCCGGCAGGTAGGTCTGCCCCTCGAAAATCTTCACCGCGTGGCTGACATAGGGCAGCCCGTGCTGCGCCAGCACCGTGCGGACCTTCTGCGAGCAGATGGAGTTTGCGCCGCTGAACAACTCGAAGCGCAGCGCCTCTCCCGGCGCCGCGCCCTTTACCTCGCCGGCACTTCCCAGTGCCGCCCGGGCTTCTGCGACCAGTGTGTCCAGTAATTGCTGCATCCTGTCCTCCGCTTCTTCGGGTTGGCGCCATTGTGTTCGAGCGGAAGTACATTCGGAAGTGCGGTGCTGGTCCTGCACCGGCCGCGCGGCGGAAACCTATCGCGTCCGCCGCCTGAGGCGCCGGAACCAGCCGGGCTGCGAAGTCGGCGCCGCCAACTGGGCCAGCACGGCGGCGGCATCGGCCGGGCGCTGTTCCGGGTGCGGTTGCAACAGGCTGCGCAGCAACGCGGCCCAGGGCGGCGGCACGTCCTCCAACGGCGGCACGCTCGCCCGGGCGGCGGTCGCGCTGGCATGGTCGGTTCCCATGTCCAGCCGGCGCCCGCGCGATGCGGCCGCCAGCACCAGCCCCAGGCTGTAGAGGTCCGACCGGGTGTCAATCGGCTGCTCCCTGCCGAGCAACTGTTCTGGCGACACCCAGGAGAACTTGCCGGCGAAATCGACCAGCGCCGCGGCGTCCGCGTCACCGACACGCTGCGCCAGGCCGAAATCGATGATCTTCGGCTCGGAGCACCGGTCCGCTTCCAACATGATATTGTCCGGCGACAGGTCGCCGTGGACGATCCCCTCCGCATGCAGCCCGGCAAGCGCCTGCAACAGGGCCGTCGCCAGCGCGGACAGCTCGGCCGGGGCGAGCGGCCCTTCGCGCAACCGGGCCGCCAGCGTGCTGCCGCGCACGAACTCCATCACCATCAGCAGCCGTCCGTCCCCGTCGCGGATCAGCCCGTGACCCGCCACTACGCCGGGGTGGCGCAGGCGGAGCAAATGGCGTCCTTCGTCCAACAGCATGCTGGCCAAGGTCGGGTCCAGCGCGTGCTGCGGTTGCAGGATCTTGATCGCGTGCTCGGTGCGCAGGTCACGATGGCGCACCCGGTAGATCTCCCCCACCCCGCCACGGGCGATCAGGGCGCGGACGTAGAAGGTGTTGGCCAGCAACTGGCCCGGCTGCAGCGTTGCGTTTGCCGGCCAATCCGCGGCCGCGGATGCGTCGGACGTCCGGCTGACCAACCGCTCGATCATGTCCCGCGCGGCATCGCCGAGCGCCTGCCGCTCCACGGGCGACCGCAAGCGGCCGGCCTGGTCGTGGGACAACGCCGCCGCGAAGGCGCCCAGCCGCCCGTTGAACCAGGCGCGCGCGTCGTCGGCATCGTCCAGCGTAGCCATGCTGACCAGCTCGGCCGCGCCGGGCGTGGCCGGCATGCCCGGTTCGGTTGCACGGGGGGCCGCCGTCGAACGCACCTGCACGGTGGTGGGCTCGTCGGCGGCCTCGAACTGCGTCATAGCGGTGCGGTGTGGACGACAACCGCCGTGATGTTGTCGGTGGCGCCGGCGACCAGGCAGTCCTGCATCAGGCTTTCCACCACCCGCCCCGGGTTGCTGCCGGCCAACGTGTGCTGCAAATCGGCGGCGTCCAGCACCTTGGTGATGCCGTCGCTGCACAGCAGGAACCGGTCGCCCGGCACCAGCGGGCCGTGCACCGTTTCCACCACCGGCTCGTCCCCCACGCCGATGGCGTGGATCACCATGCCGGTTTGCTCGGCCGCATGGTCGCGCGTGAGCTGTTCCAGCACCCCTTCCCGCAGGCGGTAGATGCGGCTGTCCCCCGACCACAGCGCCGCGAAATGGCCGCCATACACCAGCAGCACCACGACGGTGGAGGCGATGATCGCCGACTCGCCGATCAGCTCCGCACGTTGTCGCAGGGCGGCATGTGCGTCGCCCAGCAACCCGATGACATCCTCCACGGTGGTGCGGAAGCTCAGCGGCGGCAGCAACTGCTCCAACCGGTCCACCACCGTCTGGCTGGCAAACTGCGCCTCGTGGTGGCCGCCCACGCCGTCGGCCACGGCCCACAGACCGAGGTCGGAGCGGGCCAGCATCGCGTCCTCGTTCCGCTTGCGGCGGGTGCCGGGATGGGTGCGCGCCGCGAATGGCAAGGTGGACACCGGCTTGAGCATCAGCAGCGGCAGGTCGTCTACGCTGGCGGTGCCGCTCGGCCGCTCCCAGCCCCATTCGTCCCAATTGCCGTCCAGCAGGGCGGCGAAGTTCGTGGGGGCTGGCATCCCCTGCCCCAGCAGCACGGACGCGCGTACCTTCTCGGACCCTACCGTCCACCACAGGCTGAACCGCACGTCGCTGCCCATCAGCACGCGGTCCAGGATGTGGGCGTAGGTCGCCGTCAGGTCGCCACCCGCCGATAGGTCCAGCCGCAGCGCCTGGGGCTGGGCGGGGCCGCCGGTGCGGGCATAGGCCGGCACCCCCAGCGCGGACACCGCGCGGTCGAACGCGTCCAGGTCGAACACGTCGTCCAGCGAGGTGAGGATCAGCGCCTCCGCCCGGTCGAACCAGGCGCGGGCGCCGTGGAACAGCGTGCCGGGGGACAGGCAGCCGGGAAGCTGCGCCGCGATGATGAAGGGAAAGTAGCGGCCGACCCGGTCCACGCTGGGGATCATCACGCCCAACGCCGGCGCCTCGCCGCACAGATTCGGCCCCAGCACGAAGCGCCAGATGGGCGAGCGCAGGTAGGTGGGCAGCCACCCCGGGCCGAGCTGGCGCTTGCTGGTGGCGACCGAGCGCTGGAGCCAGGTGTCGAAGGCGGACCGAAACGCCTCGTCCAGCCGCCGGCTGACGAAATCGCCCCGTGCCGGCAGCTTGCCGAAGAAGCCGGGCGACGGAGGCGAGAGCTGATCCAACCCGCCCGCTCTACTGCCCGGCCGGACAGCTGAACTGCCGCAAATCCCGCAGCACGAACGGGTTGACGGCGGCATCCGACGTCACCTGGAACGACACCTTCTTGCCGCCGAGCATGAGCGAGACGGTGAAGCCGTCCCGGGTGCGGTTGTAGACGGAGCCGCTGTCGATCAGCCGGAACGGCGCCCAGACACCCGGCAGGTTGATCACGCCGCCGGCCGACTCCGGCTCCACATCCAGCCGCAAGCCGGTGCTGCTCGGCGCCGGCCAGGTCATGGTGGTGGGCCGCACCGGCCCGTGCGCGTAGGTGAGCGTTTGCCCGCCGATATCCAGCGTCAGCTCGTTGGCCGCCGGGTCGAGGAAGTCGGGCGACACCTCGTAATGGAAGGTCGCGCCGCTGCCGGCGCCGAAGAACGCCTGCCGGATTGCGTCGGCATGTTCGAACTCGGACAGGAAGGCGGAGCTGACGCCCTGCGGGCTGTTGACCTGGAACTGCCAGGGATGGCGGGCCGTGTTGACGAAGGGCGCCAGATTGTCCTTGAAGAACTGGTCCATCACGCCGCCGGGGCCGAGCAGGTGGCTGAAATCATCCACCGAAATCTCCGACCCGGACCGTCGGCTGAACGGGTAGCGCCCGGCCGCGGCCCGGCCGCAGAACTGCTCGCCCGAAGCGTGCCAGGCTTGCAGGATCGCGTTGGTGGTGGCGCCACCGGCCACGCTGCTGATCTGCGTCGCCACGCCACCCAGCCACACGCTCACCGGGCTGGGCAATTGGTTGCCCTCGCTCAGCAGCTTCTGGTTCACATCGTTCAGCGACGAGGCCGTCTGCTGCACCGTGACCACGTTGCCGGGCGAGTTCTCCGTCTTGCTGAGCTGGGCATAAAGATCGGCCAGCGTGCGCAGCAGTTCCGAGATTTGCGACGGCTGCCCGTCGCTCCCCTTCAAGGCGTCGCGCAACGGTTGGAATAGTTGATCGTCCGCCTTGCCGGGCGCCCCCGACGATGCCGCGATCAGGTCGCGGACGCGCTGCGACGCCGCATCCTTGGCGTCGTCGCCCGGCGGTGACAAGTCGGTGG
Organism: Acetobacteraceae bacterium; assembly: GCA_965199555.1. Taxonomy (GTDB): domain Bacteria; phylum Pseudomonadota; class Alphaproteobacteria; order Acetobacterales; family Acetobacteraceae; genus LMUY01. The sequence continues at coordinate 277,610 of CBDASJ010000015.1, read as the reverse complement.
TGGCAAGGATGCTGGAGATCAGCTTGCGCAACACCGAATCCGGACCGGACAGCGCCGTCATCACCAGCACCGCTTCCCGCATATCGGTGAGCGGCTTGACACGCAGATCCGTCAGCAAGGCGGTCCACCGCGCGCTGAAATCGCCCCGATACAGCGCCACCGCCTGGGTCGCCGCGGCTGCCGGATCGTCGTTGTCCGACGCCGACCCGCCGAATACCCACCGGTCCTTGCCAACCTGCGTCACCGCGTCTTTCAACTTCGGCAGGAACACGTCGGTGTAACCCTTGCGGGTGTAGAGGCCTGGAATGCCGTCGGTGAGCGGCTTGCCGGACGGCCGGTTGAAGGCGCGTTCCGTAACGGCGCCCCCGGCATCCGCCACCGTCCAGCTCGGCAGGTCGCGCGCTTCCTTGGTGCCGCGGATAAAGCTGTAGGCGCGGGCGGCAAGCGGCTGCGAACCGATCTGCGCGCGCACGTCGCGGATCAACGCGGCGTCCAGCACGAGCGTGTCGAGCGGCTCGTCCAGCAACGCGGCGAAATGCCGGTCCAGATCGGACCGCAGCCCGGCCCGGCCGGCATCGGGGTATAAGCCCGCCCAGGCGGCCGACATGAAGGTGCGCGCGAACCCGGCGTCTAGCGGCCCCTGCCCGCCCAGGCTGAGGTACAGCTTCAGCGCCGCTTCCTTGAAGTCCTGGTCGTCCGTGCGGCCGTTGCGCAGGCGCTGTTGCAGGAACGACAGCACGCGGGGCAGCAGCAACTGGTTCAAAGCGCGCTGATACAGCTCCGAATACTGCGATTGCAGCTTGGCGCTCTGGTCCAGCCCGGCATGCATCCAAACCGCGCTGGCATGCCGCCGCAACTCCGCCGGGCCGTCCCGCAACTGGTTCAGCGGCGGGACGATTCGGGCGAAGTCCGTATCGCTGACGTTCGCCATGGGGATGTCGGCGACCGCCTTGCCGTAGCTCGCGATCTGCGCGTTGGCGGTCGCCACCAAATGCTTGTTCTGGCCGTATGCCAGGCCCCACGCCCCCACCAGCAACACGACCACGACCGCCGCCACGGCACCGGCCACGCGCCGCGTGAGTGCCATCCGCCGCCGCAGCTTCGGGTCCGCCGCTACGACGTTGGCCTCGGAGAACACCACCGCGTTCAGCAGCCGCGTCAGGAAATAGCTTTTTTCCTGCCCGGCGAACGCCGACAAACGGGGCGCGTCCATGCCGAAATTCGCCGCCATGGCATGCATCAGCCGGTCGATCGGCGCGCCTTCCTGCGTCGACGAGGTCAGGTAGATGCCACGCAGCAGCGGCCTGGTATCGAATTTGGAGGTGCTGAAGACCTCCTCCAGCAACTCGTGCAACTGCTCCTTCAGCGTGGCGACCTGCAACGGGAAGCCGTAGATCAAGCCGCGCCGGTGCACGTCGGTTTCCTGCTGTAGCCGCTCCAGCACGATGGCGTTCATGCGGGTCAGCAACTGGTCGAACTCGATGTCGAACCGGGACACCGCGTTCTGCGTGCCAGGCTTGCCGTCGTCCAGCGGGAAGGTGACGCCCCACACCTGCTCCCGGTCGGTGCGGCTGTAGGCGTCGAAGAACTGCACGAAGCCGGCGATCAAATCCGCCTTGGTCAGCACCACGTAGATCGGTAAGCGACTGCCGAAGGTCCGCGCCAGTTCGGCGATGCGGGAGCGGATGGAGGCCGCGATGTTGAACCGCTCCCCGGCATTGCTGCCCGCCACGTCCGCCAGGCTGATGAACACGAGCACGCCGTTGATCGGTTGCAGCGGGCGGTAGGTCTTCAACAGGTTAAGGAAGCCGGCCCAGCTTTTCTGGTCCACTTCTGGGTCGCTGTCCTGCGTGGTGTAGCGGCCGGCGGTGTCCAGCAGGATGGCATCCTCGGTGAACCACCAGTCGCAATTACGCGTGCCGCCGACGCCGGCCACCGGGTCGCGCCCCATGCGCTCCGCCAGCGGGAACTTCAGCCCCGAATGCTGCAACGCCGTCGTCTTGCCCGAGCCCGGCGGCCCGATCAGCACGTACCACGGCAGTTGGTAGAGGTAGTTGCGCCGGCTGCCCGTCATCTTGCGCAACTGGGCCAGGGCGTCCTGCAAGCGGCCCTTCAGCCGGTCGATCTCCTGCGTGGAAAGGTCCGCCTTGCTGGCCGGCCCGTCCGCGGTGATCGCGCTGATCATCGCCGCGTTGGCACGGCGATCCTTGATCCAGCGGTAGATGTTGTAGCCCGCCCAGCAAACGAGCACGACGGCGCAGGCGAGCAAGCGGCGGAAGTCGCCTTCCAGCGGGCGGAAATTGCCGATACGGACCGTGTCGCCGTAGAAGAAGATCACCAGGCAGGCGGCCAGCGACCACACCAGCGTGCGCAGCCAGCGCCAGCGGATCAGCCGCGTCAGCGGCGCCGCCATGCTGGAGGCGAGATTCTTCAGGTTGTAGAAGAAGTTCATGGCGCGCCTCCGCTGCCGCCGGCGGGCTTGGCCGGCAGTTGCAGCACCACCTCCACCCGACGGTTCTGCTCCCGCCCCGCCGCCGTCTTGTTGTCCGCCAGCGGCTCGTTGTCGCTCCGGCCGGAGGGCTTCAGGTTGGCATTCGGCAGCGTGTCATGCAGCAGGTCCGACACGGCGGTGGCGCGGGCGAGCGACAGTTCCCAGTTGGATGGGAAGTGCAGCGTGTGGATGGGCTGGTTGTCGGTATGGCCCAGCACCGCGATCGGCCCGTGCTGGCCCGCCAGGGCATGGGCGATCTGCTCGATCACCGGCTTGAACTTGTCCTGTACCACGGCGCTGCCGGAAGCGAACATGCCGGCATTGTGAATCCGCACCGTCAGGGTGCGGCCATCGGCCAAGACCTCCAACTGCCCCTTGTTGATCGGGTCCTGCAAATCCTGGCGCACGGTGTCCGCCACCGCCGGGTCGGGCTTGGGCGGGGGCGCCGGCGCGGTCACCGCCAGGCTGGCCTGGCCGTGCGGCGGCGCATCGCTGAGCGTTTGCAGCGTGCGATCGGAGTCGCCGTTGATCAGGTAGCTGAACAGCACGAACGCCGCCACCAGCAGCGCCACGGCCACCGCCAGGATGGTCCACAACGCCGTGGCGGAGCGCAGCGGGCGATGCCGCGCCTCGATCCCGCGCCAATGCGGCGACAGCTCGCGCTCGAAATCGCCGTAGACCTGGCGCAGGGTGCGATACAGGCTTTCCCGGATGCGGCTGAGCTCCAGCGCGCCCTGGTCGATCACCCGCAGCCGGCCCTCGAAGCCGATGGACAGGCACAGATACATCAGCGCCAGCACGTCCCGGTTGGTGCCAGGGTCCTTGTGCAGGTGGGTGAGCAGGTCGAAGAACCGCTCGCCCCCCGTCACGTCCACGTGGAACGTGCTGACCAGGCTGTTGGCAGCCCAGGCGCTGTAGGCGCCCCAGGGCGTATTGAGCACGATGTCGTCCAGCGTGGCGCACAGGGCGTAGTGCGCGGCGCGGGCCTGCTCCGGCGGCGTGCCGGACGCCATGATCACCCGCTCGAAACTCTTGATCTCTTCCACTGCGCGGGCGCGCAGGGCCGCCACGTCCCGGTTGCTCAGGCTGCCGCGCAGCCGCCGCGCCAGGTTCAGCAACTGCGCCGCAGCACCAACCACGACGTTGAAGCTGCTGTTGGCCAGCAACGCGAAGTCGAAGGACGGCGCCTGGGCTGGCGCGGGCGCCATGGGCGCGGGGGGCGCCGGGCGGGACGGCCTGCGGTCCACCCCACCCGGGGTCGGCTTGACGATGGTGGGCTCGTCGTCCAGCGGCTCGTATGCCATCGTCAGTCCTTGATCGCCCAAAGTTCCATCTCAAGCTGCGGGAACGACCCGGCCAGGTGCAGCGCGATCGCACCGGACGTTTCCAACTGCTTCCAGAACGCCGCGCCGCGGTCCAGCTCGAAGTAAACCGAGCCGGCGCGATACGGCAGTTGCCGCGGCGCCACCGGCAGCGGCCGCACCGGGATACCCGGCAAGGCCACGTTCACCAGTTGCGCGATCTGCTCGACCGGGCCGATCTTGATCTGGTTGGGGAAGGCTCGCCGCAACTGCTCGGCCGGCATGTCCGCGCTTACCGCCAGCACAAAGGTCGATTGCAGCACCAGCGCGCGGTCCGCCACCACGCCCACGCGCACGCCGTGGCGCCGCTCCTGCAACGGGATCGACACCGCGGTCTGCTCCAACACGCTGGACAGCGCCTGGCGCAAATCGCTGAACACGGGGTTGAAGGTCGCGTACAGGTCGTCGTGCAGATAGGGCGGGAACTGGCTCGCCCGCCGGCTTTGGCTGGTATAGGTCGCCAGTTCGCCGGCCAGCACCAGGCAGTGGCGATAGAACGCTTCCGGATGCAGCACCGGCGCCGAGGCCAGCAGATGGCGCAGCAGCGGCTCGTTGCGGTTCATGGTCTGCAGCAGCATGAAGTCGGCGATCTCGGCCGTGCCGCGCACCGACGGGTCGGCGATGCGCGCCGAGATGGCTTCCGCCCGGTGGGTGATCAGCCCCTGCAGCTCCGCCAGGAAGCCGCTCAACAAGGGCTGGGCGGCGCAGTTCAGGCACGGGGCGATGAAACGCTCGTCCAGCATGACGGACAGGTCGGCGCGCACCTCCACAACGCGCGCGATCGGCAGCAGCGCGAAGCCGGCGGTGGGCTTGCCTTCCAGCACGAAGGCCAGGCGGGGGCGGCCGACCTCCAGCGTGGCGCTGGCGAAGCTGCCGCTGTTGGCGTCGGGCGCGTCATAGGCGCTGCGCCGCAGCCGGGTGCCGGCATCTTCCCGCCGCTCCGTCCCCGTTTCGAACGCGCCGTGCTGCCGCAGCGGCACCGTCAGGTAAACCAGCGCCCCGCGGTCGGTGCGCGTCAGCTCCAGCGGCGCCGGCGGATCGGTGTCGTCGGGCACGGAAAAGGTGGTGCCGTCCGGCATCGTGCCGCGGCAGGACGCGAGCGCGAACTTGCCGATGTTCAGCATGTCGCGGTCCAGGCTGATCTCGGCCACGCCCCAGCGATGCGGCTGCTGGTCGCGCACGGCGGCTTGCACCAGTGCCTCCGCCCATCGGTCGGCCTGCTGGAAATGCTGGACCCGCAGGAACATGCCCTCGGTCCAGACAACGCGGTTGGCGGATTGCATCAGCGCGGCATACGCGGCCTGCGGGTCGGCACCGGGCTCACTTGGGCGCCAGCGTGACGCGATCCGCGGCCAAGGTCAGTTGCAGGTCGCCGCGCGTGGGTGTCACGGCGCGCCAGGTCGCCCCGTCGATGTTGCGATAGGCCACGGCGACGCCCACGTATTTCGCATCGGGCTTGGTTTGCAGGTCGATCACCCGGCTTTCACGCGGGTGCAGGATAAGCTCGTCGCGGTTCACCAGGTCGCTGCCGAGCACCGTCGCCTCGTGGTCCGCCAACTGGAAATAATCGGCGTTGCTGAACTTCTCCGGCGCACGCAGCAGATAGAGCCGCACCTGGGCCGGGAAGGCATTGCCGGATGGCCCCGGGTTCAGGTCGGCCGCGGCCGTGGCGTTGACGTGAACCGTGGCGGGCAGGCCACCGCAGGCAGCGAGGGGCAAAACGGCAAGCAAGGCAAGGGTGTACGCGGACGGCATGGTGGTCCCTTCGAAAACGTCGCGGGCAGGCAAGCGCTAGCCGCTGCGCCGCAAGGTGTTGGAGTAGGCAGCGGCGACCGGCGCCAGCAACGATCCCCCGGTGTTGGCAACGCCGCCGCTCTGCAAGGCGGCATAGCGTTCGGCATACACCGCCCAGCAGCGGGCTTCGCGGGCGTAGGGCAACACGTGACCGATGCCGCCTTCGCTGCGCACCTGGTTGCCGATCGCTTCCGGGTCGAGCTGGGCCGTCATGTCGGCGAACACGGTGTTGAGCGCGCCGATCAAGGCGAGTTCATGCCGCTTCAGATCGTCCATGCTGCGGCGCATGGCTTCCGGGCCGGGAATGAACCCGGCGGGCGGCTGCCCCACCATTGCGGCAAGGCAACGCTGCACGTCGGGCGCGAACTTCATCGGGTTGTTGTCGGCGGCCTGGATCACCGTCTGGTCGGCGCGCAGCTCGGACTTCACCATGGCGCGGGTGGCCAGGATTTCCCGCACGCCGTCCACCGCGGCGCGCACCAGCCCACCCACATCGTGGAAGATCGTTTCCATCTCGGCCCCGGCAAGGCTTTCCGGCGGCAAGCCGGCGCCCGCCAGGAAGGCGGCGACGAGGCGGGCGGATTGCGGGTCGGCATCGCGCGGCTGCGCGGCGGGCGCCATCCCGTCGCGCCAGGCCTGCCGGGGTTCGTGCACCGGCAGCGCCGCCGGTGCGTGTTCCGGCTCGACGCTCGTGGACAGGGTGGGTCGGGACAGCACGGCATCCACCGGCAGGACGGCCAGGTCGGCACCGTCCAGCGGATCAAGGTCGTTCCAATCGTTCGGCAGCACCGCCTGGGATGTCGGCAAGCGGATCACCGTGGCGATGGCGTCGCCATGCTCCGATTCCTGGCTGAACGGGATCGGCGCCTCGTCCAACGGGCTCGGCACGTGCTTCATCCCGCTCGCGGCGTAGTCGTTCGGGTCGGGCGGGGCTTCCCAACCCTGCGGCGCGGGGCGCAGGCCGGGCCCGAACTTGCCACCGGGGATCCCCTCCAGCCAGGGCGTTTCCGGCGGCGCGGCGATCGGCGAGCCCGGCGTGTGCACGGTGCCGGAATAGGCCGGGGCGGTGTCCGGCAGCAAAGGCGGCAGCGCGGCCGGGACCACGATGGGCCCGGCCGCGAGCGGGGCGTCCGCCAGCTTCGCGGTGATGCGGAACGGCCCCACCACGATCACGTCGCCATTCACCAGCACGTGGGAATGGCCACGGCCCAGCGGCTGCACGTCCGTGTTCAGGAACACGCCGTTCGTGCTGGTGTCGGTCAGCAGGAAGCCGTCATTCGACCGGTCGATCCGGCAATGCTGCTTGGAGATCGTGCGGTCCGAATCGTTCAGGACCCAGCCATTCTCCGTTCCCCGGCCAACGGTCAGCGTTCCCCCGTCAAGCGTCCGCACCTCGTCGGGACTGCCGGCATCGGCAGCGAGGTGAAGCGTCAGAATCATGGCCGATCCTTTGTCGCGAGTGGTGGGAGGCGGTCAAGGTCCAGGATGATGTCCATCTTGTCTTCCAAAGCCGGCAGGCCCTTCGCCCATGTATTCCAGCCGAGTTGCGCCGCCCCCGCGCCCTCGCCCGGGCCAAGCTGCAGCTCCGGCACGTCTTCCCGCCGCAAGATTACCTGCACGTCAAAGGCGAGGTCGGGGCCGGCATAGGAGCGCACCAGATCGGCCAGCCGGTGCAGGGAGGGGCGGCCCGGCATCAGCGCCAACAGGTCCTGGCGGCCGACCGGCCCCACCACGATGCGGAACGCCGCCTGCGGGTCCCACACCTTGCCGCCCGCCATCGCGTCCACGCCCAGCCGGGTGTAGGGCGCCGCGCTGCCGCCGATGGGCAAGGCGGTTTGCTCCGCCGGGTCGATCGGCAACCAGCGGCCGCTGAACTGCTCCACCCGCACGGGCAGCCCGAGGTAGTCGGCCAGCATCGACTCCAACGCCACCACCGGGCGCGTGCGGGCGCCGAACAGCCCGGCATAGTACAGGATGACCTCGTCGGCGATCGCCATGCGCCCGGCCAGATGCGGCGTGCCAAAGCCGCTCACCGCCAGCATGGCCCGGCTGACCGGGTCGGTGCCGATGCCCGCCGGCGTGCCGGTGCCAGGCGGCGGCGTGACGCTGCGCTGCACCAGCAGACCCAGGCGGTACTTCTCCGCCGCGCGCAGGAACAGGCTGGTCAGGCGATGGTTGAACAGGTCCAGGAACGCGGACACGGCGCGGTTGCGCAATCGGTCGGCGCGCGCCACCAGCTCCGAATAGGCTTGCGGCAGCACCCCCAACGGGCCGGTGAGTCCGAGAAAGGTCGAACGCACGGCGGTTGGCGCGTCAGCGCCGCCCCGAACCGCGGCCACCGGGGCCGGGGCAAACGCCAGGCCCTGCTGCGCGGTGATCCGTGCCGGCTCCACGACCGGCGATGCGCCCGTGCCCAGCCGCGCAGCCCCGAGCTCGACCAGGCGCAAGGCTTGTAACGCGTCGAAGCGGTGCGGCGCCGCTTCCAACCGCTCCTGCACCGTGCGGCGGGTGGCCATGGAGGCTCGGCGCAGGCTCATAGCAGCGGCCGGGCACCCGCCCGGGGGGCAAAGCTGCGGATCGGCGCCTCCCGCCCATGCAGCCGCAGATGCAGGCGCGTGTAGGTGTTGATGCTGGCGTACAGTCCCAGGAAACGGTCCAGCACCGTGCCGAACAGAAAGGCGCCGCTGCCTTCCAGCCGGGCCGGGTCGATTTCCAGCGCGACCTCCATGCCCCTGGCGATGGCGCCGCTGCCCGGCATGCGGGCCGTGCCGCGCTGCGAGTGGATGCTGCGGATGGAGCCGATCACCGCCTGCGTTTCCGGCACGTCCCGCACGTCGTTCAGCCGCAGGATCTCGCGCAACGCCTCCGCACCCTCCGCCCCGTCCGACAGCGACAGATGGTTGAGCGAAAGCTGCGACACCAGCCGCCAGCCGGAGCGGACGCCGTGCGGCGGCCGCAGCGTCGGCGTCGGCGGGGCGATGCACCGCACCGCGGTGATCTCCGCCGCGCCCTCCACCATGGCGATATTCGGGCGGGCGCCGCCGTAGGGCAGCAGCCGCGGCAGGTCGCGGTTCAAGCAGGTGGTTTCCACCGTCAGGATGCCGTCGGTCGGGGAAGCCGGGCCGAGTTCGCTGTCCACGATGGAGAGCGTGACGTCGGTGCTGCCGTCCGCTTCCGTCAGCCGGCGGCGCTGCGGCGTGAAGAACAGCGTCTGCCGCGCCGGGTCCGCGGCGTGGTGGGACGCGAAGAACGGCAGCACCTCGCGCTGCTCGCGCCCGGCTTCCCGCATCACCACCCGGTCGACGGAAAACACCTCGCGCGTGGCATGGCGGCGTGAGTCGGGCACCACCGTGTACTCGGCCGCCTCATGGGTGAGTGCCACTGGTTCCGCCCGCTGCGTGAACAGGTTCACGATCGGCGTGCAGCCCAGCGCGAAGCTGTCGGCGCCCACCGCGCGCTCCAGCGTCGGCACGGCGCGGTCGAAATAGAAGAACAGCTCGATCCGCTGCCCGGCCTCGCGCAGCGTCTTGGCGCTGAGCCCGGCCACGTCGACGAACATGAACTTGGCGGGAAAGCCGAAGAACTCGTTGAGCAGGCGGTAGCCGATAAAGGAGCGCGGCGAATACGGCAGCAACGCCTCCTCCTCCGCGAACCCTGCCGGGCTGACGGCAGTGGGGCCGAGGAACACGGCCTGCGGGTCCTCCGGATGGTCGGCCACCGCAACCGCGACCAAGTTGTTGCACAGCAGCTCGTACAGCGCGGACGCATGTTGCGGCAGCCCGCGCAGGAAGAACCGCAAGCGGTCGATGCCGAGCCGGGAGAAGCTTTGTGCCGGCGACAGGCATTCTAGCACCAGACGGAGCGAACTGGCGGCAGCATCGGTGCGCGGCCCCTGCGGCGCCACCAGCGGGCGGGCGCCCAGCGTGGCGCTGACCACGCGGATCGGCCACAGCTCGACCGCCTGCGTGGTACGGTAGCGGCATGCCTCGCCGGCGATCGGTTCCATCTCCAACGCCGTGCCGCGCGCGATGCCGAACGCGCCGTCCAGCTCGGGCAAGGGCGCGAAGCTGGCGATGGCGGCGGACGGGAACGGTGCCAGCAAATGCGGATACAGCGCCCCCAGCAGCGAATCGGTCAGCTCCGGGAACTCGTCGTCCAGCTTCTGCCGGATGCGCGCGGCGATCAGGGCCACGCCTTCGATCAGCCGGGCGACATGCGGGTCGTCCACGGCATCCGGGCTTAGCCGCAGCCGGCCGGCGATCTTCGGGTGGGCGTCGGCGAAGCTGCCGGCCAGGGTGCGGATATACGCCAGCTCCTGGTCATACAACGGCAGCAGTTGGTCAGACATAGCTCGCCTCTGCGACGGAGAAGCGCAGCGTGGTCGGGTTGACGGAGGAGGTGAACAGCACCGGGACGGAGGAATCCTCCAGCAGGATCGTGGCCTCGATCCGCAGGCGCAGCACCCGCTCTGTAGATTCACGCGGGTCGAGCACGCTGACCGACACGTTCTGCAGCCGCGGTTCGCAGGCATGCACCGTGGCTTCCAGGCGGCCGGCGAAGGTGCGGCGCTGCTCCACCGTCGTCATGTTGGCGCCGATGAAGTCCGACACGCCGAATGACAGCAGCGACCGCCGCAACTGCGGCAAGCTACCCGGCGGCGTGGTGGCACAGCACCGCGTGTTGAGCAGCCATTCGAGGTCGCGGCGCAGGCTGGCCAAGGCGTCACGCATCTGCGCCTGCCGGGTGCGCGGTACGTCCACCGACAGGTCGGGCGCGTCGTCCAGCAACCGGTCCAGGATGGAGGGGGCGGCGAGCGGAACTGCCTGCGACACGCTCACGTCGGGTCGAACCGCACTTCGCTGAGTTCCAGCAACGGCTTGGCGTCGTCGCCCACCAGCCAAAGCCGTTGGCCCAGCCCCAGCACGGCGCCGCCTGGCCCGTCCCGCCAATCCGTGCGACGGGACAGCCGGTGATCCTCCTCCACCGCTGCCGCGCCGTCGCGCGGGACGACGTATTGCGCCGGCACCACCACATCCGCCGCGCGACCGTCGCGCAGGGTCATGCGCACGTCCCGCCACAGCAGGTCGATCGGCCGGGCAACGGGGCTGAACTCCAGGCTTTCAACCGCGCCCAGATCCACCCAAAGATAGTTGCCGTCCTGCGTCAGCACGTCGAGGAACCAGGCGCAGCGATCGTCCGCGTCCCGCAGATCGTCGAACGGCACGCCATCCGCGGTGCCGCTGGGGCGGGCCCGCGCGGCCTCCGCGGCTTCCAGCAGGGACGCGATCTCCGCCGCGTCGCCGGCCTGCATGGCGATCGCCAGCCGCAGGGCGGCCTGCTGCGCCGGGCCCGGCTCGGCCACCAATTGCGGCACGGCGGCGTCGTTGAACCACGCCTCCCGCGCGATCGCCGCACGGATCAGGTGGCGCATACGGGCGATGGCGATCGGGCGATCGATCGTCTGCTGGGCGAGCACCGCCATCTGTGCTTCCGCCCGCTCCAGCGCACCGGCCAGGCAAAGCAACTCGGCCAGGTTCGCGCGCGCCGCGCTGTCGCTGGGTGCCGTACGCACCCGCTCCGTTGCCGCCTGCATGGCGTCCGTCAGCCGGCCGTTTTCCAGCAACGCGGCCAAGCCGCTTTCCGCGTCGGCCATCAGCGCCGCTCCCCTGAAACGTCCGTGACCAGGCGGAAGCTGGTGGCGATGCTGTCCAACTGAAAATGCGGTTGCAGCCGCACGGTGCAGGCCAGCGCGCCGGGCCGCCCCGCCACCTCCCGCACCTCGACCGCGGCGTCGCGCAACGGGAAGCGGGCGCGCATCTCGTCCGTGGCGCCGTCGGAGCCGAGGCAGTACGCGCCCAGCCACCGGCTGAGCTGGCGCTCCACGTCGGTCGGACCGACCAATCCGCCCACCCGGTCGCGTATTTGGATCATCAGGTAGTGGGCAAAGCGCGACACGCAGAGCACGTATTGCAGCATCGAGGAGATGCGGGCGTTCCACGTCGCTTCCACCCGGTCATATCGCGGCGGCGCATGCAAGGAGGCGTTGGTGTTGAACAGCAGCGCCGTGCTATACGGTGCGGCCGTCAGCGGCACCAGGCCAAGGTCGGCCAATTGCTGCTCCTGCACGTTGGACAAGCGAAGCTCGATCGGCGGCTGCGCGGCGATCCCGTGCGCGTCGGTCCCGAACAAATAGGGCGGCACCTCCGTGACCAAGCCGCCGGCGACGCGGTCCTGCGGGGCGCCGCGCAGATCGGCGAACCAGCCGCTTTGGTCGAAGCGGCGCACGACGGCAATGGCAAACACATAGGCCGCGTTGCCCCACAGCAGCCCCTCGCCATCGGCACCGATATCCTCGGCGTAGCGGAAGCCGTCGATGCGGCGGCGGCTGTCCGGCTGGTAAGCGCAGCGCAGCAACACGCGGGGCATCACCAGCCCCAGGAACCGGGTGTCGACATGCGACCGCAGCGTGCGCCAGCGGGCGAAAGGCAGCCCGTCGAAGGCGTCCACCACGTCCAATCCCGCCAATTCGGCGAACTTCTCCAATCCCAGCAGCCTGGGCGATGCCGCGAGCACGATCGGGCAGAACGCTGCGGCACCAATGGCGGACAGGCTTTGCAAGGCGGTGACGTCGTCGGTCGGGTGGCCCGCTGCCGAGCGGTGCATGACGGCGAAATCGGCCACCAGCAAGCCGAAGGGCTGGCCACCCGGCGTGCCGATCTCGTCATTGTAGATCAGGCGGAACAGATGGCTTTGGTCGAACTCCACCGCCTGCTCGACATCGCGGCAAACCTCCCGCCAGGTGAGGTCAAGGATGCGCAGCCGAACCTGCCGGGTCTGCGCGATGGACTTCAGCAGCAGGTTGAGGCCGCGCCACGAGGCTTCCAGTTGCTGGAAGGCCGGGGCGTGCAGCACCGCATCCACCTGGCGTGACACCGCGGCGTCGATCGCCGCGATCATCAGTTCCGCCCGGTGCACCGCATCGTCCTGCCAGGACGCATGGGGGGTGTCGGCCACCCCGGCCGCACCCCCTACATCCGGCGCGGCCGTATCCTGCTCGACCATGTCAGGACCCTGCCGTGATCAGCTGGCCTTCGGGATGCGGGCAACCAGACGCAGCGAGGTCGTCAGTTCCTCCAATTGCAGCCACGGGCGCAGCCACGCGACGGCGTTGTAGGAGCCGGGGCGGCCAGCCACCTCCCGCACCGTCACCTTGGCTTCGCGCAAGGGGTATTTCAGCTTCATGGCGGAACCGGGGTTTTCGTTGCCGTTGGCGTAGTTCTGGATCCAGCGGTTGAGCCAGGCCTCGCAGTCCGATGCCTCCATGAAGGAGCCGATCTTGTCCCGCCCGATGACCTTCAAGTAGTGGGCGAAGCGCGACGTCGCCATCAGGTACGGCAGCCGGGCCGAGATCGCGGCGTTGTCGGTGGCTTCCGGCCGGTCGTACTTCTTCGGCTTGTGCGTGGTCTGCGCACCGAAGAACACGGCATAGTCGGTGTTCTTGTAGTGACACAGCGGCAGGAAGCCGAGCTTGCCCAGCTCGTTGTCGCGCCGGTCGGTGATGCCCACCTCGGTCGGGCATTTCAGGTCGGTGTCGCCGTCGTCGCTGGAGAAGACGTGCATCGGCAGCTCTTCCACCTTGCCGCCGTTCTCCGCACCGCGGATGGCCGTGCACCAGCCGTTCCTGGAAAACGCGTCCGTCAACCGCGCGCCCATGACGAAGGCGGCGTTCATCCAGCAATACTGGTCGTGCTCCAGCTTCTTCACGGCACCGTTGGCGCCCACCGGCGCCTCGTCGTACTCGAACTCGTCGATCGGCCGGGTTTCCTTGCCGTATGGCAGGCGGGCCAGCACGCGCGGCAGGGTCAGCGTCACGAAGCGGGAATCTTCGCTTTCCCGGAACGAGCGCCAGTTGGCGTATTCGATGGTGTCGAAGATCTTCTCCAGGTCGCGCGGCCGCGACAGCTCGGCGAAGTCCTTGAACCCGAACAGCTTCGGGCTAGCGGAGGAAATCAACGGGCAGAACCCGGCCGCGGCCACGCTGGCCAGGCCGCGCAGCAGCTCGATGTCCTCGTAGCTTTGCGTGAATTCGAAATTGCCGATCAGCGCACCGTACGGCTCACCGCCGGGCGTGCCGAACTCGTTTTCATAGATCGACTTGAAGGTGAGGCTCTGGTCGAACTCGGTGGCCTTGTTCAGGTCGCGGCTGATGTCCTTCTTGGACGCGTTCAGCACGCGGATCTTCAGGTTGGAACTGGTTTCGCTGTTCATCACCAGGTGGCGCAACCCGCGCCAACTGCCTTCCAGCGCCACGAAGTCCGGATGGTGCATCACCGCCGCCAATTGCTTGGACAGCTTGGAGTCGAGCGCGGCGATGGCCTGGTTGATGGTGACGGTCAGGTTGCGGCTGTATGTGACCGTGCCGGACAGCGCTTCCTCGGTCAGCGTGCGCAGCAGCAATTCCGCCCGGTCGGGCTCGGTTTGCCGAGTGGCGGCAATTGCCTGATCCAGCAACGTCGTACCAGCGCCGTATTCGGCGGCTGCGGCTTGGTCCTGTGTCTGACGCTCGCTCACGCTGCATCTCCTCCGGGCGTGCTACCCGGCTTGCGTTCCGCCAGCTCGTTGGCCAGCCGCTTCATGTCCTCGTCGCTCTGCAAAACTCGCTCCAGCAGGCTTTCCAACTCCTCCGAGCGGTCTGCTTTGGCCAGCAGGTCGCGCAACTGGCCGCGCTTTTGCAGCAGGTTGCGCAGCGCCGGGATCTGCTCCGCCACCCGGGCCGGCTCGAAGTCTTCCATGTTGCGGAATGCCAGCTCGACATGGAACTCGCTGCTGTCGCCGCGCAACGTGTTTTCCACCCGGAAGCGCAGCCCGGGGGTCATGCGCGCCATCACGTCGTCGAAATTGTCGCGGTCGATCTGGACGAACTTGCGGTCCTTCAGCGGGCGCAGCGGCTCGGTCGGCACGCCGGAGAAATCGCCCAGCACGCCAACAACGAATGGCAACTCCTTCTCGACCTGCGCGCCTTCGGTTTCGACCTCGTACTTGATGTGCACCCGCGGGCGCCGGACGCGTTCGAGCTTATCGTGGACACTGGCCATCTCTCAATCTCCCAACGGGCACCCGGCGTCGCCTACCGGATTGTGCCAGCTATTACCTTACGCATCGCCAACTTCCTGTGGCCAAATCCCCACGGCGGACAAATAAGCCCGTCGCACCGCAGGGTCGGGCACGAGTTCCTTCATGAGCTCGGCAAGCGGCATGCGCGCCCGCCGGATCAGCGTATCCAAGGAGAACCCGATCGGCGAATTCGGTTCATGCTCCCGGAAGAACGTTGCGATTCGCGATAGTTCCCGCAGCGCATCCTCCCGGTTGTGCAGAATGGCCGGCCCGGCCACCACGGGCGCCGCTGGCTGGGGCGCCGCGTCCGGGCCCGGCGCCGGCTCGGGCGCGGCAGCCATGGCGGCCTCCGCCGGGCCCGCCGCCTGGCCCAGCAACTCCGCCCCCAATCCGGAGATATCACGCAGCGCGTCCGCCGCGTCCGTCAGCGTGGTGCGGATCGTGGACGAGGGCGGCGTGTCGGCGCCGCACAGCCCGTCCAGCCGGGTGGTCAGCGAGGTGAAGCTCGCCAGGCTGCCGGTGATGGCGCCGTACAGCGCCTTGAACGACGCACCGTCGGTTTCCCGCGCCGCCGTGCTCACCGCGGCCGCGCCGGGGCTGGTGGGGCCGCGCCGGCGCATCACCATGTAGTCCCACAGCGTTGCCGCTTGCGCCGCCCGCGGGGCCGTGATCGGGGCCAGTCGCAAGGGCTGAATCAGCGCCCCGTCAGCCCCGATGCCGTTCAGCCCGGCCAGCGGCGCGACCTTGGCCGACATATCCTCGGCATCCAGCGAATGCAGCGTGTCCCAATAGCGGGCCACCAGCCCGTCCAGCAGGGCAAAGCAGCGCTGCAGGCCGTCGAACCCGTGCAGGCGAAGCGCCGCCTCCGTCAACCAGACCGCCACCTCGATATCCTTGCTGCGCGTGCGCAGGATGTCCCGAGACAGTTCGAGGATGGTGCGCCATTCCGGCGCCACCGGACCGCGCTCGGCCTCGATGTCGGCCTGGCGTTCGAATACGCGCGCACTCGAACGGGCGTCCTTCAGCCGGTAATAAAGCGGCGCACCCTCATCGTCTTCCCGGAGATTGACGCCCGTTGGATGATCCGACGAGATCGGCTCCAACAGCTCGGCCGCGTCAAACTCCACGAATCGCCTTCCCGCTACAACCCATGTATCGCCACACGATCTACACCCCGAAAACTACACCATGCCGGCGTTTTGCGAAGGCGGCGTCTGGGTCTATGGAAAAAAACATGATAACGTAATGCGAGTTGATATCCAACCGGTTTCGTTTCGCTGTCTTCCGGCGTAGTCTCGCCTCCTGAGGCGTCGGAGCCCAGCATGCGGATGGCATCGGGGGATGGTACCTAGAATGCCGGACGCGGCCGTGGCCGGGTCGAGCCATCCGGGGCGTTATGCTGGTGAAACGTTGCACCAGGGTTGTTTTGGTTGAACGAGAAAGGAAAGCAATGCCGATCTACCTGAAGCTTGAAGGCGGCGAGCAGCAGATCACCGGGGACGCGACGCAAAGCGCGCACCAGGGCTGGATGGACATCTCGTCCATGCACTGGGCGGTCAACCGCAACGTGAGCACCACGGTCGGCGCCGCGGCCAACCGCGAGGCCTCCGAGCCGAATTTGAGTGAGGTCACCCTCACCAAGATCAGCGACAGCTCCCATGCGGCGCTGTATCAGGCTGCCACCACGGGCAAGAAGCCGATGACCGCAACGATCGACCTCGTCAACACGGGCGATCCGGGCACCATCTACTGCTCCTACATCCTGACCAACACGCTGATTTCCGGCTTCACCGCCGGCACGTCCGGCGACCGGCCGACGGAAACGCTGACGCTGAACTTCACGGCCAAGCAGGTCACCTACAACAAGGAAAGCGCCGACGGCACCAGCAGCCCGCTGCGCGCCCAGTACGACCAGGCGGCGGCCACCGCCTCCGGCGGCTAGATCCCGGCGGCCGACCGGGCGGGGGTTGCAGTGGCACCCCTGCCCGGCTGGCTTCGGATAGCCCATGGCGATCAACGGCGCTGCCGGGCCGGCGAACGCTGGTGGCGGAATATCGCAGGCGCAGGTCGATGCCGTTCTGTCGGCGATCGACCGGTCTTTTGTTGAAGTGCTGCGCGCCCGGTTCGGCGGAGGGATCGATTCGGTGATGCTGCAAGGAAGCCAGGTGCAGGAACGGCGCCTGCGCGCCGCGCCGGCCGGCGTGCCAGCCACCCTGCTTGTAGAACTGCGGCTGCTGGAGCGCACCGAGGCCGGCGAATCGCGGGGCCCAAGCGGATTTGGCCAACTCTTTCATGGTTTGTCGACGATCATCGGCCATGTCACGATGACGCCGCTACCGGGCGGGAGCGGAATGGAGGCCACGGTCGTGACGGAAGTGTTCGACGACCAGGACAGTGCGAGTCAGTTGAGCCACGCGACGCTGCCGACCGGGGTGCTGCTTCGCGAAATGCCGCCCTACTTGCCCGGCGCGACCGGCGGCAACCGCATCGACGTGGTCCGCAGCCAGGCGGGCCAGGCCGGCAGCGCCCTGTCCAACCGGCAGGCCCAGCGCGGCTGGCAGCCCCAACCCGGCCGCACCCGCACCAACCGCGGCGGCGGGCTGGGCAGCAACGGCCGCGCCGCGGCGCTGCCGACCGCCCTGCCTTGCCCGGTCGCCGCCCTGTTGCTGCGCCGGCTTGGCACGGCGTTGACAGCCGACGCGGCGATCGGCGCCAATCTGGACCGCGTCACGCTCGGGTTGGAGAACGGCGATGCCGGCTGAGCGTCGCAGCCGCGACCGCCGCGGAGCCGGCGGCTTCTAAGGGATGGATGCTGCACCCGCCTATTCGCAAGCCAACCGGCAACTCGCGATCCAAACGCCGCTTGGCGCCGACACGCTGCTGCTCGAAGGTATGGACGGCTCCGAAGGGCTGTCTTCGCTGTTCGCCTACACCTTGCTGGTGCGCGTGTTTCAGGATTCGGTCGAGCCGGCGGCGCTGATCAACAAGCGGATCGATTGGCAGTTGCGCACCGACGGCGACAGTTGGCGGCCGTTCAACGGCATGGTCGCCTCGTATTCCGGCGGCGAGGCGATGGGACGCGGGCAGCGCTCGTTCCAGCTCACCTGCGTGCCCTGGCTCTGGTTCCTGCAGCACAAGCAGGACAGCCGGGTGTTCCAGAACCTGACCGCGGTGCAGATCGCGACGCAAATCTTCGACGAGATGGGGTTCAGCGATTACGACACCAGCGGCCTGGCGCAGGAGTACAAGCCCCGGCAATACTGCGTGCAATACCGCGAAACCGACTACAACTTCGTGTCTCGCCTCTTCGAGGAGGAAGGTATATTCTATACCTGGAAGCATGAGACCGGCAAGCACACGCTGATGCTGGCGGACGGGGCACATGCTTACAAGGACGTGCCGGATGGCAGCCTGCCATACAACCCGCCGGGCACGTTCAAAAACAGCGTGACGAGCTGGATGCACCACAACACCTTCCGCGCCGGCAAGACGACCACAACGGATTACGACTTCCAGAACCCCAACAACTCGCTGGTCGCGACCACCAGCGGCTCGTCCCCCGTGCCCTCCGCCGACCAGTTCGAGATCTTCGACTTTCCCGGCCGCTACGTGCAGCGCGACCATGGCGAGCAGGTCAGCAAGCGCATGATGGCCGGCCATGAAAAGGCGCAGGACACCATCTCCACCGGCAGCGCCTGCCGCAACCTGACGCCGGGCGGCCGCTTCCAGTTGGAAGCGCATCCGGTGGCCGGGGAGAACGTGAAATACGCCGTCACGTCCATCGTCCACCATGCCACGGACCCGAGCTTCGAAAGCGTGGCCAAGGGCGCGCCCGGCTACCACAACACCTTCACCTGCATGCCCGCCACGGTGGATTTCACGCCGGAGCAGCGGACCGAAAAGCCGGTCATCCCGGGCATCCAATCCGCGGTGGTCACCGGGCCGCAGGGCGAGGAAATCTATACCGATCGGTACGGCCGGGTGAAGGTGCAGTTCCATTGGGACCGCAAGGGCAAGAACGACGAAAGCAGCTCCTGCTGGGTGCGGGTGGCGCAGCCCTGGGCCGGCAAGGGCTTCGGCGCGCAAACCATCCCCCGCGTCGGCATGGAGGTGCTGGTCGGCTTCATGGAGGGCGATCCCGACCACCCGGTGATCGTCGGCTCCCTGCCCAACGCCAACACCATTCCTTCCATCAAGCTACCGGACGAGAAGGAACGCACCGCCTTCCGCAGCAGCAGCAGCCCGAATGGCGGCGGCGGCTTCAACGAGTTGACCTTCGAGGACAAGAAGGGGTCGGAGGAGCTGTTCCTCCACGCGCAGAAGGACATGTCCGAACTGGTCGGCCACAACAAGATGCTGGCCGTTGGCAACGTCAATCACCAGTCGGCGGAAACGCTGTTCCTCAGTTCCGTGCATGACAGCGTGATCGAGCAAACGCAGGACCACGTGCTGATCAAGCACCAGAACAGCCAAATTTACCTCGATGCCAACCAGGTGCGGATCAATTTCGGCCCGGGCCACGTGCTCACGCTGGATGCGAACGGCATCCACCTCCATTCAACTGCGCGCGTCGATGCGTCACAGGGGGGCGACAGCTCCGCCGACAACTGGGTGTCGCTGACGGGTTCCGGCGTCGATGTCCACGGCAATGCCGTGCAGGTGACGGCCGGCAGCGGCAAGGCAGCCAACGCCAAGATCGAGATGGCGGACGGGGGCATGGCGCAGACCGCCACCAAGATCTGGTTGAACTCCTGATGCCGTTCGAGGGCGCCCGTATCGTCGCGCCGATCATGGCGGCCAAGCAGGGCATGATGGATGCAGCCCTGCACGGGGTGACCGACAAGGCGCAGTCGGTGGTAAAATACGTGACCGGGTCTGTCACCGGAAAGGGGTCGGGGTTGCTCCAACCCGTCACCCAGGCTGCGCAAAGCGCCATGCAGTCCTCCATGACGCAGGCTAAGCAGGCCGGTCAGTCGATGACGCTCGGCGCCGGTGAATTGTGGGGCGCGGGCCAAACCACCGGGTCATCCGGCGATACCTGGCAGAGCGCCCTTTCCACCTTGGAGTCCGGCGGCGGCGGGGCGGCCAGCCTGGTGGGCGCTATGGCGGGTGGCGGTGGTGGCGGCCTCGGCAGCCTCGCATCCGCACAATCGGCGATGCGGCAGACCAGCGGGTTGGGCAGCGCCGCGGCCCTCGCCGGGTCGGTGCTGGGCTCGGGGACGGGCAGTGGGGCCGGCGTGGGCAGCGCGGGTGCCAGTGCCGGCGCGGGTGCGGCCGGGCTCTCCGGCAGCAGCCCGACGCTGCCGGCTGGCCTCGCCCCCGGCACCCAGGCCACTCCGCCGCAGTTCAACGCCTTGCCGGATATCCCGTCCATGCCACGCCTGCAGGACGTGATCTCCCGCCTCGGCGCCATGGCTGGCCCGGCGGCGGCGCCCCTGCTTCAGGCGTTCGGGTCTGGCGGCGCCGGCGGTGACGATACGGGCAGCGGCATGCAAGCCCCCGTCACGAACCAGATCGCGGGCAAGGGCGGGGCAGCCGATTCCCAGGCCGATAGCTGATGAACCAACTCGCCCGCGGTCGTGATTTTGCTTTTCAGGTGCCGGATGACTGGGTCGAACGGACCATGATCGGCTATTCTTCCCCGCCGGCGCCGGATCGCGCCGTCACGCCGAACGTGTTGGTGTCGGTGGGGGAGATCGCGCCGGGCGAGGAGATCGGCAGCTTCGTCGACCGCCAGGTCGAAGACCTCAGCCATCGCACGGTCCAATTCACCCTGCTGCTACAACGACCCGTGCGACTGGACGGCGCTAACGGCGTGGAGATCGTGTTCACCTGGAGCGGCGGCGAACAGGGCACCATCAAGCAGCGCCAGGTTTACGCGCGCCGCGGACCGAACCGCGTGCTCAGCATCACCCATACCGCGCGCGAGCAGGATTTCGCGAGCTCCGACCCCGTCTTCATTGGCATGCTGGACCAGTTTGCCTGGGACGACGCCACCGTATGACCCGGCGCTGACCCGCGATGCTGACCATTACGCCCGCACAGATGCAGGCCTTCGACACCGACGTGAAGCAGCGCTTCCTCGCCAAGCAGGTGTCGATCGCCCGGGAGCGGCATCGCGGCTGCTTCGCGGCGGCAAACGACGCCACGTTGCGCCAGGTGGTGGCGGCGCTGCACAGCCGGGCGCGGGGCCACCGGCTGGATTGGATGCTGTCGCTGGAGCGCTTCGTCGACTTCGCCGCCCAGCTCTCGCCGAACTTCGACGCCGACCCGGCCTTCCACGACTGGCTCGGCACCTTCCCGGCCCGGAAGGTGGACCGGGCGTTCCTCCACATGCGGGAGGCGCTGCCGGCTGAAACGCTCGATCGCATGGCCGGGCCGGGTAGCGGGGCCGGCTGGTTCCTGCCCAATCCGCTCAAGCTGCAGGCGCGACGCTCCCGTCTCGAACGGGCACTGCCAACGGCCTTGGCCCCGCGGCAGGCGCTGGACAACGCTACCGGCCGGACGGTGGTGGAGGCCGGGTGCCGGCGGGCCGCCGCCATGGGGCTGGTGGGGGAGGATGCGGCCTGGCTGCTGTCGGCCGCGACCCTGCTGGTGGCGCCGGAGTTTCCGAATGGCGCGGTGCCCGCCTGGGCGCGGGACTGGCGAATGCGCGCCGACCTGCCGGAGCGGCGCCGGGTGCAGGCGTTGCGCGACGGGTTGCGGGCTGCCACGGGGCTCTGGCTCTGAGCGTCTTGGGCCAGATGTTCGGCATCTCGCCGGCACAGGCCCAGGAAGCGGAGCCGGCGGAAAGCGAGCGCCTCGGCCCCGAAGGCCGCGTGCTGTCCCCGGCGGAGGAAAGCGCGAGCGACAACTACTACAGCGCGCAGCGTGAACTGCGGGACGTCGACCCGAACAACCCGCAACTCAGCACCCTGTCCTCGCCGGAGTGGGTGCCGACGGAGGCGGATGCGGCACGCATGCAGGAGGCGGTGGCGGACGCCCGCGCGAAGGCGGCCGAGAACCAGGCCAACCAAACCTGCTCGGCTGCCAACCCGCGTGGCGGCCCCGCAACGGTGGGCCAAGCAACCAGCAACAACTACCGAAACAACTTCTTCAAGGCCAACCCGGATGTAGACCCGAACAACACGGTTGTGCATCATGCGGTGGAGCAGCAGGTCTTGAGGAATTATCCTGGAACCTTCACGCCGAGCGAGATCAACTCGCCCGAGAACCTGCGCGGCATCCCGTCCGACGAGAACAGCGACATGCACCTTTCACAGATCCGGCGTTCCTGGAACGGCTTCTACGATCAAAATCCCGCCGGTCCGAGTGGCCCGAGCCAGCAGGATTTCCTCGATCATGCCACCACGATCGACAACCAGTTCGGCACCCGCTTCACCCCGCCCGTGCGCTGATGGCGTTTTATTTCCTCGAACCCGAGGTGCCGGGCGGGCTTGGTGAGGGAACCGAGTGGGACCGGACGACCGACCCATACGAGGTTGTGAAACTGCACTACGAGATGCAGGGCTGGATGGGCGACGAGTTGATCACCTCGTCCCCGGTCTACATGGTGGGCGAGCAGGTCGCGAAGGCCTTGCAGCAAGCCAACCTGTCCGGCTTCACCCTTGCTCCCATGACGCTGTCGTTCTCCGACCAGTTCCGTAGCCGGTACGCGGCCGCAGACGTACCGGGCTTCGTCTGGCTGAAGCTGGGCGACCGGCCGATGTTGGATGATTTTGGGCGTTGTAGCCGTGCCAGTGGAGCAACCACCCCGAAGCCGGTCCGCCTGAAGACCTCGTTGCTGGTATCCGGCCGCGCCCTCGACGTGCTCAAGCAGTTCCGGATCGAGCAATGCGAGGTGGAGGAAGTCCAAGGCTGACCAAGCTACGCTACTTCGTATGGAGTTGGCCGCCACGCAACGTGTAGGTCAGCGTCGCGGCGCCGTCCTCCGTCTCGGCGTGGAAGCGGCGCAAGGGACCGAAGGTGCGGCGCAACTGTTGCGGGTCGCAGACGGGAAGCCAGAGGCGCAGCACCCGCGGGTCGTAGAAGCGAAACAGGGCGGCGTCCTGCCCTGGCAGCACCACCCGCAACAAGGTGCGGAGGTGGTGGCGGACGGCTGCTAGGTCGGGTGGCCCAGCGCAGAGGATGCCCCAGGCCCGCCCCCGCCCTTCCTGCCGCCATCGCCGGGCCAGCGGCGTGCCCGGTGCCACCGGGGCCAGGTAGGGTCCGACGCCGGCCAGGCGCCGGTCCACCGCCGCGTGGAACAGGGACTGCGCATCTGGGGCGCATTGCCGCAGCATGGGCAGGATCGCCGGATCCCGCGCAGCGTCCAGCACGGCGTAGAGGGTGGCGCCGTCCTCAGCCACCCGCCGGTGCCGCCTGGCACTGCGCGCAGAACGGCTTGCCGGTGGCCGCCGCCGCCAGCAGTGCGGCCACCTGGGCGGCGAGGTCCGCCCCGGCGAAATCGGGCGCCGTTGTGCTGCCGCCGCCGATGATAACGTTTGGCGAGCCGTTGATGATCACGGCCCCGCCCGTGGTCGTGTCGCCGATACGGGCCGCGGGTAAGCCGTTGACGAACACGCTGTCGGACCCCGTCAGCACCGCCTCGCCGGCATGGCACGAGACCGGGTTGGTCACGCTGCCCGCACGCAGCGCGTTGACGAAGACGTTGGGTGACTGCGCCACCACGATGCCGTCGCCGCCCCCGAGCGACACGCCGCCGCCCTGCCCCAGCCCGGCCCCGCCGATCAGGCCACCGCCAAACGCCGAGGCCGCGCCTAGAGACATGGCAGGAAGCGCCCCCATCGCCGCGAGTGCCGCCCCAGCGGACATGGTGTGGGAGACTGGGGAGCCATACGGAGCGGCTTGAGGCATGATGGTTCCTGTGCAAATCCGTCTCGCATAGGCACCTCCCTGATGCAAGGAGAGTCGAAACGACCGTCGCGCTCCGACTCGACACGTGCGTGTTCGTCTCCCACCATGCAGGAGCGTCCGGGTCGGCGGCGATGACGGGTCTTGGCACGCCCTGATGGTCTTTGCTGACCGGCCTGATGTCGGCGTGGCGGCTTTGGAGGTGATTGCTGTCTGCCTCCGATAAACTCGCCATCCTGCCAGACCTATCGGTCTTTCAGTCTGTAGCGGACCTCCACCCGGTCGTGCTCCTTGACGAGGCGAAGTGTCCTGCGACCCGGTTTGGATGGACGCTCGGCTTGTTCTTCGACGAGGGTGGCTCGCTGGAAAGGCGGCTGGCAGCCAACGGCGTGATGCGGGATTTCCTCGCGGCGTTCCCCGGCCAGATCACGCACTACCATCCCGACGGGGCCGGCAGCCTGGTGCCGATCGGCAGCACCGACATCTCTGCCGCCAGCGACCAAGCCGCCAAGGCAGCGACCCGGAAGGATGGCCGCGACGCCAACGACCGTTACGCTACCGAGCTATACGGCTTCCATGATGGGGTGAGGTGATGGAGCCGGCGCCGCTGTATTTCTGCATCAGCACGGCGTCGCGGGCGCGCCCGGCACCGTCATCGATCACGGCCAACCTGCCGCTGACCTGGCCGTCGACCGGCGACCTCGCTCCACTGGTTTCCTTGTTCGTCCGCTGGTGTTCGATGCTCCGACCGGAACACGGCACGGTCAGCCCCGGCCTCGTCCTCATGCATGGCGGTGGCACGAACGCGTTGGTAGACAGCTTCCCCTTGCTGCAACGCTTCCCGGGAATGGACTTCATCTCCGACTCCCGATGGCGGGCCGCGGCGCGCAAGCATCCCCGCGCGATCCGCACGATCGGATGGCTGACCGCGCTGGATGACGGCTTCGTTGCCGCGCTCGGCGGGCCAGACCGCGTCGCTGAGACGCTTGCCCGCGACGACATCCGCATCCATGGCTATGACGGCGGGATCGTGCTGGAGGCCGGGCCGCGACCACGCCTTGGCGACCGGGACCGTGGCGACGTCCCACGCGCCTACCGGACGGTCGCAAAGCTGGTCGCGCCGCTCATCATGCGTTCTTTCGCGACTGGAATGTTCTATCCCTTGCCCATTGCTCTTGACCCACACGCCGAAACGGAGAAATGGCTGGGCCGCTTCGACTGAAGCGACGAGGGCCGCTCCCTCACTGAGGACACGCCATGTCATCCATCGATCTGCGCTCGCTTATCGGACGCCTGAACGACACCAGCCGCCGCGCCTTGGAAGCCGCAGCCGGGTTCACCCTGTCGCGCAGCCACTACAACGTGGAGGTGGAGCATTGGCTGGTGAAGCTGGCGGACCTGGCGGGTTCGGATTTCGTGGCGATCCTGCGCCATGCCGGGGTGGATGAGGGCCGCCTGCTGTCCGACCTGAATGCGGAGCTGGACCGGCTGAAGACCGGCAACACCCGCGCGCCCAGCCTGGCCCCGGACACGGTGGAGATGGCCAAGCAGGCGTGGATGCTCGCCTCGCTGGAACAGGGCGGCGGGCAGATCCGCACGGGCCACCTGCTATGGGCCTTGCTGGCGGACCCGACCCTGAGCCGCCGGGCGCACGACGTGTCATCCCAGTTCGCCAAGGTCGAGCCGGACCAGTTGAAACGCGACTTCGCGTCGATCACCGCCGAAACGGATGAGAGTGCGGCGGCCCCAGCGGCCGAAGCGGCAGCCCCTGCGCGTGCCGCCGGGTCCGGCGCGCTGGACCAGTATACGCAGGACCTGACGGAAGCGGCGCGGGCCGGGCGCATCGACCCGATCATCGGGCGCGACGAGGAGATCCGCCAGGTGATCGACATCCTCACCCGGCGCCGGCAGAACAATCCCATCCTCACGGGCGAGGCCGGGGTGGGCAAGACCGCGGTGGTGGAGGGCCTCGCCCTGCGCATCGCGGCGGGCGACGTCCCGGACGCGCTGCGCACCGTATCGCTCCGCACCCTGGACCTGGCATTGCTGCAAGCGGGCGCCGGGGTGAAGGGGGAGTTCGAGAACCGGCTGAAATCCATCCTTGCCGAGGTGAAGGCCAGCCCTACGCCGGTGATCCTGTTCATCGACGAGGCGCATACCCTGATCGGCGCTGGGGGCGGCGGGCAGAACGACGCCGCCAACATGCTGAAGCCCGCCTTGGCGCGCGGCGAGCTGCGCACGATCGCTGCCACGACCTGGGCCGAATACAAGAAGTATTTCGAAAAGGACGCCGCCCTCACCCGGCGCTTCCAGGTGGTGAAGGTGGAGGAGCCGGACCACGCCACCGCCGCCGCCATGGTCCGCGGCCTGGTCGCGACCCTGGAAGCGCATCACGGCGTCCGCATCCTGGACGAGGCCGTGGGCGCAGCGGTGGCGCTGTCCGCACGCTACATCCCCAGCCGGCAATTGCCGGACAAGGCCGTGTCGCTGCTGGACACCGCCTGCGGCCGCGTCGCGATGAGCCAAGCCGCCACGCCCGGTGCCATCGAGGCGCGGGACCGCCGCCTGGCGCTGATCGACACCGAATTGGCGATCCTCGATCGCGAAGCCCTGTCCGGCAGCGACCATGCCGCCCGGCGCGCCACCCTCACCGCGGAACGCGCTGCGGCGGAAGCGGAGCGTACTGCCCTGGCTGCCCGCTGGGAGGAGGAGCGAGCCCTGGTCGCCGACATCACCGCGCTGCGTGCCCGGGTGGAGGGTGGCGAAGCAGCCGCCGGCGCCGAGCTCGCCGCCCAATCGGCCGCGCTGCGGGACTTGCAGGGCGAACAGCCGTTGATCCACCCCGTGGTCGATGGGCAGGCCGTCGCCGCGATCGTGCAGGGCTGGACCGGCATTCCGGTCGGCCGGATGAAGGGCGACGACATCCGCAGCGTCTTGGCGGTGGAACAGCAACTGGCCGCCCGCGTGGTAGGCCAGCCCTACGCACTGAAGGCGGTTGCCAGCGCCTTGCAGATCTCGCGCGCCGGGCTGACGGACCCGCGCAAGCCGGTCGGGGTGTTCCTGATGGTGGGCAGTTCCGGCGTGGGCAAGACGGAAACCGCGCTGGCGCTGGCCGAAGCGTTGTTCGGCGGCGAGCAAACCATGACCACCATCAACATGTCCGAGTTCAAGGAGGAACATAAGGTCAGCCTGCTGATGGGCAGCCCGCCCGGCTATGTCGGCTACGGCGAGGGCGGCGTGTTGACCGAAGCGGTGCGGCGCCGTCCCTACGGGGTGATCCTGCTGGACGAGATGGAAAAGGCGCATCCCGGCGTGCAGGACGTCTTCTACCAGGTGTTCGACAAGGGCACGATGAAGGACGGCGAAGGCCGCGACATCGACTTCAAGAACTCCGTCATCATCATGACGTCCAACGCCGGCACCGACCTCATCACCGGCCTGTGCGCCGACCCGGACACCGCGCCGGACGCCAGCGCCTTGGCCGAGGCTTTGAAACCCGAGCTGCTAAAGGTGTTCCGCCCCGCCTTTCTCGGCCGGGTGACCCTGGTGCCGTACCTGCCCTTGCCGGACAACGTCATCCGCGACATCGCCGCCCTGCAACTGGACCGTGTCGGCCGCCGCCTGCGCGACACCTACCAGGCGCCCTTCACCTTCGATGACTCGGCCGTCGCCTTTGTCGCCCAGGGCTGCACCGACCCTGCATCCGGCGCGCGCAACGTGGAGGCCGTGATCGCACGCATGCTGCTCCCGGCATTGTCGACGGAGCTTCTGGCCCGCCGCTTGGAGGGTCGTCCCCTGTCCGGCGTTTCCGTCAAGGCCGATGCAGATGGCCTGAAGATCACCGTGCTGGACGAACCCGAACCCGCCCCCGTGACGTAGCACGCGGGGGCGGCGGCCGGCGTCATTCGAACATGTTGCGCGCGACGTCCGCGAGATGCTCGACCAACGCCTGTTTTGCCGCCCCCGCTTCCCGGTCCCGCAAGAAACCGAGCACGGCTCTGTGCTGCCGCGCATAGATGCGCCGGCGCTCCACCGTTGCGCTGCGGCGCTTCAGGCCGCCCCATTCCGCGGTGTTGCGCGCCTGTGAGGTTTGCTCCGCCATTATGACCAGGAAGTCGTTATGGGCGGCATGGGCCAGGAGGAGATGGAATTCGCCATCCGCCTGCTCGAAAGCCTCCAGCGTCCGCGCTCCGTCGCCTGCGCCACAGCACGCATCAAGTGCGGCGAAATCGGCCGCCGTGGCGTTGCGGATGATGAGCGGAACCAGCGCGGGCTCCAGCGCCAGCCGCGCTTCCATCAGCGTGGCCGGGCTGAGGACTGGGGGCACCGGCTGTGCAGCGGCCCGCTGGGACACGTAGGTGCCGCTGCCGACGGTTTGGGTGATCAGCCCCAATTGCTTGATCTCCGCCAACGCCCGACGCACTGCGGCGCGGCCCACCTTGTGGTCCAAGCAGAGTTGCCGCTCCGTCGGCAAACGCTCGCCGGGCCCCCATCGGGCGCCCCGAAGGTCGGCCAGCAGTGACGCCTTCAAGGCGTAGCTCTGATCATTCATGGGATTGGTTTCGATTGGGTCGTTGTAACACCTTGTTTGACCTCACAACTCAGAACCGCTACCACGTCCACATCGCGACCAATACAACCAATTGAGGAACGCCATGCGATTTGCCACGCTGGAACTTGAAGGCCGCGCACAGCCTGCCATCATCTCGCCTGATGGGGCCAGCTTCTGTCCGGTTGCCAGCCTGGTGTCGGGTTTCGCGGGCGATCTGGTGGACCTTATCGCCGCAGCACCCTCCTTCCCCGCCGTCACGCAATGGACGGCGCTGAACAATCATCCGGTGCTGGCGCCGATCCCTCACCCCCGGCGTAACGTGTTCTGCGTCGGCAAGAACTACCACGAGCACGCCAAGGAGTTCGCCAACTCCGGCTTCGACACCTCCGCTGCGAAGGGGGAGTTGGCGCCCGACTACCCGGTCATCTTCACCAAGCCGGCTTCCACCGTGGTGGCGAACGGGGCGCCCGTGCACGCCTTTTCCCACCTGACCGAGCAGCTCGACTACGAAGCGGAACTGGCCGTGATCATCGGCAAGCCGGGCCGGGGCATCAGCAAGGCGACTGCCCTCGACCATGTATGGGGCTACACCATCGTCAACGACGTGACGGCGCGCGACCTGCAGCAAAAGCATCGGCAATGGTTCATCGGCAAGTCGATGGACACGTTCTGCCCCATGGGGCCGTGGGTGGTGACGGCTGATGAGGTGGGCGATCCGGCGAACCTCAACGTCAAGTGCTGGATCAACGGGGAGCTGCGGCAGGACGCCAACACGTGCGACCTGATCTTCGACATTCCCACCATCATCGCCACCATCTCGGCCGGCATCACGCTGCAGCCGGGTGACGTGATTGCCACCGGCACGCCAGCCGGCGTCGGCATCGGCTTCAAGCCGCCCCGCTTCCTGAAGGTGGGCGACACGATGACGATCAGCATCGACAAGCTCGGGACGCTGACCAACACCATTGCCAATTAGTGCAGACGCCCCGGCACAAGGGGCGCAGCAACAAAGGAAACCCTTCCATGCATACTCTGACCCGCCGGGCCGCATTGGTCCTCGCCGCATCCGCAGCCGCACGTCCCGTGTGGGCAGCCGATGCCTATCCAAGCCGTCCGGTGACGATCATCGTGCCGTTCGCTGCTGGCGGTTCGGCGGACGTTTATGCGCGACTGCTGGCGCCGCCGCTACAGGCGGCGCTGGGCCAATCCTTTATCGTGGACGACCGGCCAGGCGCCGGGGCGATCATCGGCACGGAATTCGTCAAGAACGCCCCAGCCGATGGGTACACCCTGCTGCTGATCTCCAATACCCAAACGGTCAATGAGACGTTGTTCCCCAAGAAGCCTTACAAGCTGATGACCGACTTCGTACCGGTCGCTCCTATCAACGACTCGGACTTGGTGCTGGTGACGCGGCCTGAATTGGGCGTGAAAACCGTCGCGGAATTGATCGCACGTGCGAAGGCCAAGCCTGGCGACCTCAGCTACGCATCGTCCGGGCCCGGCACGCCGTACCACATGGCCGGCGAATTGTTTAAGCAGATGGCCGGGGTGGACATCCTGCATGTCCCCTACAAGGGAAGCAGCCCAGCCCGCGTCGACGTGATCAGCGGCCAAGTCGATCTGATGTTTGACGCCACGACGACGATGGCCAGCTTTATCAAGGAAGGCAAAGTCGTCGCCTTGGCGACCACGGGCAAAACGCGATCCGACATGCTGTCTGGATTGCCGACGGTCGCGGAAACGGTGGCGGGCTACGAGGCGACGATCTGGTTGGGGATCGTCGCGCCCAAGGACACGCCGCCCCAGATCGTGGATCGCTTGAACAAGGTGGTAAGCGACGTCGTCGCCAGTCCGGAGGTGAAGGCAGCCTGGGGCAAGAACGGGGCTATCCCGATGACCATGCAACCGGCCGCCTTCCGCACCTTCATGGACGCGGATATCGCCAAGTGGGCCAAGGTCGTGAAGCTTTCCGGCGCCACGGCCGGTCGGTAGGCAGCCTTGATCGCGCTGACCGTCAACGGTGCGCGCGTTTCACTGGCCTTGCCGGAGGACGCGACCCTGCTGGACACGCTGCGCACCACGCTGGGGCTGACCGGCAGCCGCTTCGGCTGCGGCGCCGGGCAGTGCGGCGCCTGCATGGTGTTGGTGGATGGCGTTGCGCAGCCATCCTGCACGCTGCCGCTTTGGGCTGTGGCGGATAAGACGGTCCTCACGGTGGAAGGGCTGGGCACGGCCGAACGGCCGCACCCCTTACAAACGGCGTTCCTGGCGCACCAAGCAGGCCAATGTGGCTACTGCCTGGCAGGCATCCTGATCAGCGCCGCCGGGTTGCTGCAACGCGTGCCAAAACCAACCGAACCGGAGGTGCGACAAGCGCTGGACCGTAACCTTTGCCGCTGCGGGGCGCACAATCGCATCGTGCGCGCGGTGCTGGCGGCGGCGGCATGACGCTGCCGGCGGCGCTGCGCGGCAACCCGCGCCTGGGCCAATGGCTGCGCCTGCATCCGGCCGGCTGGGCGGCGGTGTATTCCGGCAAGGTAGAGCTCGGCCAGGGCATCCTCACCGCGCTGGCGCAGATCGCGGCCGGCACGCTGGGCTTGCGCGCGGACCAGGTGCGGATGATGCCGGCCGGCACGGATCGGAGCCCCGATGAGGGCGTCACCTCCGGAAGCCTGTCGGTCCAGGATTCCGGCGCGGCCTTGCGCCAGGTTTGCACCGAAGCCCGGGCTATCTACCTGGCCCGCGCGGCAGAACGCCTGGGCGTGGTGGCCAGCACGCTGGGCATCACGCAAGGCAAGATCGCCACACCCTCCGGTCAGGAAACCAGCTATTGGGAGTTGGCCGACGACGCGTTGCTGGATCGGGACGCGACCGGCGTTCCCGTGGCAGTGGCGGAACCAGGGCCGGGCCTTCCGCGGCTCGACCTGCCGGACAAGGTGTTCGGCCGCCCACGCTTCATCCACGACCTGGTGCTGCCAAACATGCTGCATGGGCGGATGGTGCGCCCGCCCGGTCCAGGCGCGCAGTTGGTTTCGATGCCGCCCGATGCCGCCCGCGCCTGCCGCGGCGTCGTCGCAATCGTCCGGGATGGCTCGCTGTTGGGTGTAGTCGCGGAAACGGAGCAGACGGCCGAGGCTGCCGCCGCCGCACTTGCCGCCGCTTGCCATTGGACCGCGCCGGACGGCCTGCCGGATGCGGACGGGCTGGCGGCGTGGCTGCGGAGCCAGCCAGCGGACACCAGCCACGTCGCCCATAACGGCCAGCCCGTCGGCAGCAACCAGCCGCCAGTCGCCCGCACGGTCCGCGCGGAGTTTGCCAAACCATACCTCGCCCATGCGTCGATCGGCCCTTCCTGCGCGCTCGCGCAGTGGGATGGCGCACGGCTGGCCGTGTGGTCGCACACGCAATCTGTCTTCAATCAGCGCCGGGACCTCGCGCTGGCGTTGCGGATCGAGCCGGACCAGGTGGTCGTGCAGCACGTGGAAGGCTCCGGCTGCTACGGCCACAACCCGGCGGACGACGTCGCCTTCGACGCCGCCTTCCTGGCACGTCACGCGGGGGGCCGTCCCGTGCGCGTGCAGTGGTCGCGCGCCGATGAGCTGGGTTGGGCACCGTTCAGTCCGGCCATGGCCGTGGCGCTGGAAGCCGACCTCGACGCCGACGGCAGCATCGTCGACTGGCGCCACACAATCTGGAGCAACGGCCACAGCACCCGGCCCGGACGCGGCAGCAGCCCGGCGCTGCTCGGCGCATGGTCGCTCGATCCGCCGTTCGAGCGCCAGCCGGCGATCAACGCAGCGCGTGCCGTGGGGGGCGGGGCCGACCGCAACGCCGCCCCGTCCTATGACCTGCCCGCGTGGTCCATCACCGACCACCGCGTGCTGTCCATGCCGCTGCGCGCGTCCGCCATGCGGGCATTGGGGGCGCTGCTGAACGTGTTCGCCGCCGAGCAGATGATGGACCAGTTGGCCCAGCAGTTCGGAACCGACCCGATTGCCTACCGCCTGCGCCACACCACCGACCCGCGGGCGCGCGCGGTGATCGAGCGGGCGGCCTGCCAATCAGGTTGGGGCACGCCGTTGCCGGAAGGGATGGGCCGCGGCATGGCTTATGCCCGCTACAAGAACACCAACGCGTATTGCGCGGTGGTGGCGGACATCGAGGCGGCGGACGTGATCCGCGTGTGCCGCCTGACCATCGCCTGCGACGTGGGGATCGTCATCGACGCCGATGGGGTCGCCAACCAAATGGAGGGCGGTGCGATCCAGGCCACCAGTTGGGTGCTGAAGGAAGCCGTGCGCTTCGATGCGCACCGGGTCACCAGCACCTCCTGGGAGGACTATGCGATCCTGACCTTCTCCGAGGTGCCCGCCGTCGCCGTGCACATCGTGCCTTCCTCCGCCCCTTCGATGGGGGCGGGGGAAGCGTCGGTCGGCCCGACCGCCGCCGCCATCGCCAATGCCGTTTCGGCCGCACTGGGCGTGCGCGTGCGGCGAATGCCTTTAACGCCCGACCACGTGGTCGCGGCCTTCGATCAACAGATGGGGGAGCAGGCATGACGCTGCGCGTGCTGAGTGCCGGGGCGGCCAAAGGGCTGGTGAACGATGTGCAGGCGGGGTTCGAAGCGCAGGCGGGCACGGCACTGCAAGGCTCGTTCAGCGCGGTCGGGGCAATTCGCGACCGGTTTGAGGGCGGCGAGGCTTGCGACGTGCTGATCCTGACCGCCCGCCAGTTGGCAGAGCTGGCGACGGCGGGATTGGTGCAAGATGTGGCGGCGATCGGCACCGTGCGCACCGCCGTGGCCGTGCCGAACGGCCACGACCTGCCGGACGTCTCCTCCGGGCCGGCCTTTGCCGCCGCCTTGCGGGCCGCCACCGCGGTGTTCATGCCGGACGCCTATAAGAGCACCGCCGGCATCCATGTCCGTTCGGTGATGGCGGCGTTGGGGCTGGAGGCTGAGATGGCGCCAAAGCTCCGCATGTTCCCGAACGGCGAGACGGCCATGCGGACTCTGGCGGAGGAAGCGCCCGCGGGCGGCCTCGGCACCACGCAGATGACGGAAATCCTGTACACGCGCGGGCTGACCCTGGTTGGGCCACTGCCCCCGGCGCACGATCTGTCCACCATTTATGCCGCGGCTGTCAGCACCCGGGCGGCGATGCCGGCGCAAGCGAAGGCGCTGGTCGCCTTGCTGACCGGGGCGGAAAACGCCGGGTTGCGCCAGCGCAGCGGGTTCGAGTGATGCGGTTCGGCGACCGCAAGGATTTCTTGGGCGGCCTGCTGGTGCTCGTTCTCGGCCTGGCGACCGGGGTGCAGGCCACCAGTTACCAGATCGGCTCGCTGCGGCGCATGGGGCCGGGCTTCTTCCCGCTCAGCTTGGGGGTGATCCTCGCCCTGACCGGCGTGCTGCTGATGCTGACGGCCAAGGCGCCGGCGGCGCCCACCGATCGGCTGGCGCCGGAATGGCGGGGCTGGCTGTGCATCTGCCTCGGCGTCGCGGCTTTCGTTCTGCTGGGCCGATGGGGCGGACTCATCCCCGCGACCTTCGCCGTCGTCTTCATCGCCGCGCTGGGCGACCGGCAGAACACGGTGCTCGGCTCCGCCGTGCTGGGCGTGGCGATGACGGGCATTTGCGTGGTGGTGTTCTGGTGGTTGTTGCAGGTGCCGTTTCCCTTGCTTCGATGGGGTTGAGGCGATGATCTGGCAATCCTTGACTGACCTGTTGCACGGCTTCGACGTTGCCTTGTTGCCGTCCAACCTGCTGTGGTCTTTTGTCGGCGTGCTGATCGGCAACCTGA
Source organism: Acetobacteraceae bacterium (assembly GCA_965199555.1). Lineage (GTDB taxonomy): Bacteria > Pseudomonadota > Alphaproteobacteria > Acetobacterales > Acetobacteraceae > LMUY01. Next base: position 243,644 of record CBDASJ010000015.1, on the reverse strand, counting down.
TCGGCGTGCTGCCCGGCATGGGGGCGCTGTCCGCCATTTCCATGCTGCTACCACTCACCTACACGATGGCGCCAATCCCGGCGATCCTGATGCTGGCCGGGATTTTCTACGGCTCGCAATATGGCGGGGCGATCGGCGCGATCCTGCTGAACCTGCCCTGCCATCCGCCGCATGCGGTGACCTGCCTGGACGGCTATCCGCTGACGCAGCAGGGCAAGGGCGGCACGGCGCTGGGCATCACCATGATCAGCTCCTTCTTCGCCGCTTCCGTCGGCATCATCGTCATGGTCGTCGCCTCGCCCTTGCTGGTACGCATCGCCTTCCAGTTCGGTCCGGCGGAAATCTTCTCCATCATGCTTCTCGGGTTGTTGGCGGGGGCAACCATGTCCCGCGGCTCGCCGCTCAAGGGCGTGGCGATGACGGTGGTCGGGCTGCTGCTGGGCGTCGTGGGTACGGATGTCAGCACCGGCACGCAGCGATTTACCCTGGGGATCACGGCCCTGGATGACGGGGTGGAGCTTGTCGCCCTGGCGCTGGGCTTGTTCGGCGTGGCGGAGTTCCTGCGCAGCGTGAACCGTATGCAGGCGGTTGGCGGCAACACAACCGTGCGGCTGCGCGACATGCGCCCGAGCCTGGCGGAACTGCGGCAATCCTTTTGGCCCATGGTACGCGGCACGATGGTGGGCACGTTGTTCGGCGCCATGCCGGGGACCGGCCCGACGATCACGACGTTCCTCGCCTACGCGTTGGAGCGGAAGATCGCCCGCGATCCCAGCCGCTTCGGTCACGGCGCCATAGCAGGGGTGGCGGCGCCCGAAGCGGCCTCCCATTCCAAGACCCAGGTCGATTTTATACCGACCATGAGCCTCGGCATTCCCGGGGATGCCGTCATGGCGCTGATCCTGGGCGCGCTGCTGATCCAGGGCATCCAACCGGGTCCGCAGCTGATCACGGAACATGCCGATCTGTTCTGGGGTTTGATCGCCAGCTTCTGGATCGGCAACGTGCTGCTGATGATACTGAACGTGCCGCTGATCGGGCTGTGGGTGAAGCTGCTGCGGGTGCCTTACCGCTTCTTATACCCCTCGGCACTGTTCTTCATCGCGGTCGGCGTGTTCAGCACCAACCACAACCTGGACCAGGTTTGGGAGGTGCTGGCGTTTGGCGTGATCGGTGCGATTTTCGCAGCACTTGATTTCCCCGCGGCCCCTATCCTGCTTGGCTTCGTGCTGGGGCCGCTGGTTGAGGAGAACTTCCGCCGGGCGGTGCTGCTTTCCCGCGGCAGCCTGACGGTGTTCTTTGAACGGCCGATCAGCGCCGGGTTCGTCGCGGCCAGCATGTTATTGGTCGCGGTGCAGTTGTTCTTCTGGTTGCACGCGGTGCGGTCGCGACGCCGGGAACGCTTCTTGGGGCTGGCGCTACCGACCACGACGCCGATCTCGACCGAGTAAAGCGTCGCGGCCTGACCTGCGCCCTTACCGATCAGCGTCGCAGTGCTGGCAGGTGGGCGGTCAGGCGGCGCGCACGCCGGCGATGAAGCCGTGCACGTCGGCCGACAAGCGGACGGCCTGGCTGGCGAGCACGGTGGCGGCGTCGAGTACCCGGGCCGCTTCCGCCTCCGCCGACCGCGCGGCCTCGCTGACGCCGCCGATCGTCGTGCTGACGTCGCTCGTGCTGACGGCCGCTGCCTGACCGCTGATCGCGATCTCCCGCGTTGCATCACCCTGCTGCTCCACGGCCGTGGCGATGGAGGTCGCGGCCCGGCCGATATCCTCGATGGTTTCGCGGATGCTGCCGATGGCGCCGACGGCTTCGGCCGTGGCACCTTGGATGTGCCTCACCTGGGCGCCGATGTCTTTGGTGGCGCGCGCCGTCTGGGTCGCCAGCATCTTGATTTCCGACGCCACGACGGCAAACCCCTTGCCGGCTTCCCCGGCCCGCGCCGCCTCGATAGTGGCGTTCAGCGCCAGCATCCTTGTTTGGGCCGCGATGCCGTCGATGACGGCGATAACGTCGCCGATGTGCTGGGCGCCGTGCGCCAGGGCTCCGAACACGGCGTCGGTGCGGCGCACGTCCACGACGGCATCGGCGACCCTGTTGGTTGACTCCGCCACCCGCAGCGCGATGCATCCGATGGATGCGGAAAGCTGTTCGGTCGCCGCGGCGACGCTGTTGGTGCCGGCATCGGCCTGGGCCGCCGCGGCAGCCACGGCGGCCGCCTGCCGGCCGGTATGCCCGGCCACCGCCGAAACCGACCGGGCGGATTCCGTCATGGCCGAGGATGCCTGATCCAGCAGCGAGGCAAGCGCGCCCGTGCTCGCTTCGAAACCGACCACCAGGTCGTCGATCGCCACGGTGCGCTTCATGTCGGCAAAACGCCGGGACTCCTGCTCCGCCGCATGGGCCGCCGCAGCGTCCAGGTTGGCGCGCAGAACGTCCTGCATGCGGCTGAGGGCATGCAACAACTGGGCGACCTCGTCCGCACCCGGGCGGCGCGGCAGGTGGATCTCGTTGTCGAGCTTGCCGCCGGTGATCGCCGCGGCGATGGCGGCGGCCCGGCGGAGAGCGGGCACGATGGATTTGCTGAGCGTCACCGTGATGACCAGCGCCGCCAGGACCGAGACGGCAATGGCGATTTCCGCGGACCGGTCGGCAGCTTCCATCGCCGCTTCGGCATCAGTCCGGTACACGAAGCCATCCTGCGCGAATGTTTCGGCGGCGGCCTCGAAATCGGCAGCGATGGCGCTGATGCCGCTTTCCAGCGCGGTGGCATCGACCGTGCCGTCACCTTGGGGCGATAGATCCGACAAGGCCTGCCGTATCTTGCGCGCGGACGCACCGGTTTCGGGTGACGTGGCCCGTTCGATCGCGACGTCCAGGTCTTCCAAAGCGGATTGCACCGCCGCGCGGATGGCGGATCTTTCCAACGTTCGGGGCTGCACGGCCGCTGCCGCGTCGCTTGGCGGCAAATCGTGCGCGCGCACCCGTTCCAGCAAGCGCTGGCGCTCGCTGAGCGGCACGGGCACCTGCCTCGTGGTTTCCAGCACGGCCTGCTGGCTGACGACGCCCTGAAGGTGGGCGAACTTCGTTTCCGCGCTCCGGATGAAGTTCACCGCCATGAACGCTTCGTCGTACATCTGCAGCGCCAAGCCGCCAAGCGCGCGTTGCGCACGTATGGCATGGACGCCGAGCAAGGCCGTGCAGGCGACGAGCAGCAGACAGGCGAGCAGGACCTTTATCCGGATGGACATGCGTGGCAAATCGTCATTACCCCTATTATTGCCGACGCCGTTATTGAACCCGGACGCTCAGGCGCATCTTCGGGTGGATCAGGCAGTAGACCATGTAGGCGCCAACCTGGTCGAACGTGACCGCGATCTTGTCCCCCGGTTTCTCGATCACGCCTTTCCGGTTCGTGCCGCCGGGTTCGCGTACGGAGATGTTGTGGACGACATCGTCGTCGTTGCTGAAGCGCACCGTGTCCCCGGCATGGAGCGACAAGGACGTGGTGCTGAACTCCCGGTCCTTCTGGGACACCAGGGTGTCATCCCCTGCCGCGCACACCAGCACACTGGTGGCGACGGCGGCGGCGGCGCGTAACACGGTTTTGGGCATCATCGGATCTGCTCCGTCATCGGCAAAGGCATGAGGACCACCGGGTCATCCACGCTCGTCAGCGAGTTGAGGAAGGCGACGATCGCGCCGGTCTCCTCGCCTGTCAGTCCCAGGCGGTGCATCTCGGGCGAAAGGCTGGGGCGCTCGACGAAGCCGGTGTCGTAATGCGCGACGATGTCTTGCAGCGTCCGGATCGAACCGTTGTGCATGTATGGGGTGCGGGTGGCCACGTTGCGCAGGGTCGGGGTCTTGAACGCGTGCTGGAGCGTCGGCTCGTCCGGCACCTGCACGCCGCGGCCCAGATCGGCGTCGGGCAGGCCGGTGTCGTGGAACCCGTCATCGGTGAAGCGCCAGCCGGTGTGGCACGCGGAACAATTCGCCCGGCCGGTGAACAGCTCGAACCCACGCTTGGCGTCGGCCCCGATGGCACGGTCGTCCCCGCGGATCCAACGGTCGAACGGCGCCTCGTTGCTGACCAACGTGCGTTCGAACGTGGCAAGCGCCTGGGCCACGCGCGGGATGGTCACCCCGTCGCTGCCGAAGGCGGCCTTGAACATCGTGCGGTAGCTTGGAACGGCTGCCAGGCGGGCCTGCATGTCCCTTAACGGCAGGCCCATCTCTTCCTGGACAGGGTTGATCGCCTGGTCCTCCAGGCTGTCCTTGCGGCCGTCCCACATCAGCAGGGCGCCCCAGGCGAGATTGACGATCGTGGGCGTGGAGCGCGGCAAGGCGCGGGCGTCGTGGCCGATGCCGACGGGAAGCCCGTCCCTCCAACCCAGCGCGGGATTGTGGCAACTGGCGCAGGAGTGGGTGCCCGGGCCAGACAGCCGCGGATCGAAGAACAGCGTTTGGCCGAGCAGGGATTTGGCATCGGAATAGCCGTTATCGGCCGGGAATGGGATGTCCGCCGGGCGACGGTACTTCGCCTTCAGCGTCGCGAGGATTTCGGAGCCGTGCGGATCCGGCTTGGCCGCATCGGCCCCGGCAACGACCGCGGCCGCCGCGGCGCCGAGCGCCACCACCACGAAAATAGCGACGGCCAGGCAGCCGAAGGCGTGTTGCCGCCGCACGATTGGGCCTCCTGGCCAATAAGACTTGCCGGCCAGGGGGCCGCTTGGAGTTGATCCATCATGAAGGGCGTTGCTTAACGCGGTGTGAAAAAGGCAAGTCTTGTTTACCGCCACCACCGGGCAGGGGTCGGGGCGTACATCCGCTGCCACGGAATGCTTGCCGAGGTGCAGCAGTTACGGCAACACCTCATCGATCAATCTGTCAGCGCCGCCTGACGGTTTCACGATAGGCAGGTACGTTCCAATAGAACGGCCGGAACTCGACGATGCGGTCGTCGCGAACGCGAACCACTTGGGCCATCGGCAGGTCCAGCGTTTCGCCGCTCGCACGCGACCGGGTGACGAGGCGGCAGGTGATGACCACGATGTCGCCGTCGGCAAACAGATGGGCGTCCTTAACCGCAAGCTGGTCGAACGCCCGGCTCATCTGCCGCGCCCACTCCTCGTATCCGGCATGGCCGTGGAACTCGCCGCCCCAGGGCAAGTCGGGCGACTGGTGCAGCACCACATCCGGGTCCAGCGTGGCGGCCATCCCGGCGAAGCTGGCGCCCGCATCCGCGCCGCCCGCGTTCATGTAGACGCTCTCCGCCGCGTAGAACCGCTCGACCACGCCGCGGGGAGACGCTTGCCCCGTCACAAGGACACCTCGCCACCATCCGGGTTGCTGCGAAAGCGGGCCACGCCGCCACTGCGGAAGGTGGCTGCGGTGCCGAACGTGTCCTCCATGAACTGCATGAAGACGATCTGGCCATCGCGAACCTTGGCCAGGATGGCGAACGGCGAGGTGGCGGCCTTGTTCAGTGTGACGGAGCGGTAGGTGAAACGGCCGAACACGGCCACGTTCTCGCCGTCGCCGAACAACGCGGCGACCTCGAACGCTTCGCTGTGCCAGTAGCGGTTCACCCGCGTGTAGGTGTCCAGCACCGCCGCCGGCCCGGTGCGGGTACCGGCCCAGGGCATGATCCGCCGCAGTTCGGGATTGTGGTCGTTCAGGGAGACGTAGGTCGCGTCTGCGGCGACAAGCCTGTGCACCACGTCCGGGTTGGTCGGATCGTCCAGCAACATCCGAACGACGTCGGTCGCTTCCATCGCCATCGCGCGGTCTCCGCATGATCGAACGGGCGCAGCAGCCCGTGAATTGTGAACCATTCGATCTTGAAGTTGCGGTAGGATGGGTCCTCGAGTCAACGACATTTGGATCGACCGGTCCATATATTGGAGAGTCAGAGTGCCCCGGACCGGACGACCCAGGCAGTTCGATCGCGATGGTGCGCTCGCCGCCGCCATGCACCTGTTCTGGCGGCACGGCTACGAGTCGACGTCCTTGGATCACCTCAAGCGGGAGATGGGCGGGCTCTCGACCGCCAGCTTCTACGGGGCGTTTGGGTCCAAGGAAAAACTCTACCGCGAAGCGCTGGCCCGCTACCTCGACATCCACGGGCAAGTGGTCGCCACGCTGCATGACGACGCGCTGCCACCCCGCGACGGGTTGGAGCAGGCGTTGCGACGCTCGGCCCGGCTGCAAACCGACGCGGACCTGCCGACGGGCTGCATGCTCGTCCTGTCCGTCACCAACGCCTCCCCGGACAACAACCACCTGCAAGCCTTGGTCGCCGGTGAACGGCAACGCAACCGGAACGCCATCTGGCGCTGCGTCGAACGGGCGGCGGCGTCCGGCGAGCTGCGGCCCGACGCCGTCGAAGGCCTGGCGACGCTGGCAGAGGCACTGCTGGTCGGCATGTCCGTGCAGGCCCGCGACGCGGTTTCGCACGCGGCGCTCGAAGCCGCCGTGTCCAGCCTGCTCCAGGTCTGGGACGGGAGCCGGGCCGCACCCGCACGCCGGCCGGGCAAGCCGCCCTTGCGCTGAAAACCCGCAGTCTATAAGAAAATTACGGTGCGGAGGGGTGGCCGAGCGGCTGAAGGCGGCGGTTTGCTAAACCGTTATACACTGTCAAGGTGTATCGAGGGTTCGAATCCCTTCCCCTCCTCCAGCCTTCCCAGGTTGCGCATCGTGCCACGCCGGCGTGACGGCCTGCTCCCACTCCACCAGGGCTGACAGCGATGTACGGACTTCTGAACGGTTTGCGCGTCGTTGAGGCGGCGTCTTTCATCGCCGCCCCCTCCTGTGCGCTGCACATGGCGCAGATGGGCGCCGAGGTGATCCGGATCGACCAGGCCGGCGGCGGGCCGGATTTCCGTCGCTGGCCGCTGGCGCCCGGCGGCGGCCCGAGCCTATATTGGGAAGGCCTGAACAAGGGCAAGAAGTCCGTCGCCCTCGACCTGTCCCGGCCGGAAGGCCGTGAGTTGGCCGCGGCGATCATCACCGCGCCGGGCGACAAGGGCGGCTTGTTCGTCACCAACTACCCCGTGGCCGGCTTCCTGGCCTATGACAAACTGGCCGCCCGGCGGCCGGACCTGATCTGCCTGCGCGTGATGGGCTGGCCGGATGGCCGCCCGGCCGTGGACTACACCGTCAACGCGGCCGCCGGCGTGCCGCTGATGACCGGCCCGGTGGACCATCCCGGCCCCGTCAATCACGTGCTGCCGGCCTGGGACCTGCTGGCCGGGGCCTACGGCGCGTTCTGCCTGCTGGCGGCGGAGCGGGCGCGACAGGCGGATGGGCAAGGCCGGGAAATCCGGCTGCCCTTGTCCGACGTGGCCGCAGCGGCGCTTGGCAATGTCGGGCAGATCGCGGAGGTGCAGTTGACCGGGCAGGATCGCCCCCGGCTCGGCAACGTGCTGTTCGGCGCGTTCGGGCGGGATTTCACCACGCGCGATGGCAAACGCCTGATGGTGGTCGCCATCACGCCGCGGCAATGGTCCGGCCTGGTGGACATCCTCGGCCTGGGGGCGCCGGTGGCGGCGTTGGAAGCGGAGCTTGGCGTCAGCTTCTCCCGCGACGAGAGCTTGCGGTTCGTCCATCGCGCCCAATTGCTGCCGTTGTTCGAGGCGGCGTTCGGCCAGCAGGACTCAGCCGGGCTGACCGCCGCCTTTGAAGGCATCGGCGTGTGCTGGGGTCCGTATCAGAGCTTGACCGAAGCAGTCTCGACCGATCCATATTTTTCAGCCGCCAATCCGATATTGACGGAAACCGCGCACCCCGGCGGCCGCTACCTCACCCCCGGCACGGCGGCCACCTTGACGGGAACGCCGCGCCAGTCGCCGCCCGCCTGTGCTGCGCTGGGCGCCGATACGGATCAGGTCCTCGCCGAGATCTTGCGCCTGCCAGCGGGCGAGATCGGGCGGTTGCACGATGCCGGCTTGGTGGCATCCGCGTAGCGGCGGGCCGCTATCATCGGGGCGTGCCACTCGCCTTCAGCACCTCAGCCAACCAAGTACGAGCTGCCTCGATCTCCGGCCACGGCACCGACCCGAGGGGAAAATGCCCAGCCAGCACGACGCTGATGATGGCGTTGACGTGCTCCAACTGCTGCCGCTGCGTCGCTGTGCGCCCGTGGCCAGGGTGCTGTTCGATCATCGCGTCGCGATAGGCCGCCATGTTGCGGGCGGCCTGGCTGAACAGATGCCCGTCTGCCTTCGGCTTTTCCCGCAGGATCTCGTCGAATGCCGCCAGCGCCTCGCGGCCATGATGCTTACTGGCCATGGCTTGTCCCACCCGGCTGTGACAGCCGCCCCGGACGCAGGCCGCAGGTGATCGCCTTGGTGGTGTGGATGCTGGTGTTGGCGTCGCCGGTGATGGCCAGCAGCACGTTGGCGATGTCGCCCTTGGTGTAGCCTTCCCAACCGAACACCCAGGGCATGCCGACCTGGTGCACCGTGCGCCCGGCAATCGTGAACGGCCGCACCCGTTCCGTGATAAGCGCCTTGACTTCGATATCGCCGCGCAGCGTGTTCAGCACCGTCCAGTCGAGGTTGCGAATCCCGAGCTCCTTCGCCAGTTCGGGCGAAATCTCCACGAACGCTTCAGGCTGCAACTCGGCGGTGTGCGGGGCGACGCGGCCCATGATGCCGCCGCAATGCAGCTCGGTCAGCCGATAGGTGGTGAACACGTAGGGGAAGCGCGGGTCGTCCGGCTGGTGCAGTTCGTTGCCTTCGCGCGCCCAGAGCTTCGCGGTCGGGTTCGACTGCTGCAGGTACATCGCGTTCTTCACCGGGCTTTCCGCCGGCTCGTAATGCACGGGCAACGGCCCGTCCTTCAGGCCGGACGGCGCGAAAAGCTGGCACTTGCCATCCGCTTCCATGATGAACGGCGCGTCGCCGCCCAACGCGTCCATGCCGTGGGGGTGCCGCGCCCAATCCGGACGGTAGCCCGGCGGCTTGGTCGCTTCGAAGTCCGGGATGTCGAGCCCGGTCCACTTGTCGTCCGCGGCGTCCCACCAGACCATCTTCTTGCGCTCGGACCAGGGCTGGCCCGCCGGATCGGCCGAGGCGCGGTTGTACAGCGTGCGGCGGTTCGAAGGCCAGGCGAAGCCCCAGCCGGCATGGTTGCCCGGTCCACCGGGCGCGTCCGGCGTGCGGGAACGCGCCAGGTTGTGCCCCTCCGCCGGATAAACGCCGCAATACATCCAGCCGCCGCAGGCCGTGCTGCCGTCGCTCTTCAACTCCTTGTAGCTGGCAATCTGCTTGCCGTCGGCCACCGTGTAGCCGTTGATCTCCCGCAGCACCGCCTCGGCTTCCGGCTCCTTGCGCTCGCCACGTTCCGGGTACTGCCAGGTCAGCGCCTGCATGGCGGCGTCGCGCGGTTCGGTGCTGTCCGCGTACAGCGCCTTCAGCCGCTTGCCGAGGTGATAGATGAACCAAAGGTCGGACCGGCTGTCGCCGGGCGCGTCCAGCACCACGTCGTGCCATTGCACCAGGCGGCTGGTGTTGGTCACCGTGCCGTCCTTTTCGGCCGACAAGGCGGCGGGCAGGAAGAACACTTCGGTGCCGATTTGCTCCGGCGTCAGTTCCCCGCGCTGCACCAGCCGGCCTTTTTGCCACCAGTTCGCGGTTTCCGTCATCGCGAAGTCGCGTACCACCAACCATTTCAGCTTGGTCATGCCGCGCTCGACCAAGTCGGAGTTCACGGCGCCCACCACCGGGTTCTGGCCCAGGATGAATTGGCCGCGCATCACGCCGTCCACCATCGCCAACGTCATCGGCAGCTGCGACAGGTCACCGGTCAGCTTGGGGATGTGTTGGTAGCCCCACTCGTTATCCTCGGTCGCCTGCTCGCCGTACCAGGCCTTCAACAGGCTGGTCATGTATTTTGGGAAGTTGTGCCACCAGCCCGTGCTCGGCGTTTCCGAGTCCATGTATTTCTGCAACGTGCCGTGCTCGTGGAACACGTTGGGCTGCGGCAGGTAGGTGGGCAGCATGTTGTACAGCGTCGGGATGTCCGTGCTGCCCTGGATGCTGGCATGGCCGCGCAAGGCCATGATGCCGCCGCCGGGCCGGCCGACATTGCCCAGCAGGCCCTGGATGATGCTGGCGGCGCGGATGATCTGCACGCCGGTCGAATGGTGCGTCCAGCCCACGGCGTAGCAGAAGGCGCCGGTGCGCTCGCGCCCGCTGTTGCGTGCCAGCGCATCGGCCACGCGCAGGAAGGTCGCCGCGGGGCAGCCAGTGACCCGCTCCACCATCTCGGGCGTGTAGCGCGCGAAGTGCCGCCGCATGATTTGATACACGCAGTGCGGATGCTGCAGCGTCTTGTCTTCCGGCGGCGGGCTGTCCACCATCGCCGCGGTATCGCCGCCTGCCGCCTTGTCCTTCGTTTGCACGCGGTGCTCGGCAATCGAGGGCGGCACGATCTTGCCCTTGTACTGCCAGCTATCCTCCTTGTAGGATTTCTCCTCCGCGTTGAAGCCGGAGAACACGCCGTCCTGCGTTTCCGGGTCTTCGTATCCATCCTCGATGATGTGGGCGATGTTGGTGTAGGCGAGCGCGAAATCCCGGAACCACAGATCGTTTTCCAGGATGTAGTGGATGATCCCGCCCAGGAACGCGATGTCCGAGCCCGAGCGGATCGGCGCATGGATATCGGCCAGGGCCGAGGTACGGGTAAAGCGCGGGTCCACATGGATCACCGTCGCCCCCCTCTGCTTCGCCTCGACGACGAAGCGGAAGGCGATCGGATGGTTCTCCGCCATGTTGGAGCCCATCACCACGACGCAGTCGGCATTCGACAGGTCCCACAGGGACATCGTTGCTGCGCCGCGGCCGAAGGAGGTGCCCAAACTGGGCACCGAAGAGGAGTGTCAGATTCTGGCTTGGTTCTCGATGTTCACCATGCCGAGGCCACCGCCGAACAGCTTCTTGATGAGGTAGTTTTCCTCGTTGTCCAGCGTCGCACCGCCCAGCGAGCCGATACCCGCCGTGTGGTTCACCGTGCGGCCGTCCGGCAAAGTCTCGACGAAGGTGTCGTCGCGGGCTTCCTTGGTCAGTTGCGCGATCCGCTCCATCGCCCAGTCAAGCGGCTTCGGCTCCCAATGGTCTGAATACGGCTGGCGATACAGCACGGTATTGATCCGTTGCGGCGACAGCAGCACGCCGAGCGTGCTGGCACCTTTCGGGCACAGCGTGCCCTGGTTCACCGGGCTGCGCGGATCCCCCTCGATGTGGATCGGCTTGCCGTCCTTCGCGTAAACCAACTGCGCACAGCCGACGGCGCAGAACGGGCAGATGCTGGTGCCGACCGTGTCGGCTTCCTCCAGCCGGGGGCGCAGCGTGCGCGACGCCTGGCTTTCGGCGGCCTTGCCTTTCACGCTCTGCCCGGCGAGCTGGCGCGGGATCGACCAGTCGCGCAGGAAGCCGCCGACCCGGTCCGATACACTCCGGCTTACCGTCCCCTTGCCGGGCGTCTTCGGTGTCAAACCCTTGGCCATGATCCGCTCCGTTCATCCGCCTGGCGGGATTGCTGGACCGCCCCGAAATCTGCCGAGGTCCCGCAACCCGCGCCACGCGCCCGCGCTGTCGCCTCGACTCCTGGAGCAGTTCGATGGCCAAGGCAATGGACGGCGTGATCACCATTGTGCAAGAAGGCCGCTTCCAAATGACGGATGATGGCGGCGTGTCGCACCTCTTCATCCTGGGACACGCCGCCGCGGCAGAGGCCGAGCAGTTGGGCGCCGTCAAGCACAGCCCGATCCGCGTCCGTGTTCGCTACAAGGAACCCAAAAACGTGATCGGCAACGTTGCGACGAAGATCACCCGCATCGGCTAAGCCCATCAGCCCGCAGGACAAGGACGCTTCCGTTGGACATGCCGCTTCGAGCCCATGAGGAAGACGCCTCGCAGTTCGGCCACATGATCGCCGACGAATCGGAGCTTACCTGCGGCAGCCTGATCCGGCCGGGCCATTCCTACGGGTTCTTCACCGACACCACGCTGTGCATCGGCTGCAAGGCGTGTGAGGTCGCGTGCAAGGAATGGAACAACCTGCCGGCCGACAACCTCAGCCTGACCGGGCAAAGCTACGACAACACGGGGGCGCTATCCGCCAACACCTGGCGCCACGTGAACTTCATCGAAAAGCCGGGCAAGCAAGGCCTGCGCGACAACGAGCAGCAGGCGTTCCAAAGCGGCTGGCTGATGATGAGCGACGTGTGCAAGCATTGCCACAATGCGCCCTGCCTGGAAGCGTGCCCGACCGGGGCGTTGTTCAAGACCGAGTTCGACACCGTCGTCATCCAGCAGGATATCTGCAACGGCTGTGGCTATTGCGTGCCGGCCTGCCCGTTCGGCGTGGTGGACCTCAACACGCTGGACGGCAAGGCGCATAAATGCACGCTGTGCTACGACCGCTTGAAGGGCGGGCTGGAGCCGGCCTGCGCCAAATCCTGCCCGACCGATTCCATCCAGTTCGGCGAGTTGCACGTGTTGCAGGAGCGGGCGGAAAAGCGGGTGGAGCAGTTGCACGCCCTGGGCGTCACTGAAGCCTACACCTACGGCACGCCCGGCGCACCCGGTGCCACCGGCGGCCTTGGCCACCTCAACGCCTTCTTCCTGCTGACCGATCGGCCGGAGGCCTACAACCTGCCGGCGGCGCCAACCCGCGCCGCGAACCGCGTGGTGCCCAGCCTGGTGTCGGGCCTGGCGACGGTGGCTGGGCTGGCCTTGGCCGGTTTGGCCTTGTTCGCCGGGGCGGAGCGCACGCGATGACGGAGCAGCCGAAGCCCCCAACGGACCCCGATGAGACGCCGGACGTGCCGGCTTCCTCGTCGGACGCCAACTCCGTGTCCGCGCCGGGTTGGGAAGGCCCCACCTATTACGGGCGCTCCCAGCTAAAGGCGGCGCCGTTCAACAACTGGGTGGTTGGCGGTTACATCTTCCTGGCCGGCCTGTCGGGCGCGTCCGCATTGATCGCCGCGACCGCCAACCTGGCGAGCGGCGAGGCGACCAAGTCTGCCACCCGGCGCGGTCGCTACATGGCGCTGCTGGCCCCCACGGTCGGCTCGGCACTGCTGGTGTATGACCTGCACACGCCGCAGCGTTTCTACAACATGTTCCGCGTGGCCAAGGGCACCTCGCCCATGTCGATCGGCACCTGGATCCTGATATCGTTCACCGGCTTTGCCGGGCTGACCGCTGCGGCCCAGTTCTTTGCCGACCGGTTTCCGCGGGTGGGATGGTTCGGCAAACTCGCCCGTGCCAGCCAATTGCCGGCGGCGCTCACCGGGGCCGGGTTGTCGACCTACACGGCCTCCTTGCTGTCGGCCACAAGCACGCCGCTTTGGGCCGCCGCCCCCAAGGCGCTGGCCATGCGGTTCGGCGCTTCCTCCGTGGCATCGGGCGCGTCCGCGCTGGCGTTGGGCGAGCGGTCACGCAGCGTGCGCTGGCGGTTGGACGCACTCACGGTGGCGGCGCTGGCGGCGGAATTGGCGGCGACAAACGCCGCGCACGAGCAATATCGCCGCACGGAGGTGGACGCGGCGTTGCAAAGCGGTTGGGGCCGCACCGACCGGTTCGCCGCCACCGGGTTGGGCACCGTGGCGCCGTTGGTCGTGCATGCCGCCCTCAGCCTGCTGGATCGGGACCGGACGAGCCGCGCGGCCACGCTGGCGCGCTGTGCGGTGTTGGCCGGTAGCGCGCTGCTGCGGGTGTCCGTGATGGGCGCCGGGGATGTATCGGCGAGCCGGCCAGACATCTCCTTCCGCTTCAGCCAGCCGAAGAACCTGCCGCCGGAGCGCGTAGCCCGGTAGCGCCGGCGGAAGCGGATGGGAATCGAACCCACCGCCCGCTTTCGGCGGGCCGCTGGTTTTGAAGACCAGGGGGGCCACCAGACCCCAATCGCTTCCGTCGCGGCGTCTAGCCCAACTCCCGGCTGGAACCAAGCACCCGGCGGTCTTCCACCCGACGGGTGAAATGGATGGAATCGAGGTACTCCAGCAGCGGCACGCTGTACTTCCGCGAGATGCCGAGCGTCGCCCCCGCCTCCGTCACCTTCAGCCCCGCCCCTGTCAGCAACGGCGCCAACCGGCGGCGGGCCAGCTCGATCGCGTCGCGATGGAACAGCAGGTCTCGCTTCTGCACACGATCCCGGGTGCGGATGGCCACGCCGTCCCGCACCAGTTGCGCCAGCGCGTGGCGGGCGGGAAGGTCGGCAGCCAGGGCGGCGAGGTCGGGCGGGCTCAGGCCTCCCTGCTGCAACGCGACGGCAAGCTGGTTGCCGAGCCTGGCCGCCTGGGCCGCGTCCCGCGCGTCCCGATCCCGCTGCACCAGGCTGACCGCTCCCGCCGCCTGGCGCACCGTCCCGGCCGCAACCAACCCGGCCAGTGCGTGGTCGAACACGGCATCCCCCGCACCCGGCATCGCCGACCGGAGCTGGAGCAGCGGCAGGCTCCCGGCGGGGGCGAGGCGGGCCAGCACGCCGGGGATCCGCGCCGCCACGCCGGCCAGCGCCGTGGCCGTCACCACCGCTTGGCCGCGCAGCACCAGCACGGGCGCGTCCCCTAACAGGGCGGCGACACGCGGCGGTCCGATCCCCGACAGCGCGGCCAAGCGGGCCAGCGTGGTGCCGGCCGGCCCGGCTGCCTCGGCTTCGCGCAGGACCAGCTCCGCCGGCGTGGCGTCCGCCAGCATGCGCAGCCGGGCCAGCACCGCCTTGTCGTGGCGCCGCATGCGCCAGGTGTCGTTGTCCAGGATGCAGCCGCCTGCCACCGTGGCGGGCGGCGAGGCTTGGCGCAGGATCAGGTGCTGGCGCGCCGGGATTGCCACCGGCTCGGCGCAGCGAAGCTGGGCCAGGGCGGTGCCGTCTGGTTCCAGCACGTCGCGGTCCAGCAGGCGCAGCCGCGCTTCCACCTCCTGCGTGCCGACCAGCAATTGCAGCGGCATCGTGGTGGCGAGCGGCGGGGCCGATGCGGTGGACCGCAGCGCCACGCTGAGCCAGGTGACGCCGCGCAACAACCCAGGCGCCGACAGTGCAGCGCCCGGCCGCACGGCCCCGACCTCGACGCCGCGGAGGTTCACCGCCACGCGCTGTCCCGGCGCCGCGACGGACGTGGCAGCGCCATGCACCTGCAAGCCGCGCACCCGCACCGGCACGTCCGCCGGCAGCACCGACAACGCCTGCCCGACCGCCAAGCCCCCGCCGCGCAAGGTGCCGGTCACCACGGTGCCGTGCCCGGCGACGCTGAAGGCGCGATCCACCGCAAGGAAGGGCGCGTCGTTCGCTTCCGCCGGCACCGTGCCGGGAAGCAGCGCGGCAAGGGCGTCACGCAGCTCGGCAAGACCGGTCCCCTTCAGCGCCGACACGGCGAGCGGCGGCGGTGCCGCGATCCGCAACCGCGCCAGCAGGGCGGCCGTCTCGCTGCCGACCGCCGCCAGTTCCGCGTCCGACGCCAGTTCCGCCTTGGTCAGCGCCACCACGGCCCGGCGCACGCCGAGCAAGCCCGCGATGTCCAGATGTTCCAGCGTTTGCGGCTTGATCCCCTCGTTTGCCGCCACCACCAGCAGCACGGCGTCGATGCCGCTGGCGCCGGCCACCAAGGTGCGCACGAACCGTTCGTGGCCGGGCATGTCGATCAGGTCCAACACCGCGCCGGGCACCGCCAGATGCGCGAACCCCAGCGCGATGGAGATGCCGCGCCGCTTCTCCTCGGGCAGGCGGTCGGTGTCGGTTCCGGTCAGCGCCCGCACCAGCGCCGTCTTGCCGTGATCGACATGGCCGATCACGCCGAGCACCAAACGCGACGGTGCCGTCACCCGGCTAGGCCCAGCACGGCGGCGGCCAGCGCTGCAACGTCAGCGTCACGCACCGCCAGCATGTCCAGCGCGACCCGGCCGCCAGCGAGCCGCCCGACCACGGCCGGCTCGCCCAGCCGCAGCCGCCGCGCCAGTTCGGCCGCCGCCAGGCCGGGCACGGCGATGCTCACGGCACGGCTCGGGATCGTGTCGCCGGGGAGCGACCCGCCACCCGCCTGCGCTTCGGAGAGTTCGATGCAGCAGTCCACACCATGCAGCAGCCCGGCCAACCGTTCGGCCCGGTCGTGCAACATCGCCTCCGTTTGCGCCAGCATCCGCAGCACGGGGATTTGCTCGGCAACGCGGTCCTCCTGGCGATACAGCCGCAGCGTCGCTTCCAAGGCCGCCAGGACCATCTTGTCCAGGCGCAGCGCCCGCATCAGCGGATGGCGGCGCAGCGGCCCAATGGCGGCATGCGTGCCCACCAGCAAGCCGGATTGCGGCCCGCCGAGCAGCTTGTCGCCGCTGAACGCCACCAGGTCGGCGCCCTGCGCCACGGCCTCCTCCACCGTCGGCTCATGCGGCCGACCGAACACGGTGAGGTCGGCCAGGGTACCGCTGCCGAGGTCGTTCATCAGCAGCAACCCGCGCACCCGGGCCAGGCGTGCCAACTCGGCCGCCGAAGCCGATTCGGTGAAGCCGGTGATGCGGTAGTTGCTTTGGTGCACCTTCAGCAGCATCCGCGTGGCGGGCGTGATGGCGGCCTCGTAATCGGCCAGCCTGGTCCGGTTGGTGGTGCCGACCTCCACCAGCCGGGCGCCGCCTTGCCGGATCACGTCGGGAATGCGGAAGCCGCCGCCGATCTCCACCAGCTCGCCGCGGGACACCACCACCTCGCCGCCCGCCGCCAGCCCGCTCAGCGCCAGCAGCACGGCCGCCGCGTTGTTGTTCACCGCCACTGCCGCCTCCGCCCCGGTCAGCTCCACCAGCAGCGGCTCCACCCCTTGCAACCGGGCACCGCGCTCCCCGGCGGACAGGTCGTATTCCAGGTTGCAGAAGCCGTCCGCGACGGCGGTGGCGGCGGCGACCGCCTCCGGCGCCATGGGGGCGCGGCCGAGATTGGTGTGCAGCGCGATCCCCGTGGCGTTGATCACCCGGCGCAGCACCGGCCGCGCCGCCTGCGCCAAGGCCTGCGCGGCGCCGTGCAGCAGCGCGCCGGGCTCCGGCGTGGCCGCGCCCGGTTCGGCCAGTCCGGCGCGGGCGTCCGCCAGTTGCTGCCGCAACGCCCGCACCAAGGCCGCGTGCGAGTAGCGCGCCGCCAACGCCGCCGCTTCCGGCATCTCCAGCAGGCGTTGCACTTGCGGCAGGGCGCGGAACCCCGCCCGGCGCGAGTCGTCTATTGCCTGCACCTGTCACCCCTCGGTCCAAGCCTTCAAAGCGGCAGGCCACCGGCGGTTTGTTGCCCGAACGCGAAGGACGCCGAATGGACCTCGTTGCACCCCGCCTGACCGAGCTGGCGCATGGCGGCGGCTGCGGCTGCAAGCTGTCGCCGGCCGTGTTGCAGGAGGTGCTGGCCCGCATGCCAGCGGCACACGCCTTCCCGAACCTCCTGGTTGGGCTGGAAACCGGCGACGACGCGGCCGTGTGGCGACTGAACGACCGGCAAGCGCTGGTCGCCACCACGGATTTCTTCACCCCCGTGGTCGACGACCCGTTCGATTTCGGCCGCATCGCCGCGACCAACGCCCTGTCGGACGTTTACGCCATGGGCGGCACGCCGATCATGGCCCTGGCGATCCTCGGCATGCCGCTCGGCCAGCTCGCCGTGGAAACGGTGCAGGCGATCGCCGCCGGCGGCGCTTCGGTTTGCGCGGAGGCCGGCATCCCCGTCGCGGGCGGCCATTCGATCGACAGCGCGGAACCGATCTACGGCCTGGTGGCGCTGGGCCTGGTCGACCCCGCCCGGGTGCTGCGCAACAGCGGCGCGCAGCCGGGGGACCGCCTGATCCTCACCAAGGGCCTCGGCGTCGGCGTGTTCAGCGCCGCCTTGAAGCAAGGCAAGCTGGACGAGGCGGGCTATCGGGCAATGGTCGCCTCCACCACCCAGCTCAACCGGCTGGGACAGGATTTGCCGGGTATTCCGGGCGTGCATGCCGTGACGGACGTTACAGGGTTCGGCCTGCTCGGCCACGGGCTGGAAATCTGCCGCGGCAGCCGGGTCGGCCTCGCACTGGATTGGCGCCGCGTTCCGCTGCTGCCCGGTGCGGCGGCGCTGGCGCGCGGCGGCATCGCCACCGGTGCCGCTGCCCGCAACTGGGCGAGCTACGGCGCGGACGTCGAACTGCCCGAGGCGCTGGCAGGCTGGGAACGCGGCCTGCTGTGCGATCCGCAAACCAGCGGCGGGCTGCTGATCGCGGCCGCACCGGAGGCGGCTGCCGCCGTGGTCGAGCGGGCGCACGCCGCGGGTTTTGCGTCTGCCGCGATCTGCGGTGACGTCACGGCGGGCGCGCCGCGCATCAAGGTGACGGGCAACCAGGCCTAGCCGCCGGTCGCGGTCCGGATGACCGGATGAGTTGCGATAGGTTGGCGAAGCACCGCTGGATGAACAGGTCGCTCGCGACCTGAAGCAATCGTCGCCCGACGAAGGCGACGGGGCCGGACACCGTGCCCTCATAGCGCCAATCCAGCCTGGAGCCGCCCGCGACCAGGGCGGCGATTTCAACGTGCGCACGTGCCTCGCCTTTGCCGAAGGCACCTTTGGAATGGCCCGAAAGGTCCAGCCGTTGTGGCCGTTGCATGCCGGCGAGGACAAGCTCTGCCGTGTAGCGGCCGGTGATCCAGCCGACGCCGAACGCGATCGTGGCGCGATACCGCGCTTCGTCCAATTGCTCCACACCCACGGCCCCGGGGATCGCCGCCCGCAGCACGCGGGGGTCGAGCAAGGCATCCCAAACCGCCTCCGATGGCGCGGAGAACGCCACGCTCCCGCGCCCGGACAAGACTTGCCGGGGCACCTATAGGGGCTTGCAGCAGGGCAAAACGATACCCAAGAGCTTTGGGGTCGATGCCAGGATTTCGGCGGCTCGCTGCATGCAGTCACAATTAGGCGTTAAGCTAAATATTGACAAGCAGTTCGCCTCGTCGTTGAGTCCGCCGCCTCACCAGCCCGGGACGTCCCATGGCTCAGCGCCCTCCATGCACCTCGACCGCGCGCATGATCGCCGGCCCGCAGACCTCGGCGGCGGACGGCCGCGTCGAATGGGCGCCGGCCAAGTCGCTGTGGACCGGCGGCATGGTGGCTGCCGCGCTCCTGCTCGGGCCGGTCTTCGTCACGCCGGGTGCCGTGGCGCTGTTCGCGGTGGCGACGATCGTCACGCTATGTGCCGGGCACTCGGTCGGCATGCACCGGCTGCTGGTGCATCGCAGCTTCTCGACACGGCGCTGGGTCGAGCACGTCCTGGTGTATCTCGGCACGCTCGTGGGCATGGCGGGGCCGATCGGCATGGTGCGCCTGCACGACATGCGGGACTGGGCGCAGCGTCAGCCCGCCTGCCACGACCTGCACGCCAACCGGCTGCCGCTGCTGCGCGATGCGGTGCTGCAGATGCATGCCCGCCTGGTGCTGGCGCACCCGCCTCGCTTCGCCGTGGAGGAGCGGATCACCGCCGACCCGGTGTTCCGCTGGCTGGACGCCACCTGGATGGCGCAGCAATTGCCCTGGGCCGCGCTGTTCTATGCCGTGGGCGGCCTGCCCTGGCTGGTTTGGGGCATCCCGGTGCGGGTCGCCGTCTCGCTCACCGGCCACTGGCTGGTGGTGCACCTGACGCACCGCAACGGCCCGCAGGGCTGGGTGGTGGATGGCGAGTCGGTGCAGGGGCATGACCTGCCGGCCGCGGCGTGGCTGACTTTCGGGGAGGCATGGCACTCGACCCATCACGCCTGGCCGGACTCAGCCCGGCTCGGGACCGAGCCGGGCCAAGCCGACCCAGGCTGGTGGCTGCTGCGCGGGCTTGAGCGCCTGGGCCTGGTGTGGGACCTGAAGCAGCCCGGCGTGCTGCAACCCCGCCCTGGCGTCCGCCGCCTGACGGAGGCGGGCTGATCGCGCAACCCGCCTGGAGGAACCCGTGACCCATCTCGGCATCGATCTCGGCACGTCCTCGGTCAAGGCCCTGCTGGTGGACGGCGCGGACGCGGTGCTGGCGGAGGCGTCCGTGCCGCTGACCGTGCAGCGGCCCCAACCGGGCTGGTCGGAACAGGACCCGGCGGCCTGGTGGGACGCGACGCTGGCGGCGGTGGATGCGTTGCACGCGCAAGCCCCTGCCGCGCTCGCGGCAACGGCCGGGATCGGCCTGTCCGGCCAGATGCACGGCGCGGTGCTGCTGGGGGCGAAGGGCGCGGCGTTGCGCCCGGCGATGCTGTGGAACGATGGCCGCGCCGCCGCCGAGTGCGCGGCGCTGGAAGCGGCCTGGCCGGAGCTGCGGGCAGTGACGGGCAACATCGCCATGCCGGGCTTCACCGCGCCGAAGCTTGCCTGGGTGCGGCGGCACGAGCCGGCGGTGTTCGCCGCGACCCGCCTGGTGCTGCTGCCCAAGGCCTATCTGCGGCTGTGCCTGAGCGGCGAAGCGGCGGAAGACATGTCGGACGCGTCCGGCACGCTGTGGCTGGATGTCGGCCAGCGCGCCTGGTCAAAGGCCGCATTGGCCGCCACCGGGCTGGACCAAACGTACATGCCCCGCCTGGTGGAAGGCAGCGAGGCCGCCGGCCGCCTGCGCCCGGCCTTGGCGGCCCGCTGGGGCATGGCGTCGGCCCCGGTCATCGCGGGCGGCGCCGGCGACAACGCGGCCAGCGCCGTCGGCCTGGGCGTGATCCGCCCCGGCGATGCCTTCCTGTCGCTCGGCACCTCCGGCGTGCTGTTCGCGGCGACGCAGGGCTTCCGGCCCAACCCGGCGCAGGCGGTGCACGCGTTTTGCCACGCCTTGCCCGCGACCTGGCACCAGATGTCCGTCCACCTGGCCGCCGCCGGCAGCCTGGACTGGTGGGCCAGCGCCACCGGCGCCTCCCCCGCCGCCCTGGTGGCGGAAGTCGGGCCGCCGCCGACCCGCCCCTCCCCTGCGCTGTTCCTGCCATACCTGTCCGGCGAGCGGACGCCGCACAACGATGCCGCAATCCGCGGCGCCTTTCTGGGCCTGGACCACGAGGCAGGTCGGGCCCTGCTGACGCAGGCAGTGCTGGAAGGAGTGGCGTTCGCCATCCGCGACGGGCTGGACGCGCTCGCGCAGGCCGGCACCGTGCTGCAAACCGCCGTGGTCACCGGCGGCGGATCACGGTCCGGCACCTGGCTGGCCATCCTGGCCTCCATCCTCGGCATCCCGCTTGCCCGTCCGGCCTCCGGTGAGCAGGGCGCCGCGCTGGGGGCCGCCCGGCTGGGCCGCATGGCCGCGACCGGCGAGCCCGCCGCCATCGTGTGCCGCCCGGCCGCGATTGCCGAAACGGTCGATCCGCGTCCGGAGCTGGTGGCGGCCTATGCCGAACGGCACGGCCGCTTCCGCGCCGCCTACCCGGCGGTGAGCAGCCTGTCCTAGCCGGTCGCGTCGTCCCGGAAATACGGCTCCACCGTGCCGTTCAGCCGCATGGTGAGCGGGTTGCCGCGGCGGTCCACCGTCTTGCCGACGGACACGCGCACCCAGCCTTCGCTGACGCAATACTCCTCCACCGTCGTCTTTTCCGCGCCGTTCAACCGGATGCCCACGCCGCGTTGCAGGATGTCGGCATCGTAGTGCGGGCTGGCCGGGTTGGTGGACAGGCGGTCGGGGAGGTCGGTCATGCGAGCGGGGCTTCCAATGGATTCAGGCCGCCCGCTGATCCCGGCGGCGTTTGACGTTGAACGGCCTCAGGTGAGCTGAAGCTTGTCCTGCGTCTTGGTGGCGAAGTCGGCAGCGTCGTGGCGCTCGTGCAACTGGCTGGACGGCTCGCCGGTGACGCGGTTGACCATGCGCCCGCGCTGCACCGCGGGACGCGACCCGATCAGGTCGGCCCATCGCTGGACATGGGTGTAGTCCTGCACCTGGAGGAACGTGGCCGATGCGCCGTAAAGCTGCCCCTTCGCCAGGGCGCCATACCAGGGCCAGACGGCGATGTCGGCGACGGAATAATCAGCACCGCCCAGGAATGCGCTGTCCGCCAGGCGGCGATCCAGCACGTCGAGTTGGCGCTTGGTTTCCATGGCGAACCGGTCGATGGCGTATTCGATCTTGCTGGGCGCGTAGGCGTAGAAATGCCCGAACCCGCCGCCGAGATACGGTGCGCTGCCCATCTGCCAGAACAGCCAGGACAGGGTTTCCGCCCGCCGCGCCGGCTCGGTCGGCAGCAAGGCGCCGAACTTCTCCGCCAGGTAGACGAGGATTGCGCCGGATTCGAAGACGCGGATCGGCGTGTCCCCGCTGCGGTCCAGCAACGCCGGGATCTTGGAGTTGGGATTGACCCCGACGAAGCCGCTGCCGAACTGGTCGCCGTCGCCGATGCGGATCAGCCAGGCGTCGTATTCCGCACCGGCATGGCCGAGGGCCAGCAGCTCCTCCAGCATCACGGTGACCTTCACGCCGTTCGGCGTGCCCAACGAATAAAGCTGCAACGGGTGGGCGCCGACCGGCAGCTCCTTGTCATGCGTCGCACCCGACACCGGGCGGTTGATTGAAGCGAACCGCCCACCACCGCCTTGCTTCCACTGCCAAATCTCGGGCGGAACGTAGTCGGGTGCGTCGGTCATCGGCTTCTCCCAAGCGCCGGTCCGGCCGGCCGCCTCCAGCGGTCTAGCCTGGGAACGGCCGGTGGCGCCAGGGCTCAGGCCGATCCGCCAACTAGGTCGCTGCCGCTTCCTGCACGGCGGGGTCCACCAGGGTTCGCCCGGGCTGCTCCAGGCTGACCACCCGATCCTCGCTGTCCAGCAGCGGCCCGCCTTCCGTGGTGACCAGGCGCAATGCACCGCCCGGGCTGAGGACCAGCAAGCCGGATCGCGCGTCCTCCGCCGTGCCGATGGCGAAACGCCAGCCATCCTCGAAGCGTGCTTGCAGCGTGTCGAAGTCGAGGGGTGGGTCGCCCAGGACGCGCCCCCGAAGCTCCCGGTCCAAGCCGCGATACTGGTCGATCTTGCGGCCCGCCGGCGCGAGCTGGAACACGCGCTGCCGGCCGAGTTCCGGTGTGACACGGGTGCAGACCAGGCTGTTGTAGATCTCGTCCGGCGTGGCTGCCAGCAGGTAATCCACCGGGCGTCCCTGCAATTGCTCCTCCCCCCGGGCAGACAGGATTTCCGCTTGCAGGATGGGCAGGTCCAACTCGCGCGCCTGGTCCAGCGCGCCCGGAAAGGTGTCGATCAGCAGCACAGGCACGTCCGCCTCGTGCAGCACGCGGGCGAGGTCGGTGGCCCAGGGCGACGCGCCGACGATGGCGAGGCCCGGTGCATCCCCCAACCGCAAGCCGAGCCGCCGGGCAAGCGGGCCAAGGCTGAAGCCGTGCAGCACCATCGTGGCCGCGATCAGCGCGAACACGGCCGGCATCACCACGGCCGCGCCGGGATAGCCGGCTTCCTGCAAGCGCAGCCCGGCCACCCCTGCCACCGCGGCCGCCACGATCCCGCGCGGCGCGATCCAGCCCGTCAGCACCCGTTCCTGCACGCTGAGCCCGCTGCGGGCGGTCGACAGCAGGATGGCCAGGGGACGCACCACCACCAGCATGACCAGCGTCAGGCTGATCAGCGGCCAGCTCAGCCGGGCCAGCGTCGCCCGGTCCAGATCGGCGGTGAGCGTGATGAACAGCGCCGACACGATCAGCACCACGAGCGCTTCCTTGAAGCGCTTCAGCTCCGCCGTGCCGGGCACGTGCAGGTTGGCGACCGTGACGCCGAACACGGTGGCGGCGACCAGCCCGGCATCCGGCAAGACCAGGTTGGCGGTCGCGTTCACCCCCAGCGCCAAAGCCAGCAGGATGGGGGTTTTCAGCACCTCCGGCGCCTGGTCCCGCGTTATCATCCAGCGCACCAGGAACCCGGCGCCGATGCCCAGCCCGCATGCGGCCGCCAATGCCGCGATCAGATGGATGGCCAGGCTGCCCGTGATGCCTGAAACCAGCACCTCCAGCACCAGGGCGGCCAGTATGGCGCCAACCGGGTCGTTGACGATCGCTTCCCACTTCAGGAACGAGGCCGACCGTCGCTTCAGCCGGACGTCGCGCAACAGCGGCAGCACCACCGTGGGCCCGGTCACTACCACGATGGCGCCGAACAGGACGGCCGGACCCCAGCCCATGCCGCCGATCCAATGCGCTGCAACGGTGCCCAGCAGCCAGGACAACGGCAAGGCAATCGCCGTCAAGCGCAGCACGCCCTCCCCCGCCGACCGAAGCTCCCGGAAATCGAGCGCCAATCCGCCTTCGAACACGATGATGGCGACGGCGAGGCCAACCACCGGGCGCAATGCGACGAAGGAGTGGCTCGGGGTGATGATTTGCAGGCCCGGGCCGATGATCAGCCCGGTGGCAAACAGCAGAACGATCGCCGGCAGCTTCAACCGCCACGCCAGCCACTGTGATGCAATGCCGCCAACGGCAATGCACAGGACGGCAATCGCTACGCCTTGTTCCACGATCTACCCACTCGATGAACGGGGCGCGAATAGCGCCCGCCCGGGAGGAGCCGTCAAGCGCGGGCTTTGATTTCGGCAAGCGGGCGGCATAGCTTCTACCACGCGCAGACCGGGAAGGACGACGGGACGGATGCCAGACACCAAGCCGGACGCCCCCCTGGACCTGTCGATGTTCGACACGGCCGAACCGGCGCCGGCCAACGCCGTCGTTCCCGTGGCCGCCGGCGGCACCGCCCTGGTTTCCAGCGACCCCCGCCTGCTGCCCGAACCGCCGGCCGCGCGCCTGGTGGAAACGGCGAACTTGAAGCCGGAGGAATTGGCGGCTGCGCAGCAATCCGCCGCGCGGATCGACTTCCGCCAAACCGGCACCCTGCTGTCGCATGGCGACGGCGTGCTGGCCGGCATCGCGCAGGCCTCCCGCCAATTGCTCACCGGCGTGCGGCTCGGCGATGCCGGGGAGGTCGGGCGCATCGCCGCCGCCGTGATCGACGGAGTCAAGATCCTGCGCATCCAGGATTTGCAGGCGGAAGCCGCCGGCGGCCACCCCGAAGCGCGCAAGGGCATCCTCGGCAAGCTGCTGGGCGCCGCCGCGGACGCCCACACCGCCTTCAAGGGCTTCGCCGAAAGCCGCAAGAAGTTCCTGGACCTGATGGATGCCGAGCAGGCCAAGGCGCGGCGCACCAAGGCCGACCTGGCCGTGTCGATCGACCTGCTGGACCAGCAGGCCGCGGCCATCCGCGCCAGCCTGCACAATCTGAAGATCGAGATCGCCGCCGGCCAGTTGGCGCTCGACCGCGGGCAGGAGGAGCTGGAAGCGCTGCGGCAGAACGCCGTGCGGACCGGCGATGCGGCCGACGCCGCCGACGTGCTGCAGGTCCGCGGTGCACTGGCCAACTTCCGCGGCAAGGTGGCGGAGATGCGGGAAAACCTGGTCGGCTCCGCCATGCTCATCCCGATCATCGGCCAGAACAAGCAGGCGGCCGAGACCCGGCTGATGAAGATCTCCAACGGCATGCTGGTGGTGATCCCGCGGCTGATGGCCGTCGCCTCGCAGGCGGTGGTGCAGGTGGACATCCGCCGGGCGGCGGACGAAGCGGAACGGCTGGATGAGGCGGCGCGGCAGGTCACCCTGCTCGCGTCCAAGGGCGCGCATGACGCGGCCACGTCGGCGGCGCGCAGCCTGGGCGGGGACCAGCGTAATCTGGACGTGCTGGCGCAGGTCGCCGATGAAACCATCCGTACCATGCACGAGGTGATCGACATCGAACGCGAGGTGGCCAACGGCGACCGGGATCGCGAAGCCAAGCTCGCTGCCATCCGCGACCGGCTGGTGACGGGGATGCAGGGCGTGAACCGGCACGCGGTCGAAGCGTGAACCAACCCGTCGACTTCGACACCCAGGCGGCCTGGCTGCGGCGCTTCACCGCCGACGCGGAAAGCAACCTACGCGCCTTTGCCCTGCGCTTGCAGGAAGCCATGCCGGACCAGGTGACGCTGCACGAAAGCCGCGGCTTCTTCGCCCGCGCGGCCAAGCTGGACGGCGTCACGGTGGAACTCGGCGACAATCGCTACCGCCTGGAGATCGAGCACGGCCGGTTGAAGGCCAGTATCGGCCTGGTGGTGCGCGGCATCTCGCTCAACACCCGCGTGCTGCCCCCGGCGGAGTGGTTCGCCCGGCTGTCCGACGAGACCCGCCAGGCGAGCGACCAGGCCAAGGCGCTGAGCCAATCGCTGAACGCATTCATGGCGGAATGACATGAGCCTGTTCGACCTGTTCAAGGCGCCCGACCCGGAAGCGCAGGCGATCCAGACCGCCAACGCGCAACGCCTGGCCGACATCTTGGCCAGCCTGCCCACCAACAAGGTGCCCGCGGCGACCCGCGAACGGTTGAGCGGCGCCCGCGACGGCCGCCTGCCGTGGACGGCCACGCTCACCCCGGCGGAGCTGATGATCGCGCGGTCGCACGGGCTGAAACCGATCGCCTCCGTGTCCGCCACGTGCTGGATGCATTACGGCTGGTCCTGGACCGAAGGCCACGCCCAGGGCTGGAGCACCGCGCTGCGCCGGCTATGCGAGGAAGCCAAGGCGGCCGGCGCCAATGCCGTGCTGGACGTGAAGATGCGCACGATCCCGCTTTCCGTCGAGGACAGCATGGATTTCACCCTGGTCGGCACGGCCGTCTACGTGGACGGGCTGAAGCCGAGCCAACACCCCATCGTGGCCACGGTCCCGGCGCTGGAGTTCGTCAAGCTGCTGGAAGCCGACGTGGTGCCCACGGGGATCGCCGTCGGCGCCAAATACCATTGGCTCACCGACTGGACCGGTTCGGCGCGGCAAAGCTGGATGGGCAACACCGAATCCACCACGCTCAGCCGGTTCTGGGAAAAGGTGCGCAAGGATGCCCACACCCAGTTGCGCAGCAGCGCCAAGCCGCAGGGCAACGGCGTGCTGGCGCACGTGAACTTCAGCCAGATGTTCGAGTTCGAGGGCGGCGAAAACAAGCCGAAGCGCTATTTGGGCCGCCACATCGTCATCGCCACCACGGTTGAGGCCACGCGCGGCCAGCCCTTCCCACACGACATCGGCATGGCGGTCGACATGCATGCCGGGGCGACGCCGCTGAAGGGCACGCAGCGCCACCATCAATCCTATGCGTCAAACGACCAGGAAGGAGGCATCTGACATGCCCAGCGACATCCCGACGCATGCCCGCGAGCGGCTGAAGGGCCTGCGCAGTTCGGCGCATTCCAGCGGCGTGTTCACGTCCGACTTCTCGGTCAACGAGTTCCTGCTCGTGCGCAAGGCCGGGTTCGAGCCGATCGGGCTGTGCGTCGGCACCTGCGTGTACCATGTCGGCATCCAGTACGGCAGTTGGAACCGCAACCAGGAACTCGACGTGCTGTCGAAGGCGATGTACCACGCCCGCGAACTGGCCATGTCGCGCATGCGGGCGGAAGCGACGGCGATGGGCGCGGACGGCATCGTCGGCGTGAAGCTCACCATCAAGCGGTTGGAATGGGACGAGCAGTTGCTCGAGTTCATCGCCATCGGCACCGGCGTGGTGCATGGCGACGGCCACCGCGGCTTCCGCGCCCATGACGGCGGGCCGTTCACCTCCGACCTGTCAGGCCAGGATTTCTGGTCGCTGCTGCATTCCGGCTACCGCCCGGTCGAGATGGTGATGGGCAGTTGCGTGTATCACGTGGCGCATCGCGGCATCCTGTCGGGGCTGGGCACGATGGGCCGCAACGTGGAATTGGAGAACTTCACCTCCGCCATGTACGAGGCGCGCGAAATCGCCATCGAGCGCATGCAGATGGAGGCCGCCACCGCCAAGGCCGAAGGCGTGGTCGGAGTGGACATCCACGAAGGCAGCCACAACTGGCAAACCCACGTCATCGAGTTCTTCGCCATCGGCACCGCCGTGCTGCCGCTGGAACAGGAGATCGCGCCGGACAAGATCGCCGACCCGATCATGGTGCTGTCCGTCAACGACTAACCCCGGTCGTGCGTCTCCCTCTCCCAGAAGGAGAGGGCTTGTCCGGGCGGGCGTCAGCCGGCGTTGTGGGAGCGTAGCCAGGCCAGCATGCGGCCCCAGGCATCGTCGGCATCGGCCTTGTTGTAGCTGGGGCGATAGTCGGCGTGGAAGCCGTGCGCGGCGTCCGGATACACCACGATCTGCACGTCCTTGCCGGTGGACTTGGCGGCGGCTTCGGCCTGCTTGATCTGCTCCGGGCTGCTGCTCGGGTCCTTGGTGCCAGCGTACAAGCCCAGGAAGGCGCATTTGATCTGCCCGGCCACGTCCAGTGGCCCTTTCGGCTGGATCGGCGTCGGCGTGCCGCCCATCGGGCCGTAGAACGCCACCGCCGCCTTCAAAGCCGGGTTGTGCGCCGCATACAGCCAGGTGTTCCGGCCGCCGCGGCAGAAGCCGATCATCGACAGCTTCGCCGGGTCGCCGCCATTGGCAGCCGCCCAGGTGGCGGTCGCATCCATGTCGGCCAGCATCTGGTCGTCCGGCGCATGGGCGATGATCTGCTGGTCGAGCTGCGCGGCACTCATCATGTCCTGCAACTCGCCCAGGCGGGCGTAGTATTCCGTGGCCACCGCCAGGAAGCCCTGCTTGGCCAGGCGGCGGCACACATCCCGGATGTACTCGTGCACGCCGAAGATTTCCTCCACCACGAGGACGGTCGGGAATGGACCTGCCCCCTGCGGCCGGGCGAAATACGCCGGGAGCTGGGTGTCGCCGGAGGTCACCTTGGTTTCGCCCGCTTCCAGCCCGGCGGTGTCGGTCTGGATCGCTTGAGCGTCCACCCGCGTGGTCGCCACGGTGAAGCCGCCGATCAGGCTGCCCATGACGAAGCCGCGGCGGGCCATGGGAAACCGGGTAAGCCCTGCAACTTCGTTCATGCGATCCTCCAATGGTCGTGCGGCGCCAAGCTACGCCGGAAGCGCGGCCTGCACCACGGCGCACCCAACACCAGGCATTCGGATCGGTTTGGCGCATCCTGCCTGCAAACCCTCTCCCGCCAGCGGGAGAGGGAGATTTGCGAAGGCGTTTCATCCATGAGGCAGGGCGTGGCGTTCGCCGGTGCCGCCCGGTATCTCCTGCCCCCATGATGGCGCGGTCCCACGTGGCGGTCGGACTGGCGAGTTGGGTGGTGGCGGCGCCGCTGCTGCATCTGTCGCCGCTTGATCCGGTCGAGCTCGGCCTTGCCGTGGCCGGTGCCTTGTTGCCGGACATCGACCATCCGCAATCCTGGGTGGGACGGCGGTCGCGGCCGGTGTCCACCCTGGTGTCCCGCGTGCTCGGCCATCGCGGCGTCACGCATTCCGCGTTGGCCGTGGCCGCGCTGGTGGCCTTGCTGCTGCACCGCGGCTATTCGCGCGATATCACCGCGGCGCTGGCGGTGGGATACCTGTCCCACCTGGCGGCCGACCTGCTCACGCCCCGCGGGCTGCGGCTGGCCTGGCCGCTGCGCCGCACCTGGGGCTGGCCCATCTGCGGCGCGGGCTCGCCGGCCGAGCCGATCATCGTGATCAGCGTCTGCCTGCTCGCCGCCTGCGTGTTCCTGCAAGCCCCCGCGCCGCACCACCCAATGCAGACTGCTCACGCCTGGCTGGCCAAGGCGCTGGCGCTGCTGGGCAAGGGAGCTCGCTAAGCGTCAGGCCGCGTGCAGCGCCTGCCACACGCGCTGGGCGGAAGCGGGCATGTCCAGATGCGTGACACCGCGAGGGCGCAGCGCGTCCAGGATCGCGTTCATCGTCGTCGGCAGTGACCCGACGGTCCCCGCCTCCCCCACGCCCTTCACGCCGAGCTGGTTGCTGGGGGACGGGATCAGCACCGTGCGGATCGTCACCCGCCGCGCGAGGTCGGCATGCGGCATGACGTAGTCCATGAAGCTGCCGCTCAGCATCTGGCCGTCATCGTCGTACACGCAGATCTCGCCGAACACCTGCCCCAGGCCTTGCAGCAGCCCGCCCCAGATCTGCCCTTCCACCAGCGTTTCGTTCAACACCGCGCCGCAATCGTCGATGGACACGTAGCGGATCAGCTCGGTCATGCCGGTGTCCGGGTCGACCTCCACCTCCGCCACGTGGGCGCCGGACGGAAAGGCGCGGGGAGCGGCCAGCTCGGCCGTGCTGTCCAAGGCGCCGGGATGGCGTTGCGCCAGGTCGGCAAGCCCGATGGCACGGTCGGTGCCGGCGATGCGAAAGGTGCCGTCCGCGTAGACGATGTCGGCTTCGGCCGCTTCCAGCGCGTCGGCCGCCAAGGCGAGGCCCTTCTTCAACACCATCCCGGCCGCTTCCACGCTGGCCGAGCCCTGCGACATCATGCTGCGCGAGCCGAACGCGCCGGCGCCCTTCAGCACCGGGCCGTCGGTGCGGCCGGCACGCAAGGTGATGCGCGCCGGATCGATCTGCAGCGCCCGGCCGACCAGGTCCGGCAGCACCGTCTCGTGCCCTTGGCCGGACGCGACGGCGACCTCGTGCAACAGAATGGAGCCGTCCGGCTCAAAGGTGAGGGCGACCTCGTCGGACGCCGCCACGCCGCCCGCCGGCTCGATGAACAGGGCGCAACCGATGCCGCGCAGCCGCCCGCGTGTGGCCGCCTCCGCCCGGCGCGCCTCGAACCCGGCCCAATCCGCTTCGGCCACCGCTTCGTCCAGCAGGGCGTCGAAATCCGCGCTGTCATAGGCGGACGGCATTGGCGCGGTGGTGATCGGGTATGGAAAGGCGTCGCGCGGGATGCGGTTGCGGCGGCGCAGTTCCAGCCGGTCGATGCCGGTTTGCCGCGCCGCCTCGTCCACCAGCCGCTCCACCGCGTAGGCCATGTCCGGCCGCCCGGCGCCGCGATACGCGGTGATCGGCACCGTGTTGGTGACGGCCAGGCGGTTGCGGCCGTAAACCGCCGGGATGCGGTAGGCGCCGACCGCCATCAGCGTGGCGTTCAACGTGTTGGTGCCCGGGCCGGCCATGGACGGGTGCGCGCCGATGTTGCACACCCAATCGTGCCGGATAGCGAGGAAGCGGCCCGCCGCGTCCAGCGCCAGCTCCGCCACCATGGACACGGCGCGGCCGTGATAGTCGCTGAGGAAGGTTTCCGAGCGGCTGGCCACCCACTTCACCGGACGCCCAACCTGCCGGGCCGCCAACGCAAGGGCGGCGTATTCCGGGTAGGCGGCGCCGCGGATGCCGAACGCGCCGCCCACGTCCTGGGCGTGGACGCGGATTTGTTCGGGCGGCAGGCCGGTCAACGCGGCCAGGCTGTCCCGCATGGCCGGCATGCCCTGGCTCGCGCTCCAAAGCTGCAACACCTCCCCGTCCCAGGCGGCCAGGGCGGATTTCGGCTCCATCGGGTTGCCGACCACGCGGCCACTTTCCTGCTCAAGCCGCACGACATGGGCGGCCTGGGCGAAGGCGGCCTCCGTGGCGGCGGCGTCGCCGTAATCGAAGTCGAAGCACAGATTGCCCGGCACGTCGTCGTGCAACGCGGGCGCGCCGGGCAGCAGCGCCGCACGGGCGTCGGCCACGGCAGGCAGCGTGTCGTAATCGACCGCGATCAACTCCAGCGCGTCCTGCGCGGCATGGGCGGTTTCGGCCACCACGATCGCCACCGGCTCCCCCACGAAGCGGACGCGGTTCTGCGCCAAGGCGGGCGAGGGCGGGGATCGCAGCGCCTCGCCGCGGCCCTTGTACGGCACCATCGCGCGGCCCCGGTTGTAGCCGGCAGCGGCCATGTCCGCCGCGGTCAGCACCGCCAGCACGCTCGGGGCGGCCTGTGCCGCCGCGACGTCGATGGCAACGATGGTGGCATGCGCCCGGTCCGCCCGCAGGAACGCGGCGTGGAGCTGCCCCGGCAAGTTCCAGTCCGCCGTGTAGCGGCCCGCCCCGGTCAGCAGCCTGCCATCTTCCCGGCGGCCCACGAATGCATGGCCCATCTGGTCTACTCCCTGTCGCCTCCCGTCTTCATTAGGGGCGTGGCGCCGGGTTCGCCAGCGCTGCGGCCTGCCTCAGCTTCCCACCACCAGCGTGCCGCGGAGCTTGCGGAGCATCGCCACCACCGACAGCGCCGTGATGCGACCGGTGCGGGGGTTCTCGCTGGGGATGTTCTCGATGGACACGCTGAACCGCGCCGAATCCGCGTCCACGTCGATCCGGTGGATGTTGCGGGTCACCCCCGGGTCGGCCCAGATTTGCAGCCGCGTGCGGTCGGCGCCGATCCCGGCCAGCGACAGCGCCGCGGCAACGTTGACGTTGGCCGGAAAGCCACGCGCCGCTTCCCGCGCCGAGCCTTCGAACACCATCAGCGGCTCCTTGAGGTCGTCCAGCGCGATGCCGTGCGCCAGGAGGTATGGCGCACCCTGCAACCCGCTCGGCGGCTTGCGCGTGACCATCTGCACCGTGTGGATCACGCCTTCCGCCGCGGCGGCGATGGCGTCCAGGCCCAGCAGCGCCCCGGTCGGCACCACAACCCGGCCGCCATGCGCCCGCGCCAGCTCCACCAGGTCCATCCGCTCCAGCAGGGCGCCGCAGCTCAGCACGACCAGGCTGCGCCCGGCCCGCAAGGCCGGCTCGGCGATCGCCGGCAGCACCGCGGCCGGCGCGCATTCGACGACGATATCGGCGTGCTCCGCCAAGGCGTCGACCGCCACCACCACGACCTCGGCCGGCAGCGCGGCCTGCGCGGCGGCCGGGTCGCGCACGCCCACCGCCGCCAGGCGTAGCCCAGGAATGCCGGCCAGCAGGTGCCCGGCGACCGAGCGCCCGATCGCCCCGAAACCGGCGATGGCGATGCGGAGCGGGGGCGTGACGTCCGGCATGGCGCGCCTTACGGCTTGAACCCGGCCATGACCACGGTTTGCGACAACTGCTCCGCCGTCAGCGGCGCCGCCAGGAACTTGAAGCGCACGCCGTCGGCCATCACCCCGTCCAGCCCGGACAAATGGTCCGGGTCCAAAGCCGCCTTGGGGAAGAACTCGTCGCGGGTGCGCTTCGCCACCTCTGGCGACACGCCGGCGAAGGCGGCGTAGCGGGTGATCGCCTCCGGGTTGTTGTACATGTAGTCCAGCGTTTCCCGGTAGGCCTGCATGTAGCGGTCGATCGCCGCCTTCTTCTGCGCCAGCACGGCCGCGTGCGTGATCAGCGTCCGGATGGTCTGGTCGCGCGCCGCCACCACGTCGCTGCCGCGGAACACGACGCGGACCGTGCCCTTGGCCAGCGCGTCGACGCCGAACGGCGCCGAGCTCCATCCGGCATCGATCTGGCCCGACATCACCTGGGTGAAGGTCGCCGGCAGGCCGCCGGTCGGCGTCGCCCGGAACTCGACCTTGTCCTGCGCCTGCAGCATCCGCACCATGCTGTCGGTGGAGGAGCCGGCGGTGGAATACGCCACGGAATGGCCGGCAAGGTCCGCGACCGCCTTGATCGGCGAGGCCGTGGGCACGTACCAGAACAGATCGGCGCCGCCGGTCATCTCACCGCCCAGGATGCGCAGCGGCGCCCCCTTGGACGCAGCGCCCATGACTCCCAGCGTGCCCACGGCGACGCCGATATCCACGCTGCGCGACAACACCGCCTGCTGCGTTTCGCCGCCGCCGGCGGTGTAAAGCAGCTCCAGGGTCAGGTCATGCCGGGCGAAGATGCCGGCCTCCTGGCCGAGTTCGGACACCGCGGTGTCCCAGTTGCCGCGCTGGCCGATCGCGACCTTCAGCGTTTCCGCGTGCAGCGGGCTGGCCAGGGCCAGTGCCAGCAGCCATCCGGCCAGTCGGCTCATGCGTCGCATGGATGTCGCTCCCGTGTTATCGTGTTGTAGCCCGCCGGAGCCCGCCCAGGCGCCGCGCCAGGCGGTCCGTGCCGAGGTTGACCAGCGCCGCCGACGCCACGGCGATCAGCAGCAGCCCATACATGCGCGGCATGTCGAAGCGCTGGTACGCCTGCATCACCAGGAACCCGATGCCCTGGTTGGACAGTTTGGTTTCCGCCAGCAGCACGCCGATCAGCGCCACGCCGAAGCCCAGCCGCACGCCGTTCACCAGCGGTGCGGCCATGGCCGGCAGGTAGATCCGGGTCAGCATGGACCACGGCCCGGCGCGGAACGAGCGGCCGACGCGCACCAGCATCGGGTCCACGCCGCGCACGCCGGCGGCCACGCTGATCGCCACCGGGAAAAAGCACGACACGCCGCCCATGGCGACCTTCGACCCGGCGCCCACGCCGAACAGCAGGATCATCACGGGAAACAGGATGATCTTCGGCGTCGGGCCGAGATAGTTGAGCCAGCGTTCCAGCGCCGCCGACAGGAACCGGCTGCCGCCCATGGCAAGCCCGACGAGGACGCCGGCACCGCAGCCGGCCACCAGCGCCACGGCCAGCTCGCCCGCCGTTGCCGCCAGATTGGCGTAGAAGCCGGGGTCGGCGAACACGCGATACAGCCCCCCGGCGATCGCCTGCAAGGGCGGCACCACGTCGCGGAACAGCAGGCCGGACATCGCCAGCGCCTGCCACGCGCCCAGCAGCAGCACCGCTGCAATCAAGCGCGGCAGGGCGGTGCCGCGCGTCATCCGGCGCGCCGCCGCAGCCACCGTTCGCCGCCGTCCAGCAGGACGAAGAACAGCACGCTCACCAGCACCACCAGCCCGATCGCCCCCCAGGTGCCGGGCAGATCATAGCGTTCCGACAGGTCGTTGATGAGCTGGCCGAGCCCGCCGAGGTTGATCAGGAACTCCACCCCCACGACGTTGATCAGCGCGAACACCAACGCCAAGCGCAGCCCGGTGAAGATGTCCGGCACCGCGGCCGGCAGCAGGATGACGCGGAACTCCTGCGCGCGGCTCAGCCGCAGGCTGCGGCCCACGTCCAACAGCACCCGACGCACCGCGCCGAACCCTTCCACCGTTTTCAGGATCACCGGCGCCAGGGCGGACGCGAAGCCGATCACCACGATGGTGAGCGGGCTGCGGCCGAACAGCACCAGGAACAGCGGATAAGCCAGCACCAGCGGCGCGGCGGCCAGCACCGCGACCCAGGGCTCGAACGCCGCGCGCATGCGGGGCCAGCGGTGCAGCACCAGGCCCGCGCCCAGCCCCACCACCAGCGCCAGCAACCCGGCGGCCAATGTTTCGCCCGCGGTGATGGCGAAGCGCGTGGCCACGTGCTCCTCCGTGAACAGCCGCGGCACGGCGGCCAGGATGTCGGTCGGCAGCGGCACGGTGTAGCCGTCGATCAGGCCGACGGTGATGGCGAGTTGCAGCAGCGCCACCAGCGCCACGATCACCAGCAGGCCGAGAAGCGGTGCCAAGCGTTGCAGAAGCGGGGCGCGCTCCATGCCTCAGGCCGCCGTGCCGTCACTCTCGGCCAGGCCGCGCGTGGCTTCCTGGCGCAAATCGTTCCAGAGTTCGGCCACGTAGGCGCCGAAGGCCGGGCTCACCAGCACGTCGGCGGTGCGCGGCCGCGGCAGGTCGATGGTCAGGGTCCGCTTCAAGCGGCCGGGGCGGAAGCTCATCACCAGGATGCGGTCGGACAGTTGCACGGCTTCCGTGATGCTGTGGGTGATCAGCAGCGTGGTCTGGTGGGTTTGCTGCTGGATCTGCAGCACCTTTTCGCCCAGCAGCAGGCGGGTTTGTTCGTCCAGCGCCGCAAACGGCTCATCCATCAGCAGCAGCCGCGGCTGCGCGGCCAGGGTGCGGGCGATGCACACGCGCTGGCGCATGCCGCCCGACAACTCGGACGGCTGCCGACGCTCGAACCCGCGCAGGCCCACCATGTCGATGAAGCCCTGGGCCGCGGCATGGCGGGCGGCGCGCCCCTGGCCGGTGATCTCCAGCGGGAAGGCGACGTTGTCGATCACGGAGCGCCAGGGGAAGCAGGACTCTTCCTGGAACACCATGCCGACGGCCGGGTGCGGCTTGGTGATCGCCTCGCCTTCCACGCTGACCACGCCGCCGCTGGCCGCCGCCAGGCCGCCGATAATGGCGAACAGGGTCGACTTGCCGCAACCGGACGGGCCGATGATGGACACGAACTCGCCGCGCTTGACGTCGAAGCTCATGTCGTCGACGGCGACGACGCTGCCTTCCGGCGTGGCGAACCGCTTGCTGACATGCTCGACGCGCAGGAGGGCCGGCGCAGCGGACGCATGGTCCGGCTGGCCGGTGATGCTGTCGGGCATGGTCGTGAAGTCCTCCGTCGCCGGCCGGCGAAGTTCAGATGGCAAACGATTCCAGCGTTGCCGGGTGGAACAGCTCCTCCGGCGACAGGCGGCGGGAGGACAGGCCCTGGACGTGATGGTGGTGCAGGAAGCGGTCGAGCACGTGCCGGTTGGGCGCCACGCCGTAGGGCCAGTAATCCTCGCCCATCAGCGCGCGGGCGCGGCGCACATGCACCTCCACGAAGGGCAGCGTCGCCTTGGACGCGGACTCGTCGGCCAGCCGCGCCACTGCCAAGGCCTTGGACTGGTCGAACGCCTTGAGCAGCGCCCCGGGCAGCCAGGGATGGGCGTCCGCGATGCTCCGCCGCAGGCCGAGCAGGTGCATGATCGGGAAGATGCGGGTGCGGCTGAAGTAATCCGAGCCGGCGGCCACCGGGTCGGCAAACAGCCAGCCGAAGCGGCTGTCGCCACGCTCGAACCCGGCAGGCGCCCGCGGCGCGATCACGCCGTCGATCTCGCCGTCCTCCATCAGGTCCGACAAGGTGCGGCCGGGCGGCGCGTCCTCGATGCGGATGTTGTCCGGCAGGGACAGCGCCACCTTTTCCACCCGGCCGGCCTGGAGCAGCCCGCCGCGCACCCAGGTGATCTCGTGCGGCATGACGCCGTGGTCATCGGCCAGGATCGCCCGCGCCCAGACATTCGCCGTCAACTGGTATTCCGGCACGCCGATGCGCCGGCCACGCAGATCCTCCGGCCGTGCAATGCCGCGGTCGGTGCGGATGAAGATGGAGCTGTGGCGGAACGCACGGGAGGGGAAGACGGGAATGCCCACATACGGGTTGTCGCCGCGGGCCGTCTTGAGGCTGAAGCTGCTGAGCGACAGCTCGCACACGTCGAACTCGGTGGCGCGCAGGGCGCGGAAGAAGATTTCCTCCGGTGGCAGCCGCATGAACACCGGGTTCACGCCGTCGATCTGCACGGCGCCATCCATCAATGGCCGCATGCGGTCATAATCGCCCACGGCGATTGATATCGTCAGGTCGGCCATGGGTCAGCCCACCCGCGGCCCGGTAGCCTGGTTATCCATCGCGACAGCCTCCCTGCTGGACCTTATGGGACGAGGCCGGCCTTCGCCAGCATCACCGCGGTGATATGAGCGCCTGGGGCCGCGTCCGTCCAAGGGATTTTGTCAGGGGTTGCGAGATTTTTTCGCGCCCCCGGCCGGCAGCTACCCGGACGCGAGCGCCGGGCGCTTGTCGAGCAGGCCGGTCGCGGCCTCGAACGCGGCGCCGATGCGCAGCACGGTGGCGTCGTCGAAGGCACGGCCGACGATCTGCATGGACAGCGGCAGGCCGGACGCGGAGAATCCGGTCGGGATCGACATGGCCGGGTTGCCGGTGACGTTGAACGGCATGGTCTGCATCGCCCAGGCCGGCGTGCCGAGCTTGGATTCGGCAAAGCTCGGCGCGGTGGACAGCGCGCTGGCCGTGATCAGCGCGTCGTAGCGCGTCAGCATCGTGTTCACGGCCACGGCCAGTTCGCGCCGTAGCCGCATCGCCTGGTGCAGGTCCGTTGCCGTGACAAAGGCGCCCAACGTCATGCGCAGATAGGTCAGCAGCCCGAAATCCAGCGGCCGGGCCTGATAGTCCTGTTCGTGGATGGCATACGCTTCCGTGAGCATGATCACCCGGCCGCAGAGGCTGAACAGGTCGAACTCCGGCAGGGTGACGTCCTCGACCACCGCGCCCAGCTCACCCAGCGTTTGCGCCGCCCGGTCGATCGCCGCGATCATTTCCGGCGAGGCATTCTCCTCCTTCGCATAGAAATGCCGCGGCACGCCGATCCGCAGGCCGCGCACGCCGTCGTGCAGGCCGGCCCGATAGTCGGGGATCGGCACCTCCGCACTGGCGGGGTCCAGCGCGTCGTACCCGGCGATCACCTGCAACGCGATGGCGCTGTCCTCCACCGACCAGGATAGCGGGCCGCAATGGTCCAACGTGGTGGATAGCGGGAACACGCCGCGGCGCGAAACCAGCCCATAGGTGGGCTTCAACCCGACCGTGCCGCAATAGGCGGCCGGCCCGCGGATCGAGCCGCCGGTGTCCGACCCCATCGCCATCCGCACCAGCCCGGCCGCCACCGCGGCACCGGAGCCGGAGGAGGAGCCGCCGGGAATGTGCTCGCGGTTCCACGGGTTGCGCGCCGGCGGGAACGGCAGGTCGAAGGAGGGGCCGCCCAGCGCGAACTCATGCGTCGCCAGCTTGCCCAGCAGCACGCCGCCCTGCGCCTTGAACTTCGCGGCAACGACCGAATCGCGCGCCGGCACGTTGTCCAGGCGCAGCTTGGAATGGCAGGTCGTGCGGATGCCGGCGGTGTCGTAGATGTCCTTCAGCGCATAGGGCACGCCCTGCATCGGGCCGCGATCCGTGCCGGAGGCGAAATCCGCATCGGCCGCCGCCGCGTCCGCCCGCGCCCGCTCCGCGGTGACGGTGATGAAGCTGTCGAGCGACGGGTCGATGCGGGCGATCCGGGCCAACGCGTCCTCCGCCAGCGCCGCCGCCGTGACGGAGCCGTCGCGCAGCTTGCGCCCTGCTTCCGCCAAGGAGAGTTCGTGCAACGGCGCGTCGCTCATCCGCCGATCCCCCGGGTGATGCTGTGCATGGAATAGGTGGGCGCCGGCTCGCTGGCGGCAGTGCGCGGCTGGCGCAGCAGTGCCAGCATGTTGCGCAACTCCTTGAAGCCATCGAACAGCAGCGCCCGGCGGTCTTCCGGGATGGACAAGCCGGCGCGCTTGGCCAGGATGTCAAATTCCGCCGTCAACGCGGCCTCGTCGGGGGTGTCGGTCATAGGGACTGCCTAATAGGTTTCAAAGATGCGGGTGATCTCGGACGGGTCGTGCGTGACAGTCAGGGCGAGCGCCAACAGCAGCCGCGCCTTTTGCGGATTGAGGTTGTCCGCCACCAGAAAGCCGCTGGCCGTCGCACGCTTGCCGCGGAAGGTCCGCCCGCTGCCGGCCCGGGTGGATTGCACGACCACGACGCCGTCCTTCACCGCCTCCGTCAGCAGCGCCGCGTCGTCGGTGCCGGGAAAGCCGGGCGCGAACCCGGCGGACACGATGCCCTTTGCCCCGGCGGCGATGAAGGCGCGCACCGCCGTCCCGTCCGACCCGACATAGGCGTAGGCTATGTCCACGCGCGGCAGCGCATCCAGCTTGCGGATGTCGAACTCCGTGTCCGGCATGCGCCGGCGCAGCGGGGCGCGGTAGAACGCCACCTTGTCGCCGTCCGCATGGCCCAGCGCGCCGAAATCCGGCGTGCGGAAGGTTTGCAAGCGGAAGGTGGAGGTTTTCGTGACCTCCCGCGCCGCGTGGATCTCGTCGTTCAGCAGCACCAGCACGCCCAGCCCACGCGCCTGCGGACTGGCGGCGACGCGCACCGCGTTCACCAGGTTCATGCCCGCGTCGGTCGACAGCGCACTGGCCGGGCGCTGCGAACCGACGATCACCACGGGGATGTCGATCTTCAGCGCCAAGTTCAGGAAATACGCCGTTTCCTCGATGGAGGCGGTGCCGTGGCCGATCACGATGCCGGCCAGGCCCGGATGCTCCGCCACGAGGCTGTCGCACAACAGCACCAGCCGCTTCCAGGCATCGAAGTAGATGTTGTGGCTCGGGATATTGTCGAAGTTGACGGGGAGGACGTCCGCCACCGCCGCCCATTGCGGGAACATCGCGGCGATCGCATCCGCCTGCATCCGGTTCTCGGACGCGCCGTAATCCAGGATGTCCAGCGGCCCGGCGCCCAGCGAGGCGATGGTGCCGCCAGTGCCGATGAACGCGACGACCGGCTTCATGCCGCCTGTGCCGCCGGCTGCGCCAGGGCGGCCACGACCATGTCGGTGTCCATCAGATCGGTGAAGCTCAGGTATAGCGCCACCAGCGAGGCATCATGCTCCTCCCGCGTCATCGCGGCGTTGCCGTCGCTGACCATGACGACCCGGAAGTTGTTCATCATGGCGTCCCGCGCCGAGGATTCGCAGCAAACGTTGGTCAGCGTGCCGGTGATCAGCACCGTGTCGAAGCCGCGCGCCCGCAACCGCGCCGGAAGGTCCGACGCGCCGGGCAAAAAGGCGCTGAAGCGGTATTTCCGCACGACCTCGTCCTCCGCCCGCACGTCCAGCGCGGGCCACAGCGCATGGCCGGCCGAGCCTTCGGTGGAGGCAGCCAGGCGCCGCGCCCGCCGCTCCGGCGTCGCCATCTCCCCCATGACGGACCATTCGTGCAGGGACCGTTCGTCCACCGTGTTCTTGACCCAGAACACGCCGCCGCCCGCCTGGCGCAGCGCGGCGGCCAGGCGGTTCACGTTGGGCACGATGTCGCGCGCCGCCGGGCACACGGCGTGGCCCACCGCGTCGTCCATGAAGGCGTTCTGCAAATCCACCACGACCAGGGCGGTGCGCGCCGGGTCGATCGCGCCGAAGCAATGGGCGGTGCCGCGCCGTTCCGTGACACGGTCGATGATGGATTGTGGCAGCGTGACGCCGTTCATGCTGGTCCTCCTTAAGGATGCGGTCGAAGCACGTCGGCGACGCGCAGGCAACGGGCCATGCGCCCCGGCTCCGGCTGGACCGGGTCCGGGAAGCCCTGGCGGCAAGCCGGCATCGCCAAGGTGCAGCGCGGGGCGAAGCTGCATCCGGGCGGCAGGCGGCGCAAATCGGGCGGGCTGCCGGGGATGGCGGCGATGTCCTGCTCCGGCGCCTGGTCGTGAACGGTGGAGGCGAGCAGCCCGGCGGTGTAGGGGTGCGCCGGACGCGACAGGATGTCGGCCACCGGCCCTTCCTCGATCACCCGGCCGGCGTACATCACCGCCACGCGGTCGGCGATCTCCGCCGCCACGCCCAAATCGTGGGTGACGAAGATGGTGCCCATGCCCAGCTCCTGTTGCAGGCGGCGCAGCAGGATCAGCACCTGGATCTGCACCGTCGCGTCCAGCGCCGTGGTCGGCTCGTCCGCCAGCAGCAGGCGGGGGCCGCAGGCCAGGGCGATGGCGATCATCGCCCGCTGCCGCAACCCGCCGGACAGCTCGTGCGGATAAGCGTCCACCCGGCGCGCGGCGGACGGGATCTTCACCAGGTCCAGCAACTCCACCGCGCGGGCGCGCGCCGCCCCGCGGGTGGCGCCCGTGTGCCGGCGGATGGTTTCCACCAGATGCTGGCCGATCGTGTAGACCGGGTCCAGCGCGGTCATCGGCTCCTGGAAGATCATCGACACGGCACCGCCGCGGAACGACTGCAGGGAGCGGCCTCCCAGCGCCAGCACGTCCTGCCCGCCAAGGCTGACTTGGCCCTTCACCCGCGCCCGCTTCGGCAGCAGCCGCATCAGCGCCCGCAGCGTCACCGACTTGCCGGAGCCGGACTCGCCCAGCAGGCACAGCACCTCCCCGGCGCGCAACCGGAAGCTGGCGCCGCTGACCGCGTTCACCGTCGCCTCGCGCGTCACGAACTGGACGGACAGGTCCTGCACGTCCAGCAGCGGCGCCGCCGCGACCGCCATGCCGTCCATCACGCCGTCCCTGCCAGGCTGTGGCCAGAGGCCGGGTCCGTCATGTGGCAGGCCGCGACATGGGACGCGCGGTCCGCCCACTCGCCCAGCGCCGGCACGCGCGCCTCGCACACCGGCTCGGCCTGCGGGCAGCGGGTGCGGAAGCGGCAGCCCGCGGGCGGGTTGATCGGGCTGGGCGGATCGCCGACCAGCGGCGGCGCCGCAATCCGCCGGCCGGCATCCATCGACAGGCGGGAGCCGAGCAGCGCCCTGGTGTAGGGGTGGCGCGGCGTGGCGAACAGAAGCGAGGCCGGGGCGAGCTCGACCACTTGGCCGAGATACATCACCAGCACGCGGTCGCTGATGTAACGCACCACGTTCAGGTCGTGGCTGATGAACAGGTAGGTGAGCGACAAGGTACGCTTCAACTGCCGCAGCAGATTGAGCACCTGCGCCTCGACCGACTTGTCCAGTGCGGACACCGCCTCGTCCAGGATCACCATGCGGGGGCCGACGGCCAAGGCGCGCGCGATGTTCACCCGCTGCTTCTGCCCACCCGACAGCTCGTGCGGGTAGCGCGGGCCGAACAGGTCCGGCCGCAGCCCGACCTTGACCAGGATGTCCTGCGCGATCCGCCGCGACTCCGGCCGGCTGCGCCCGTTCACCATCGGGCCGAACGCCACCGAATCTTGGATGGGCATGCGCGGGTTCAGCGAGGCATAGCTGTCCTGGAACACCATCTGCACCTGGCGCCGCAGGTCCGCGATGCTGACGCCACGGGATTGGCCCACCGGATCACCGTCGAACACCAGCTCACCGCTGTCTGGCACCTGCAGATGCAGCAGCAGCCGCGCCAGCGTCGACTTGCCGCAACCGGACTCGCCCACCACGCCCAGCGTTTCGCCCTTGAACAGGGTGAAGGACACGCCGTCCACCGCCCGCACCACCGCGCCCTTGCCGGCACCCTTGACGCGGAAATGCCGCGTGAGGTCGCGGGCGATCAGCATCGGCTGGGCCGCCCCACCGCGGTCGCGTGCATCGACATAGGGTTGCGCCTGGAGGGTGGCGCTCATCGGGCATCTGCCCCGGCGCAGAGCGTTCGCACGGGTCGACGCCCACTCACCAAGCCAATCCCGCCGGCGGGAAAGGGGAGCTCAATTCCCGTCCGCTCCGATGCCTCATACCCGCACGTCCATGGCGGCGCGCACGCCGTCGCTGACCAGGTTGAAGCAGATGGAGGTGACGAAGATCGCGATGCCGGGCATGGCGCAGCCCAGCGGGTCCACGTAGATCGACTGGCGCAGCGTCGACAGCATCAACCCCCAATCCGGCTCCGGCGGCTGCACGCCCAGGCCGAGAAAGGACAGCCCCGACGCCAGCAGGATGCTGACGCTGACCAGGCTGGACGCGTAGATGAACACCGGGCCGAGCACGTTGCCCAGGACGTGGTAGCGCACGATGGTCAGCGTGCCGGCGCCGCTGGCCCGCGCGGCCTCGATGTAATCCAGGTTCTTGATCTGCGCGGTCGCCGTTTCCGCCACCCGGCACATGGCGGGGATGAACACCAGGCTCAGCGAGATAATGCCGTTGGTGATGCCGCCGCCCATCGCGCCGGAGATGGCAACGGCCAGCAGGATGGACGGGAAGGCATAGAACACGTCCATGGTCCGCATGATGGCGGTGTTGGCGACGCGCCCGGCGAAGCCGCCGATCACCCCCAGCGTGCCGCCCACGACCGTGGCAATCAGCACGGGCACCAGCCCCATCAGCAACGAGATGCGGCCGCCATAGATCAGCCGGCTCATCATGTCGCGGCCCAACTCGTCCGTGCCCCAGGGATGGCCGCGCCAGCCGAACGGCTTCAGCCGGCCGATGATGCTTTGCCCGTACGGGTCGAACGGCGCGATCAGCGGGGCCGCCAGCGCGATCAGCAGGATCGCCAGCACGACGGCGCCGAACACCAGCGTGACCCAGTCATGCCGCAAGCGGAAGCCGACCGACCGCCAATAGCCGCGCACCTTGGTGGCGGGGGCACCGTCGAACCCGGCATCCGCCGGGATGATGGCACCGTCGAGCACGCCCTGCTCGCTCATGCCCGGCGTATCCGCGGGTCGAGCACGGCTTGCAGCAAGTCCACCACCAGGTTGGTCGCCACGAAAATCAGCGACAGCGCCAGCATCGTGCCTTGCAGCACGGGGATGTCGCGGTTGATGATCGCCTTGTTCAGCAGGAAGCCGCTGCCGGGCCAGGTGAACACGGTTTCCACCAGGATCGACCCACCCATCAGGTAGCCGAATTGCAGCCCCATCACCGCCAGCACCTGCGGCGAAGCGTTCTTCAGCACGTGGCGGATCACCGCGCCCTCCCCCAGCCCCATGGCGCGCAGCGTGACCACGAAATCCTGGTTGCGCACGTCCGCCACCGCCGCGCGGGTGGTGCGCGCGATGATGCCGATCGGGATCATCGCCAGGGTGACCACCGGCAGCACCAGGAACTTCGCGTCGCTCCAATGCCACAGCGTGAACGCGGCGGAGCCGGACTGGCCCATGCCGCTGGCCGGCAGCACGGCGTATTCCACCGCGAAGACGATCACCAGCACGAGGCCGAGCCAGTAATTCGGCAGGCTGACACCGACCACCGCCGCCCCCGTGACCAGACGGTCGGTGATCCGGCCAGGGAAGCAGCCGGCCAGCGCGCCCATGGCGTAGCCGGTCGCGAAGGACAGCGGCACCGCGAACAGCGCCAGCATGGCCGTGTTGGCGACGGCCCCGAACACTTCCAGCGTAACGGCGCGCTGCGTGGCGATGGAGCGGCCGAAATCGCCGTGCAGCACGTGCCACAACCAGATCGCGTACTGCACCGGGATCGGCCGGTCGAACCCGTAGGCATGCTTGACGATGGCGATCGTTTCCGCAGTGGCATCGGGCGGCAGCACGGTTTGCAAGGGATCGCCGGGCGCCAGGTACACCAGGGAAAAGCACACCAGGCTGACCCCCAGCGCGATGGGGATCGCGAACAGGATGCGACGCGCGATGTAGCCCAGCATCAG
Source organism: Acetobacteraceae bacterium (assembly GCA_965199555.1). Classification (GTDB taxonomy): domain Bacteria; phylum Pseudomonadota; class Alphaproteobacteria; order Acetobacterales; family Acetobacteraceae; genus LMUY01. The sequence goes on along the minus strand of CBDASJ010000015.1, from coordinate 198,963 downwards.
GGATCGACCGTGATCGGCGTGGTGTCCTGAAACCAGCTTTGCGCCTGGATGAAGCCATGCAGCTTCGGCGACAGCGCCCGCGGGTTCACGTCATGTGCGACCCAGATCATCACCGCCTGGTCGTTCATCCGCTCGTTCAGCTTCTCCAGCAGCGCGTTGCGCTTTGCCACGTCGAATTCGGCGGTGATGCGGGTCACCAACTCCTCGGTTTCGGCATCCTGGTAATGGCCCCAATTGCTGCCTGCCGGGGCCCATTGCGCCCGGCTGACATGCCGGATGAGTCCGTAGAACGGGTCACCCACCGCCTTGCTGGCATTGATCGCCGCATCGTCCGGGTGCTTGTCGATCCCGTCGCGCCCGACCTGGCCCAGGGCGTTCCAATCCATTACGTCCAGCTTCACGCGGAAGCCCACATCCTCCAAATTCGCCTTCACCAACTCGTTCATCGGCAAGGGCTGCATCTGGCCGGAGCCGGAGGTGGAGATGACGAAGGTCACGTCGCAAGGCAGGCAACCCGCCTCCTGCAACAAGGCGTGCGCCTTGGCCGGGTCGAACGCGTAGCGCACCGGATGGCCGTAATAGGCCGTACCTGGCGGCAGGGTGGAGTACGCCTCCTCCATCAGCCCACCCAGCAGCTCCTTCATGTCGGCGCGGTTGACCGCGTAGTTCGCCGCCCGGCGTACCCGCACATCCTTGAACGGCGAGGACACGAAGTTCAGTTGGTAGGCCCAGACATGCGGGTAGATGTTGGTGAAAAGCTGCATGCCAGCCGCCTTCAAGCGGGGGACCGTGTCGGGCGGCGGCGCCTCGGCGAAGTTCACCTGGCCGGACAGCAACGCCGCGACCCGCGTGTTCGCTTCCGGCATCGGCAGCAGCACCAGCCGATCCTGCTTCGGCACCCGCGCCTTGTCCCAGTAGTCCGGGTTCGGCACCAGCTCCAGCCGCTCGTGCGGCACCAGCTTGTCGAAGCGGTATGGTCCGGTGCCGGAGGGCTGGCTGGCATAGGCCGTCCAGTCGTTATGCAGCGTGTCGGCGCGGCACCGGCTGATCATCGGGATATAGGCGAGTTCATAGGGAACCAGGCTGTCGACCGTCTTCGTTTCGACCGCCACCTGGTGCTCATCCACCGCCGAAACGCCGGCGATGGTGGTCAGGTAGCCGCGGGACAGGGCGAACTGGAACGTCTCGAACTGCGGCGCCTTGTTGTCCATGAGGCGGGCGAAGTTCCACACCACGTCATCCGCGACGAACGGGCAGCCGTCATGCCACTTCACGCCTTGCCGCAGGTCGAACAGCCAGCGTTTCGGGTTGGCCGGATCAACATGCCAGGCCGTCGCCAGCCCGGGCTTGATGTCGGACGCCCGGTCGCTGCGGGACAGGTCCCAGTTGACCAGGGCGTCGTACAGGTTGAACGCGACGAAACGGTAGCCCTCGAAGCCCTGGTCCGGCGTGCCGCCCGTGATCGGGATTTCGCCCGCGGTCATCGCCACCGTGACCGTCCCGCCCGCCTGCGCCACCAGCGGAACGGCGGCCACGATCGCCGCCAGCAGCGCCCGGCAGATCAAGGCGACACGCTGATGGGCGTGAGGTCCTGGAACCAGTTTTGCGCCTGCACGAAGCCGTGCACCTTCGGCGACAGCGCGCGCGGGTTGAGGTCGTGCACCACGAAGATCATCAGCGCCTGTTCCGACTCGTATTCGTGCAGCCTGGTCAGCAAGGCCATGCGCTTCGGGGCGTCGAACTCCTCGAAAATCTGCTTCACCAGCGCATCGGCCTCGGGCGTGCCGAAATGGCCCCAATTGCTGCCGGCCGGCGACCAATATGCCGTGGCGACCGGCTTGATGATGGCGCTCACCGGGTCCAGCAGGCCGCGCGACGCGTTCATGCCGTCGACGTTCGGGTATTTCGGCACGCCGGACCGGCTGACATCCAGCAAGGCGTTCCAATCCATCACGTCCAGCGTCACGTCAAAGCCCGCGTCCTGCAGCTGCTGCTTCACCAGTTCGTTCATGGACAGCGACTGCATCTGGCCAGAGCCGGAGGTCGAGATCGCGAGCGTGATCTTGCACGGCAGGCAGCCCGCCTCCTTCAGCAGGGCGCGCGCCTTGTCCTTGTCGTATTTGTAGACCACCGGGTGCCCGTAATACGGCAGGCTCGGCGGCACCTCGGCATATTCGGGGGTGGCCAGGCCGCCGACCAGGTCCACCACGTCGTCGCGGTTGATCGCGTAGTTGGCCGCCTGCCGCACCTTCAGGTTGGTGAACGGGCCCCGGCTGAAATTCAGGATATAAGGCCAATTATGCGGGTAGGTGTTGGTGACGATCTGCATCCCCGCGCGCTTCAGCACGGGGATGGCATCCGGGGCCGGCGCTTCGATGAAGTTCACCTGGCCGGACAGCAGCGCGGCCGTGCGCGTCGCCGCTTCCGGCATGGGCAACAGGACCAGCCGGTCCTGCTTGGGCACGCGCGCCTGGTCCCAATACCCGGCGTTCGGCACCAGCTCCATCCGCTCATGCGCCGTCATGCTGGCGAACTTATACGGACCGGTGCCGGAGGGTTGGCTGGCATAGGCGTCCCAGTTGTCGTGCAAGGCCTCCGCCCGGCAGCGGCTGATCATCAGCACATAGGCCATGTCGTACGGGAACAGCGACTCAACGAACTTGGTGGTGATGGCGACGGTGTGGTCGTCCAGCTTGGCGATGCTGTCGAAGTTGGTCAGGTAGGCGCGGGACAAGGCGAATTGCTGGGTGAAGAATTGCGGCGCCTTCTGGTCGCTGATGCGGCCGAAGTTCCAGACCACGTCATCCGCGGTGAAGTCGCAGCCGTCATGCCACTTCACGCCCTGGCGCAGGGTGAAGATCCAACGTTTGTGGTTGTCCGGGTCGATGTGCCACTCGGTCGCCAGCCCGGGCTTGATGTCGGATGCCTTGTCGGCGCTCGACAAATCCCAGTTGATCAGCGCGTCGTACAGGTTCCAGCCGACGAACCGAAAGCCTTCGAAGCCCTGATCGGGATTTCCCGTCGTCACCGGCAGGTCGCCGGCGGTCATCGCCACCGTCAGCACTCCGGCGGCCCGGGCCGGCGCCGCCGCGCCAAGCCCGGCGGCAAAAAGACCCAGGGAGGCAGCGCACCAAAAGGCGCATTTGGAAGCTGAACGTGTCATTCTGCCTCACACTGATGAGGCGGCTAAACCGCAACCGCAGTGCAGCATAATAAAATGACTAATTCAAATGCAATGCAAAACTCCTCTTCTGTGTCATACCATCATAATGGCTACTATATATGCAAATGCACACACATGCGGCGCTATGACCATGGCGCCTGAACGTGCGGGCTCAGCGCACGGTCAAGATAGGTGGCGGCGCTGATCAAGCTCAGATGGGTGAGCGCCTGCGGGTAATTGCCCAGGTGCCGCCCGGTGAGGGACAACTCCTCCGCATACAACCCAAGCGGGCCGGCATAGGCCAACAGCTTCTCGAACAGCAGCCAGGCCCGTTCCACTTCCCCGGCCCGGGCCAGGCATTCGACATACCAGAACGAGCACGCCAGGAACGCGCCCTCCTGGCCTTGCAGCCCATCCAGCGCCCGGTCCTGCGCCGCCCGGCGATACACCAGCGCGTCCACCACCAAATGCTTCTCGATCAGTGCCATAGTGCCCAACCAGCGCGGGTCCTGCGGCGCGATGAACCGCACCAGCGGCATCAGCAGCATCGAGCCGTCCGGCGTGTCGGCCTGCGGATACTGCACGAAGCTGTTGAGGTCCGGCCGCCAGTAATCGGCGTGGATCGAATCGTAGATCTCCAGACGCAGCGCGTTCCAGTTCGGCAACGGCCCCGGCAGCGAACGCTTCATCGCCAGTCGGATGGCCCGATCCACCGCCACCCAGCACATCAGGCGCGAATGCAGGAAATGCCGCGGTTCGCCGCGCCCTTCCCAGATGCCGAGGTCGGGGCGGCGCCAATTGGCGCCGATCCAATCCACCAGGCTGCGCACGTTGGTCCAGCCTTCGTGCGAGATGGGCGAGCCATACTTGCTGGCCAGGTACACCGCGTCCATCAACTCGCCGTAGATGTCCAACTGGAACTGGACCGAGGCGTCGTTGCCGATGCGCACCGGGGTGGACCCGGCGTAGCCTGCCAGCGGCAGCGCCACCTCCGGCAGGTGGTTCTCACCGGCCAGCGAGTAGGCGACCCGCAGGGGCTCCCCGGCGGCGGACGCCTTCGCCCGCTGGCTGATCCAGCCAATAAAGGCGGTCGCCTCCTGCCGCAGGCCCAGGCGGATAAACGCATACATGGCGAAGGATGCGTCCCGGATCCAAACGTAGCGGTAGTCCCAATTGCGCTCGCCGCCCCGCTCCTCCGGCAGGCCGAACGTGGCGGCGGCGACGATGGCGCCGTGCCGGCGGGAGGTGAGCAGTTTCAGCGCCAAGGCCGAGCGGGCGACCATCTCCCGCCAGCGGCCGTGGTAATCGGATTGCTGCGCCCAGCCGCGCCACCAGGCGATCGTTTCGGCATGCAGTTGCGCGGCGACGCGCAGGCCGGGCTCGTCCCCGTGGCTCGCCGGGTCGATGTCCAGCACGAAGGTGGCGTCTTCGCCGTCCGCCAGGTCGAACCGGGCGTGCAACGCGCCGTCGCGCTCCTCCAGCGGCACGCTGGCGGTCAGCCGCAGCACGGGGCCGGCGCCGTGCGGGCGGAACACGCCGCCCGGCTCCAGCCGATGGCCGCCGCGGGCATAGTCGAAGCGCGGGGCACAGACCATCGCCACGGTCAGGGCGCCGCGCACCACGCGGATGTGCCGCTGGATGCGCTGGGGACGGCCTTCCGCCACGGGCATCAGGTCCACCAGCTCCGCGGTGCCGTCATCCGTAGTGAAGCGGGTGAGCAGCACGTTGGTGTCGGGCACGTACATCTGCGCGGTCTTCGCGCCGTCATCCGTCGGTGCGATGCGGAACAAGCCCGCCCCGGGGTCGAGCAGGACGGCGAACACGGCCGGGCTGTCGAACTCGGGCGCGCAGAAGAAGTCGATCGTGCCGTCCTCCGCAACCAGCGCCACCGTGCGTAGGTCGCCGATCAGGCCGTGGTTCTCGATCAGGATGGGTTCGGCGGGCGTCGTGTCGGGCATGGCAGAGTGATATGGCAGACCGGCCGGACCCTGCCAGAGCGCGCCGGCGACCCACGCCGCCCTTGAACTTCCCCGGGTGGAAACCCCCATACGCATGGCGTGGCGGGTGGAGGAATGGGCATGGACGGGATCACCATTGCGGACGCGCCCGCGCGCGCGGCGGGGCAGCGCCTGGACGTGCCGGTGTCGGAGATGAGCTGCGCCGCCTGCGTGCGCCGCGTGGAGCGTGCGGCCGCGGCGGTGCCCGGCGTGGGCGCGGCCACGGCAAACCTGGCATCGTCCCGCGTCACGGTCACGGCCGCCCCTGGCTTCGACGTGGCGGCCCTGACTGCGGCCCTGCACGAGGCCGGCTATCCGGCGGTGGAACGCAGCACGTCCCTGGCGCTGGCCGGGCTGAGTTGCGCCGCCTGCGTGCGCCGGGTGGAACGGGCGTTGCTGGCGGTGCCGGGCGTGCTTGGGGCCGACGTGAACCTGGCTACGGAGCGGGCCACGGTGCGCGCGCTGTCCACCGTGTCGGACACGGCACTGGTCGCCGCCGTGGTGGCGGCGGGCTACGACGCCGGGCCGGAGGAGCCAGCCAGCGAGGATGCGCGGGGCGCCCGCGACCGGCGGGAAGGGCTGCTGGCGGCCGGCGCGCTGCTGCTGGCCGCACCCTTGCTGCTGCCGATGCTGCTGATGCCGTTTGGCGTGGACGCGATGCTGCCGGGCTGGGTGCAACTCGCCCTCGCCGCCGCCGTGCAGCTCGTGTTCGGCGCCCGGTTCTATCGCGGCGCCTGGCACGCGTTGCGTGGTGGCGGCGGCACCATGGACACGCTGGTGGCGCTCGGCACGTCCGCCGCCTTCGGCCTGTCCGTGTGGGCGCTGGTCGCCGGGCAAGGAGCGCCGCTGTATTTCGAGGCGTCGGCCGCGGTGATCGCCCTGGTGCGGCTGGGCAAATGGCTGGAAGCACGGGCCCGGTGGCAGGCCGGCGCGGCCATGGCGGCAATGGAGCGGCTGCGGCCGGACCGCGCCCGCATCCGCCGCGACGGCGCGGAGCAGGAGGTCGCGGTGACGGCGTTGCGCCGCGGCGACCTGCTGGTGATCCGCCCGGGCGAGCGGATCGCCGCCGACGGCACCGTGCGCGAAGGCGAGTCGAGCGTGGACGAAAGCCTGCTGACGGGCGAAAGCGTGCCGGTGCCGAAGCAGCCAGGCAGCACCGTCACCGGCGGCGCCCTGAACGGCGACGGGCTGCTGGTGGTGGAGGCGACGGCGCTCGGCACGGAAAGCCGGCTGTCCCAGTTGGTGCGGCTGGTGGGCGACGCGCAGGCGCAGAAGCCGCCGGTGCAACGCCTGGTGGACCGGGTCAGCGCCGTGTTCGTGCCGGTGGTGATCGGCATCGCGGTGCTGACCGCACTCGGCTGGTGGCTGGCCGGGGCCGGGGTGCAGGTGGCGCTGGTGAACGCGGTGGCGGTGCTGGTGATCGCCTGCCCATGCGCGTTGGGCCTGGCGACGCCCGCGGCGATCATGGCCGGCGTCGGCGCCGCCGCCCGCCACGGCATCCTGATCCGGGACGCACTGGTGTTCGAGCGTGCGGCAGCAGTGTCCACGGTGGTGTTCGACAAAACCGGCACGCTGACGCTGGGCCAGCCGACGCTGGTGGCCGTCCACGCGGCCCCCGGCGATACCGAGGATGACGTGCTGCGGCTGGCCGGCGCGGTGCAGGCCGGCAGCGAGCACCCGCTGGCGCGCGCCGTGCTGGCCAGTGCCGGCGACGTCCTGCCCGCTGAGCAGGTCCGCTCGCTGCCAGGCCGCGGCGTTCGCGCCGTGGTGGCCGGTCGCCCGGTGCTGCTGGGCAGCCAGCGGCTGATGGCGGAACAAGGCGTCGACATCGCGACCTTCGACGAGGCGTCGGCGGCGCTGGCGGCGGACGGACGCACCACCTCCTTCCTGGCCGGGGCGGGCCGGGTGATGGGATTGTTGGCGTTCGGCGACGCGCTGCGGCCGGGCGCCGCCGCGGCCGTGGCCGCCCTGCAGGCGGATGGCCGACAGGTCGTGCTGCTCAGCGGCGACCGCCCCGGCGCAGCGGCGGCGGTGGGCCGCCAGGTCGGAATCCAGGACGTGCGGGCGGAGGCCCTTCCGGAGGACAAGGCTGCGGCGGTGGCCGCTTTGCGCCAGGCCGGCGGCGTCGCCATGGTGGGGGACGGCGTGAACGACGCCGCCGCCTTGGCAGCGGCGGATGTGGGTATCGCCATGGCCACTGGCACCGACGTGGCCGCCGCGGCCGCAGGCATCACCCTGATGCGGCCCGACCCGACGCTGGTGCCCGCCGCGCTGGACATTGCGGCGCGCACCTACCGGCGGATCCGCGCCGGGCTGTTCTGGGCCTTTGCCTACAACGCCATCGGTATCCCGTTGGCCGCCGCGGGCCTGCTCAGCCCGGTGATCGCGGGGGCAGCCATGGCGTTCTCCTCCGTCAGCGTGGTCGGCAGCGCGTTGCTGCTGCGGCGCTGGCACCCCGCGCCACCCCCCTGACGGCCGGCAGCAGTCAGAGCCCGGCTAGCACGCTGTCCGGCACCGCGATGCCCTCCGCTTGCGCCCGCGCCCGCAAATCCAGTCGTCGCGCCCCGGGCAAGCGCGCACCCGGATCGGCCTCTACGGCGGCGAACAGCGCGCCCAGATGTGCCAACGTGCCGCCCATTGGCCCGGGCGCCATCGCCAACAGCAACTGACCGGTGCCCGGCGGGCCGGGCATGACGCTGGAAGAGGACATCGATGAGATGGCGCGCAACGCTGTCAACGACCACGCGCCACCTGACGACCTCGACGTGTTTTATCGCCGGCTGCGGAGCTTCCTGGGTTATGTCAAGGCGGCGGATGGGGGCGGCAGCGTCACGGTGGACGAACTGATTGCCAGCTTGCCCGCATGGTCGGCTGAGGTCGAACAATGGCCAGGATAACCGTCCGCTACCTGACCACCCGCCCTGGCGCCGCCGGCGAGCTGCCGCGCTACTTCTGGCAGCCCAGCTCGGCCCTGCGCGCCGCCGGCTGGAAGGTGACGCGCGTGCCGATCGATTGGCAGCACCACACGGACCCGGCCCAGCTCGAGGCGGCAGCGATCGCCGCCGCCCAGGCGCTCAACGAGCAACTGGACGCGGCCCGGGCCGGCGCCGGCGTCACGGTCAGCGCGCCGGCGCCGCCCGCCAGCCTCCGCACCCTGGGCGACCTGGTCCGCCTCTACCAGGCGAGCGAGGAGTTCACCGGCCTGGCCGCCTCCACCCGCCGCGGCTACCGCCAATGCCTGCTCAAGCTGGAGGAGTGGGCCGCCGATGCCCCGGTGCGCGCGATCGACGCCGTGCGCATCCAGCGCCTCAAGAAGGGCCTGGCCGCCACGCCGTCCTACGCCAACGCCGTGGTGCGCGTGCTGCGCCTGCTGCTGGCGTTCGGCCGCCACCAGGGCTGGCTGGTGAACAACCCGGCCGAACGCCCCGGCATGGTGGACGTGGACCATGCCGGGCTGATCTGGCCGCGCGAGGCCGTGGAGCTGTTCGTGCGCACCGCCGACGCCATGGGCTACCCGTCGATCGGCACCGCCGTGGTGCGGAACGAATGGCTGGGCCAGCGCCAGGGCGACATCCTGCGCATGCCCCGCGCCGCCCTGCGCGTGGGCGGCAGCACCCTGGTGGTGCGGCAAAGCAAGGGCGGCCGCGGCAAGGCGGGCGTCAGCCTGCCGGTCGGCATGGTGCCCCACTTGGCGGAGCGCTTGGCGCAGGAGCTGGCCCGGCTGGACGCCCGCCAGACGGCCCGCACCGCCGAGGCCGAGCGCACCGGCCTGCCGCAGCGCCTGCCGCCGGCCACCATCGTGGTGTCGGAGGAAACCGGCGAGCCGTACAAGCCGGACAATTTCCGCCACGTCTTCGCCCGCATCCGCGCCAAGGCGGCCGAGGCCACCGAGAAATTCCCCATCGACTACCTGATGCCCGGCCGCGACATGGCGGACCCGGACGCCTTTTTCATCCGCATGGAGCAGTTGACCTTCATGCACCTGCGCCACACCGCCATCACCCGCCTGGGCGAGGCGGAATGCGCCGTCGGCCTGATCAGCGCCATCAGCGGCCACGCCCAGGCCACCGTGCAACAGCTCATGGAGCGCTACATGGTCCGCACCGCCACCATGGCCCGCTTGGCCTTCCAGCGCCGCATGGACGCGGAGCAGCCCGCCGCGCCGATCGTCGACCATGGCCGCGCCGGGCCGCGATAAGCCCGCCACGCCGCGCCAGGCCCCGCTGGACGGGCCGGCGTTGAAGGCCGCCTTGCTGGACGGCCTGCGCTTCCACACCCTCGCCACCGGCGCACCGATGCCGTTCGCATCCGAGCTAGTCGAACACCAGCTCGCGGCCATCCGCCGCGCCTGCAAGCGGGTCGACTTGCCCAAGGTCCGCACCCGCCCGCCGCTCGCCCTCGCCGCCGAACCGGAGCCGCCGCAGCTCCCCTGGTGGAACCGCGACAATTAGCCGTTGCGGCGGGCGGCGCGCGTCACTGCCGGTTGGCTGCCATGTATGGCGCAGCGCCGCTGTAGGTGAGCGTGAGCTGCTGCTCCGGCGCCAGTTGGGTGTAGCAGGGGCTTGCCCCGCACACCGTGATCGGACCACCGGAATTGCCCGACAAGCTGGCGGTGGACAATCCGCTGCCGATCACGCTTACCATCTCCGGCGAGCGTCCGGCGGTATAGGTGTACGGGCTGGCGGTTGGAGTTATGATCACCGGTCCGCGCGGGTTGAACCCGGGGGTGTTGTGGATTGTGACCGGCGCGCCAGCCGTGCCGCCATCGGACACGCACGTTCCCGTGCTGCTGGCGCATCCAGACAGGTTGCTTTCGACGTTGAGCTGCCCCGAAAAGCCCGGCGTCAGGTAAAGGTTGTAGCCGAAGGTGGCACCATATTGTTCGGTCGGCCCGATATGCCCGCCCAGGATGGAGACCTGCGTCACGTTCGCGCCGAGCACCATGCCGTTATACAAGCCGGCCTGCTGGATCGAGCCGCCGCTGATCGTCGGATTGCTCCAAAAAATGTTGTCCGCGTAGTTGATCTCCACGCCGTCGCCATAGCTGTGCACGAAGCGCGGTGCGGAGAACTGGTAGTCGGACAAGGTTGAACTCGCGTCGCCAACCAGCTTCGCCGACACGCTGCAGGTGGAAGCCCAGAGATTGGCGAACGACCCGCCATTGGCGATGCCGCCGCCATGCGGCGTGACCAGCAGGCCCACGCCGCCGCGCAGGTTGGTCGGGTAGTCGCAGCTGTCCAGGTAGGTGTTGACGCTGTAGATCCAGCTTACGAACTGCCCCTTGCCAGGGTCGATCCAGAGGGCGTTGTGGGCGTGGATCACGTCGCTCCCGGAAATGGTGATGCTGCCGCCGCTTTGGTTTATGTAGAACCCGGCATTTGGGCTGACGGACGTGTCGTTGTCGCCGATGATGTCATAGAAGTACTGGTCGCCCCCGCCGCCATTCGCGCCAGCGCCCGGACCAGGGTTGCCGCCCCCGATCGAGATCATGTTGTGCGCCCAGTTGAAGAAGCGCAGGTGGTCGGCGTGCATGACGTTGGTGTTGTTCATGACCAGCGGGTCGTACCCCCCGGACATGAAGCCATCGACGATCCCGTTGCTGTTGCCGCCCTCGAAATCGACGTAGCTGCCGGCGGTCTGCTGGAACGGCGAGGCCCAAGAGCATGCCCGGAGGAACACGCCCGACACGATACCCACCGTGAACATGGTGGAGGTCGGGTCGGCTGCCAGGAACTTGGTTCCGCCGCCGCCGCTGCCCGTGGCATTGGCGCAGAACACCGTCAGGTTGTTGCCGTTGATGAACAGCGACCCGAGCGTGTAGGTTTTCGCTGGCACCCACACGCAGCCATGGCCAGCGTTCTGCGCCGCGTTGATCGCCGCCTGCATAGCCGGCGTGTCGGCCACGGTGCCCAGGGGTCCACGGAAATCCTCCGGGCTGGGGCAGCGCTGCGCCATCCAATCGTTGATGGCGCTGGGCGAGGTGCCCCCCGACGGCGTGAACAGCGGATGCGGATAGGGATCGGCTGCCGCCGGCGTCGGCGGCAGCAGCAACGACACCGCCACCATGGCGACTACCAGACGCCGCAAAACGACCGTTAGACTCGTTAGACTCTGCCCAAAGTCTAACGGTCGCTTTGTTCCGGCTGTGTTCCTCGGTGGAACGCCTGTAAGTCGCTGAGATTGCTTGGTGGGTGATGTTGGGTTCGAACCAACGACCCGCTGATTAAGAGTCAGCTGCTCTACCAACTGAGCTAATCACCCGACCGGCGCTGTATAAGCAAGTTGGCACTTGAAGGAAAGCCCCCTCTCCGCACAGGCAAACGTCTTCCTGCCGCAACCGACGTGGGATACACCGCACCACCCCGCCCTCACTCGCTGAAACCTTTCTGCGCATTCTCGTAAACCCGGACCAGAAGATCCTTCAGCACGGATTGGTCCCGCGCCGGCATGTCGCCGAGCAAAACGCGCTCGTGCGTGATACTGGCGTCGCAGCATTGGCGGCCGATCACGCGCCCGGCCTCCGTCAGCGCGGCGTGCACCACGCGGTTGTCCGTCGTATGCCGTTCGCGGCTGACCAGGCCTTGCGCTTCCAACCTGCGGACGATGTGGGACATCGTGGACAGTTCCACGCAGGTCATCCGCGCCAGCTCGCCGATCGTCTGCACGCCGCACTCGTACAGGCTGATCAGCGCGCGCGTCGCCGGGATGCTAAGGCCGAGTGAGCGGAACTGGCTGGCGGTCTCGTCGACCAGCACAAGGGCCACGCGGTTGAGCAGGAAGGTCAGGCGCCGGGACAGGCCCTCGTCGCCGGCGAGGCTTCCGGCCGGAGAGGGCTCGGCCGGCCGCGGCGCGGGTGCCTTCTTTCGGATGCTCATCCGGCCTTTCTAACTGGAGCGACTCGCCCCCACAACCGCGGCACCGCGCCGGGCAGCCGCTGGCAGCCCGGCGCCGCGGATCGTGTCGACCAGGGCAAGCACATCGTCCGGCAGCGCATCACCGCGCCAGGCGACGTGACCGTCCGGACGCACCAGCACCAACGCGCGGCCATACAAGGCGGCGGCTTCGGCGCTGCGCAGGCGGTGAGGCGCCACCGGCACACCGCGCGCCGCCGCCGCCTGCAAAAGCCCCTGCACCGATCCACCGGCGAAATCGAGCAGAACGAAGCCGTCGCCGAACAGGTCCAGGATGGATGTCCCATCCGCCAGCCAAACATGCGGCGCCCGCGCGCCGGGCCGGGCATTCGGCACGTATCCGGTGGGGTCGTCCTCCAGGCGCGGCGTGCCGTCCGGCACCACGATCGGCGATGGGGCATAGTTGTAGCCGAGATGCACTCCCACCGGGTGCCACGCCTTCTCATTCTCCTCCACTAGGCTGGCACCGAGCCTGGCCCGCGCGGCCTCTCCGTCCGAACTCGCTTCGGCCAAGGCCGGCTCCCGCGTTTGCCCGGTCAGCCTGCGATAATTGCGCAGCGACTCCTCGGCGGCGCGGCTGCTCGCCGGGCGCCGCTCAATGTCGTAGCTGTCTGCCAGGCGCGGGCCGCCCCAGCCCTGCACCAGCGCCGCGAGCTTCCAGCCAAGGTCGAACGCGTCCTGGATGCCGGTGTTCATGCCCAGGCCGCCATTGGGCGGGTGCGCGTGCGCCGCGTCGCCCGCCAGGAACACCCGTCCGTCGGCGAAACGGTCCGCCACCGTCATCTTGCGCACCCAGGTGCTGGTGCCCTCAACGGTGAACGGGACGTCGGCGCCGATCATGCGCCGCATGACCTGGGCCATGTCCGCAGTGCGGACATCCACCGTCGCGCTGCCGATCAATTGCACGCGCCACAGGTCGCGGCCGTCGATCGTGGTCAGCACCGCCCAGGGACCATCCGGCCCAACCAGCACGTAGCGGTAGGCGTCACCTAACCCGTGTGCGTCCCGCAGCGCCGCCGAGCGCACGTAGACGCTCATCGACAAATCAAGGTGCTTGATGCCGCGCAACTCGATCTCCAGCAGGTCGCGCACGGTGCTGCCATAGCCGTCGCAGCCCACCAGGTAATCGGCCCGCACGGTCTCCGATGCACCGTCCGGCCCTTCCAGCACCACGCTGACGCCGTCTTCGTCCTGGGTGAAGCCGACCAGCCGCGTTCCGTAGGACAGCGTGACGCCGGGGAAATCACGGACGCGGCGCTGCAGGATCGGGTCGAACCAGGTTTGCGGGCAAGGGCGCTCCCGCTCCGGGCTGAACGGCGTGTCCCATTGCTGCGACAGCGGCGGCGTGCGCACCCGCCCCAGTTCGTGGCCGGTGAGGCTGGTGCAGAACACGCTGTCCAGCGGCTGGTCCAACGGGAAGCCCCAGTCGCGCACGGCTTCGGCAATGCCGAGGTGGCGGCACAGCTCCATCGTGCGCACGCTGACCACGATCATCTTCGCCGTGCCGACCTGGTCGGTGCCGCGTTCCACCAGCCGCGCCCGCACGCCGCGCCGCCCCAGATCCGCGGCCAGCGCCAAGCCGATCGGACCACCGCCGACGATCAGCACCGGCAGCCGGTCGGCGGCGTCCACGCCGGACCTCACCCGACCGCCGGGAACTCGGTCGGAGTGCCGATCAGGCATTCGGCCTGGCCGGGCCGGACGACCATAAAGTCCGACAGCATGCAGCCGACATCCGGCTTCCAGCGTGAATCATGCAGGTCGATGTTGTTGCCGAACGTCATGCCTTCTTCCAGCACCATGTCGCCGATGCGGTGGCCGTTCAGCGTGTTGCTGCCATAGCCGTCGCGGTAAACCACGGACGGGAATTCGGGGGAGGCGGTGCCCATCGCGTGGAACCCCAGCTCCACCCAATCCAGGCCCGCATCGTCCGCCGGCTTGCGGATGATCGCCAGCGCCTCGTTGATCGTGCGCCCGGCGACCAGCGCCTCCTTGCTGGCGTGCAGGCATTCCACCGACACGGCCCAGATGTTGGCCAACTCGCGCGGCGGCGTCTTGCCGAGATAGGCTGTGTACTCGGTGTGGCAGCGGTAGCCGCCGTATTTCGTGTGCCATTCCGCCACCACGATGTCGCCCTGCTTCAACGGGCGCATGGTGGGTGTCAGCGGCTGCTCGCACCCATGCAGCGTGTGCCACAGCTCGTTGGACGGGTGCTCCACCGGGCCGGAGGACAGCAGGTTGAAGATGTTGGGCTCGCCACCGTTGGCGATCTGCGTTTGGATCATGTTGGCGTAAAGCGCCGCCTCGGTCACGCCGGGCCGGGCGCTGTCGCGCATCGCGTCGATCACCTTGCGCGCGATCTTGCCCGCGCTGCGCAACATGCCGATCTCTTCCTCGCTCTTCACCATGCGCATTTCCTGCAGGATGGAGCTAGCGTCGATCAGATCGGCATGCGGCAGCAGCTTCTGTAATTGCTGCACGTCCTCATGCAGCAAGGTGGAGGTAGTTTGGATCGTGGAGGAGAACCCAACCATGCCGATCCGCCCGCGCTCCAGCCCGCGGTCGGCAAGCTCTTGGACCACGAGGGCGAGCGGGCCGCGGGTGCGAATGTCGGTCAGCCAATCCTGCAAGGACAGGTACATGTTGGTCGGTCGGTTCATGTGCGCGACAGCGTTCCACACCACCGGCTCCCCGCTCAGCGGGAAGATCGCGTCGGCGCCGATCTGGCTGTCCACCTGCAACAGGTAGCGCAGATTGGCCATGCCCATGCCCCAATAGATGTCGTTGCCGAGCAGGACCAGGCAATCTATGCCCGCCATCAGCATGCGCTTGCGCACGCGATCCCAGCGCCGGTCCCGCTCCGCCAGCGAAAGCTGCGGGATGTATTGCAACAGCTCGCGGGTGGCGCGGGCGTCATTCGGGAACGGCTTGGCGGCGGCGGGGAATGGCGGGTTCGGGCGCATGTTGGGATCCTCCTTGGTTGTCTTGGACGCAGCGACGGGCGTGCAGCGGCCCGGCGGCATCGGGTTGGGCGTTTCCTCACGTGGCAGACGCTGGCAGCATCCTTGTCGTTGACACGACGATAGTTGTAGCGCCACATATTATGCAAGCGTTTGCTGGATGGTCCGGGACCGGTTTGCCGCCCCTGGCCGCGCCAGCCTATGTTAAAGATCAGCTTCGGTCGAAACGAACCGAAGAGATATAATCAGGGGAGATGCACCATGACCGACCCGGCAGGTTCACCGGCCAAGCCACGCGCCACACCGCGTCTGCGCGCGGCCGTCGTGGCCGCTGCGCTGGGATTGGGCACGGTCTTCGCACCGGCCGCCTTCGCGCAAACGGTGAAGGTTGGGTTCATTTCAACCTTCTCCGGCCCCAACGCGTCGCTCGGCGACACCATGGACAAGGCGGTGCAACTCTACCTGAAACTGCACGGGCAGGAGCTGAGCCCGATCCAGGTCGACGTGATCCGCCGCGATGACGGCGGTGCCAACCCGGACAATGCCAAGCGACTCGCGCAGGAACTGATCGTGCGTGACCACGTGAGCTTCCTGACCGGCTTCGTCTTCACGCCCAACGTCGCCGCGGTGGCCCCGCTCAGCCGGGAAGCCAAGGTGCCGATGGTGCTGATGAACACCGGCACGTCCGGCCTGCTTGACCTGTCGCCCTACATGGTGCGCTTCTCGTTCAACACCTGGCAGATCGGCTACACGCTCGGCCAATGGGCCGCGAAGAACGGCGTCAAGACGGCCACCGTCGCCATCAGCGATTTCTCCGGCGGCATCGATTACGGCAACGCGTTCAGCCGCGGCTTTACCGAGGCAGGCGGCAAGGTGGTCGAGACGATCAAGATGCCGATCAGCAACCCTGATTTCTCGCCGATCGTGCAGCGCATCAGGGATTCCCATCCGGAAGCGGTGTTCGTTTTCAACCTCGGTGGCGGCCAGGCGACGAGCTTCCTCAAGGCGTTCCACGAACTTGGCCTCGACAAGGCGGGCATCCGCCTGCTGGCGACCGGGGACCTCACGCCCGACGACGAGCTGAAGAACATGACCGACATCGATTTCCCCGCGATCTCGGCGCACCATTACACGGCCTTCGCCACCCGTCCGGCGAACCAGGAGTTCGTCGCGGCCTGGAAGCAGGCCTATGGCGCGGACAGCACCCCGAACTTCATTTCGGCGGCCGCCTGGGAAGCCACGCGGGCCATCTGCGAGGCCATCAAGCAGGAGGGCGGCAAGATGGACCCGGACCGCACCATGGCGATCCTGCGCAACTACAAGGATGACAACAGCATCCGCGGCCCGCTGCATATCGACCCGAACACGCGCGACGTCGTGCAGAACGTGTATATCCGCCGCCTGCAGCGCATCAACGGCCAGCTCACGGACCAGGAGTTCGACACCGTGCCGCAGGTCGGCAACCCGCAAGCGGCCCCGGCAGCGCAGAAGTAGCCGACTGGCAGGGACCGGCGCGCCGTGGATGACCTGCCCGGCCTGGCGGTAAGCATCCTGGTGCAAGGCCTGGCCTACGCCATGGTGCTGTACCTGGTATCGGTCGGGCTGTCCGTCACGATGGGGTTGATGGGCTTCATCAACCTGGCGCACGGGGCGTTCGCCATGGCCGGCGGCTACGTCGTGGTCGTGCTGGCGAACACCTACCACATCGGCTTCCCGGCCGCGGTGGCCGTGGCGGTGTTGGTGGTGGGCGTCGCCAGCATGGCGTTCGAACGGGTGCTGTATGCGCCGCTTTACCATGCCAGCGACCTCAACCAGGTCATGATGACCTACGGGCTGGTGCTGATGTCCATCGCCGCCGCGAACTACCTGTTCGGGCCGCTGCCGCAGGCCATCCAATACCCGGACGTGCTGCGCGGATCGGTTACGCTGGCCGGACGGGATTTCCCGGTGTACCGGCTGTTCCTGATCGCGGCGGGCGGCATCGTCATCGCGGCACTTTGGCTGGGGCTGGAACGCACCAATTTCGGCGCGCAGGTGCGTGCGGCGGTGGATAACGGCCGCATGGCGCAGTCGCTCGGCATCAACACGCGCTTCCTGTTCGTCGTGACCTTCGCGCTGGGATGCGGCCTGGCCGCGTTGGGTGGGGCGCTGGGTGCGGACGTGCTGGCGATATCACCCTCCTACCCGCTCGAGCACATCCTGTATTTCCTGATCGTCGTGTCGGTCGGTGGGCTGGGCGCCTTGCGCGGGGCGTTCTTCGCCGCGCTCCTGCTCGGCGTCAGCGACACGGCGTTCAAATACGTGCTGCCGCAGTTCGGTTCGTTCTTCGTTTACGCCGCGCTGTTCGCCATCCTGCTGCTGCGCCCGGCCGGGCTGTTCGCGCTGAAGCGATGAGCCCGCCTCCCACCACCGCGATCGACCAATTGCTTCGCCGCGGCCGTCTGCGGCCGTGGGAAGCGCTGCCCTGGGTTGCCGGGCTCGGCTGCTTCTTCTTGTTTCCCGACTACCTGCTGCTCGGCATCAGCATCCTGACCATGGTGCTGTTCGCCCTCTCGGTGGACCTGGTGATGGGCTATGCCGGGCTGGTGACGCTTGGCCACGCCGCGTTCTTCGGGATCGGCGCCTACGCTGCCGCATTGTTGGCGCAGCATGGCTGGGGCGATCCCTTGCTCGGCTTGGCTGCGGCGGCCTTGCTCGGCGCCGCGGCCGGCGTGGTGTCCGGCGCCGTCATCCTGCGCGCACGCGGGCTGACGCTGCTGATGCTGACGCTCGCGGTGGTGTCCCTGCTGCAGGAGGCCGCGAACAAGGCCGGTGCGATCACCGGGGGCGCCGACGGGCTGAGCGGGTTCGATGTGGCACCGCTGCTCGGCGTGTTCCCGTTCGACTTCTATGGCAAGACCGGCTACCTGTACTGCCTGGCTGTCGTGTTCGTCGCCTGGGGGCTGGTGCGCACGCTCGTCCACTCCCCCTTCGGCCGCAGCCTGACCGGCATCCGCGAGAACGACCGGCGCATGCACGCGATCGGCACGCCGGTGCGGTGGCGGCTGATCCAGGCCTACGCGATCTCCGCCGCGCTTGCCGCGGTCGCCGGCGCGTTGCTCGCGCAAACCACGCAGTCGGTCGCCCTGCACGCGCTCAGCTTCGAGCTGTCCGGTGACGTGGTCATCATCCTGATGATCGGCGGCTTCGGCCGGCTCTACGGCGCGTTTGTCGGCGCGCCGCTTTACCTGATCGCGCAGGACAGCCTGGCCAAGGAAAACCCGGTGTTCTGGTATTTCTGGATCGGGTTGAGCCTCGTCCTACTGGTGATGTTCGCCCGGCACGGCCTGCTCGGCTTACTGGACCGGGTCGCGGCATTTCGCAGGAGGCGGGCGTGAGCGACGGCGCCGTGCTGACGACGCACGGCTTGTGCAAATCATTCGGCCCGCTGCCGATCATCCAGAACGTGGATTTCGCGCTGCGCAAAGGCAGCCGGCACGCGCTGATCGGGCCGAACGGCGCGGGCAAGACCACCTTCATCAACCTGCTGTCCGGCGATCTGGGCGCCACCTCCGGCAGCATCCATCTCGGCGGCGAGGATATCACCGGCCAGTCGCCGGAACGCCGGGTGCGGCGCGGGCTGGGGCGCACGTTCCAGATCAACACGCTGTTCCGCGGCCTGTCCGTGCTGGAGAACGTGGTGCTCGCCGTGGCCGAGCAGAACGGCACCGCCCGGCGGATGATCCCGCGCCGCACCGACCGCGCCACCGCCGAGCAGGCCTATGCCACGCTGGAGCAGGTCGGCCTGGCAGGCGAGGCGGCCCGGCTGCTGCGCGAACTGCCATACGGGCTGCAACGCCTGGTGGAGGTCGCCATCGCCATCGCGTTGCGGCCCACCGTGATCCTGCTGGACGAACCCGCCGCCGGCATCCCGGCCGGCGAAAGCGGGCGCATCATCGACGTGCTGCAAGCCCTGCCGTCCGACATCTCCATCCTGATGATCGAGCATGACATGGCCCTGGTCCGCAGCTTCGCCGACCGCGTGACCGTGCTGGTGCAGGGCGAAATCCTGGCCGAGGCGAGCCCGGCGGACATCCTGGCCGACCCCCGCGTGCGCGAGGTCTATCTCGGGTCCAGCCATGGCTGACGGCCTGGTCATCGACGGCCTGACCGCCGGCTACGGCGACACGATCATCCTGGAAGACGTGTCGCTCCGGCTCGGCCCGGGCGAGACGCTGGCGCTGCTAGGCCGCAACGGGGTCGGCAAGACCACGCTGCTGCGCACGGTCATGGGCCACACCACCGTGCATGCCGGCGCCGTCACGCTGAACGGTGCCGCCATCACGCGTTGGCCCATCTACCGCCGGGCGCGCGCCGGCATCGGCCTGGTCCCGCAGGAGCGGGAAATCTTCCCGTCCTTGAGCGTGCTGGAAAACCTCACGGTCGCCGCTCGCGGATCAAGCTGGTCGCTGGACCGCGTGTTCGCCCTGTTCCCCAACCTCGCCCAGCGCCGCGCCAACATGGGCAACCAGCTCTCGGGCGGGGAGCAGCAGATGCTGGCGGTGGCACGGGTGCTGATGTGCGACCCGGGCATCCTGCTGCTGGACGAGCCGCTGGAAGGGCTGGCCCCCGTCATCGTGGACGCGCTGATGGAAGCGTTCCAACGCCTGCACGAGGACGCGCGGCTCGGCATCATCCTGGTGGAGCAGCACGCCCGCCTGGCACTCGGCTTCGCGTCGCAGGCGCTGATCTTGGATCGTGGCCGCACCACCTTCGCCGGACCGAGCCAAACGCTGCTGGCCGACCCGACCCGGCTGGCCGAGATGATCGGCGTGTCCGGATGATCCGCCCAACCCCCAGCCGAAGGAGCGAGACATGACCGAGAGCGTCGATCCGTGGAGCATGATCCAACCGCGCGACGTGGTGCGAATGGGCGAAAGCGTGCTGGACCGCGCGGAACAGGAACGCTGGACCCGCGCCGTGATGCTGGCCGGCTCGCTGCCCTACATGTGGCGCCACAAGGCGTTCGTAGTGCGCGAGCTGATCTACGACAAGCTGCGGCTGAAGCCCGGCGACCGGGTGCTGATCATCGGCGAGGTGGTGGAAGGCTGCGGCTTCGACAGCGACATCCGCACGCGGGTCGGCCCCACCGGGCACGTGGAGGTGGTGGACATCACCGACGAGGCGCGCAACGCGTATTTCGCCGTCAAGCGCGGCCGTGGCGGTCAACTCGCCACCTGGCAATGGCATTACACGGACGCCATGGCGGCGGAGTCCTTCGACGCAGTGGCCATCTTGCAGGCCGTGCAGCACACGGATGACTGGCATGAAACCGGCACGGAACTGCTGCGCATCCTCAAGCCCGGCGGCATGCTGATGCTGGCGGAGATCACCTTCAGCCCGCGCATGAAGATGCTGGCGGAACAGGACATCCATATCGAGACGTGGATCGAGAAGCTCGCGTCCAGGGTCGGATTCAGCCCGTACGACGCGCCCTACTACAGCGCGGAGGAGCTGCTCGCGACGCTGTCCGGCCTGCTTGCCCAGCCGGAAAGCCTGGTGTGGAAAGGCATCGAGATCGTTTGGGGCGGCAAGCCGTCCGCCACATCAGCAACTTAGGGACACCCTCATGCAAGTAAAATGGTTTTCGGTCGTCGCGTCGCTTATGGCACCCCTGGCGCCGGCCTGCGTGGCCGCCGCCGAACCGGACGCCAGGGTGCCGCTGGTGTCTGATGCAGCGGCCCCGCCCGCCGTCGCCGAGTTCTTCAACGGCATCCGTGCGTCGGGTGCCCAGCCGCTCACCATGCACCGGGCGGTTGCCAACGCGCCGGATCTGTTCACCGCCTATGTCGGCATGGCGCGCGCCATCCGCAGCGACAACCATGTCCCGCGCCCGCTCCGTGAACTGGCGATCCTGCGCACGTTGCAGATCGAGAACGGGCAATACGAGATCGACCAGCACACCCGTATGGCCCGCAGCTGCGGCATGTCGGAAGCGCAGATCGCGGCAATGGGCGCTTGGCGCGGCAGCCCCTTGTTCTCGCCGGAGCAGCGCGCCGTGCTGGCCTGGGTGGAGGGCATGGCGACGACGGACGGGCCGGACTCGGCGAGCTATGACGCCATGGCCAAGCTGTTCGACCCGCACGCCATCGTGGAGCTCACGCTGACGGCGGGGTTCTATGCGATGTCGGCCCGCACCACCAAGGCGTTGGCGGTGCGGTCGGAGCCGCCGGCCGGGCCGGGCGGCTACGGCGCCTGCTGAGCGCGGCGGGCGGACGTCACGGTCACGCGTCCGCCAGCACGAAGTCGTAGCGCAGCGCTGCCATGGGTTGGTCCACGGCATTGCCGCGCTCGGTCGCGCCAGCGTCCTGCCATTCCAATTTCCGGATCAGCGAGTCCTTCACCCCGAACACCACGTCCGAGTCCAGATACTCGTCGCCGGCCAGGAAGATGTGCGTCACCAGCGTTTCCAGCCCCGGGTGGCCGACCATGAAATGGACATGCGCCGGGCGATAGGGGTGGCGATTTTGCAGCCTCAGCATGTCGCCGACCGGGCCATCGACCGGGATCGGGTATGACGCGGGGACGATGGAGCGGAACCAGAAGCGACCCTGCGCATCGGTGTGGAAGCGCGCCCGCCCGGCCAAACCGTCTAACCCGGCCGGACCTTGCACGTCGTAGAACCCGTCCCCGTCCGTGTGCCAGCTATCCACCACGGCGCCGGCCACGGGGGTGCCATCGACCCGCGACACGGTGCCCTCCACCAACAACGGCGCGCCGGCCATCCCCTTGGAGATGTCGTCGCCCAGCGCGTGCTCCGGCGCCGACTGGACGTAGAAGGGGCCGAGCACCGTGGTTTCCGTCGCGTTGCCGGGCAGCCGGTGGTTGATCGCATCCACCAACATGGACACGCCGAGCGTGTCGGACAGCAGGATGAACTCCTGCCTTGTATCCGACGACATGTGTCCGGTGCGGGTCAGGAACTCGATGGCGCCCGCCCATTCCGCCTGGGTCGGCTCGATCTCCTTGACGAAGGCGTGCAGGTGGCGAACCAGCGCGTCGCTGATCGTGCGGGCGCGCGCGTTCGTGGCGCCGTGCACTTTCTCCAGTACCGCGTCGGTGATTGTGGTTTCGTTGACGTTACGCACCGCGTCCCTCCCCCGTTGGCCGGATCTTGCTTGTTACAGCGGGCCGCCGGCCAGCCACGCCGCGCCCCGGGCATACAACGCCTCGACCTCCGGCCCCTGGAGGCCGGGCATGTCGCGTTTCACCGTGTAGCCGATCCGCGTTTGCAGATAAGCCAAATGCCGGTAGCCCGGTGGGAACTGCGCCAACAACGCCCGGTCCAGCACCGGGACGGCACCGGGTGTCACCGGATCCAGCCTGTCCTTTTCATAGATCGGCTGCCGCAGCGCGAGCCCCCAGCGCCCGTCCGCCGACGCGGTGTTGTCGCCCGCGCGCTTTTCCAGGAAATCGTAGAACCGGCCGGTGCACAGCACGTCGCACGGGACGCCCTCCACCTCCGCACGCTGGGAAATGGTCATCTTGGTTTGCGCGACCGCACGGGTGCCCGCCAGGTCGACCGACGTACCGCCCAGGAAATGCTGGATGCTGACGCCCTTGGCCCAGCCGGCCTTGCTGATGGCGATGAACTCGTCCCCGGTACCCTGGGTCCAGGTCGCCATCATGCGGCCATCCGGGTGCCATACCGTGCGGAACCGTTCCCAGTCCCCGGCGTCGCGCCAAACCACCCAGTTTTCCAGCAATTCGCGTATCTGCCGCCGGTCGGCGATGGCGCCGTCCTCCGTCAACGGTCCGTGGCCCGGGATCATACCCACTTGCTTCTCCAGAACGTCGAAAGGGTCGGCGGTAGGCCACTCACATACGTGTACCAGGCTCCGCACTTCAAGCACGGGGCCGGGCGGCTGCCGTCATAGTGGCTTGCGCCGGACCGCCACCGGTGGTGAGAAAGCACCGCACCAGCCTGGATCACGTTTCATGAGCGATATCACCACACCCGCCCCCGCCAAGGCCGCCCGCCATCCTGGCGGGTCGCGCCAGAAAGTCCCCCCATTCGCACGCTTCGAAGGCACGTCGGCGTGGCGGAAAGATCGCCGGCGGGCACGCGAATATGCCCGCTACCGCGCCGCGGCCAAGCAAGCGGCGGAGCTTGCGGCGACGCCCAGCCTTTGATCGTCTCGCGGCCGCGTCCCCACGGCGCGGCCGCCATTTGCGACCCACTCGACACCGTAAGGACTTGACGCGCCGTCGCCCTGCCGATAGTTGAGAATGCGTCGCAATAGCTATCGCTCGCCAGATGGGCGGCGCCGGAGTTCATCATGTCGCGTCGCATACCGCTGCAACCGTTGCTGCCGGCCGTCGGCCTGTTCGCCGCCCTGGGCACAGCCCCTGCCCTGGCGCAAACCGCAGCCGAGTCCCAGAAAATACCCGGTGCCAGCACGCAAGAGAACCCGACCCCGGGCGGCGCCGGCACGAACGCGCCGCAGGTCTCGCTGGGCGAGCCGGGGTTCACCACGCAGCTCTTCGCATCCTCCCGCTCCACCCTGCTCGGCGACATGTGGGGCCTGCGTCCCAGGCTGAACACGCTCGGCCTGTCGCTCGGCCTCACCGAAACCAGCGAGGTATTCGGCAATGCCACCGGCGGCGTCCACCGCGGCGCGGCTTATGACGGTGTGACCCTGATGAGCCTGGGGCTGGACACCGCCAAGGCGTTCGGCTGGGAAGGCGGCACCTTCAACGTCAGCGCGTTCCAGATCCACGGCCGCAGCCTGGCGCAGGACAACCTGTTCAACTTGCAAACCAACAGCGGGATCGAGGCGCAGCGGTCCACCCGGCTGTGGGAGCTGTGGTACCAACAGGCGTTCGCCGGCGGCAAGGTGGACGTCAAAATCGGGCAGCAGAGCCTGGACCAGGAGTTCATCACCAGCTCCTATTCCAGCCTGTTCATCAACACGATGATGGGCTGGCCGCTCATCCCCTCGGTGGACCTGTACGCCGGCGGCCCGGCCTACCCGCTGTCCTCCTTGGGCATCCGCTTCCGCGCGCAGCCCTTCAACAACGTGACGGTGCTTGGCGGCGTGTTCGACGACAACCCGCCGGGCGGTCCGTTCTACGACGACTCCCAGGTGCGCGGCGCCGAACAGGCCGGCGCGAAGTTCCACCTGCGGACCGGCGCGCTGGCCTTCGCGGAAGTGCAATACGCCATCAACCAGCCTGCCTTGGGTGAGCTGGACCGCGGCGGAGCCACCGGCCTGCCCGGCGTCTACAAGCTGGGCGGCTGGTACGACACCGGGCGCTTCCCGGACCAGCGCTTCGGCACGGACGGGCTGTCCCTGGCCGACCCGAACAGCAACGGCAACCCCCGCTTCCGCCGCAACAACTGGAGCATCTACGGCGTGTTCGACCAGATGGTGTGGCGCCCGGACCCGGCGGAGCCGCAGGCGGTCGGCGTGTTCGCCCGCCTGATGGGCGCGCCGGGGGACCGCAACCTGGCCAGCTTCAGCATCAACACCGGCATCACCTTGAAGGCGCCGCTCCCCGACCGTGACGACGACACCGTCGGGTTCGGCTACGGCCTGGCCAAGATCGGCAACCGGGCGATCCTGCTCGACCAGGACACCGCCGCGCTGAACAACGGCGCCTTCCCCATCCGGTCCAGCGAAAGCTTCATCGAGCTGACCTACCAGGCCCAGCTCGCCCCGTGGCTCGCCGTGCAGCCGGATTTCCAATACGTGTGGACGCCCGGCGGCGGCATCCAGAACCCGGAAAAACCAGCCAAGCGCATCGGCAACGAAGCGATCTTCGGCGTCCGCACCAACATCACCTTTTAAATCCCGCCCCGGAGTATTCGCACGTGCAGCGACGTGAAACAGTCAAGCAGTTCGGCCGCGGCGTCGTCCTGGGCCTTGCCGCGTTGGCGCTGTCCGCCGCCGTGGCGGGCGCGGCCGAGCCAGGGTTCCTGGAAACCATCAAGCGCCATACCCTGCTGACCTCCACCGTGCCGGAAAACGGCGACCAGAACCCGTATGCGGTGATCGTGGCGCCGGTCTCGGCCGGCAAGGTGGCCAAGGATGACGTGCTGGTCACCAACTTCAACAACAGCGGCAACCTCCAGGGCCTCGGCACCACGATCGTGGACTACAACCCGTCCACCAAGCGGCTGAGCGTGTTTGCCGCCATCCCGCGCCATCTGCCGCAATGCCCTGGCGGCGTAGGCCTGACCACCGCGATGACCATGCTGCAATCCGGCTGGGTCATCGTCGGCAGCCTGCCCAGCCAGGACGGCACCACCGCGACCAAGGGCGATGGCTGCCTGCTGATCCTGGATTCGCAGGGCAACCTCGCCGGCACACTGGCCGGGCCGAACATCAACGGGCCGTGGGGCAACATGGCGGTGATCGACCGCGGCAACTCGGCGACGCTGTTCGTCAGCAACACCGGGTTCGGCGTGACGGCGCCCGGGCAGGCGACCGTGAACAAGGCGACGGTGCTGCGGATCGAGTTGAGCATCCCCGCCGGGCAGCCGCCGCGCGCCACGAGCCAGACCGTCATCGCCGACGGGTTCGGCCAGCGCGCCGACAAGGACGTGTTCGTGATCGGGCCGACCGGCCTGGCGCTCGGCGCCGGGGGCGTGCTGTTCGTGTCGGACGCGATCGGCAACCGCGTGGTGGCCATCGACGACGCGGCCACGCGCACCGGCAGCGCCGGCAGCGGCCGGGAAGTCAGCAGTGCGGGCTTTCTGAAGCGCCCCTTGGCGTTGGCGACGGCGCCGAACGGCCACCTGCTTGCCGTGAACGGGCTGAATGGCCAGTTGGTGGAGATCGACCCCACCGACGGACACCAGCTCTATGCGCAATGGATCGACCCCAACAAGGCGCAGTCGCCGCCCGGCGCCGGCGACCTGTTCGGCATCGCCATGACGCGCGACGGCACCGGCTTCTATTACGTGGAAGACGAGATCAACGGGCTGGTGCTGGCACATTGAGGCTGCATCCATGACCGGCTGCCCCTTCACCTCCCGCCGCCGGCTGTTCCTGGGCGCGGCCGGCGGCCTGGTCGCCGCCGCGGGTGCGGCGCGGGCGGCCGGCAGCGCCGTGGACAAGGGCGTGAACCCAGCCGGCCAAGCGGTCGGGCGCCAGGTGCAGGAACCGTTCTTTGCCCCCCACCAAGGCGGCATCGCCACCGCCCGGCAGAACCACACCTACTTCGCCAGCTTCGACCTGGTGGCCGACAAGGCCAGCGAGGTGGTTCGCCTGATGCAGGCCTGGACCGAAGCGGCCGCCCGCCTGGCCCGCGGCGACACCGCGGCGCCGCCGGCCGCCTCGCTCGACGCGCCCGGCACCGACAGTGGCGAGACGATCGGATTGGACCCGGCCCGCCTGACGCTGACCTTCGGCTTCGGCGCCGGCCTGTTCGAGCGGGACGGCACCGACCGCTACGGCTTGCGCGCGCAACGCCCGGCGGCGCTGGTCGACCTGCCCCGCTTCAACGGCGACCAGTTGGAGGAGGCGCGCACCGGCGGCGACCTGTCCGTCCAGGCCTGCGCCGACGACCCGCAAGTGGCATTCCACGCCGTGCGGCAATTGGCCCGGCTGGCCAACGGCGTGGCGCGGCTGCGCTGGACGCAGACCGGCTTCACCCCCAACGCCGCGGCCGAGGACACGCCGCGCAACCTGATGGGCTTCCGCGACGGCACGCAGAACCCGGTGGCGCGCCGCCCGGCCGAACGCGCGAACGGCACGGTCCAGCCCAGCAACCCGGCCAGCCTGGAGGATGTCGTCTGGGTCGGCGACGAGGGGCCGGCCTGGATGCGGAACGGCAGCTACCTCGTGGTGCGCCGCATCCGCATGGCGCTGGAGCATTGGGACGAGACCGACGTGTCGTTCCAGGAGGAAACCATCGGCCGCAAGAAGCAGTCCGGCGCGCCGCTAGGCGGCAAGGACGAGTTCGACCCCATCGACCTCGACGCGGATGATGCCGACGGAAACCCGGTGGTCGCGCAAAACGCCCACATCCGCCTGGCCGCGGCCGCCAGCAACGACGGCGCCCAGATGCTGCGCCGCGCCTTTTCCTACAATGACGGCGTGAACGTCACCGCCGAGCGCTGGCCGCCCTGGCGACAGGGCCTGGAATACGACGCCGGGCTGCTGTTCATCTGCTACCAGCGCGACCCGCGCACGAGCTTCATCAAGATCTTCGAAACCATGTCGAAGCTCGATGCGCTCAATCAATACGTCACCCACACCGGCGGCGGCCTGTTCGCCATTCCGCCCGGCGTGGCGGAAGGCGAGTTCATCGGGCAGGGACTGTTCTAAACCCGCCAGCCACGGAGGTTTGCAGCCGGCACACCTTGGTGTTTCCGCAAGCTGGCGTTGAGCAATCGCCGCCGTCTTCCTCACGCCTGACGCAGCCTGGGCCAAGCGCCTGGCACTGGTACTGGGCAACAGCCGCTACCAAAACGCGCCGGTCTTGGACAATCCCGCCAATGACGCGCAGGACCTGGCGCAAGTGCTGCGGAAGCTGGGCTTCGACGTGATCGAGCAGCACGATGCCAGCCGTGACGCCATGGCACGCGCCGTCCGCGACTTCGCTGACCGGCTGCCTGGGGCGGAACTGGCCTTGTTCTTCTACGCCGGGCACGGGCTGCAGATGAACGGGGAAAACTATTTGCTGCCGGTGGACGCCAGCATCCACTCGCCGGCAGACGTGCGCTTCAACACCATCGGCCTGTCCGATATCCAGGGCGAGATGGAAGGGAGCGGGCGCACCGCCATCATCATCCTGGACGCCTGCCGCGACAACCCGTTCACCAGCGCCCTGGCCCAGGGTGGGCGCTCGCTGGGCGGCCGCGGCTTGCGCCGTACGGAAACGACGGCCCCGGCTTCGCTGATCGTATACTCAACGCAGCCCAACAACATCGCGCTGGATGGGACGGGCAGGAACTCCCCGTTCACGGCCGCCCTGCTGAAGCATGTGGGCACGCCGGGGCTGGAAGTACGCCAAATGGTGTCGCGCGTGCGGGGTGACGTGCTGGCTGCAACGGACCAGAAGCAGACGCCCTGGGACAGCTCTTCGTTGGTCGGCGACGTGTTCCTGGCGAGTGCGCCAACAGGCGTCGCCCCAGCGACGACGACGCCGCCCCCCGGCACGTCCGCGCCGGCCGTGGTCGCGCAGGCGGTAAGCCAGCCGCGCCAATCCGCCGCCGCACCCGCGCCAGACGCGGAAACCGAATGCGAACGGCTGGCGGCCTTCCACATCCGAGCGTCGACGTCCACGGAAACGCGGCTGGACGGGTCCACTGATTGGACGCACGTGGTTTCAGTGTGCCAGGCGGAAGTTCAGGCTCACCCTGGCGAACCACGCTTCATCTACGCTCTGGCGCGCGCGCAGGACCACCTGAAGAACTATTCCGAGGCCCAGACGCTCACCCCCGGGCTGTCTTTCAGCACCGGCATCACGATGGCGGGGATCGATCTGGGCGCCATGCTGGCGCGTTGCGCGAAGCCCTGACGATACCCGGCCCTAGGACGATCGCGAGCCTGCCCGACGCCTGCTAGTACGGCTTCAACAGCCGGTTTATGTAGTCCAACTCACCCTGCGGTCGCGTCCGTTCCCCTTCGCGCCGGCGCAACTCGGTTTGCAGGTCCCGCGTGCGGGCCTGTTCCATCTGGTCAGGGACGTGCACGTTGCCGCCATCCGCCTGGCCGGACGTGCCGTCACGCGTCGAGCGGCCGAGCGGGTCGCGCGGCGCGTCCGGGTCGTCGCCTTGCTGATCGGGCGGGCCTGCCTGTGCGTCCCGGCCGCCCGGCGACGTACCGGAATCATCGTCGCCGTCGCCCTGCGTCATCTGGTCGCCCGGCCCGTTGCCCTGGCCTTCGCCTTCACCGGGCATCACCGAAATCCCCAGCGACTGCGCCATCTGCTGGCTCATCTGCTGCTCGCCCTTCTTCAGGGCGTCGGCCGCGCGTTGCTGGGCGGCGCCGGCTTCCCCGTCCTTGCCGGCGGCGAGCGCCTGGCCGGCCTGGTCCATGGCGATGTCCGCCTCGCTCAGCGCGTCCGGGACCTTGCCGGTCAGGTCGCCGAAATTCTGCATCATGGCGCCCAGCGCCCGGCGCAAGGCGCGCTGCTGCTTCGCATCGGTGTCGCGGCCGGGCTTGTCGTCCGTTGTTTGCCGGCCCTCGGCACGCTGCTTCATGGCGCCTTCGCGGTTCACCATGTCCTCCGCCGCGCCCATTTGCTGCTGCCCACGCTGCCGCTGCTGGCGCGCCTGCTGGCGGTCGCCGCTCGGGTTGGCTTCCGCCTGCTTCAACTGCTCCAGCATCTGTTCCAACTGCTGCAGCTTCTGCTGGGCCTCATCCATGCGGCCGGCACGGGCGGCGTCCTTCATTTCCTGCGTGAGCTTGTCGAAATCCTTCTGGCTCAGCGTGCGTTGCGACGGGTCGAACGGCATCAGCGTGCCGTCGCGGCGCGCCTTGTCCACCAGGGCTTGCAGGTGACGCTGGATTTCGCGGCGCAGCGCGTCCGCCTTGCGGTCCATGTCGGTCTTGTCGCCGCGCCGAACGCTCTGCTGCATCGCGTCCCGCGCCGCCTGCACGGCCTGCGCCGTGCGCGCCACCGCGTCGTCCTCCAGTTGCAGCGCAAGCTCCCACAAACGGGCCTGCGCGTCCGCGATGTCGGCGGGGTCGCCGCTGCGGCCCAGCAGCGTGGACGTGCTGCTCAGCGCCAGGAAGATCGCCGTGTTGTTGTCGAACGCCTCCGGCGCCTCGCTCAGCGCTTCCAGGTCGGAGCCCGCCTGCTCATGGTCCTCCGGCGCCACGCTCAGCCGCTTGCGGATTTCGATCACCGCGCGCGCCAGCGGGTTCTTGAACGCCCGCTCCGGCAGCATGAAGGACGCAGCCGGGCTGGTGGCGCGGTGGCCGGGCGCGTCCTTGGCCACCAAGACGGCCTCCACGGGCAGGCCCGCCCACGGGTTGGCGGTGAGGTCCTGCATGGCCGCGCCGTGCGCTTGTTTCGGTGAGCCGCCGGGCAGCGGGATGGTGACCACCAGGGGCGCCGCGGCCTTGCGGTCCCGCAGCCGCAGCTCCGCCTGCACCGTCACCACCCCGTAATCGTCCGACGCGGTCCATGGCAGCCGGGTTTGCAAACGCCGCTGCGCGGGGCCGGCGCCGGGCGGCTCGGCCCAGGCGACGACGGGCGGCGCGTCGGGAATCGCCGTGATGTCCCAGCGCCCGAGCTCGCGCCCGCGCCGCCGCACGGTCAGCAGCCCAGCCGCGGCCACGTCGCGCTCGGCCTGCCAGCTTTCCGCGTCCAGCGCGGTGAACCGCGTCGCGTCGTCGCCGAAACTCAGGCTGGGCTCGCCGGAGCCGCCCGTCAGGTTGACCGTGAGGTGCGAGCCGGCGGGGACGCTGACGGAAGGGGTGTCCGCATGCAGGAAGACCGGCGGCAGCCCGGTGTAGGAAGGCGGCGTCAGCCAGGCCTGCAACTGCGGTGCCGGCACGGGCGTGCCTTCCGGCAGGCCGGGCCATACGGAGCGCCACAGCCGCCCCGGCGTGTCTGGCCCAGCGACCACCAAGCCTGCCACGATCACCACCGCCAGCCCGGCGCGCAGCGCACGGATGTCGGCCTGGGGGATGCCCGGGCGCGGCCAACCCGTCCGCAGCCGCGCCACCTGGGCGGAGGCGCGGTCCAGATGGGCCTGCCACAGATCGGCGGTGGCCGGGTCGATGCTGGCCGGCCGGTCGGACAGGACTACCAGCGGGCGGTGCCGCAAACCGGACGGCGCGCTCCAACCGCCGGTCGACCTCCGCGTCGGTGGGGCGGCGCACCCGCCGCAGCCCACGCCACGCCAGGGCGGCCAAAGCCAGCACGAGAACTGCGAGCAAGCCCAGATGCCACCACCCCCGGCAGCCGCGCCGGAAGGTCGAACAAGGCAGCCGCGATCCAGGCCCCTACCAGGGCGAACACCGGCCACAGTGCCGGCCACACCCGCTCAAACCACAGCACCCGCCGTGCCTGCGCCCGCCGCCCGGCCAGCCGGGCATGGATGTCGCGCCGCCTCACGGCGCCGCCATCCAGGCGGGGATGGTTTCGCCGGCCCACAGCGCTTGCACGGGCTGCCGGGCGCGGATGGTCGCCCAGCGCTCGCCATCGACCATCACCTGGGCCGCCAGCGGGCGGGCGTTGTAGGTGGAGCTCATGACCGAACCATAGGCACCCGCATCGAGGATCGCCACACAAGCCTGCGGGTGCCAGCACCGGAAGCCTGCGCCCGCGCGCGAACGTGTCCCCGGTTTCGCAGACCGGGCCGACAATGTCCGTTTCGCCCACCGCGGCCACCGCATCGACGGCGCCCCCGGGTACGATGGCATGCCACGCCTCGTACATGGCCGGGCGCAGCAAATCGTTCATGGCGGCGTCCAGCACGGTGAAGCGGCGCCCGGCGGTGGTCTTCGTCAGCACTACCGAGCTCAACAGCAGCCCGGCCGGACCGGCGAGCCAGCGTCCCGGCTCCACCATCAGCTCCAACCCCAGCCCGCCCAGCGTCGCCGCCACGGCGCCGGCCAGGGCGGCGGGCGAGCCTTCCACCTCGTCGCGGTACGAGATGCCCAGGCCGCCGCCGCAATCCACCCGCGACACGGCGTGGCCGGCGGCGCGCAACCCGCGCACCAGCTCCGCCACCCGGGTGAAGGCGGCGCGGTAGGGCGCGGTGACGCCGATCTGGCTGCCGATGTGCACGGCCAGCCCGACGGGTTGCAGCCCGGGCAGGCCGGCCGCGCGGGCATACAGCGCCGCCGCGTCGCCCAGGCCGATGCCGAACTTGTTGTCGGCGCGGCCGGTGGTGATCTTGGCGTGCGTGCCCGCATCCACGTCCGGGTTGATCCGCAGCGCCACCGGCACGGTGAACCCGGCGGCCGACGCCACGGTGGACAGCATCGCCAGCTCCTCGGCGCTTCGGAAAGCCGGCATCGCCTGGCGTGCGCCAATAGGTATGCCAGCCCGGGGCGAGCCGCAGTTCTAGCGCGGCGTCGAGGCGGGTGCTCGAGCCGGTCGCCTCCACCGCCGTGATTAATCGCGCCGACCCGCGCGCATTTCCGGTCCATGGCGTTGCGGCAGCCCAGGCGCTGGCTGGAACGAAAAATGCGACGCAGATGGCGAACACGCGCGCCACGAATGCGCGGCGCGAACAGCCGAATCGCGCACGAGATAATGTCATTGGACCAACTCCGCTTCGCGCGACCGCGCCCATGCAAACGCGACCGGCGGAAGGATCAGCCATTGCAGCAGAGGCGATAAACCAGTGCCGAGCAACGGGAGCACGGGCATTGACGGCGCATAAGCCCAGTTCTGCAACAAATCCACGTTCAGCCATTCCAACAAGATCGTCGAAATCACGCCGAGAGCCGTCGCGAGCACCGCTGTCCTCCCGTAGTGGCGGATCGGCCAGTTTCGGTTGGTGGTCAAGATCGCGATGCCGAGGCACGACGCTGCGATCAGCAGGTCGCCCACCCAGCAATGCACGGCTGCGTAGGCGATCGAGCCTCCGCTGGAGGTTTGCCAGATCGTGTAGAGCGGCATCTGAACAAACTCCCAAACCAGATTGCTCACCCCAACCACCGCCAGATACCGCAGCAGAACGTGCGGCCAAAGCGGGCTAGACAATTCGGGAGACACTGCCGGGCCGCGCACGATCGTCCTCTGCGTCAAAAGCTGCCGAACTCAAGCCGTAGCCGGGTGCGAACCAACGGAGTGCCGGGTTCGCTGTCCGGGTGACGCTCGGATCGGAACGGAGACACTGCGCTCCGTCACTGCACGTCGTAGACGGTCGGCGCGGCGCCCGTCTTGCTGATGGCGAAGATCTGCAGCGGGCCGGATTTCGGGCCCGGCATGCCGGGGGTGCCGGAAGGCATGCCTGAAAGGGTGATCGCGGCCACGTCCGGCCGCTCGCGCAGCAGTCTGCGGATCGTGGACGCCTGGACGTGGCCCTCGACCACGTAGCCGTCGACCTGAATCAGATGGCATCCCTGAAGCTCATCCGGCACCCCGGCGCGCCGGCTCACCTGGTCTAGGTCGTTGGTCGGCTTCACTTCGACATCGAACCCCTCCTGCCGAAGGTATTCTGCGTGCCCCTCGCAGCAGCCGCACTGCGGGTTCTTGAACAGCACGGCCCGGGTGCCCGCGGCGAATGCGGGCATGGGGAGCGCCATGGCGGCGAGGATTGCGGCAAAGCGGCGGCGGGTAAAACGGTTCATGATCGATCTCCAGTTTAGGTGATGGGGTTCAGGCAACCCGCAGCACGGTCATTAATCCGGCCGTCTGGTG
The DNA here is from genome assembly GCA_965199555.1 of Acetobacteraceae bacterium. Lineage (GTDB taxonomy): Bacteria > Pseudomonadota > Alphaproteobacteria > Acetobacterales > Acetobacteraceae > LMUY01. Next base: position 165,614 of record CBDASJ010000015.1, on the reverse strand, counting down.
GTCCATGACGTGGCAGTGCAGCATCCAGTCGCCCGGGTTGTCGGCAACGAAGGCGACCTCGACGACCTCACGCGGCGCCACGAGCACAGCGTCGCCCCAGACTTGGTGCGGCACCGGCGCGCTGTTGCGGGCGAGCACCTTGAAGCTGTGCCCGTGCAGGTGCATCGGGTGCCACCACGCGGTCTCGTTGCGGAAGGTGAGCTTCGTTGTGCGGCCTCGGGTCAGGGTGAGCATCGGCGGCATGCCGTCGGGGCTGTCGCCGGTCATGGAGACGCCGTTAATGGCCCAGAGTGCGCCGCCACGGCCCATCCCGATGCCACTCATCCCGCCGCCTTGCAGCGCCATATCGTGGCGCTCAGCGGTGACCAGGTCGGGCTCAGGCAACGGATTTCGCGGCAGGCGCACGGGATCATCGCTTGGGTGCTTCCGGATTGGGGAAGCTGAATCGTAGGTCAGCTCGAGCAGCGTGTAGGTCACCTGGTCGCCGTAGAAATCGTCGGTGACGCTATAGCGCCGTCCGGGATCGCCCTGCATGTCGAGGACGATGTCGGCGCGCATCGCGGCCCCGAGGACGATGCGACCGTCCGCCGGCTCGTGCGGGTCGCAGGGCTGGCCGTCATAAGCCACGATCACCGGCCGATGGCCCTCGAAGCGAAGCGCCATGGTGCGGGCGATGCTCATGTTGGCGAGCCGCAGCCGGACCCGCTCGCCTGCGCGGACCGCCACGCCGCCCGGGATGCGGCCGTTGATGGTGATCAAATTGCCGATCCGCCCGGCCATCATCGCGCTCATGCGGCTGCCGAACCCCGGGGCGATCTGAGCGTCTTCGGTCAACTGCCAATCGGAGAGTGCCCAAAGGAGCTCGCGATCAAACGGCGGCGCTTCGGCTTCCTCGACGATCAGGACGCCGGCGAGGCCACGCCCGATCTGCTCCAAACCGTTGGCGTGCGGATGATACCAGAACGTGCCGGCATCTTGAGGCGTGAAGGCGTAGGTGAAGTGTTCGCCCGGGCGGATGGGCGGCTGAGTCAGGCCTGGCACCCCATCCATGGCGTTCGGCAGGCGCATGCCGTGCCAGTGCACCGTCGTGTCCTCGTCGAGGCCGTTCTCGACGACAGCCATGAACGGCACGCCCTTGCGCACCCGCCGGACGGGACCAGGCACCGTCCCGTCATAGGTCCACATGAAGGTGTCGGGGTGCCCGGCGCCGGCGAGCGGCACGCGCGCCGGTCGGACATGGAGCAGGCTCGTGTCGTGCGGAACCGCAGCAACCGCCGGGCTTGGTCGAACCAGCATGGACAGCGCTGCCGTGCTCCCCAACATGACAAACTTCCGGCGACCGATCGCCGGCATGCATAATTTGTGAGACGAGGTCATAATTTGCCCGATCTTCTTGCTGATGGCGCTTCGGCGAACCCGGGAAGTCATGCGCCCGGGCAACCGTCTCCTGCCGTCCATCTGCCTGGGCAGATGACGGCTATACGGAGTTCGGCGTTCTCGGCGGGAACGGATCTGGCGGCAGCGTCGCGTCGACAATCGGCTTGGGGCGGGTCGCGGGAAATATAATGGCCCGCATGACCGACGCATCGTGCATCACCGGACTGGCGGTGACGATCGCAACCGCGGTGCACATAGCGAGCCCACAGGTAAGCGCCTTGGCCGAGTGATCGTCACAGCCCGACTTTGATCCAGGCAGGGTTCGCTCCACGCAGGGCGCCATGGCCGAGGCGTGGACGTGAGCGGATGCCAGCGCTGGCATCCACGTCGTGAGCAGAAAGACGAGCCCAGCCAGGGCGCGCCAAAAACGGCTGTGGGGCAGCACGAACATGAGGAGAAGATAGATCACCGTCCCGTCCTCAGCAATTCGCCGGCTCAACTGCGCCAAAAGAAGGGGCGAGCAGCCAGACAAGGCCCACGCCCGCCATCATCCCACTCCTCATCTCGTTCCTCATCATTCAGCCTCGCCGAGAATGGAGGCCAGTGCCGAAGCGCTCCGGACGGCGCCTTCGTCACGGCTTGGTGCTTGGACCATCAGACTGGATCGGCCTGCCCTGGGAGCACGGTCGGCGAGGTCGTCGATGATTGGACAATCTGGCCGTTCGTCGCCACGACAATGCAACGCCAGATGCTCGAGCGACCGCGCCATCGTTTCCAACTCCGCCATTTTGCGGCGTAGCTCGGCGACGGTATCCAGCGCGATCCTTTTCACGTCCTGGCTGGTACGCGAGCGGTCCTGCCACAGCGCCAGCAATTGACGGATCGCGTCCAGCGGAAAGCCAAGGTCGCGCGCCCGGCGCACGAATTGCAGTGCGTGGACATCGACGTCGTTATAAGTGCGGTAGCCGGCTTCGCTGCGACCCGCCGCGCTGATCAGGCCGATGCGCTCGTAGTAGCGGATCATCTTGGCCGACACGCCCGTCGACTTGGAAGCCTCGCCGATATTCATCGGACAGGCTCCTGCGGATGCCAGCGCCGCAGCAGCAGCGCGTTGGAGACCACGCTGACGCTGCTGAGCGCCATCGCAGCCCCCGCCACAACCGGGCTCAGCAACCCGAACGCTGCCAGCGGAATGCCGATCAGGTTGTAGGCAAAGGCCCAGAACAGGCCCTGCTTGATCTTGGCGTAGGTGCGGCGCGACACGTCGAGCGCGGCCGGCACCAGCAGCGGGTCGCCGCGCATGAGCGTGATCCCGGCGGCGCTCATCGCCACGTCCGTGCCGGTCGCCATCGCGATGCCCACGTCGGCCGCGGCCAGCGCCGGGGCGTCGTTGACGCCGTCACCCACCATGGCGACGACGCCGTTGCCTCGTAGCCGCGCGACTGCCTCGGCCTTGCCGTCAGGCAGCACCTCGGCGATCACCTCGTCGATCCCGAGCGCCCTGGCCGCTGCGTCGGCCGCACCCTGCCCGTCGCCGGTCAACATGACCGTGCGCACTCCCTGGCGTTGCAGACCGGCCACGGCCTCGCGTGCCGAGGGCTTCACAGCGTCGCCGAACGCCACCAGTCCCAAGGTCCGCTGCTCCGGCGCGGTCTCCCCGAGCCACGACACAGTACGGCCGGACGACGCGAGCGCCTCCGCCTGCTGCGCCAGTTGCCCCATGGCCAAACCGCTTTCTTCCAGCAGCCGCCGGCTGCCCATGACCAGGGAGCGGTCTCCGACCATCGCTGAGACACCTCGCCCTGGCTGAGCCCGGAACTGCTGTGCCGTTGCGCCGGTTGCGCCGTCCGCCTCGGCGCGGCGCCGCAATGCCGCCGCAAGCGGATGTTCGCTGCCAGCCTGCAGTGCCGCGGCCAGACGCAGCATCACGCCCGCGTCCATGCCTTGTGCGGGCAGGATGTCTGTGACCTCCGGCCGGCCCTCGGTCAGTGTTCCGGTCTTGTCGAAGGCGACGCAAGTGACCGCGTGCGCCCGTTCAAGCGCCTCTGCGTCCTTGATCAGGATGCCGTGCCGGGCGGCAGCACCGGTGCCGACCATGATGGCCGTGGGAGTCGCGAGCCCCAGTGAGCAGGGACAGGCGATCACCATGACCGCAACGGCGTTCAGCAGTGCTTGCACTGGATCCCCGGTCGTCGCCCACCAGGCAACAAAGGTGAGCAGCGCGATACCGAGCACGACCGGTACGAACAGGGCGCTCACCCGGTCCACCAAACGCTGGATCGGCGCCTTGGACGCTTGCGCGCCCTCGACCAGCCGTACGATGCGGGCCAAGGTCGTTTCCGCGCCGACCGCCATCGTCGTCACGACCAGCAACCCGTCCGCATTGATCGAGCCGCCGGTAACCCGGCTGCCCACCACCTTCTCGACGGGCATGCTTTCGCCGGTCAGCATGCTCTCGTCCACGCTGCCGCTGCCCTCCACCACCTCGCCATCGACAGGGATGCGCTCGCCGGGCCTCACGATGACCATGTCGCTGACTTCAACCTGCGCCAGCGGAACTTCGCGTTCGGTGCCATCGCGGCGCACCCGCGCCGTGTCGGGCCGAAGCGCCATGAGGGCGCGAATCGCCGAGACGGTCTGCCCCTTGGCCCGCACTTCCAGCCACTTGCCCAGCAGAATGAAGGTGATCAGCAGCGCCGAAGTTTCGTAATACAGGTCCGGCGCGTGACCTGGCGATGCCGAGAGCCACTCCCAGGTGCTCAGCCCCCAGGCGGCCGAGGTGCCGAGCGCGACCAGTAGGTCCATGTTGCCCGCCCGGGCGCGCACGGCCTTCCAGCCCGCGACGTAGAAACGCCAGCCCAGCCAAAACTGCACCGGTGTCGCCAGCGCAAATTGGGCCCAGCCCGGCAGCATCCAGCGCGCGCCGAACACGTGACCCAGCATGCCGAGGAGGAGCGGGGCGGACAGAACCGCGGCGGCGACCACGTGCAGCGTTTCCCGTCCGTGGCGATCCTCAGCCGGGGTGGGTGCGCCGGCCTGGATCGGCCGGGCCTCGTAGCCGGCGTCGCGAACAGCGGCGAGGAGTTGCTCGACGGGCAGGCCAGCCGTGGCCTGTACCCGCGCCCGCTCCGTAGCCAGGTTAACCTCGGCCGCCGAAACGCCGGGGACGCGCTTCAAGGCTCGCTCGACCCGGGCGACGCAGGACGCGCAGGTCATGCCGCCAATCTCGATATCGATCTCGTGGCTGGTGGCGGCCCCGACATCGGGCGAGCTTGGGCGCACGCTGGCCCCGGCGTTCAGTCCATCCATTTCGGCGCTCCATTGAATGCCAAACTGGAGATGGGGTTTGCCAACGTGGGAAGGTCAAGGGGGCGTCAAGCCCAGACCTGCCTAAAAGCATCACGTTGCCCGGAGCACGCACGTCGTGACGTAGCACTCCCTTGACCTTCCCACGTTGGAACACCCGACCTGCCGGCGAGTAACGAGGATCTGACAATGCTCAATCTGAATGTTTCCGGCATGACCTGTGGCCATTGCGTGTCGGCCGTCACCAAAGCGGTCAAAGCCGTGCCCGGCGCCGAGGACGTCGCCGTAGACTTGGCCCTTGGCGAGGTGAGGGTCGGAGGCAATCCGGACCCTGAGGCCGTCCGGGCGGCGATCGCCGAGGAAGGTTACGAGGTTCGCGCCGGGTAGCTGCGACAAGACAACGCATTTTTGGGAGGACAACACATGCAGCATCAATCAGCCGACATGAAGCACTGCATCGAGGAATGTCTGCGCTGCTATCAGACCTGCCTCGGCATGCTGATGAGCCATTGCCTCGAAGCCGGCGGCCAGCACACGCAAGCTGAGCACGTGCGCATCATGATGGCGTGCGCGGAGATGTGCCGCACCTCGGCGGCGATGATGATGATCGGCACGGAGCACCACAAGCATACCTGCCGGGAGTGCGCCGAGATTTGCGAGGATTGCGCGAAAAGCTGCGAAGCGGTCGGCGGCATGGATGAATGTGTCAGCCAATGCCGTGTTTGCGCGGAGAGCTGCCGCAAGATGGCGTCCTGACGGGCAGCAACTCGGCCCGATAGACCATTTCGAATACGCGATGGCGCGCGGGCCAGTGCAAGCGCGCCATTCCTTTGTCTCCACCTCAGTAGAATTGCGGACATTCATGATCCCAAACTGGCTCCACATCCTGTCCATTGCCTCGCTACTGCTGGGCGCCGTCTGCGCGGCCGTAATCACCGCCGACGTGATGCGTCACAAGCAGCACATGTGGATCATGAACATCGTGTGGCCGGTCACGGCCCTGTTCGGCACCATCTGGATCGTGTGGCAGTACTTCGCCTACGGGCGACTCGCGGAACATTCGACGGCTAAGGCCGCCATGGAGCGTGGCGAGAAGATGCCGAGCAAGACCCAGACCCCGTTTCCCGTCATGGTCGCCAATGGCGCGCTCCATTGCGGCAGCGGCTGCACGCTGGGCGACATCGTCGCAGAGTGGCTGGTGTTCCTCGTGCCGACGATCGCCGTCTGGTTTGGCTACCAAAGCCTGTTCGGGGACAAGATTTTCGCCGTCTGGATCGTGGACTACCTGTTCGCCTATGTCTTCGGCATCGTCTTCCAGTATTTCACCATCGCCCCGATGCGGAATCTCGGCTTCTCCGAAGGCATTTGGGCGGCCGTCAAGGCTGATACGTTGTCGCTGACCGCCTGGCAGGTCGGCATGTACGGCTTCATGGCCTTCGCCTACTTCTACCTGTTCGGAACCCTGCTCGGAACCAAGCTGACGACCGATACAACCGAGTTCTGGTTCATGATGCAGATCGCCATGATCTGCGGCTTCGTGACGGCCTACCCCGTCAACTGGTGGCTGATCCGGTCGGGCATCAAAGAGAAGATGTGAGCTCGCCCGTCACTGAAGACGCGAGCCGCAACCCGGCCATCTCTCCGTAGAGCTGTCGGCCTCGGGCTGCTCGATATTGTCCGCAGCTCGGCCTCGAGGTCGATGGGCGGCAGCTCGACGCCCGCCGCGGCCGCGAACACCTGGCTTTGTGCGTAGCGGCTCCGGCAACCAGCAGGTTTGCAGAGATCATTTCGGCAAATCGGCCCGAACAATCCACTTGTTGTAAGATCCTATCCCCCAGGGCAGGATAAGGAGGTGGAACACACCTCTCATCCCGAAATCATCAAACGCCTCAAGCGGGCCCACGGGCACCTTGCCTCCGTCATCGAGATGATCGAAGCGGGCCGGCCCTGCGTAGACCTCGCCCAGCAAATCCATGCCGTCGAAAAGGCCATCAGCAACGCCAAGCGCGAGCTGGTCCAGGATCACATGGAGCATTGCCTGGGCGACGGCATGACCCAGCCCGGCGCGGACGCAAAGACGGCCATCTCCGAGTTCAAAGCACTCGCAAAATACCTCTGAGGTTCGCCATGCTCAACAAGGTTCGTGACTGGTTCGGCTTCGGCGGCTTCGACCAGCCCCTCACCGCCGGACACGGCCACCACGGCAGCGCGGGCGACCATGGGCACACGCACGGCGTGATCGACCCTAGCATTGCCTCCACCGAGCGCGGCGTATGGGCAGTCAAGTGGTCGTTCGTCATCCTCGCGGTTACGGCCGCCATCCAGTTCGCAGTCGTCCTCGTGTCGGGAAGCGTCGCGCTGCTGGCCGACATGATTCACAACGTGGGCGACGCCACCACGGCGATACCCCTGTGGATCGTCTTTGCGCTGGCGCGACGCAAGCCCTCCAAGACCTTCACCTACGGCCTTGGCCGGGCAGAAGACCTGGCCGGCATCCTCATCGTCCTCATCATCCTGTTTAGCGCCGTGGTGGCCGGCTACCAGGCGATCTCGCGCCTGCTGCACCCGGAGCCAGTGCAACAGCTCGGCTGGTTGGCCGTGGCTGGCTTTGTCAGCTTCATCGGCAACGAGGCTGTGGCGGTGTTCCGAATTCGCGTCGGGCGCCAGATGAACAGCGCTGCCCTGATCGCGGACGGTTACCACGCGCGCACTGACGGGATCACCAGCCTCGCGGTCGTCCTCGGGGCGGGCGGCGTCTGGTTGGGGTTCCCGTTGGCCGACCCGATCATCGGCTTACTCATCACCGTCGCAATCTTGGGGATCGTCTGGCAATCCTCCCGCGCTGTCGTCACGCGCATGTTGGACGGCGTCGATCCGGCCGTGGTCAATGAGCTCCAACACGCGGCGGAGCATGTGCCCGGCGTCAGCAAGCTGCTGGACACCAAGGCTCGGTGGCTCGGACACGAGTTGCACGCCGACCTGACCATCGCCGTCGCTGACGGGCTTTCCCTTGCGGAAGCGAACAAGGTCGCGGCGCTGCTGGAGCGCGAGTTGCGGGAGCACCTGCCCGGCTTGGCCGGAGTAAACATCCGTTTCGGCCGGGGCGGCGAAGCGGCTTCGGCGCTGGTCGAAAATCATGCGGGGCACCACCACGCGCCGAAGCCGTTCCTGTTCGAGGGCAAGCTGGCGAAGGGAGAGTTGCAGATCGTCAACACCCCCGATGGTGAGCGGATGCAGCTAACCGTATCGGAACATGTCGAGGGTTTGAAAGCAGTGGTCATAGTCAAGCGCCATGGTGGCCTGACAGAACGTTTGCCGCTGCTTCCGGCGACACGGCACCACCACAGCTACACCAGCCAGGAAGCTCCAGCGGAGCCGCACGAGTTCGACGCGACGTTGCAGCTCTCCGCAGCCGGACGAACCGAAGAAGTTTTGTTTCACATGGCCGAGCCGGAAGGCCATCATAGTCTACTCGACTAAGACAAGGTTAACCCTGTCCGCTCAAATAGTGCGACGCGGGACTGTATTGCAGGAGTCATAAGGGCCCGGTGACGACCGCGCGGATAAATTCGCTCGGCATCTACACGGGAACGAACCTGCGGCGATGGTCGCACGCCGATCTTGCGGCGCAGTTCGGCAAGAGCGCCGAGTACCTGTTCGGGATCGTGATCGGGATCGATTGCCTCCCGGTCGAGGTGACCGCATCAGCAAATCGACCGGTGTTGAGAACACGTTCGAGCCTGACCTTATCCGGTGGGACGAGGCGCAAGCCGCCCTGGCGATCGGAACACGTAATCACCCTTGTGCCCGGCAGCTGACCGTGGTCCTACGCGTCAACTGCTCCGGAGCCGCTTAATGGCCAAGAAGACAACACTCTCGAGCTCGGCGGTAAAGCCGCCCGCAAAAGCTTCGGCTTCGGCCGAAGCGGCACCCAAGCCCGCAGCCGCGTCCAACGGGCGGATGCGCGATGGGCTCCTGAACGAGACGCTGTTCACGAGCCTGGCTCATGCCCGCGAGGCGGTTGCCTCATGGGCGGACGATCACAACGCCGAGCGACCACACTCCTCGCTCGGCTACGCAACCCAAGCTGCGTGTGCGGCTGGGCTCAGACTGGCCGCATTGCAGGCAGTTGCAACCGTCGCCAATGATGGCGACAACACACGCCGGTCTCTGGTCGCCACTGGATGAAAGATTGAGGTCACTTCACCATCCAGGTTACGCATTCAGTTGGCGTAGAGCCCCAATACCTGCGACGTATGAAAACTTACAAATTTCACAGCGCATGACGTTACCTGCGACCCAGAAAGCAACTATTCTTTTGGCGCACTATCTCTCTCGGTTTGAAACAGACGACGAGGATCTAACCGGATAAAGTGCCGAGATGGTCAATGTCGTCATCTATGTTCCGGCTGCTGTTGCTGAAATCGCGGGCTGCTTTTCGTTCTGGGCTTGGTTGCGAATGGGTAGATCAGCAGGATGGATAGTTCCGGGATGTCTTTCTTTGGCTCTGTTTGCGTGGATGCTGACGCTCAGTCCTGCCGATAGTGCCGGGCGTTCTTTTGCTACCTATGGCGGGGTCTACATCGTCGCCAGCCTAATATGGGGTTGGGTGATCGAGGGTGCTCGACCGGACCGCTGGGACATTTTGGGGGCAACCGTCGCCATCGCCGGTGCAGCGATCATCTTGTTCGGGCCGCGCAGCTCGCAAATCTAAAAGTTCTATTTCACCAATTTACAAACTGTTGGGGGTCAATCTCAGCAGCACTGACTTAGTCGGAGGTTGATCGCAACAGCGAGTGGGAAGCCGGTTCAAGTTGCCTATAAGCGGCGGAAGAGGGCAGAAGCAGCGGCACGATCGTCCTAGCGCTTGGTACGGCGCAGACGTTGGCTCGATACAGTTTCTTCACTCTAAGCGTCTCGAGGCAACACCACGGCAGCGACCAGGCCTCCTTCCGAGCGGTTAGCAAGGGTGATCGTGCCGCCCTCCCGCTCGATGGCCCGCTTGGCGATGCTGAGCCCCAGCCCAGCCCCTCCGCTGCTGCGGTTCCGGGAGTCATCCAACCGCTCGAACGGCTCGAACACGCGCTCTAGCTCCTGCACCGGTATTCCAGGCCCTCGGTCTTGGACTTCGATGCGAATGCTATCAACGGTTTCTGAGACGGTGACCCGCACGCTCGTGCCGTAGGTGGTCGCATTACCGATGAGGTTGGCGAGAGCTCGTTTGACCGACAGCGAACGGAGCAGCATCGGCAGGTGACGCGGACCGTAGTACTCAGCTGGAAAACCGGCGTCAGTTGCGTCGTCCACGAGCGTGGCCAGCATTGCCGCTAGATCGGTCCGTTTAGGCTGCTCGACATCGATGCCGTCCTTCAAGAAATGAAGGGTCGCCTCGATCATGGCCTCCATCTCATCGAGATCGGTATCGATGGCCTGCTGGGTTTCCGCGTCCGCGACGAACCCGGCACGCAGGCGCAGACGGGTAATCGGAGTCCGTAGGTCGTGACTGACGGCAGCCAAAGCATGGGTACGGTCAGTGATAAGCTGCGCGATGCGGCGCTGCATGTCATTGAACCCGCGCGCGAGTTGTTGGATTTCGTCGGGACCATCTTCGTTCACCGGCACGACGGACCCACGCCCGATGCGGTCGACGGCAGTTGCAAGCCCCTGGAGTGGGCGGGTCAGCTGGCGCATCAGGAGGACGGCAAAGACACTGACCCCTGCGGCAATCAGCGATGTCGAGATCAGGGCGGCATGGTTGCCTGTCAGCACCGGTGTGGCCTGATGCGCACTGAAATTCAGGTAAAAGCCGTCCGACATCGCCAGCGTTCCGAGGATCGACTGCTGCTTTCCCAACGCGGCATCGACACCGAAGCCAAGGCGGAGGTCTGGCTGTCCTAAGGACGGCGCAAGTTCCAGTAAGAGCCTGCGAAGCGTTTGGAGTGACTCGATAGGGCTCATCTCGGCGACAGCTGGCGTTGCCTCCCAGTGCAGCGCCAGACTGCCCGACGACAGGCTGTGGGCAGCCTGGTCACGTGCCGAGGGCTCCATCGCTGCGATCGCGCGGGCGGCCGTGGCGAGGCGGCCCGCGACCTGGCTTGCAGCGACGGTGTCCGCTGCTTCGACTGCTTCCTCATGGTGGACGACGATGCTGCCGAGATGCAACGCCATGACGGTCGCGAGCACGACCAGGACCGCGCGCCCCCCGAGCCGTCGCGGCCAACTGAACCTGATCCGGGACCGCGTCGTTTCGCTCACTGCCGGGTCACGTCGGGCACGAACATGTATCCCGCACCGCGGAGCGTTTTGATCAGCTCGGATGCCGGTGGCTCCGCGCCTTCCTGGGTATCCAATTTCCTGCGAAGCCGGCTGACTAAGACGTCGACGCTCCGGTCGAACATGTCACCGCGCCGGGCGCGAGACAGTTCGAGAATGCGGTCACGTGTCAGCACCCGCTGCGGGTTCTCCAGGAAGGCCAGCAGCACGTCATATTCCGCCGCCGACAGGTCGACAGACTCGCCGCCGGGCGCAAAAAGTTCTCTGCGTCCCGTATCTAGCCGCCATTCGGCAAAGCAAATATGGCGGCTCGGCGGTAGCGTCGTGGCTTCCGTGATCGCTCGGCCCCGCCGCAGAACAGCGCGAATTCGCGCGAGCAGCTCCGCGCGGGAAAACGGCTTCGGGACGTAGTCATCGGCGCCCATTTCCAATCCAAGCACGCGGTCTGTTTCGGATCCGCGTGCGGTCAGCATGATAATGGGGACCGAGTTGTCCTTACGCACCGCGCGGCACAGGTCCAGGCCCGTCGTCCCGGGCAGCATCACGTCGAGGAGCATGAGATCGACCGGGGCCTGCCTCAGAGCGTCCCACATCTCGATCCCGTTCCGGGCACCCGTCGCGCGATAACCGTTCTCTTGCAGGAACCGCAACAGGAGGGTTCGGGTCCCGGCATCGTCCTCGACGACGAGGATCGAAGGAGCAAGGGGCACAGCTTCATCGGTCATCTTTGCTGTTTACAGCAAGGCAGGGCCGGGAAGGTGGCCTGACATAGTTTGACACAAAGCAGCAACGGCCCGTCGCAGATCAACTGCGATAGTCGCGCATGACGCAGTGCATCGACGCGAACTCGATGGTGGGCAACTACGTCGGAGGGATGTCATGCAGGTATACGGCCTACTTCGCCGAATTCGAGAGCAGCCGCACCGACGGTCACGGGGTGGCGAGCCCGTCCCAATCGTCTTGGTCATGCTAGGTGGGTTGCTCGCCGGCTGCACATCAACGATCAAAAGTCCGCCGACGACTTATGTCATTGATGGCAACTACGAAGCCATAGCGAGCTGCCTGTACCGGGAAGCGGAAGGGCGTCACATCCCAGGGCGGGATGTCCATCTCACTCGATTGAGTAATCCCCCGGAAGTACGGGTCGCATCATCGTCAACCGGCACTCGTGCGTCGTTGTCTTGGGAACTGGAACTACTGCCGCAAAGCAGTTCCACCGCGCGGCTGCTCGTCCGACAGGCTGGTACGCTTATAGAGTCGGAGCCGTTCTGGTCCTCGTACTTGGCGCCGGCCGTCACTCGATGCGCCGGTTCTGCGCCAGTGCCGACATCATGACCGGCGAAGTGCAACACTTCGACACATCAGTGAGACGCGCCGTAATGCTTGATCAGCCATCTCTTCGTCATCGGACCACACGGCCCGATGATCGAAGAGGAATGGACTAATGAAACCCATCTTGGCTGCGGCAGCTTTCGCGCTCTTGTCGATCGGAGGCGCGCAGGCCGCCGATCCGGTCGTGCCGACCACCGGCTCAGCACAGGGCATCACAGTGCCGCACGCGCTCCCCGGCGAGCCGACGCATGGCCACAACCCGCGATTGAAGGCCATCTCACCGCGCCCACAGGGCAGCAGGGCCAAGGCTCGGAGCAGGGTATGAATCCTGAGAACTCGATCCCCGGATCTGCAATGCGTCTAAACGATTACCAGCCCCACAACGAGGTCGCTTCGCCGCGTGGCGTGGTGCCCGAGGTTGGCTCGGCGCACGGCGCTAACCCAGCGAGCACGCGCTGACATGCGTTCGGCCTGCAACGACAGCACGTTTGTGCCGGCCGAACCGTATGCCTGGTTCCTTCGGCAGGCGGTTGCTTCTCGCGCACTACCTGTCGCTTGTCTGATCATTGCCGGAACGGCCCAGGCCCGCGCCGAGACGTCGTGCTCCGATGTGAAGACATCGTTCGCAGTCATGGCCGAGCACTATCAGCCAGTGATCAAGTCGAGCTTTACTAGCGAGGAGCTACGCATCCTCGCTAGTAAAGCCCCTCGTAAAAGTCCCCACCCACCATTGGGCTTCTACGCCGGCACTTTTGGATACAAGGTCGAGATAGTTGCGCAGGATGCGCAGCAATGCGCCCTGGCCGTAACGGTCCGACTACTACTCACACCTCGCCTGATCGAGATTGGGAGTGACGGCCCTTGCAAACCCGACGTAGTGGCAGAGCATTACCTGCTTCATGCGCGGCAAGACGACCTCTTGCTCAACAGTTACGCCGAACAAGCACGTGGAGTGCTCGACAATCTCCAACTGGCAAACCCGTTGAGGGACCAAGACGTAACGGCAGGCGATGCGGTCGTTCGATCGGTGAGAGCAGCCTTGGATCGTCTCCTCCAGCCGTATGACGAGGAGCGGCAACATGCTCTCGCCGCTGCCGATACAGCCGAGGCGCTGACCCGCCTTAATCAGGGGTGCGGCCGTGCGACGTGATCCGATTGAAGGACCAGAACAATCACCTTCTTCCACTGCAAACTTTGCACGACTGGTTTTCTGATGCCCCGTCTGTCTCGGTTTTTGCTTGCTGCCCTGCTGGCAGTTCCTGTGGTCGCGCGCGCACAAGGTGTATCAGCACCGGTCGTGATCTCGTCGCCGGCGCAAGCCGTGGCCGAAGCGCTGGCCCGATCTCCGGCGTTGCGCGGCGCGGGCGCAGTGCGCCAAGGAGTCCAAGGTGACTCCCTGGCTGCGCCACTGCGGCCGAACCCGGAAGCCTCGATCCTAGTCGAGAACTTCGGAGGACTAGGCGGTCGTGGTGACTACCGGGGCGCGCGTGCTACGGAGACGACGTTTGCCCTCTCGCAACGTATTGAGTTGGGCGGTAAGCGAGCAGCGCGCATCGCCTTGGCCGGACGCAACGGCGATGTCGCCACCCTCGATTACGAGGCCGCCCGGCTCGATCTCGCGCGAGACGTGTTGACGGCACTCGCTGACGCAGAGGCGGCAGCGCGAGCGGTGACAATAGAGCAGGAGCGTCTTCGACAGGCGAACAACACGCTTCGGATCGCTCGAGGCCGGGTCGATGCCGGGAAAGACCCCGAGTTGCAAGCTCAGAGGATCGAGGTAACCCGCACAAGTGCCGAGGTTGCCGTCGAGAAGGCCCGGCGTGAGGCGGCGATCTCACTTCGGAGCTTGGCCACGCTGGTCGGGGTCGCCGAACTCGACTTAGCGCCTCGTCAACCGTGGTTCGACAATGTAGCGTCAATGCCGCCGCCGCCCCTTCCAGTCGATCCCATGGATCGGCTCGTCGCCAACCCCGACTACGTAAGACTCGGCGCTGCGATCGCGCAGCAAACTGCAAACAGGGCTTTGCAACGGGCTAACGGGATGCCTGACGTTACTCTTCAGGGCGGAGTGCGACGTCTCCAGATAGGGCGCGAGAACGCCTTCATCGCAGGCGCTTCCATCCCATTGCCGTTCAATGACCGCAACCAGGCTGGCATCGCCCGGGCTCAGGCGGAGCTGTCGCGGGCTGAAGCGGATGCTGACCGGGGACGGCTGACGCTTGCTGCTTCGCTGGTCGCTGCCGAGCGCCGGACCGAACTGGCCTGGCGTACCGTTGAAGCTCTTCGTTTACGTGGGGTGCCATCGGCCGAACGAGCAGCACGGTTGGCATCAGGTGGCTTCGCGGAAGGCAAGTCCACCTACATCGAAGCGTTGGATGCATTACGCGCGATGTCCGACGTCCGTGCGCAGCTCAACGAAGCGCGACGTGACTATCACGCCCGGCGGGCCGAAGTGGAACGGCTCCGCGGCGAGATGCCAACCCTTATGCAGGCCGGAGCCATCCCATGATTGCGCGTTACGCCGTGCCCGCGTTTGCCGTCCTGGCCGGTTTAGCCATTGCTGTGGCGGTTCCATCGATACCGCAGACTGCGCGGAGCGTGGTCGGCCTTCAACCGGTGACCGAGAACGAGAAGCGGCCAGCCGAACCAGCGGCGAAGACTGAGGGGCATGAGGCAGGTGAGGAGCATGCCGAGGAAGGCAAGATCGCGATGACGGCCGAACAAGTCGCCGCCGCTAGCATCCAGCTCGTCACCGTGGGTGGAGGCGCCCTGACCAATCATGTGGCCGTACCCGGAGTACTGGCAGCTAGCCAAGACCGGCTGGCCCGCGTGACCGCTCGGGTTCCGGGGACGGTGTCTGAGGTTCGCAAGAAGCTGGGCGACACCGTCGTGCGTGGGGACGTGCTCGCCGTCATCGAAAGTCGGGAAATCTCCGACGCTAAAGGTGAGTATCTGGCTGCGACCCGGACTCTAGCACTTGCCGAGACGACGCTTGCCCGCGAAGCCCGGCTCTGGAAGCAACGCATTTCGGCTGAACAAGAATTTTTACAGGCTCGCTCGACGGCCGAAGAAGGTCGTATCCGGCTCGACCTCTCGCGGCAGCGTCTCTCGACCCTTGGCTTATCGGACGCCGAGGTGGCTGGTCTACCGCGCCAGCCCACAGCGTCTCTTCGCCGGCTTGAGATCCGCGCGCCGATCGACGGCCAGGTCACCGCGCGCGCTGCGGTGCCCGGCGCGGCCGTTGCAGGCGACGCGGAACTGTTCAGCGTCGCCGACCTGTCCACCTTATGGGTTGAGATGGCGATCCCACCGCGCGATCTGCCGATGGCCCGCAAAGGCCAAGCGGTCGCCGTAGCTGGGGATGGCGTCAAAGCCGAGGGCCGCATCGTGTTCTTGAGTCCGCTGCTGGACCCTGAAACCCGTTCGGCCCGGGCGGTGGCGGAACTGCTGAACGCCGATGGTCATTGGCGCCCGGGTGCATTCGTCTCGGTCAATCTCGCAACCGCCGAGCAGGCTGTGGAGATCCTCGTGCCGCGTGAGGCCCTCCAGGAGGTCGAAAAAGACAAAGTGATCTTCGTCCGCACGCCAGACGGGTTCGAGAAGCGTGAAGTCGCGTTGGGGCGGGAGGGAACGGATGCGGTTGAGGTCATCTTCGGGCTTGATGCCGGGGCGGAGATCGCGGTTGCCGGGTCCTTTGCGCTGAAAGCCGAGCTCGGCAAGTCCGAAGCCGGCCACAGTCACTAGGGCGCGGCGCATGATCGGACGAATCCTCGACTTCTCTGTCCATCAGCGCTGGACTGTCGTGCTGCTGGCAGTGATCGCCACAGCCATCGGCGCGTGGTCGTTGACCCAGCTGCCGATCGACGCGGTGCCCGACATCACCAACAACCAGGCGCAGATCAACACGCTGGCCCCCGCGCTTTCGCCGTTCGAAGTCGAGAAGCAGGTGACGCTGCCAATCGAGACCGCACTGGCCGGCATCCCTGGCCTTGAGAGCACGCGGTCCATCTCGCGCAACGGGTTCAGCCAGGTGACGGCGGTGTTCGACGAGGGCACCAGCATCTATTTCGCCCGGCAACAGGTGCTGGAGCGGCTGGCTGAAGCGCGGGATTCAATGCCTTCTGGCGTCGAAACTAAGCTCGGCGCGGTTTCGACCGGCCTGGGTGAGGTTACGATGTGGACGGTCCGCTTCGTCGACCGCAAGCCGGGTGATGCCGCAGCGAATGGCGCACCGGGTTGGCAGGCCGACGGGGCCTATCTGACGCCGGAGGGCGAGCGCCTAGTCGACGACGCTGCACGTGCGACCTACCTGCGCACGCTTCAGGACTGGGTAATTCGCCCGCAACTCCGTACGGTGTCCGGGCTCGCCGGGGTGGATGCGATCGGCGGCTACGTGAAGCAATACGTGGTCCAGGCCGATCCAGCCCGCCTTATGGCGCTCGGCCTCTCCTTCGGCAATCTGGCCGAAGCGCTCGAGCGCAACAACGCCAGCATCGGCGCCGGCTATGTCGAGCGTGGCGGGGAAGGACTGGTGGTGCGCTCTCCCGGTCGCCTCGCTTCCGTGTCTGAGATGGAGCAAGTGGTAGTCGCCGCACGAGAGGGCGTGCCGATCCTGCTGCGCGATGTCGCGCAGGTGCGTGCCGGGCAGGCGCCGCGGATGGGAAGCGCCAGCGAGAACGGGCGTGATGTCGTGGTCGGCACTGCCCTGATGCTGATCGGCGGCAACAGCCGTACCGTGGCCGCCGCTGTCGAGAAGCGTTTAGCCGAGGTTGGTCGCACCCTTCCGCCCGGGATCGAGGCACGTTCCGTTCTGGATCGCGGTGTGCTGGTGGACAGCACCATCCATACTGTGGCGAAGAACCTGGCCGAAGGCGCGCTGCTTGTCGTCGCCGTCCTATTCCTGATGCTCGGCAACATCCGCGCGGCCGTGATCACAGCAGCCGTCATCCCGGTCACGATGCTACTGACGTCGTTCGGAATGGTACGAGGCGGCATCAGTGCCAACCTGATGAGCTTGGGGGCGCTCGACTTCGGGCTGATCGTCGATGGCGCAGTGATCATCACCGAAAATAGCCTGCGGCATTTGGCCGAACGCCAGCACGAGAAAGGCGACCGACTGACGCTGGAGGAGCGGCTGCGGACGGTCGCTGAAAGTGCCCGGGAAATGATCCGCCCTTCGCTCTATGGGCAGGCGATCATCATCTTGGTCTATGCGCCGTTGCTGACCTTTACCGGGGTCGAAGGCAAAATGTTCGGGCCGATGGCCATGACGGTCATCATCGCTCTCGTAGCCGCCTTCGTGCTGTCGCTGACGCTGGTGCCGGCCCTGATCGCGATTGCGATCACCGGCCGCGTCAAGGAGGAGGAAGTCTGGCTCGTCCGCATCCTCAAGCGTGGCTATGGCCCAGCCTTGCGCCGCGCCGTGCGTACGCCGGTGCCGGTGATCGGGATCGGGGCACTGCTGTTCATCGCGTCGCTCAGCCTGTTCTCCCGGCTTGGCCAGGAGTTCATCCCGACCCTGGACGAAGGCAACCTGTCCATGCAGGCCCTTCGCATCCCGAGCACGTCGCTGACTCAGTCGCAGGCCATGCAGTCCGCGATCGAACGCCGCATCTCCGGTTTCAAAGAAGTGGCGTTTATCTACTCCAAGACCGGGACCGCTGAAGCAGCCAGTGATCCGATGCCTCCGAGCGCGTCTGACACATTCATCATCCTTCGCCCTCGGGCTGAGTGGCCCGATCCGGCCCTGTCCAAGGACGAACTGGTCAAGCAGATCGAGGCTTCGGTGGCCAAGCTGCCGGGTAATGCGCTGGAGTTCACTCAGCCCATCCAGATGCGGTTCAACGAGCTGCTGGCCGGAGTCCGCGGCGACCTGGCAGTGAAGGTGTTCGGCGACGAGACAGCGCCGATGCTGAAGGCGGCTGCGCAGATCTCCACCATCCTGAACGGAGTGGAGGGTGCGGCCGACGTGAAAGTCGAGCAGGCCTCAGGGCTGCCGTTCCTGGAGATCACGGTCAATCGCGCCGAGATCGCCCGCCGCGGCCTGAGTGTCGGCGCGGTGCAGGATGTGATCGCTGCGGCCGTGGGTGGTCGCGAGGCCGGCATGGTGTTCGAGGGCGACCGCCGGTTTGCCATCGTCGTTCGTCTGGCCGACGCAGTTCGCAGTAACCTGGATGCGCTGCGGAATCTACCGGTGCCGCTCCCGGCCATCGAAGGCAGGCCGCCCGCGACGGTGCCGTTGCGTCAGGTCGCTGACTTACAGGTCGTCGAAGGGCCAAACCAAATCAGCCGCGAGAACGGCAAGCGCCGGATTGTCGTGCAGGCCAATGCGCGGGGCCGCGACATCGGCTCTCTGGTGGCCGAGGCACAGGCACGGGTGGCGGCAGAAGTTCAGTTGCCCCCAGGTTATTACATTACGTGGGGTGGCCAGTTCGAGAACCTGGCGCAGGCACGTGCCCGGCTTCAGATCGTGGTGCCCGCATGCTTCCTCCTGATTCTGGTACTACTTTACGGCGCGCTTGGGTCGGTGCGGGACGCGCTGCTCGTGTTCAGCGGTGTCCCACTGGCGCTTTCCGGCGGGCTGCTAGCGCTATGGCTGCGGGACATGCCGTTTTCGGTGTCGGCAGCGGTCGGCTTCATCGCGCTGTCGGGCGTTGCAGTGCTCAACGGACTGGTGATGGCGACGTCGATCCGCGGCCTGGTTTCAGAAGGCCGGCTAGGGCTGCGCGATGCCGTCTTCCAAGGCGCCATGAGCCGGCTGCGTCCCGTCGCCATGACGGCCCTCGTCGCCTCGCTCGGCTTCGTGCCGATGGCACTCGCCACCGGACCAGGGGCGGAGGTGCAGAAGCCCCTGGCGACCGTGGTGATCGGCGGACTGATCAGCGCGACGCTGCTGACGTTGCTGGTGCTTCCGGCACTGTATGTCCGCTTCCACCGAGCCCGGCCTGCACCCCGGCCCGACGGCAGCTTGGCCGCTGAGGGTCGGCCGGCACCCGCCGAATAGGAAGCACGGTTCAAGGGCGCACCTGCCTTCCAACGATCACGAGGAGTATTCCATGAAAAAGTTCGTTTTGACGGCTGCCATCGTTCTAATGCTGGCCCCCACTGCATTCGCCCAGGGACATAGTCATGACGACAAGAAGGGCCCGCATGGCGGGCCGATGCAGGACGTAGTCGGGATCGAGGCGGAGCTGATCCTCGCCGAGCGGACCATCACCATCCATGTCTATGACGAGGCTGGAAAGCCGGTCGCTGTGGCGGGCTACTCGGGCTCGGCCCTGGTGGGTACTGGCCAAGCCCGACAGGTGGTGCAGCTAGCGCCCGGCTCGGACAACATCCTGTCGGGAACGGCGGCAAACCCCATTCCGCGTGGAGCGACAGTTACGTTGCAAATGAAGGATTCAGGCGGGAAAAGCGGTCAGGCAAAGTTCTGACGCGAGACGTCGGCTGGACAAAATAGCCACCGCATCCGACGTCAACTTGTTGGGGACGTGCGGCAGGACGCGCGCGTCATGTTCTTCACGCCTTAGCGCCCACACTTGTATCTATCGGGGTAGCGGGCTGTACCCACAACTGGGTCCGACCGCTGCCCGGCGTTCCGTTCGAGCCAGCTATGGAGGGCGGCTTCCACCCGAGTAGCCGAAGTGCGTTGAGCGTGACGAGAACCGTCGCGCCCGTGTCGGCCAGGATGGCCGGCCATAACCCGGTCATACCTGCCAGCGTCGTCGCCAAGAACACCAGCTTGAGGCCGACTGCGACGCCGACGTTCTGCTTGACGTTAAGCAACGTCGCGCGGGACAGCGCCACCAGCTCGGCCACGCCCGAGACGCGCTCGCGCAACAGGGCGGCGTCGGCGGTTTCCAACGCAACGGCCGTTCCGCCGCCCATCGCCACGCCCACGCTGGCCGCAGCCAAGGCCGGCGCGTCGTTGATGCCGTCGCCCACCATTACCACCGGGCCACGCGCCTTGAGCGCTTCGATCTCCCGCAGTTTGTGGTCAGGCAGCAGCCCGGCCCGCACGTCCATGCCCAGCGCGCCTGCGATGGCCCGCCCGGTGCGCTCATTGTCGCCGGTCAGCATAACCGAGGCCACGCCCATGCGCTTGAGCGTGGCGATGGCGTCGCGCGCGTCGTCGCGCGGCTCGTCGCGTAAGGCGAGTACGCCCAACGCACGGTCGTCGCGCAACACGACCACGGCCGTCTTGCCTTCCTCCTCCAACGCGGTGATCAGCGCCGCCAAGCCCGCGAGGTCGGCGCCCTGTTCAGCGGCGTAGCCCGGGCTACCTACGGCGATACGTGCGCCGTCGACCAGGGCGACAGCCGCCTTGCCCGGTATGGCGCTTGCCTCCGTTGCCGGTGACGGCTGGATGCCCCGCGCCTCTGCCGCCTGCAGCACGGCGACGGCAAGAGGATGGGCGCTGCCCGCCTCGACGGCTGCCGCCGCGCGCAGCAGATCCGCTTCGTCCACGCCGTCCGCGGTCAGCACGTCCGTCACCAGCGGGCGACCGGCCGTCAGCGTGCCGGTCTTGTCGAAGGCGACCGTCGTTGTCTTGCCGATTGTCTCGAGCGCCGCGCCGCCCTTGACCAGCAAGCCACGTCGCGCGCCGGCCGACAGTGCCGACGCCATGGCGGCCGGGACCGAGATCACCAGGGCACAGGGGCAGGCGATTAGCAGCACAGCCAAGCCGCGGTAGATCCAGGTGCTCCACTCGCCGCCGAACAGTAGCGGCGGCACCAAGATGACCAGCAGCGACACGATCATAGCGCCCGGCGTCCAGTAGGTGCTGAACTTCTCGATGAAGCGTTGAGTCGGTGCGCGGCTGGCCGTTGCCTCTTCCACCAACTTGACAATGCGGCTGAGCGTGTTGTCGGCAGACGTCGCGGTCACGCGCAGCCGCAGCAAGGCGGACGTATTGACCGACCCGGCCATGACAGCCTCGCCGACGCCGCGCGCCACGGGTACGCTCTCGCCCGTTACCGGGCTCTCGTCCAGGGCGGAGTTGCCTTCCACGATCAGGCCGTCGCAGGGAATGCGATCGCCCGGACGCGCCTGCACGATGTCGCCGATACTAAGGCGGTCGGCAGGCAGCTCGACGATCGCACCATTCTGCTCCACCCGTGCCGTGCGGGGGATCAGATCGGCCAGGGCCTTGATACCGGAGCGGGCCTGCCCGGCGGCGACATTCTCCAGCATCTCGCCGATCGCAAACAACAACACGACGACCGCAGCTTCCTCGGCGGCGCCGATCACGACCGCACCGAGCGCGGCTGCGACCATCAGCGTCTCGATGGAGAACGGAGTGCCGGCCAGGGCCATGGCCACCGCGCGACGGCCAAAGGGGAACACGGCAACCAAAGTCGCTGCAACGAAGATCCAGTAGGCCTCCGCAGGGAACAGCAGCGAGGCGCCATAGGCCACCGCGACCAGCGCGCCCAACAGCCACACCAGCCGGGCCTTGCCGGTCCGCCACCAGGCAACACCGGCCCGCTCTTCGGCTTCGTCTTCCTCGCTATGCGCATGCATGTGACCCGCGTGCGAGCCGCCGCCGGCGTGGTCATGCCCAGCATGGTCGTGCCCAGCGTGGTCGTGTCCCGTGTGGTCACTTGCATCATCGTCGTTGGCAACCGACGCTGCAGCCTTGTGCGGGGCATGCCGAAGCGTTGCCTGATACCCCAGAGCACCAACTGCTCGCGCCACGGACGCAGTGTCGTTCCCAGGAGCAACCCGGGCCGTCAACGTCTCGGCCATGAGATTGACCTGGATGTCCTGCACGCCAGGAAGCCGTGACACGGCCTTATCGACTTTAGCGACGCAGGACGCGCAATCCATCCCGGTGACCCGCCAGGTCGTGGTTTCGCCGGCACCCTCGTGTTCCACTGCCTCGGCCATGATACGGCTTCCTCAAATCAATGGAGCCGTCATGCGACCTGTAGCCACTAGAGGTGCAAGCCCTATTTCGAGGCACACCACCCCGTGAACGGCATTGCCGTGTGGGCCATCGCATTCATACCCGTGCTTGCCACGTTGTGCGGAGCTTGGCTGGCGCTGGTACGCCCGCCAGGGCAGGCCACGGTCAGTGCCGTCCAGCACCTGGCCGCCGGCGTCGTGGTCGCGGCCGCGGCGGCGGAAGTGCTGCCGGGCCTAAGGCATTCCGGAGCCGAGTGGGCCGTGGCCTTTGGCGGCGGGGCCGGCATTCTTCTGATGTTGGCCATTCGCTGGCTGGACGAGCGAATGCAGGGCACCACTGGATTGCTGGCTACCGTGGGCCTGGACGTGCTGGTGGACGGATTGGTCTTGGGCGCCGCGGCCACCGCGGGCGAACGGGCAGGAGCGCTGCTCGCCGTCGCGCTCACGCTGGAGGTGCTGTTCCTCGGCCTATCCCTAGCCCCTGAGCTGGCTGAGAAATTTCGGTCGCGGGGTAAGGTCTTGGCCGTTGTCGGTGCAGTGGTGCTGCTACTGCCGCTAGGCGCGGCAACAGGAGGCCTGATCACGGCGCTGCCGCGGTTTTGGCAAGATTGCTTCCTGGCCTTTGCGCTAGTGGCGCTGCTTTACCTCGTCGTCGAGGAGTTGCTGGCTGAAGCGCACCAGCAACCGGATACCCCGCTTGCGACTGCTCTTTTCTTTGTTGGATTCCTTGGACTGCTGATCCTGGATGGATTGGCGTGACGCGGGGCGGGCTTGATCGAACAGGCGACTGCCCGACATATGCTGTAGCTACTACAGCATGGAGCAGGCATGAGCGCGGCCACTTACGCCATCGGCGACCTCGCCCGACATACTGGCACCAAGGTCGAGACGATCCGCTGGTACGAGCGGGACGGCACCATGCCTCCGCCGGCCCGAACGGAAGGTGGGCGCCGGGCCTACACACGGGCGCATTTGGACCGGTTGGCCTTCATCCGACACGCGCGGGAACTAGGCTTTCGGTTGGATGACGTGCGCACGCTGCTGCAGTTGTCCGACGATCCCGACCGCCCTTGCGCCGACGCAGACTTGATCGCGCGCCAGCACCTTGGAGCGGTGCGCAGCCGCATCGCTCGTTTGCAGGCCCTGGAGGCCGAGCTTGCGCGCATGGTGGACGCCTGCGGGCACGGCAATGTGGCGGAGTGCCGGGTCATCCAGGTGCTCGCAGACCATTCTCACGAGCAATGCCTGCATCAAGAGCATGGCGGCACCGGCCTCTGAGGAAATCGTCTTAGGCTTCTTCTCGCGAAGGTTGTTGGGTGCCATTACGGAAGTCGGAGGACCGCCGTTGCGGTCCTCCTGTAGCTTCGCAGATCAGGGCTTGGGGGGCGCGCTCTTATCGCGATGGCCGTGCTCATCCAGGTCACCGGGCTGATGGCCGGGATGGTCGTGGTGCGCCCCTGCCTCCTCGGTCACGCTCTTGTCCCGGTGCCCCTGTGGGTCGAGGTCGCCCGGCGTGTGCCCCGGGTGATCATGGTGCTCGCCAGGGACCTCTTTGGCGCTCTTATCACGGTGGCCGTGCTCGTCGAGGTCGCCCGGAACGTGCCCGGGGTGGTCGTGATGCTGACCTGGTTTCTCTTGCGGCATGGTATTCCTCGCAATGGATTTTTTGTGGGACGCGGGACCGTCGGGTACGCCTGAAGGGCCGCGTCTCGGACGAGAGCCGATACAGCTTCCTCGCCCGAGAGGGACTGGCTACAATCTCTAGTCGCTAGAGGAGCAACAGCAGATCCAATGCCACACGATATGGTGATCGGGGAAGTCTCGAAGCTTTGCGGCGTCAAGGTGGCCACCATTCGCTACTATGAGAGTATCGGCCTGCTTCCGCTCCCGCCGCGGACCCAAGGTAACCGACGCACCTATGGAACCTCGGACGTGCAGCGTCTGGCATTCATACGCCATGCTCGCGAGTTGGGCTTCGACACTGATGCGATCCGGCAGCTTCTGGCCCTTGCCGGTCTGCCAGAACAGCCCTGCGACGGAGCGGACGTTATCGCCCGGGCGCATCTTGCGGCGATAGAAGACAAGATCGTCCGGCTTGTTGCCCTTCGCACCGAACTGAAAGCTATGGTCGAGCCGGGTCCGCACGGCCGATTTGCGGAGTGCAGGGTCATTGAGGTCCTGGCAGACCACGGCAAGTGCTTGTCCCAGCAGCATTGATCTACACACGGGAAAATGGCTCAAGACCGAGCGTTTGCCGAGCTGCCTCTAATTTCTATCAGCGCTAGACATGCATCGTATATCGGTTAAACTAGATATATGGATAATGAGCCGGCTATCGCCGCCCTGGGCGCGCTCGCACAAGGCACTCGCCTCGATACCTTCCGCCTGCTCGTAAAGCACGAGCCGGATGGCCTTCCTGCGGGCGAGGTCGCTCGGCTGCTCGAGATCCCGCAGAATACCATGTCGGCGCATCTGGCCACCTTGGCCCGGGCTGGATTGGTACGGTCGGAACGGCAAAGCCGCTCGATCATCTACCGCGCCGATCTCGATCGGCTGCGTGACCTGATGCTGTTCCTCGTCAAGGACTGCTGCGGCGGACGCGCCGACCTGTGCGCCCCACTAATTGCAGCCCTAACTCCCTGCTGTCCCGCCGAACAGGTGCTGCAATGACCGTCACCATTTACCATAACCCGGCCTGCGGCACGTCGCGCAACACCCTGGCGCTGATCCGCAACAGCGGCACCGAGCCCGAGATAATCGAATACCTCAAGACGCCACCAAGCCGGGACACGCTGCTCGACCTTATGCGTCGTGCCGACCTGACACCCCGCGCGCTGCTGCGCGAGAAGGGCACCCCCTACGCCGAGCTCGGGCTCGCCGACCCGGCGCTGACCGACGACCAGCTCGTCGACGCCATGATGGCGCATCCCATCCTCATCAACCGGCCCCTGGTGGTCACGCCGCAGGTCGTGAAGCTCTGCCGCCCCTCCGAAGCCGTGCTCGACATCTTGCCGGAGCCACAGCGTGCCGCTTTCACCAAGGAGGATGGCGAGAAGGTCGTCGCTGCCGACGGGCAGCGCGTGATCTGACGCTCTCCCCGTAGAGCCACTCCCGCTTTCATCATCCTCCGCGGCCTCAGCGCCGCGGAGGACCTGCCCGCATGTCTGTGGGCTGAGGACACCCATGCTCGCCCTATCGATCTTTCTTGCCACGCTCGTGCTCGTCATCTGGCAACCACGCGGCCTCGGCATCGGCTGGAGCGCCATGGGCGGTGCTGTCCTCGCTCTGCTGACCGGGGTGATTGGCTGGGGCGACGTGCCCGTGGTCTGGCATATCGTGTGGGACGCGACCTTCACCTTCGTGGCGTTGATCGTCATTTCCCTGCTGCTCGATGAGGCCGGGTTCTTCCAATGGGCCGCGCTGCACGTCGCACGCTGGGGTGGTGGTCGTGGGCGCCGCCTCTTGCCGCTGATCGTGGTGCTGGGCGCCGTCATCGCCGCCTTCTTCGCCAATGACGGGGCGGCGCTGTTGCTGACGCCGATCGTGGTAGCGATCCTGGTGCGGCTCGACTTCTCACCCGCGGCGACGCTGGCCTTCGTGGTCGCCACCGGCTTCGTGGCCGATACGACCAGCCTGCCGCTCATCATCTCCAACCTCGTCAACATCGTCTCGGCCAACTACTTCGGCATCACCTTCAACCGCTATGCGGCGGTCATGGTGCCAGTGAACCTCGTCTCACTTGCGGCCACGCTTGGAGTACTCTGGTTGGTCTATCAGCGGACGGTGCCTGCCAGCTATCCCGTGTCGCAGCTAGAACCAACGGGAAGCGCCATCCGGGATAGGCTGATTTTCCGGGCCGCGTTCCCGTTACTGGCACTGCTGCTGGTCGCTTACTTCGTGCTGGCGCCGCTCGGCGTGCCGGTGTCAGCGGTGACCGGCATCGCCGCGTTTGTGCTCGTGGGGCTAGCGATACGCGGCCAGGTCGTGCCGGTCGGCAAGGTGCTGCGCGGAGCACCGTGGCAGATCGTGGTGTTCAGCCTAGGCATGTATCTCGTGGTCTACGGCCTGCGAAACGCGGGGCTAACAGACCATCTGGCGGGTGCACTGATCTGGCTGGCCGGGCAAGGGCCTTGGATTGCCACGATCGGCACCGGGTTCGGCGCCGCGTTGCTGTCCTCGGTAATGAACAACATGCCTGGCGTCTTGGTCGGCGCGCTCTCCATCGAGGCGGCGCACGGCATCCCGGCCGCTACGCGCGAGCTGATGATCTACGCCAATGTCATCGGCTGCGACCTCGGCCCGAAATTCACGCCTATCGGCAGCCTGGCGACGCTTCTTTGGCTGCACGTGCTCGGGACCAAGGGCATCCGCATCGGCTGGGGCCAGTATATGCGCGTCGGTCTCGCTATCACGCCGCCCGTGCTGCTGGTGGTGCTTGCCGCCTTGGCGCTCTGGCTACCGTTGTTGGGGCCGGCATGAGCGGGCCGATGAACGAGATGCCGGCGTTGCGGGCCGATTTACTCACGCAGCCAGATCTGGCACGCCTGGAGCCAACCGCGCGCACAACGCATGCCCCGCGCATCCTGCTGCTCTATGGCTCGTTGCGGGAACGTTCATTCAGCCGACTGCTCGTCGAGGAAGCCGAACGGCTGCTCCGTGCGATGGGCGCCGAGACCAGGATCTTCGATCCGCGAGAGCTGCCGATCGCGAACAGTGTGCCGAAGGAGCACCCCAAGGTGCAGGAGCTGCGGGCCTTGTCGCTGTGGTCCGAAGGCCAGGTGTGGTGCTCGCCGGAGGTGCACGGCGCGGTGACGGGCGTGTTCAAGAACCAGATCGACTGGCTACCGCTCGAGGAAGGCTCGGTGCGGCCGACCCAGGGCCGCACGCTGGCGGTGATGGAAGTGTCGGGCGGGTCGCAGAGCTTCAACGCCGTGAACACGCTGCGCTTGCTCGGCCGCTGGATGCGCATGGTGACCATCCCCAACCAGTCCAGCGTGCCCAAAGCCTACGAGCAGTTCGACGAGGCCGGGCGCATGAAGCCGGGACCGCTCTACGACCGCGTGGTCGACGTGATGGAGGAGCTGCTCCGCTTCACGCTGCTGCTGCGCGATCGGGCTGACTACCTGGTCGACCGCTACAGCGAGCGGAAGAGCCAGTTCAAGCTGCCGGACGCGCTGTAATGGCCGCGGCCGGGGGCAGGAGCCGACGCACGGTCGTCTTGGCCCTCGGCACGGCGCAGACCTTGGCTTGGGCCTCGAGCTACTACCTGCCCGCGGTGCTGGCCGATCCCATCTCGGCCGATCTCGGCCTGTCGCGGGAGTGGTTCTTCGGCATCTTCTCCGGCGCGCTCTTGCTCTCCGGCCTGCTCGGACCGGCCGCGGGCCGCGCCATCGACAGTCGAGGCGGGCGCGACGTACTGGCATTGTCCAACCTGGTCTTCGCCGCCGGGCTGCTGCTGCTGGCCGCCGCGACCGGCATCGCGGGACTGTCGCTGGCTTGGTTCGTGCTCGGCATCGGCATGGCGCTGGGGCTTTATGATGCGGCATTCGCCACCTTGGCTGGTCTCTATCGGAACGAGGCACGGAGTGCGATTACCGGCATCACGCTTATCGCCGGTTTCGCCAGCACGGTCGGCTGGCCAGCGACGGCGCTGCTGACGGATGAGCTGAGCTGGCGTTGGGCCTGCGTCGTCTGGGCCGCGCTGCACATAATGCTGGGTTTGCCGTTGAACCGGCTCTTGGTGCCGCGGGCACCTCTACCGGAGAAGTTGGCAGTGCAGGTCGCGACCGACGTTCCAGCGCCCTGGGCCATGATCGTCCTCGCCGGGGTATTCGCGGCTACGTTGTTCGTATCGGCGGCGTTGGCGGCGCATTTGCCGCGCCTGCTGCAAGCTGCGGGTGCTACGCCTGCAGCGGCCGTTGCGGCTGCCGCCTTGATCGGGCCAGCACAGGTCGGCGCGCGGCTGGTAGAATACAGCTTGCAGCGGCACCTCTCGGCGCTGGCGTCGGCGCGGATTGCCACCGCGTTGCATCCGCTCGGCGCTCTGACACTTGCCGCCCTGGGCGCTCCAGCGGCGGCGGCTTTCGCTCTGTTGCATGGCGCCGGCAATGGAATGCTGACCGTCGCCAAGGGAATGCTGCCGCTGACCCTGTTCGGAGCGGCCGGCTACGGCCTGAGAACGGGCGTGCTGTCGGCACCGGGACGGGTAATACAGGCGACCGCACCGCTGCTGTTCGAGATCGTGCTGGACCGGTTCGGAGTGGCGGCTGCCCTCCTTGTGTCAGGCGGGCTCAGTTTGGCGGCCTTGGCCGGTCTCCTCACGCTTCGCGTAAATGGATCGAAATAGGTGTGAACGACCTAAATCGGCTTTCCAAAGCACGCTTCACGCTGTCGCAAAAGCCGGCATGTATGACGGTCAGAAAATTATCAATCTGACACTCGTCCCTGATGGCTAGAAGCTTGTCGCTGTCAGCAGCGCCTCGTTCAAGATAGTAATGTGGCAATTGCGGAGAGACTGCCTGCCTGCGCCAGCTTTTAGGCTATCGCTATGGCGATCGATCTGAGCGCACTACCCGTGCCGCGCGCCGTTGGGATTGCGGAGGATGGCCGAACGCTCGGATAAAAGCCCGGCGCATTCGCTCAGAGTTGCGGAACCCTGTGGCGAGCGCCACCTGCTCGATCGGCTCGCCGGACGACTGCACACGGGCCTGCGCCGCCTCGACGCGCAGCCGCTCAACCGCCTTGGCGGGTGTCGAGCCAGTTTCGGCAGCAAAGGCGCGGATGAACTGCCGCGTGCTCATATCAACGCGCTCCGCGAGGTTTCGACGGTGAGGAGCGTATCGAAGTTTTCGCACATCCATGACACCAGGGTAGCAAAAGATCCGGAAGGCGTTTTCAACTCGAGAAGCGCAGAGACCTGTAATTGTCCGCCGCTACGGCGATGGTGGACGACCAGTGCCGTGCCGTATCCCAGGCCACCGTCTCACCGTGATTGTCGACAATCAGGGCAAGGGCAAGGGCAAGGTCGATGCCGGCCGTGATGCCGGAAGACGTCCAGATGCGACCATCCCTGGTGTAAATGAGGTCGGGTTCGAGCTGCACGGCTGCATAGCGCTTTCCACGATCTCGTGGTTTAGCTTGCAACTATCCGCTGCAGGGTATCTCCATCAACGGGAGACACCAATGCGTTTAGCTTTTTTTCTGGCCACTTTGATGGCCCCCGTGGCTGCAACTGCTGGGTCGCAATGCGTTCTGCCAACCGATCCTGCTTCTGCAGCTTTGCCGCGTGAAGCGGGTGTCGCTTCCGTGAGCGTCCCCAAACAGACCGGGCTTCACGCCATCTCATCTGACCAGATCGAGCGCTCGTCAGCTTTGCGTCGCATAACAGCCCAAGGCGCCGAAGCGTTCGACATTGGAACGAGCCACGGCCTACGCGGAATCTTCGCTCGCAAGGGTGACACGTTCCAGGTCTTCTACATCACACCCGACAATCAGGCCGTCGTCGGCGGCGTGATGTGGGAATCAACCGGTCACAATGTCACCAGGGATCAAGTCGCACCGATCGACGGCGCCATCCCGACTGTCACGATCGGTGACGTTCCCACCGCGGCACCCCAAGCGCAACAGGCAAACACAGGCGAGCAAGCCGACTCAGCTTCCGCGCTCAGGTCCATCGTTGCTGGGAAGTTCGGCACGGATACGGCGCCGACACTGACCATGTTTATCGACCCGCTGTGCAGCTACTCCGTACGTGCGATGGACCAACTCCAGTCGTACGTTGCCAATGGACGGGTTCAGCTCGCTGTCGTGCCGATCTCGGTATTAGACTACGAGGACCACGGACGCAGCACGCTTGCTGCCAAGGCGATGCTGAGCCTGCCCCCTTCCGAGATGGTTTATGCTTGGACCTCGAACAAGCTAACCGATGCGGCCGGCCCTACCTCTGCCGCCAACCTAGCCACCAACATGCGGGCGGCGGAAGCAATCGGCCTTCGCGGAACACCGACTTTTCTCTGGAAAACGGCTTCCGGAAAGGAAGGACGGGCCGATGGGCTTCCCGGCAACCTCGAGGCGGTTATTGCCGCGCTGGGGAAGTAGGATGACGAGCGCAGGGCAAGCGCTGCCAGAAGGCCGCCCACCGCGGCGACGGCGTGGCCTATGGCGGGCGCTTGGATTCCTCGTCGGCGGGCCGATTGCCACATTCGGGGTCGGCAACGTCGTTGAGGGCGTCCGCACCATCGAGAGCCTGGCCTTTCAGATCAAGGCTGAGAGCAACCGCCCCTCGATTGTACGTCTGAATGAGGCCGGTTTCTTTGATCTGCCCGAAACGGCAGCTCGGACCAACACCGACGTCCACCACCTGCAGATCCTGTTGAGACGGCGGAGAGCCCAGACAGCCCTCGCGACGAAGGCATACTTGCTCGGCGGGTGTAGTTTCCTGGCGTTCTGGATCTATGCTGGTTTAATCGCACCCGGCGGCGCCAGTATTGCCTACCTCCTGGCTTTAATCGCCCTGGCTGGCCTGTTCTTTATCGGGGCGTTCTACAATGCGTTAATCAATTGGCAGGTTCGGACTAACCGGCTGGGCTCGTTTCAGGAGTTCTTAGCCACATCGAAGACCTGGTGGCCGTCATGAGCTTCCCAACCGATGTCTCTGGTGAACACCTAGAGAAAGCGCTTGCCGGGCTTCGGCTTAGTCGTCCGCAGCGTAGATTGCGGCTTCCGAAGCCACTGGTTGTCGAATGGTTGACTGAACGGATGCCGAGTGGGTGTCCGGCAGAAGTTCAGGCGTTTGCATACATTGGCGAGTTTCGCATGTTCGTAGTCGAAATGCGCTACTATTTTATGTTGCAGCAGCCCAAGGACGTGCCTCGGATCAGTTGGTCATTCGGGGAGGATGACGACCACACCGACCCGTTAGCCGGTGGTGCAGCACCAAGCCTTGCGGTCGCTATGCTGCGGGCCGAACAAGCATTGCGGGTCTATCTCGGAATTGACGAATAAGACTGAGGCAGAGCAAAGGGCTGAGCAATCGCTCAGCCCTTTGCTTTAGAACGTGCCGGCCGGCGCGGAGAACGGTGATCTACCGGCTCCGGTCGCCCATGGCGCCAACTCGTAATTCGGCCGGCCAGCAGCGGTCGATGGATCGTAAGGCTTCTGGATATTACCATCGCGATCCGCGATCGGCGGCCGCCAAGTAGCGCGCGCCTCGCCATACGCGGCATAGGGATTATAGAGCGGATGATTGATCGGCGGCGGGGGAGGGCTGTTGTAGTCGCTGGCCGACTTCAGGTTCGGCGGTTTTCCGCAGGCAGTGACGAAAGCTGCGAGAAGAAAGGCGAGAAAGACTTTCTGCATGGTGTCACTCCGAGGCTTCCGGAGGACAACATGCGGTCAGTCGTTGCAAGCTAAGCTAGAGCAAGCCGGCGCTAATTAGCTTTTCCTCTGCCCATGTGGCCCACTTATCTATTTTGTCGCGGTTTGCCGCGACGATAGCACCCTGGCGGCGTAGCTCCGCGATCTCGGCTTCGAGCCCCTCGATATAGGCTTCACGCTCTTCCAAGTGTTGAAGCAACGCGCCTACGTCGACCTGAACCTGAGGCTGCTGAAAACGACGCCGGAGAGCTGTGGCAAGACCACGAGCCGCACGCACTTCACTCTCGCCCTGTAACTGGCCGAGGATGCCGCCTAGAGCCCAGGCCGACCCCATATTATCAGACACACTAATCCTCCTGAGCCGGTGGAGACACATCGGTTTGTGCCGCTAGGGTACTGTCAACCCCGAGGGCCTTGACTGCTCCTCTACCATTATCTGACGTCCTGCCGCCAGCGGCTCCGCCACCTTCGCTAGGACCTTCCAATACGTTCTGCGCAATATCATCGCGCCCCTTGCCGATTTTATTGAGCGCGACGCCCATACCGACAGTTCCAACGTCCTGCGAGAAACGCTCGATGTCCAAGCGGTTGGCTGGCTGAAATCCGATCATTTTGATAACATGATGCGGGACGAGTGAGATCAGCCTGAACGAGACCAGAGCGAACGTCACTTCCATCAGCACGAACATGATGAGTAGAACGACGAGCCCAAGAAGGTTGGTGACGAACCAGCCGTTCGACAGCGCAAACCCCGCGGCTATGACAAACCCCTGGGTGAGCAACCAAGACGCCGCGCTAAACACAAGATAGCCCATCAGCAAACCAACGAGCATCAACACTGGTCGGAAAACCACATTGAACAGCAGTCCGTATCCCTCGATGCCACGCCCATGAAGCCCGTCGCCCTGGAAGGTGAGGTGTGCGAACATCCAGAGTGGAACAGCAATGACCGCCTCGATGACCAGAATGATCCAGCCCATGACGCCCGCGATCCACATGGCGAACGGGATCATGGGCAGGATGTAAGAGATCATCAGCCCCGGCAGCAGGATCGCCATCAGCCCGTAAAAGATTGGGGTTCCTAGAAACTGCATGACCATGTAGCCCGAGGCCGTTGCGGCAGCACCGCTGAAGTTCAGCGTCAGCACGTTCCATGCCATTGCGCCTGCGCTGGCCGTCGTCGAGGACAGAACGGCAGCCAAGCCGAGCGCCGAGAGCGACACCAGAACGAGGGTCTGGCCAAGATTGATAAGCGAGGCAAACGGATCGATCCAGCCGGACCCTGTGGTGGGAGACATGACCCCGACAACGGTGGCAAGTAGCTTCTCATTGAGATTGAGGCTTCGTACAACTTGGTCAATCGTAGACGCGCCGTTTTGTCCCGGCGTTGCTCCCGAAAACAGTTCCGCATTGCCGCTTGCTGGGCTCTGGCCATCCGTGGTGTCAGTGTAGCTCTTGAGCGTTTGCTGGAATGTCAGGGTCGCCGAGATCAATGGCGCGAGATCCCGTCCCAAACCGCCACCCAGGCCTCGAAAGGTCGGCGACTGGACTGTTGGCGTCGCCGAGAGAAGCGAGAGAGTCTGACCGTTAAGCCGGGCGATTTCCACGTAGTAGGCGCCGGCCGATGTCCAACCAAGCGCGCTTAGTTGGTTCTGGTTTGCCACCACGCCGAGGCTCCCACCTCGAGCAGCGTCTGCGGAACCAACCGACGCCCGCAAAGCGGAAGTATACTGTGAAGCAGCGGCCGCAAGCTTCTGAGTGTAGTAAGCGGTACCAGTCGTGTAGGTGCTCATGAGCTGACCAAGTGAGCTGGCCTGCCGGGTCGCCCACATTTGTGCTGCGACGCTCTCGGCATCGGGCCGAATGGTTTGTGCGATGACGCTCGTTAGAATGTCTTTCTGCGTGTTCGACATATCGGCGGAAACGCCAGCGATATTGGTTGCGCTTGCATTTGCTTGCCGTAGGCTCACGCTGCCGCAGGTCGGCGACCCGCTGTCGTTGCCGTTGCTCATTGAATAATTCCAAGTAACGTAGCTGCTGTTGCCGTCGAAGGTGGACAACCCACCACTGGCGGCGCTCTGTATAGGTGTCGGGGCTGGAACCAGGTTCGGATTGCCGGACGCTTTGTTCAGCAATGCCCGACACAGCTCATTTTCCAGAAGCCCTGCCACAATAGACTTCGTGCCGGGTATGATAGGGGTTGCGATCGGCACGGCGTCCGGACCAACCGCCTTTATGGTCATGGTGTAGACGGCGCGCGCCATGCCGATCCCCCACATGGCCGACTGCATTACAGCGGCTTGCCCGACACTAAAACCGGAGGGGAGTGGGAACATCATCGTCAGAGCAAACATCAGCCTTACCGGAGCCCACGAGCTGATCGAATTGCTCAGGACTTTACCCGTCTCGGCGGCCCGATGGATCTGAATGATGGTCGCGTAAGCGAGGTAAACGGCTGCGATTGCGAGTATGTAGCCGGTGAGCTGCCCAATGATCTGGCCGATGACGCTACTTTCCGCGCCTATCCCGGACAGGCTCGTGCCGGTCGAGGTTGTTGGGAAGATTGAGCGAAGCACCTGGGCGGCCCAATCGTCGCCTGGATCGAGGGCGGCCCAAGTCGGTTGACTTGGACCGGCCGCCGTTGCCGCGCCGGCAGTCCAGATCAGCAAGGTCCCGGTGATGAGAGTGGAGTTGGCGATTGTTCGTAGGCGGGACATTGCTGCCTCTCGGAGGTTTAGATCCTCCGAGTTTCAGCTGGGACGTTGCGAGTGATCCTCCCTAATATGGCGCCTGTTACTGCGGCCCCATATTCGGGCCAGCGGAGGAACGCTGCTCCGGTTTTGCTTCCTGCCCGAACATGGACCGAACCTTCTCGACGGCTCGCTTGAGAAATTCGGTGATCTTCTGGCCGAGCTCGTCGGTCACGTTCGTGCCGGGCGCGCGGCCTGGAATGCGCTCCGTTGCGTCACCAATCGCTTCTTCAGCCTTCTGGAATCGTGCATCGAGCTGCCGCAAATCCAGCTTTTTAGCGTCGAAATCGGTCGTCACAGCGAGACGATCCTTGCCGTATTGCTGGCCTGTCTTCTCGACCTGGCTGTAAGCAGCGGCAAATACGCGATCTGTTTGAAGAGCGCCGTCAAACTCCGTGCGCAGGTTGGCATAGCGCCCGCCAGGCTGCATTTGCTGCATGACGGTCGTGAGCCCGCCCGGCTCGGTGCTGCCCGCTGCGTCAATTTTCGCCAGAACCTCCGCGCCTGCACCGACCGAAAAGGTCTCAATCGCGTTTATATAAGCGACGCCTGATTTTTCGGCCGACCGGATGAGCTGATCGGTTCGGCCCGCATCAAGGCGTTGTCCCAAGCCGGACATCCGCTCTTCCATCGACACGGCTGGCGAAGCCCAAGGCGCCGGGCCCGAAACCGGTCCTTTGGATAGTCCACTCATGATGTGTGACATTAAACGCTTTGATTGGTTTTGAACCGTTGTGGGAGACGCGATCGGTGCATTGCCTTCAGCGCTAGGCTTTCCCTCTCCACCATTTCCAGGGGAAGCGATCGCCTGCACATCCACACGCTCGTTCTCCGCCCCTCGTCTTCTGGAGCTTGGCTCCGTTGAATTTGTTTGACCCTCGGTCCGTGGATCCGTTGCTGAAGCTGGCATGATGTTTTGCGATTGTTGAACTGCACCAACTTCCCGTGGTGCAAGTCTCACTCTGTTCTCGAAAGCCGCGATGATCGGGCTGACCGCGGCGGAGTCCTGCTCTGGTCCCATTGTTGCCATACTGGCGGCAGCCCGCCGGAGATCGCGTACGAGGCCACGATCGCCAATGTCCGGTGTGCCCTGCAGCATCGCCGCCATGGCTTTGTTCGTAAGGCCTGGGCTGGTCGCCGCGAGCTTGGTCATCTCTGCACTGAGTGCGGTCGGCATTTCAATCGCGTTGGCACCAAGGACCCGGTTTGTGTCCTGTAGTAGATACGCGACGTGGGTTCGGAATGTAGCGTCGGTAGTGGCGTCCGTCGTCGCCGCTCGCTCCGCAAGCTGGTTGATACCCCTCGTCAGCCCTGTCTCTCCGGCCGGGAAGGACGCCGTTGCTGTCTGCATCCTGGCAAGTAGGATTAGGATGGGATCGACCTTCGGAGCAGGTTCCGCTGCTGGTTCCGAGGCAGGCGGCACTTCTGGCGTCGACTGAGGGGTAAGAAGAGCTGCGGCCAAAGCAGGCCGCTTCATGATCTCCGAGAAGATCGCCTCGATCTTTCTCTCTGTCTCAGACTTCGGGACCGTAGCCGCGGCAGCGGGTGGCACGCTGGCGGCGGTCGTTTCCGGTTTCACGTCTGACATCGTCACACCTCCCCTAAATTACTGTTTTTCACTGCGAAGCCATCTGAGGCGTCGGCATCGAGTTCACCGGCTTCAGCTCAGCCTCGGCGGCGGTTGCGAGCAGGGCCGCCGACACTGCGGCGTGCTGCTGCTCGAGCTTGAGACGTGCAATGGCGATCGTGTTGCTCAACGCCAGTTCGGTTGCGATCTCGACCATGACGGACTTCGGCGGCATTGCCTGAAGAGAGGCGTGCCAAGCGGTGCCACCCGAACGCCGATTGACGTCGAGGTCGAGCGCACCGAGCCATGACGACTGATCCGTGGGCGTCAGTCCCTGATCTACCATTTGCTGTTTCTGATCGGCTGTCAGGTTGGCTGAGGTGGTGCGTGTCCCGATGATGTCGTTGGTGATCTTGCGCGCCATGCTGATCTTGGCGTTGTAACGACGACGGCGTGCTTCGGCGTCCTGGCCGGCGGCCGATGTCAGAGCGTCGCCTCGGATGGCACCGGGCACGACAGTCTGGATCAGGTTGGTCGCAAAGTCGTTGGCGGCATTCACGCCATTGTTGTCTGTCGCGTCGTAGACGGAGAAGCCGGTCAGGCTTCCCGCGCTCTGATCGAGGTTTTGTCGGGTTGTATCGACCGTACAAAGCCCGGC
Organism: Acetobacteraceae bacterium; assembly: GCA_965199555.1. GTDB lineage: Bacteria > Pseudomonadota > Alphaproteobacteria > Acetobacterales > Acetobacteraceae > LMUY01. The sequence continues at coordinate 129,070 of CBDASJ010000015.1, read as the reverse complement.
CGCGCTTTCATCCTCGGAACAATAGCGGGTTAAATGAAGCTGGGTCACGGCTGCGATCGCCTGGCCTTCACCTTCGTGGGCGGGTGTGCCGGGCAGCGCTTGGCCGCGTCGATCGGTGACCAGTCCGATCGACGCGCTAACCTTGGACGACTGCCCGGCCGCGATCGTAATGCTCTGTCCGGAGTTGAGCGCCATGCACGCCTGCGGTGAGAGGGTATGATCGTCCCGGAGCTGAGCGTTGCGAAACGTCCGCTGGACGAGCGTATTTGCCGTATTCGAGGCGTCGGCGATCTGTCCCATCGCGCCGACCTGCGCTTTCGAGTAGTTGGCGTTTTGGGTGAAGCCTTGTTGAAGTAGTGTGTTTGTATCGCCGTAGGTGCTCGGGCCGATGGCACCCTTAATGTCGGACATCGTTTGGTTTATTGTGGATTGAACGGTGTTCATCGCGTTGAGCACGTTCAGAATGCCCGTCTCTTGCGCGAAGGACTTAACCGACTGTGCGATTGCAGCGATGTCGATGGTCGGCAGATCGGCAAAAGCCGGCGTCGTGTTCATAAGGACGCCACCAAGCACCAGACCGAGCGCAGTGGTTCCGAGAAGTCCGGTTGAGCGGCGCATGGTGCCTCCTAGTAGTTCGTGCCGGTGGGAAGGGTGTAGCCGCTGGGCGGGATGCCGGTGCCGGTGAGGTAGCGGCCAGACTGAGTGCCGCTAAGCCCGGCACCGACGCTGCCGATCGAGCTACCGCCGCCGCCAAAGCTGAGCTTCGGGCAGAAGTTGCCGCCGCCCAACCCGCCAAAGCCGACGTTGAACCCAGTGATGGTCAATCCGCACTGAACGCTGCCGACGTAGTTATTCCAGGTGCTTTGAACGGCAGAGCAGATCTTACCCTCGATCGTTGCCAGCAGAGAGCCTGGGTCGAGGAGGTTGGTAATGACGTTCAACCCAGTGCCGTTGTAGAAGCTGCCGAGGCAGCTCAACGTGGTCACGCTCTGAGGGGGCTTGATCGTCTGATCGTCAGCCGCGATCGTGTTGGCCAGTCCTGCAGCGGCGGAATTGGCGAGCGTCGTACATCCGTCCGTGTCATCGGCCCACCCCTGCACAGGTACAAGAAGTGCGGCCAAGACGGTCCCAGCCAGCGCCGTGGTTCGGTATTTACTGACGTTCACGTGGTTTCTCCTGACCCGGACGCCCGTCGGCAAGCGGCGAGCAGCATGTTGATTCGGTCACTGTCGAAGACCGTCTCCAGCAATTCTCGCCGTTGAAGGTCGAGAAGCCAGGGCCGCAAGCCATCGCCTGTCGCTTCACCGGGTGCGTTCTCGATGCCCTCAATGATGGCCCGCGGATCTTCAAACTCGCTGTCGACCAACCAGTGCATCATTCTCAGGCGGCGGGGCGACCCCATGCCGACCATCACGGCTCGTAGGTGCGGGGTCATCCGCTCGTCGCCGAGAAAGGCTTCGGTCCCGCCCGCATTTGCACCTAAGGCTCGATCGAGTGCTTCGCCGAGCCGGAGGACCAGCGGTTCCGCAACCGGGTTAGCATCCAAGCCAGGATCGCTACCTGTCACGGCATCGGACCCATGTAAGATCAGCCACTCGCTGATTGCGGTCGCAGTTAAATCCGGCATGACGAAATCCGTTCGGTGATTTCGTCATGGTGAAGCGGGAGGTTGCAAGTGATCGTGCCCATTTTCCGAGCCGAATAAAATTACGACCTCGGCCTCCATGTTCACGTTGCGTTCTACTTTTTGGGTGGGCTAGGATAGGATTATGATCCCGTTCTCACCGCAAGATCGCCACCTCGGTCGCGCCGATCACGACCCGCAAACCCAGCGGTCGCACCGCTGCGGCAAGCACATGATTCCACGGTGCATTGCCGCGCCAGGTGACAAAAGCATCCCGATCGACGCTGGAGCCGAACCGAAGCCGAACACTCGCTGGTACAATTTGCCTTGCCGCGAAGTCGAGCGGGACATTGTTGCCGTAACCGGTGGCGGTCTTGAACTTGGGCGCTGCCGGCGAAGGCGCTGTCTCACCCGGGGGTTCTGGAGTGGGTCTTACCGCCAGCGTGCCTATCTGGAAGTCCGCTCGCGCCGGCACGGGCGTGACGAGGGCGAGGAGTGCGGCAAGCTGAAGCAGTCGAGTGATGTCGATCATCGGGTCGGTCCTATGTCCGCCTTCAGACTACCGTCCGCCGTTGCGAGCCAACTCCGACCTTTTTACAGGCCATCGCAATTTTCTGGTTTTAGCTTGCAACCTCCCATCGGAACTCTGACCCGTGAAAATCTGGCCGTGTTTGCTCAGGTCGACGGAAGGGTATCGATGAAGAGACCAGGTAAAAAGATGTCGGCGGCTGACGAGCCGAGTGCGCGCGGGCGCCGTGTGCTGACCGGGGCATTGCGCGGGCCGAACCTGCGGGCCGCTGTCGGTAAGAACATCAGGAAAATCAGGCGGGACCTGGATCTTACGCTTGCTAAGATGGGAGAGCGGACCGGGATCGACTCTGCATACATCGGAGCGATGGAGCGTGGTGTGCAAAATATCACCATGGATAGTTTAAGTAATCTTGCAGCAGCTTACGGCGTGCAACCACACGATCTCATCTGCGGTATCAGCTATGGTGTTTCTCAGAGCCAACTCGTGACCCTCGACTTCTTGGCACGTCTGACGTCAGCGGTTGATGACCGAGTACAATCATTGTTGCTGGAGCAAGGAGCCGTACCTGTTGGCTCAAGCACTCTGGCAAGTGTTCTAGGTGCTTTATTCGAGGCTGCAGGCCGGCGAGAACAGTATGCGCCGACGACGCGGGCATGAAACCCGTCCTTCATACCGACGATTTTGACGTGAAGCTCACCGCTGCTTCATCCTTGTTTCAACGTGTCCCAAGCCCTCAGAATCTGCATCGCACCGTGGCTAATTCAGGCGAGTCTTTTTTCTTGCTCGGCTTTTCGATAGCTGGTTTAGCTTCCCCCGACGCACCCAAAAGTGAGTGTTCGTGATGATGAATCTTCCTCCGCTCGTCGTGGCCAATTATGAAGTCCGACCCAGCAAGGGCGGTCGGCGGTTCGGCGGCTTCAAGGATGAAGAAATCATCATCTCGGTCTGCGAAGTCTTGTTTCGTCATGTCGCTACGGCGGGCTTCGATGCTGCTTCGATCGCAAAGATGTTCGAGATCCGAGAGATCGACGTCCCTGCGTTGATGGAAGCAAACGGAGTGGACAGCCTCGGTACTCGCAAACTGCGGTTCATGCCGTCCCCAAAAGCTTGGACGCCTATTCAAGTTAATTACCTGATGATGCTGTGGCATTGTCAGCTCACTGTGGGCGCGATTGCTGATTATATCGGCCGCTCACCAGGTTCGGTTCGCTACAAGGCTCGTAGCCTGGGCCTGCCAACCCGTCCGCGCGAAACCTTAGTCTTACAGCGGCCCAATCTGCTGCCACCGTTGGCTCCGCTACATTATCGTAGTTGGAATAATGGCGACGATTGCCGTTTGGGCGAAGAACATCTCCGCGGAATCAACCCATGGGCGACGGCATGGCGGATGCGGCGTGACTACCGACACACTCAATGGACGCTGGCACGTCTGCAGCTTCCGGGCCGGAGCGCCTACCGGAATAAATTGACCAAAACGGTCTTCGATCCGAACGAGCCGATGCTCGAGGAATACCGAAAGGCTGGCTGGACCTTTAAGTTTTGCGTGGTCACGAAGAACCCATTTTGGGGTCCGAAGAATGGCCCAAGAATTTGCAATGAGTTCAAGCGGACGAAAACATATCGCGACATGGTCGCGTCTGGCGTTCTTGCTTACGACTGAGACTACGATACGCATTGCATAGTAATAAGGGGCGACCACGGTCATGACGACGACGCCATACAACCAATCTGCTTCTGAGACCTGTTGGCATCTCCGGGCCGATGAAGCCGGTAACGTCTTCTGGTCTCCCGGTCTCAGCGCAGCCCTCCTGGCGAAGTCGGAGCGTGATAAGGCATCAAGGCCGGCTAAGTAACGTCAAACCGACGACAGATATCGGAAGCCGCCGAGTAGAATGCGTCCCTATCACTGATTTGCATTCAACTTGCGCGGTGATCGTTTTCGATAGCCGCTCTGGGCATGCATTCTGGTCCTAAATAAAGTGCCTCTACTCCGAAAATATCCGGCTTAGCTCGCAACTCTCGAGCAGACAGTTGGGACATGAGCAATCGTCCCCAAGCGGTCTCCCGCAAGCTGTCCGATCCTGACTTCATGCAGGCTCTGGCACGTCGTTCTTTCGTGATCCAAGCCGTTATGGCTGTCGCGATCGTTGGCCTGGTCGCAGATCGGATCTGGATTGGGCATCACCCTCCGCAGCCGCAGTTTTTCTACACTGACGGTCACGGCACACCCTACGAGGTCACACCACTCGATGTGCCGGTGATGTCCGATGCCGAGGTCCTGACCTGGACGGTGCAGTCGATCGTCGCCGCCTACAGCGTCAACTTCGCGACCTATCGCGACACATTGTCCAAGGCTGCATCTCACTTCAGCAATGAAGGTTGGAACAATTTCGGCAGCGATTTCATCAAGACCGGCAACCTGGACCAGATCAAACGCGCACGCTTGACGGTGACAGCGCAACCCGAACGGGCCGCAACGATCCTCGATCGTCCGGTCGTGGACGGTCGCTACTCCTACAAGATCCAATTCCCGATGATCGTGACCTACATGAACGAGAATCAGAAAATCACGCAGCATCTGATGGTCGACGCGGTCGTGATGAGATCGCTCGTCACGTCCCATCCCGACGGCATGGTGATCGACCGGATCAACACGACGCCGATTTCCGCCTCGGCAGGAGGTTAAACGTGCGATCCATCGTCGCGCTCGTGCTGGCGAGCCTCCTCCTATCGAGTGCCGGCTACAGCCAGGTCATTCTCATGACCCCGCAGCCGCCATCTCTAGGGTCGACCGCTCGCGGCTACCCGGGAATGAATAGCGTGCCCGGATATGGCGTAAACTCAAACGTTTACCCCGGGAACCCGCGCCTTGGCGGGATGGCTGGTGACTTGACTGGCACCAGCCTCGGGAGTGCAGCGGGAGCGATCCCCTGCCTGCCAACCGGCGCCGACGCTCCGCCTCCACCGAACCAGTTCCGGCCGCCGATCTCGCCCAACTACCGGGCCTTCTCGGACCGTTTTGCGCCTCCCGCCCAACCGTCGAGCCAGCTTCCGGACGCCTGCAACTGATCTTGCTCAAAGGAGTCAACCACATGCGATTGCGCTTTCTTCTACTTGCCGGGGCCGTCGTCATGGCGCCTCAGGTCCGTGCGCAAGATGCGCCACTATCTCCTGAGCCCGGTGTCGATGACCCGGCGTTCCGAAATGGCGCGCGTAGCGCGATCCCACTCACACCCGAGATGATTATCGAGCTGGGGCGCCGCTATAAGGAAAACCAGGCGGCGCGGGAGACTGTTGCCGCACCCGCCATCGCGTCACCATCGACACGTTCGGTGAATGTCGCGATCAGTCCCGGTGGGGCCGTGCCGATCATCCAGACTGTGCAGGGCTACCCCACAGCATTGGCTTTCGTGGACAGCACCGGCCAGCCGTGGCCGATCGCCTGGGATACAAACTCGAATCCCACCAGCACCTCCTCGGGTGGTCAGGGCGCGGCGGTCCAGGCCCAAGGCTTCGACGTCCACGTGCCGCTCAAGGGTAGCAACGTCCTCCAGATCGCGCCGCGGTCGTCCCAGCCGCGGGGTGGCATTCTGGTCAACCTCGCGGGATCACCGGTTCCGCTCGCGTTTATGGTCGTCGGCGGACGGGATCGGTATGACGCCCGCGTCGACATTCGTGTTGCGGGCCGCGGCCCCAATGCGCGGGTCGAGATCATCACCCGCCCCAACATTCCGGAGACCGGCGCGGCCAGTCTGACCGCGATGCTCGATGGCGTGCCGCCGGCCGATGCCGTGCCGCTTTCCGTTACCGGCGTTTCGCCGGATGACGCTCGGGCCTGGCGTCTCGGTGACAAAATCTACCTGCGGACCCAATACACGGTGCTCTCGCCGGAGTGGACCGCATCGGAGAACGGCCTCGGCAGCATGACGATCTATGCGCTGCCGTCCACGCCCGTCGTCTTGCTGTCAGATCGCAACACCGGTCGGTCAGTGACCGCCCGCCTCTCGGAGTGACGTTCGATGTCCGCCATCCCGATCAAACTTCGCTTCGGCCGCTTTTTGAGCCAGTCCGGTTCTGCTGGTACCCGCCGCCTCATGATTGTCGGCGGCTTCGTGCTCGTTATCGTTCTTGGCTCGGTCATAATGATGACCTCGCAGCGACACAGTGAGACCGGCACAGCCATCGCCAAAGTACCCGTGCTCGATCCGCTTCCTGGCGGTCCCCACACCTCCCCAGCCTACAGCGAGCTTGCCACGCGCGCCGACCAGAACCGTGCCGCGGTTGCTGTCGCAGCGCAGCGCAGCTCCGTGGCAACGATGCCCGGCCGCGAGACCGCCGTTGCCAACGTCGATGTGCCAACTACCGTTGCCGAAACCCCCCGGCCTGCTCCCACCCTGACCCCTGCCACATCGGAAACCCTTTCACGACCAAATCCACCGGCGCCGCGGGCCGGAACCCAAACGCCCCCGGTGACGACACCGTCGAACACCTCGGCCACGTCCGCTCAAACGACTGCTACAACCGCCGCGGCTGCCAATGCCAAGCGCCAGGCCGATGACGAAAAAGCCAAGGTCTACCAAGCCGCGATCAGCTCGTTGTTGGCGGGGTGGGGCGACAAGGCACAAGCGACCGAAGTCGTGCTCGTGCCAGATGAGCGTTCCGGGTCAGGAGAAAACAGGTCCGGCAGCATCGGCGCCGCGCAAGGTCGGCAACCCTCGACTTTAGGCAGTCCCGTCCCGAATGCTCGCCGCCTTGGAGATCGAGGTTCCTCGTCGGCATCTCGGCAAGTGCTCATGCCTGCCGGCCGTGGCGTCTATGGCCGCACGGTGCTCGCCGCCAGCTCCGATCAAGGTGGCCCTGTGGTGATCGAGGCACTTTCCGGTCCGGTTGTTGGCGACAGGATGACCGGGACGTTCGAGACCCGCGATACGCGAATGGTCGTGCGCCTCACGAGCATCACCCTTCAGGACGGCACCCAACAAAAGATCAATGCGCTGGTCATTGCACCCGACACCCTGGAGACCTCAGTCGCATCCTCGGTCGACCAGCACTATGTCACCCGCTTCGTTCTCCCGGTCGCCGCTGCTTTCGTCTCCGGGCTCGGCCAAGCCCTCGCGCAGTCCAACTCGACGGTCGTCGCCGGGCCGCTGGGTGGCGCTACAGCGTTTCAGAGGTTGAACCTGCCGCAACAGCTCGGCGTAGCGGCCGGCGCCGCCGCCAATCAGTTTGGTTCGGCTGTCACTGCCAACGCACCCAAGGGGCCGACTGTTAACCTCGAAGCTAACGTCAACGTCGGCATCATGTTCCTCGAGCCCGTTTACAGCGACGCCGAGCCGTAAATCGTCTGTCCTAGCTCGCAACGAGCCGGGTGATCCTTACTGCTGACGCCTTGAACAGCAGCAGGATCACCCGATGGATACGAACATCTCCGATGCCGATCTCGCCCACTCCGGCGTCGATCTGACCGCGCCACTCGGACTACCGGGTGAAGGAAGCGGCGCTTCTGAGCCACATCATCATTTCCAAGAGCCTCACCCGATCAGCGCCACGGCCTATGGACTCCCGCCGATCACGCCTGGGGGCGAACCGACGGGCAAAGGCGAGCCTCCCGAAATCTCCCAAGCCCATGGCTCAATCGGCCCAACGCCGGATGCACGCATCCCGACCTCCTCGCGCAAATCCCGTCGCCGCTCGCTCCTGGCGGGTGTCGCAGTCATTCTCCTGCTCGGTGTTGGCGCGGCCGGTTACGTTTACCGGCAGCCTCTTCACGACATGGCCATCAGCAGGGGATTGATCGCCGCCGCCACTGATCCAAACGGCCATTTGTCGGCGGCGAGCGGGCCGATGCACTCGACGGGGAACCATCTCGAGCCCGCTAAGGCGGCGGTCGCCAGCACCGGGACACCAGTCCGTGACGTCGGCGTTCCTGCAGGCACACAAGCGATGCCGGCCAAGCCAACGATCTCCACCACCGGCCGAAGTGGCGCAAGCGAGGCGGGAATATTGCCCGGCAAGTCGGGACCAGTTGTACAGCGTCAGCAGCCTGCCGATCCGGTTCCGGTCGCCGCCACCGAAATGCAGGAAATCGCAGGGCTGAAACTCGACCCGCCGCTCGAAGCCGCGCCGAGCGTTGCCGCTGTCGCGAAGCCATCCAAAGAGTTACCGACGACACAGAAATCGCCCGCCGTTGACGTTGATCGTCCGGCAGCAATCCCGGCCAACTCCCCGGTAGTCGGTAAAGAGGCGGTTGTCTCCAAGCCAACCCTGATCGCCAATACGCCGCTCGCCGCCGACATCTCAATCCCGTGGCACGTTCCTCAACTGATGGTGACGCCTGCCTCAGTTCCCGTTGTCATCCCCTCGTCGACACAACCAGCGCCCGCCAAGGCGGCCCCGACCGCTCCCGCCATTCCAGCCGATCCGATCGCGACCGCCGCGACGTTGCAGGCCGCGCCGCTGTCCACCACTCAGCAGGTTCAACTGCTCGACTTGGTCAAGAACCTGGGCGCACAGCTCCGCGATACTCGAACCGAGGTGACACAGCTCCGAGCGACAGTCGTGCAGCTTTCGGGAACGGTCGAGAACAAAATCAACGATTTCGACGGTCGCCTGAGCATGGCTGAAGCGACGACGATCCTCCAATCGTCCGCGCGGGCCGGTGCGCCAACCGAGACGGCTCCGACTCCCGCCATGCCGGTTGCCCCGTCGGCTCGTCCCACTTCGGTGGTCGTGCCATCCAAGCGAGTTTCAGCCAGTCTCTCTGTCTCGGTGGACGCTCCTGTGGCTTTGCCAACGTCTTCGGCAGAGCGTCGCCTACCGAAAGACTACACCATTCGCGGAGCGTCACCGGGCCTGGCCGTCGTGGCAGCGGTCAACCCGGCACCCGGTTCTCCCAGCGTATTCGAGTTGGCGGTGGGTGATGCCGTGCCCGGCCTCGGTCACGTCAAGCGCGTCTACCAGCGCGGAACGTCGTGGGCCGTCGATACCGATGGCGGCACCATCCAGTAGGGACGGGAAAGATGCAGGGCTTCGTCAACTTCGCCTCGGACATCGCCTATGGTCTCGCCTGGGTCATTCCGACCATCTGCTACTTAGGGGGAGGCTCGCTGTTGCTGGCCTCCCTTTACGGCTTCTGGCAAATGCAAAACCCCGGCAGCCAAGCCAGTCGTCGTCCCTTCCTACCGTTCATCACGATGTTCGTGGCTGCGACGTTGCTGTCGTTCGATCGGATGCTGACCTTTGCCAACAATACCTTCGGCGGTGGCGTCTCGTCTTCTGTGGCGGCCGGACTCACATCCTACACGGCCCCCACGCTCGACCCCTCCAACCTTGTGGGCGGCACGCCAGCTCAAACGCTGCTGAGCATCATTGCGGCCTTCCTCTACTTCTTCCGGGTCTATGGCGCGCTAATCGTGCTGCTCGCCGTGTTCTCCTTCTACGAGACCCAGAAGGGCAACCGGAACCAGAATGGACACCCGCTCATCCAGGCCATGTTCGGGGTCGCTGTGATGAACGTCGACACCATCGCCGCCGCGATCATTGCTTATTTCTAGCCGACGTATCGGCGTCCAAGAGTTTTTTCGCGCGGCATCGTTTTAGCCGCGATCACTTGCAACCTCGCGACTGAAGCTCCGGTGAGAGGGATGGTCCCTCTTCACCAGGAGTTTTCCCCGCAATGTCTCCCACGCTCAAGTTCACGTCCCCCATCCTCGGCTCCACCCGGCGGTTGGTCATCTCGGCCAAGCTCGGGCTCGCGTCGGCCTCCATGATGGTCCTCGCCTCGCCCGTGTTCGCCGCGACCACCAGCGGCATCGGCAGCCGTCTCCAGGAAGCCTCCACCGATCTCGGCACCGGCGGCGGTTACGTCCTGCAGCTCATGGGCTACCTGCTCGGCGCGGCCGCTATCCTGGCCGGCTTCTATACGATCTGGCAGTACACGAAGAACCCGAACGGCCAGAACAAGCTCGGCTACGGGATCGCCGGCGTCATCCTTGGCGGTGCTTTCCTCTCGGCCAGCCTGTGGGGCTCGTTTGCCTCCAACACGGTCTCCGGTGGGGCGGTGTCCAACACCGGCGCCGCTGCGCAGATGACGTTCCAGTAAACCAAATGCTCCTGCCACTCATTCCCTCTGTCCACCCCTCGGCACAGCGTGCCGAGGGGACCCTCGGTCTGCGGCAGGAGCCCTGCATCAAAGCCTTGGCGCGGGACCGACACGTTTGCCGGTTCTGCGCTCTTCCTGCCGGATCGTGGCAGGACGTGTTCACCATCAACGACGATCATGCCGATGCCTCGGGCGACAATCTGGCTGCCGCGTGTCCGCTGTGTCATGGCGTCCAGCACATCGCCGATGCTCACGCCGACGAGCAGATGCGGGTGATCTGGTTGCCGGAGATCTCGCAAAATCTCCTCAACGTCGTCGTGCGCGGCATTCACGAGATCCTCCATGGCGAGGGTCTCCCCTGCACGCTCGCCAAGCGACCCATCTTCAACACCGCCGCGGTGTCTGCCGCCTGGCGCGCTTATCTCGCGCTCGATCGTCGCGCCTCCACCGCACGCAGTGTGATCGATAGCGACCGACCCCGCGATCTCGCCGCCGCCCTGAGCGCACTCACCCCCGACCAATACGGTCGGCGAGCTTCATTGATCGGCGGATTACGCCTGCTGCATCGCGGGCGTCACTTCCAAGACGGTCGTGACATCTATGCCGAACAGCTCGATGCCTGGTTCGCCACACCCGCCGCCGGCACCCCGCAACTGCCCACCGTCTAGGAGTAGAGAATGTTCGCAGCCCTCATCAAGAGTCTGGCGAGCATCGCGGTCGCGCTCAAACAGCCGCTTCCCTCGTTCTGCGATCTCGATACCACTGACGGCGAAACGCTGATCGGCAAGCGCCACGAACGCGCGACCGTCATCAGGGTCCAGGGCCTCCGCCGCATGACGATGCGCGCCGATGTCGAAGCCATTGCCGAAGGTTTGCGGATCGACCTGTCCAACTCGCTCCTCAGTCCCGGCCATGCGATTCAGGCGTGGTATGCCTGCGATCCCGACCTGTCGGCTGCCGAGATCGAGCGACACCTTCACGCGCCGCGTCAGGTCGCTCGTCAGATCGGACTGGACCTGGGAATGTTCTTCACCGAGCGAAACCGGCTCTGGCCGCGTATCATGCGCTGGGAAGCCTGCTACTTCGTTCTTTGGTCCAAGCGGGCTTTGCTCAATCGCGAAGAGCGCAAGCAAGCCGACGCTGCCCTAAAGGCGGGATCTGAGGGCGCACCGTCCGTCGGTGAAGCCCAAAACCCGTTTCGGGCCTGTGACACTATGGCATCGCGGCACAACGCCTTCGTGCAGAAGGTGCTCGGTGCGCTGCGGTCGAACGGGATTAGTGCCACCGCGCTTCCCCCGGCCGAGGCTCTCGTGGCGATCCGAGAGGCCGTTTATCCGGAGACCTCCGGTAGCGACTGGCACCCGCTCATCCAGGGCACCAATCCAATGCCACGGATGCCGGACGGCTCACCGAAGAAGGGTGATGCCGGCCTGGCGCTTTGGCCGTCGCTGTCCAGCCAACTTTTCTTTGCTGACGCTGAAACGCACGGCTCGCAACGAACCACCATCGGCGGACATGAGTGGGCGAGCGTCGATATGACCGTCGGCCCCGAAGACGCTCGTCCTTTTGCCGAGCTTGCCGGTCGACTGAACGCGACCCACACGCCATGGCGGATGTCGATGCTGGTCGAGAGTGGCGGCCGGAACATGATGATGTTCAAGAAGGTCGCTGCCACGCTGCTTGGCTTTATCCCGTCCAACAAGCAGGTGTTCGAGGCATTCAACGCGCTCGGTCACATGCACGAAACGAACCAGGACATCATGGTTCGCCTGCGGACCAGCTTTGCGACTTGGGCGCCCGAAGGGGAAGTGCCGCAACTCCGTCGTCGCGCCGCCACCCTGCGGCAGCGGATCGAAGGCTGGGGCAACTGCCAAGCCGCGCCGATGGCGGGCGACCCGCTCGATGGCGTCATGAGTAGCGCACTCGGCCTGGCCGTTGCCTCGACAGCACCGTCGGCAGCCGCGCCGCTCGGCGAGGTTCTTCGGATGATGCCATGGGGTCGGCCCGCCTCGCCGTGGCCCACGGGATCTGTCCTCTTCCGGGTGCCCGATGGTCGCATGTGGCCACTCGATCCATCTGGCTCGCGCCGCACCATGGTCGTCGACCTGTTTGTCGCGCCCTCGGGCTTCGGTAAGAGCGTGCTCGCCAACACCATCCTTCTCGGCCTGGTCCTCTCGTCGGCCGCTCAGACCGCAAAGGGTGCGCTGCTGCCGCTGATTGGCAAGCTCGACATCGGTCCTTCGGCAGAAGGGTTCATCCGGTGCGTTCAGGAAGCCCTCCCGCCCACTCGCCGCGACGAGGCCGTCTATGTCGAGATGCAGCTCTTCGACGGCTACGAGGTCAACGTCTTCGATACCCAGATCGGATGCCGTTATCCGCTTCCCTTGGAGCGGGCATTTCAATCCAACTTCCTGGCGTTGGCGACTATGCCGATCGACAGCGAGGCGCCGTTCGAGGGCATGGATCAGCTCGTCGGCTTCGTGATCGACGAAGCCTATCGCATGTTCAGCGACGCCTCGACGGAGGCCAATAAGAAGCCGAAGCGTTACCTACCCGGTTTGCTGCCGGACGTGGACGAGGCGATTCGGCAATACGGCATCCAACTCGAGGACGAGCCGTGGTGGTGGGATGTGGTCGACGCGCTTTGCCGGGTTGGACAATACCGTCTGGCCGAAATGGCACAGCGGCAAGCGGTCCCGCTCCTGCAGGATCTTATCAGCGCGTCCCGCACCTCGCAGGTGCGGGATATGTTCAGCAAGGTCCGCCAGGAAACCAGCGAGCAGGCGGTCCAGCTTTTCGAGCGCTACATCAAGGGTCTCATTCGGAAATATCCGACCCTCAACCGGCCGACCCGGCTCGACTTCGGTGCCGCCCGCGTCATCGTGCTCAACCTCGAGGAAGTCGCACCGACCGGGAGCGCGGAAGCCGATCGCCAGACCGACCTGATGTATCTGCTCGGCCGCCACATCCTGGCCCGTAACTTCTTTCTCAAGCCCAAATACGCCGAGAATGTTCCCGAGCTCGTCCGCGAGTTCCACACCAAGCGGATGACCGAGATTTACGAGACCACGAAGCGACTGGAGTACGACGAATTCCACCGTACCAAAGGCCGTCGCTTCGTGCGGGCGCAGGTCGAATTGGATCGGCGCGAGGGTCGCAAGCACAACCTACAGCTCGGCCTGTCGAGCCAGAAGCTCGATGACTTCGGTGACGATCTCATCAGCCAGTCGACCGGACGCTTTATCCTGGGTGCTGGCGACGACAAGGAAGCCGACGACATCGTCACCCGGTTCCGCCTGAGCGACGCCGCGTCCGAGGTTATCCGGCATCGCCTTAAAGGTCCTTCCGAGGATGGGAGCGGTGCGCCTTTCCTCGTCCTGCTCAATGCTGACAACGTCAAATACGAGCAAATGCTGGTCAACAGCCTTGGACCGGTCGAGCTATGGGCGTTCAGCACGACGCCCGACGACGTGAACCTGCGGAGCCGCCTCTATAAGGACCTCGGCTTTTCGGAGGGGCTTCGTCGACTCTCACGCGTCTTTCCGACCGGGACAGCGCGCAAGGAGATCGAACGCCGCAAGCTTGACCGCCTCCGGCGCGGCGAAGAGGAGGCCAAGGCGCGAGCTGGTGTCGTCGAAGACTTGGCGGCTGAATTGAGCGATGGTCGCGGGATCGGCATGATCCTTCGCCAGCCCGATCCGCTGCACCGCGACGCCCTGCGTCTCCCGGTGCCCGACTTCGAGGAATCGGCCGACGACGTCGAAGAGGTTGAGGACGAAGCCGACGAGCCCAGGCAGATCGGTAACGCGCCCGTCAACCAGCCCGATCTCTCGGACGCCGACTGATGGCCGAGCGGGTGCAGATCGGCTCGGCGGTTCTCCACCGGGCCGACTGTCTCGAAATGCTTGGCGATCTGCAGTGCGACGTCGTCTTGACCGATCCTGTCTGGCCCAACTGTCCGCCGGGTCTATTACCGGGCAGCGAGGACCCGGCGGGCCTCTGGCGGCGCGCGATGTTTGCCTTACCGCCGATTTCCCGTCTGGTTGCTGTACTCCGCTGCGACAGCGATCCCCGTTTTCTGTCTTCGGTGCCGACGGCGCTACCGTTCTTTCGATCGATACAACTGCCTTACAACGTGCCCAACTTCATCGGCCGGGTATTGGGCGGAGACGAGACTGCCTTCTGGTTTGGTAACGCGGTCCGGACGCGGCCCGGCCGCCAAGTCATACCGGGCCGCGCGCCTTCAATGCACCATTCCGAAAGCCCCAAGACCGGCCATCCCTGCAGCAGAGCACAGGGACACCTGGATTGGCTGGTCAACTGGTGCTCCGACACCGATGAGACTGTGTGTGACCCCTTCATGGGGGCAGGCACTACTGGCGTCGCGTGCGCCAAGCTTGGTCGTCCCTTTGTCGGCATCGAGATCGAGCCTCGTTGGTTCGATCTCGCTTGCGCCCGGATTCAAGCAGCAGAGCGACAGGGCGATCTTTTTGTTCCAAAACCGCAGCATAGGAAGCGCTTGCGGGCTACGCTAATGTGATATCCACCTTCTACGGAAGAATGTTGAGAGTTTTCAGTAAAATGAGCCCCAACCAGAATTCTGAATTGTTTACTGAAAATAGACTACGGCGCGTGTCGCAATCTGTGCTCGCGCGAATGATCTTCACCTGGATTGGCCTGTCTACACTTTCATTTTTCGCAATTCTCTATTCGGGAATAGGAGAAGTCTTACTGCAAAAACTCCAATCTGCTCCCATGCAAGACATATTCACTGATGGACCATGGACAGGTTGGTATGTAAGAAACATGCTCTCGATCGGTTTAACACGCTTAGAAATTGTAAGCATCTCCCTCGCGGTCCCAGTCGGACTTGTTTATACAGCGATACTTTTTCTGATGTCCGCCGCTTGGAACGCATTTATATTCGCGTCTGCGCTTATATTTTACGTCCTCAACGGCAACTTAATTCCGCCACGCGAAATTTGGATGTCGATTTGTAAAAGTATTTTGTTGATCGGCTTTCTCGGCGTCTTGTCGTACTCTGAAACGGCAATAATGCGCTTATTCTCGCCAATTTTGTTAGTGGTGACTGTGTCAGTCATTCTGGGAATGTGGCGCCTAACGAAACCGCCAAAGACTGAGTTCTTTACCTCGGCTGCAAGGCACGAACTCGCTCTCGCTTGGCAAGAAAGCAAAACTCTTGCGACGGCTCTTCTTCTCGTTCTCTGCTTCGGAACGCCAATCATTGCATCTGCACACAAAGACGCTCCGATTGTCGCCCTTATTGTTGCTTTGATTGGTGCTTCGGTACTTATTGGCTTTGTAATCAAAGTTTACAATCGCGTAGCTGCGGCGTTTGCAATAGCTCGCAACCGGGTTGAACCGTAAGCTTTCAAAGAGAACTTCCGACGTGCAAAATACGCGGCCTAGCTTGCAACGTCGCTGCTTAGCCTCCTCGCATCAGAGAGGAGTGTTTCATGGCCAGATGGTCGGTAATTGCGAACGGGGCAGGCTTTTCTAGCCTGCTTCTCGCCGGGTGCGCGGGACAGGTGACGTCGATCGCGTCCGACGTCGATGTCACGGGGATGCCTAACTCGGAGTTGGCGCTCCAACGCAGCATGGATCGGGCCGATGCCGCGATGCGCGATCTCGGCGGCCGAACTGTCAGTGTACGCTCCTTCAGTCCTGCCGCTGCTGCGACCATCGTCCCGGCCGAGCTACAGCGTCCCGAGACGTTCGCCTGGTCTGGCCCGATCGACATCGGCGCCAAGACCCTGGCCGACAAGGTCGGCTACCGTCTGGTCGTGACGCAGACCATTGCCGGTCCATCGCAGCCGATTCTCGTCTCGGTGAACATGGCCAATGCGCGGATCGTTGACGCCTTCGAGGCGCTCGGCACCGCAGCCGGTCCAAGGGCGACGGTCATCGTCGATCCGGACCGTCACACCGTCGAGGTGCAGCACCATGTCTAACCGCTCGACCGTGAAGCTCCGGCTCTTGGCTGCGTCGATGCTTATGGCATTTGGCGGCCCCGCTGTCGCCGATGAGGCCATCTCGACCGCCCCGCCCGCCCCCGTCCTGTTCGACAGTCCAGTTCCGGGTTTGCCGAGTGCCGACGAAGTGGCGGACGGGGCGCGGCGCCTGGGTAGTCCGCTCAACAACCCGATCACCGGCTCCTCCGAGATGCCGATCGTCATCGGCGGCGCTCGGCCTCCGTCGCTGGAAACCTTGCAGGCGGCGCGGCCTGGCTTCAATCCCACCTCCGACCTTGGTGGGCCGCGGGGCGAGGCCCTTCACCAGTCCGGTCTTTCCTTTGGCGCGAGAGGCGGCTTGGCGGCGCGTGGCTTTGCGCTCAACGAAATGCTCCGTCGCAACGAGAGCCGTCTCGACGCAACCTACGACTTCCGCAGCCTGGTCGTCCCGGTCGGCGGCGGACAGACGCTCATGCGTCCGCCGATCGTCACCGAGGCGCAGATGGCTTTTGCCCTCGGCGATGGCGGTCAGGTCGCCCGCGAAACCGGTCGTGTCTACGAGATCACCCGGCAGGCGCAACTCGCCTCGGCGCCGCCCAATTGGCGCACCTACCTCGTTCGTAGCTGGGTCACACCGACCCCGCCGCCCGACGATCTCCGGCCGCGTAGCGCTCAGGAAGTCGAATACTGGAACAAGTGGGTCGCCGAAGGCTGGGCCAAGGGCGAACGTCAGGGGGTGGAGATCTTCCTGGCGGATCTCGGCCGCCTCGAGCGCGACCTGATCGGCATGGCACGCTACCGCGTTCTGCTGCGAGCCAACCTCGTCGAACAGCCCACGGTCACGTTCGCGCGGCGGGCCGTCGAGGGGGGTCACGACAAAATGCGAGTCGATGACCGCACCATCACCATCACCAATCAGCCCGGCCTGAACGGCAATTCGCGGAAATGGCAGGGTGGTCCGCCGAACATGGGCCTCCCGACCGAGATGCCGGCGCGCGGCACACAACCGATCGTCAGCCCCCTGCCCGACCCTTATGCCTACCAGCTTCCCGCTGCGGCACCGGTCGCGCTTGGCGTTCGGCAATGAATGAAGTGGCACTCGTCGGCGGGCGCCTGCCTGCCGACGAGCAACTCATGTCGGTTGGCAATACGGTCACGTTCGATCCCTTGGCAGAGGCCGACGACCCCGTCGCTCCGGTCGCCGCGACGTCTCCGCTCGGTAGCAACGCCTGGCCGGACGAAACTCCTGTGTTCACGCGCACGAGCCTGGACTCGCTTTTGATCTGGGCTTTCCGGCTCGGTGCGTCCGACATTCGGATCGCCACGAACCGCCGTGTCTTCATCCAATTCCATGGACGCCTCCTCCCGGTCACGACGCGCGGGCTGACGGACATGGAAGTCGAAGAGGCGGTCAATCGGCTTTACAGCGCGGACGGCGCGGCGCGGCTCAAAGGCGGCGAGGATTTCGACGTTTCCTACGAGTTGCTGCCCGATCGCCGCTCGCGCATGCGCTTCCGCGTCAACGCGACCGCTATTCTGAGCCGTGGCGATGACGGTGCCGCAATTGTCGCACGAACCCTTCCGTCGAGTGCGCCGAGCCTCGCTTCTCTCAAAGTCGAGCCCGCGATATTGGCCGCCTACTTACCACGCGACGGAATCGTCATCGTCGCCGGCGGCACCGGTAACGGCAAGAGCACGCTTCTGGCCGCAATGACGCGCTCCATGCTCGAAGATCCCACCAGCCATCGAGCGATCCTCGAGTTCAGCTCGCCGATCGAGTTCGTGTTCGATGACGTCCAAGGCTCTTCAGCTGTCCTTGAAGCAAGTGAGGTGCCGAGGCACTTACCGACCTTTGCGGCCGGAATACGCAACGCGATGCGCCGCGCGCCGAGTGTCATCATTGTCGGCGAGTGTCGCGACGATGAGACCATCACCGCTGCGGTCGACGCCGCCATCACGCAGCACGCCGTCTACACGACGATCCATGCGAGCCGCCTTGCCGACACATTGCAGCGCGTCGTCAGCTTGTGTCCTGACGGTAAGCGCCGCGCCCTGACCGTCTCGTTCGCGCAATCGCTCCGCCTCATCGTCAATCAGCGTCTGGTGCCTTCCACCGATGGAAAGCGCACCCCGATCCGGGAATTTCTGGTTTTCGACGAGAAGCTGCGCCGCCGCTTCCTCGATGCCGATCCCGAGCGCTGGCCCGCATTGGCGCAGGACACGGTCGAGGAAGGCATTCACGGCCAATCGTTCGGCGTCGCGATCAAGCGGGCGCGCGATGAAGGCCGGATCACCCCCGACGAGGCGCACGCCCGCCTCAAGGAGTTGGGCTATGCGGACTGAGTTAAGCAACACCGCATCATTGCTGCTTAGCACAATAGCGGTCACCCGTTCTTGCTGGGAGGGCTGAAGGCCATGTGGCGGAACACTATGCTTCCAGTCCGCATCTATTTCGTCGACGCCCGCGCCCTCATCCCGGTCCTTGCCTTCGTCCTGCAGTGGCGGATGACGACGCTCTACTTCGCGCTCGCCGGGGTCGTCGTCTTCGTGCTGCTCGAATGGCTCGGTCTGACCTTTCCCGCCGCAATCAGGACAGTCCGCCGCTTGATCGTCGGGCGCATCCGGCCGGCGACCCCCTCCTGGAAGAAGCGATACTACGCATGAGCACCCCAGCCCGCGCACGCCCGATCGACATCGAGTGGATCAGCAAAGTGGTCAAGCAACTCGTCGAGGCCGGTCCGCCCGTCATGGTACGCGATACCGTCGCGGACCGGAATGTGCCGGTGTCGGCCGACGTCGCCGCCGCACCCGACGGCTTCCTTCCCCTCCTGCTCGCGTGCGGGGATACGGTGTGGCTGGAGGCTACGGGTCGAAGTCTCGGCATTGACCTTGCTCGCGATCCGCAGACAGTTTTGGGCTTCCGGGTAGATGGAGCTGCAGCGGGGCCGGTGGCGCCGCTGCTTCTGAGCGTCATGCACGCGATGGCCGAAGTGGCCCGACCCGACATGCTGCTCATCAATGACCTGCAGGGCCCCTGGCAGGCAGCGCAGGAGCGGCTCCGGTGGGACGCCAAGAAACCTGCGCCTGTGGCCACGGCTCACTCGGCTTCTTCGGTCAGACCCGACCGAAGCGGGCTTCGTCCAGCAGGACCACGTCCATGAACGCGCGGATCTTCTTCACCTCGGTTGCCCTTCTCGCCGCGATCGGCGGCAAGCCAAGTGTTGCCTCCACCTATCGTGACGCGCCGCAGTCCGTCGGCATTCCCGTGTCCGAGCCCGGCTCAGGCGTGAAGGTCATCGAGAGTTGCCTGAAGGCGGCCGCAGCGGCCCACGGCCTGTCGCCGGTCGTGCTCGTGATCCTTCTACACGTCGAGGGCGGTCAGCTCGGCCGGGTGAGTGGCAACACGAACGCCACGGTCGACATCGGTCCCATGCAGGTCAACGAGATCTGGTTGCCGCAAATCGCGCGGCATTGGCGATCAACCGTTCCGGAATCCTTCATCGCGTTGCGCGACAATTTCTGCGCGAACGTCGAGGGCGGCGCCTGGATTTTGCGGCAAGGTATCGACGAGGCGCGGGGCGACTTCTGGGGCGGTGTAGGCTACTACCATTCCCACAATCCCGAATACAAAGCGTCCTACCTGCACAAGGTGCTGGCGCAGGCGATCCGGCTTCAGAGCCTTCCACGCCACACCGCTGCACCCACGCTGCCGGCAACCCCGGTAAACGTCGCGGCGGCGCGCTGACCATGGCCGGACAATATGACCGCCGATCCTCGGGCGAAGACACGCTCCTGCTCCTGGGTCTGTTCGCCTTCTTGCTCGCCATTGCCGCCTACTTCATTTGGGCGACGTTCCACGCTCACATCAGCATGGCTGGAATTGCGTTTGCCGATTGGCAGATGCACGTCGCCGGCTGGTTCACCGATCAGTATTCGGCCTTAAACGCGCAGGCGGTCGCGACTGACCCGGCGAGCGTCAAACCCCTGCAGCTCTGGCGGCTGCTGCACAACGTCGGGCTGTTCTACCGAGTGCCAGCCGTCTGCCTGATCGCCATCCTGGCGGTCTGCTGCTTCTTCGGCAATGCGCCTGCCAAGTACACCCGCCACCTCGACCTGCAGCGTCTGATGAAAACCCAGGCCATCTCATTTCCGGCCGGGGCGGCGTTCGTAGAGCGTGACCTGAAGCTGGTTGCGCCGGCTCCGGGGACGCCAAGGACAGCCGACCCCGCTCTGCACCTGCCCGAATGGGTCGATCGCTTCGCCCGGTCGCCGACCGGCCTGTATCGCGAGGACCTGGCACGCATTCGTCTTGCCGATCAGCTCGGCGAACAATGGACGGACGTCGCGGTGGCGGCCCCGCATGTGAGGGCGATGTTCGTCGTGTTCGCTCTTCACGCGGCGCGACGCCGTGATGACGCAGTGATGTTCCTGGGCAAGCTGTCGGCATCGCTGCCAAACGGAGCCAACGATGGGCCGACCGGTCCATCGGCGCGATTGGCCTTCACGGCCGAGATCATTGCCGCGATCGATGTACACGTCACCGACGCGGCGCTTATTCGGCCTTGTGCCGACGTGGCACGAAGCCACGCCTACACGTCGACCGCGATGATGGCCGTGCTCACGTATGCCCGCTCGCAAGCTGGCGTTCTGGCTCCCGGCCAATTCGCGTTTCTCAAGCTCGTCGATCGGCAGCTTTGGTATTCGCTGCATTCGCTCGGCTTCCCCGGCGGCAACAACCGCAACGAGCAACCCAACCCTCGGGCTGAGGCCCTTGGGGCTCGTGATCATTGGGCGGCCGAGTGCGACATCGGCGCTCCGATCAAAACTCCATCCGTCGAGCGCGCCATAAGCGCGATCAGCAGTCGGGCCGGCACCCTGTTTCCGCTCGAGCGCCTTCCCACCGAACAAGAGGACAACGCGCAATGATAATCCAGATTTCCGCGGACCCGTTTTCGGGTCAGCCCGTCATCTCCGTTTCCAGCGACTACTGCACAATTATCACCGGGGCGGCCGATCCGAGCGCGCAAATCCCTATTCGGTCGCCGCAGCTCCCCGCAGCTCCCGTAAGGCGCCGCTTTGGCTCCTTCCTCGGGATAGGCGTGGTCGCGGTTGCTGTCATTCTGGTTAGTGCCGGCTTCAGCTCCTACCGATCCAGCAACGCCGCGTCCCATGTCAGCGCCGAAGCGTCGCACACGCCTCCGGGGAGCGTGGCAGTGCGCCAAGCGCCTCCGGAGCGGCAAGGGCAGCGGGTCGAGGAGGCGCTTGCAGGTCGGCCCGTCGTTACCCCGCCGCCAACCGCGCCCGCCAAGGGCGTCGGCAATCCCTTCGGTCTCGAATAGACCAGCAACCGGGAGCCCGCCATGACAGAACGCCAAACAGTCGGCCCCTCTCGGGAAGTGGAGCGGAACGGCAATACGCTCTACCGTGATACGCGCCCGCATTTCGTCAGGCTGTTCGAGGCTTTGAAGTCAGATGCCTCGGGCTTTGTCCTAGTTGGCGGTGCCGTTGCGGTCGGCATCGAGCCCGCCTTCGCGGTTCCGGCGATGGCAGCATCTGTCCTGTTCTCAGGCTGGGTGCTGACCCGTCGCGTAGTGCTTCCGCTTCGGCTGCCCAAACACGCAAAACGCCTCGACTACAACCATCCCGATCCCGAGAACCGTAAGCCAAGAATGTCCGAAGGGATCATTCATCTCGGGCAGGATTATCGCACTCGTCAGCAACTCTGGCTCGCAAACGAGGACGGCCGCCAGCACGTCGCGGTTCCTGGCACTACGGGCGCAGGTAAGACCAGTGCGCTGCTCAGCCTGTGCGTCAACCCGCTTTCCTGGGGTTCCGGCTTCATCTTCGTCGACGGCAAAGCCGACAACCGGCTGTTCGCCAACGTGCTCGCGCTTGCCCGGCGATACGGGCGCGAGGATGACGTGCTGGCGCTCAACTTCCTGGTCGCCTCTGGCAGCAAGCACAGCGCTACGTTCAATCCTTTCGCGTGGGGAAACGAGAACGTCATCCGCGAGCTTCTGGTCAGCCAGATCGAGTCAAACCCGAACGGCGGCGACAAAGGCGGCAATCACATCTTCATGCAGCGCGCGGTCGCCCTGCTCGGTGCGCTGACGCCGGCACTCGTCTGGATGCGCGACTTCAAGGGCGTGCCGATCGACATCGAGAGCATCCGGTTCGCGACCGAGCTGGAAAGCATCGTCTCGCTGGTGAAGGATCGCGTGTTCCTGCGACGCAACACGACCGGCGGTGATCCCATCGCTATTGCGGTCCCGGAGATCAGCGAGGATCTCATCTATCCGCTACGCGCCTACCTCGGCGAAACCGGCAAATACGACGTGACGCAACCAGTCCATAAGCAAAAGTCTGACGAGCCAGCCCGGCAGCACTCGTTCGTGGTCATGCATTTCTCGGCCACGTTCACCCAGCTCGCGGTCTCGCTCGGGCACATCTTCAAGTGCGAGATGGGCGACATCGACATGCGCGACGTCGTCCTCAACCGTCGCATTCTGATCGTCAACCTTCCGACGCTGGAGAACTCAGGCGAAACCACCGCGGCACTCGGCAAGCTGGTGGTTGCGTCTCTCCGAAACATGATGGCGCAGACGCTCGGCGTCGACCTCGAGGGCGACTTCGCCGAGATCGTCGAGAACAAACCGCATCTTTCACCCACGCCGTTCCCAGTCGTGTTCGATGAGATCGGCTATTACGTCGTGCCCGGAATGGACAAGATGCTCGCCATGGGGCGCGGCCTCGGCTTCATGTTCCTGCTCGGCTTTCAGGAAGTCGCGGGCCTGCGGGCGCGCATCGGCGACACGATGTATTCCCTGCTCGGCAACGCCAACGTGCAGATCCTGATGCGCTTGCAGGAGGGCAGCGAAACCCGGAAATATATCGAGCAGACCGCCGGCGACACACACGTCACGCAGGCGAGCAGTTTTCAATCCAATCTGGGTGGCGACTTCCACGAAGCGCCCCATGCCGAGGTAAGGCAGGTTTCACGCGTCAACTGGTCCGACCTTCGATCGCTGATCGAGGGAGAGGCGATCATCGTCTTCGGCAAGGACCGCGTTTATGCCAAGCTGTTCTACGCGCTTCTCGATCCGCGTGGCGCGATGCGTTTGAATCGGCCCATCGTGCTGCCGCTTCCCGAGATCGGCCGGCTGAAGGAGGAGCACCGGCGGTCGTCCACGGCGGCAGACGCGCTCGTCAAAGGCCGGGCGGCTGGCCGCGTCGAAACCTCGTCCTCGCCAACGCTTGAAGCACTGATTGCTGGTCTCGCTCGGACCGTTCCCGTTCAGGACAACCGCCCACTGGCCGAAAAATCACGTGAGGCTTTGCTCGGTTTGCTCGACGTTGTTCCCGACCAGGATAGCGGCGAAGTAGTGTCCACGACCCTAAGACCTAGTGTCGAGACCGAACACAGTGCGCCGATGGAGCACGTTTCGTCCGCGGCCGATAATCCCCCGTTGCCGGAGAAGGCAAAACGTGGCGGACCGCCTGGCCGTCAGCAGGCACTGGCTGAGATCGCCGTGGCATCTGGTGCGTCGCAAGGTGAAGCGTTCGGCGAAGCCGAACAGGTCGCGGCTATGGTTGAGGAAGCAGGTTCCGAAAGGCCGCACGGCAGCGTTAGCGACTTGAACGTCGAGCAATTCTGTAACCACCTGCGCGTCGTAATCGAGGGCGCCGAGCGGCTGGCACCGCGGCAGCTTCCGTCTCTGGCTGCAGAATGATGGGCGTTATCATCGGAATACGGTCGATCCGCCATGCGATCGCTGCCTCAAGCATAATCGTGCTTTCATCCCCGTGCTTTGGGCAAGTGTCGCCAAATATTCAGACAGGGGTGCCCGAAATGGTGATCCCTCTTTATCCAGAGGTCGGCGCACCATCGTTCACGACCCCGAACGGCGGTGCAAACAGTGGCAGTGCGCCGACCGGTAGTGGTGACGGCGGCTTTGGTCCACCTGAGAGCGGTGATGACTCCGACAGCGGTTCGGCGGCGCTCGACACAATGAATAGCCGCCAGTGGGGAGGGCAAGCTGCTACAAACGCCTCGTCGATCGGCGTAAACCCTTCGGCTCTCGCGGCGACGTGCGCGGTTGAAAGTGGATGCGATAGCACCGCGCACAACGGCAATTTCGTAGGTGCCTTCCAGATGGGAAATGCCGCGTTCCAGGACGGCCTAGCTACTGCGCTTGCGGCCAACCCTGCTTTGGCATCACAGATTATGTCTGGTCCTGGTGGCATCAATGATCCGACCACAAATGCCATTGCTGCGGCCGGGTACATGTTGAAGGGCGCCAATGCACTATCGCAAGCCGGCGTTCCCGATCCAACTTTCTCACAAGTCAGAGGTTATTTCCAATTAGGCCCGGCAGATGGGAAGAACGTCGCGCTTGCACCCCCTGACGCCACCTTACATTCAGTTCTGATGTATACCAGCGACGACACCCTTGCCCAAAACCATCTATCGCCAAGCATGACCGTGGCTCAGTATCAGGCAAGCTTTGCTGCCAAAGCCGGCAGTGCTGCGAACCTCGCTGTCAAAATTTGAGGCTGAGAAAATGATGAAAGTTTCGTATTCGGTTTTGTGTGCCGCATTGTTACTTGCGAGCACGTCCACTCGTCTCATTGCGGCAGTGCCGCTCTCGCCGATCCCCGGCTACGTCTGCATGGGTCTTAACATCACGAACGCCCAAGCACACGACTTCAACTTTGAAGTGCCCATCCGCTCGGAACCCAACAGTAGATCTCAGGTTCTGCAAACCGCCGCCGGTGTCTTGGCGATGCGGTCGCCGCGGCACGAAGTTGCGGGGTTTGTCGAACTTCTTACAGCTAAGCAGCTTCCAGGCTGGATTGAAGCCCGTTACGTCGGGCCACGCACCACACCGTTAAATCCTCGCTCCCGTTGCTGGCCTGTGATTTCGCCAAAAGGAACGGTCATGTTCTCCTACTCCGACTCTTAGCTAAACCGATCACCCATCCTACGGTAGGATTGTCGTCCGAGCGCGGTTTGTGCCGCGCTCGACACACGGAGCAGATCGCATCAGCGACCGGCAAACCTACTCTCTCAACG
This sequence comes from Acetobacteraceae bacterium, assembly GCA_965199555.1. Taxonomy (GTDB): domain Bacteria; phylum Pseudomonadota; class Alphaproteobacteria; order Acetobacterales; family Acetobacteraceae; genus LMUY01. The sequence continues at coordinate 103,768 of CBDASJ010000015.1, read as the reverse complement.
GTTCTTAAAACGGCGACGGACTAAAGTGCGGCTTGATTTCCGGTACTCGGCGCGACCGCGCCATGGCCACACCCTGCTCGGCCATCTCGGTCGTCCGATTCTTCATCTCCCGTAGAAAGCCTTCAACCTCGGCGGCAAGAGCGGTCGTGCCGGCGCCATTGCGCCGCAACGCCTCGTCCAGCGCGACAATCTGCGTCTGGAGCGTTTTGCCGATTGCTCGTTCCTTCATCCGCACCCGAGTTTCGACGCCGGGATGACGGCCCTGGTCGGCCATCGTGGTGACGTGCTGCTCCAGCCGCAGGAAACTCTGGATGCTTTGCTCACGATCCTTCTCTGCGCGAGAGAGCAGATCCATGCCGAGCGGCTTGTATTCCTTCCGGGCGGTGTCCTCGGCAACCTGATCCCAGAGGTCCTTGGTGGTGATCTCCTTCCGGTCGCCAAGGGCACGGCCGTGCTTGACCGCCTCGAACATCGCGGCTTCCGAGATGACGGTGAAGACCTGCTTCATGTGCCGGCTTTCGGCCGTGTACATCTTGAAGCCGGTGGCGCCGGCCGATCCGCGAGGCATAGCGTTGATGTGTTCGTCGGTCGTGTTGCCTTGCGAGCTGTCGATCGTCGATGCGTGGCCGTAGCTTAGCAGTGCTCGGCCGGTCTCCTGATCGCGGAGCTTGCTCCAGTCGACCGCGCCCACCCGCCCCTCGCTGTCCCGCAGTAGGATGCCATTCGGCAACCAACCCGCGACTTCGACGATATGACCGTTGCTGCCGATATAGCCGGCGGCACCGTCGATCGTCGCATAGGTCTTGGCAAAAAGCCTGACCTTGTCGCCCGTTGCCAGCAGCAGGTCTGCCATCTGGCGGTTCTGGCTAATGGCTTTGACCGTCCGCTCGTCGTTCCCGACCTCGCCTCGAGCTTTGAGCCGTGCGCGAATGACCCGGCTGATGTCGGCCGCGTCCTCGTTCGTCAGCGCCGAGACGGTGACGCCGGCGGGAGATCCGGACGCCGCCAGCACGTCGCGCCGCTGCATATACAGATCGGCGATCCGGTCGATGACCTGGTCCTGGTCGCCGCCAACCAGCCATGCGGTTCCGTCCTCGCGCTTCATAGCGAATGCCTCCTTCGTCCGGCCATCGCGAAACATGCCGGCGATCTCGCGCGCGCGCGCCGTCTCCTGGCGCACGGTCGTCAGCAGCTCGGGCATGGCGACCTTCGGCAGCACGCGGCGCAGGATCTCGATCGTGTCGCCGGCTTCGATCGCCTGGCATTGCTCGCGGTCGCCGAGGGCCTTCACCGTAAACCCGTGCTCGGCCTGCAGCTCGAGGAGTTTCAGGAACGAGCGCGGCGCGACCTGGCTCACCTCGTCGATCACGACGACGGTGTTGGCCGATAGCTTGATCTTGCCGGAGGCGACGCGGTGAAAGAATGGCTCGACGGCGACGGTCTGCTTGATGCCGGCCTTCTTGAGGGCATCGGCCTGTTTCCAGGCGCTCGAGATGCCGATGATGTCGCGGCCTCCCTCGCTAAAGGTCTGGTCGGCCTTGTAGGCGGCCACCAGAGGGGTCAGGAGCGTCGTTTTGCCTGATCCCGCCACACCGGTCAGGACGGTCAGGTTCCCGCCCATGCCGAGCGCGTAGATGGCTGCCTTTTGGGCCTTGCCATGTTCGTTCTCGCGTTCAAAGTCTAGGCCGGATTGCGTGATGTGGCCGGTGATGGTCGCCTCGGACAACGCACCACTGTGGTCGACCGCTGCGCGCGCGGCCTTCTGGGCGAGGCTCCGCTCGATCCGGACCTGTGCGGTGTTCGTGACCCGCACGCGCTCGTCGACGACACCGGTCAGCAAGGCGGCGTGCTCCCCCTCGATCTTGATGCCCCTGGATTCGATCAACTCCACCACACGATCGATGTCTTGATAGCCGCCTTCGATGCCGACACCGATCAGGCCGCGAACGGCAAAGGTACGGAGGAGATCATGGTCGATAACGGCTGCGGTCTTGAAGGCTTTCTCCAGGTGTCGCGCGGCATAACGGTAGGCGTTGTCAAACCGCTGCTCGTCGGTAAGCACGGGTGCTTTGACGTTCTCGAGGACGGTTGTGTGGTCCCAACCGAGTGCTCTCGCCTCGGCCCGCCATAGCTCGTGCTCGTTGGTCGCGTCCGACTTGGCCACTTGAGCGGCCAAGCCGGAAAACGCCAGGATGCCGAACTTGCGGTCCATGCTCATGGTGTCCCAGTCCAGGCCCTGGTCTGCCGCGAAGCGCTTGGCGAAGCCGAGAACCTGGCGGCGGCTCTTACTGAATTGGTCGACCGCCTTTTCCGGGATGGCCGAGAGGACGACGGCCTGCTCCTGCTTGTCATAGTGCGTGTTGATGCCGAGGCTGCGCAGCTCCTCGGCGAGAAGGGCCTGGAAGTAGGCCCCGAACTCGTGGACGCGGCTGTGCAGGCGTTTGGTATCGAGCGAGCCGACCCGGCCGCTGTCCGTCACGACGGCGTTGAACAGCGCATAGTGGGTGTGCTCGTGAGGATCGCCTGGCACGGGAACGTCGGCGAGGTAGGTTACGCCGGTCTTGCCGTCCTGGATATGCTGGGTCGGCCGGGCGTTGTGGTGCCGAAAGGCGGCCCACGCGACGGCGCCGGGCTCGGCACCGTCCTTTCCGCCATCCCCGAGCCGCGCCCATCCAAGCTCGCGGGCCACGTAACGCATGGTGGCGTCTCCGGCGCGGTCCAGGGCGTGGCGGATCATCGCCGCCTCGGCCGGGCTGCGCGCGAACTCCACCGCGAGGCTTACTGATTTGTGGGGTGCGAGCGTCAAATCGTAGGCGCTGATCTTTCGCTTGTGGACGGACCAAGCCTCACCATTGTCCCCGCGCTTGGCCTCGAACAGATGATCGAGGGCGGCGTCGGATGGTGACTGAGTGGCATCGATACCCAGCGCGGCGGCGACGGATTTGGGCATATCCGGCCGCCAGCTCGCCCGCCGATCCTTGCCCATATAGTAGCTCGTCATCCGGCCGCCCGGGTCCAGGGTCGGTGCTTCGAGCGGATCGGGGATCGGCGCGGTGTCGGGCCGGCCCTCGGTGAAGTAGGCGCGGATGAGCCTGCCGTCGGAATCGGCCGACAGCTTGCGAAACGTCATCATGGCTTCAGCTCTCCTGTCGAGCGTAAGGTGTCGGTGGGCGATCGGGATCGAGGGTTTCGCCAATTGCCGCCACGATGCGGTCGGGCATCTCCTGACCGAACGCCGTGACTTTCTCGCTGAGGAGGTTGACCGCGGTGGTATTCCGAACGATCTCTCCGATCAGGCGCTCCAGCATTCCGGCCAGGTCCATGCCTTCCTGCTCGGGTTCGGTCATGAGAAGCTGGATGATCCGCCGCAGCATTGCGCCGTGGACTGCCTGCTCAGCTTGGATGGCGACGAGCGGCCCGTTCGGTCCGCCCGCCTCCTGTTCCCGAATGCCCGTCCGTGCCGTCAGAGCGTCGCTCAACGGGGCACCTCTACTGGCGGGATTTCTGCGTCGGCAGTCCGGCGGTGGCGCATCGCGACATACCGTCCTGCCACTTTCACGCCCCTGTTGATGGACGCTTCCAGCTCTTGCAGTGCCACGCCCTGGTCAGCTTCCACAACCAGTGTCTCGGATTGTAGAATCGTGAGCGCGCCCTGCGCGCTGATGAGGGCACCGGCCATCATGTTACTCATGGCTTCGGTGACGAGCGTGACGACCTCGCCGCCATTGGTATGTTGCACCCTGCGCCCGTTCTTGTTCACGATGACGATGTAGATTCCGGGGCGTCGGTTGATGATATCCGCGATGTCGCTGTGTTCCTGGGCCGCTCCGTGCTGGCTGGATGTGTAGCTGCCCGTTTTCCAAATTGAGGGTAGGACATCATTTGTGATCCAGCGACGGAACTCGATTGCATCCGGCTTTCGCGAGGTGAGCACCAAAGCAATAAGGCCGCTTTCGTCCACCATAGTAGTCTGTCTGATTTGGCCCGACGAATACAGGTCGGCGACCAACTTCTCCGCCGGCATTAGGCGTGAGAGGGATTGTGATGGATTGGTCAAGCCAAGGATGTCGCATACGTCAGGCGCAGAAAACCATACGCCATCTCCGATCCGCAGTGTCCTGACCTCATCCATTTTGAACCGGTAAGAGACTGGTTCGTGGGTGGCCGCTGCGGGTTCCTCTGGCCCGGCTTCCTCGTTGGGTGTGTGCGTTGAACTGTTGAACTGTTCCATTCAGACCTCCTGTCCGGGGGTCAGCTTCCGGTGGGAGGTTGCAAGTGATCGCTCCTTTTTCCGCCGTTCGGCATTTTATTTTGGGGTGAATACTTGCGCCAGCTACCTGGTATCATTTGAAGTGAGACCAGGTCTCCCGCTGGTCCGCATCAGGGATGCAATGGTGTATGAGAGACGCTATTCGAGCTGAAGCGTTGGTGTAGCGGTCTCGTCGCGACAGTGAGGCGTTCCTGAAGCGTTGGTGAAGCGCTCGCCTGGGCGTCAGCCGTGAAAATAGTTTGGTCTAGCTTGCAACGTCCGGCGTCAGCCTCCGGGAATGACCAGTGGCCAATCACGCGGTAGCTCGAAACATGTGTTGTCGCTCATTCGCAGGGATGCCGAGCACTCGACGCTCTACCATTGGATGGTCCAGCACCATGACGATATGGTCGCGGCTGGGCATGAGACCCGGTTCAGGTGGGACGCCCTTTGCGTCGCCTTCATAGATCTGGGCCTGAAGGATTGTCGCGGTAGTAACCCGCGACCATCCACGGCGCGGCAAACCTGGCTTCGGGTTCGGCAAGCTGTCGAGCGTCGACGCCAACAGAAGCCACCCTCCCCTGTCCAGCCCAACCTGGTCGAGGCGCCACCGATGCGCTCATCGGTTCCGATGAACGCACGTGTGCCAACCGTGGCCGTCCCCATGGCGGTCCCGGTGGTTCCGTCGTTCGTGCCGGCCGATCGGCCGGTGGCTTCGTCCGTGCCGTCATGGATGCCGGTCGACCACCCGCCCGCTCAACGATCGGCGCTCGTTCCAGGCGATCAGCGCACTGGGCTCAATCGCATGGGGGAGACGCCAGAGGAGGCGGCTCTGCGCGTGAACGAGAACGTCGATTCCCTAAACCGCATCGTGGCTGAAGCCAGCGGTCAAATCCCACCTCGAAAGGTATGAAGATGAACGCACAATCGAAGACCGTTGTTCGGGGCACTGACGCGCCGGAGAGTAGTGAGCCGGCGACCGTAGTCCGTCGGCCTGTGCTGGCACAGCGCAAGGGCCGGGGACGGCTGGGAGGCAGTCGCTTCCTGGACCTGTTGGTGCAGCGGGCGCGCTTCTTGGATCGTCGGGTCAAGGTGCTCGACGGTGATCTGCGAAGCCGGACGCTGGCCGAGTTGTATCCGGCGATCGATGGCGGCGGAAAGCCGGTCCGTGATGGCGCTTCGGCTCCGAAGTCGGAAGAGTTGCCGGCGATGAAGACGTGGTTGTTCGAGCAGCTCGACGAGATGGTGGAGGATCGGGTGTCGCGGGTGCTGGACCTGGGTGGTGGCGATCGGGTGATGCAGGAGTTCGTTCGCGAGCTTCCGATGGCGAGCTACTGTGAAGACATGGGGATCGACCTGGTGTCGCTCTACATGCTCGGGCCGGACCCGGAGGATTTCCGGCATGTGCGTGAGGTCATCAAAGCGGAGGGCGGCGACACGACCCGAATCGTCCTGGTGATGAACGAGGGCGTGATCCGGGTGGGCCAGTCGGTCGACGGGGTGTTCGATCCGTTGATCCGAGATCCCGACATGAAGGCGCTGATGGCTGATGGCGCCCGGGGCGTGATCTTTCGCCGGCTCTCGTGCATGGAGCTGGTCCAGACTTCTGGCCAAAGCTACTACGACATCGTCAAGGGCGTGCCGGGTCTCGATGGCCAAAAGCAGCGGTCGACGACGCAGCACATGGTGAAGACCTGGCTATCGAGGTTCGAAGCTGAGTTGAAGGAAAGTCACGTTGGGGAGTGGCTACCGTGACGATGAAGGAGCACTTGGCAGCGTCGCTGTTTCAGCTCCAGGAGGCAGCGCGGGCTGAGCAGATCGAGAAGAACAGCACTTTGGGCGTGTTCCTAATGGCCCAAGAGATGACGCTCATGACATTGGCGGCGGTGGTGGAATCGCAGCAGGTGGTGATCAGCGACCGGGCATCCGAAATGCAGGGTGCCATGGTTGCGCAGGAGCGGGTCATGGCGTCGCAGGTGGCTGTGGTGAAGATCGAGATCGAGCGGTGTCGGCAGGAAACACAGCGGTTACAGGCGGTCACGGGTTTGGCGGTCGAGGAGCGTAAGAAGGATAGTCAGGAGTTGGCGAAGGAGTTGGCGAAGATGATCTCGAAGGGGATCAAGGAGGCCACCTTGATCCGTGAGGTCAGATTCAATCGGTTTCAGAACTGGTCAGCGGCTGGTTTCCTGGCGTTCTGCGTGTTTTCGGCCTTTGTGGGTGGACAGGTTTGGACCAACTCCAAGCTGGAGGCGCGAATCCTTGAGCGGTGCGAGCGTTCGCAGGTCCTGTCTGGTGGGACGTCATGGTGCGACATGACTGTTGCCCGAGGTCAGTAGGCTCAACCGTTGCGGGCAGAGCTATAACGAGACGCGTAAACCTAAAGTTGTTACCTTGAGCATCCGCTCACCTTATTCGGCTTCTGTAATGGGTCATTCACGACAAAAACCTGGGGACAATCGGCAGAATACGCCGATATTTCTTTTACTTGTCGGCTGCACATGGCAGGAGAACGGGGCTGATTCGCAACCCGTCCGTATGCTTGGAGGGTTGTGCATCGGTTCGGGTTTTTGTTTGAAGGAAGCCAGAATGGGCTCAGGTCTCGGAACGCCAGAACAGATGTTGATGGCGGCGCTCAAGGTTTTGAAAGACCTTGGCGAGCCATTCAACATCATCAAAGCTCGTGAGCCGATCGCGTGGGATACTTCAATGACCGGAATGGATCAGAATCCTCACATGGAGAGGATCAACTTCGCTCCGATGTCGAATTACGTGATCTATGCTGCCGCTGCGAAGAAATCGGCAATGAAGAGAATGCCGAAGGATACTCCGCGAATCTCATGGTCGATCAACCGGATGCCTGAGAACGAGGCAGTCACAGGGGGTGCGGCCGAAAGTATCGAGCAGGCGATGCGGTTTGGTGAGATTGCCTATCGAGCGATATACGGCGTCGATTATAAAGGCGACGCTTAACCGCTAACTAAGCTTGATCGCATTCTCGTGCAGTTGGTAGCGCGCGCAGCTTGTCACCAAAGGTATCGAGGCGGTCGATCGTGTGAAGTAGCTTGTCGTGTGTATCGGCTTTCCAGTCGATGACGTTCGCTTCGCCCCGTTCGAGCTTGGCAATTCGTTCGCGCAAGATTTCTCCGAGTTTGCTCTGGTAGAACTGGATGGAGAAATTCACTGCCTCGATGAGTGTGTGCATGTCGGTGTCGTCGATCAGCATGAAGTAAGGCAATTGCCGGCTCTCCTCGAGGGAAACGACTTCGAACTTGCTGCCGATCGGGCTTATCGGGCGTCGGTTACGTCCGAGACATGGGATTGGTTTCACGGTGAAATAGAGGGCTCAAAATATAAAAGCAGAGACTTCAAGTCCTCACCGGATGTCCAGGTCTACTTAACTACGTCTATAGGTTGTATTGATCGATCAATCACCCCGAAGAGGCCGCATCAAAGCGGCGCGTAGCGTCGCGCGGCCTCGTAGGCCCGGAGGGCGTGCGCAGCACGGGTAGGTCCATTCCAGCGTGATCTCATTCCGATGTACGTGGCGAGAGAGGCCAATCCGGTGCGGGTCGGCCTCTTTCTGCGGAGGGTCAGAAGGGCACTTCTGCGTCCGTGATCCCGTCCGGCCGATCCCAGTGGATGATTGAGGCGTGCCCTTGGAAGTCTTCGATGTGGTGGATGGTGTAGCCCTGGGCGGAGAGGGCCGCGTTAGTGGCGGTTGCGTCGATGTCCGTGGCCGTGGTGCCGTTCGAGAGGTGCGTCATTGGTCTGACCCTTCACTGTTTCAGCCGAATTGCTGATGAGCAGCGGGGAGGCCGGGCTTCGGATCGGCTCAACCTCCGCGCAGGGAGGACCGGAGCCACGCGGAGCCACGCGCAGGACGCGCTTGCGTCCGAGCATGGTGAGCATGGCGAGGACCGGACTGGAGCGGCCGCGTCTTCGCGGCGCCGAAGGCGGGGTTAAACCGAGCCGAACGCTGCCCGGCCTCACATTAGAAGATCAGCAGGCGAGTTAGTTGTGAGCTGTGGGTGCCGTATGGGTCTTCTTCGATGGGGAAGACACTATAACCGTTGCACGAGCTGGAGATTGGAATGGTGGGAAAAAGGGTGAGGTCCAAGGGGCGAGAGTCTGGGCTGGATAAGCCGCCTACTCCCGAGCAGATGTTGATGGATGCCCTCAATGTCCTAAAGGAGCTTGGGGGTCCTCCTGATAGTATTGCGGCCAGGATGCCGATTCATTGGCAGTTGGAGGTCGTGACGCCTCCGGAGTTGGAGGAGGCCAGAATCGGGCATGGCGTCAACCACGTCATCTATGTGGCGAGCTTAACCCCGGCCGCGATGGTTGGACGCGATCCTTGGACGCGTCGGACGATGTGGTCGTTATTCACCGCGCGAGACAAGAAGTTGATTGTCACTGGTGGGGCCGAAGACGCTGAACAGGCGATGCGTTACGGCGAGATCGCTTATCGCGCATTGCTCGGCGTCCCATACACAGGCGACGCTTAGCTCGCGATCGCTATCTGAAGGCCCTTTCGCTTCCTGAGCAATTCTTCTTCGGGCTGGTGCAGGCATGCGCCCTGGCGAGGTGGGGTTGCGGCCGGGGAAGGGTCGCGGAGCGAGCCCTGCGCCGGACGCGACCTCGCCTTGCCAAAGGGGGCGTGCCCCGTCTCGTACATGGCAAGGCGCTGGATCTGGTGTGGGGGTCCAGGGGGGCATTTGCCTATAGGCGCGAACTTAAGACTGGACCCGATGCTGGTTTGTCTGATTCTAGGAGAGGATGTTCACTGCATCCCGATCTGACACCCGTCTCGATCCACACTGGTCAGCATTGCTTAAGCGGCTTTCAGGCGTTCTAGATCTGGACGCGTCCGCACGCGCCAGCCGCGCTCTCGTTCGCCGGCGCAATGTAAGCGATGGCGCGACTTTGCTTCGCCTCGCACTAGCCCACGGTCCTGGCGGCCTCAGCCTTCGATCGGCTGCTCTTTGGGCCGGCACTAGCGGCGTTGCCGAACTCTCCGACGTTGCGCTCCGTCGGCGGCTTCGAGGAGCTGCAGATTGGCTCGGGCAGATCGCTGGAGCGCTCCTGTCTGCGAGATCGTCGTCAGAAAGTTCAGGCACAATCGAACGGCTGCGGATCATGGACGGCAGTAGCATAAGCCACGCCGGTGCGAGCGGAACCAGTTGGCGGCTTCATGCTGCCTACAATCCTTGCACGTCCAGTTTCACCGATCTCGAGTTGACCGGACCTGAGGGCGGTGAAGATTTCGCCAAGTTCTCATTCTCTCAAGGCGATGTGGTGGTCGGAGATCGTGGTTACGCCAAGCCTTACGATCTGCAACACGTGCTGACCGCTGGCGCGAACTTCGTCGTGCGCGTGGGATGGAATAGCATGCGCTTAATTACCCCGGACGGGGAGCGCATCAATTTAGCTGCCATTTACGATACCCTTGGTCCGGGGGAGACAACCGAGTTGTCCGTTATAGTGACGCGGCGCAACAAAGGCCCAGGTCGTCGTCCGCGGCCTTTATTTCCTGCTCGATTGGTCATCATGCGCCAGAATACCGCCGCCGCCGAGCGGGCGACAAAAGCTGCAAGACGGCAGCACAATAGAAAGCGCCCGGAGCAGGCACTCAAATCGATGACGCTCACTTCGGCAAATTATTTGATGATCTTGACCTCGTTGACGCCGGAGGCTGCGACCGTTGCCCGGATCATGGAAATTTATCGCCTTCGCTGGCAGATAGAGCTGGCCTTCAAGCGACTTAAGTCCGGTTTGGGTATCCATCGACTTGTGGCTCGCGATCCACAAATGGCCAGGAGTTGGCTTCTTTCTCATCTCATTTTGGCGTTGATCATCGAGGACGTCGCGGGCGAAGTTCTCGACTCTCCCCCCTGTGCGCTCCGCTGGCGACAAGAGGCCAGCTTCCCTCTGGCGTTTGCACGACGCTTTGCGAGCAGCGTTGATTGGCGCGGTTGTCCGAATGGTATCAATCTCGGACCTACACCGTGCGGGATCCACTATCGTACGCCATCTCTGCGGGTCTCCTCGACGCCGACGATGTCAAGGTGCTGTCGCACGGCAGAGCCAACAGTATAAATTAGCTGAGTTGGCAGCGGCCAGTTGCAGGTAATACATACCCAGCAGTTTAAGGCGGCCTTGCAACATACCACTTGTCGTCCTTGGAAAATGCCCCTTTGAGCAGGCCTTCTTTTCCAATGAACTCGTGTGACGAGGCTAAGCTGTTAGTTGAATATGACCTTCAGCAAAAAGGGCTTGAACTCTGACACTGTCGTTATCTGTGAATTTTTCGATGGGCGCCGGCCGTGCTACAAGATAACCTTGGATCTGATCGCAACCGAGTTGCTGTAAGATAGCAAGTTGAGCCTTTGTTTCCACACCTTCGGCAGTCACGTTTAGGCCGAGGTTATGACCCAAGTTCACGATCGTCCGTGTGAGAGTTAGCGCATCCTCGCTCTCACCCAGCTGTAATTGCTCACCTGGGTAGGTTCGCTGCCGTCTGAAATTGCGGCGATGCGGTGAACCAATTGTCGGTTGACGCGGTCACGAGCGGGCTGATTCGCTAGCCCTGTGACGCCCCCGCTCGATCTTTCCAAGCTGACCGTCGCGGAGAAGGATGCGCTTATCCTCTCTCTGCTGCCGTTAATTGGCCAACTGGAGGCGGCGCTGGCGCGGATCGGCGAACTCGAAGCGCGACTGGCAAAGCTCGAAGCTCCGCCAAAGACGCCAGACAATTCCTCGCTGCCGCCGGCCAAAGGCCAGAAGACGGACGGGCCCGCTGCCAGCCCCAAGCTGCCGCGTAAAGCTCATCCCGGCGCCGCCCGCATGCTCGAGCCGAACCCAAACCGCGTTGTCGATGCGCGGCTTGATGCTTGCCCGCGTTGCGACGCCGCGTTTGCCGAAGAGCGGCAGGCGCCGGTGCAGGTCTACGACCGCGTTGAGATCCCGGCGATCAAGCCGGACGTGACCCGCGTGCGGCTGTTCGGCGGACGTTGCGCCTGTTGTGGCGAGCGCGCCGTTGCGTTGGCGCCGGCCGGGTTAGAGCCAGGCTCGCCATTCGGCAAGTCCATCGAGGCGCTGGTGATCTATCTGCACTACGCCCAAGCGATCGGGCTGGAGCGGCTGCGCCTGGTGCTGGCCGAGATCTTTGGTCTGTCGATTAGCGAAGGCGCGCTGTGCAACATTCTCGCCCGCGCCAGCGCGCCGCTGAGCACCGCCGCGAGCGCCATTGCCGCCCAGGTGACTGCGGCCGAAGTGATTGCCAGCGACGAAACCTCGGTGCGGGTGATGAAGAAGACGCAATGGGAATGGGTGTTTGTGGCTGCGTTCGCGGTGCTGCACGTCGTCCGCCCCAGTCGAGGCGCAGATGTGGTGCGTGAGTTATTCGGCGCGCTCCGCCCGCGGATTTGGGTGTCTGATAGTTGGGCCGCCCAGCGCGGCCATGCCGAACTCTGGCAAATGTGCCTCGCTCATCTGCTCCGTGATGCGCAATACGCCATCGATTGCGGTGACGAAGGATTTTCCGTCGCGCTGAGATGGCTGCTCCTGCGTGCGATCGCCATTGGACGACGGCGCAACACGCTGCGCGACACCACACTGGCCCAGTATCGCGCCGATCTGGACCGCAGGCTGGACCGCGTGCTCGCTCTACCGCGCCGTGGTGAGGCGGCTGAGAGGTTACGCCGGCGGATCGCACGCGATCGAGGGCACCTGTTCGTTTTCATCACTGAACGAGATGTGCCGGCCACCAACAACGTCTCCGAGCGCGCGCTGCGCCCGAGCGTGATCTTCCGCAAGGTAACGAATGGCTTCCGTTCCGAGTGGGGCGCGCAAACCTATGCCGCGTTCCGCTCCGTCGTCAGCACCGCCAAGGCAAATGGCCGCTCAGTCCTCGACGATCTCCGGGTCGCGCTCGCAATCGACACAAATCGCAGGGCGGTCCCGATCACTGGGTGAGCAATTACGCGATCCGGTCATCGGGCTGGTCGCACGTCGAAAGCAATCTTATGACTGCAGTCCCGATCGTTGCAGCGCTTGGAGCCATGCTGGTCTTGGCCGGCTGTCAGATGCCGCAACAACCCCGCCAGTTCGGAGGGACATCGCCGGCACTCCGCGCTACCTACACACAGGCTTCCCTGCAACAGGCGAATCGTCAGGTCGATCGGTTCGAAGCCGCCCGTTCGACCCAAGGCATGTCTGGCGTCTCTGCCGACATCGAGAATTGCTACCGGAATACCACGCGACCGGTCCTTCAATTCGTCCCGCTGCGCGAGTGCATGATCTACGACACCTTTGCCGTCAGACTCGATGAGGAGGTGACGAAGCAACTTGGGCTCGGGGGCGGTATCCCATTCTTTTCGAAGCAGGCGTTTGGCGTCAGGCTCCAGAGGTATGCTGCACGGGCCGGGTTCTATGAACCCGAGGTAATGGTCGGGTATCTCCGGCAGGGAGCCGACACGATGTTCGCCGTTGTCGTCGACCGTCAGAGATCGTCCCCCCGTCGGCCATAGAGCGAATTGTTTTTGCGGCCGATCCTCCTTCAAGTCACCGCAGGGAGGTGAGGTCGAATATCAAGTCGCCCTGATGGCTTGAACCGCACGAGCGGGATAGATGCTTGCCGAAGCACGTCGTTGACGAGGGCATCGCGGTCTCGACGCTCTGGCCTCGAATGAGATCGGTCATCGAGCTCGATGACCATGATTGGAGTGCCGTTTCGGAGGTCCATGACGACGAAATCGACGGACTTGCTCGCGATCCGGTTGAAAGCGCTTCGCCAGGCTGCACGATCGACACTTTGAACATTGACGATATCTGCGAGCCTTACCTGTGGACAAAGATGTAGGTCTGGTGAGAGTTGGTCCATCAAGGTCTGGATCGCGCGTTTCTCCCAGTCCGAGAGAACGGGCTTGCTTTTATATGTCACCACTCCTGTGCTTTTGGACCGTCGGCGAGCTGGTCCGGTCAGAAGGACGATTGCGACTACGAAAGCCAAACCTGCGGCAGCAATGGCTAAGTTTGCAAGCCCCCCGTTTTGATCAATCACGAGGTCGGTTGGGTAGAAATGTTGAGGTAGCATGGATGGGCTTCCCGGGTTCTTGCCGCTCGAGTTTTGACCGCCCAGTTACAAGCTAAAATACTGATTTTTGGTTAGGCGGATTACTACGTTGCCCAGAGATATCCTCACTTTTGTGCATCAGCCATTGATACGTTTTTACGCAAGTGGGTAGTCAAGACGGAGTATCGCCAAGATCCTGGCATTCAAACAGGCCCATCCGCCCCACCCTCGGACGCAGGGCTTGTCGCATTTTGAGAGCCACGGGGTGCTTCTCGCACTACAGCACGGCCGCGTAGGGGAGCAAGCGGCGCGGTTCCTACCGCCCCCAGGCCTTGCGCAAGGCCTCGGCAGGAGACAGTTTTTGGGACAGGCAGGCCCGGGCCATTGCCAGCGCTACCTCCCGGGTTGCCGCAATGGCCAAGTGGCCGCTGCGGTGGACGAACACCGCCCCGGGAATGCCGGATGCCGCTTCCAAGGCAGCATCATGCAGGCCGCGCCAGGCCTCGGGCATGTCCAGACGGTTCTTGAGGCTGCCCTTCTCGGCCGGCATCGCCTGCAGCTTCCAGCGGCCGTCCGGCTCAGGGCTCATCACGTAGAGGATGGGCATTGCCAGCTCAAAGGCGGTTCGCTGCCATGGCATGCCGCACGGCAATTCCAACAGATCGGGGTGGAGGCCGCTGCTCCCGGACCGGCAATCCTCCCAGGCCTGCGCCACGGCTTGGTAGGCAAATAAGACGCCACGTTCCTTCTCGACGTGCTGCTCCAAAGCCACCGCGACCATCTGGCTGGCCCGCATAAACCCTGCGAGCTGCCGTGCCTCGAAGGCAGCGAGGTCGGACTGGCTGGGCTGGTCCCAGGTGCTGTTGAAAGCATCCACCATTGCGGTGAGGTCCGTTGGAGCTGCGCGCTCGACGCCGTTGTCCACCAAGTCGACGTGGCGCACGAACTTGTATCGGACATTCTCGGCGATGCGGGCCACCACGTCGCCGGCAACCTCGTGAAAACCTGACCGTGCCAAGATGTTGCGCACGTAGAGCTGCCCTAGGCTCATGCCGCTCTCCGGGTTGTTAGCGCGCCACACCAAGCCTGCCGAACTCAGCGGGTCGCCATTCGGCGCTTTGGGTGCGCCGGGCTGGTGGTGGTCAAAGCGCCAGCGGGCTTCGTCGGCGGTGCCGCCGACGTCCCAGACGATGTCAGCAATATCCAGGGTAGCGCGGTCTCGGGTGCGGAGCAGCGCGTGGGTGCCGTCGTCCACACCAAGCCCCAGGGCGCCCGTCAGGACGACGTAGGCAAGGCAGTCGTCGGCGTGGAAAGTGCCGCTGTGGGTAGCCAGTCGCAGTGGTCGATCCGTGGGGAGCATGCGTCTCTTCATCTACGGTAATTGCTCACCTGGGTAGGTTCGCTGCCGTCTGAAATTGCGGCGATGCGGTGAACCAATTGTCGGTTGACGCGGTCACGAGCGGGCTGATTCGCTAGCCCTGTGACGCCCCCGCTCGATCTTTCCAAGCTGACCGTCGCGGAGAAGGATGCGCTTATCCTCTCTCTGCTGCCGTTAATTGGCCAACTGGAGGCGGCGCTGGCGCGGATCGGCGAACTCGAAGCGCGACTGGCAAAGCTCGAAGCTCCGCCAAAGACGCCAGACAATTCCTCGCTGCCGCCGGCCAAAGGCCAGAAGACGGACGGGCCCGCTGCCAGCCCCAAGCTGCCGCGTAAAGCTCATCCCGGCGCCGCCCGCATGCTCGAGCCGAACCCAAACCGCGTTGTCGATGCGCGGCTTGATGCTTGCCCGCGTTGCGACGCCGCGTTTGCCGAAGAGCGGCAGGCGCCGGTGCAGGTCTACGACCGCGTTGAGATCCCGGCGATCAAGCCGGACGTGACCCGCGTGCGGCTGTTCGGCGGACGTTGCGCCTGTTGTGGCGAGCGCGCCGTTGCGTTGGCGCCGGCCGGGTTAGAGCCAGGCTCGCCATTCGGCAAGTCCATCGAGGCGCTGGTGATCTATCTGCACTACGCCCAAGCGATCGGGCTGGAGCGGCTGCGCCTGGTGCTGGCCGAGATCTTTGGTCTGTCGATTAGCGAAGGCGCGCTGTGCAACATTCTCGCCCGCGCCAGCGCGCCGCTGAGCACCGCCGCGAGCGCCATTGCCGCCCAGGTGACTGCGGCCGAAGTGATTGCCAGCGACGAAACCTCGGTGCGGGTGATGAAGAAGACGCAATGGGAATGGGTGTTTGTGGCTGCGTTCGCGGTGCTGCACGTCGTCCGCCCCAGTCGAGGCGCAGATGTGGTGCGTGAGTTATTCGGCGCGCTCCGCCCGCGGATTTGGGTGTCTGATAGTTGGGCCGCCCAGCGCGGCCATGCCGAACTCTGGCAAATGTGCCTCGCTCATCTGCTCCGTGATGCGCAATACGCCATCGATTGCGGTGACGAAGGATTTTCCGTCGCGCTGAGATGGCTGCTCCTGCGTGCGATCGCCATTGGACGACGGCGCAACACGCTGCGCGACACCACACTGGCCCAGTATCGCGCCGATCTGGACCGCAGGCTGGACCGCGTGCTCGCTCTACCGCGCCGTGGTGAGGCGGCTGAGAGGTTACGCCGGCGGATCGCACGCGATCGAGGGCACCTGTTCGTTTTCATCACTGAACGAGATGTGCCGGCCACCAACAACGTCTCCGAGCGCGCGCTGCGCCCGAGCGTGATCTTCCGCAAGGTAACGAATGGCTTCCGTTCCGAGTGGGGCGCGCAAACCTATGCCGCGTTCCGCTCCGTCGTCAGCACCGCCAAGGCAAATGGCCGCTCAGTCCTCGACGATCTCCGGGTCGCGCTCGCAATCGACACAAATCGCAGGGCGGTCCCGATCACTGGGTGAGCAATTACCATCTACGCGCGCGGCCCTGATGGCAAATGCGGCTACGTCTTAGCCCCTTACAGGGGGTGCCGAAGCCTTTGCCATGGCCTTCTCATTCGCCCGCGACGGAGACGAGGATTTTGAACAGGTCGAAGACCCCGGAACGCTCGCCGTGGCCTAGCGGGCCTGGATCGTGGAACGCGACGCGAACCGCGACTGCCTGCGCAACCGCATGATCGACCGGGTGTCGGCGCTATGCCGTCGCTGACACTACCCTGCGGCCCCGCGCGGGTTCGCGGCGGAGTTCACACCACCTTGTGGCGGCAGACCAGGTCTCCTGGGTCCTTCCCCGGCGCCTGAAACACATTGACGGACACACCTTCGGAGACTGTTTTGCTTGAGCATGGTGACAGGAGGCATCCCATGGCTAGCAAGCCAATCCTGGATGACCGGCAGGTAGGCGTAGGTCTCGGGTTTCTCTAGCCGGTGTCGGCGAACAGGATCAGGGCGACCGGGATGCGACGGTCCCGTAACCGGATCAACATGGCGGTGCTGTCCACACTCGCGTCGTAAGCGACCACGATCGGCTCCGAGCCGAAATCATTCTGTTTTACGGCCGGGATCATGTCGGGTTGTCCGTCGCCAAGGCGGGCGGCGGCTGCATTTGCAACGTGCTAATCACCTTTTGCCGCCACGCTGCGATGCGATCAACCAGATCACCGCCATTGACGTCGAGATCGCCGTCAAACTCGGCGCCGTATATCGCAAGGCCCTCAAACAGGAGCGTCAGCATCACCGGCGCAGCGGCCAGCACTTCGGCGGCTGCCTGAGCTTCGCCGCTGCCGCGATCTGCACCGTCATGGATGATGGCGGCGACGTCGCCCGTCTCGGGGTCGAACAACTCAAATCCATGGCTGTGCTCGCTAATGAACGGTCGGACGGCTAAAGCGCCGTCGATCGGACCGGTCAGGTGGGTGAACAGTGCGCCACTCATAGGATGTCTCCGATTTCCGTTGCGCGGACCGCCGCCTTAGCTTTGCCGGGGGTGAGAAGTTTGGTTGCCGCGATGGCGGCTGCAGCGTCAGGCCAAAGGCGACTAACGGCGCCTTGCATCACCACGATGGGCTTCAGTCGCCAGCCAATGACCTGTGACGATCGGTCCAGGACGGGCGTCACGCGAGCGACCACACGAGGCTCGGGTGCGCTGGCGTGCAAATAGTACGATCCGTTCCGCTCGCGCGTGACGGTATAGGCATTGCTGCCCATGTCGGTTCTCCTTGCGTTGGATCGTTGAGGCAGCAGCCGGTCGAGACCGGTGCGTGTCAGTTCGGACCGTGGCTATTGCCAAAGGCTCCGGCTGGAAGTTGCCAAGCGTGTGACGGGACCTGGACGTGCTCGGTCCAGTTATGCTGCAGTGCTGAACGGGCGAGGTCCGGTTGTGCAAGCGCAGCCGGGTAGGGTCGGCCGCGATCGGCACGAGCATGAACGCTCATGGTCCGATGAATGGTTCGGTCGAACCGACCCTCGTAATCCGCAATTCGATCGAACCAATCTGGCGCAATCAATCGCAGAGAGGCCCATTGATCGGGATTGCCGAAAATGCACGCCGCGCAGGAAAGTCGGCTCCATCCAAGCCGATAGGCTGGAGCCGGGACGATCCCGTGCGCGCGCAGCAGGTCCCACACCGCCTGCTCGCTCAAACCATGCACTGGCCGCCAGTGATCGACGTGTCGACGGCGACGGGTCCCGGCCCGCGTATCGGTGCGGTCAGGCTCCAGCACGGCATAGCGTGCCCTGGCGGCGCTCTCCTGGGCTCGCTCGCCGGTGACGATCATCGTCCGTTGCCCCAGGAACCTCTCCTGCGCCCGGATCAGCGCCGCCATGACGTCGATTTTCAGATAACTTGAACACCACCTCTGGTTGAGATCGGCTGAAACCTGAGGAAAACGCAGGCGTGTGCCAGGCGGACCCGCACCGCCGACTGTCTCCACGGTCCCGATCGGCGTCTCGAAGCAGATCGGTGCGGTGGGCGTGCCGTCCCGCAGCATCTCCCGCAGAAAGCCGCCCTTGCGCCAGCTTCGATAGAGGGGCACCCGGAGCGAGGTGGCGACCGCCCGGCAATACTCAGCGGTGCAGGGCCAGTCCATGAAAGACGGCCCGGCCCCGTCAACGTCGTGGTGGTAGCACTCGATCTTCGAGGCCGGGATGCCGGCTTCGAGCAGCGTCAGCAGGCAGCCTATGCTGTCCTTTCCGCCGCTCATGGCGACCACGAAGCGGTCGTAGCTGGCCAGGTCAGGCGATTGCATAACCGTCCTCCCCAAGCTCACGCCGCCGCACCGTCTTCTTGACGTAGGCTAGGTCGCAGTGGTCGTCGCAGTAGGGGCGGTTCGGAGTCATTACGGGGGCGCCGCAGAAGTGGAAGCCCGGCTGGCCCGGCTCGCCGATCGGCCAGCAACAGCTTCCTGCGCTCTGCGAGTAAGCTGCAGGCCGTCTCGCTGGCTCAACGGCTACCTTGAAGGGCAACGCAACATCCGCGAGCTTCGGCGCAACGACTGAAGCGGCTGGCGGAGCCAGCGTCAGAACCGTTAGCGGTGGCAAAGACGGCTTTCGCCCCTGCCGGGGCAGCCTTGGCGGCCGTGGGTCCTGTCGTTTGATCGGCGAGGGACGCGCGGGCAGGTTCAGTCGGTGCGCCTTGCCCACGACGGCATTTTTGGTAATCCCCATCCTGCGGCCGATTTCTTCGGTCGAATGGCCCTCGGCCCACAACGTCCGCAAATGCTGGATGCGCTCGGGCGTCCAGTCTCTCGATGCGCCGGCCATCACGCGGCCTTCCGCATCGGCTCGGCATCC
Source organism: Acetobacteraceae bacterium (assembly GCA_965199555.1). Classification (GTDB taxonomy): domain Bacteria; phylum Pseudomonadota; class Alphaproteobacteria; order Acetobacterales; family Acetobacteraceae; genus LMUY01. The sequence goes on along the minus strand of CBDASJ010000015.1, from coordinate 84,751 downwards.
GCCGTGTCCTCGGCGATCGCTTCGTCGGGCTTTTCGTCCTTGGCGGCATAAGCCGGGTGGTAGGCCAGGAGGTAATCGGCGATGCGTTGGGCGTCGGAGGCGGCGCGGAACACCTCCTTGGGGTCATCGTTCAGCTTCTTCAGCCAGTGGCCGATGTATGCCGCCCCGTTGGTGAAGTCGCAGTCATCGATGCCAAGCTCTGCGCAGACCATCACCTGCGCGAGTTCGGCCCGTAGCTCCTCGCGGGCGTAGTCAGGCGAGCCGAAGCAACCGATCATCTCGCGCTTGAGGCGGTGCTCCGCTCCGGTCCAGTGGGCTAGCTCGTGGGTAAGCACGCTCGCGTAGGCGGCCGGGGAGCGGAACGAAACGAGCGGCGGCATCTGCACGTGATCCGTGCTCGGCGAAAAGAAGGCTCGCTCGCCGCCAGTGCGGATGACGGCCCGACTGTTCCGCGCAATGACGGCGGCGGCCTCGGGCTCACGCCAGGGCGCTTCCTCCAGGGTCGGCGGTCGGTAGTCCGGGATGCCGTCGATCTGGCTGGCGTGGAACAGGGTGAACGAGCGCAAGATCGGAATGACCTTCGTGTCGCCACCCGCCGCCCCGGCCCTCGCCCGCGATGAAGCCGGCGCCGCGGTCTGCGACTTCGATCTTCTTGTAGAAGAAGCCCGGCGTGCCGTGCGCGCCCTTGCGGACCTGCCAGCCGCGTTCCGCCGCCTGCTTGTAGGTGCCCACCGGGGATCGCAGGTCATGAACGCCAGGGGCGACATGCCGAGGACGAGGGTGTTGATGCCGCGGTAGCGGGCGGCCGGTCGAGGCGTTCTGCGGGGAGGCGGGACCGCCCGTCTTGGTCTTGTCCCAGTCGCACCGCCACGGTGGGGTGCCCGCCTTCAAGGCGGCGATGATCTGGTTGGTGATCTCGGCGTAGTGGTCGCGGCGTGCTTCTCCCTGCCGGGCGTGAGGCTTGGACATCGTGCTCTCCTGATTCTCTGGTCCGTTACCCCTCCCCGCCAGCCGTGCCTGATGACGCCGGGGCAAGGGCGTAGCCGGCGAAGCCGGACGCCCGAAGGGCGACCCTTGCGGCGGCGGCACACCGGCACGGCAAGGCTCCCTCCCCCTCCCCGCTCATTTGCTTTCAATGCTTCTTTGCCTTCTCGCTTTTTAGCGTTCAGGTTTTCCGGTTTCCCGGCGTCATTTCCTCGATCCGTATTCTCATTCGCTCACTCCCAACGGGGTGAACATCGGGTTAACTCACAGGAGGGACGGCTGGTCCGAAGCCCAATCGGTGACGCTAGAAACGGGCGCCGCCGGCCGAAGCGGCGGGGCGTCGGCCTCATACTTCGCGAGCAGCTTGCGTAGCAGCGCTCGCTCGATCGCCTCGGTGTCGCGAGCGACAGCCTCGCGCAAACGCTCGACGAGCTTCGCCGCGCGAAGCCGCCCGATCACCACGCGTTCGAGGTCGGAGAACGTGTAGGCCGGGTCGCCGTAGCAGGGGTGCTGGGTGAGATCACGCAGGAAGCGCAGCTTGCTGGGAAGGTCGGCGAAATACTCCTGCCAGAACCCATGCTGATCGTAGTTCGCGATGAACCCGAAATGTTGGCACAGCTCGCCGTAGAAGGCATTTGTCCACTTTGCCTTGAGGAAGTCCGCTGCGATGAACGCTAGGAGTTGATTACCAAAGCGCGCCTTGTCCTCGGCGCTGTGCCACTTCGTGGGTGTGAATGACGCCGCTTGCAGCAAGGGAAGCTGAAAGGATTGTCGGCCGCGATCGGCGGTCATGCCGCGTCGTCCGGCTGACGGACGGCCAATGCAACCGCGACCGGGCGGACCCAAATCGGCACGCTCGACAGCATGAAGCCCTCGCCCGACCAAGCCAGCAGCAGTGTGCGGCCCATCGTGTCGGCGATAGCCTGGGCGGCGTCGGGCGGCACCGCATTGCCGATGCGCTCACGCCAACTGGCATCCGACAAACCGTCGAGCGCAAGCTGCTCTTCGGGATCGACGAGGCTCTGCAGGCCGGCCAGCTCGTAGGTCGTGAAAGGCCGATGCCAGGTACCGTCCATGCTACGTATGACGGCGACGAGCCGATCGGCGGCGGCCGGCACTGTCGGCCCACCTGTCTCGCCACCCGCATCCGTGCGTGGGTCGGCGACGCTCCATTTGCCGTTGTCGTAGCCGGCGGCGCTGCTGACCGCGCCCGTCCTGGCCGACCACGGCACGACGCCGTAATGGCCCGCCCCGACCCAATCGTCACCCTTGTCACGGTTCAGGCCCGGCCGCGGGTCCGCCACGCACATCGCGCCGTTGCTCGGGCTGTGCTGGCCGGTGATCGCCTGCGTCGCTTCTCCCCACGGGATGACGCGGTGATTGTTGTGGAAGCCGTCGCCGCCCCGCGGGTCGGCGACGGCGACGTCACGACTGCTGGTGATCGCCGCACTCGATGCGGTCCAGTCGACCACTCGATAGACGTTGTTGAATTTTGTCGGCCCGCCATGGCGTGGGTCGGCAACTGCGAAGCCTCCGGCTCCGACGGCAGCTTTCCCAATAACTGTCTGGCTAGGTGCCGTCCAAGCATTGACGCCATATTGCCCGAATGCGGCGCGATCGGCGTCGCGGCGCGGGTCGGCCACGCTGAAGTGCCCTGCCCCGGGGCGTCCGTTGGCCGTGACGGTGCCGGCGGTCTCCGACCAGGCCCGCACACCGAGCGTCCCATTGCGATAGTCCGTCTCCGGAGCGATGCGGAAATCGGCAAGGTGTCCATCGGCGATGGTGAGGCGCGCAAGCGACCGCCAGTCGCCACCCGCCTGCACGAAGGCGAGGCGAACCCATGTTTGCCACTGCAGCTCCGGGATACGGTGCATCGGCCCGGCCCGGCCGATGTCACCCGCAAGCGGCATTCGCCCGAGAACGTCACCCACGGCGCGCAGGCTGCGCTTCGGTGGTTCGTAGAGAAACGGAGGCACCTTGGCTTGATGCCGGGCGACGAGGAGGAACCTTTTCCTCGTTTGAGCGAGGCCGCCAATTTCTCCACAATCATGCGTAGTCTCTGCGACGGCGTAGCCGTAATGGCGCAGCATGTGCCCGATCCGGTCGAGCAGTGCGCGACCGCGGCGGGCGATGCGGGGCACGTTCTCGAACACGATCAGCTCCGGCGGGTCGTCCTGCCACGCCTCGAGGGTCAGCCACATCCCGCGTAGAGTGAGCTTGTTCAGGCTTTGGTATTTGTCCGTCAGGCTCAGCGTCTCGGACAACAGGCCCGAGAAGCCTTTGCAGGGCGCGGACAGAAAGACGATGTGCGGGCGTTCACCCCCCGCTGCTGCTTGGATGTCGGCGGGCGTTGCTTCGCGCCAACCGGGCGGAGGTGGGCGGCCGTGGAAAGCGGTGTATTGGGCCGTGTCGAACAGGTCGAGCACGGTGCCGGGCGCGCCGGCCAGGCGATCGAAGTCGCGAATGGCGGTCGCAGATGAGTCGATCCCGCCGAGGCAGCGGAACGTGGCCTGCATCCCGCCCACGCGAGCCGTGCCGCGGTTGAAGCCACGGGCGCCGCCACCGAGGCCGCAGAACAGATGAAAATGCCGGATCTCGCGCAGCTCGGACGCTGCGCCGCCTGGAAGGTGCATGGGATGGATTCCTTTCTCTGAACCCATCCCGGTCCCTGCATCCCGGATCGCCGGGGCAAGGGCGCGCTCGCGCGAGGCCGCAGGCCGGTCCCTTGCGGCGGTGAACGGAGGTGCAGGACGACCTCATTGCTTTCCGCCTTCCGAGATTTATCTGTTCTTCGTCTAGTGTCTTCCCGTTCGTCCTGCTGCTTTACGTCTTTGCCTAGATGATGCAATCCGATGAAGCGGCCCGCCTTTGTGACCTAAGGGGGAAGTTGCGGTGCTTGGCCGCGCATCCAGGAGGCAGCCAGATCAGGCACCGCGTCCACGCGGCGCGCTCTTCCTATCGGCCGAAGCTCCTTGCCCCACCGGACCTTATCGATCCAGCTATTCACGTTGGAGCGCGGCCGACGTGCGCTGCTCCGGCTTCTCCCGCGCACGGTCGACTCCGCGACCCAGCCCGCTGCAGCGAGGCTTGTCCCGGGCTCGTCGGCACGGGTGTAGCTGATGATTTTGCGGAAACCCCGCTTGGCCGCCTCGCGAGCGGCATGGCCGTAGAGTTGGGAGCACGCGTTCCAGGCCAGTTGCGGCGCAAGGTCTCTCCGTATGCACAGCCGGTTCACTTCGACCCATCCTCGCGACATAAGGGCGGGAGCGACCGGATTGCCAACCGACACGACGCCCATGCGCGTCCGTCCGTTGTAGATCGCTGCCCCAAACCGCCAGCAAACGGGCGGCGCGCAGTGAGCATGATGTTCCCCGACGAATGCCCGCATTGCCGCGAACGTCACCGGCTCGACCGTCAGCTTGAAGTCGAGCACGGGCGGGTTGAACGAACCGTCGTAGAGACGGCGGAGCCGAAAGCCGGTGAAGTCCTCGGCGCCGAGATGACGCAGCAGCTCGGTGGCCCACACCGGATCGTGGGCCATTTCGGTGATGATCTCATCATGCCGGGTCTCGCAGCATGTATGAATCGTGAAGTCGTGCCCCCAGATCTCGCCGATCTCGAGCTGCTCCGGGTCGCCACACCAGGGGCACACGGTCATGCCGCACTATCCGACCGTATCCGTCGTTTCAACTCGGCGACGCCGGCATCCAGAGACGCCGCACCCGGCAAATGCGAGTAGTCCCGCCAGAAGGTGTAGCGGGAATCATGGTCTCGGCCCACTCCAGCCATCCGTTCGAGATCACCGATCGAGGACGCGCGCCGGATCATCTGTTCCAGCCGCGCTGCCTTCAGATCGGCCGCGGTCGGCCGCTTACGCCGTGACATCGTGGCCTCCCGCGGCGTGCTGTCCGGGATCGGCCTCGGCCGTACCAACATCATCGGCCGCTGGCGCGAAACCCGAATGTAGAATCGGGAGGTCATCAAGCGGGATCGAATCCAGGTCGAACAGGAGGTATTCGGCACCCTGCTTGCGCGCGTGAGCCATGACATCCTGCAAATCGCCGGGCAGATGGTTCTCCGCCTCCTCCTCGCTGGTGCAGAAGACGAACCACCCATATCGGGTGGCTCCTCCCTTCAGCAGCGCCGCGATCGTGTTCTTGGCACGGTGGAGGTTGTCCTCCTGCAGATGCGTGTCGAGCCACGTCCAGGTGTCGGGAGAGAGATGGGCACCCGAAAGGGTGAGGACAGTTTGCATCATGCCACTCGCTCCTCGATGTCCATGCTGACCGCCTCGGCTTCGCGTAGGACGTGCGCGAGCCAACCGTCCAGCAGGCGGTCAAGCGGCGCGAGCGGGTGATCGGCGAACCACTGCCGAGCCTCCGAGCAGCCGTCGATGTTGTGGATGTCGGCGCCGACCTGGCGGTAGGCGGTCGCGACCGCAGCGAGCGGCGCCGATGAAAAGCCGTGCCAGGGCCCGGTATCGGGGATCTGGTTAACCGCGATCATCGGGCCATGGACGGCCATCTTGGCGACAATGGCGAAAGGAACGTGCCGGGTGTCGATTACGGGCAGGCCGGCCGCAATCGCCTCGGCTTTCATCTCGTCGCAGTTGTAGCCACTGAGCCGGGAGTTGTCGTAGTGCAGCGTGTAGCCGCCGCGGCCGATGGAGAGGTGGCCTCCTGGGGTGAGCAGCGCGCGGGCGATGCGGTCGGGCTCACTCATCGCCGTGCTTCCTGGTGGAGGCCGAGCGGGACGGTGCTGGCGCCGTCGACCACAAAGCCCGGTGCCGCCAGGACCAGCCAGATAAAGCCTGCAGCGATGCCCACTGCGATGACTGATCCAATAGCCTCGATGTATTTTCGCATTTTCCGCTCCTGAGTCTTCCTGTTCGAAGACCCATCCGCGGCGGCCGCTTCGCGACGGCTGGGGCAAGGGCGAAGCCGGCGGAGCCGGGCGCCCGCAGGGCGACCCTTGCCGCGGCTGGCGCGCATGCGGCACGCAATCTCTCATCCTTTGATTTACATCGTATTTTCATCACTCATCGGCATGCACCCTTAAAGTTTTCCGCTTTTGCAGTCAGGACAGCAGGAAGCGGGTTATGCTTAACGACACCTTGCCTAGTAGCGTCATGGCTCAGCAAAAAAGACTCGACAGTTCTACAAGTTCTGTCTTTGTTCTACCAATGCCGGAGCCGCCCTATGATCGAGCGCTCGCCCTCGCCTCCCAGGTTCGGACGATGCGGGACCACTACCTGGATGTTTCCTGCGGCTGCGGCGACCGTCGTGTGATTGCTCTCGGCGTGATGGTCCGGGATCGGTCGATGGCCACGGCTACGCTGGCGCATATCGCTCTGAAGCTAACGTGTCACGGATGCACAACCGGGCCGGACGAGGTGCATCTCTGCGCAACAATCTACGGGCGCGAGGCCCCGACATTCGGCGGCGGTGTCGTCTGGACCCTGCCGCTCGTGCAGCGGCCGACAGGCGGCTCATATCATTTGCAGCACCGTAAGCAGGGGGATGCAATCACCCACGGCGCTGATGGTTGATATGTTTGTTCCTTTCGAGATTCCCGTCTAATTCCTTGAATGCGGAGTGGCGGTTTAAGCACAGCGACACATTGCCTTGTGTCGCTTTAGCATAAACTCCTGGCGGCTTAGAAAAGACGTGGCGGTATCGCTACTCTCGTCGCCTCCGGCCCTCGAGCTAGCCGCTCCACCTCTTCTCGATGTGTGCCACAGGCCCAAAGCACCTGGTCAGGCTTCCTCAACGGTGGACCGAAACCGAATGGCGGGTGAGGCCGGCCGCAGATGTGGCAGCGGCGTGCGTCATAATCCCGCAGGGCAGATGATCGGTCCCGGTCGTCGACGTCGGGCCATTCGTCACCAGCCATGGCGTCAGAGTTTCGGGCCGGTCGACGGCCGCGGCCCTGCATCGGATTCTTGGTCGAGGTCGGGGCTGGCTGGTTTCGCCGCGGCCGCTTCGGCGCCACGCTTCTGATATGCCGCGAGACGATCGGACATGGACACGGTCGGTGCGGCCCACGGCGCGTCCGTCGTCGCAACCGGCCTGCGAAGCGCGCTGAAGATATTCGTGAGCGCACGTTCCGGTTTTGCAGGCTGCCGTGCCTCCGGCTGTAACCGCGAAAGGATCTCGGGCATTGCCGCCTCGAGCCAACTTGGCAGCTTCTCGGCAAGGAACGTCACCCGCTGGTTGATCGTCTCCATGACCGGACGATGCTGCCTGCCTGAGTTGTCCATCACGATCGCCTGGTCGGCGATCGCGAGGGCTGCCGGGAGGTTGGCGATGCTGACCTTCACGCGCTTGCGTGTCACGTCAGGGTCGATGTGATGTCCGCCTTTGCGGACCCGCTCGGCCACGCGGTCGACGTTCAACTCCTGATTGTCGAGTGCCACGAAGATGAGGGAGACGTCGTAACCGGCTTCCTTCGCACGGCGCAGTCGCTGGACTGCGCTATGCCCGGTCAGCGTGGTTTCCATCGAGATCGAGCGGCCGCTTTCGATGGCCTCATTGAAGCGGCGGATCGCTTCACGTCCGGAATCGTTCTCCGCCTTCTTGGGCTCGCGGGGGTTGAGTTCGCGTGCAATCCGATCGGGATCGATCACCACCTCGACAGGATTGACGATGGTATCGCGGACAGTGCTTTTGCCGGACCCGTTTGGTCCGGCAAACATGATGAAGTCCTTCACTCTTCGATCGGGAAATCGCCTGACCGATATGTCTCGGCGGGCGCGAGCTTGACGATGCGCTGCCCCGGATATTCCCGCATGATCCAACCATCCTCGAGGTAGGTCATGACTTCGCCGTTGGCGCGGCGCTGCTCGAGGGCGAGCCGACCGGCCAGTTCCATATTCTCTCGCGATATGTATTCGGCGCCGAGGCTTCGCTTGGGTGCTGGGTTCTCGTTGTCCATGTCAGTTCTCACTGTCGACGTGTCCATTTAGTGCTTTTCCTCTCCTGAAGAACAACCAACTTAATTCGGTAGCTTGAAAGCTTTAAGGCAAATAAGGCGAAAAGCTATTTGCGCAGCTTGCGAGGCAGCGCAGTGCATTCATGGCGTTCATCGATGATCGGCAAACGCCGCCGTTGCGCCCTTCAAGCGATCCGCCCGGGAAATGGCCGAAGCCCGCAAGAGTCCATTGACGCGGTTGCGGGCAGGAATGTCGGCGAGGAACGAGGAGGGCTGCGCCGCGCTACGCCGGAACGCACAATGGGAGATCGTCACCCGCCGCATCCCGCGCGTGATCGCCACATAAGCCAAGCGGCGTTCTTCTTCGATCAGGCCATAGGCGGGCGGGAACACGCCATCTTCCCAGGCGGGCAAGAACACATGGCGAAACTCCAAGCCCTTGCTGCGATGCAGGGTCAGCATCCGCACCCGGCCAGTCTGGTCCTCGTCGAGACTGCTCGTCGCCAGGGCGGCGTGGTCGAGCAGCTCGCGGGCGCTGTGAAAGCTGCCCGCAAGCTGGATTAGCTCCTGCAGGTTATCCAGCCGGTCCTGCGTGGACTCTGCCAGGCTCTCGCGCAGCAAAGCCCGATAGCCGGTCGCGTCGAGCAGCAGCGATATGAGGTCGGCGACTGTGTGGTCGCCCTGGTGCGGAAGCTTTCGGATCGCGTCGGCGAACGCCAGACCGGCCGAGCGCGTCTTTGGGGGCAGGGAGGCTGTCTCCAAGGCCAGGAGTAACGGCACCTGTCGAAAGGCCGCTTCAGCCTCGACTTCCTGCATCGCCTTGGTCCCGAACCCTCGCGCGGGGACGTTGATGATCCGTCGGAACGCCTCGTCGCCCTGGCGGTCGCCTGGCGACGCCGAAAGACGAAGCATCGCCAGCGCATCTTTGATTTCCGCCCTGTGATAAAACGCTAGGTCTCCGATCAGGGCGTAAGGGATGCGGCGACGCATCAGTGCCTCCTCGAAGCCGCGCGAAAGAGCGTTACCCCGATACAAAATGGCGAAATCGTCGAGGTCAGCACCTTCGGCAACGCGCTTCTGGATCTCGTCGGCAATGCCATGCGCCTCGGCTTCGGCGTCGCGATAACCGACCACCTCGATCCGATCTCCATCGGATCTCTGCGTGAACAGCGTCTTGCCGATCCGCTGGCGATCCTGCGCGATCACGGCATTGGCAGCGTCGAGGATGTGACCGTCGGAGCGGAAGTTCTCTTCGAGCTTGAACCGTTTGGCGGCCGGGAAGTCCTGGGCGAAGCGACGAATGTAGCTCACGTCCGAGCCCCTGAAGCCAAAGATGCTTTGGTCGTCATCACCGACGCAGAAGATCTCGCCGTGCCCGGAAAGCAGCCGCAACCAATTATATTGGGCACGATTCACGTCCTGATATTCGTCGGCCAGGACGGTGTCGAAACGCCCTTCCCACCGCGCCCGATACTCCGTGCTGACCTGCATGGCGTGGGTCGGCCAGAGCAGGAGATCGCCGAAATCTGCCGCGTTCGCGTCCCCCAACATGCGCTGGTATTCCGCATAAACTTTCACGGTCGCGCGCAAACCCGGGGCGTCGATGATCCCGCCGCTCCGATGCGCCTCGCCGATCTTGGCTTCGATCAGGGCTGGGGCGGCCTCGGGCGTGATGAGGTCGTCCTTCATGCGAGAGATACGGCCCGCCATCATCTTGAGCGGGTCGCGTCCGGTGTCCATGCCGGTTTCGTCGGTCGACAGGTTCATGCCCTTCATCACCCGCTTGAGCACGCGGCGGGAGTCGTCGGCGTCCAGAATGTCGAAGCCGGTCCGCAGTCCGGCAACCTCAGGCGAAGCCCAGAGTTGACGCGCACCCAAGCCGTGGAAGGTGCCGGTCCAGGCGGGCGCCGCTCCCGGTCCGAGCGCGGCGCGGATGCGGCTCGTCATCTCGCCGGCCGCTTTGTTTGTGAAGGTGACGGCGAGGATGCGGTTGGGATCGATCCCACGTCCGTCGATCCGGTGCGCGACCGCGCCCGTCAGCGTCTTGGTCTTGCCGGTGCCGGCACCGGCAAGGACGATGACCGGTCCCTCCTGGATCGCTGCCGCCCGCTGCTGCGGGGTGAAGCCGGCGAGGATCGTGTCAATCCGGCTCATGGCGACACCTCGGTCGAACACGTCCAGCCGTTCACCTTGAACAGCTCGCCGTCGTCGGTGCGGACGGTGAACACGCCGTCCAGATCCCACCGGCCATGCTCATCGCGGTCGCCGCGGACGATCACCCCCTCGATCTCCTCACAGCCGCCCGTCACGAGCACATGCACCGGCCTGTCTGCCTTCGCTGGTAGGGGAGACACGGCCGGACACTGCAGCTCGCCGAGCTTGTTGAGGAACAATGCCGCTGCGAGCGATGCCGGCCACGGCTCCCACGCTGCAAACCAAGCCGGTTGCTCAAGGGGATCGTTCGTAAGCGGTGCCTCAATGATGCCGAGCAGTCCGACAATCTCCGTGTCGGACCAGCCGACGACGTGCTTGGCCTCGCTCGCCGCAGCAGTGCGGTCAGCCCATTTGTGAGCATGGTGAGACGGCTCGTCCCAGCAGGGCAGGGTGTAACGCAGGGTAATGGCTTCACGGAGCGGAGCGATGACGTCGCCGAGTACGACGCCGAGATGTGACTTGAGGGGGGCGAGTGGGTCGAATCCGAGCAAGCCTTCCTCTGCGTCGTGCAGTAACTCGCGGAGCCGATCGGCGCGGGATAGCGCGATCGGGCTCGCCTGCTCCCGGATCGCGAGCACGGTCAGGCTGTGCTGGGCAACCGAAAGAGGACGACCCCAACTGGTGTCGCCGCTCCACCGATAGGTCCGCGACAGCCGGTAGGCCAGGTCCGCATCTGTCCAGACCTGCGGGTCCGGGTGCAGGAGGTCGAGATGCTCGCCCGAGCGGAGCCGCATCCAGATCGAGGCGGGGGTCATGACGACGGCCCCATCCCAATCGACGGACGCGGCTGCTCGATGCGGGGTTCGCTGCGACCGTTCCGTTGTGCCAGGCGCTCGGCCGCAATCATCGCCGACCGATGCTCGATTGCTGCGACCCGCTCGCCCATCGCGATCGCCTTCGGCATCCACGGCGCCGGCCCCGGAAGCTGCGTAGGCTGCAAGGTTTCCAGCACAGTCGCCAGAGCGCTCGATCGCTTGGAGGCTCGAGCCGGTGACTGGCCGGCACCGGCCTTCAGGACGTCGTCCCAGTCTTTCCATCCCACAGGTGCGGCTCGCTGGCTCGGCAGTCCCGCCTCCGTCGCCAGGTCCCCGATCCGGACCGCGTAGCGTTCCCCGGCTGGATCGGCATCGCTGGCGGCGATCACCATACCGCCCGGCCGGGACGAGAGTGCCGTCAGCTCTTGCTGAAGGCACTTCAACGTGGCCGGACCCATACCGCCGGCGGTACCTATATATAGAGTGTCGGTGCGGCTGCCTTCGATGGCGGCCAGTGCCATCGCCTTGATGGGCGCTTCGAGCACGGCGAGCCGTGTCGGCTGCTCGGTGCCGAGTTGCAGCCTGAACAGCGTCTTGTCGCCTCCTGCCGAAAAACCGCGGTAGTCCGGACCGCGCATCTCGATCCCGGTCAGAGCCCCCGCGCCGTCGCGATGCGCGAACCAGGCGCTGCCATACGGCCCTTCGCGCACATTGTCGGCACGAGCAACGGCTGCCACAATGCCAGCCGGCAAACCTCGCTTGTTGACGAGGTAACGCCAGCCGTCGGAGCCCTCGGTCATCTTTGGCCGCGACGCCCAACGGAGTGCGGGAGGCACGACGGGCTCATCCCGCTGCCGCGCCCGCGGTTCGGCCGGGGCGAAGCTCGGCGTGAGGCCGACCAACTGGCGAAGCTCGCGCCGGACCTGGCCGAAGTTCAGCGAGGGATCGAGGTGCTGCGTCAGCGAGAACACGTCGCCTTTGGCGGTGCTGTTCGGGTCCCACCAGCCCTTGCCGTCATGGTTGACGATGACGATCTCGCCGGCACCGCGGCGGTATTTCGGGTTGTTCCGGCTGCTCTCCTTGGCGTCGAGCTTGTAGCCACGCCGTTCGAGGAGGAGCGGACAGCTCACGGCCTCGCGAATCTGGTCGAGTTCTGGATCGGTGGTCATCGTGGTCGGCTCCTGGTCTGGATGCTCGGTCGATGCCGCTTCGAGCCTTTCGGCTCATTGCTCGACATCTTTCCTCGCTTCCCCAACCGCCGATCGCGCCGCGAGCGCGGGTCAATGGCGCCTTGGCGAGCGCCTGCAGGGCGCGTCCATTGATGCGCGTGCAGCGAGGGCGATACGGCCACCTGATCCTCCTAATCTCTCCAATTTCCCGAGTTTCGATTGCCTCGTTGCAAGTGATCGCGAATTTCTTGCGCTAGCTTGCAACCTCCTCCCCGATCCTTTGGGCTCGAACGAAGGAGGACGAGTTGCCTGAGATTGTCGCTCAAACCGAGCACGACGAGCTGCAGCAGGAAGAAGAGCCGTGGGTCGATCCGCACTACTTCGCCCCGCCCCGGGGCGACGGCCCTTATTGGATTTATGACCATGAGTACGGGTCGATCTATGTGATCGTTCACCAGGACGGCCACTGGCACGACTGCATCGGCGAGGGCATGGAAAACAAGGAGGTGATCGCCGGTCCGCTCCTCCTGCCGCCTCAGGAGGTTCTCGACCGACAGGCCGAGCATTTCGAGACCGTTCGGCGCACGATCGAGGCAGAGGTTGGTTTTGATCCAACTTGGGACGTGGGCGAATTGATGCACCACGGCCGCTATTTCGATACCCGGTTCCCGATCCCGCCGCCCGTTCCTGAGCCGCCCCCGGAAGGGAAGCGCAAGCACCGCAAGAAGGTGCCTTCCACGCCGAAGCCGCCTTACGTCGCGCCCTATCAGGTCATCGACGGCTACTACTATGTGAAGCTGCACCCCGATTGGGAGCCGGTCTTCGTCACGGTTCGCGAAGGGTATTGGGCCGGCATGCACGAGACCCCGTTCATGTGGGACTTCACCTACCTGACGACCCATCCGATCATCGTCTTCGGCCCCTTCATTCGTCCGTCCAAAGATCTGGTCGTCCATCGAACGGCTGCGACGTTGCTCAACTAGGTCGCGGTCCGTTAGGTCGTCGAGCTATTTAGCGACCGGGTCCAGCGTCTATGCACCCTGCGGCATCGCGTGCCGGGATGCGTGTGGCTGGCTGTTTGTTCCAAATGTGGGCACATGGGCGCATTGCCGACCGAGATCCTCATCCGCAAGCACGGCGAGCTTTACCCGGTGGAGTTTACCATGGGGTCGCTCACATGCGGAGAATGCCGGCAGACCGGCAGCGTGACGGCAACAATGTCGCGTCTCTGCGTGCCGGGATGCGGGCGACAGCTAGTATAGGTTAGCCGACATCGGAGTAATCCATGTCGGCTAAACCAAATTGACTACGAACGTGATACGACGCCAATCGTAAATATCCAGGGCACAAACACACCAAGGACATAAAAGAATGCCGCCTGGTCGACCGACGGAGCCGGGCAACTAGGCGTGGAAGGCTTTCAACCACGCCGCCAGGAGGTCCGCCTCGGAACATTGGACGCGCTCTCCTGAACTTCGGCGATCCTTTAAAAGCTCAAAAATCCGCTGCTCATCTCGTAGGCCTGCAATTGGGTGAGATGTCTTTGGGTCAGAAACTGCTGCCAGCCGTAGCCGATCACCTCGTGCGGCACGTGGGCGTTCACCTCTGTCAAGCGCCCGTTGGTGTCGACCGAATGCCCGACCTTCCAAGTGCTCGTTTTCCCGAACCGGAAGACATAGGTGTAGGAGGCGGACGCTGCGTCGTGGCTGACGAACCGCTGCCACGACGACGGTATCGGCCCAGTGGTGGGGCGAGAGGACATCAGCACCTCCATCTTTGCCCGCTGCACTCGGATCAGGCGCGTGTCGAAGACCGCCGCTTCTTCCATAGGCAACGCGAGGATTTTCTCCTGCTCCTCCGCCGACAGGGTCACTGCTCTCGTGTTGGCTGCTCTGTCGAATTGGCGGCCGATCGTGGCTACGAGGCCGGGGCGGGGGCGGTCTGTGAATAGCCAAGCGCGAACCACTGGCACGGCTGCTGGCCATCGGAAAACACCACCGGTTTCCAGACGGCTTTGTTCGTAAATTTCAGGCGCCAGGATTTGCTTGCTCGCGACGACGTCGTGCGTAAATTGCCCCAACCCGATCAGCTTGCCCCACAGATCCTCCGGCGTCGGACCTTCTTGTGTGCCCACAAATGCCATTAGGTCGCCGGACTCGGACGCCTTCACCAGGGCGTCGCGATCTCCGTCGCGCCCGAACGAGACGAGCGGCCACGTTTCCGGATCGAAGCCCCAAAATCGCTTGGCGAAAACTTGCAACTGACTGCCTACAGTAGGTTGGGCTGCGCGCTGCCGTCTTCTTCCTTGCCCGCTTTCTTGAATACGGACGTCACCATGGGAATTTTCGGCTTCTTCCCATCGAGCAGGTCTTCGATGGTCATGATCTGGGTCTTGGACACCTTGTCGTGATGCGGCGGATCGTAGAAACCAGCTTTTGCTGCCTCCGCGATCATCGGCTTCGTCGGAGGCGCCAGCGTGATGAAGATGCCGACCTTCGCCTTCTCATGCGTGATCGTGGTGATCAGGTCCTTCACTATGGACACGCCGACATGGGAGCCGCCCTTCACGGAGACTATGACCTTCTCCGTCGTCTTCCCGTCCGGCTTGAAGTAGATGAGACCGTCGATGCCGCCGTCGGCGCCCTTCTTCTTGCCGCCGAACGGGACGGCGTCCACCAACGACACCGCCCACCACTGGACTTCGGGCCGAACACCGAATCCAGCATGATCTTGAGATAGTGGCTTGCGGTGGTGTCACAGTGCCGGAACAGGCTGCCGGTCGGCTTGAGCGCCCGGTAAAGGTGCAGCATGCGCACCGACATCATAGTGATGTAGGCACTCATGTCGTTTTCGCCCAAGAACGCGCGCAACGACCGCAGCATCTCCGCAACCCGCGTGTTGCCGCTGGTCATCACCAAGTCGAAGGCGGCTTCGGCGTGGTCGTTCCAGTGCCAGGTGTCCTCGAACGCCTCGATCTGCGCCTGGGAGTGCTCGCCGGTCGGGGACTTGAACAGCACGTTGTAGTTGGCGGCCGAGTTGAACGGCGGATCCAGGTAGATCATGTCGGCGCACTCGTCGGGAATGTGCGCGGGCAGGATGTCGAGGTTGTCGCCGTAGTAGAGGTGGTTGCCGGTCACCGGCAGCTTCAGCAGGTCGCTCTTGGCCGCCATGTCGGTTTCTCCGTTCTCCGCTACCGACTCCGGCCGCGAATCGTCCCCTGATCAGGGCATCCTCGACGAAACCGTCCGCTGATGAAATAGTCCGGCCCAACAGGGGGCGCAGGTCGGTGGCAGCAGCGAAAGAGACGACACCGGCCGGCCAGGGCACGTTTTTCGATAGTCGATTCCTTGGTCTCTATGCCGGTCCGATCATGTCGGACCCGACGACCGCTCTCGTGGAATTGGTCGCCAACTCGTGGGATGCGTACGCCACGAAGGTCGAAATTACCTGGCCCGACCGCGAGACCGGCGAGGTGTTCCGGATCCTGGACGACGGGGGCGGCATGACGCCCTCCGAATTCGAGCTACGTTGGCGGACGATCTACTACGACCGCGCAAGCCGCCAAGGGCTGACGGTCAGGGCGCCGCCCGAGATCCCCAACGGCCCTATGCGCCATGTCTACGGTCGCAACGGCAAAGGGCGGACCGCCGGGTTCCAGTTCTCTTCATCATATAGAGTGCGGACGTGGCGGGACGGCCATGAAGCGACTTTCCTGGTCAAGCAGGGGATCAGCGATCCTATCGACCCGAAGTTGGAGAAGTCGCGTGACGGCGTCGAGGGCCACGGCACGGAGATTTCCGGCCTGGAGCCCGGCCACATGCTGATGTCCGCCGATCAGGCGCGTTCGGCGTTGAGCACGCGCTTTTTAACCGATCCCTCGTTTATGGTCGCCGTGAACGGCATCCAGGTGACATTTGCCGACGTCCCGATCCAGTGCTTGGTCGAGATGGACGTCGTCGTGCCCGACCTCGGCGTTGCGCACATTCAGATGATCGACAGCCAAACATCCGACCGAACTGCCAAGCAACACGGCATTGCATGGTGGGTCAATCGTCGCCTGGTTGGGCAAATAGGCTGGCGCGGTTCGGACCAAGAAAAGGTGATAGATGGGCGGACGGAGGAGGCCAAGCGGTTTACCTTCATCGTCCAGGCTGATTTCTTGGAGAACTCAATCGAAGCCGACTGGTCAGACTTCAAAGCCACCGACCCGGCCTGGATTGCCACCCAGCCGTTGGTGCAGGCGGCTGTTAGAGAGAAGTTCGGCCTGTTCACAGCGGCGCGCAGGGCCGAGACGCGGGCGACTGTCCGCGACACTTACCGTTTCCAAGTCGAGGCAATGCCCTTGGCCAGCCGGTCGCGTTGGGAGAGCTTCCTGGAGCAGGTGGTCGTTCAGTGCCCCGGGATGGGAGAGCGCCAAATCGGCCAGTTGATGGGCATTTTGGCCACGCTGGAGACCTCCCAGTCGCAATACGCGATCCTGGAGAAGATGCACGGTTTCAAATCCGACGAATGGGACGAGTGGAATTCGGTTCTGGAGTCGTGGACCGTCCATGCGGCCACCCTCGCATTGGACGTCATTCGCGATCGGCTACGTCTGATTGAGGAAATCAGGGCGCGGGCGGCGGATCCGAACAGCAACGAGGTCCAACAGCTTCAGCCGCTATTCAAGAGTGGCTTGTGGATTTTCGGGCCGCAATTTGAAGCCATGGAATTCACGTCAAATCAGACGATGAACAGCGTCGTGAAGAAGATTTACGGAAGCGATCTTAAGGGATCGACGAACAGGCCAGACTTCGCCATTACGCCCGACAGCACCGTTGGCTGTTACACGATGCCAGAGTGGGACAAGGATTTCACTGAAATCGGCACCGGCACTCTTGTCATAGTCGAGTTGAAGCGGCCCGGCGTCGAAATTTCCTCCGAAGAGAAGAACCAGGTTTGGAAATACGTTAAGGAACTGCTTGAACTGGGTTTGGTTAATGATAGAACCAATATTATTGGTTTTGTGCTCGGAGACAGGATTAATCCCCAAGAAAACCGGGACGATACTCACGGTCCGAACGTGACTATTCACCCAATGCTTTACAGCACATTCGTTAATAAGGCAGCCGCTCGAATGTTGACCCTGCATGCAAAGCTGCTGGACTCACCGATGATGAAAGCGGCAATCGAAGAGTTTGCCAAGCCTCCTCTTGTGCCCGTTCAAGCGACGTTGAAGCTCGTCGTCGAACCGAAGAAGGCCCGCAAACCGCGGGAAGAGGCGAAAGGGATACAGTCGGACGGCGACGGTGCCGAAGCCGCCGCCAGTCTCTAATATTGGCACCTCGGTCTCCGCAGTGTCAGTCGTTGACCGGGTTTGCGACGGCCGTTTTGCGTGGCGTCGGTGAGAACAGCGCTGGTGCATCCGCCTCCGCAGGCGACGCATTTTAGCCGGGCAACGACATCGGACATCGTCGCCCTGGGATAGAAGCGCTGCAGCCCATCCACCGGGTGCTCCCGCCCTACCAGTCAGCGCTTGCCGCCGAATTCGACCTCCAAATGCCAACCGCGCCAGTAAGACAGCGGCGACGACAGGGCTTCCGAGCGGACTTTCTGCTACCGTTGGTGAAATGCATGGCGGCGATGGCGGCCGGCCGTAGGCCAGCCCTGTTGCTGCAGGTGGTTGGATGCATGTCCGCTTCCGGGAACCTGGCCCGAGCGCTTGAACGTCCGAGTTGCGGCGCCTAGCTGTCGGGCATCACCTCCTTCGGGTGTCTGCTTCCGGGTGCGTCTAATGGGGCCCCGACCGTTCGGGTTAAGGTTGAATGCGGCCGTCGCTCACGCGCTGCGACAGCTCTTAACCTCTCGATCCCCGAGCCCGCCGAGCAGGCACCTGGGTTACATCAGGCCCTTTCACTTTGTTGGCCTCTAGCTCGCCAGCCTTGATCGCAACCCTCCGACCAAGGCCGATGCTTTTGGCCAATCCCGACCGCGTCGCTGCGTAGCTCGGCGCCACCATGGGATAGTCGTGGGGCAGTCCCCATTTCGCACGGTAATCGGCAGGGCTCAGACCGAAGCTCACTTTCAAATGACGCTTGAGCGTTTTCAGTTTTTTGCCGTCCTCGCGACAAACAATGAAGTCTGGAAACCGATCGCTTGATCGAGACGGCCGGTGCTTGGAGCGTCGCTTGCTCAATTTCAGGGTGGCCAGCCGAAGCAAGGGACCGGTAGACCGATTGGATCAGATCAGGCAGCGTGTCGGTCGAGACAAGATTGTTCTCGACCTGAGCAGCGACAATTTGAGCCGTCAGGCCGAGCAAGTTCACGTCTGCTGTCTCACTCATCGCTCGCAGCCTTCCATGACGCTCGTCTCTTCTCATGAGACATCGCATCGCGCCAAATGCTGGTTTTCATCCCTAGCCCTTATTACGTCGCCGATCGGTGCTGATGTCGGATTCCTCAATATGATAGCTCGCCCTCTGGAGGGCTTCGAGGATCAGATAGGTCTTCGTTACTCGGGTAGTGGCCGCCTTGATCGCTAGCTCTCGGTCAAGATACTCGGGGATGTAACCCCGCAAGCTCACGAAGTCCGTCGCGCTTGTCGGGGGCGGTGGCGGTGGCGGCGTCGCTGGCTCAGCTTTTCTACCAACCCATTTGTCGGCTAGAACCTGGCTGTTCTCCTCGACGGCTCTCCCTGCCCTGCAACAAACGTCACCTGTGACACCTGAGATCCGCCAGCAACGCTCACATATGCGGGCCGCCCACCTGCTTCGATTGGAGCGACATGTCTAGGCTCATATTTGTGTCCTCTGAGCTAATTTCCGACGTTGGCAACAGACTTACATGTCAATTCTTACAAGTGTTAACGCCGTTTTCTTTTGTCCGGCACGAGATCATCGACGTCCACATGGAAGCCAGCACCCTGGAGGGCCTGAATGACGAGAAACTGCTTGGTGACCCTCCTGCCCTGCTGACCCTGAAGGGCACGCTCGGCAAGCTCCTGATCAAGATATTCGGGTATCTCGAGGCGCAACGACGCGACTCTGGGCTTCGGGCGACCCACCGTGGTGACGGCGCCCCAGTCTTCAGCCAACTTTTGGCTGTTGGCTTCGACTGCGAGATCTTCCGTTTCAGGAGCTTTGATCGCTTTTAAGTCCAGCCTCTTCTTCGGCGTGAGATCAATGGGCGGAAAGTTTACCTTCATGCCGCTTCCGCAAGTCGCTGGAGGTTGCTCAGCATCTCTGCCGTCACCGCCGCGACGTTCTGGGCGGCGGAGCTAGCTGGGGCGGTCTGACGCGGAACCTTACCGGTAAGGTGAAACTCGGCTAGTGCCGCACGTTGCATCATCGCCGTCTTGAATATCGGGATGCCTCGCGCTTCGACGCTTTCCCTGACGTGTCGAGCGGAGCGTGCTTCGAAGCCTGGAAGAATGCGGGACCACATAAGTGACCGTGCGATCGGTGATCGAGCCAGCTCCTGGGCATCATCAATCTGCTCGACCGTCTTCACTGCGTCACGGACGTCGGGGAGTGTCGCTTGGCAGGGTATGAGAACGAAATTGCTTCGTTGAAGCGCTTTTAGCGCTAACGTCGAGGATCCGCCTGGGAGATCGATGACGACGAGGTCGGCCTCGCGTTCAGCCGTTCGAAGCGAAGCGAGCACGTTCCTTTCATCTATCGCGGGCATCACGGAGAGGCCAGGTATGTCCGATATATTGCCGAACTGGCTTGCGTGCTGGTTCAGGTCGCAATCCAGCAGCGCAACGCGGTAGCCGTCGAGTGCTAGCTCAGCTGCGATGCATATGGCGGTCGTGCTCTTGCCGCAGCCCCCCTTAGTTGATGAGACGCACACGGTAGCCATCCTGTCTCCGACTCTAGATCCAGCGCAAGCTTATAGCTGATCCATAGCCAGATCGTAAAGTGTACATGTTGGTCATAACATGATCACATCAACATGTGTACCTATACATGTACGAATGAACATGATAACCGATACATGTAAGGATATACACGCATCGTCCTCTGGTCGGATTTGTCTAGTTGCCACCTCTCGCCTGCTCACGGGTGATCGTTCGGACTTGCGGGTCGTACGCCGTCATTGAATATCGGGGGGGTTCCTAGGTCATACGAGGAGCACGGTCGCGTGGATCAGCCAGGGCTCTACAGCACCATAATCCTGCGCGAAACCTAATTCTGATATGTAAAGGACTACATGATAGCATATACATGTGTATGATTACATGATGGCTTATACATGTAGAATTTCGTGTGCGCTTTGACGTGCCCTGGTGTAGTTCAAAGCTGGTAAATTGAAGCCTCCGCAGGCGCGAGTGGTTGCCGCAGGTGGTCCTGTGGACTTATTTAATTCACAAGGCTACTTTGGACGCTTGTCTACACCAAGGTATGGAGCGACACGTCCGAAGCTTTCCCCGGATTAAGGCAAGTAATTGCTATGCAAGGGTAGGGACGGAGATCGGATCGGTGCTTGCTTCATACGACTAATCTCAGTCGAGCTGTGCTTGCTCCATGGACTTTGCCCAGGTTGTAATCGAAGTAGGTCTAGAAAACCTTTGATTTGCGCGAGAGCGCCGTCTTTAAGGCTTGCTCGGAATTTTGTTCGATCAGCTCGTCATGGCCGACGAGGTCATTTATACCGTGTGGACTTTAGCGGCGATGCGCGCGTGGACTTTAGCGGCAGGAACCGGCGGGCTGCTCGCGTGTAGTACGACCCCGCGCTCGTTCACGTCGACGCGTGCTTCCGGATATACCGCAAGGGCCAATGCCAGATTAGAACTGAACGTCTCTTTAAAGTGGCTGTTTCGAATGAAACCGCTCCCGAACTGCTGCTTTAGCGCAGACCATGTGATTGGCCTAGGCGCTTCAAGCACATGCAACCTGTAGGCCAGCCACGCGTACAGATCTAACGCCATCGAGTTGTTGTTGATTGCTCGAATGGCGGCTTCTTGAAGCGGCACGCTGTGTCGCTGAAGTTGGGCGTAGAAGCCCTCCGATAGTTTAGCGGTCTCAGCAAACAGACTGCTTTGGCGTGATTCGCCATTGTCGAGGAATATCGCCGTGTCGACAATGTTCTGATTGATCAAACCCGTCGTCTGACCCATGCGCACTTGGAGAGTGAGCCGACACCTGCTTATCCGCTCCGCTTGTTCGCGCACCCCGTCGATCGATTTACCGCCTACGGAGATGCCCATTCGCGTGAGCCAAGCTCGTAGGCTGCCTCCAAGTTCTATTTCTCTGGAGCCGGTTCTTAGCGCTTCTGACTGTAAATACAGCATGATGAGGCGTGCCCGACTTCCGTATGGCACGCCTACCATCTCCGGCTTTCCGGAGGCCGTGGGCCGCATTCCCGGCACGACGACGAGCGTGACCCGTTCGCCGTTTATCTGCCAGCCTGCGTCGTCTGCGAGCCTTCGGTGCGGTAACGCTGCCTGGCACCAGCCGCTGTAGAGGAAACCGATGCCGTTGTTCTCGTCGAACATGTAAGCGGCGGCGGCCTCAACTTCTTTTCTGTTGAGGTGAGAGGCAAGCGCCCCAGACTTTCCACGCAGTTCGATCAGCTGATGCACTGTGCCCATGAGCCGACTTTGCACGGGTGGGGCAGGGCTGTCAGTGAGGACTTTACCGGCGCGAGCTATTTGGAAGGATATTAGAGTTCTTATATTAGGGTGTGCCGCTAAAGTCCTCGGAGAATCTCCATTTAAGCCTTTGAGTCTCCAAGAGACTCAAAATCCGTCTCGCCGCTAAAGTCCACGTGGTCTGCCGCCAAAGTCCTCGCTGCATCTGTTAGTGACTGCCGGTAAAGTCCACGGTTCTAAGCGGACTCGGTTCGGCGACTCGGCTGCCGGTAAAGTCCTCGCGACAGCGAAGTACGACACGTCTTCGAACTGATGATCGCCCAACTGTCCAGAGCGGGAGCGTCGTTGACATGCAGCGGCGGTACTGCGGTGGAGTGCCGCACCCTCAAGACGCGCGCCGACCGCAGACACGGTAACCGCATAAGTCTGGATTACGTCTGCGAGGATCTTATTGCGGTATGGTTTAGTAGGCACATGCCTGGACCTATCCGCCGCAGCCTGATGCTCCGGTCTTGCTGATAGTCGTCGCGCCGATGCGGCGGGAGCGGACGAGCCGCTGCCTGCGCGTGGAAGCCACTACCATCAGATGATAGGCACCGTCCCGCCGTCTATCACATATTCGGTTCGGGCAATGGCGCGGGCCCGCGCCGACACCGAGAAGGCGATAAGATCGGCTACGTCTTCTGGGCGGGACGGCCGGTTCAGCGGTAATCCGCCGAGGCCGTCCATGATGATCTTCTTTCTGGCCTCGTAATCGGTTGTAGCCTCGGCCGCGGGACGCTTCGCGAGGGCCACGGCCGCGGTGGTCTTGATCAAGCCCGACGATAAGGGCTGCGCCAGCCGAGATCAGGCCTTCCGGACCCGCTTGCGACTGCGCGCACCTGAACGACGAGGGCGACCGCCTGAACGGCGACGATATCGACGCAGGGCGGGGAGGGGACTCACCCGGGACGTCCCGTTCGGCTCGCCGGATTGGCGTCCCGGTAGCAGCCGGTCGCCAGCGTCCAATCCTCGTGGGAGTATGCCAAGCGATTGGTCTGGATGATCGAGGGCTGCCGGCTGGTCTCGCCGCCGGTGACTCTAGAGCACGCTGCCGAGGGGGTGGTTGTCGAATAGGTTGCCGAATTCGAGGTATTCCCCGAGCACGTCGAAGCTCTTGTGCCGGCCGAGGCGTTTCAGCTGGGCGGCGTGAGCCCCGAGCTGCATACCGGTGCTGAGCGCGCCGCGCTTGAGGCTGTGTCCGCCGAACTCGTGCCCTGCGAAACCCGCCGCCGTAGCGCGTGCCTGGACAATGCGCCCAATCGACTTGGTGGTGAGCGGCTCGACGCCCAGGACGGGCAGGGGAGGGGTCCCATCCATGGCGACGCTCGGCGGCACCCACAGGCGGCGGAACACCGCGCCCTCGGTGATGCCGGCGGCGTCGAGCCACTGGGTGAGGGCGCGCACCGGGCAGAGCTCGGTCTGACCGTAGGGCAGGGGCACGATCGCCGCGGCCGTCTGGGATCCCTTGCTGCGGGGCAGCGTCAGCTGGAAGCCGTGATCGGTGCGCTCTAGGTCCGCCGTCCGGATGCCGGCGAGCTCCGAGCGCCGCAGCGCCCCGGCGAACCCGACCAGCAGCAGCGCGCGGTCGCGCAGCCCGCGCAGATCGGAGGGAATGGGGGCCAGCAGCTCGCGCAGGACGGCCAGGGTGGCGGCCCGCTTCTTGATCGGATTGGGCGCATCGCGGCGGATGCCAGCAAGCGTTTCGGCGACATGGGCGTCGTCGGTTGGCGAGGGCAGCCCGGCGGCGCGGTGCAGGAAGCGGATCGCCGCCCGTCTCAGATCCAACGTGTTGGCGGCTAACCCCCGATCACGCTCATCAGCCAGGAAAGCGGCCACATCCGGCGCCGATGCCGGCAGCGGAACCAGATCGTGCGTGTCACACCAGGCGCACCAAGCCCGCACCGCCGACCGGTAGGCCGCTCTTGTGTTGTCGGCCTTGGCGCGACCGCGGTAGCTGCGCGCCGAGGCGTGCGCGCCAGCCAGGGTGCCGTCGGGCTCCGGTCGCGCCGCCGTCGCCGCGCCATCGAACCATGTTTTTACGAGCTGCGGTGTGCCGCCGATCGGCGCCGGCGGTGTTTCATTGGTTGTAGGCACGCCGAGCGCGAGCGGGGCAGGGAAGGGGGACGCGATCGCGCTGTCGTCGGATGGTGCCGAACAAGGGGCATCGGTGATGTCGGTCATATCCATAAGCTTGCTCATCGGCGCTCAAACCCGCTTTTCCGCGTCAATTTAGACGAATGCTACTATGTCCCACAAGGACGATTATGGGACATACATCAGTAGGCGGCAACTACGCTTATCGGGGATAGCTGCGGAACAAGCCACTCACTCTTCACATTACCAAGCCTTATGGAAAACGCCTTATTTGATGGTGAACTCAACGTATCCTTGGATCAACTATCGCGCTGGTTTGCAGCATCAAAGGTCGCATATCTACACGCCATGCGACCGCTCATCGTTGTTGTCGCTGGCCAAAAGCTCGTTGCGTGATGTCGGTTGGAACTGGACAATGATGGGGTCCGTCGTCTGACATGCGCTGAATGGAATTCGTTTATACTCTCGCCCTAATTGTTACGATGCTCGGGAGTGCGGCCGCCGGGCTGTGGGTTAGGCATCGGATCGACGATCGGCATCTAACGCGCGAGTCTGTGGATAGCATACGGCTGCTGATGGGTATGTTGCTGACGTTTGCGGCGTTGGTGCTCGGGCTGCTCACCTCTAATGCGAAGCAGCGCTTCGACGGGCTGAACGACAACCTGAGCGCATTCGCTGCCGACCTGATCGAGCTGAACCATAAGCTCGTCGTCTATGGGCCGGACGCGGACGCGGTACGTCATTTGCTGCGTCAATATACGGCGGCGGCGCTTGCGGACACCTGGACCAACGAGCCGGTGCCATCGGGCGACTACCCGCATTTCCTTAAGTCGCCCGCGACCAACGGTATCGAGGGCGAGCAGCTTGGTGCCATACTCGAGCGGGTCGACCTTATGATCGACCGACTGGAACCGACGGACAAGTTTCATCGGCAGGTCGCGGCGTCGCTTCGGGCGCGCACGGAAGCTGTGATTGCGCAGCGATGGCATCTCATCTTTCAAGCGCACTCGACGATCGCTTGGCCTTTCTTGCTGATCCTGACGACGTGGCTATGCATCATCTTCGCGATCTTCGGCATGACGTCGCCGCCGAACCGGGTTGTTTATGTGGCCGTGGTGCTCTCGGCGTTATCGATCGCGTCGCCGCTGTACCTGATCATCGATTACAGCGACTCGCTGGCTGGCAGCATCGCACTCTCCGACGCGCCGCTGCGGTCGGCGTTGGCCCACATGGACGCGCTGGCCAAACCCTAAAGTCGTTCGCCATGGCGGCAGCGCTGCACCCAGCGAAAGATGGTGGTGTGGTTCACCATGCCGCCGCGCTCTCGCATCATCTCGGCCACGACGCGGTAGCTGATGCCGTATTTGCAATGCCAGCGCACGCACAGAAGGATCACATCGGTCGGGAACCGACGGCGCTTGAACACGGACACAGGGTAGGCCTCCTCAGACTCGTCCGAGGAACCGCACCAATCGCGTTAATGCAACAGAGCCGAACAAAAAGCATGCTCACCAATCCGGAACCCATGACGCCAGGGTATCTTGGAGGGGTTAGAGAACCGCTGGAGGCCTGTGCGGATGGCGTGTAGGTCGAAGCGCCGCATGGTGTCGATCGCCCGCGCCCTCGTCACCTCGGGCGAGAAGCCGAGCAGTCAGGATTAGACCCTCAACTATGACCGCGGCGCAGGTGGACCCACAACGCGTGCGGAACGCCACCGCCGCGGCTTTGAACCCCAACGCGCACCGCTGCGCGCCAGGCATCGGACGAAAGTGCCATCCCGATCGCCTTGATTGCCTTGTTTGTCCTGCTCGACGGGCTGAAATTGCGGTTGGCCACGCCGTAGGTGAACCGCGGCCATGACCCGGCCTGATGGGAGTTGCGGATATATCGGTTGACCGCACCGTAGATGGCCTCCTGCCGCATCGTCGGTGCCGGCTCGAACTCGCACGCTTCGACGATCCAGCCATACTTGCCGGCGAGCATGTCGAAGCTCCGCGGCGACCACCGCGAAATGTGGTTGGGCGGGCAGTCGTCCTGCAGGCCGTTCTGCTCGTTGAACGTGATCCGAGCGCCATTCGGAACTGCGATGAACAGGTCCGCGCTCACCCGGCAGATCCGGTCGATGGCTGCGAACAGAGCGTCGTAGCCATCCAGATGCTCAAGCACCTCGAACATGCAGATGACATCGAACGCGTCGTCATACGTTAAATCCCGCAGGTCGGCGGGGAAGCAGCGGACGCCAAGCCGTTCCACCGCGAGTCGCCCGACTTCGGAGAATTCCGTCGCCGATAGCCTCGTCTTGTCCCAGCCCTGAGCAATGAGATGAGCGAGGAAATACCCTTTACCGGCACCGATATCGAGGAGATCACAGCCGCTATCTTGCTGCCCCCGAAGAGCGCGCAGCGTCCGTCGGAACTCCCATTTGTCGTTCGGGTATGGCGTGTCGGGCGCCTGTAGTTGGTAGAACTCCGGGGTTCCTGCCAAGAACGGGTCCGCAAAGCCGAACTCGCACGCTGCGCAATGGACGATCGTCACCGCGCGATCCTGCCAGAGCTCGAGCAGAAGTGCCTGCATGAGCCGATACTCGGCCGGGCTCGAGGCCTGCGGGACGAACAGCTCGGCGGCTTCATCCAAGCCGAACCGTCTCACTGTCTCGAGCTCTAGACTACCACATAGGGGGCAAGATGTGTGCACTGGAAAAAATCGCCTCTCGAAGTCGCCAGGAGCGGGTTCGTTAGTATTGTCTTGGCTAATACATAAGTGTGGGTAGCTGCCAATTGTTAAGAATGACCTAACCAGGGGCAATGCTAGGACGGAGATACTGAGCGTACTGCTGCGCTGCGTCACCTTCTACGTAAGAGGGCGCTGTCAGGTTGAGGGAGAGGATAGCGAACTGCCCGGAGCAGATGCCGAGTTCACGCGTCGGCGGCAACTCCGGCGAGATCGCGCCAGGTTCGAAAGGCTTGGTCGCGAGCAGCACGGTGTTGGTCGGCGGTGAGACGGTGGCGGCGAAGCTGGAAGTGATTGTGGATTCGGCTGTGGGCGGAGAGGAAGCGCTGCGCATGGCGTGCCGACTTAAACCGCTGCATCTGCCGTTCTCATCGTCGCGTGGGCTGGTGCGACACCTCGGCCCGGTTGTTGAGGTAACGGCTTTGCCGATGTTCGAAGCCGGCGGGGGAAGGATTTCGCGCTTTGCCGCGCCGTAGCTGCGCAGCTCGTCAGTCACGATCACCCGCGGCACATATTGCAGGCCGCGCAGCAGTTTGCGGAAGAACCGCTTGGCTGCCTGGACGCTGCGCCGGCTCTGCACGAGGACGTCGAGCACGTGACCGTGCTGGTCGACTACGCGCCAGAGGTAATGCAGCCTGCCCCGGATGCGGATGAACACCTCGTCCAGGTGCCACTTGTCGCCGGGACGTGGACGGCGTCGCTTCAGTTCGTTCACAAACAGCCGGCCGAAGCGCAGACCCCAATCGCGGATGCTCTCGTAGCTGACCACGATGCCGCGGGCCGCCAGGATCAGTTCGACATCACGCAGGCTCAGGCTGAAGCAGTGATACAGCCAAACCGCGTGCTGGATCACCTCGGCCGGATAGCGAAAGCCGCGAAAGGGGTTGGAGGTCAACATTCCGAGTAGGCTGCCATGGCCGGCTACGCGAGCCAGCCTGACAAGGCCCACTGCCGTAATCCTGCAGGTACTGTTGCCCGGCGGCCAGATGCGTGGCGGTCTCGCGGACAATCTGCTCCATCACTTCAGCACCATCTTCGATGGTTCGAAATGCGCCTCGCCTTGGTCTGCGATGGATTCGGCGTGGATAAGCTCGAGGACCTCGGCCACGGGGCGATGCCCGTGTTGGAGAAGCTCTTCCATACACAAGGTCAGCTCGGCATTGCCGCCGCCGAGGTATGTAAACCAGAGCTCGAAGTTCCTGGTCGTCGGCGGGACGTCGATCGCTTGAAGCGCGAGCCATGTCTGGGCCGCCAAACGGAAGACGTGTCGATCAGCTCCACCTACGTGCGGAACAGGCGACGTGGTTCCGGCGGAGTGGGCAACCAGGGCGGCTTCCCGATGTGTAACGTTCCATATATCGGTACTTTACCCTTCGGGTACTACCAAGAGGTAAACGGAAACATGGTTTCGATCGCGAGATCACGGTTCAAAGCTGCGGGAAAACCCAAAAACGTTGCAAAACTTACATTACCAAGTCACTAAAACCGTCCTTAATTGGGCTCGAATTCAGCGTTTTTGCGCATCAACCGTTGCGCCGGTTTCCAGCAGATCAAGAATAGCGTATCTGCACGCCTCCCAATTCAGAACGGTTCTCACTAATGGCTCGTAACGCAACTTCGTTGACCAAAGGACGAAAGTCTCAACAAAGCACACCGCCCGCTCCCTCCGCAGATCAAGGCGACATGAAGCAGAAGCGCCGTGGTCGGAAGCAGCCGCTGCAGTTGGATGAGATGCAGCCTACTGAACTCTCCCCGGCCGACGCCGTCGTTGCAGACAACGGGGCACCGGAAGCTGAAAATGCCGTTTCGGAGAAGTCTTTGCCTGCCAAAGCTCGTCGTGGCCGTGAGCCAAAGGTATCGTCTGCGCTGGAGACAGCTGAAGCCAGTGCCGCTGGCATGGCGGCAAACAGTGACGATCAAACATCGGTAGTAGAGGCCGTTGATCTGGTTTCGGCACCGGTCCCGGTGAAGGCTCGTCGCAAGCGCACGATCAACAGCCAGCCTAGTCAGCCGCAGTCCGCATCACAGGCGGACCCGATCGATGATGCTCGCGAAACCGAAGCCGGTTTGGCCAGTGAGGTCGACACCGGAACGCCCGCCATTGAATCGTCTGTAGCTAAATGGAACGCTGCTATGGGCACCATCAGCTTCGACTGGCCAGCGATCGAGCAAACTGCCGCGGCCCAAGGACCCAACCAGGTCATGGCCAAGCTGCTGCTGGCAGCCCGGGCCGAAGGAGCCAACTCACGCTGGCCATTCTGACCGATTGATCGTCCGTTCCTGGATCGTCCTTTCCAACGATCCAGGAACAGAGCCCTTCCCGAGACAGGGTGGGCAAGCACGAAGCCGGTTCACCAAGCGCCCAAAGCGCCAGCCTTGCGGCTCAGGACTCACGGGTGGGAGGTCGCCTTCTGCGGTTCTGACGTGCGGCGACACCATTTGCCGTGGCTTAGTCCTACAAGGGATGCTCAGATCAGGTCCTCTTTGCCAACCGCGTCATCAGCGGCTTCACGACCGGTCGCCACCCGGCGATGGCGTGTACACAGGTTCGTGCGTGCTCGTTATCGGTCAGCAGGGGAAAGTGCCGGCGGAGTTCCACGATGGCCGCGACTTCGCCATCCTCATTGAAGGCCTGATGGATCGCGTCGGTGGCTGCAGGATCTACGACGAACATGTTGGTATTCTCCACGAATCCGCCTCGAGGGTGACCTGAGCCACCCCTGAACTGCATCGTGCACCGCGCCGGGATTCGCCCGCAACACGCACAAGGGGTCAGCGGCTTCGGCGGGAGATCAGGCCTCCCGGCTCGGACCTGTGCTGAGGTATCCTCGACCTGCTGGTCGCTTGCGTTCGGTCGCGAACATCGAGCCATCGCAATGTCGATGGCCAGCTAAGGTCTATGTCGGCTCCGGCGTTTCAGAGTAGAAAACCGGGACAGCCATGAGAGCCTACACCGTCCAGCACACGCCCGTCGCGAGGGGTCGATCTCGGTTCTGCCTGCGAGTGCAGCTGAGCGGGACCGAGTTGCGGCCGTATGGGTGGGAAATCTTCGACGATGAGGATGCCAAGGTGATCCGCCGTTCTGTGGCGACCTTTCGCACTTCCGCTGATGCCTGGGCTGCCGGCATCATGGTCCTGCAAGCAGCGTGATCACCGATGACGACATCCGCCGCCTCGTGCCGCAGCGCTCGTTTGCAGCTGGCGTTCGCTACCACCTGGACGGCCGCGTGCAGGAACTCCGCATGGCGGCGGATGGCACCACGATCAATGCGCTGGTTCTGGGCAGCGGCTGACCCTGCCCCCAACGTGTCCTCGTTCATAAGCAGAGTCCGTTCTCCGTATGCCCCTTGGAAGGGCGGGTTGCAAAAGCTGCTGGGGTGAGCCCGTTGAGGCTGGTGTGTGTGCGTTTGGTGTTGTAGTCGACCCTCCATGCTTCGATGATCCGGCGTGCCGCGACCAAGCTGCTGAACAGGTGCTCGTTCAAGCATTCATCCCGAAACCGGCCGTTGAAGCTTTCCACGAACCCGTTCTGCTGCGGCTTGCCCGGCGCGATGTAGTGCCATAGCACTCGACGCTCCTCCTGCCAGCGCAGGATCGCATGCGACGTCAGCTCCGTGCCGTTGTCACTGACTACCATCGCCGGACGGAAGCCACGCCGCTCGTTGATGCCATCGAGCTCGCGGCCGACCCGCAAGCCCGACAGCGACGTATCGGCGACCAGGCCGAGGCATTCACGGGTGAAGTCGTCGACCACCGCGAGTATCCGGAACCGGCGCCCGTTTGATAGCGCGTCGGAAACGAAGTCCAGCGACCAGCGCTGGTTTGCCGCCTCCGGCAACGCCATTGGCGAGCGCGTTTCCAATGCTCGTTTCCGTCCGCCCCGTTTGCGCATGCCGAGCTTTTCCTCGCGGTAGAGCCGGAACAGGCGCTTGTGGTTCAGTCGGACACCGTCACGCGCGAGCAAGATGTGCAGTCGCCGGTAGCCGAACCGCCGTCGCTCACCGGCCAGCACGCGCAGCCTGGCACGGATCTCGCCGTCGCCGGGTCGCTGAGAGACATACCGGTAAGTCTTCGGCTCCAGCCCGACCAACCGACACGCCCGCCGTTGCGAATAGTTCTTCTGTGTAATCGCCCAAGTCACGGCTACACGCCGCGAGCCGGGCGTTAGAAGTTTTTTGCCAGCATTTCCTTCAGCGTCGCCACATCCAGCATCTGCTCCGCCAGCAGCTTCTTGAGCTTGGCGTTCTCTTCCTCGAGCCCCTTCAGCTTGCGAGCGTCAGACACGTCCATGCCGCCGTATTTCGACCGCCACGTGTAGAACGTCGCGTCGCTGATGCCGTGCTTGCGGCACAGATCAGCCGCCGTCGCACCCGCCTGATGCTCCTTCAGCACGCCAATGATCTGCTCCTGCGTAAACCTTGATCGCTTCATCGTCCGTCTCCTGTCGACGGACCCTAACTTCAGAACGGGGGCATTTCAGGGGGCAAGGTCAGGTGACGTGACGGTGTCGTTGCTGCTGGCCGTCATGGGCGATCCCGCGGTCAAGCAACTGCTTTCGGTCGAGCATTTCTCTGCATGCTGGATCACGTCGGCCGGGTAGCGGAAACCACGATACGGGTTGGAGGTGGCCGTCATGCTCACCAACCTGTCACGCCACGGTCAGGCAAGCCAACCTGACAACGCCTTGCGTTGTCTTGCGCGCGCGGAAGACAAATCACTCGACCCTGTTAGGCCTTCCAGTTCGGCCTTGGGCCTTATCGATTTCTTTTTGCAAAAAGTAGTTCAGCGCCGTCCGCAATACGATGATGGCGCCGAGTTGGCCGATCTCGTTCCATGTCGGTGCGACCGCCGTGCGCAAGATGTCGGCGCCAAGCTCGATCTCGAGGGCGACGGCAAGCCAGCGTCCCAGCTTCAGTCGAACGACCTCTTTCAGGTCTGTCCCACTCGATGAAATCCGGCCCGGGACGAACAGCATAAGCGCGCGAACCGTCGCTTCGACCGAAGCAAGCCCGATGATCAGGGCCGCTGCAGCTTCGATGCAGGCCGCCAATACCAAGGTTGCCACTTTCAATGTCCCAAGGTCGACGTTCATCGTTCAAGATCGCTCCAATCGCGTCGTGATTTTGTCGGCCAGTTCGTTTCTCGGCGTCGCTCCGCGCGGGTTAGTTGACGTCCGTTGGCCGAGCGAGACCTCTCACACCCGGTTTGAAGCGGAACAATGCGCCAGCCAGTGGTTGCTGCCGCAACTCGGCCGGGCTTAGCTCGTCGGATGCGCTACTGATGAAAAGGGTGCGCAGGTCGTGACCGCCGAACGCGCACATGGTTACCCGTGATACTGGTAGGGCGACTGTGTGCAGCAACACACCGTCCGGCGCATAGCGGCGGAGTTCGCCGGCACCGTGGTGCGCGCACCAGTAGGCGCCCTCCTCGTCGACGGCTGCACCGTCGGGGATGCCTTTGCCGTCCAACGTAGCAAAGATCCGCGCGGGCCCGAGCCGGCCGGATGCAGCGTGGAAGTCGTAACGATAGACAACCTTCTCCATTGAATGGGACATGTAGAAGTGAGTCTCGCCCGCGCTCCACGCCATGCCGTTATGGCACCGCGCCTCACGCCCAAAGGCGACCAGGCCGCCGGCGCTGGTCCATTGATGCAGAGACGCTGAACCGTTGGCGTCGACACCTGGCGGCGGGTCGCACATGCAGCCCAACCAGAAGCGTCCGGCGCTGTCGCACGCGCCCTCGTTGAAACGAAAGCGCACCGCGTCCCACGGCGCGGACGCGACGCTCTCGATCGCACCGCTGCTCAACGACAAGACCGCGATGCGGGATCGCAGCGCCACCACCGCCTCCCGAGCCCCATTCCGCAGCGCAAAGGCGCCAACGTCCTCCGGCAAGTTCCACCGCTGGTTTTCGCCTGTGCGCGGATCGAGACGGAACAGCGCCGGAGCCTTGATGTCACACCAGAACAGCGTACCGCTCCGCGGCTCCCAAAGGAGCGACTCCGCGATAGTGGCATGAGCGTCGAGCAGCAATTCGGGACGTGACATGCGACCTCAACGCGTCAGATGCACTGATGCACTCATGGGTGAACGATTTGTCACTGAGACACTTCGAACGCCAGGGCGAGCCGCGCGTAAGTGCTTCACGCACCAACCTGTATCGCCGAGGATTTTTCATGAACGTTGCAGAGTTTGTCTGGAGCCGTCTCCGGCAGTGGGGGATGAAGCGCGTATATGGTTATCCGGGCGACGGTGCGGCTGGGCTGGACGGCGCCTTGCAGGCCGCCATCGACCGGGGCGAAATCGAATATGTCCAGGTCCGCCACGAGGAGATGGCGGCGTTCATGGCCTCCGCCCACGCGAAATTCACCGGCGAGGTCGGCTACTGTTATGCGACGTCCGGCCCCGGGGCGACCCACATGCTGACGGGCCTCTACGACGCAAAGTTCGACAACGCCCCGGTCGTCGCCATCGTCGGCCAGACCAACATGACGGCGATCGGCTCACAGTATCAGCAGGAGCTGGACGCCAACGTCGTGTTCAAAGACGTGGCTGAGTTCGTCTGCGAGGGGCGTGCGCCCGCTCAAGTGCGCACTGCCATCGATCGCGCGGTGCGCATCGCGCAGTTCCGGCGCGGGGTGTCTGTCGTGTCCCTGCCCAAGGACCTGCAGGATATGGAATACGAAGAGCCGAAGATGAAGCACGGCTACACCCATACGGGCGTTGGCTTCCCGGCGGAGGCCAAGGTGCCAGAGGAGGCCGGGCTGCGGCGGGCGGCCGACTTGCTGAACGCTGGCAAGAAGGTGGCGATGCTGATCGGCGCCGGTGCGTTGGGTTGCGAGGACGAGCTGATCGCGGTGGCCGACCGGTTGGGGGCGGGGTGTGCCAAGGCGCTGCTGGGCAAGTGCGCGCTTCCGGACGACCTGCCTTGGGTCACGGGTCAGATCGGTCTGCTCGGCACCAAGCCGAGCTGGGATCTCATGCAAGACTGCGACACGCTGTTCATGATCGGGTCGAACTTTCCGTGGACCGAGTTCCTGCCGAAGGAGGGCACCGCGCGTGGCGTGCAGATCGACCTCAAGGGCGAGCACCTAAGCTTGCGCTACGCGATGGAGGTGAACCTAGTCGGTCACTCCAAAGAGTCGTTGAAGGCGCTGTTGCCATTGCTTAAGCAGAACGACAATAAAAGCTGGCGCGAGACGATCGCGAGCAACATGGACGAGTGGTGGAAGGTGGTGGAAAGCCGGGCGATGACGTCGGCTGACCCGGTCAATCCACAGCGGATCTTTACCGAGGTGAGCAAGCAGCTCCCGGACAACGTCATCATGACGGCGGACTCTGGTTCGGTGGCGGATTGGTATGCGCGCGACATTAAGGTGCGGCGCGGGATGATGGGATCGCTATCGGGCGGCCTGGCTTCGCTGGGTGCGGCAACGCCCTATGCTGTGGCGGCGAAGATGGCGTATCCGGAGCGGCCCGTGATCGGCTTCATCGGAGACGGTGCGTTCCAGATGAACGGCATGAACGTGATGATCACGGTGTCAAAATACTGGAAGCAGTGGTCCGACCCGCGCTTCGTAATCATGGTGCTCAACAACCGCGACCTGAACCAGGTGACCTGGGAGGAGCGGGCGCAGGACGGTCGAGGCAAGACAGAAGCGACGCAGTCGATCCCGGATGTCCGCTATTCGAAATATGCCGAGCTGCTCGGGCTGCATGGCATCTTCGTCGACGACCCGGAGAAGCTGGCCGATGCGTGGCGCGAGGCGCTGTCCTGCGGCAAGCCCTGCATCCTGGAGGTCTATGCCGACCCGAACGTGCCGCCGCTGGCACCGCATATCACGTTTGCCCAGGCCAAAAGCTTCATGAGTTCGATGGTGAGTGAGCCGGAACTGGGGTCGGTGGTGAAGAACACCGTCAAGCAGGTCGTCTCGAGCGTCTTTCACCGCAGCTGAACCCCGGTGCGCCGTGCGGACCGGTCCGTGCGGCGCGCACCCTTTCCCGAAATCGGACTCTAGGACGATGAGCATGTACGCGGCATGACCCTCGATCGTATCGGCGTGGCAAGCGCAAACAAGGCCCCCTCCGGCGGCGTCCGCACCGCTTTCACGTTGCTCGGCGCGGCCGTCGCCGGCGGCGCGATAATGCTGGCGCGCAAGCCGCATCGCGAACTGCAAAGCCGCGACCTGCTGCCACTACCACGCCTGGTTGAGGGCCGCGGCTCGATCCGGCTCCGGCCCTCTCCCGTGATCGGCCAACACGGTGCCGTCACCGCGGCTCGGCGGCTCAATCAGGCCGCCGGCGTGATCGCGACGTCCGTGCTGATCGACAGCGCGATGGAGCATTATCGCGGCGCATTCGAGAATAAGGCGATGTACACGCCCATTGCCGTCTCCGCCCTCTCCATCCTTGCTTCCTTTCACGGCCAGCAGGACCGCTCCAAGCGCGCGCACTGGGCGCGGGACGTCGTCTATGCCCTAGCTGGCGCCACCGGCGTCGTCGGCACCGGGTTTCACATCTACAACATCACCAAGCGGCCCGGTGGCATATGCTGGCAGAACCTGTTCTACGCCGCCCCGCTGGGCGCGCCTGCCGCCATCTCGCTGTCCGGCATGGTGGGTTTCCTAGCCGAGCGAGTGCGCGATAACCGGCCGGGCACCGTGCCCACCGTGGTAGGCTTTGCCGCCGGCCGCATCGTCTCCGCCCTGACCGCGGTCGGCATCCTCGGCACGGTCGCCGAGGCCGGGCTGCTCCACTTCCGCGGCGCCTTCCACAATCCGGCCATGCTGCTGCCCGTCACCGTGCCGCCCGTCGGCGCCGCACTTCTTGCCGCCGCGGCGGTCGGTACGGCCGAGCAACCCCGCCGGCTCACCCGCTGGTGGCTCCGCGTCACCGCGCTGCTCGGTGTCGCCGGCGTCGGCTTCCACGCAATCGGCGTCGCCCGCAACATGGGCGGCTGGCGCAACTGGACGCAGAACATCCAGGCCGGCCCGCCGCTGCCGGCCCCCCCGGCCTTCACCGGCCTCGCGCTCGCCGGGCTGACCGCGCTGAGCCTCTTGCAGGACAACCCCGATGACTGAGCCCGTCACCTTGGGCCGCTACCCCGGCTACGACGTGCTGAACAAGCGCGACACGCCGTCCTGGAACGACCAGACGCGCACGGTGATTGACAGCCGCCTCTCCGTCGTGGATCTCCCAACCTTCTTCGACGCGGCCGAGTGGCGCACGATGCAGGCCGTATGCGCCCGCATCCTGCCGCAGCCGCCGGGCCGCGACCCGGTGCCGCTCGCAGCCTATGTCGACCGGCAGCTCGCCTCCGGCAAGCTCAAGGGGTTCCGCTTCAAGGACATGCCGCAGCCGGCCGAGGCTTGGCGCCGCGGCCTCGCCGCCCTGGACGAGGCCGCCTCCCGCGATGGCGCCGCCTCCTTCGCCGACCTCGCCCCGGCGGCGCAGGACACGATGCTCAAGCAAGTCGAGGACGGCACGCTGCAGGCCGAGGCGCTGCGCGGGATGCCACCGAAGAGCTTCTGGTCGCAGCACGTCATGCACGATGTCGTCGGCGCCTATTACGCCCACCCCACGGCTTGGAGCGAGATTGGCTGGGCCGGTCCGGCGTCGCCGCGCGGCTACGTCCGCCTCGACAACGACCGCCGCGATCCCTGGGAGCCTGTCGAGGCCACCCCGGGCCAGGAAGCCAAGGCGGAGCGGGAGAACAAGCGTGTCATCTGATCCCTTCGCCGCGCCCCGCGCCGACCATGGCCGGGCGCCCAACGTGTTCCGCTCCGACGAGTGGATTCCCATGCGCCAGTTCGACGATTCCGAGGAGGTCGATTTCGTCGTCGTGGGCACCGGCGCCGGCGGCGGCCCGGTGCTGGCCGGCCTCGCCGAGCAGGGCTACTCCGTGGTCGGCTTCGACGCCGGCCCGTATTTCCGCCCGTTGCAGGACTTCGCCTCCGACGAGACGGAGCAGGACAAGCTCTACTGGAACGATGACCGCATCTCCGAGGGTGCCAACCCGCTCACCATGGGCGGCAAGAACAGCGGCAAGGCGGTCGGCGGTTCCACCGTGCATTTCGCCATGGTGTCGCTCCGCTTCCGCCCCGAATGGTTCAAGTCGCGGTCCACGCTCGGCTACGGTGCCGACTGGCCGCTGGACTGGCGGGAGATGTGGGACTGGTACACCGCCGCCGAGCGTGCGCTGTCCATCTCCGGGCCGATCACCTACCCGTGGGGGCCCAAGCGCCCGCGATACCCGATGCGTGCCCACCCGATCAACGGCGCGGCCCAGATCCTGGCGCGCGGTGCCGAGGCGATGGGCTATTCCTGGACGGAAACGCCGCTGGCCACCGTCTCCGCCCCGCACGGTGATTCCAGCCCGTGCGTCTATCGCGGCTTTTGCCGTTTCGGCTGCTCCACCAACGCCAAGCAGAGCCAGCTCGTCACCTTCATCCCGCGCGCCATCGAGCAGGGCGCCGAAATCCGCGACCTCGCCATGGTCGGGCGCATCGAGGTCAAAGACGGCCGGGTCACGGGCGTGCATTACCAGCGCGAAGGTCGCTGGCGTTTTCAAAAGGCCCGCAACGTCGTCGTCGCCGGCTATGCCATCGAGTCGCCCCGCCTGCTGCTGAACTCTGCGACCGACGCGTTCCCGGACGGGCTGGCCAACCACAGCGGCTTGGTCGGCCGCAACCTGATGAGCCAGTCCAATCAAGCTGCGTTCGGCTACATGGACCAGGTGGTCCGCGCGTATAAGGCACCGCCCTCAACCACCATCACCGAACACTGGAACTACGAAGACAAGAAAGATTTTCACGGCGGCTACTGCTGGATGGCGCAGGGTCCGCTGCCGATCGAGACCACTACCATCCACACCGGCTCCCAGGGCCTGTGGGGTTCGGCGCTCCGTGACGAGATGCTGCGCTACAACCACATGGTCGGCCTCAAGATGGTCGGGGAACAACTCCCCAACCCCGACAACCGCGTCACCCTGGCCGACGACACCGATCAATACGGCCTACGGATCCCCCGCATCACCTACGCCTGGGGCGACAACGACAAGACCATGATCAACCACGCACTCGACCAAATGGTCACTAGCCTGAGCCTGGTGGGGGCCAAGGACATCTTCCGCCAGGAGAACGACATGAACCATTTGGGCGGAACCGTCCGTATGGGCTTCACCCCGGAGGACAGCGTCGTCGATCGCGATTGCCGCAGCTGGGACATCCCCAACCTGTTCATCTGCGACGGCTCCATATTTCCCACCGTAGGCGGCGTGAACCCCTCGCTCACCATCACCGCGATCGCCATGCGCACTGCCGCCCGTATCGGCGCCATGGCCAGGCGAGGCGAGCTGTCGGCCACGGCGAAGCGAACGGCGCACGCATGACGAAGAATCACCATCCCGGCCGACGGTTCGCTGCCACGGCATGCTGCCTCGCATCCGTAGCGCTGCTCGGCGGCTGCGGGGTGCTGGACCGCGGCTTCCTGTCGCCGGCCGGCCCGGTGGCGCAAATCATCCACGACGAATTCTTCTTCGTCTGCCTCGTCATGCTGTTCGTGATCGTCCCGGTGTTGCTGCTGGTCCCGCTGGTGGCATGGCACTACCGGTTGTCCAACACCAAGAGCGCATACCGCCCGCAATGGGGCTTCAGCTGGTCCTTGGAAGGGCTGATCTGGATTCCGCCCACGGCGATTGTGATCACCCTGGCCGTGTTCCTGTGGCGCGACACCCACCGGCTCGACCCCTACAAGTCGTTGCCAGGCGAGGCGATCACCGTGCAGGCGATCGCGGCCGACTGGAAATGGATCTTCGTCTACCCCGAGCAGGGCGTGGCCACCGTGAACCAGTTGGTGATCCCGGCCGGGCGGCCGGTGCACCTCGATCTGACCAGCGCCACGGTGATGCAGTCGATGCTGATGCCGCGCCTGGCCGGGCAGATCGCCGTCATGGCGGGGATGCGCACGCAGCTCAACTTCCAGGCGGATGCACCCGGCCGCTTCTTCGGCGAGAATACGCAGTTCAGCGGCTTCGGCTTCCAGAACGAGAAGTTCGCCGTGGACGCCATGGACGCGGCGGGCTTCGACCGCTGGCTGGCGGAGGTGCGGGCGCAGCCGAACCGGCTGGATGCTACGGAATACGAGAAGCTCACCCGTCGCAGCACGCTGCCACACCCGCTCGCCTACGCCGCGGTGCAGCCCGGCCTGTTCGAGCAGGTGGTGTCGTTGCAGCAGCCGAGCGGACACGCGCTGGAACTCGCCAAGCTGCCACCACGCCCCATGCCGATGGCGGTCGATCGGGGCATGCCGCACGATCACGGGAAAACTCAATGAACGATCCGAGCCTCGCCACCTTCCTGCTCGGGCAGCTGAGCTGGGGAGCGCTGCCGTTCGTGCGCGCCTGGCGCGACCCCAACGTCAGCGAAATCATCGGGGCCGGGGCCGGAGTGATCGTGGTGCTGGGCGCGGTCGGCGCGATTGCGCTGATCACCTGGCTGCGCGCCTGGAAGTATTTGTGGACCGAGTGGTTCACCAGCCTCGATCACAAGAAGATCGGCATCATGTATGTGGTCCTGGCCGGGGTCATGCTCACGCGGGCGCTGATCGAGGCGGTGCTGATCCGCACCCAACAGGCAGTCGCGATCAACGCGCCGGGATACGTGGAGCCCGGGCACTTCGCCCAGCTGTTCACCACCCACGGCTCCATCATGATCTTCTTCATGGCCATGCCGTTTCTAACCGGGCTGATGAACTACGTGGTGCCGCTGCAGATCGGCGCGCGGGACATGGCATTTCCTTACCTCAACTCGGTCGGCCTATGGCTGACGGCGGGCGGGGCCGGGCTGATGATGGCGTCGCTGGCGGTGGGGGAGTTCTCCACCGGTGGATGGAGCGGCTACCCGCCCTACACGGAGTTGGCGTTCAGCGGCGGCATCGGGCCCGACTACTGGATCTGGGCGGTGACCCTGTCCTCGTTGGGCTCAGTGACGGTGGGCATCAACATCGTTTGTACGATCTACAAGCTCCGCGCGCCCGGCATGACTTTCCTGCGCCTGCCGCTGTTCTGCTGGACGTCTTTGTGCACCGCCATCCTGATGATCTTCGCCATGCCGGCACTCACGGTCGCGACGCTGCTGCTGGCCGCTGACCGCTATGCCGGGATGCACTTCTTCACCGACGACGGCGGCGGCAACATGATGAACTACGTTAACCTGTTCTGGTTGTTCGGCCACCCCGAGGTCTACATCGTGGTCCTGCCGTCGTTCGGCGTGTACTCGGAGGTCATCTCCGCTTTCTCATCCAAGGAACTCTACGGCTACAAGTCCCTGGTGATCGCCACCATGGCGATCGCCGTGCTGTCGTTCACCGTGTGGCTGCACCACTTCTTCACCATGGGGCAGAGCGCCAGCGTCAATGCGGCTTTCGGCATCGCCACCATGACGATCGGAATCCCCACGGGCGTAAAGATTTACGACTGGATCTGGACCATGTTCCGGGGCGAAGTGCGCTTCACTCCGCCCATGGTGCTGTCCATGGCCTTCATGATGACCTTCGTGCTGGGCGGCTTCACCGGCATCATCCTGGCCACCCCGCCGCTCGACTATATGATGCACAACACGCTGTTCCTGGTGGCGCACTTCCACAACATGCTCATTCCCGGCACGCTGTACGGCTTGCTGGCGGGCTACATGTATTGGTTTCCCAAGGCGTTCGGCTTCCGGCTGAACGAGCGCTGGGGCTGGGTCAGCGCGGTATGCTGGATCTCGGGGTTCTACCTGGCGTTCCTCCCGCTCTACGTGCTCGGCGCGTCCGGTATGGCGCGCCGCACGCAGGAGGTGTTCGACCCGGCGTTCCGCCCCTGGTTGCTCATCGCCCTATTCGGAGCCTTCGTGCTGCTGACCGCCCTGGCCACGCTGTTCGTCCAGCTCTACGTGTCCATCCGGGACCGGCAGGCCAACGCGGTGCCCGTGGGCGACCCGTGGGACGCGCGCGGCCTGGAATGGTCCGTCGCTGCCCCGCCGCCGGAGTGGAACTTCGCCACCATCCCCCATGTCGGCGACCGCGACGCCTTCTACTGGCGCAAGCGGGCCGGCGGCGCCTATCGCCCGGCCGACCATTACCGCGACATTGAGCTGCCGAAGGAGTCCGCCTGCGGCGTCATCGTCGGCATCGCGGCGGCCGCCTGCTGCTTCGGCCTGGTTTGGCGCATCT
Organism: Acetobacteraceae bacterium; assembly: GCA_965199555.1. GTDB lineage: Bacteria > Pseudomonadota > Alphaproteobacteria > Acetobacterales > Acetobacteraceae > LMUY01. The sequence continues at coordinate 44,052 of CBDASJ010000015.1, read as the reverse complement.
GGTGGATGGCCGTGCTGTTCGGTGTCCTCGTGGTGGCCACCGTCATCGTCCGTTCCTTCATGCGAAACGTGGTAAAGACGATCCCTGCGGCAAAGGTGGAAGCCGCCGACCGAAGCTGGCTCGCGAAGGCGCAGGCGGCCCAGCCGATCCCGCGGGAGCACGAGCAAAGCGGCCTCAACCAGGGCCGCGCCAGGATCTCCCCACAGCCGACGGCGAGGCATGCATGACCGGCGCCCCGCCCGGCCCGGTTCTGTCGCACGCCGGGCTGAACCTGGATCACGCCACCCGCGAGGAAGCAGAGCAGGTCGAAAGCGACGTGTTCGGCTTCTGGGTGTTCTTGATGAGCGACGCGGTGGTGTTCGCACTGCTGTTTGCCCTGTTCGGCACCTCCCTGGAGGCCACAGCCGGCGGGCCGGATCTCGCGGGAGTAGTCAAGCTCGGGCCGGCCTTCATCGAGACCATGCTGCTGCTCACGTCGTCGTTCACCTTCGGCATGAGCTCCCTTGCGCTGAAGCGCGGTTCGCAGCCCAGGCTGCTGCAGCGGTTCCGCCCCGCCGTGCTGTGGTTGCTGCTGACCTGGATGCTGGGCGTCGCTTTCCTGGGCATGGAGGTCAACGACTTCGCCACCATGGCGCAACACGGTGCGACGGCCGACCGATCCTTCTTCCTGTCCGCCTTTACCGTGCTGGTCGGTACGCACGGGCTGCACGTGTTGACCGGGGTCATCTGGCTGCCTGTTCTGCTGCTCCAACTCGCCGGCGGCGGGCTGGACCGGCCCTTGAAGGTGAACATGATCCGCTTGTCGCTGTTCTGGCATTTCCTCGATATCGTCTGGATCGCCATCTTCTCGGTCGTCTACCTGCAAGGAGCCCTACGATGACCTCGCCCGCCATCGAGAGAGGCGAGGTTCGCTCCCTCATCCTGGGCTACGGCCTCGCCCTGCTGTTCACCCTGTTGGCGTTCGGCATGGTGGTGCTCCACGTGCTGACAGGGCGGCAGGCGTTCTACGCCGTGCTCGGCCTCGGCCTGGTGCAGATGCTGGTGCACTTCCACTTCTTCCTACACATCGACCTGCGGCGGAACAGTTGGCCGGACCTGCAGCTGCTGGTGTTCTCGGCGATGATCATCGCCCTGATGGTGGGCGGCACGCTGGTGGTGCTGTTCAACCTGCACGTGAGGATGATGTGAGCATGTCCAAGCCCATCGAGGACTATGCGCTGATCGGCGATGGCCATACGGTGGCGCTGGTCGCGCGGGACGGCGCCATCGACTGGCTGTGCTGGCCCCGCTTCGACAGCGACGCCTGCCTGTCCGCTCTGCTGGGCACGGAGGAGCACGGCACCTGGCGCATCGGCCCCACCGGCACGGCAAGCGTCACCCGACGCTACGCCGGTGACGACCTCGTGCTGCGGACCGAGTTCGCGACCGCAGAGGGGCGCTTGGTGCTGACCGACTTCATGCCGGTACGGCGAGACGGATCGTCCGCCATCGTCCGGCGGTTGGAGGCGTTCGAAGGGCCCGTCGAAATGGACATGCTGCTGCGCCTACGCTTCGGCTACGGCGAGATGCCGCCGTGGTGGGAGCGCAGAGGGGAGGGGCTGGTCGGTGAGGTCGGTCCTGACACGGTGGTGCTGCGGGGCCCCGGCCTGTCGCTCGACGGCGAGGCGGTCCGTGCCCGCCTGACGCTCCGCGCCGGCGAACGGGCCGATTATGTGCTGCAGCACGTTCCGGTGCAGGCCGGAGAGCCCGAACCGATCGACCCGGCGGCGGCCCAGGGCGAGGCCGAGCGCTGGTGGCGGGAGTGGATCGCCCATTTCGACAAGCCCACCGACTGGCTGGAAGCCGTCAAGCGCTCGCTGCTCACCCTGCGCGCGCTGACCTACCTGCCCACCGGCGGCATCGTCGCTGCTCCCACGCTCGGTCTGCCGGAGAAGCCCGGCGGCACCATGAATTGGGATTACCGCTATTGCTGGCTGCGCGACTCGACGTTCACGCTGACGGCGTTGTTGAACTCTGGCTTCCACGACGAGGCGGCGGCGTGGGAGCAGTGGCTCTACCGGGCGATCGCCGGGTCGCCGGAAAAGATGCGGATCATGTATCGCGTCGATGGCGGGCGACAGATCGAGGAGCGCGAGATCGAGCACGTGCCGGGATGGGGCGATGCAAAGCCGGTCCGGGTCGGCAACGCGGCGGCCGGGCAACAGCAACTCGACGTCTATGGGGAGGTGATCGACAGCGCCCGGCTGTGCCAGCGTGCCGGCATCGAGCGGACGGCGAAGGGCCGGGCAACCGCCTCGGCGCTGATCCGCCATGTCGAGCAAATCTGGCAGGAGCCGGACCAGGGCATGTGGGAGTCGCGTGCGGCCCCGCAGCACTACGTCTATTCCAAGGTGATGGCCTGGGTCGCGGCCGACCGCTTCCTCGGCCTTTCCGACGAGCGGAGAGGCGACGTCGAGAAGCTGCGCAATGCGATCCATGCGGACGTCTGCAAGCACGGCTACGACGAGGGCCGCGGTAGCTTCATGCAGAGTTATGGCTCGCGGCACTTGGACGCCAGCGTGCTGATGCTGCCGCTGGTCGGCTTCCTGCCGGCCGACGACGAGCGGATCAGCGGCACGATCACGGCGATCGAGAAGGGTTTGATGGAGGGCGGCTTCGTTCGTCGGCAAGAGGCGCCGTGGATCGGCAAGGAAGAAGGCGTGTTCCTGCCCTGCACCTGCTGGCTGGCCGATTGTCTGAAGATGCAAGGACGCAAGGACGAGGCACGGGCGCTGCTCGAGCGCGTGCTGGGCATTTCCAACGATCTCGGCCTGCTGTCGGAAGAATACCACGTTCCGTCCAAGCGCCTGCTCGGCAACTTTCCACAGGCTTTGACGCATATTGGGGTCGTCAACACCGCTCTCGGGCTGTGCGGCCCCACGCTACAACGGGGCGGCGGCTGAGCCGGCCATTAGGAGAACACCACCATGTCGAGAATTGCTGTCATTACGGGCGCCGGCGCTGGCGTCGGCCGGGCCGTGGCCGAGGAATTCGCGCGCAACGGCTGGCACATCGCGCTGTTGAGCCGCGACAAGGACCGGCTGGAGGTTGCCGCCGAGGAGCTGATCGGCCGCTACGGCATTCGCGCCCTGGCGATCCCGACCGACGTCGCCGACGCGAACGCGATGGAAGCCGCCGCCGACAAGGCCGAGGGCGAGCTGGGCCCAATCGACGCGTGGATCAACGTGGCGATGGCGACCGTGTTCGCGCCGGTCAGCAAGCTCACCTCGGAAGAGATCAAGCGCGGCACGGACGTGACCTATCTCGGCCAGGTGCATGGCATGATGTCGGCGCTGTCGCGCATGCGCAAGCGCAACCGCGGCACCATCGTCAACGTCGGCTCCGCGCTGGCGTATCGCTCGGTGCCGCTGCAAGCTATCTACTGTGGCGCCAAAGCGGCCATCCGCGGCTTCACCGACAGCCTCCGCTCCGAGATCATCCACGACAAACTCGATGTGCACATCTCGATGGTCGATCTGCCGGCGGTGAATACGCCGCAATTCGACTGGGCGATGAACAAGATGGGCAAGAAGGCGCAGCCGGTGCCGCCGATCTACCAGCCGGAGGTGCCGGCCCGCGCAATCTACTTCGCGGCCACCCACAAACGGCGCGACGTCTGGGTCGGGATGCCGACGGTGGTGGCGATCCTGGCCAACCGCATCGCCCCGAGCTTGATCGACCGCTACCTCGCCAAGAGTGGCTACTCGGGGCAACTCACCGACCAGGACCTGCCCGCGGATGCCCCGGCCAACCTGGATTATGCGGTGCCGGGCCCCTACGGCGCGCATGGCCGTTTCGACAAGCGGCACCCGCGGACGGGCAGCTGGGAGATGTTCACCGACCGGCACAAGATGGTGGCCTATGCCGCCGTCGCGGTGGTCGGCGTGCTCGGTCTGCACGAGCTCGCCAAGAAGCTGGACATCTGACGATGACGCTCGTCAACGTCGTGGCCCGGGTCTGCCTGGTCTGCCTGTTCCCGCCGAGCGCGTACGACAAATACAAGCATCGGCAGCAAGCGCTCGAGCAGGCCCGCTCCGGGCCGCTGCCGGACGCGCCGTTGCTGATCGATGCGGGCATGGTGGTCGAGACAGTGGCGCCGCTCTGCATCGTCACGGGCAAGTTCGACCGCCTCGCCGCATTCGTGCTGGCGGGCTTCTGCGCGGTCACGGCGGTCGGCTACCACCAGTTCTGGACCCACGGTGACCTCGGTGCGCCCGGCAAGAGCAAGGGGCGCGAGGAGATGTGGGAGTTCCTCAAGAACTTCGGCTTGGTCGGCGGCCTGCTGATGGTCGCTTTTCCGCAACGCTCGCGCCGATAGGACAAGCACCATGCCCGACGACCATTACGACATCATCGTCATCGGCAGTGGACCCGGCGGCGGCGCGCTCGCCCAGCGCCTCGCACCCACCGGTAAGCGCATCCTGATGCTCGAGCGCGGCGAGTACCTCCCGCGCTCTCGCGAGAACTGGGACAGCAAGACCGTGTTCGTCGACGGCAAGTATCAGGTGGACGAGACGTGGTACGGGCAGAATGGCGAGAGCTTCAAGCCCGGCCTGCATTACTGGGTGGGCGGCAACTCCAAGGTCTATGGCGCCGCGCTATTCCGCCTGCGCGAAGCCGATTTCGGCGAAATCCGGCACAAGGACGGCATCTCCCCGGCTTGGCCGCTCGGCTACGACGTGTTCGAACCCTTCTATGGCGAGGCCGAAAAACTCTTCCACGTCCACGGCCAGCGCGGCGAGGACCCGAACGAGCCCTGGTCCAGCACACCCTACGCTTACCCACCGATCCAGCACGAGCCCCGCATCCAGGAGCTGAACGGCATCCTCGAGAACCAGGGCCTGCACCCGTTTCACCTGCCGCTCGGTATCAAGATGGACCAGAATCCGGACGGCTCGGCCACCACGTACAGCCCCTGCATCCGCTGCGACGCGTTCGACGGCTTTCCCTGCGCCATCAACGCCAAGGCCGACTCGCAGGTGATCTGCGTTGATCCGACCAAGGCGGCGCACGACAACTTCACCTTGCTCACCGGCGCTTTCGTCAGCCGCCTCGAAACCGATCCGTCCGGCCGCAGCGTGAAGACCGTCGTCGTCGTGCGCGACGGCAAGGTCGAGCACTACTCCGCCGATATCGTCGTGGTCGCTTGCGGGGCGCTCTCCTCGGCGCTTCTGATGCTGCGTTCGGGCAACGACCAGCACCCGAACGGCTTGGCCAACGGCTCCGACCAGGTCGGCCGCAACTACATCCGGCACAACATGTCGATCGTCATGGCGTTGCTGAAGGAGCCCAACCATACGGTGTTCCAGAAGACACTGGCGCTCAGCGACTATTACCTGGGCTCGCCGGATTGGGATTATCCGCTCGGCCTGATCCAGATGTGCGCTACCTCGCACGGCGAGCAGATCCGCGGCGAGGCCCCGGGACAGGCGCTGATGAAGCTCGTTCCCGACTGGACGTTCGACAAGATGGCGCTGCACTCGATCGACTTCTGGATGCAGGCCGAGGACCTGCCGATGGCGGAGAACCGTATTCGCTACCAGGACGGCAAGGTCGTGCTCGACCACACTCCCAACAACGTGGAAGCCCTGACCCGGCTGGAGACGAAGCTCGAAGGCCTGCTCGGGCCGATGAACGCTTGGCCTCAGCTGATCAAGCGCGACCTCTACCTCGGCAAGGACATCCCGCTCAGCGGCACCGCCCATCAGGCCGGCACGCTGCGTTTCGGCACCGACCCGGCCAGCTCCGTGCTCGACCTCGACTGCAAGGCGCACGAACTCGACAATCTCTACGTCACCGATGCGAGCTTCTTTCCATCCATCGGCGCCGTGAACCCGACGCTGACCATCATCGCCAACGCGCTCCGCGTCGCCGCCATCATCGAAAAGCGGTTGGGCTGAGCCATGGCGCTGACGCCCATTTCCAACCCGGCCACGAGCCGCAGCGTAGGCAAGCTGCTCCCCTCCATGACACGGTTGATCGACGTCAACCGCTGCAGAGTCCGTCCCGACGACCTGATCGCGCACCAAGGTTATGGCGTGCTGGTCACCGACGTGCAGGGCTGGATCGGCAACGGCCTCGAGGGTGTCTACCTCCACCAGACCCGATTCCTGTCGCGCTTTCACCTCCGGGTGGAGCAGGTCGCCATCTCCTGCGTGTCGGCCAATGTCGTCGATCACCACGCCATCACCGCCTACCACCTCGCGCCGTCGCCGGCAGGCCGCGCAGCCGAGCCGCCTCGAGAAAAGCAGGGTCCATCCGGCAGCGAGGTGGTTCACAAGGCGATAGAAATTCAAGTCAACGCGTTCTGCGGCAACGGGCTGCACATGGACGTTATCGTCACCAACCATGGCTTGGCTGCCGCCGAGCTGAGCCTGGTGTTCGAACTTCAGGCCGATTTTGCCGATTTCAACGAGGCGCTAGCGGGCAAGCGGCAGCAGAAGGGGCTCGTCGAGCGCCGGTGGTCGGAAAGTGAGGGCGGCGGTACGCTCGAGTTCCGCTATGAGCGCGACGATCTCGACCTGGCGTCGCGCATCGTCCTCGGGGGCGCCGGCCGGGTCAGCGATCTCGGCGACGGCCTGGCGTGCTCCCTGCACCTGGCGCCGCAGGGCTCGCAGCTTCTGACACTGGCGCTGCATCCGCACTTCATGGGCACGGATTTCGCACCTTTCTACGGCATCGATGGAAGCTTCGACACCGGATCCCTGGCAGCAGCCAAGCGGCGCGAGTGGGAAGCGGGCGCACAAACGATCGAAGCAGCCAACCCGGTCGTGCAGGCGGCGTGGGATCAGGCGGTGTCGGACCTCGTGTCGCTGCAGGTGCTGGAGGGGGAGGACGCCGCGCCGTTTATGATCGTCGCGGGCATGCCGAACTACACCGGGCTGTTCGGCCGCGATGCGTATCTGACGTCACTGCAAAGCATGGTGCTATCCCCGCAGACCCTGCGCGGGGCGCTGCAGGTGGTGACCCCGTTCAACGCGGCCGAGATCGACGACGAGGCCGACGCGGAACCCGGCAAAGTGCTGCACCAGCGGCAGCTCGGCCCGCTCGCCCAGCTTAAGTTATCGCCCTTCCTCGCCTATTACGGCGATGCGTCGACACCGGGCCTGTTCCTGCTCGCGGCGGCGGCAGAATTTGCCAACACCGGCGATGCGGCGTTCTTTCGCTCGCAGCGCCAGGCGCTCGACGGCACGCTTGCTTGGATGGCGCACAACCAGGACGAGCGTGGCTTCTACCCCTACCAGACCCGGTCCTCGAAGGGCGTCAAAAACCAGAGCTGGAAGGATAGCGGCGAGGCCGTTCTGACCCATGACGGCCGGATGGTTCAAGACCCCATCGCCATGGCCGACATCCAGGCACTCTACTATGCGGGCAAGCAGTCGCTCGGCTTGGCCCTGATCGCTACCGGTGACGAGAAGGCCGGCCACGCGCTGGTTGAGGAGGCCGAAGCCCTCAAGCGTCGGTTCAACCAGGCTTACTGGATCGAGAACGAACGGTTCGTTGCCATCGCGCTCGACCCGGACGGCCACCAAGTCCGCACCGTCGCGTCCGATCCCGGCACCTGCCTCGCCTATGGCATCATCGACGATGCCCGCACCGAGACCGTCGCCGACCGTCTGATGTCCGACGAGTTGTTCAGCGGCTGGGGCATTCGCACGCTGTCCGCCCGGCATCCCGCCTATAACCCGTTCGCCTATCACCTTGGCACCGTCTGGCCATCACCAAACGCTGTCACCGCCTTCGGCTTGCATCGTTATGGGTTCAACGAGCACATGATCCGGCTGGCCACCGGGCTATTCTCGGCCAGCCAGATTTTCGACCTCGACCGCTTGCCCGAAGTGTTCGGCGGCCATGCGCGTGACGCTCGGCACCCGCATCCCGGCCTGTATCCCGGCGCCTGCTCACCGCAGGCCTGGTCCGCCGGTGCCGTCATCCTGCTGGTCAACACGTTCATGGGCCTAACCCCGTTCGCCCCAAAGCGCGCTTTGGTCGTCGACCCCGCGCTTCCGGAGTGGCTGCCGGAGCTGACAGTCCGCAACGTCCGCGTCGGCGCCGCCCGCGTCGCCTTGCGGGCCCATCGCAGCGGCGCCGACACCGAGCTGGAGATCATCGATGCCGGCGGCATCGACATCGTCCGCGCACCAGCACTACCGCCGGGCCAGGACCGCCTGGCCGCCGCCTTCCGTTCCATGCTGTGAGGAGTTCGACCTTGTCCGACGATTCCCTGTTGCCCGGTCGCATCCTCCGCCGCGCCGGCCCGCCCAAGCCGGTCGACGGCTTCCGCGGCGTCCAGATCGACGATGACCGCCTCGCCACGGTCTTGCCAGGCGCCACGCCGCTGATGATCTACTACGAGGGTACCCTGCACGCCGAAGGTCCGGCCTGGCACGAGGCGTCCGGGCTGCTGTATTGGTCGGACGTGCCGAACCGGCGGCTGCTCTGCCTGCATCCCGACGGTCACGTCGAGACTGCCATCGACGGCACCTATTTCATGAACGGCAATGCCGTCGATCTCCAGGGCCGGCTCGTGCATTGCGAGCACGGCCGCCGCTGCATCAGCCGCTCCGACACGCCGTCGCCGGCCCAGCCGACGCCGATCGTCACGCACTACCAGGGCAAGCGGCTCAACTCGCCCAACGACGTGGCGGTCGCACCCGACGGCAGCATCTGGTTTGCCGACCCGACCTTCGGCATCCTGATGCCAAACCAGGGCAGCGTGGTTGATCCCGAACTCGACCACCGCAGCGTCTATCGCTTCGATCCGGCTACCGAAGAGCTTCGCCGCATGGCCGACTTCGCCCAGCCCAATGGCGTGGCTTTCACCCAGGACGGACGGACCCTTTACGTGTCCGACACGGCGCTGTCATTGGGCGAAATCCCCAATGCCGGTCATGGCACGACGCACGAGATCATCGCTTTCGATGTGGGTGAGGACGGCACGCTCTCCAATCGCCGCTTCTTCTGTCACACCGACCATGGCTACCCGGACGGCTTCGTGGTCGACTCCCGCGGCTGGGTTTGGACCTCGGCGGAAGACGGCGTTCACGTCTGGTCCGCAGACCGCCGCAAGATCGGTTACATCCGCACCGAACAGGTTGTCTCCAACCTGTGCTTCGGCGGCCCAAACGGCCGCCGCCTATTCATGGCGGCGACCAAACAGCTGTTGGCGATCGATTTGGTGGAATGAACGGCAGGGAGAGACGGCCATCAGTTAACTCGCGTTCCACACGGATAGGAAAGTCGCCGGCTTACCTGTCCACAATATGTTACTCCCCTACAGTACCTTTGAAGCCGAAAAAGCGTTCCGGCACTCGACACTAAATCAGTGCTTTCCCGAAAGCCGAGGCGAGGTGGACGTGATCTGCACCTACGAGAGACTTTGGTGCACGCATCCCCGCTGCGTTGGCTGAGGTAGGTTGGCTCGGGGGATCGTTCCCCGTCACTCTCCGGGGTGGTTGTCGTGCCGTTCAAAACCAATGCCGAGCGTCGCCATCATATCCCCAAGCAGCGGTATCGCGTCACGAACTCGGCGGCCTACGATGCGGCCCTGAGGCAGCGCGGCAGCCTGACGGTTTGGCTCACCGACGCAGCGATCGCGGCCTGGAAGGCTGAACCGCAATCTACGCGAGGCGGCCAGTCGCGCTATTCGGCCCTGGCCATTGCGACGGCTCTGACGCTGCGATCGGTGTTCTGCCTGGCCCTGCGGCAGACCGAAGGGCTGATCGGCTCCAGCATTGCCCTGCTCGGCCTCGATCTCGCCGTGCCTGACCAAACAACGCTCAGTCATCGGGCCGAGAGCCTGGACGTGGTTCGTCCTCATCCGGGCTTCGGTCCTGTGCACCTGCTGGTGGACAGCACGGGGCTGAAGCTCTGCGGCTGCGGCGAATGGATGCTCGAGAAGCACGGCACGAAGACCCGGCGCTCGTGGCGCAAGCTGCATATCGCGGTGGACGCCGAGACCGGGCAGATCGCGGCGGCGGCGCTGACCACCAGCGACGTCGACGACGCCTCCCAGGTCGGGGCCTTGCTCGACCAGGTGGATGGGCCGGTCACGTCGTTTACCGCCGACGGTGCCTACGACCAGGATGGCGTCTACGGCGAGGTTGTCGCCCATCATCCAGAGGCGTCCGTTATCGTGCAACCTCGCTCCAACGCCGTGCCAAGCGAAACAGCGCAAACGGCGCCGACCAATCGAGACCGTCACCTGCAGAGCATCGCCGAGCGAGGGCGCATGGCTTGGCAGAAGGCCTCTGGCTACAACTGGCGAGCGCTGGTGGAGGCCGACATCAGCCGTTTCAAACGGGTCGTCGGTGACGGGCTACGGTCCCGAACCGATCGTCGCCGAGTGACCGAGATCGTGATTGCCGTAAGCGCACTGAACCGGATGCTCGAACTCGGACGCCCGGAGTATGTCCGCCTACCGTAATGATGAGACGAGATGCCGAACTGCGGCCCTCCGCTGCCGGTCAGCAGCAGCGCCGGGTCGCCGCCAGTGGCACCGACCATCGAGTGCGTGGTCGTGCCGGTCATGCGGGGAAGCGTGCTGCCACCAGCGCCGAGGCGGCAGGCGCATACAGCGCCGTCGACAGCCCATGGTAAAGCCGCACCAGCAACAGCATCGGCCAGGCTGCGACGAACAGATACAGGAACGGCGCCGTCGCTTTGACGACCAGCCCGGCCAGCATCAGCCGCCGGAAGCCGAACAGGTCCGCCAGACTGCCGGCGGGCAGCTTGACGACGATGCCGGTGATCGTCACCGCGGCGACCAGCAGCCCGATCAGGGCGGTCGGCGCGCCGAGATGGTGGGCGAACAGCGCGGTAACCGGGCTGCGGATCATCTCGTAGCCCAGCCGCCCCAGGAACCCGGCGCCGCAAAGGCTCGCGAACATCGGACCGTTCAATGGTGCAGAAGCAGCGGCATGCGCGCGCCTTCGAGGATGTCCTGCGTGGCGCCGCCGAATAGACGTTCGAGCAGGCGCCGGTGCGTGAACGCGCCCATCACTAGCAGCCCGGCACCGGCCGACGTGGCAGCGTCCAGGATCGCGGTGCCGACGTCGCGATCGCCGAGCGTGAAGCGCTGGATCGCGGCGGGCTTGCCGCGACGGCGTAACGCGTCGAGCAACAGGGTGGGCGGGCTCGCGCAAGCATGGCCTTCCTCGGCCTCCAGCAGCACGACGCGCTCGGCGGCGAGCAGCAGCGGCAGCGCGGCGTCCACGGCCTCCTCGGCGGTCGGGCTGCGTTCCCAGGCCACGGCGACGACGCGCTCCGTGAGCAGCATCGAGCGGTTCGGCAAAAGCAGCAGCGGCGCGTCGGCGTCGAACAGGACGGCCTCGATCGCATCGCGGGCGAGCGACCAGCGGGCATGGCCGGCAGCGCCGGCGATCACCAACGTCGCATCCTTTGCAGCGTCGGCGACCACGGCACGAACGCTTCCGCGCCGTTCCACCATCCCGTCGTAGGGGAGTTGCTCCTCGGCGACCCGGCGCAGCGCGGCCGATAGCGCATCCTGGTCCGCCTCGAAGGCTGCCCGGCGCTCAGGCAACATCATCTCTTCCGTCGGCATGAAATCAGGCTCGACGTCGGGACGTGGATGCAGTGCCCGGATCGAGACATCACCGAGGATCGCCTGGAGCTCGACAGCAGCGCGGAGCACGGCATCGGCCGTTTCGGCGCGATTTAAGAGGGCCAGGATGGTCACGACGCTACCTCGTCTATCGTGACCTGTTCCATCTGCATCGATCCGCTACATGGTCCGGCAGCACCCAGATCCGGATGATCACCGGATCGATAATCTTCTTGAGGATTTGATGCGCAAAGTCGGAAGTTCAGAAACATGACGGCTCCTCGTTCAGCGCGGGGATATCCAGCGCCGTCTCGAGGAATCATCAGCTCATCCGATGGGAGCGGTTCGGCCAAGTGGCCCGGCAGAATCCATTGCCGTGCCTAACACTTGAACAATCAGTTGAGTCGAACAAGGGGGCGCTGTCGATTTTTTCGGAGGTGGCCGACAAACGCCGATGCCGTTGCCGCAATCAAGCAATGCCAACGCTGTCGCCGCATTGACATCCAGAATACAATGCGTCAATGCGCGTCTCAGGCAATGGATTTCTGCCTGACCGGTAACGGTCGAACCGCCCTAGCAATGGGCTGATGATTCCTACTCACATTTCGTGGGGAGGAGTCTGTCTTGAGTTCGGCTATTCGTCATTTACTTGTCCCAGCCCTGGCTAAAACCGCACCGCGCACTGCTCCCCAAGGTCTGGTTCAGTGCTGACGCGCGCCTTCATCGGTGAACGGGTTTCCCATGTCGGCGCGGCGCTGAAATGGGCGGCGTTGATTGTTCCCATGGCCGCGATCGTGGGAACCTTGTGTGCGGCTTTCCTGTGGGCGCTCGACCGGGCCACCGATGCCCGCATCGAGCATCCATACCTCCTGTTCGGCCTGCCGTTCGGTGGCGTTGCGATCGGGCTGATCTATCACTGGATCGGCCGCTCGGCCGAAGGCGGAAACAACCTCATCGTCGAGCAGATCCACGAGCCCGGCGGCGGCGTGCCGCTCCGTATGGCGCCGCTCATCCTGTTCGCCACCGTCGTCACCCACCTGTTCGGCGGCTCCGTCGGTCGCGAGGGCACCGCCGTCCAGCTCGGCGGCAGCATCGCCTCCGGCATCGCTCGCGCGCTCGATCTACAGCCCCGCCAGGTTCGGGTGCTGCTGATGGCCGGCATCGCCGCCGGTTTCGGCGCCGTTTTCGGCACTCCCGTCGCTGGAGCCGTTTTCGCGCTCGAAGTGCTGAGCATCGGCCGGGTCGAGTATGAGGCGCTCGTGCCGGCGATGCTCGCCGCCATCGTCGGCGACTGGGCCTGTCATGCCTGGGGTATCCACCACGTTGCCTACCACATCGCGTTCGCCGACACGGCCAGAGCGGCGCTCGGTATTAAGGTGTCGTTGCTGGTCAAGGTCGGGATCGCCGGAGTGGGGTTCGGGCTCGCCGGGTTGCTGTTCTCCGAAGCGTCGCATTCGGTCGGCGGCCTCCTCAAGAAGCTTTGCCCGATCGGCTACCTACGCCCGGCCATCGGTGGTTTGGCGGTGATCGGGCTGGTCTATGCCTTGGGTACGCGCGAGTATCTCGGCCTCGGTGTCTCGTCGGCGAACCCGGCAGACGCGTCCATCGTCAGCTTTTTCGGCCCGCACCACTTCGTCTGGGCCTGGGCGTGGAAGATCGTGTTCACGGTCGTCTCGCTCGCGTCGGGCTTCAAGGGCGGCGAGGTGACGCCGTTGTTCTTCATCGGCGCCGGGCTGGGCAACGCGATCGGGGGATTTCTCGACGCACCGCTCGATCTGTTCGCAGCCCTCGGCTTCGTGGCGATCTTTGCCGGCGCGTCCAACACCCCGCTGGCCTGCACCATCATGGGCATCGAGCTGTTTGGCGCCACCCACGCCGTCTACATCGCGGTGGCCTGCTTCGTGTCCTACCTCTGCTCCGGTCATTCCGGCATCTACCTCTCGCAGCGCATCGCGGTCCCGAAGACGGCGAACGGCCTGCTGCCGCCTGAGATCTCGCTGCGCCACGCGCGTGAGATCGGCCCGTCCAGTTTCGACCAGGCATTCGTCCGCTTTCGCAATCGTCGCTCTACCGCGTCTCACGCCGACCAGGAGTCCATCCCAGCCATGCCCCACACACATCACGTCACCCAGGCCGAGATTGGCATGGTCCGCATCTATCTCAAACCCAAGGAGCGGTACCGCAAAGACGGCGTCGGCCGGCTGAAGGCGGCCTTTTCGGGCCGTGCGCTCTACCAGGAGTTGGTGCTGCAGGCCAAAAGGGCCGGATTGGTGAATGCCGTGGCCCACCATACCCATTACGGCTTCAGCAACCACGGACAGGTTCAGCAGCATGAAACGGAAAGCATCAACGCCGAGCTGACGATGTGTGTCGAGCTTGTCGCGCCGCGTGTCCAGCTCGAGAAATTCTGCCGTGAGCATGGTGCGATGCTCAAGGACAAGATCATCGTCTACAAGCACTTGGAGCATTGGAAAGTCGGTGTCGGCGAGGACAGTCTGCTCACCGAGCAGGTGGACGACGAAGCCGAGCTAAGCGGCATCGCGGAATAACGGGAGTGCCGCCAGGGCCGGCGAGCGTGCCATTCGAGCGCCTCCGCGTGATCGCTCTGCGCACGCTCCATGCCGGACCATTCGAATTCGTGCTGGCGCCCGGAGATTGCCTGGCGATCACGGGCCCGTCCGGCGCGGGTAAGAGCTTGCTGCTGCGCATGATCGCCGACCTTGATCCGCATGAAGGCGAAATCCTGCTCGATTGCCGATCCTCCGTCTCGATGAGCGGGCCGGAGTGGCGATCCAAGGTCGTCTACAGCGCGGCGGAGAGCGGCTGGTGGCTCGACCGGGTCGGCGAGCACTTCCGTGAGCGACCCGTCCAACTCGCGGCCCAACTAGGATTGCGCCCCGACATCTTTGAGCAGGCCGTCGCATCCTGCTCCACCGGAGAGCGGCAACGCCTGGCGCTGCTGCGCGCGCTCGAACCGCAACCGCCGGTGCTGCTGCTGGACGAACCGACCGGCGCCCTCGATCCAGATGGCAAGGCGCAGCTAGAAGCCCTGCTCGAGACGCAGCTCGCCGCCGGCCTGACGCTCGTCCTCGTCACCCATGACCCGGCGCAAGCAACCCGCCTCGGCACGTTGCGCGGTCACCTGACCGCCGGACGCCTTATCGTGAGTGGGTAACCATGACCCCGATTTCGCTCGGCCCGTTGGACCTCGCCCTGACAGCCTCACTCATCGTGGCGGAAGCGGCGCTATCGCTGCTACTCGGACTGGGAATCCACAAACAAGTGACGATCGCGGCGGCGCGCATGGTCGTGCAGCTGCTGCTGGTAGGCTATGCGCTGCGCCTGATCTTCGCGCTCACATCTCCGGCGCTGACGCTGCTTGCGGTGGCGCTGATGGCGATCGTGGCGGTGCGCGAGATCGCCGTGCGGCCGGAGCAACGGCTGGCGCGCGCCGGCAACTACACGATCAGCCTGGCGGCGGTCACCGCCACCACGGCGCTGACCGCGATCCTGGCGCTGGTCACGGCCATTCGGCCGCAGCCCTGGTGGTCGCCGCAATACGCCATTCCCTTAGTCGGCATCGTGTTGGGCAGCGTGCTGAACTCTGCCAGCCTCGCGCTCGACCACGTGCTCGATGCCGCGCGGCAACGCCGTCCCGCGATCGAGGCGCAGCTCGCGCTCGGTGTCAGCTTCGCGGCGGCGACGCGACCCTTGTTGCGCAGTGCGATCCGCCGCGGCACGCTGCCGATCATCAACCAGATGTCGGCAGCCGGACTGATCACCCTGCCCGGCATCATGACGGGACAGATCCTTGCCGGGTTGGACCCGGTCGAGGCGGTCAAATACCAAATCCTGCTCATGTTCCTGCTCGCCGGCAGCAGCGTGCTTGCCGGAGCCATCATCGCCTATCTCGCGCTTCGCCGCCTCACCGACGAACGGGACCGGTTGAGGCTCGACCGCCTGATGAGCTGACGCTGACCCGCACCCAGTGCCGGGCGCCAGTCAGGGATCCCTTAAAGCTGCAGGTATCGTCAGCGCGGCTAGGCGGCAACAAGCAGTGCGAACCCTGGCCGCTTTTGCAGATCTCCCAACACACCGACTAGGTCACGGCAGGCGCAGGGTGGCGCGCAGCCCACCCTCGGGCCGGTTCTCCAGCGTCAGCGTGCCGCCCTGGTCGGCGGCGGCGTCGCGGGCAATGGAGAGGCCGAGCCCGACACCGGCGGCGGCGCGCGCCGGGTCGAGGCGGACGAACGGCTCCAGCACCCGCTCCATGTCCTCCGGCGGGATGCCGGGGCCGTCGTCGTCCACCGTGATCGCTGCGCCGGGCCCGGCGGTCAGCCGCACGCGGGCGCCCCCGCCGTAGCGCACCGCGTTCTCGATGAGGTTGGCGATGGCCCGGCGCAACGCCACCGGGCGGCAAGCGCGGTCGAGATGGGCGGGTCCCTCGTAGCTCACCGCATCGCCGCCGTCCGCGGCGGCGTCGCAGAGAGTGGAGAGCATGGCGCCGAGATCGGTCAGCTCGGGCGGCTCGGCGGTGGCGTCGCCGCAGAAATAGGCCAGGGTGGCGTCGATCATGGCCTCCATTTCGGCGAGGTCCGCCTCCATGCGGGCCTGCGTATCGGCGTCGTCGAGGAAGCCTGTGCGCAGCCGCATGCGGGTGAGCGGCGTGCGCAGGTCGTGGCTGACGGCGGCTAACGCCTCCGTGCGGTCCTGCACCAGTCGGTCGATCCGTGCCTGCATCGCGTCCAGCGTCGCGGCGAGCCGGCGAACCTCCTCCGGGCCATCGCTGGGGATCGCGACCAGCGCGCCGCGGCCGATGCGGTCAGCCGCCAGCGCCAGCCGACGCAACGGGCCGGTCAGCCAACGCACCAGCACGGCCGAGGCGATCACCACGCCGACCGCCATGATCGTGGTCGACACCGCTGCGTCAGCTCCGCCGATCCCCGTATGGCTGCCATCGTGCCCGTGCAGCCACAGACTGCCGAGATGAAAGACGGTCAGCACGGTCAAAAACACAGCCAGCGTGCGGCCGCCCATGCCGCCCAACAGCGCCCTCACGCCTCGACGTCCCCGGTGAACACGTAGCCGAGCCCGCGCACGGTCTTGATCAACCCGGCCTCTTCGCCGTCGCGGTCCAGCTTGCCACGCAGGCGGCTGACCTGCACGTCCACGCTGCGGTCGGTCGCCACGATGGAGACGCGGTTGCGCGCCAGCTCCAGCAGCCGCTCGCGCGACAGGGCGCGCTTGGGATGGTCGAGGAACACGGTCAGCAGGTCGTATTCCGCGCCCGACAGATCCACTTGCGCGCCACTCGGAGAGAGCAGGGTGCGCCGCCCGCCATCGAGCGCCCAGCCGGAGAAGTGGATGATCCCGGGGCGGCTGGCCGGTAGCGAGCGCCCGCTACGGCGCAGCACGGCGGCGATCCGCGCCAGCAGCTCGCGGCGGTCGAACGGCTTGGGCACGTAATCGTCGGCGCCCAGTTCGAGGCCACGGGTGCGGTCCACCACCTGGCCGCGCGCGGTGACGATCACCACCGGCAGCCCGGCCCAACGTTCCTCACCGCGCAGCTCGCGCAGCAGCGTCAGCCCTGGCCGGCGCGGCAGCATCAGGTCGAGCAGCAGCAGATCGGGCTGTGCCGCCTCCATCGCCTGCCACATCGCATCGCCGCCGGCCACGCCGGTGGCCCGGTAGCCGTTCTCGCGCAGCAGCCGGACCAGCAGTCGTCGCGTCTCGCCGTCGTCCTCGACGATCAGGACGTTCGGTTCCTGGCGGGACGGGACTTCGTTCAGGGATCGCTCCTAGAAGAACAGGCGGATGCCGGCTACGGCGCCGAGGATGTCGCGGTTATCCCCGGCCCGCCTGATGTAGCGCGCCGTGTCGCCGAACGCGCTCTCGTAGTTCACGCCAACATAGGGGGCGAACTCGCGGGTGAACTCGTATCGCAGCCGCAGCCCGGCCTCCAGCCGCGTCAGCCCGGCGCCGAGCCTGGCTTGTGGGTCGGCATTGGTGGCGAGGTTGAGTTCCAGCCGCGGCTGCAGCACCAGGCGTTGCGTCAGGTAGGCGTCGTAGGACGCTTCGCCGCGGGCCGAGACGGTGCCGCGATGGTCCAGGAAACCCTGCAGGTTGACCTCGAACAGCCCGGGAAGCAGGCCCTCGACGCCGAGCACGAGGTGGGTGCGCGCCGGGGTGCCCTGGTCCGGTCGGATCGGGAAATCCTGCCGCACGCCGACTTGCGCGTCGAAGAAGTAGCCGATCAGGTGCGAGTAGAGCAGCTGCAGCTCGGCGCGCTCGAGCGAGCGGGCGCGGTCGTTGTATTCGCCGCGGGTGTTTACCCAGACCTTGTCGTAGTCGCCGCCGTAATAGGCCTGGCCCTCCCAGGCGGCGAGGTTGGTGCCGTTGCCGCCGCGCCATTCCAGCTGGTCGATCAGCACGGCGCCGTAGAGCGGCTCGTGGTGGCTCATCGCAGCCGAACTGGGGGGGGCCGGACTGGTGGAGAGCGGTCCGACGTCGACCCGCGGTGCCGCGTGGTCCATCTGCGCGCGGGCCGAGCCGGCGGCGAGCACCAGTGTCACGGCGGTCGCCAGGAGGCGGATCACGCCGGGGTCCCTGCCCGGCGCACCACCACCTTGCGCATCATCCCGGTCTCCATGTGGTAGAGCATGTGGCAGTGGAAGGCCCAGCCGCCCTCCGCGTCGGCCACCACGTCCACGTCCATCGACGTGCCGGGCTTGATGTTGACCACGTGCTTGAGCGGGTTCTGCGCGCCGTTGCCGACGTCCGGCACCATCCACAGCCCGTGCAGGTGCATCGGGTGGTTCATCATGGTCTCGTTGACGAAGTGCAGCCGCACGCGCTCGCCGGTGTTGAACACGATCGGCTGCGCCTCGCTGAACTTGCGGCCGTTGATGGACCAGAAATAGCGCTCCATGTTGCCGGTCAGGCGGATCAGGATCGTGCGGTCCGGCTTGCGGTCGCCCCAGGGGTTCGCGAGCGCGCGTAGGTCGCGGTACGACAGCACGCGCGCGCCGGCGGGAGCGCCGACGTCTTGGGTGAACGGGTCCGGCATCGCCATCGCCGAGTGGTCCATGCCGGGCATCGACATAGCCGAATGGTCCATTCCCGGCATCGCCATCGCGGAATGGTCCATACCGCTTATGCCACCCATGCCGCCGCCCATGTCGCCCATCGGGGCCACGTGGCCGGGCCGATCGGTCTCGGGGCGGTGCGTCCCGCGGTCCGCGCCCGGCGTGCTGGCGGGCATGCCCATGTCGCCCATGGTTAGCACCGGGCGCGGCCGGTGCGCGGGCAGCGGCAGCGGCGGCAGGCCCTCGCGCGTGGCCAGCGTCAGGCGCGCGAAGCCCTGCCTGCCCATCGACTCGCCGAGGATCTGGAACTGCTCGGCGCCGGCCGGGCGCACGATCACGTCCAGCGTCTCGGCCGGCGCGAGGCGGAACTCGTCGACCACCAGCGGCTCGACGTTGTTGCCGTCCGCCTGCACGACCGTCATCCGCACGCCGGGAATGCGCATGTCGAAATGCGTCATGGCGGCCGAGTTGATGAAGCGCAGCCGAATGCGCTCGCCGAACCGGAATTGCGCCATCCAGTTGCGCTCGGGAGACAGGCCGTTGACCAGGAAGGTGTAGCCCGTCACGTCCTCGATGTCGGTCGGGTCCATGCGCATGTCGGCCCACATCAGCCGGTCCTTGACCAGCGCGGCTGGGTCGGCGCTGGGTTTACCTATGTCGCGGACTAGCGAGGCGGCGGTGCGGCGCGAGTAGTTGTAGTAGCTCGGGTCCCGCTTGAGGTTGGCGATCACGGCAGCCGGGTTCTCGTCCGTCCAGTCCGACAGCTCGACGATGTAGTCCCGCTCGTAGCCGAACGGGTCCGGGCGGCGGGGCTCGATGACGATCGGGCCGTAGATTCCGGACTGCTCCTGCGTCGCGGAATGGCTGTGATACCAGTAGGTGCCGGCCTGGATCAGCGGGAACCGATACTGGTGCGTCGCGCCCGGCGCGATGCCCTGGAAGCCGTCGCTGATGCCGGGCACGCCGTCCTGCCCGCTCGGCAACAGCAGGCCGTGCCAATGGATGGAGGTCTCCTCGCGCAGCCGGTTGGTGACGTTGACGATCACCTCCTCACCCTCGCGGAAGCGCAGCGCGGGGGCCGGCAGCTGGCCGTTGATGACCATGGCCGGGCGCCTCGTGCCGGTGACGTCCACCGTGCGGTGCTCAAGCACGAGGTCGAACACGCGCGGTGCGCCCGCGGGGTCGGGGCGGCTCTGTGCCCAGCTGCGCGACCCGGCGAACAGGGCAGCGGCGGCGCCGAGTGCGGTGCGGCGGGTCAGGGTCGGTGTCGGCATGGGGGAAGCTCCGGTGATGCTTCGGGATATTGACCGCACCCACCCCCGGTCAACGACGCGCGCCGCCGGGCAATCTTACGTCACATTCGGGGGCGCCCGGCCCGCGTATTCGGCTCGCGTTACATGATGGACCCATGCGCTTCCTCCTCACCCTGTCCGCAACGGCCTTGATGTTCACCGGCGCGGCGCTCGCCCAGCCTTAAGGAGCACCGGTGTCCAAGATGGACATGAACGCGTTCATGGGCCGTTGCGCCCAACTCCGGCAGCAGCCCGGCACGGCGCAGAGCCCGCAGGGCCGCCAGGTGCTCGACCAGTGCGACCAGATGGACCGCAGCATGGGCATGACGCCGCCGGCCCGGCGCTGACGCCGATGCGGCCCCCCGTGAAGACTGGCATGAAGACTGGCGTGAAGACCGTCGTCGTCACCTTGCTGGCTGCCGGCGCCGTGGCCCTGGCCGGCGGTGCCGGAGCCATCGCCGCCGGCGCCTTCGACGTCGCCGCGACCACGCCGCACTGGCCGGTGACCACCTGGGTGATGGAGCGGGCGCGGACCCACTCGATCCAGGTGCGGGCTGCGGGTCTGCTGCCACCGCCGGGCTACGACGAAGCGGCGGCAATCGAGATGGCGACCGGGCATTTCGTCGAGCATTGCTCCACCTGCCACGGCGCCCCGGGCACGGCGCGCAATGTGGTGATGGACGGGCTGTATCCGCAGCCGCCCAACCTGGTAGAGGCGGCGCGGCGTTACACGCCCGGCGAGATGTTCTGGATCCTCAAGAACGGCATCAAGATGACGGGCATGCCCTCCATGGCCAGCGACGGCGACGCGCTGCTGTGGAACACCGTGGCCTTGCTGCAACGCCTGCCTGACATGACGGACGAACAATTCAACGAGCTCTGGATGGCCGCGCAGGCGAAGGGTGGCATGGAAGGAATGAACCATGGCAGCATGGTGATGCCGATGGGCGCCGTGCCCGACCCGAACGCGACGGACACCGGGACGAACGCCAAGCAGTGACGGTCCGGGAGGACGAGACGCAAGCGCACGATTCGTTCCTGAGAATCCTGCTGGTGTTCCTTCGCCTCGGGCTGACGTCGTTCGGCGGCCCGGTCGCCCATCTCGGCTATTTCCGCAAGGAGTTCGTTACGCGGCTCCGATGGATCGACGAGAAGGGCTTTGCCGATCTGGTGGCGATCGGTCAGTTCCTGCCCGGGCCGGCCAGCAGCCAGGTCGGCTTCGCACTCGGCGTGCTACGTGGCGGGTTCAAGGGCGGCTTGGCGGCCTGGCTGGGCTTCACCATGCCATCCGCGGTCGTGATGCTGCTGGCGGCCTACGGCGTCGATGTCTTGAGCGGGCAAGTCGGGACCGCTCTGGTCCATGGATTGAAGCTGGTAGCCGTCGCGGTTGTGGCGCAGGCGGTGTGGGGCATGGCGAACGGCCTCTGCCCGGACTGGCCGCGGGCCACGCTGGCGATCCTCGCGGCGGCAGCGCTGCTGCTGCTGCCAGCGGCCGGCACACAGATCGGCGTCCTGCTCGCGGGTGCGGCGGCTGGGCTGGCGCTATACGGAGACGCCGCCTTGAGCGCTCCCGACGCCGTCCTGCCCTTCCGAGTGCCGCGTGCGGCAGCGGTGCTGGCCCTGGTGTTGGTCCCCGTCCTCCTCGTGAGCTGGTGGCTGCTGGCGACGGTCACCGGTTCGCATGCCATGGCGATGGTCGAGGCGTTCTACCGCGCCGGACTGTTGGTCTTCGGCGGCGGGCACGTGGTGTTGCCGCTGCTCGAGCGTGCCATGGTGCCGGCCGGCTGGATTTCGGCCAACGATTTCCTGGCCGGCTACGGCGTCGCGCAAGCCGTGCCGGATCCGCTATTCACCCTCGCCGCGTTCCTCGGGGCGGCGCAGTCCCCTGGGCCGAACGGCGTTCTGGGCGGCATGCTGGCGCTCGTCGCGGTGTTCCTGCCAGGCCTCCTGCTGATGTATGGGATGCTTCCTTTCTGGGACTCATTGAAAAGCCGCCGGGCAGTGCAGGCGGCGCTGATGGGTGTTAACGCCACCGTCGTCGACGTCCTCCTGGCCGCGTTGTTCAGCCCGATCTGGATCTCGGCAGTGCGCAGCCCGGCGGACTTCGCCATCGTGCTCCTGGCATTCGCGGCGCTCGTCCTGTGGCGGGCGCCAGTGTTGCTCGTCGTCGTGGCGACCGCCTGTGCGGGTTTGGTCTCCATGCTTGCTCAACAGCCTTCAAACGGGCGCAGGTCACGATCCCCGCGGGGCGGGACGCGGCCTGCGCGTCGCCTCTCAGGCTGGGCTGGCGAAGCGCGCTGAGACCGGCTTGCCGTCCACCTTCAAGGAAACGGCGGCGACCAGCTTGCCCGTGACCGGGACCGGCAACTTGCCCTCGAGACCGTTGCCGGCGCCCGGCGACAGCTCGACCTTGTAGCTCTTGCCGCCGACGAGCACGGTCGCCGACCCGGAGACCGATTGCGCCGGAATCGGCCGATGGCCCTCGCCGACAAGGAGGACGCCGACGTCGCTGCCCTTGACCGCCAGCTCGATCCAGATGCCTTGCGCGTCCTGCACCTCGCCGCCATGGGCCGCCACAGGGCGCTCGCCGTGCGCCAGCAGCGGGACCGGCGACAGCAGCAGCGACGCGAGGACCAACGCGCGAGCGGCGGGACGCATGGCGGTCACCGCCGGGCCGGGGGCGTCATGCCCATGCTGCGGTCCATCTGGTCGCATTGGTCGAGCATCTGCTTGCCTTGCGCCGTCTGCCCAGCGCCGGCCTGCTGCCGCATCTGGGCGCAGTGGCTCATCATGGTGCCCATGTCCAAGTTTTTCATGTCCATTTTCGTCATGTCCATTCCGGGCATGTTCATGCCGGAGTGATCCATTCCTTTCATATTCATCATCGCGGAATGGTCCATGCCCGCCATCGGCGCGCCGCCGGCGTTGGCCGGGCCACTCAGGCTCGCACTCGGGGCGGGGCCAGCCATCCCGGCCGAGGGCGGGGCGCAAGCGGCGGGAAGGGCGGCGAGCGCGAGGCCGAAGGCCGGAAGCGGGAAACGAGCGAGCATCTACTTTCCTCTCTAGAGCGGGATATGCAGACAGCCATGCCGGCCGGCGCCCCAGCAAGCGCCGGAGGCCGGCAGACATGTTTCGTCACGAACCGGCCATCTCGGCCCGGCGTTCAAGCGGCATCTCCCACTCCGAGGCAATGATGATCCCCACTTGGCTGCACGCCCTCTCGATCGTCTCGTTGGCGCTGGGCGCGATCTGTGCGGCAATCATCGCGATCGACGTTGCCCGTCGGCCGCAGCACATGTGGATCATGAGCGTGGTTTGGCCGGTGACTGCGCTGTTTGGCAGCGTCGCGATCCTTTGGCTCTACTTCGCGCATGGCCGGGCGGCGGCGCATGCCGCCATGCACGGCGACATGGACATGTCCAAGCCGAAATCGCCGTTCCCGATTCTGGTCGCCAACGGCGCGCTGCATTGCGGCAGCGGCTGCACGCTGGGCGACATTATTGCCGAGACGCTCGCCTTTCTCGCGCCGGCGGCCGCGGTCTGGTTCGGCTACGGCAGCGTCTTCTCCGACAAGATGTTCGCCGTCTGGGTGCTGGACTACCTGCTCGCCTACGCGTTCGGCATCGTGTTCCAGTATTTCACCATCGCGCCGATGCGGAAGCTGGGCGTGGCGGCCGGGATCTGGGCGGCGATCAAGGCCGACACACTCTCGCTCTCGGCCTGGCAGGTCGGGATGTACGGCTTCATGGCCATCGCGCAGTTCTATCTGTTCGACACCCTGCTAGGCACGCGGGTGGAAGCCAACAGCGTCGAGTTCTGGTTCGTCATGCAGATCGCCATGATCTGCGGTTTCGCGACGGCCTACCCGGTCAACTGGTGGCTGATCCGGATCGGGCTCAAGGAAGAAATGTAGCGAAGTCGAAGGATGCGACACAGTTCGTAAAAGTCCTCACCGCCATTCGGCACTAAATGGCCTCTCGCCGCTGCCAGATCTTCACCCGCAGTCGGCAGAAGGAGTGTAGAATTGCGATGATTGATTCACCTGTCCACGGTTGTAGCCGTGTTCTTCTCGCTTGCTGGCGCGGCTGCGTTCGCCGATCCCGTCCGCAATCCCGAGACCGGCTCCGAGCAGGGACTTTTCATCCCACACGCCTAGCCCTCGAACGGGGTCGCACGTCACGTTGACACGGCCGGGCCGCATCTGTCCGCACCGGCCCTGCTCGGCCCGGATACCGGAGCGGCGGCGATGCCCCGCCCCGCGCCACTGGACGAGCGCTTTCCACATGCAGATGTGACGTCCCCACCCAATCGGGTGCCGCAGACGAACGAGGGGGCGCCAGGGTAGCCTGACGCGCCGGCGACGGCGGCCCAAGTTCTCGTTGAGAGCGGATGGACGGTCGGTGACCGCCCATCCCTTCCACGATACACTTCGTCACAATCCAGAGCTGAACAGCTCCTACCTTTGAGGCGGACATGAACGCTCGCACTCCTGACAATCAGCAGACGCTCACCCTGTCCCGCCGGCGCCTGCTCGCGGGTGCGGCGACCCTGGGCGCCGGGTCGGCGCTGGGCTGGCCGGGGCGGGCGGGCGCCGTGACCGCGGGCGAGGACGGGCCGCCGGTGCTGCGCGGCAACAGCTTCGACCTGCGGCTCGATCGGGTCGCGATCAACAAGACCGGCACGCCCGACTGGGCCAACGTCGTCAACGGCAGCATGCCGGCGCCGGTGCTGCACTGGAAGCAGGGCGACGTCGTCACCCTTCGCGTCACCAACAACATGCCGGAGATGACCGGCATGCACTGGCACGGCATCATCCTGCCCAACGGCATGGACGGCGTGCCCGGCCTCGAATTCCCCGGCATCATGCCCGGCGAGACCTTCACCTACCGCTTCCCCGTCGTGCAGAGCGGCACCTACTGGTACCACAGCCACATGGGCTACCAGGAGCAGAAGGGCCTGGCCGGCGCCCTGGTGATCGAGCCCGACGGCGAGCCGCTGATGAGGGCGGATCGCGACTACGTCGTGGTGCTGAGCGACTGGATGGATGGCTCGCCGCTGCTGGTGCAGAACCGGCTCAAGCACTCCGCAGACATGTACAACTACAACCGGCGCACGGTCGGCACCTTCTTCAGCGACGTGGCGCAAAGCGGCCTCGGCACCACCATCTCCGAGCGCGCCACCTGGGCGAAGATGCGCATGGACCCGAGCGGCATCCAGTCACCCACCGCGGCGCTCTACACCTATCTGATCAACGGCAAGACCGCCGGGCAGAACTGGACCGGGCTGTTCCGGCCCGGCGAGCGCGTCCGCCTGCGCTTCATTAACGCGTCCGCGATGACCTACTACGACATCTCCATCCCCGGCCTGGGCATGACCGTGGTCAATGCCCACGGCAACGACGTCGACCCGGTGCCGGTGGACCAACTCCGCATCGGCGTGGCCGAGACGTTCGACGTGATTGTCCGGCCGACGGAGGGCCGCGCCTACACGCTGTTCGCGCAGGACATGGAGAGCTCCGGCTGGACGCGCGGCACGCTGGCGCCGCACTCGGGCATGCAGGCGCCGATCCCGCCGATGACGGCCGCGCCGATGCGGACCATGGCCGACATGGGCATGCCGCACATGATGCCCGACCAAGTCGGCGCCTCGAATCCCGACCGCACCCGCATCGACGGCATCGACGGCAAGCTCGGCGGCCTCAGCCCGGCCGAGGCGGCACGGCGCGCCGGCAACCAGCCCATGGCGCCGCTCACGGCCGGGACGAAGTCCCTGCAGCTATCTGTCGAACAGAACTACGTCATGCAGATGGCCACCAAGCGGCTCGACCGACCCGGCGACGGGCTCGACCACCTCACCGGCCAGCACCGCATCCTCACCTACGCCGACCTTCGCTCCGTCCATCCGGGCGTCGACCCGCGCCCGCCGACCCGCGAGATCAGCCTGACGCTGACCGGCAACATGGACCGCTTCATCTGGGGCTTCGACGGCAAGAAGTTCTCGGAGGTCGGCCCCATCGACGTCACGCTGGGTGAGCGCTTCCGCCTCACCTTCCAGAACAGCACCATGATGGCGCACCCGATCCACCTGCACGGCATGTGGATGGAGCTGGAGAACGGCCACGGCACCCACAACCCCTATTTGCACACGATCAGCGTGCTACCGGGCACCAGCGTCAGCGCGCTGGTAACGCCGCTGGCGACCGGTCAGTGGCCACTCCATTGCCACCTGCTCTACCATTTCGAGGCCGGCATGTTCAGGACGTTGCGCGTTCTCCCGAGGGCCGCATGAGGCGTCTTGCCCTCCTGCTGCTGCTCCTCTTGCCCGGCGCCGCCCACGCCCAGCTGGCTGGCAGCAGCTTCTTCGGCTCCGGCCTCGGGTCGGATACGCTGAACGGTGCCGCGCCCTGGGGCAGTCCGGTGGCCGACAACCGGGTCTACCTCCATGGCTGGTTCGACCAGCTCGAGGGCCGGATCGGCAGCGGCAGCTATCTGCGGTGGGACAGCCAGGGCTGGATTGGTACCGATCACGATCGGCTATGGATCAAGTCGGAAGGTCGCTACAACGCGGACAATCGCGGCCGCATGTCCGATGGCGACCACGAATTCCTCTACAGCCGCCCGTTCAGCCCCTATTTCGACCTGCAGGCCGGCGTGCGCGTCGACCTGGATAGCGGCCCTACCCGAACCTGGGCGGCGCTCGGCGTGCAGGGGCTGGCGATCGGCTTCTGGAACGTCGCCGCCACCGTTTACGCCAGCGACAACGGGCATTACGCGTTCAAAACCAACGCCTCCTACGACCTGTATCTCACCCAGCGGCTCGTATTGCAGCCGCAGTTCGAGACCAACTGGTATACCAAGCAGGATCGTGGGCGGGGCGTGGGCGCCGGGCTGTCGGACATCGATAGCGGGTTGCGGCTGCGCTACGATGTCACCCGGCAATTCTCTCCCTATATCGGCATCTCCTACCAGCGCCGCTTCGGCGGCACCGAAGGCCTGGTCCGGGAAAGCGGCGGCAAGATCAACGACACCCGCTTCCTGGTCGGCTTACGGACCTGGTTCTGAACGGGAAATCTCAGATGGACGCAACGAACACGCGCCACGCCACGCTCTACCGAATGGTGATGGAGAAGCATCTCTGCCCCTTCGGCCTACAGGCCAAGCATTTGTTGGAGACGAAGGGTTTCACCGTCGACGACTGCTGGCTGCGGACGCGCGAGGAGACAGACGCGTTCAAGCGCGAGCATGGCGTGCAGACCACGCCGCAGGTGTTCATCGGTGGCCGTCGGGTCGGCGGGTTCGACGACCTGCGCCGCCATCTCGGCCAGCACGTGCCGGAGAAGGGCGAGACGAGCTACAAGCCAGTGATCGCGGTGTTCGCGGTGGCCGCGCTGATGGCCCTGGCGGTGAGCTGGGCTGCGTCCGGGACGCTGCTGCCGATGCGCAGCGTCGAGCGGTTCATCTCGATCTCCATGTGCATCCTGGCGATCCTCAAGTTGCAGGACCTCGAACGCTTCACGTCGATGTTCCTAAACTACGACCTGCTGGCGCAGCGCTGGGTGCCCTACGCGCAAGTTTACCCGTTCGCCGAAGCGGGGGCGGGCGTGCTCATGCTGGCGGGCGCGCTGACCTGGATTTCGGCGCCGGTCGCGCTGTTCATCGGCGGTGTCGGGGCGGTCAGCGTCTTCAAAGCCGTCTACGTCGACAAGCGCGAGCTGAAATGCGCCTGCGTCGGCGGCTCGAGCAACGTGCCGTTGGGCTTCGTGTCGCTGACGGAGAACGTCATGATGGTGGCCATGGCGCTGTGGATGGGCGGGGCATGGCTGCTCGCGCGCTGACCCTGCGCTACGACGGCGTCGCGCAGGCATTCCACTGGACGGTGGTGCTCCTGGTCGTGCTGCAATACGCGACCAAGTGGCTGTCCCCGGGCGACCTGCCGTTCGCGACCAAGCAGGGCCTCAACGCGTGGCATCTCGGGATCGGCCCGGCGGTCCTGCTGCTCATGCTGGCCCGCCTCGCCTGGCGACTGACGCACACGCCCCCGTCCGCGCCAGACGACATCCCACCCGCGCTCCAGTTCGTCTCGCGCGGCACCCACTGGCTATTCTACGCCCTGTTGGTCGTACTGCCGGTGCTGGGCTGGATCGCCGCGTCCGGCTTTGGGGCGGGCGTGACGCTGCTTGGGCTGGTCCCGCTTCCGGCCCTGGTCGGCAAGGACCGCCCGCTGGCCGAAGCCATCGGCAGTGCGCACGGCGCGCTGGCCTGGGTCGTCCTGGTGCTGATCGGATTGCATGTCGCCGGCGCGCTCTACCATGCGCTGGTCAAGCACGACGGCGTGCTGTCGCGCATGCTGCCGGGCGGCGAGCGCTAACGGACCACCGTGTTGCCGGGCTGGTTCTGCATGGTGGTGTGCAACTGCCTGCACGACGCCGCCATCTCGGGCGAGAACGGCGTGCGGCAGCGAGCGACCTGGGCGGACAGGCTATCCGCCTCTGCGTCCGGCATGAAGCGGGACACGCCAGGCGTCCCGTAGCCGGACAGACCGGATGGCGCCTGTGTCGAGCACCCTGCGGTCGCGACGACGCTCAGCATCGAGAAAACCAGCCACGATCTCATCATACGCCATCTTCCGAATCGATCGCTTGAAT
Source organism: Acetobacteraceae bacterium (assembly GCA_965199555.1). GTDB lineage: Bacteria > Pseudomonadota > Alphaproteobacteria > Acetobacterales > Acetobacteraceae > LMUY01. Next base: position 15,429 of record CBDASJ010000015.1, on the reverse strand, counting down.
AGCAGACGAGCCGACGCGAACCGTGTCGAAACATTGCCGGACATACCATGTCGCAAGGAGGACTCAATCGCTTGCTGCAGGGCGAGCATCATGCCATGCGGCGCGTAGTTCGTCGCGCGTGCGGGTCAGCACGTCGAGACGCCGCTGGAGCCACTCCGCCAGCAACGCGTCCGCACTCGCCTCGTCGAGGGCGGCGGCCAGCTTGAGCGAGAAATTCGGATCGTACTCCTCCGCCGCCCACATCGCGGCGTCGCCGCTTTCGCGTAAGGTGCGCAGACGTTCGACCAATTCGTGGTTCGTCGTACCGGATAGCGCGCTGGCCCGACCTTCCTTGTAGTGCTCTCCGGTCATATCACCGCTCCTTCGTCTGGCGTGGAATCATCATTGCTTGCCGCCTCGTCACTGACCGGCACAGCCGGTCAATCGCGCGATCGTCGCGCGCCGGTCCGGCGCGCCGATCGTCGCGACGCTGCCGGAAGGAAGCCACTCCGGTAACGGCAGGAGCAGATGACGGGACAATCCGACCAGCAACGGGTCGTATGTCGCCCGCAACGTGTCGACGGCGGTTCTGGTTGCCGGATCGGCCTGCCACGGCGTGTAAATACGACCCACGGTTGCCGAGATCGCCGCGAATTGGGCGTCGGTCAGCTTCGAGCGCATTGCGGCTGCCTCGAGGCCGAGCGCGCCGCAGATTTCGATCAGCACGCGCCGTGCGGCGAAGAACGTGCTCTCCGCCTGGTGGAACACGCTTTCTTCGAACCCGGCCAGCACCAGCGTGCAGCAATCCAGCACAACGGCGAGCGAGGCGAGCCAGGAATGTTTCTCGTGCTGCGAGCGGTAATAGGCCAGCATGGGATAGGAGCAGTGGCTCTCGATCAGGTCCGAGCTCCACCGCTCCCAGGATCTCAGCCAGCCCTCGAACCTTTGCAGGTCGCCGTCCTCGATGTGCCATAGTAGCACGGCGAGCGAGGTCGCCGGCGAACCGGCCTGGGTGGCAAGCTGGATGATCTGCACGTCGCGCGCCGAGAAGCTCTGATGCAGGACTGGCAAATAGCTGATCGTGACCGCGATGAAGCTGAAGCCCACGCCGGCTTCGAGCAGGACGAGCGCGTGCAGCCAATTGGCATGGAAGGTCGCCGGGTTGTATCCGAGTGTGAAGAAGGCATCGCCGCTACCAAGCATGAAGTCGGCCAAGGTCCCCAGAGTGGGATCGAACTGCCGCGCCAGCGCCCATTGCAGCAGCCCGAATCCGGCCATGATGCCGAGCGCCCAGAGGCCGAACAGCGCCATCATCGCCAGCGGCCCGTAGACGCCGAGGAACGCCTCCCGCCGGCGACCCGGCGGTGCGAGCCGCCCGAGCGCCGCCCAGGCGCCCCAGGTGACGGCGAAGAACGCCCGCATGATCCTGACCCGGCGGCGGACGCGCCGCGGCAACAGCACCACCTCGAACGTGTCCTGCAACATCGCCAGGATCAGCAGCGCGCCCGCCAGCGCCAGCAGCACGTTCAGCATCCCGCTTGCGCCTGTCCGTCGGGTTGAGCCAGGTCCGCCTCGCGCGTGAGGCGCGCCTTCGCCCGGCGCAGCAGGACGGTGACCGTCGCCGTCGCCGCCACCGTAAGGAGGATCAGGCCCGCCGGATGCAGGACGGTCCGCGCGTGCCGGCTCAGGGCGAACGCGGCTAGGCCGTAGGCCGTCACCCAGCAAACGCCGCCGGCGACGTTGAAGGCCAGAAAACGGCGCCAGGGCATCAGATTGGTCCCAGCCAGCACTGCGCTCAACGCTCGGAGCACGGCCGTGAAACGGCCGAAGAACACCACAGCGCCGCCGTGACGGAGAAACAGGTAGCGCCCCAGTCTGATGCGTGCCGGGGTGAGCCGCAGCGCCGAGCCGAAGCGGACCAGGAGCGGCGGCCCGAAGCGGCGGCCGAGCCAATACCCGACGGCATCGCCTGCCACGCCGCCGAATACCGTTGCAGCAATCACCAGCGGCAGATCGAGCTGGCCCGTCACTGCCGCGTAGGCGGCCGCCGCGACCAGCGTGACCTCGCCCGGAACGGGAAGGCCGAGGCTTCGGCACCGACATCCACGGCCACGGCCACGTAGCCGTGACGTTCGATTGCGAGCGAGACAGCGTCCGTCATCGGTCGCGTCCATCGGGTCTCACGGGCGAACGCGTGCCGGTCAGGATCGCGGGACGGCGTCGATGTGAGCGGTCTCGTTCAGGCTGTGCAGCGACCATCGGCCGTCCTGATGGCGGAGCATGGAGACGGCGCAGGGGTCTTGTGTGATGTCCGCGTAGCGATGCTCGTCGATCCCCATCAGCCGGGCGACGAGAAGCTGACTGGTGGTCTCGTGGTTGACGATGACTGCGACCTGTCCGGGGTGCTGGTGCAGCAATGTAGTGACGACGCCGACTGCGCGGTCCGCCATCTCGTGCAAGGTCGGGCAGTTCGGGATCAGAGCTGGCTCCGGCTTGGGCTGGAGCCCGCATCTCTCACCGATGATGTCGGCGGTCGAGCGGCAGCGATCGGTCGGGCCGGTCACGATCAGGTCGGGCCTCCAACGAGACGCGATCAGCTCCGCGGTGCGGTGGATCGCCTCGACGGATGCCGCGTCGCCGCCGGTGGCGTGGCCGTGCTGGACGAGGATGAGGGTTTCGGTCATGGCGGGGTTCCTCCACTGAATGCTTGACGATGAACGAGCGCTTCTCCGACCGTGCAGCCAACGAGCGGACCTACCTGGCCTGGATGTGCACCGCGATCGCGGTGATGGCGCTCGGCTTCCTGGTCGAAAAGTTCGATCTGTTCCTCGAGGTCGCGACCCGCACGTTGGAGGGCCGGGCGGCACCGGTGCGGCACGAGGCTGTGGGCGATGTCCGGGCTGCTGCTGATCCTGCTCGGGGGTGCGATGATGGCGGTTGCGACTGTCCGCTTCCGTGAGATCGCCTGGGAGATCGATGCGATCGAGACGATGCCACCCGGTGGGCGGCGGCTCGACATGGCGATGGTGGGCATGCTGCTGCTGCTGGACAGCACGCTGTTTGCCTATTTGCTCTACACCGTGCTGCGGCGGCTGGTATGAGGGGCGCATCTCTACTCAGCCGAGCTTGAGATCGGAGAACAGCAGCAGGCCGCGTTCCGAGTCGAACATCGTCCGCGCGCTTTCGCCGAGCAGCTGCAGCACGGCCTTCAGCTCCGCCGCATGCATCGGCAAAATGTGTTCGGCCGCGCCGTGATCGAGGATCAGTTGCAGCTCGAAGGCGCCCTCCTTGCCGGCCTGCGCCCGCCAGGAGGCCTGGGCGTTGGTCACTTGGCGCACGTTGAAGTTGCTGGGCGCCGGCGCGGGCCTTGCGCGGGGTTTGGGCGCGGTGCTCATGCGAAGATCCTGTCGTAGAGATCACGGCCGAAGCTCTCCGCCAGCGGCTTGGCCGGTAGAAGCTTAAAGCTGCGCAGCCCGCCCTCGCCGCGCTCGGCGCGCAGAAAACAGGCGCGATCGTCGTCGAGAAAGGCGCGGGCGAGCTCGAACATGTGGGTGACGAACACGATCGACACGTCGCTCTCCAGCAGCGCGGCGACGATCTGGCGCGCCACCTCGGCGCCCTCGCGCTCGTTGGTGGCGGCGAACGACTCGTTGAACAGCACCAGCCCGCCGGGCTCGACCGCGGCGGCGATCGCGTCCATGCGCACCAGCTCCTCGTCGAACTTGCCGCTCTGCATCGTGCGGTCCTCCTCGCGCCGGTGATGCGTGAACAATCCGGTGCGTAGCGGGGCGGCAAAGGCGTCCGCTGTAACGAACAGCCCGGCTTGCAGCATCGCCTGCGCCAGACCGAAGCTGCGCAGGAAGGTCGACTTGCCTCCCCGGTTGGCGCCGGTGATGACGATCAAGGGCCTCCCGCAGGCGTCCACATCGTTGCCGATCGGCCGATGCCCGAGCGTCAGCGCCAGGCTCGGGTCGCGCAGTTCGCGGCAGCACATCCCGTCGGCAATCTTCGGCAGGCACACGCTCTCGCCGATCGCGGTCAGCCGGTCATGCAAATTCAGCGCGCCGACATAGAAGGCCAGCTCCGCCCGTGTCGCCGTAATGAAGCCGAGCACATGCTTGGCCGCGTCGAACAGCGCGTCCGAGATCAGGGCGAGCCCGGCGTTCTGCAACTCGGCGAATGTGCGCCCGCCCGCGTCGTCGCGTGGCGCGAGCTGAATCGTCTCGCTCGGCCCGCCGGGGTCGAGGAGGGAGTGGAACCAGCTCAGGTCCCGCTTCTGCGGCTTGCGGAGGACGATGCCGGTCGGGGTGCCGCCGCCGCCCACCTCCGCGCTGAGCAGCACGCCGCGGCGGAACATCAGCGTCTGCAAATCTGCCTCCGCCTCGACGAGGTAGGCGTCGCTGAGATCCCGCTGCAGCGTTTCGTGAAAACCGCGCAGCCCGGCCGAACGGAAGCCGGAAGCCAGCGTGGCGCAGCGGTCGCGCAGTCGGCGCAGCACGGCTAGGCAACTCCGCAGCGTGCGTACGGCGCTCGACACCTTGGCCGAGGGCTCCGTGCCGTAGAGGCTGTATTCCCAGTAGTGATCGCGGCCGAACGGCTCACAGGCGATGGCATAGAGCGCGCGCAACCCGACCGGGTCGGCCAGCACGTCCTCCAAAACGCCCTGGCGGTGCCGCACGGTGGCGGCATCGTTACGCCAGACGCGCGCGAAGGCGGCGGTCATCACGCCACGGAGGTATTTGTCGCCGCCGGCGGCGGCGTCCAGCAGCACGGGCAATTCGAGATCCCGCTCGAACGGGATCGGGTCGTTCGCCGCCGCGTCGAAGCCGCGGTCGGGGTGCAGCAAATGCGCTCTCATCGGACCAGCCTCCGCCGGAGTTGCTCGAAGGTCAGCCCGCGCCTCTCCGCCAGCGCGCGGGCATAGGCTAATCCGTCGGCGGGGCGGCGAATGATGCGGAAGGTGCGCACGGATGGATCGGCCGGATCGACGTCGCTGACCAGGCTGACGGCGCCGTCCAACCCGGCCAGCGCGTCCAGAAACGTCACGCAAACGCCTATCGCGCCCACGGCGAGCACGCGGCGCAGCACTTCGGTGCTGAGAAAGAGCTGATCGTCCAGACCGGTCGAGTTGAATACCTCATTAAGCACCACCAGGCTTTCGGTCGTCATGGCGGCGCAGGTCGCGTGGAGGTCCATCAACTCGTCCTCGAGCTTGCCGCGTAGATTGGCGACGCTCTCCGACCGCTCGAAATGGGTGAAGATTCGGTTCGGCAGGAACAGGCGCGCCAGTGTGCCCGGCACGGGGCAGCCCAGGGCGGCCAAGTAGTGCGCCTGGCCGAAGGCGCGGGCGAAGGTGGTCTTGCCGCCCTGGTTCGGCCCGGTGACCACCAGCAAACGCTCCGCGCCCGACAGCGCGAACCCGTTGCGCACGATCGGCTTGCCCGCCGGGACCAGCTTGGCCGCCAGCGCCAGGTCGAACCCGTCATCGAGCGTCGTCTCCTTGTCGGTGGCCGACACCGCCGGCGTGCAGAACGGCAACCCGGCGCGGCGGAGTGGGGCGATGTAGGCGAGATAGGACGTGTAGAAGCCGACCTCCCGGTCCAGCCTCGCGACGAGGGGATCGATGAAGTCCGGATGCGCCGCCACGAAGCGGGAGAGTTCGGCGAAGGGCGCGGGAAACTGGCGGGACACCGAGCTGAGGATGCCGGCCTCGATGTGGTCGAGCCCTCCGCCGTCCGCGGCGGCCTTCGGGCGCGGTGCCGGGCCGTCCGCCTCGCGGAAGCGGGCGAAGCGGCCGTGCACCGTGTCCGTGTAGTCGGGCTCGCCAGCGTGGCGGCGGATGACGACGCTGTCGCCGCGGAACAGCAGCCCGTACTGGACCGTCGCCAGCGCGGCCCTGCAACGCGCGACGCCACCCTCCAATGAGGCGAAACCCGCTCCGCCAATAAGCCCCTCCAGATAGGCGAGGCAGGCCAACAGCCCGGCCGAGCGTGGTCCTTCGTCCCGCCACGCCGTCGCCAACGCCCGCACTGTCCCGCAGTAGCGACCAGCCGCGCGCAGCGTAACGGCATCGCGATGCGCCGCCCGGTCCACCTTGGACGCATAGGCGAGGTCCGCGCGGACGAGCCGCATCGCGTCCCGGAACGGTGCCACAGGTGTCAGCAGCCCAGGGTGGTCCAGATCGCTGAATACCGCTTGTCGAAACCGCACGACCGCCTCGTCGCGCCGCGCGCTCCAGAACACAGGGCGAAGCACGTCCGCATCCACAAGGGGCACGAGCGCGTCGATGACCTGGTCGAGGTTGAGGTCCACGAAACAGCCGGGCTGCGCGGAGGTGAACGCGTCGAATTCGCGCGGCGCGAGTATGCTGGTGAAGGGGGTGGGACAACCGTCGAAAGGCATGATCTTCCTCCTGCTCAAAAGCCAGAGGAGTCATCGGCCCGTGGTCGGGCGGTTACGGGGAACTCCATCCCCTGCCGGTCCATTGGGCCAGCGTCGTCAATTATGTTGGTCGACGACCAGCCGGTTTCCAGAGGGCAACCCTCTTTCCTGCCGAGTGGCCGGAAATTAGGCATATCATTGCCATCTTGCAGAGAGGTCATGGAAATTCCCGCTACAAAATTTGCTACCGGGTGCAGCAATTGCGTCCGGGGTTAAAGCGAGTAGATCAGGTTAATTAGCCGGCAATGTGACGCATTCGATCTTGTCCACTGAGGGGTAGAACTTCCGAATCCTCGGAATGGCCTTTTGGCAAGCAGCGAGACTGTGAAACCCCTGTATCGCGGATGCACCTCCCGTGAAGCCGTAACTACCGTGCAAGCTAAAGAGCATTACAAACATCACCATTCAATGAGCCTTCCTGCTGGTAATATTTAGCGTTATTTACGTTTTGCGAGGTTGGTGACCTCCGCGTGCTATGAGGTGCTCTCGGGCTGATCCGTCGTGAGAAGCCATAACGTTACCAACGCAGGTGGTATAGCGGCCGCGACGCCACTCCACGGCCCGGCGACGAGATGCAGCACTGCGCCGGCGAGCGCACCCGCGACGAAGCCCAGGATCGGGAACGCCGCACTGACCATCGTTTCCCGATCCGGTGAGACCAGCACCTTGCCCGTGGCCACCCCCGCCCACCCCCGCAGTCGCATGCCCAACTCGCAGCCGAAATCGGTCATGTTGCTGGTCACGTGCGTCGTCCGCTCGTGGGGCGAGAGCAGGTAGGTGGACGCCGCGTTCTGCACCCCCATCGCTGCCGCGAAGCCGCCGATCACCGCCATGGCGTCCCACGGTCCGGCCGGCAGCAGCGCCATGACGAGGCCGCCTATCAGGATCAGCGCGGTTTCAGTGCCGACCAGCACGGCGAGCGTCGCGCTAGGACGGCGTGCGGCAGGATGCGTCAGCACCACGCCGGCCCCGATCGCGCCGGCGAGGAAACACGCTACCGCCAAAATCCCGAAAACCAGAAGTCGATGATCACCGCCGACGAAGCCAACCATCGAATGCGTCGTCGTGCCCGTCATGTGCGACGAATAGCGGCCGACGCCGGCCAGCCCGGCTGCGTCCACTACCCCCGCCACCGCGGCCAACACCACGGCCAGCCTGCCTTTCCAGTTCATATCGTACTCCCGATGCCGCGTGAGAAAACGAGGAACGTGCCGAGAGCCGCCACCATCACGGCTCCCACGATCGCGAAGGCCGTGCCGTAGCCCAGCACGCCGATCAGCAGCCCGGCCAATAGTGGCCCGCCCGCATGGCCCACATCCCACAAGCTGCCAAACACGCCCATGGCGGCTCCGAACGCGTTGCCTCGCGTCAGGTCGCCGATCGTGGCCGTCGTGGCCGGCGTCACCAGCGCGGTCCCGAGCCCAAAGACGATGCCGAGTGCCAGCAGTGGCCAGAACCCGGCGACATGTGGAATGGCGGTCAGCGTGCTCGCCGCCAGCAGCACGCCGGCGATGATCGGCGGCCGTCGTCCGATCCGGTCCGCAACCCCGCCCAGCAGCGGCCGACCTGCCACCGACACTACCGCCTGCCCGGCTGACAGCACTCCAATGTACGTCACGGGGATACCGATCGAGAGCGCGTAGAGCGGCAGGTAGGCCTGAAGCGTACCGACGCCTGCGTACAACGTGCCCTCGACCAGGCTGACCAGTCGGATCTGGGGATCGCCAGCGATCTGGCGGATGCCGGCCACCGCATCGCGCCAGACCGGCTTGCCGCTCGAGGCAGCGGGCGCGTCATGCGGGAGCGGCAGGATGGCGAGCAGCGCCGCGATCCCGATCACGCCGGCGACGAGGAACGCGGGCGTGAACCCGCCATGCGCGAGCACGAGCGCGCCGAGCACCGGCCCGAGCACCACGCCGGCATTCTCCGCCGCACCGTAGAGGCCAAGCCGCCTGCCGCGCTCGCCAGGGAAACTTTTCGCCACCAGGGCGGAGGCGGCTGGAGCGTAGAGTGCGGTCGAGAGGCCGTGGTAGAGCCGCACCAGCAACAGCACCGGCCAGGTCGCGACCGCGAGGTAGAGGAACGGCGCCGTCGCCTTGACCAGCAGCCCGGCCAGCATCAGCCGTCGGAAACCGAACAAATCCGCTAAGCTCCCCGCCGGTAGCTTGACGAAAATTCCGGTGATCGTCACCGCTGCGACCAGCAATCCGATCAGCGCGGTTGGTGCGCCGATATGGCGGGCGAATAGCGCAGTGACCGGGCTGCGGACCATCTCGTAGCCGAGCCGCCCCAGGAACCCGGCGCCGCACAGCAGCACGAAGCAACGTGGCCGAAGACTCATCGCGCCTGCCCGATCACGAACGGAGGAGCAAGACGACATCGGCCCAGCCCGGCCCCCACGTTCGGCCTTGGCAAGCAGCCAAAGGGCGATCGACCTTGGACTACAACGACCTCCACCCCGGCAACGGCGGCGAAACCCATCAGGTAGCGGATGCCGACCATCCGGTCTTGACGACCAACCACGGCATGCCGATCAGCGACAACCAGAACCAGTTGAAAGCAGGCCGCCGCGGTCCCGTCCTGATCGAGGACGAGGTTTATCGTGAGAAGATGAACCATTTCGACCACGAGCGGATTCCAGAGCGCATCGTGCATGCGCGCGGGACCGGGCTGCACGGCTACTTCGAGTGCACCGACAGCCTGGCCGACATCACCTGCGCCGACCTGTTTAGCAAGAAGGGCCAGCGGACGGAGGTGTTCGCCCGCTTCTCCACCGTGACCGGCGGCGCCGGCTCGGTCGACACCCCGCGCGACGTGCGCGGCTTCGCGGTCAAATTCTACACCCGCGAGGGCAACTGGGACCTGGTCGGCAACAACATCCCGATCTTCTTCATCCAGGACGCCATCAAGTTCCCCGACCTGATCCACTCCGTGAAGATGGAGGCCGACCGTGGCTACCCGCAGGCCGCCACCGCGCACGACACGTTCTGGGACTTCATCTCGCTGATGCCGGAAGCCACCGCGATGGCGATGTGGATCATGTCCGACCGCACCATCCCGCGCTCGCTGGCGACCATGGAGGGGTTCGGCATCCATACCTTCCGGTTCGTCAACAAGGACGGCAAGTCGACCTTCGTGAAGTTCCACTGGAAGCCGAAATACGGCCTGGCCTCCTCGATCTGGGACGAGAACGTCAAGATCACCGGCGCGGACCCCGACTTCCAGCGCCGCGACATGTTCGAGCGAGTGGGCCGTGGCGACTACCCGGAGTGGCAACTGGGCGTGCAGCTGTTCGACCAGGAGTTCGCCAACAGCCAGCCCTACGACGTGCTGGACGCGACCAAGATCATCCCGGAGGAGGTGCTGCCGATCCGCTTCATCGGCCGCATGGTGCTGGACCGCTACCCGGACAACTACTTCGCCGAGACGGAGCAGGTCGCGTTCTCGCCGGCGCATCTCGTGCCCGGCATCGACAACAGCGACGACCCGCTGCTGCAAGGCCGGCTGTTCTCCTATCTCGACACGCAGCTGAGCCGGCTCGGCACCACCAATTGGCCACAGATCCCGGTCAACCAGGCCAAGGGTCGACCCGGCGGCTGCCCGTTCATGAACCTGCAGCGCGACGGCACCATGCAGATGACGGTGCCCAAGGGCCGCGCCAACTACGAGCCGAACTCGCTTCATCTGGCCGGCGAGCCCGGTGGTCCTCGCGAGGATCAGGTCAATGGCTTCCATACGTTCCCGGCGGAGGAGAAGGGCCCCAAGCTCCGCATTCGCGCCGAGAGCTTCGCCGACCATTACACCCAGGCGCGGATGTTCTGGCGCTCGCTGGACAAGGCCGAGCAGGACCACACGGCGTCCGCGTACGTATTCGAGCTGTCGAAGTGCTCGCTCGAGCACGTGCGGCTGGCCATGATGGCCAATCTGCGCAACGTGGACGAGGACCTGGCCAAGCGCGTGGCCGCCGGTTTGGCGATGGAGCTGCCGCCGGCGTCGCCAACGAAGGTTCCGGTGCAGGAAATGGCGCCGTCGCCGGCGGTGCGGATCATCAACGGACCGATGGACAAGAAGTCGCTGAACGGCAAGCCGGTCGGCATCCTGTTCGCCGACGGCACGGACGCGGCCGAACTCGACCGGGTCAAGTCGTCGGTCAAGCAGGCGGGCGGCCATCCGGTGCTGATCGCGCCCAAGGTCGGCGCGGTGAAGCTGTCCGACGGCAGCACGGTCAAGGCCGACGCGCAGCTCTACGGCGCGCCGTCCGCCTCCGTCGAGGCGTGCGCGGTAGTGTTGTCGGACGCCGGATGCAAGGCGATGCTGAAGGAGGGCGCGGCCGTGCAGTGGGTGATGGACGCGTTCGGCCACGCCAAGGCGATCGGTTACAGCGCCGCCGCCAAGCCGTTGCTGGACAAGGCCGGCGTCGAGACGGACGCGGGGATCACCGACCTCGCCGGCTTCGTCGAAGCCGCCAAGACCCGCTACTGGGCCCGCGAGGAGAAGGTCCGCACGCTGGCCTGAACGAGTGTGCATCAGCCGGGCCGAACGGCCCGGCTGACCGTTCAATGATGCAGGAATAGTGGGATGCTCGCTCCTTCGAGCACCTCCTGCGTCGCGCCACCGAACAGCCGTTCGAACAAGCGCCGATGCGTGAACGCGCCCATTACCAGCAACTCGGCCCCGGCCGCGTCCACTTCCTCAAGCAGCGCCGACCCGATGTCTCGGTCGGCCAAAGCGAAGCGATGGAGATCCGCCGGCCTGCCGCGCCGCGCCAGCGCCGCCATCAGCTGTTCCGGTTGGCTGACCCGGTCATGCCCCTCCTCGGCTTCCAGCACCACCACGCGTTCGGCCGCCTCCAGCATCGGCAGCGCGGCCTCCGCGGCGGCCTCGGCCGCCGGGCTCCGCTCCCATGCCAGCGCGACCACGCGGTCCCGCAGCGCCACCGCCCGATTCGGCATCAGTAGAAGCGGGGCGGCGGCATCGAACAGCACCGCCTCGATCGCGTCGCGTGCCAGCGACCAGCCAGCATGGCCCGCCGCGCCGACGATCACCACCGTCGCGTCCTTCGCCGCCGCCGCGACGACGGCCCGAACGGTGCCGCGTTGCTCGACGAGGCCCTCGTATGGAAACTCTTTGTCCGCCGCGCCGCGCAGCTTGGCGGTCAGTGCGTCCTCGCCGCCCTCGAATCGCGCGCGGCGTTCGGGCGACATGATCTCCTCCGTCGGCATGAAATCCGGCTCCACGTCCGGCCGCGGCCGCAATACCCGGACGGAAATGCCGTCATAGATATGCCGTAGCTCGCGCGCGGCCTGCAGAACCGCCTCGGCCGTCTCGGCCCGGTTCAGGATCGCCAGGATCGTCATGCTGTCTCCTCCTCCATCACGTTCTGCGCGATCGGCACCGCATCGCCATTGAGCCCGGCCGCGGCGAAGGGGAACTGCCGCGCGCCAGCGTCAGCGTGCCGAAGAAGCTGATGGCGACGGAGCCGACGATGTTGATGCCGATGGTGCCCAGCGGCAGCGTCCGGCTCCAGGGCACCAGCCACAGTGCGACCCAATAGCGGGCGCCGCTACCGAACGCGCCGCCGGTGGCGACGGCGAAGGTTTCGATCATCGCCGTGCTCCGAAGACGTTGCCCGGGCGCGCCATGTCGAGGTGCGCGGTCTCGTTCAGGCTGGCCACCTGCAGCGCTTCGTCGGACAGCAGGACGTTGACGCAAGCCGGGTCCTGCCGGAGTCGGCGATAGTGGTCGAGGCCGAGCCCGAGCGCGTGCAGCAGCAGCGCCCGGTTGACGGTGTCGTGCCCGACGATGGCGACGGTGCCGCCCCCGTGCCGGCCGACGATGCGCTTGAAGGCGCTAATCGCGCGGCACGACAGGGCGTCGAGGCTCTCGCCTCCGGGTATGGGGGCAGTCGCCGGGTCGGCGAACCAGGCGCGGGCGCGCTCGCCGTCCTTGGCCAGAACGTCGTCGTGGCTCCGGCCCTGCCACTCGCCGTAATCGAGGTCGATCAGATCCTCGTCGGGCTGCGGTGCCAGGCCCTGTGCGTTGCCGATCGTGGTGGCCGTGGTGATGCAGCGTGTGAGCGGACTGCTGTAGACCGCGTCCAGGCGCGCGCGCCGGGCGATCAGCGCCGCCGTGTGCTCGACCTGGCGCATGCCCGCCGCGGTCAACGCGAGGTGCTGACGGCCGCGGAAGCGGGGCTGGTCGATGCCGTCCACATGGCCGTGCCGCACGAGGATGATCATGGTCTGCATGTGCCAGCTCCTGTCTAGTGCGGGATCGATACGATGAACGTGTAGACAAGCATGGCCGCGATCAGCAGCACGAACACGCGCACGGCCCAGAGCAGCGCAGTGACGGAGCGGCTGGCATGGTAGCGGCCGAACGGGCGCGCGGCGGCTGCCACGGTCTGGTCGGGCTCCAGCCCATCGATGAGGGCGTGATCCGGATGACCGCCGCCCCGCAGCGCTGGATCGTCGAGGCTCACTGGAACGTTCCCACGAAGGCGACGATCGCTGCCACCGATCCGGCCAGCGTCACCAGCACGGCGATGGCGATGGCGACGGCGTTGGTCGACCGCCGGTTCACCCGCGCACCCATCAGCTCGCGGTCGTTGGCCATGATCAGCAGGAACAGCAGCGCTGGCGGCATCAGCACGGTCGCCAGCAAGTTCGCGTTCAGAGCGAACGACAGCAGCGGCATGCCGGGGATCAGCACGATCGCCGCCGCCACGGCCGCCATGCCGACATTGGCCAGGTGGAACGCCGGCGCGTCGCGCAGCGAGCGGTTGAAGCTGTGCCCGGCCCCACCGATCACCTCACCGACCGCGTAGGCGGTGCTGGCCGAGATGGTCAGCATCGCCACCGCGCCGGCCTCGATCAGCCCGATCGCGAACAGCGTCGCCGCGGGCCGACCGACCACGGGCAGCATCGCCTCGGCGAAGCCGGTGCCGCCCTGGAGGTTGGTCGTGTCGACCCCGTGCGTGAACAGCGGCGCGGCTGCGACCACGGTCGCGCAACCGGCGAGTGCGGCGAGCACGGTGCCGATGCCGGTGTCGATCCGCCCCTGTGCGATGTCGCGCGGGGTCATGCCCTTGTCGGCCGACGCGCTCTGCTGGAAGAAAAGCATCCAGGGCGTCACGGTTGCGCCGATGTTGGACGCCAGCAGTAACAGGATGTCGCTGGCCTTGCCGGTCGGCAGCGGCGTCCAGGTGGCCATCGCGTGGGCCATCGCGTCCACGGACGGATGGGTCAGCCAGGCGGCGGCCACGAACAGCAGGTTGAACAGCGCGAGCGCCATCGCCACCCGTTCCCAGCGCGAGTAGCGGCCGCCGCTGGCACTGACGCCGACCAGCAGCACCGCCGAGAGCGCCGCGACCCAGGCGGGCAGGCCAAAGTACGCCATTCCGGCGCGAATCGCGATCACTTCCGTGATCAGCGTGATCAGGTTGGTCACGACCAGATCGCCGGCAGTGAGCCAGCCCCAGAACGGGCCGAAGCGCTGGCACACCAACTCGCCGTAGCCGCGATGAGTCACCGCGCCGAGCCGCATGGCCATTTCCTGGACGACGTAGGCCGCCCCGAATGTCACGGCAATGAAGGGGAGGAAGAAGCCGATGCCGTATTGTGCGCCGCTGGCAGCGTAGGACAGCATAGACGGCCCGTCATTCTCGCCCAGCATCGCCAGAACTCCGGGTCCCAGCAGCAACCAGACCAGCGTGACGCCCCGTCCGCCTTGGCGCGCCGCAAAGACCCGCTTCCGGTCTCGGCCACGCGCGGCATCTTCAGTGGTCAGATTATTCGACGGCGCGCTGGTCAAATTCAGACTCCTCAGGCGTCGCGAACCATCCGCGACGATGCTAGAGGAGTCATCAGCCCATCCAACGTGGGCAGTTCGGCATTACAGCCCGGCAGATTCCATTGCCGGAACAAGAAATGAGCGATGTAGCATCGGCAGTCAAGCGCGGAAATCCGATCGGAATACTCACGATCGCGATTGGACTGCACGAATTCGTGGCGGCGCAGAGAGCCATCTGGAGGCCGCTCATGTGATCCCTCATTGTCGCCCTCCCCATTACATTGTCGCTTGCACACGCGATCGTTCACGCCGAGACGATCAACGTCTCCCATTCCGGCGGCCCAAATGCCGGCAAGCGGTGAGCCATCCCCGGATGTTTCAAGCCGTGAACCAGGCGCAGGCAGGGTAAGGCAACGGATGCGACCACACTGGCCGGCATCCATGATTCATCCGACCGGACACGAGCAGGTCGATCCCATACGCGTCGACCTGCTCGATCACGCGAGCGGCCAACTCGGCTGCATCGTCTGGCACGGTCATGGTGCTGGCGAGGATGCCGTGCTCTTCCAAGATCTCCACAACGATGGCCGGATCGGCAACACCGACAGCGGTGATGTGGACATGCCTGGCGTCGCGCAGGAGTGGCCGGACCGCCCGAACGGCGCGGGCCGCACCGTTCGATCCGTCCCACACGATCAGTATGTTCGTGCCGATCGACCCAGTACGCGGCGTCGGTTGGCTGAACAGTGTCGGACACAGCAGCGACAGGTGCTCGGCGCGGGCCGGGCTGTCAGTCACGACGAAGTTGGCGGCTTGGAGGTCGTCTATCGTAGGCTCGCCGCGCAGAGCGCGCCAACGTACCGGGCAGATCTGTGCCGCCTTGCCGTCTGCCTGAAACGCGTCGGCGCGCTCGGCCGGGCCAAGCCCGAGCAGTCCGGCGTCGAGTGCCCGTGCCAAATGCCGCGCGAGGATCATAACACCGCCATTGCCTATCACGGCGATTTGGCGAACCTGCTCGGTCAGATGCGGGAAGGGCAGCGCACCTGGCCGGCGTAGGCCATGGTGCCGGCCGTAGCTGCCGCGGCGGACGTCGCCGATGTCCTCGATCATGCCAGGGCCTCACCGTGTACGTGAACGTGGGTAGCGCCATGCCGGGAGAGGATCTCCGTCGCGCGCTTCTCGAGTGCTGGGGTGGCGATGCGGACCCAGAGCAGCAGG
>CBDASJ010000014.1:0-35683 GCA_965199555.1 Acetobacteraceae bacterium | reverse complement strand
CGGCCGGCGTGATTTGGTCCCGCCGCCGCGACCGGTCTGCGGCGGAGAACGGGTTTCATGAGCATCCAACTCGGGCAGATTGCGCCTGACTTCGAGCAGGACACCACGCAGGGGCGCATCCGGTTCCACGAGTGGCTCGGCGACAGTTGGGCGGTGTTGTTCAGCCATCCCAAGGATTTCACCCCGGTCTGCACCACGGAACTCGGCGAGGTCGCGCGGCTCAAGCCCGAGTTCGACCGCCGCGGGGTCAAGGTCATCGGCCTGTCCGTGGACAGCCTGGACAACCATGCCCAGTGGGATGCCGACATCGCCGACGTGACCGGGTCCGCCGTGAACTTCCCGATGATCTCGGACGCGGACCGCACCGTCAGCACGCTGTATGGCATGATCCACCCGGAAGCGGATGCCGCGCTGACGGTCCGCTCGGTGTTCGTGATCGACCCGGCCAAGAAGGTGCGGCTGACGCTCACCTATCCGCCGTCCGCCGGGCGCAACTTCCCGGAAATCCTGCGGGTGATCGACAGCCTGCAACTGAGCGACCAGCACAAGCTGGCGACGCCGGTCAACTGGCAGCCCGGCGAGCCGGCCATCATCATGGGCAGCGTGTCGGATGCCGACGCGAAGGAGCGGTTCCCGCAGGGCTGGGAAACCAAGAAGCCGTATCTGCGCGTGGTCGATCTGGGTAAGGCGCCGAACTGACGCCATCGGACGTGGGCATGGCGGGCGTCGTCGCACCGGCCGCACGCACGGTGGCCATGCGGCGCGGCGACGGCCGGGTCGGGCAGCGTTGCGTGCCGGAAGAGGTCGCGGTCGCGCTGACCTATAACCGGACCACCCACGCCGTGATGATGGCCACCCCGCTCGACCTGGAGGATTTCGCCATCGGCTTCAGCCGGGCCGAAGGCATCATCGACCGGCCGGAGGATATCGAGGAGTTCGACATCGTCCCGGCGCCGCTCGGGATCGAGCTGCGCATGTGGATCGCGGCGGATCGCATGGCGCGGCTGGAACGCCGGCGCCGCCAATTCGCCGGGCCGACCGGCTGCGGCCTGTGCGGCATGGACAGCCTGGCGGATGCCATGCGGCCGCCACCCGCCGTGCCTGCCGGCGCGTGCTGGACCGCCCAGCAGGTCACCGCCGCCACCACCAGCCTGGCGGCGGCCCAGCAGTTGAACCAGCAGACCCGTGCCGTGCACGCGGCGGGGTTCTGGCGCGGCGACCTGGTCGCGGTGCGGGAGGATGTCGGCCGCCATAACGGCCTGGACAAGCTGACGGGCGCGCTGCTGCGGACGGCAAACGACCCGGCCGGCGGCATCCTGCTGCTGACCAGCCGCGTGTCGGTGGAACTGGTGCAAAAGGCCGCCATCGCCGGGTTCGGCACGCTGGCGGCGATCTCCGTCCCAACGGCGCTGGCCATCCGCGTGGCCGACGCCGCGGGGATCACCCTGGCCGCCGTGGCCCGGTCGGACGGGTTTGAGGTGTTCACCCACCCGTCCCGCATCGTGGCGGGCTGACCCCCGTGATGGACGAACCCGGAGCTTTGGCGGACACCCCGGACGCGTTGCGGCAGGCCACCGCCCGCAACCAGGCGCTGTTCGAGCAATCCCCGTTGAACATCCTGGTGCTTGCCGTCACGGATGACGGGGTGGTGGTCGAGGAATGCAACGCCGCCTTCTGCCGCAATTCCGGGCTGGACGCCGGGCAGGTGGTCGCGCACCCCATCCAGGCGGTGTTGGGCGACACCGGGGCCGTGCTGGCGCTGGATTGCCGCACCGCGCTCGCCCAGGGCGGGTTCGACTGCCAGCACGCGCTGTGCTTCCCGGTCGGCGAGCGGGTGGTGCGGAGCTATTACCAGCCGCTGCCCGACACGCCGGGCAGTCCGCGCCGGGTGCTGCTATCCCAGATCGACCTCACCGAAGGCCGGCGGGTGGAGGCGGCGCTGCGGCAATCCATGCGCCTGGAAGCCATCGGCCAACTGACCGGCGGCGTCGCGCACGAGTTCAACAACCTGCTGACGGCGGTGCTCGGCAGCCTGGACCTGCTGAGCCGCCGCTTGGTGGACGAGCGCCAGTTGCGCTGGGTGGAGATCGCCGCCAGCGCGGCCCAGCGCGGCGCGCTGCTCACCAACCAATTGCTCGCCTACGCGCGCAAGCAGTTCATGGCTCCGGCCGCGACCGACATTCCGGCCTCCCTCGGCGGCATGATGGAACTGATCCGCGGCAGCCTGGGCAGCCGCATCGCCCTTGCCACCGCGTTCGACCCCGGCACATGGCCCGCCTTGGCGGACCCGGCGCAGTTGGAGCTGGCGTTGCTGAACCTGCTGGTGAACGCGCGCGACGCCATGCCCAAAGGCGGCCGCGTGATGCTTGCAACGGAAAACCGCCCGGCCGGGCATCCGGACCTGCCGCCCGATTTGGAACCCGGCGACTACGTGCTGCTGGTGGTGGCCGACACCGGCATCGGCATGCCGCCGGACGTCCTGAGCCAGGCGATGGAGCCGTTCTTCACCACCAAGGCGTTCGGCGAAGGCAGTGGGCTCGGCTTGTCGCAGGCGTTCGGCGTGGCGCGGCAACTCGGCGGCACGCTGCGGCTGCACAGCACGCCCGGCGGCGGCACGACGGCGCATATCTACCTGCGCCGGGTCGGCGCGGTGGAGGGTGCAGCCGCGGCGATGCCCTTGCTCGTGGTGGATGACGATTTGGACGTGCGCTCGATCGCCGCCGCCTTGTTGCGGGAAGAAGGCTGGCACGTGCAGGAAGCGGCCAGCGGTGCGGAAGCCTTGCAGGCGCTGGCGGCCGGGCCGTTCGCCGCCCTGCTGGCGGATCTGGCCATGCCCGGCATGTCCGGCGTGGAGCTGGCGCAGGCCGCGCTCGCCACCCGGCCGGGTTTGCCGGTGGTGTTCCTCACCGGCAACACGGATCTGGAGGTGCTGCGCGCCCTGCCGGGCCCGGTGCTGAGCAAGCCCTATTCGGTGGACGCCTTGCTGAGCGTGGTCCGCGCGGCCGTGCGCGGCAAGGCGGAGGAATGGCAGTCCCCCGTGCTGTAGGCTACCGGTTGGCGCCCGGCACCCATTTCACGTCCGCGGCGCCGCCGTCGTTCAGCAGGCGGCCCAGCACGAACAGATGGTCCGACAGCCGGTTGAGGAAGCGGATCACCGCCGGGTTGACCGCTTCCTCCCGCGCCAGCCGCACCACCAGCCGCTCCGCTCGGCGCACGGCCGTGCGGGCCAGGTGGGCGTGCGCCGCGGCCGGCGTGCCGCCGGGCAGCACGAAGCTGTCCAGCGGCACCAGCCCGGCGTTCATCGCCGCCACCTCCGCTTCCAGCCGGGCGGACGGCGCGTCCGTCAGCCGCAACCGCTCGCCGGCCGCGCCGGGGACGCACAGGTCGGAGCCGACGTCGAACAGATCGTTCTGCGCCCGCGCCAGCATGGCGTCCGGCTCGCCCGTCGTGTGCAGGCGAAGCAGGCCAATGGTGGCGTTCGCCTCGTCCACCGTGCCGTAGGCGTCCACGCGCAGCGCGTCCTTCGCCACCCGGCTGCCATCGCCCAGTGAGGTCTGCCCGGCATCGCCGCCACGGGTGATCACCCGGTCGATGCGGACCGTCACAGCACCAGCACGCCGCGATGCTTGGCCTTGCCTTCCGGCTCCACGTGGATGGTGATCATCAATTGCTCCATTTCTTCCCGCAACGCGGCCTCGATCCGGTCACAGATGGCGTGTGATTCGGAAACGCGAAGCTCGCCCGGCACGACCAAGTGGAATTCCAGGTAGGTCAGCCGCCCGGCATGGCGGGTGCGCAGGTCATGCACCTCCAAGGCGCCCTCGGCATGCTCGGCCACCATGCGGCGGATGCGGTCCACCACCTCCGGCGCCGGGGCGGCATCCATCAACCCGCCCACGGATTGGCTGATCAGGCTCAGCCCGGACCAAAGCACGTAGATCGCCACCAAGGCCGCCAGCACCGGGTCCAGCACGGGCAGCCCGGTCCAGAAGGCGACGTTGACGCCCGCCAGGATCGCGATCGAGGTGGCGACATCGGCCCAAAGGTGCCGCCCGTCGCCTTCCAACGACACGGATCGCGCCAGGCGGCCGGCCCGCAGCAGCACCGTGCCCCACACTGCGTTGAGCACCGTCGCCAGCGCGTTCAACGCCAGCCCCTGCCACGGCAAGGTCAGGGCCACGGGCGTGCGCCAGCTATCCCAGGCGTGTTGCAGGATGGCGGCGCTGGCCACCGTGATCAGCGCGCCCTCGATCACGGCGGCAAAGAACTCCACCTTCTGGTGACCGTACGGGTGGTTGGCGTCCGGCGGCCGCTCGGCAAAGCGCAGCGCCACCAGCGCCACCACCGCCGCGGCGACGTTGACCGTGCTTTCCAGCGCGTCGGAAAACAGGGCGGCGCTGTTGGTCAGCCACCATGCCCCCGTCTTCAGCGCGAGCACGCCGAGGCCGAGCACGATGCTGAAGCTCGCGATCTGCTGCGTCCGCTGCAACGGCGCGAACTCCCCCTTTGGAGCCCGGCTGTAGCAAAGCGCCTCGGCCGCGTCAGCCCCCGAAGCGATCCACCCAACCGTTCCCGCGCCTTGAAACGCGGGCGCATGGCCGGCATATCGCCGCCACGTCATAGGTCAGGGAGCGCGATGGATGAGCGAAACGATCGAGCGGCATGAGTTCGGTGCCGAGGTGGGGCGCCTGCTCGATCTCGTGGTCCACGCGCTGTATTCCGACCGGGAGATCTTCCTGCGCGAGCTGGTCGCCAACGCCGCCGACGCCATCGACCGCCGCCGGTTCGCCGCGCTCACCCAGGCCGACCTGGCGCTGCCCGCTGACGCTTCCGTTCGGATCGTGCCGGACAAGGAGGCCCGCACGCTGACCCTGTCCGATCCGGGCATCGGCATGGACCGCGCCTCACTGGCGGCCAATCTGGGCACCATCGCCCGCTCCGGCACGCGGGCCTTCGGCCAGTCCCTCGCGGACGCCAAGCCGGAAGAACGGCCGAGCCTGATCGGGCAGTTCGGCGTCGGCTTCTATTCCGCCTTCATGGTGGCCGACCGGGTGGAAGTCACCTCCCGCGCTGCCGGCACGGCGGAGGCCTGGCTGTGGGCGTCCGAAGGCAAGGGCGACTACACGCTCGCCCCGGCCGAGCGGGAGGAGGCCGGCACCACCATCGTGCTGCACATCAAGGCCGACGCGGACGAGTTCCTGGAGCCGTATCGGCTGGAAACCATCATCCGCAAATGGGCGGACCACATCACCGTGCCGATCACGGTGGCGCGGGACGGCAAGGACGTGGCGGCCAACGAGGGCACGGCGCTGTGGCGCAAGCCCAAGGCCGACATCACGGAGGAAGGCTACACCGAGTTCTACCGCCATCTGGGGCACTACTTCGACAAGCCATGGCTGACGCTGCATTGGCGGGCCGAGGGGGCGATGGAGTTCACCGCCCTGCTGTACATACCCGGCTCCAAGCCGTTCGAGGCGGTGGAGGGCGACCGGCAAAGCAAGGTGCGCCTGCACGTCCGCCGCATGTTCATCACGGACGACGCCGGGTTGCTGCCGGCCTGGCTGCGCTTCGTGTCCGGCGTGGTGGACACGGAGGACCTGCCGCTCAACGTGTCGCGCGAGATGCTGCAAGCCACCCCCGTGCTGGCCCGCATCCGCAAGGCTGTCACCAACCGCGTGGTTTCGGAGCTGAAGGCCAAGGCGCGCGACGACAGCGACGAGGCAAAGGCGAGCTATGCCGAGTTCTGGCAGAATTTCGGCCCGGTGTTGAAGGAGGGCCTGTGGGAAGACGCCGAGCACCGGACCGACCTGGCGCCGCTGCTGCGCTTCAAGAGCTCGGCGGAGGAGGGGTGGACCTCCTTGCCGGCCTACGTGGCGCGCATGAAGCCGGAGCAGGAAGCGATCTACATCCTGGTGGGCGACGACACCGACGCACTGGCCAAGTCGCCGCAATTGGAAGGCTTCCGCGCCCGCGGGATCGAGGTGCTGCTGCTCGCCGACCAGGTGGACGCGTTCTGGCCGGAGCGGATGTCGACCTTCGAGGAAAAGCCGATCCGCTCGATCACCCAGGGCGCGGCCGACCTGTCCAAGATGAACGCGGACACGCCGGGCGAGGAGCCGGCGGACGTGACCGAGTTGGTGAAGTCCTTGCAGGAGACGCTGAAGGGCGAAGTCTCGGAGGTGCGGGCCACCGACCGCCTGGTTGACAGCCCGGTGGTGCTGGCCGCCTCCGCCGCCGGCCCCGACCTGCAGATGCAGCGCCTGCTCAAGCGTGCCGGCCGTGCCATGCCGACCACGCTGCCGATCCTGGAGATCAACCCGCGCCACAAGCTAATCCGCCGCATGGCGGAACTGGCCAGCGTCGAGGACGCGGCCAACACGCTGATGGACCTCGCCCGCATCCAGGATGGCGAGCCGCCGCGCGACCCCGCCGCCTTTGCCCGCCAGATGGCGGCGGCGCTGGCGGAAAACCTGGCGTAAACTTCACGGCCGCCAGCGCGGAGGTCGATGCCTTCGTGCGGGCGGCTGCGCCTGAAAATTTAACCCCCCTGATCGGCTGCGGCCTAACGAGCCGAGCCGGCAAACTCGAGGGTGATCCCAATGTTTAGACGCTTTTAATCTTCAGTCGACATAATGGGAGGGCGTTCAACCCAACCATAGGTCCATCGCCATGATGTCACTGACGCTTACCTTCGCCATCACCGGCCTCGTGACGCTGGGGTTCCTGTCCACGGTCATGCTGCGCAGCCGCGACACCACGGAATAAGCCTTCGCGTCACCCGCTTTGCGACACCATCGCTGGTTCTGACAGCGGCAGGGGTGCGTGGTCGGCGTCCAGCAGGATGCGCCACGTGCCCCCCGCCAGCACCTCGGACGGGCGGAATCGGGCCTTGTAGGCCATCTTCAGGCTCTCCGGCACCCAATAGCCGAGATACACGTAGGGCAAGCCCAACGCCCGCGCGCGGCGGATCAGCCAAAGGATCGCGTAGTTACCGAGCGAGCGCCGCTCCATCTCCGGCGCGAAATAGCTGTAAACCGCCGACAAGCCATCGCCGAGCCGATCCGTCAGGCAACCGCCGATCAGCCGGTCGCCCGCATCGCGGAACTCCACGATGGAGGTCTCGATCGGCGTGTCTTCCACCATGGCGCGATAGTCGTAGAAGCTCATGGTGGCCATGTCGCCCTCGGCATGCCGGGCGAGTTGGTAACGTTGGAACAACTGGAACTGCTCGGCCGTGGCCCGCGCCGGGACCTCGTAACCGGTGACGTCGGCGTTGTAGCGGTCGATGCGGCGCAGGGTGCGATCCGGCTGGAAGCTTGCCACCGGGATGCGGATCGGCACGCAGGCATTGCAGGCCGGGCAAACCGGCGCGTAGGCGATGTTGTGGCTGCGGCGGAACCCGGCGCGCGATAGCCGGTCGTGCAAGGCGTCGCTATCTGGCCCGGTGATCTCCGTCACGACCTTGCGCTCCGTCCGCCCGGCCACGTAGGGGCAGGGCAACGGTGCGGTGGTGTAGAAGAACTGGGGGCGACGCGGCGGCTTGTAGGTCATCGGTAGCCCATCGTTCACGCCGCGCCGCGCGCGGTCAATCGCTTCAATAAAGGGGGTCGCCCGGGCGCAGCGTCAACGTTTCCGCGCCGTCCATATCGGCAGGCAGCAGCACCGTTCCGCCGTCCCGCCAGCGTTGCAGCATGTCGCGGAAGTGCCGGCTCAGCGGATTGCCGGATTGCCCGGGCGCGGCGATGAAACGGCTGCGGCCGAGGTCGGCCAGGTCGTAGGCGCCGCGAAAGCTGGGCCCGTGCACCGCGTCAAATCGCTCCCCTGCATTTCCGCCCAGGAAGATGGTGGTGTCGTCGCCGGGTTGCGAGATGCGGCTGGTCAGTTGCGGCAGTACCGGGTCGGTAAACGTCGCGACGTGGATATCACCCCATCGCCAGGCGGCCGGGTCCGGCCCCAGCCGTGCGGCAAGTGGCGGCATCGCCTCGGCCAGCGCCTGGTCCAACAAGGGGCCGCAATCGCCGCCGCACCACGCCGCACCCGGCGGACTCAACAGCCAGGCCACGAAATCCACCCAGGGACGCGGCGCCGTGGCCGGGATGTCGTGATGCGCCAGCGCGAGGGCTTGGAAGCGCTGCACCCAGGCTTCGAACACCACCGGCTGCGGCAGGTCCATTGCCATGCGCCCGTCCCAGCCAGCCAGCAGCCCGGCGGCGCGGCCCGCCAGATCGTCGTGCCGTGGGCGGGCGAGCAGCACCGGCAGGATCTGTTGCGCGAAGCTGCTGGTCACATCCACCTGCATAGCGGTGATGTCGTCCAACGACAGCTTGCCGCGGCCCAGAAGCTGGCGGACCCGGCGCGCCCGCCAATCGCCAAAGAAGTCGCGCCCCATGAACACGGGGAAGTCGGGCGGCGCCACGCGCTGGTTCGTGTTGACGATGTGGCCGCTCGCCGGCGCAACCACGTGGGGCAGGGCATCCCCGCTGGCCCAGCCGACCCAGTCATGCGCGCCATCCGCCCCTGGCTGCGGCCATTCGCCATCACCGGCCCGCCGCACCGGGATGCGGCCGGTGGTGAACTGGCCGATGCCCGCCGCATCCGCCACCAGCAGGTTCTGGATCGGGGAGGTGATCAGCGGCGCCGCCCGCCCGGCTTCGGCCACGCTGGCGGCACGGTTCAACGCCAGCAATCCGGTGGCGGCGTCGTCACCCGGCGCCAGGTTGGCCATCTCGGCAGCGAACACCGTCCCCGCCGCGGGGGCCAGGCCGGCGAGATCGCTCACCACCGGGCCGTGCCGGGTTTCGCGCACCACCATGTCCTCGGCCGGGCCGCCCCGAACGGCGATGTGCTCGGTGCGGGTGGCGAAGGCGGCCGGCCCGTCCGGCGTGGCGTAGCGCTCGTCCGGCAGCACCGTTTCGGTGAACACATCCTGCGTGTCGGCGCCGGTGGTGGTGAATGTCCACGCGATGGCGCCGTTGCGGCCGATCACCAGGAACGGCACGCCCGGGGCAAAAGCGCCCGCCAAGGTGCGGGTCGGCGTGTCGATGCGGGCCAGATACCAGATGCCGGGTGTGCTGTAGCCCAGATGCGGATCGCCGGCGAGCAGCGGGGCGCCGGTCGTGCTGTGCGCACCGTCCACCGCCCACTCGTTGGACGCGGTGTCCGGTAGCGTGAACGGGTCCGGAAAGCGGGGCAGCACCGCGTCCACCGCGCCGGCCAGCCCGGCGAACCGGTGCGACGGGAGGCTGGCGCTCGGCCCCGGCGTGTCGTCCTGCGCCGGCCAAAGCTGGTCGATCAGGCTGCGCGGCACGGTTGCGGCCAACGCCACCCGGCTCAGTTCGGACCGCCAGTTGCCGGACAGGTAGATGCCCATGGTCCGGCCCCACAGCAGGCTGTCCACCGCCGTCCACGGCTCCGGCCGGCCGAGCACGGCGAATTGCACCGCGCTCCAGCGCCCATGCGCCTGCACAAAGGCGTTCACGCCGCGCGCATAGGCCTGCAGCATGGCCAGGGTCGCCGCCGGCATGGTGGCCGCCTCGGCTTCCGCCTGGTGGCGCAGGCCCAGCACCCGCATGGTGCGGTCCAACGGCAAGGCGCGCGCGCCGGCGAGTTCGGACACGCGGCCGGAAGCGGCCCGGCGCATCAGCTCCATCTGGAACATGCGGTCCCGGGCATGGACGAAGCCCAGGGCGGCCGCGGCGTCCTCGTCCGTGGCGGCGCGGATATGCGGGATGCCGTCGGCGTCGAACGCGATCGACACGGGGGCGGACAGGCCGGGGATGCGGGCGTCGTCGTGCTGCCGCGGCAGGCACAGGAACAACGCCCCGCCCACCGCGGACACCACCAGCAGCAGCAGGATCGTCAGCAGGCTGCCCAGCCGGCGCAGCAGACGAAGCGCCCGGGCCATGCCGCGCGGGCGCCGGTTGGATCGGGCCAAGCGGTCAGTCCGCCGCAACCGCGCCCTCCCGCCGCTTGTCGGCCGCACCCGCCAAGGGCGGACCCGTCACGATGATGGCGGTGTCGGATTGCATCGGGTGCTGCGTGACGTGCTGGCCGCGTGCTTCCAGCGCCGTGACGATGCCGGCCGACTCCACCTCGCTGCCCTTCGCCAAACCCGCTAGGTGCGGCAGCGCGACCGCGTCCGCCGGCGGCAGCGCCCAATCCACCAGGCCGGCGACGCCTTGCACGACAAAGGCCGGAATGCGTGCCCCGCCGGCACTGCCCAGCACCGCCGCCAATCCGCCCTTGTCGTCCAGCACCAAGGCGGGTGCCATGGAGGTCGCCGGCCGCTTGCCGGGCTGCACCCGGTTGGCCACGGGGCGGCCATCCAGATCCGGCCGGGCGGCGAAATCGGCCATGGCCGCGTTCAAGGGAAAGCCGCGCACCAGGAGAAAGGAGCCGAACGCACCGCCGAGCGAGCTGGTAAGGCATACCGCGTTCCCCATCGAGTCGACCACGGCAACCGTGCTGGTGCCGTGGTCCGGCTGCGGCGGATAGGCGGCGGGCGGGCTGTCCGGTCCGGACCAGGCCGGGTTGCCAGCGCGCGGGTCATCCGCGGCGTGGTCCAGGTCCATGCCCTGCGCCCGTGCCGTCAGGTAGTCGGAGGCCAGCAGGCCGGGCAACGGCACGTGCACGAAATCCGGGTCCGCCAGGAAGCGCGCGCGGTCCGTCTCGGCCAGCCGCTCGCTTTCCAGCAGCAACTGCGCGGCGTCGGCCCCGGTGGGCGGCAGCGCGCCCAGATCGAAATGCGCCAGCAGGCCGAGCGTTTGCAGCACCTGCGGCCCGGCCGCCGGCGGCGCCGCAACGCAAACGACGCGGTCGCGATAGGGCAGGCAACTCGGCGTGCGCTTGCGGGGCGCGTAGGCCGCCAAATCGTCCGTGGTGAGGAACCCCGGCTCGCTGTCGCCCCGCACGGTGGTGGCGATATCCGCCGCCACCGGGCCGTGCAGCAGCGCGTTGGCGCCCCCCGCCGCGATCGCGCGTAGCGTTTGCCCAAGCGCCGGGTTCACCAGCGGCGCCCCGGCAGGGAGCGGCTGGCCGTCCACCCCGAAGAACAGGGCGCGCGTGGCCGGGGAGCGCCCCAGGCGGTCGGCATGCGCGGCAATCGCTTGTGCCAGGCCCGCCGACACCGGCACCCCGGCCTCCGCCGCACGGATCGCCGGGGCCAGCAGGTCCGCCCACGGGAGCCGCCCCCGCTCGTGATACAGCGCTTCCAGCATGCCGACCGTGCCGGGCACGCCGACGGCGCGGCCGCCGCCGGCGGGCAGTACGGTGCCGTTCGGGCCGAGGAACACGGTGGGCGTGGCGCCAGCCGGGGCGGTTTCCCGGCCGTCCCAATTCGTGACCTCGTGCGTGGCGCCGTTGAAATGCAGCAGCATGGAGCCGCCACCCAGGCCGGATAGCTGCGGCTCGACCACCGACAGCATCATCTGCGCCGCGATGGCCGCGTCGGTCGCGGTGCCGCCGGCATGGAGGATCTGTTGCGCCACGGTGGCCGCCATCGGGTGCGGCGCCACGGCGACGCCGCGCGGCGCTTCCTCCGCGCCCACGCCGCGTGCGGCGGCCAGGATCAGCAACAGGACGGCGCGGCGGTGGCGCATGGCGGTTCAACTCCCTGCGGCGCTGCGGTTGCCAGCCGCGCGGCGCGGCGGGAAGTTGCCGTCATGACCCTGCGGAGGCAAGCGCGCGGCGCTGCGGCCCATGCCCGCGGCATGGCGGCAGAGGCGGCGGCCTGCGCCGCGCTGGAGGCGGAAGGCTGGACCGTGCTGGCCCGGCGCCTGCGCACGCCGGCCGGGGAGATCGACCTGGCGGCCGAGCGCCACGGGTTGCTGGCGCTGGTGGAGGTGAAGGCGCGCCCGAGCCTGGCGGATGCCGCCTTCGCCCTGGGCCCGCGCCAGCAGGCCCGGCTGCTCGCGGCCGCTTCGGTCGTTGTCTCCGAGCATCCGGAGTGGGGCAGCGCCGGCATCCGCTTCGACGTGATGCTGGTGGACGCCGCCGGCCGGGTGCGTCGAATAGCGGACGCGTTCCGGCTGGAGTAAGCCGGCTCAACGCTGCTTCGGCTTTTCGGCCTCCATTCCCCGGTGGTGCTGCACGAAGGAGCGGAGCACGGCATTGATTCGCGTCTGGTAGCCCGGCCCGTGGGCGCGAAACCAGGCGAGCACGTCGGCATCCAGCCTGATGTGGACGGCCTGCTTCTTGGCCGGGATGCCGATGTCGGCCGTGTCCTCCCAACCCGCAGGTAAGGGACCGTCCTCCTCGTCGGCGAGTTGCTCTATGTCGGCTTGCGTCATGGCTCGCGCGGCAGGCCAGTCGGACTTGTCTCCCGTTGCCGCGATCATGTGACGTATCTCATCGGCCGAAGCGCGCACCAAAGGCCCTTTTCTCTCCATCTCTCGCTCTCCGTATGAGATCAGCCGGATCGTGTCTTCTCGCTTGGTCCAGATCACCGCAACTGCGACATCCCCGAGGAAGCCGATCGTGATGACGCGCGCTTCGTCGCCGCGGGGCGACGGGTAGCTGACCACGGGACGACCATCGAACAACTCGGCGCCGCGGACCAAGTCCAGCTTGTGCTTCAACAGGTTGGACTCTCGCTTGCGCTCATCCCACGCAAACAGCATGAAACCGATGTAGCCATCGGCATGTACACATGCAAGCAGGGCGTCGCAGTGCTGTTGGCGGCGCGGCTGGTGGCGAGTAGGGTCCGCCGCCCCCGCGAACCGGAACCCGTGCGATGCGCCTGACCCGCTCCCTGATCCCCACGCTGAAGGAAACGCCCGCCGAGGCGCAGATCGCGTCCCATCGGCTGATGCTGCGTGCCGGGCTGGTGCGGCAAACCGCCGCGGGCATCTATGCCTGGCTGCCGGCCGGGCTGCGCGTGCTGCGCAACATCGGCCAGGTGGTGCGGGAGGAGCAGGACGCCATCGGCTGCCAGGAAGTGCTGATGCCGACGCTGCAATCGGCCGACCTGTGGCGGCAATCCGGCCGCTACGACGCCTATGGCCCGGAAATGCTGCGCATCCGCGACCGGCACGAGCGCGACCTGCTGTACGGCCCCACCAACGAGGAGATGATCACCGACCTGCTGCGCCAATCGGTGAAGTCGTATCGCGACCTGCCGCAGACCTTGTATCACATCCAATGGAAGTTCCGCGACGAGATGCGCCCGCGCTTCGGCGTGATGCGCGGGCGGGAGTTCCTGATGAAGGACGCCTACAGCTTCGACATCGACTATGCCGGCGCGGTGCTGAGCTACCGCCGCATGATGCTGGCCTATATGCGGACCTTCCAGCGCTTGGGCGTGAAGGCGATCCCCATGGTGGCCGACACCGGGCCGATCGGCGGCGACCTCAGCCATGAATTCATCATCCTGGCGCCCACCGGGGAAAGCGGCGTGTTCTTCGACGCCGGGTTCGAGGAGATCGACTGGCTGAAGGCGGATTTCGACGCCGCGAAGCCGGATGATCTGGACCGCTTCTACACGCTGATGACCAGCCTCTACGCCGCCACCGACGAGAAGCATGACGAAGCCGCCTGGGCCCGCGTGCCCGCCGAGCGCCGCCGCGAAGGCAGGGGCATCGAGGTGGGGCACATCTTCTATTTCGGCCGCAGGTACAGCGAGCCGATGGGCCTGACGGTCGCCGGCCCGGACGGCAGCCCGGTGGTGCCGGAGATGGGCAGCTACGGTGTCGGCGTGTCCCGTCTGGTAGGGGCCGTGATCGAGGCGAGCCATGACGAGGCCGGCATCATCTGGCCGGACAGCATCGCCCCGTTTCGCGCCGCCATCCTCAACCTCAAGCAGGGTGACGCCGCGACCGGCGCCATCTGCGAGACGCTGTACGCCCGGCTGGGCGCCGACGCGTTGTATGACGATCGCGAGGAGCGTGCCGGCGTGAAATTCGCCGACGCGGACCTGATGGGCCACCCTTGGCAGTTCGTCGTCGGGCCGCGCGGGGCGGCCAACAACCGGGTGGAGTTGAAGCGCCGTGCCGGTGGCGAGCGGGTGGAACTGTCGATCGAGGACGCGTTGGCCAAGGTGATCGGCACGTGAGGAACCCCTTTCCAACAGGCAGGACGATCGCATTTGGCTTTTCCCGCTTGAAACCCTCTCCCGCCAGCGGGAAAGGGAGATGCGCCGGATGCGATCCCTTCGCCTCAAAAATAGAGGGTTGGGTGAGGGTTATCCCGCCCGAAAGACGCCCCTAGCATGTTCAATGCCTTCGAACGTGCCGTCGCCGGCCGCTACCTTCGGGCCCGGCGCGGGGAACGGTTCGTGTCCGTGATCGCCGGCTTCAGCCTGGTGGGCATTGCGCTCGGCGTGGCCACGCTGATCATCGTCATGTCGGTCATGGGCGGCTTCAAGACCGACCTGTTGGGCCGCATCCTCGGTTTCAACGGCCATCTGGGGGTTTATGGCGCCGGCCAGCCCTTGACCGGCTTCGACGCCGACGTGGCGGCGATCCGCACCGTGCCCGGCGTGGTGTCCGCCATTCCCGTGGTGGACGGCCAGGTACTGCTGACCGACGATCGTGGCAACAACACCGGCGGCTTTGTGCGCGGCATCCGGCAGGCCGACCTCGAAAGCCTGCACGCGGTCAGCGACCATATCCGCGGCGGCTCGCTGGCGCAGTTCACCGGCCCGGACGCGATCGCGGTGGGCGTCACCCTGGCGAATCGCTTCGGCCTGACGGTGGGCAGCAAGATCACGCTGGTATCGCCGCAGGGTGCCGCCACCGCATTCGGCACCATCCCGCGGGTGCGCGCCTACACCGTGACGACGATCTTCCAGGTGGGGATGAACGAGTACGACAGCGGCTACGTGTTCCTGCCGCTGGAGTCCGCGCAAATCTTCTTCCAGCAGCCGAACCAGGCGACCCAGATCGAGGTCCGGGTCGACGATCCGGACAGCGCCCGGCAGGTCGGCCGGGCTATCCTGCAGGCGCTGTCCGGCAAGCCGGTGCGCATCCTGGATTGGCAGCAAACGGAAAACAGCTTCTTCGCCGCCGTGCAGGTGGAACAGAACGTGATGTTCCTGATCCTGACGCTGATCATCCTGGTGGCGGCGTTCAACGTGGTCAGCTCGCTGATCATGATGGTGAAGGACAAGACCCGCGACATTGCCGTGCTGCGCACCATCGGCGCCGGGCGCGGCGCGGTGCTGCGCATCTTCCTGATGGTCGGCGCCTCCGTGGGCGTCACCGGCACGGTGGTCGGCACGGTGCTGGGCGTGGTGTTCTGCCTGAACATCGAGCGCATCCAGGGCTGGGTGGAGGCGGCAACCGGCCGCACCGTGTTCGACCCGACCGTCTATTACCTCGCCCACCTGCCGGCGCGGCTGAACTGGCACGAGGTGGCGCAGATCATCGTCATGGCGCTGGTGCTGTCGCTGCTGGCGACGCTGTACCCCTCTTGGCGGGCGGCGCGGACCGACCCAGTGGAGGCGCTGCGCAATGTCTGACCCGCTGGAGTTGCGGGCGGTCAGCCGGACCTACCGGGCGGGCGATGCGACCTTGCCCGTGCTGCGTGCGGCGAACCTGACCTTGCGGCCCGGCGAGATCGTGGCGCTGGTGGCGCCCTCCGGCACCGGCAAGTCGACCCTGCTGCACTTGGCCGGGCTGCTGGAACGGCCGGACGCGGGCGCCGTGTTCGTGGACGGGCGCGACGCCGGCGCGCTGCCCGACCCGGCCCGCACCGCTATCCGCCGCGACGCGATCGGCTTCGTTTACCAGTTCCACCATTTGCTGGGCGAGTTCAGCGCGCTGGAAAACGTGGTGCTGCCGCAGATGATCGCCGGCAAGCGCCGCCGCGATGCGGAAGCGCGCGGGAGCGAGCTGTTGGGCGCGCTGGGCCTGGCCGCCCGCACCGGGCACCTGCCCGGCAAGTTGTCCGGCGGCGAGCAGCAGCGCGTTGCCATCGCCCGCGCCCTGGCCAACGGCCCGCGGGTGCTGCTGGCGGACGAGCCGACCGGCAACCTGGACGTCGGCACCTCCGGCGTGGTGTTCGACGCGTTGCTGGCGGCGGTGCGGGGGCAGGGCGTAGCCGCCTTGATCGCCACCCACAACCCCGAGTTGGCGGCCCGTATGGACCGCCGCGTCACCTTGCAGGATGGGCAGGTGGTCGCCGTCTGATCAGGGAAACAGCAAGGCCATGTCCAGGGTGATGCCGGGCGGGTCCAGGCGGAATTCGTCGGAAGTGAGAATGCGGGTTTGGATGGTGCCGTCGGCCGAGCGCCGGTGGTGGATCAAGGACACTGGGCGCGGCCGCAGGATGAGGTAGTGGTGCACCGAGGCGAGGCGGAAGTAGTCCTCGAACTTGCCGCCGGCGTCCACCCCCGCCGTCGTGGGCGACAGCACCTCCACGACGATGATCGGATCGTCGTAGATGATCGTATCGTCCGCCAGCGGCTCACCGCAGCGAAGCGCTGCATCGGGTTCGTAGACGGTGAATGCATCGATACGGACCGCCATGCCGTCCGGATAAACGGTGCATGGCAGGCCAGCCCGTTCCACGGCTTCTTCAAGGCGGCGATGCACCCGCGCCTTTACCAGCGCGTGCCGAGAGCGTTCGGACGCCATGGCGACGACTTCGCCGTCAACGAGTTCGAACCGCTTGCCTTTGGCAGGTTCGTCGACCGACCAGTGGATGAAGTCCTCGGCGGTCACCCGCTGCTTCGGCTTGGTGTCCATACTGGGACGTTATCACCGGCAACCAAGCGCCCGACACCTATTTCGTAGACGGTGGGGGGAGGGGTCAGCCCATGTGCGCGGGGTCGGGGAACAGGGACGCCACGTCGAGGGCAAGGCCGGGCGGATCAAGGCGCAGCTCTCCCGACGCCAAGATGCGGGTTTGGATGGTGCCGTCCGCCAAGCGCTCGTGGTGGATGACGGTCGGGCGGCTGGTGCCGACGATCAGGTAATGGCGGAGCGATGCCAGGCGGAAGTACCCTTCCAGCTTGCTGCCTGAGTCGATGCTTGCCGTTGACGGCGAGGTCACTTCGACGATCACCATCGGGTCGTCGTAGACCACGACGGCGCCCGGCAAAGGGCGCCCGCAGCGAAGCGCGACATCCGGTTCAAAGACGGTGTGCGCGTCGATCCTGACTGCCATCCCGTCGGTGAACACCGTGCACGACACGCCATGCCGCTCCACCGCCTGGCGGAACCGGTAGAAGATTTCAGCCTTCACCAGGGCGTGCTGCGCGCGTTCCGGCGCCATCGCCACGATCTCACCATCGGCCAGCTCGTAACGCTGGCCTTCGGGCTGTTTCTCCGCCCAGGTGGCGAACTGCTCGGCCGTTAACTGCTGTTTCGGGCTGGTCGCCATGCCGGAGCCTACCACCGCAGGGGCAAGCCGCGCTACATTCGCCCCATGCCGCACGCCGAGTTCGTCCACCTCCGAGTCCACTCCGCCTACTCGCTCAGCGAGGGCGCCATCAAGGCGGACAAGATCGCCACGCTGGCCAAGGACGCCGCCATGCCGGCGGTGGCGATCACGGATTCAAGCAACCTGTTCGGCGCGTTGGAGTTCAGCCAGGCCTGCACCGGCAAGGGCGTGCAGCCGATCATCGGCTGCCAACTCAGCCTGCTCCGCGCCGACAAGCCCGGCCTGCCGCCGGACCCGATCGTGCTGCTGGCCCAGGACGCCCAGGGCCTGGCGAACCTGCAACGCCTGTCCTCGCTGTGCTTCACCGACTCCGACCCGGCGGACCCGCAACTGCCGCTGCGCGCCGTGCTGGACCATGCGGCCGGGCTGACGCTGCTAACCGGCGGCACGCGCGGCCCGTTGGCCCGGTTGCTGGCGGAAGGGCGCCAGCCGGACGCCGCCGCGACCCTGGCCGCCATGGCGGAGGCGTTCGGCGACCGCGCGGTGGTGGAGCTGCACCGTCACGGCCTGCCGATCGAACGGGCGATCGAGCCCGGGCTGATCGCGCTGGCCGATGCCGCCGGCCTGCCGCTGGTCGCCACCAACGAGTGCTTCTTCGCCACCGCCGCCATGCAGGAAGCGCACGACGCCCTGCTGTGCATCGCCGCCGGCCGCATGGTGGCGGACCCGGAGCGGCGGCGCGTGACCGGGGAGCACTGGTTCAAATCCGCCGCCGCCATGCGTGAACTGTTCGCGGACCTGCCGGAGGCCTGCGACAACACGCTGGCCATCGCCCGCCGCTGCGCCGTGATGGCGGAAACCCGCAAGCCGCTGCTGCCGATCTGCCCCAAGGTGCGCCCGGGCGCCACGGAGGACGAGACGGTGCGGGCCATGGCGCGGGAAGGCCTGGCCCGCCGCATGGATGCGGTCGGCGCCGATGGCGCGGCCCGGGCGCTGTACGGCGAGCGGCTGGAATACGAGCTGGGCGTGATCGCCGCGATGGGCTTCCCCGGCTATTTCCTGATCGTCGCCGACTTCATCCAATGGGCCAAGGCGCAGGGCATCCCCGTCGGGCCGGGCCGCGGCTCGGGCGCCGGCTCGGTCGTGGCCTGGGCGCTGACCATCACGGATTTGGACCCGCTGCGCTTCGGCCTGCTGTTCGAGCGGTTCCTGAACCCCGAACGCGTCTCCATGCCGGATTTCGACATCGATTTCTGCCAGGACCGGCGCGACGAGGTGATCGAGTACGTGCGCCGGGAATACGGGGCCGACCGCGTCGCGCAGATCATCACCTTCGGCAAGCTGCAGGCCCGCGCCGCCGTGCGCGACGTGGGCCGGGTGCTGGGCCTGCCGTTCCACCAGGTCAACCGCGTGGCGGAGCTGATCCCCAACAACCCGGCCAAGCCCGTGACGCTGAAGCAGGCCATCGACGGCGAGCCAAAGCTCCAGCAGATGCGGACCGATGACGAGGCGGTGCGCCGCTTGATGGAGGTGGCGCTGCAACTGG
Organism: Acetobacteraceae bacterium; assembly: GCA_965199555.1. Classification (GTDB taxonomy): domain Bacteria; phylum Pseudomonadota; class Alphaproteobacteria; order Acetobacterales; family Acetobacteraceae; genus LMUY01. The sequence continues at coordinate 16,818 of CBDASJ010000014.1, read as the reverse complement.
AGGGGCTGTACCGCCACGCCAGCACCCACGCCGCCGGGCTGGTGATCGGCGACCGGCCGTTGGTGGAACTGGTGCCGCTGTATCGCGACCCGAAATCCGACACGCTGGTGACGCAATACTCCATGAAATACGTGGAGCAGGCCGGGCTGGTGAAGTTCGACTTCCTGGGCCTGACCACGCTGACCATCCTGCAGCGCGCCTTGGCCTACATGCCGAACCCGCCCGACCTGGATCGCCTGCCGCTGGACGATGCGCCGACCTACGAGATGCTGGCCCGTGGCGACGCTGGCGGGGTGTTCCAGTTCGAATCCGCCGGCATGCGGGACGTGTTGCGCCAGATGCGGCCGGACCGGTTCGAGGACCTGATCGCCGCGGTGGCGCTGTTCCGCCCGGGGCCCATGGGCTACATCCCGGATTATTGCCGCCGCAAGCACGGCGAGGCGTGGGAGCCGCCGCATCCGGAGCTGCACGGTATCCTGGGCGAGACCTACGGCATTATGGTCTACCAGGAGCAGGTGATGCAGATCGCCCAGACCATGGGCGGCTATAGCCTGGGCGCGGCGGATTTGCTGCGCCGCGCCATGGGCAAGAAGATCCGGGCGGAGATGGACAGCCAGCGCCAAACCTTCGTGGACGGTGCCGTGGGGCGCGGCATCCCGCAGGCCAAGGCCGTCGAAGTGTTCGAGATGATGGCGAAGTTCGCGGATTACGGCTTCAACAAGTCGCACGCCGCCGCCTACGCGCTGGTCGCCTACCAAACCGCCTGGATGAAGAGCAACCACCCGGTGGAGTTCCTGGCCGCCTGCATGTCGCTGGCGATCAACAACACCGATAAGCTGGCTGCCCTGCGCCAGGAGGCCGAGCGGCTGGGCATCCGCGTGCTGCCGCCGGACATCAACCGCTCCGGCGCGGACTTCACCATCGACGTCGATGCGGCGGGCAAGCCGGCGATCCGTTACGCCCTGGCCGCGGTGAAGAAGGTCGGCCTTCTCGCCATGCAGGCGCTGGTGGCCGCGCGCGGTGAGCGCCCGTTCCGCGACGCCACGGATCTGGCGTCGCGCGTGGACCCGCGGCAGCTCAATAAGATGCAAATCGAGAACCTGATCCGCGCCGGTGCCACCGACGGCATCGCCGCCAACCGCGCCCAATTGTTCACCGGCGCGGAGCTGGTGCTGCGCCGCGCCCAGGCGGACGCGGAACAGAAGGAAAGCGGCCAGATCGGCCTGTTCGGCGGCGCGGCGCCGCAGCCGATCCGCTTGCCGGACATGCCGGACTGGCCGCCGCTGGAGCGGCTTGGGTTCGAGGCGGAGGCGATCGGCTTCCACCTCACCGCCCACCCGCTCGACATGTATGCGGTGCTGCTGCATCGGCTGGGCGCGGTCGGCTCCGGCAAGCTGGAAGCGCTGGCGGGGGCCGGGATCACCCGGGTGAAGCTCGCCGGCTGCGTGGTGGCCCGCAAGGAGCGGCCGACCCGGTCCGGCAGCAAGATGGCGTGGGTGCGCTTGTCGGACGCCGCCGGGAGCTACGAGGTGACGTTCTTTTCCGAAGCGCTCGCCGCTGCGGGCGAGCTGTTGCGCGACGGCGCCCCCATCCTGGTCACGGCGGACCTGAAGCAGGAAGGCGAGCTGCTGCGCATCACCGCCGCCTCCGCCGTGTCGCTGGAACAGGCCGCCGCCGAGGCCGGGGCGGGCATCCGCATCTGGCTGGGGCAAACCGCCGCCGTGCCGCATATCCGTACGATCCTGGAGCGCGAGCGCCGCGGCAAGGGCAGGGTGGTGTTGCTGCCCCGCGTCGGCGACAGCCAGGACGTGGAGATCGAGCTGCCTGGCGGCTTCAACGTCACGCCGCGCTTGGCACAGGCGTTGAAGCTCATCCCCGGCGTCGAACGGGTGGAGGAAGTCTGATTACCGCTTCCTTTACCGGATGGATGTAGGATGTGGCCGACCGATCACTGTTGCAGTCGAGGCCCATGGTCTTCGTAACCGATTTCGCCGACCAGGCCGTCGTCTTGCCCTTGGCAGCCATCGTGGCGCTGGTGCTGGGCGTGATGGGATGGTGGCGCGGCCTGCTGGCCTGGGTGGTGGCCGTGGTCGTCACGCTGGGCGTCATGCTGGCGCTGAAGCTTGCCTGCCTGGCCTGGTCGCAGGACCTGGAGTGGGGCGCGCCGCCCAGCCCCAGCGGCCACGTGGCATCCGCTTGCGTGGTTTATGCCGGCCTGGCCGTGCTGCTGCTTCGCGGCGTGCTGCCGGTGCCGATCCTGGCCGCCCTCACAATCGGCATTGCCGTGGCGATGGGCTACAGCCGGGTCGAGCTGCTGGCGCACGACACGGCCGAGGTGGTGGTCGGCGCTGGGGTCGGTGTGGCCGGCGTGCTGTTGCTGGTGGCGCTGGCCGGGCCGCGACCGCGCGTGATCGGGTGGCCGGTGCTGGGCGCCGCCGCGTGCACCATGCTGCTGTTCCACGGCATGCATCTACCGGCGGAAACGGCCATCCGCTCCGCCTTCGCGGTGCTGTAGCCGGTGAGCGGCACCACCCTGGTCGCGGTGCCCGACGCGGGCGAGATGACGCTGTGGCGCCTGGTCGAGGCAGGGCAGCCGGAACCGTCGCGTTCGAACTTGCGGCGGTCGGCCGCGATCTTGTGTTTCGGCCTGGTCCTGACCGGGGCCGCCGCGGTCGTGACCTGGCTCGTCCAGCGGCCCGACATCGTGGTGCAAAGCCGCATCGTCGCCGATGGCCCAGCCGGCCGGGCGGCACTGTCGGACATGGCGTTGCGCTTGGCCGGGGTGCCGGGGGAGCCGGTGTCCTTGCAGGAAGGCGGGCAGGCGCTGGTCGTCACGGTACGCGGTCGTGACCCCGTCCAGGCGGAGCGGCGATCCCGCTCGCTGGTGGATGCGATCCTCGATGCCCCGGTTCCCACGCCCCCGATGCCGGTTCGCGCCGATATGGGCAGCCCGGATGCCAGGCCGGGAACGGAGCGGGACCGCATCGCCGCGGCCATCATCGCCGCGGACGCCCAACGCGCCGCCGTGTCGGCTTCCTTGACCACGCTGGCGCGCGACATCGCATCCGCCAGCCACGCGGCGGACGGGAAGCCCGGCCACGAGACGTTGGACAAGGGCAATGCCGCCTTGGCCGACCTGCAATTGCAGCGTTTGCAGCTCGCATCGAAATACCAGGACACCTACCCGGCGGTGATCGCGCTGGACGGGCAGATCCGCAACCTCCACGTGTTTCTGGCCGACGAGGCGCAGCGCGTGCAGGGCCATCCTGCACAAGCGGAAGCGGCGAACGCCGTCCTGAACGGCGAACGGGACCGGCTGCGGGGCGAGTTGACCCAGCTCGACGCGCGGCGGCGGGACCTTGCCGCGCAGTTGGACGTCGCCAACCGCCGGCTGGCGGCGATGCCGGCCAGCGTGCGTGCGCCTGTCCCCGCGGCCCTGGTGGCGCCGATGCTGGTGGTGGCGACGACCTCGAACCTTTCCTCTCCCGACCACCGCCTCACGATGGGTTCGATCGTGGCGGCAATCGGCATGGTCCTGTCCGGGTTGGCCGCCCTGGTGGCCGGACGGCGCCGCACTCCAAACCGGGCGGGGGGCTTGCTGCTCGAACCAGTGCCCGTCGGCATGCTCCCGGTCGGGACGGTGCGGCCCTTGCCGCCGCCTGGCTTTCCGTCCCTGCTCGACAATGGGCCGGTGCGGGCGCCGGTCGGCTGGGTTCGGTAGCGGACGAACCGGAGGCGCGGCCTACAGCCGCTCGTAGGCCGCCTGCGGGACGTAGAAGCGGCGCTTGTTCAGGATAACCCCGGCGGTGTTGCCGCCGCCCTCCGCCAGGCGGTCGCGCAGCGTGCGCACGGCGCTGGCGCGGGTGCTTTCGGCCGACACCACCAGCAGGGTCGCGTCCATGTGCGGGGCCAGCACGATGCCGGTAAAGGCGCGTTGCAGCGCCGGCGAGTCGGTGATCACCATGTCGAATTGCGGCCGCAGCGCCCGGATCAGCCCGGCCCAGCCTGGTGGTTGCAGCGTCGCCGCGGCCGCCGGGGTGGCGATCACGAGCGCGGTGGCGCCGACGCGCAGCATCTCCAACGGCTCCGGACCGTCGGCGATCGGGCGCAGGTCGGACGGCATGCCGTAGATGCTGCGCGGCCAATCCGCCGTCCGCCGGCCCGGCGGCTCGGCGGCGAGCAGCAGGGTGCGCAGCCCGGCATGGCTCGCCGCGACCAGGCAAAGGTCGCGCACCAGCGTCGACACACCTTCCCCGTTGCGGGTCGCGATCAACTGGATGGCCACGCCGGTCGCGCTGTCCCGCCGCAGCGTGTGGAGCAATTGGCTCGCGTGCGAGACGTTCAGGATCAAGGGTGGCGGCAGGCCCGCCAGCTCCGCCTCGGCCTCGATGAACCCGCTCATACCCCGAAACTCGGGCGTTCGACGGTTCGCCGGGTCGGAGCCGATGCGGCAGGCCGCGATCGGCGCGGCCCGGCGGCCAGCGGCACCGCCAGCAGCACCGGCAGGTCGAGTTGGCGTTCCACGTCGCGCACGTTGATGAACACCTGTCGGGTCGCGTTCAACAGGGCGAACACGGCGATGGCGGACAGCACGCCCAGCACGACGCCGCCGACCATCAGCAGCGGACCCTGGTTGCGCCCGACCAGCGGCGCGTCCGGCGGCTGCACCACGCGGACGTTGGCCGCGCCGGCCCGCTCCAGCGCCGCCGAAAGCTGGGTTTCCTCGCTGCTGCGGGCGATCGAGCGGTAGCTCTGGTCCAGCACGTCGCGCGTGCGTTGCAGGTCGCGGTAATGCCGCGCCAGGCCGGTCAGCTCGTCGGACCGGGCCTGGATGCGGCTGGCTTCGGCCACCAACTGGGCCTGCTTGGCTTGCAAACCCTGCAACTGCGAGGAAAGAGTGATCTCCTCCCTGTGCAGGTCGTCATAGACCGTGCTGCGGCCGGTACGGGTGACGTTGCTTTCGCGGCTCGGGTTGCCGCTCATCTGCGCCTGCACGCTGGCAATCTGGCGGTCGACATCGCGCACCAGCGGGAAGTCGTCCTGGTAGCGGGCCACCAGGTCGCGCCGTTGGATTTGCAGCCTGATGAGGCTGTCGGTCAGGCCCGTCGATTGCTGCGACCGCCCGCTTTCGGCGAACATCTGCACGGTGGGTGGCAGCTTGGCCAGCCGCGCACGCAGCGTTTCCACCCGCGCCGCCGTTTCGTCGATCTGCTGGGCGGTGAGGCTTTGCTGGTTGGTGTTGTCGGTTTTCTGGTGGATTTGCAGGTTGATCTGCTCGTCCAAATTGCTGACGCCGTGCTCCATGCCGAATTGCGACAGCGCTTCCTCCGCCTGGCGCAGACGCTCCGCGAACTGGTCACGCTGCGCGTCGGGGCCGGACGCCTGCGGCTTGTCGAAGATGCCGGAGCGATAGCTGATGTAGTGGGAAATCAGCTCCCGCATCACCTGGACCGCGATCGTGCGGTTGGCGTTGCGCAGGCTCATCTCGATGACGTTGGATTGCGGCACGCTGGTGGCGTTGAAGTCGCTGGCGAACCGCGTCATGGCGGTGCGCAGCCCGGCCTCGTTATGGGGCAGGCCAGGATACACGATGTCCGGCCCGACCGCCTGCAAGGTTTCCGACGCCACGGCCGGGCTCAGCAGGATCTGCAGCTCGCCCTGGATGATCTGGTTGCGGTCCAGCGTGATGTCGCTGCCGGTGTCGCGGTTGCCGGGGTGGAACACGTAGTCGCTGCCGTACAGCACCAGCAACCGGGCCTGCGCGACGTAGCTGGTGTGCGCCAGCAGGCCGGCGATCACCCCCAGGATGCACGGGATGACGAAGGCGAGCAGCATCACGCGCTTGTAGTAAAACAGGGCGGTGACCAGGTCGCGCAGGCTGAACACCGGAAAGGAGCCGGAGCGGGGACGGATGCCGCCGACCGGGATTTCGCGTGCTGTGGTGTCGCTCACGGGGGCGCTCGCCTGCCTTGGGGAAGTTGGTGCGTGTTTTTATACCATGGCACGGCTTAAATCCGCGTGAAATGCTGCGTGGGGCCGCCAAGCCTGGCTAAATGGCCGCGCTTCTGCCATCGGTCGGCCCATCGCCCACGTGCCGTGAAAGGTGTTCCCGTGCGCCCGCGCCTGATTTTGGCCCCGTTCGTCGCCCTCCTGCTCGTCGCGTGCACCCAGCGCGTCACGGTCGTGCCAACGCATGTGGACGGCTTCGCGGCCTGGTCGAACGAGGTGCCGCCGCACCGGCTTGCCGCGGGCGACGAGTTCGACCTGCACTTCCTGCTCAATCCGGAGTTGAACGACACCAAGCTGGTCGTCGGCCCGGACGGCCGGGCTACGGTGCCCCTGCTGGGCAGCGTGGCGGCGGCCGGGCTGACGGTGCCGGAGTTCCGCCAACAGTTGGAGTCCGGCTACGCTTCCAAGTTGCGGGTGGCCGACCTGGACGTGGTGGTGCGCAACTACGCGTCCTCGCGCATCTTCGTGGGCGGCGAGGTGAAGACGCCCGGCGTGCTGCCGCTGCAAGGCCCGACGGACGCGTTGCAGGGCGTCCTCATGGCCGGGGGCTTCCTGCCGACGGCCCGGTCGGACGAGGTGGTGCTGATCCGCCGGCGGGCGGACCGCACGCCCATGCTGCGCACGCTGAACCTCCGCCGCTTCGCCGGATCCGTCACCGCGGCGGACGATTTGCCGTTGCAGTCGGCCGACGTGATCTTCGTGCCCCGCGCCGGCATCGCGGATTTCGACCTGTTCGTGGACCAGTACCTCAACCAGGCGCTGCCGTTCCAGAAGACGCTCAACTACAACCTCGGCGGCGTGGGACAGTCGCTGTTCTGAGCCGCCTACCAGTAGTCGACCGAGCTGCGCTTGAGGTAGCGGAGCCACCGCGCCGCCTTCAGGTTGCGCTGTTTCGCCTTCCACTGCGCCGGGGTGAAGGACGCGATCGGCGCGTCGGCGTAGCGCCAGAAGCTAAGATGCGCCGGGTCCGGCTGGTAGCCGAGCATCGCGTCGCGGATGTAGTTGCGTTGCCACGGCTTCGCGAAAACCATGGCATGCGCCATGATGTTCGCCGACGGAAAGGCGTCCATCGCTTCCACCCCCAGCACGTTGAACGGGGTATCGACCGCCATGACGGCCGCGTTCATCACGTCCTGGTCCATCTTGGCGTATTCGGGCTTGCCGGTCCGGTTCGTCAGCGCGGACATGTCGCCGCCGCCATCCGCCAGGCCCTGCATCAGCCGCGCCCAGGCCTGCAGCAGGCCCAACCCGCCGCGCGAGATGCCGACGCAGCCGCTGTTGAAATAGCCGCTGACCGGCCGGTGGCCCAATCCCGCCGCCGCCGCCAATGCCTGCCATTCGCGGCGGAAGACGTGGTTGGCCGGCATGAAGGTTTCCGCCAGGTCGAGCACCAGCAGCACGGCGTCCGCCGTCCACCGGGCAAAGCTGCTCCAGGCGGTGGTCAGCACGATGTCGCAGTCGAAATACCACAGGCTGGCGAAATCCGCGTGTTGTTCGGCCATCTCCAGCAGGAAGCGCGGCTTCTGGTTGCCGAGGTTCCAGGCGCCGCCACACTCGACGAACCGGATGTCGATATCCGGCGTGATCGCCTGGGCGGGGCCGGGTGCCGGCGACACCGGGCCGCGCCAGCGCGGCAGGGCGCCGCGATAGCCGACGACGATGTGCCCGCGAAACCCGTGCCGCACCAGCGAGTTCGACAATGCCGCGGCGCCATGGAAGTAGCCGCCCTCGGCAAGCATGCAAACAACGTGCGGGCCGGCGCCGTCTGCCATGGCGGGTTCACATCCAAAAAGGTTTGGCTGCGCGGCGCAGCGCGCGGGGTTAGCGGCGGATCGCGGTGATCGACTTCACCAAACCGAGGAAGCGCTCCTTGCTGATCTCGGCGTCCGGGAACAGTGCCTTCATCTGCCCGATGTCGAGCAGCCGGGCGTCCTGGATCACCTCCATCGCGCCCATCACCGTGTCCTGCCTGTCGTAGAAGCCGCATTTCCGCATCATGACGATGCGATAGCTGACCGACACGGGCAGCCAATGCATCAGCGGCGTGCGCATGTGCGGCTCGATCGGGAACCAGTAATACGGCGTCTGCACGGCATAGCGATGCGCGACCCGCCGCACCTCCCCCGCCATGCGGACCATGTCGGACCAGCCGCCGACATGCTCGATCACGGAGTTGGAGAACGCGATGTCGTAGCTCTTGTCCGCGATCTGCGGCAGTGAGCGCGCGTCGCCCTTGATGAAGTTGATCTTGTCGTAGCCGCTGTCGCTGGCGTGGGTCTCGTCCATGTTGACGCAGTCGACCTGCACGCCGTCCAACTGGATGTGCTCCCGCCAGGTGTGCCAGAAATTGCGCGTGCCGCCGAAATCGATGACGGTGCAGCCGGCCTGCCGGGCCTTCACGTCGGCGATCATGGCGTTCAGCGTCTCAACCCGGCGGCGGCGAAACGGATTGTCGGTGGAGGTCGGCGCGAGATTCATCATGGCGGACAGTATACCTTGCGCTGTGCCGGGATTGCGGCGGACCAGGAGCAATCATGCTGCAACACCCAGCCATCGACCGGCGCCGGCGTGATGCTGCGGGGCAGGCTACCAGCCTCGCGTAAATGCGGCGTGAAGCCATACCGGACGGCGACGCGGCGGGTTAACACACCGTCTCACATCGTTAACATAGCCGTGCCAAATTCGGGCAGTCTGTGGTCCCAGCAATAGGACGCCCTCGTGGCCGAACTCGCAATGCCTGCCCCCAACGGTGTTCCCGCCGGCGCGCCTGGACGCCGCCTGCGCGTGCTGGTGATCGCCGATTCCTGCAATCCGGAATGGGAAAGCGTGCCGCTGGTCGGCTGGTCGCATTACCACGCGTTGACCGAGCTGGTGGACACGCACCTCATCACCCGCAACTGGAACCGCCCGGCGCTTGACCGCGCCGGCCTGGTCGAAGGGCGGGATTACACCGCGTTCAACACCGATTGGCTGATCGATCCGGTCGCCAAGCTGGTCCGGCGTATCAGCGGCCCCAGCAAGGGCTACGCGATGCTCACCGCGCTGACCACGCCGGCCTATTTGGTCATGGAGCAGGCGGTGTGGCGCCAGTTCCGCGGCGCGTTGCGGCGGGGCGAGTACGACCTTGTCCACCGCATCACCCCGCTCAGCGCCCCGGTGCCGAGCCTGCTAGCCGCGCGCTGCCGCCGACTGGGCATCCCGTTCGTGCTGGGACCGATGAATGGCGGCCTGCCCTGGCCCAAGCAGTTCCCCAGCCTGCAACGGCAGGAAGGCGAGTTCCTGTCCCGCCTGCGCGGGCTGTACCGGCTGGTGCCGGGCTATCGCCGCACGCGGGACGCCGCCTCCGCCATCATGGTGGGGGGCGCCAGCGCCATGGCGGACCTGTCGCGGAAGTGGCGCAACAAGGCCGTCTACGTGCCGGAAAACGGCATCGACCCGGCCCGCTTCCCGCGCCCGCTGCGCCGTTCGGCGGACAGCTACCGCAACCGGCCGCTGCGCGCCGTCTTCCTTGGCCGGCTGGTCCCGTTCAAAGGCTGCGACCTGCTGATCGAGGCCGCGGCGCCACTGCTGCGCGACGGCCGCATGACGCTGGAGATCATCGGCTTCGGCCCGGAACGGGAGCGGCTGGACGGCATGGTCGCCGAGTGGGGGCTGGACGCGTTCGTCAATTTCGCCGGCAAGCTGTCGCATTTCGACCTGGCGGACCGGCTGAAGCAGGCCGACGTGTTGACCTTCCCGTCCGTGCACGAGTTCGGCGGTGCCGTGGTGCTGGAAGCCATGGCCGCCGGGGTCGTGCCCGTGGTGGTGGATTACGGCGGCCCGGCGGAACTGGTCAGCCCGGCCAGCGGCTATCTGCTGCCGCTGGGCGACCGGGACGCCGTGATCGCCGGCTTGCGCGCCACCTTGGCGGCGATCCTGGACGATCCGGGCTGCCTGGCGGAAAAGTCCCGCCGCGGGGTGGAGCGGGCGTTCGGCTTGTTCGCCTGGCCGGCCAAGGCGCGGCAAACCTTCGAGGTGTATCGCTGGGTGCTCGGCCAGCGCCCGGACAAGCCGGACATGGGCCTGCCCTTCCCCGACCCGCCGGACGCGGCCCGCCCGGCCGAGCCGGCGTTGGAGGCGGCGCTGCCGGCATGAAGTTCGTCGTGTCCCTGGCCGAGCAGGGGTTCGGGTCGATCCTGACCTTCGCCATCAACCTTTGGCTGATCCGCAACGGCGCCACCGAATCCTACGGCGTCTACGTGTTCTGGCTGTCGGTTGCCTGGGTGCTCGGCACGGCGCAGGGCACGCTGGTGATCGCGCATCTGTATCGCCTGCCGTCCGCGCGCGACCGGGCGGCGGAACGCCGGCAGCCCGAGCGGCTGCTGCTGTCGCTGGCGCTCGGCCTCTCGCTGCTGGCGGCACTGGGCGTGGCGCTGGGGGATTGGGTGTTGACGCTGTCCGGGTCCGATCTGGCGTCGCCGGGCGCGGTGCTGTTCATTCCGGCCTTCCTGCTGTTCCAGTACGTTCGTGCGTTCTGCTTTTCACGCCAGCGGCCGACCCGCGCCGCCTGCCTGACCGGGGGCGTGCTGGCGGCGGCGGTCCTGCTGCTGGGCGGCGACTTCCTGCTGGGCTTCCGCCCGGATGCCGAGCGCGTGCTGTTCCTGACCGCCGCCGCCTATGGCGGGTGTTCGGTCGCCGTGCTGCTGCCGTTGCTCGGCGGGATGCTGCCGATGCTGGAATGGCCGGAAATCCAGCGCTACCTGGGGGTGCTGCGCGGGTCCGGCTGGCTGGTGCTGGGGGCCGCCTCGGGCGAAGTCACCAGCCGCCTGTACAGCTTTGCGGTGGTGGGCCGCTTCGGCACCGCCGCCCTGGCGGAACTCTCCGCCGTCCAGGTGGTGATCCGGCCGGCCTGGATGCTGTCCGCTGCCTGGTCCTCCATCGGCTACCCGCAAATGGCCGCCCGCCACGCGGACGGCGACCGCGCCGGCCTGGTGCGGGCGATGCTGGTCGGCGCGACCCTCAGCACGGCCGGCAGCTTCGTTTGGAGTGGGCTGGTGATCGCCGCCTGGCCGTGGATTTCCGGCGTGCTATACCACGGCCGCTACGGCGATATCGGCTTGCTCGGCTATCTCTGGGGCGCCAACGTCATGCTCGGCAGCATCGCGCTGGCGCTGAATGTGGCCCTGCTGGCGCTGGGCGAGTTCAAGCGCCTGGCGATGCTGGACCTGGCGGGGGCGGTGGTGACCACGGCGGCGATCTTCGGCCTGCTGCAGCGCTTCGATTACCCGTTCGCCGTGCTTGCGACGCTGCTGGGGCAAACCTCGCAGATCGTGCTCATGGCGCTGGTGCTGCAACACCGGCTGCGTCGGCCGCTGGCCCACGCAGCCTGAACGGCCGCGGATTGGGGTAGCGCGCCCCGGCAGGCTGCCGCGTCGCCAGCCGCCACTTCTCCAGGTCCAACGCGGCGAGCACGAAGGCGACCGCCAGCACGGAGTTGTTGGAGAACAGGTTGCTTTCGGTGAAGTTGTGCACCACCAGCCCGACCAGCAACGCCATGTGGAACGCCGCCGTGGGATAGGCCAGCCGCCCGGTTTGCGCTGCCCGTGCCACTGGCTCCGCCCGCACGATGGCGCGGCCGGCGATGGCCAGCGTGCGAATCAGCACGAACAATCCGCCGGCAAGCCCCACGATCCCCGTCGTGGCCAGCAGGTCCAGGTAGCCTTCATGCGCCTCGTTGATGATGGCGTAGGTGCCGAACCACATGTCGCTTTTCAGGCTGGGCTGCACCGCCGGGTTGATCGCCCAGAAGGAGCTGTAGCCCACCCCCAGCCACGGCCGCTTCGGGATTTCCCCTAGAACGAAGGACCACAGATCGGTCCGCGCGGTGAAGGTGACGCCGCGCAGCGGGAGGAACGGGTCCGCGTTGACCAGGCCGCACCAGGCGAAATAGCCGAACGCCGCCGCCGCCAGCACCGCCAGCCCGGTTGTCACCGCCGCCCAGATCATCCGCGTCGGCAGGCGGGCGCCCAGCAGCAGCACCGGCATCACCACGGGGGCCATCAGGACGATGGATTGGCTGGTGGTGGAGCGCGTGGCCACCAGCAGCCCCGCCATCAGCGCCACGGAGCCGGCGATGGCCAGCCGGGCCAGCCGGTGCCGCACCAGGAAGAACGCGCTGCCGGCCGCGAGGCAGCCATACATCATCAGCAGCCCGGTCTGGTTCTTCTGCAGTTGCAGCCCGGCAAAGCCGTCTTCCGTCATCGCGTAGCCGGGCCACAGCACCCAGGCGACCAGGTCCTCCACCGCCGCGGCCACGCATACCGCGGCGATCAGCACGTGCAGCGTGGACGCACGCCGCAGCCCCGACAGCAGCACCACGGACAGCAGCAATTGCACGAGCGTGAAGATGATCCGCCGCGCCGAGGCATCCGGGTCGAGCGCCCAGCCCACGCTGGCGACGAAATACGCATACAGCAGCAGCAGCGGCCACGCCCCCGCCATCAGCCCCAGCACGGCGCGCCAGCGGGCGATCGCCACGGGTGCGGCCAGGCCGAGCAGGCCTAGCCAGATGACGCGGTTCAGCGGGTTCACGTAGTCGGTGGACTGCGCGACGTCGCGGTTGAATTCCGGGATGCCGACGATGGCGTACAGCAGCATCAGAGTCAGCACCGTGATAGTCAGCCGGTTAACCCATGCCGCGCTAGTATCGTCCGGCCGGGTCTTGCTGTTCGCGTCCATTCAACTTGCTCCCGGGCCGCTGCCCCGGCGGCGGTGTCGCCCCTCTATCTTGCAGGAGCAAGCCTTGACAGAGCCTGAAGTCAGCGTGGTGATCCCCTGCTACGATCGCCTCGCGCTGCTGGAGCGCACGTTGCAGGCCTGCTTCACCCAGGCGCTGCCGGGCGTGGCGTGGGAGATCGTGGTGGCCGACAACCACCCGGACCGCTTGGCGGCGCCGCTGGTGGCCGGGCTGGAGTCCCCCGTGCCGCTGCGCCACGTCCCGGCCGGGGAGCGCAACATCGCCCAGGCGCGCAACCGCGGCATCGCGGCGGCGGAGGGCGCGCTGATCGCCTTCGTGGACGACGACGAAGCGCCGGAGCCCGACTGGCTGCTGGCCCACCTGGAATGCCACCGCCGCACCGGCGCGGATGCCAGCTTCGGCCCGAAATATCCGGTGTTCGAGGGCGGCGCCGCCCCGGCCTGGGACCCCGAGGGCGCGTACTACATCACCGACTTCCGCCTGCCGGCCGACGCGGAGATCCGCCCGCTGGATTGGTGGCCGCCGCAGGCGCGCGGCCTGGGCACAGGCAATTCGATGCTGCGCCGGGCCACCTGCCTGTCCGGCCCCACCCCGTTCGACGAGGTGTTCGGCCGCAGCGGCGGGGAGGACACCATGCTGCTGCTAGGTTTGGCCAAGCGCGGACGCCGCTTCGTTTGGTGCCCGGCTGCCAAGGTCAGCGAGTTCAACGAGGCCGCCCGCCTGTCGCCGCGCTACATGAGCGCCCGCTTGCAGCGCAGTTCCCGCCATTCGGCCGCGGTGCGCCTGGCGATCAGCGACAACAAGCTGGTGACGCGGCTGGGAACGGGCGCGGTCGGGCTCGCCCAGCTCGGCGTCTACGGCGCGCTGTATGCCGCGACCCGGCAGCCGCGCCACGGCATGAAGGTCAGCAAGGGGCTGGGCAAGCTCGGCTTCGGCCAGTTCGAGTTCGTTCCGGAATAGCCGCCCGCATCGCCGGCTTGACGGTGGCGGTGCCCCGGTCCACACGCGCGAACATGAGGGGCTCCGCACGCTGATGCACGACATACGCGCGATCCGCGACAACCCGGCGGCGTTCGACCATGCGCTGGCACGCCGGCAGCTTCCGGCGGTGGCGGCGGAAATCCTGTCGCTGGACACCCGGCGCCGCGCCGCGCAAACCGAGCTGGGCGAGCGCCAGGCCCGCCGCAACGCACTGGCCAAGGAGGTTGGGCAGCGCCGCCGCTCCGGTGCGGACACCGCCGCGCTGGAGGCGGAGGCCACGGCGTTGCGCGATGCCGGCGTGGCGGGGGAAAGCCAGGTGGCGACGCTCGGCGCCGAACTGGACGCCAAGCTGGCCGGCCTGCCCAACATCCTGGACGCCGCCGTGCCGGACGGCCACGACGAGGCGGCCAACGCGGTGGTCAAGCAGCACGGCACACCGGCCGCCATGCCCGGCGCGCGGCAGCATTTCGAACTTGGCGAAGCGCTCGGGCTGATGGACTTCGCCGTCGCCACCAAGCTGGCCGGCTCCCGCTTCACGGTGCTGCGCGGTGCGCTCGCCCGCATGGAGCGGGCGCTGGCGCAATGGATGCTGGACCTGCACGTGTCCGAGCACGGCTACCAGGAAACCGCGGTGCCGCTGCTGGTGAACGACGCCACCGCCTATGGCTCCAACCAGTTGCCCAAGTTCGTGGACGACATGTTCCGCACCACGGATGGCCGCTGGCTGATCCCCACGGCGGAGGTGCCGCTGACCAACATGGTCGCCGGCGACATCGTGCCCGAAGCCAGCCTGCCGCTGCGCATGGCCGCGCTGACCGACTGCTTCCGCTCCGAAGCCGGGTCCGCCGGGCGGGACACGCGCGGCATGCTGCGGCAGCACCAGTTCCGCAAGGTGGAGCTGGTGTCCATCACCCGCCCGCAGGACAGCGAGGCGGAGCACGAGCGTATGACGCGCTGCGCCGAAACCGTGCTGGAACGGCTGGGCCTGCCGTATCGCCGCATGCTGCTCTGCGCCGGCGACACGGGGTTCGGCGCCGCCAAGACCTTCGACTTGGAGGTGTGGCTGCCGGGGCAGGGGGCGTGGCGGGAAATCAGCTCCTGCTCCAACACCCGCGCCTTTCAGGCCCGCCGCATGAACGGCCGCTACCGCCCGGCCGAAGGCAAGATCGACTTCGTGCACTCGCTGAACGGCTCGGGCGTGGCGGTGGGTCGTGCCCTGATCGCCGTCATGGAAACGTATCAGCAGCCCGACGGCTCGATCACCGTGCCGGAGGTGTTGCGGCCGTACATGGCGCAGCTCGACCGGATCGCCGTCGCGGGATAGGGCGGTCTTGGCGAAGGTGGCCCGCGCCGTCCGGCTGGTGCTGGCGCTGGCGCTGATATGGTGGATGACCGTGCTGTTCGCCGCCCTGCTGGCCGGCGTGTTCTTTCTGGAGGCAGGGAACGAGCCGGACGCGGACCACCTGACCGCGGCGAGCCTGCTGGGCTTTGGTGGCTTCAACGGCTACAGGGTGCTGGTCGTGGGCGAGTGGTATCGTTTCGGCAGCGCGATGCTGCTGCACGCGTCGCCGGAGCATCTGCTGGCCAACGAGGCGGCTTTGCTGGTGGTCGGCCTGGTGTTCGAGGCGGTGTTCGGCTGGGCCTGGTTCCTCCTGGCGTTCTGCCTGGGCGGGCTGGGTGCCTCGCTGATGTCGCTTGCCACCGATCCGTCCAACCTGACGGTCGTCGGCGCGTCCGGCGCGATCATGGGGCTGTGCGCGGCCGGCTTCCTGGGCAGCTTCCGGGTGGACCATCCGGCGGTGGACTCCATGCGGTTCCGCTCGTTCATCGTCCTGCTGCTGACGCTGCTGCCCTGGCTCGGCGGCGTGCCGACGCCGGCGGACGTCGACGACGCCGGGCATGTCGGCGGCATGATGGGTGGCGCGCTGGTCGGATTGCTGATCTGGCAATTCTGGCGGGCGCCGCGCCGCGGGATGCCCGCCACCCTGGCGCTGCCGGTCGGGCTGTTCGTCATGGTGGCCGCGGCGACCGCCGGGCTCGCCGCGCTGCATTCGCCGTTCCTGCGTTTGTTGCCGAACAATCCAGTCGCGACTACGCAAGCGGAGGCGGAGGAACTGGTCACGGATTACCCCGGCGATCCTCGGGCGTGGGACGAGCGCGGCCGGGCGCTCTACGAGAAAGCCGACTATCACGCGGCCGAGCCGGACTTCCGCAAGGCGCTCCAGTTGACGGAGCAACTGCGACCGATCTTCACCGCGGAGTATCGCAGCACGCTGCGCGGCCTCATCGCCTTCACGCTATCGCTGCAAGGCGACCAAGCGGCCGGGGTCGCGATGGCGCAGGCGCCGTGCCGCTTGTCGGCGGTCGAGTTGGGACAGGGCTTCTACGATGCGCTGCGGCAGCAACATTTGTGCGGTGACTGAGCCGCCGAGAGTGTCCAGACGCACCCAGGTCATGTAAGCCCTGTTCACATGAGTTTCGGCCGCGACAGCTACCACCACGGCAATTTGCGCGAGGCGCTTGTCGAGGCCGCTCGCCGCCTGATTGCCGAGCGCGGTTTGGGCGGGTTCGCCTTTGCCGAGCTGGCCCGCGCCGCCGGCGTCAGCCCCGCCGCACCCTATCGGCATTTCCGCGACCGGGGCGCGCTGGTGGCGGAGTTGGCGCGGCGCGGGTTCGAGCGGCTGCGGGACGACCTGCTGGACGCATGGAATGGCGGCCAGCCCGACCCTGCGGCCGCGATCGAACGATGCGGCCGCGCCTATCTGCGCTTTGCCCGGCAGGATCCTGCCGCCTATGCCGCGATGTTCGACGGCGTGCCCGGTGACACCGACCCGTCGCTCCGCAGCGCCGCCGACGCCGCCTTCGCGGTGATCCGCGGCGCCGCGGATGCGGCCTGTGCCGCCGGGCCGGGCAAGAACCGCCCGCCGGCCTTGATGGTGGCGCTGCATGTCTGGTCGCTGTGCCACGGCACCGCGGCGCTGTTTACCGGGCCGCCCTCGCCCGGGCGGCGGCCGCTGCCGATGTCGGCGGAAGACCTGCTGGAAGCGGGGCTGCTGGTGTATTTGCGCTCGCTCGGCCTCGGGCAATAACAT